>CAVXOE010000021.1:0-225788 GCA_963763365.1 uncultured Alphaproteobacteria bacterium | reverse complement strand
GTTCGAAGCTTCAAGTCGAGCTTTTCAAGCTCTGCGTCAACGATCGCGGCCTTGGGACAAGAACGAGATCACGCCCGGTGACGTGGTTCACCTCATCTCGCCTTAGCTTCATCGCTGTTAGTTTGTCTGCGATGGACGCCATCATGCCTAGAGTGAAGGAAGCGTTCGCTATGTGCCGATCTTTATGCCGGAATCGCTGGTAGTCGGACGTTGTCTTATAACGACCGAGCTCCGACCGAACAGACGTGCGATCAGTTCGGTCAGGTAGTGCGCGGCTTCAACGTCCGAACGAAGACCGAAAGATACGCATCAACTCTCGCCGGCTCCAGGTTCTCTCTCCCGCCAGACGCGACAGTCGCAGAAATGCGCAACAGCGCCAATGCAGTCGTCGAGTGGAATGCGCTTCTTGCGGTGAGTCTCATACTCTCGGCGTTCGCACGGCTCCTCTCGAATTTCAACGTCGGTCAGCGACAGGTCGTAGCGGTCAAGCAACTCGGCAACTTTAGCGGCGGCGGACAGCGCTTCGTCTTCGGTGCAGCCGTTATCGACCGTCTTGACGCGCAGCGCCTGGATGCGCACCTTGAGCTTATCGAGCGCAGCGAGATCAGAGTGTTCGGCCACAGATATGTCACCCCACGAAGGTCCTCACTACACTAATGCACGTTATTGCGCAGCATCCGGTACTGCCAGAAGTCCTGGCTGGCAGGGGTCCTCGGCGAAGTCGCAAGACAAGGCAAGGGTCGCGATGCTCTGCCTATGGGCGGATACCGGCTCAATCGCGAAGGTCAGCGCCACGCCCTGTGTGTTCTCCAGAAGGGCTGAGCACTTCCATAATCATTTCGGGCGGATCATCGCAACAAAATGGTCGCAGAAAAAACTGGACTTCGAGCGCACGCAGAGCGTCACTGACGACGACGCTCGGGTCATGATTGCCCGGGATCCTGCCCGCCGGCCATGCGGCCATTGCGGGGCTTCGGTGGTGGCGGCGCTGAAATGCCGTCGCAACCGAAAGGATCTCAGATGTCCCGCAATTCTTCGAAAGCACCCAAGGCGTCGCGTACCAGCCGTTCGGCCAAGAAGGCCGTTGTCAAGGATGGTGGCGAACACTTCGCTGAGGCGCGCCCTGTTCCGTCGGGTCGATCGAACTCCAAGCAAGATGCCATCATCGCGCTGCTGAGCGGGCCCAAGGGCGTGGCGATCGCCGCCATCATGAAGGCGACCGGCTGGCAGCAGCATTCGGTGCGCGGCTTCTTCGCCGGCGTGGTGCCAGGATGGTGTCCGGACGGGCCACATTGGCCACCTCTTCGAGAACCTTACGACCCAATCTCTGACCAATCTCGCCGAGCGTGGCCCGCTCGGCGTCCGTAAGTCGCAACTGCCCTTTCAACTGAGCCTTCAGGATGCGATTTTCGGCCGTTAGATATTCGTTTCGCGCCAACAACTCTTGATCCACCTGACCCGTGACGAAGGCCAGGATGCGCGCCCAATTCATTCGTCCTCCACAGACAGCCGAGCGGTTGTTGCTCGAAAAATCGTAATCGGCGCCACTTGGCGACGCCATGCCGAAAATCAATAACTCACCGTCTTTTCGACAGTTTCAATTTCTTGACCCTACGGGATCGTGGTCGAGATGTCGCCCTGATCCATCGCAAGAGCTTGCAATGCGGACGAGGTCAAATGGGTCGGACATCCCGCTGCGTCGCAATTCCTCAAAAATGTGATCGCCATCACATCGGCGGGCGGCGGGATCAGCCTAGCTCTCTCCTGATCAACAGGAGATTGCAATGGCTCAATATCTAAATGGTATCGGCGCGTTGGTGATCGCATTCGTACTCGTCGCAGTCGCGGCGAATTATTTCGGATTGCCCCATAAGAGCATTGCGTCTACCGCCAGCTTGAGCTCGAAGCCGATCGATATCTCCCAAATACACCAAACTAGCAAAACTCTTACGCTCGAGAAGTTCCACGACATGACTTTCGTGTTTCCCGAACGTGATTGACTGCGCAGTGACGGCGCAATGACCGAAAGATCATTAGCGCCTCTGCTGGTCTCGCAGCGGCCTAAAATCCTCATTTCCCTGGCGTTGCCTCATTCGACTTGCCCCACATGCGCTCTGCATCGTCCACTGACAGAACTATGTCTGCCGGTAGACCAAAATGCTCGTTCGGATCAGCGCTCCAGGAGTTGCGTGCCAGGGCAGCCGCTTGTTCCTTTGTGAAGATTTTGCCCTTGTGTTCGCGGTAGCGCTTGAGCGGGCGACCAATGGACGTTTGAAAATTGCGACGCATCAATGGGACGTTCAGCCCGCTCCTGAAAACGCCGCTGACATCAACCTTGTCATCGGGCGATTGAAGTAACAGCTCCCCCAACTCCGAAAGTTCCATGCCGGAAATAAACATCTGTTCTCCTTGTGGCGGCATCACCGCAGCGCCATGTGCGGTGACCGGTATTCACCGGCAAAAAGGAAACGACCATGCCCAAAGACGCACACAATAAGGCAGCGGAGCATCACGAAAACGCAGCCAAGGCGCATCGTCAGGCGGCCGAACATCACGGCAAGAGCGACCATACGAAGGGCAAGGAACACGCGACCCAAGCCCAGCAGCACGCGCAGAATGCGGACACGCATTCCAAGACGGCGAACGAGAAAAGCAAGCAGCAGCACTAACGACCTTCACTGGGGGGCCTACGTTCGCCCCCCAGCGCTGCGTACAATTCGTTTCAGTTTCCCGGCTCCGTCAGGCAGCAATCGCCGCCGCAACAAAATCTTTATAATTGTTCGCACCAGGCGAGAGCCCCGCATACTGCGCCAGCACCTCGGCGGTCGCGCAAAGTGTGACCGCCATCACAGCGCATCGAGTGGGCGCATGCTACAAAAATGGCCGCAATCCGCACCGAAGGGCTCGTGCCATGCTGTTTTCCGGCTCTCCGAAACTTCAGATGGTCTTGGCTATCGTCGGCCCGTCTGTCTCTTGCGGCATTTTCTTCACGCTCGGAATCAAATACCTCCAGGCCGGGAGCTCGCTTTCCGTCGTGCTGATGACTTTAATGCTCTCGATGACGGTCTATATCACCGTGCAAGGCTGCATGAAGGTCGTGAGAACGCTGCCGTAACGGAGGATGTAAGATGCCGCGCACACCAGCAACTTTCATCGTTTGGGCTGTTTTCTCGGCCATCTTTGCCTGCGCCTTCTTCGCTGACGGCGAAAAGTATAAGGGGTCTGGCGCTGTCATGCTGGCTGTGAGCTTCTTGCTCATTGCCGTGTGGCCGACCTTCAAGGCACGGTTCCTAACCGCGCCCCCGGCTCCGGCTAGGCCATCGCTGCCGCCACAAATTCATTAAATGGGTTTTCAGCGCGGAGCGGGTCAGGCCGCAGCCCCGCGTGCCGTGCCAATGTCTCGGCGTCTTCGGGTAGGGTTCGGTGAGGAATTACTTTGAAGAGAGGGAGCGCGGCGCGGATTTGTGGTGGCAGCTCTGCCAGTGCATTGACGCCCGCGGCCAAGCGCCCTTCCCGCACCAAACTCATGTGTGCATCGCGGAGATAGAAACCGCCATCGGGCACGACGATCTGTCCTTTGAAGTGGGACATGAGGAAGAGGCCGAGCACAAGTGCGTCAAATTCTCCGAGCTCCGCGCGATTGATGTGCGCGAGAATTGTAGAGCGTGGATTAGAAAGAGAAGTTCGTCGGCTCACTGAGCACTTTTGCTGAGGACGGGCGAGCGCAAAATATCGCGCACCTTGCCGTAAGCCCAGTCCGGATCATTCGCGGGCGAGGTGCAAATGGCGTGAACCACAGCTTAGTCACGGCGCAATGCCGTCGTGATCCGGTCCGGCGAAAATCAGCACTAACATTATCCAGAAATGACTGGCTTTCTGTCGTGAACAGAGCGTCACTGTCATGGCCTCGTTAAGGGCTTGAGACCCTTACGGGATTCGCCCCGCCGGCTATGAGCCAGTGCGGGGCTTCGGTGGTGACGGCGCTTTTGCCGTTTAAACTGAAGAGGGTCTCACAGATGTCGCGCCGCAACACGTCAAGCAAGACAACGGCCGCTTCGGCCAAGCGCACGAAGCAGCCTAGTAAGACGCAAAATGCCCCTGCTGATTCGACACGCGGCGGCACTAAACAAGAGGCAGTCCTTCGTCTGCTTAAACAGCCCAAAGGAACAACGATCGCCGTGATCATGAAGGCGACTGGATGGCAGGAGCATTCGGTCCGCGGTTTCTTTGCCGGCGTCGTGCGTAAGAAGCTCGGCCTAAAGCTGATGTCGGAAAAGACCGACGGCAATCGTGTCTACCACGTGGTCACCGGACGGACCGGCAAATCCACTTCGGCCCAGAGCATTCCGGCGTCACCCGCCGCGTAGCCATGTCGAATGTGGATAAGGGAACGATCGAGCGCGAGCTCGATCGCATCCGGTCGCTCGGACTTGAGGAGCTTCGCCTCGAATGGCGCCGGCTATTCCACAGTGGTCCGCCGAAGATCAGCCGTGATCTCCTGGCCCTCGGAGTGAGCTACACACTTCAGGAACTCGAACACGGCGGGCTCGGCAAGGCGACACGTCGCAAACTCCAGACGATGGCCAATGGCCTGCGTAAGACCGGACGGATCGGCCCCACTCCGAGCCTTAGTTTGAAACCTGGAGCACGTCTAATTCGCGAATGGCACGGTCGCACTCATACGGTCACGATTACGGAAGACGGCTTTGAGTACGCTGGGACGAGATATACATCCCTTAGCAAAATCGCCAAAAAGATCACCGGAGCGCACTGGTCGGGTCCACGCTTCTTTGGGTTGTTGGCGGCCGGCGCCGACTGCCTAGGTAAGGGACGGAGCAATGGCTAAATCAGAAAAGACTCCGCGAACGCTTGGCAAGAAAGCTCGCTGCGCGATCTATACGCGGAAATCGACAGACGAAGGCCTAGAGCAAGCGTTCAATTCCCTCGATGCCCAACGCGAGGCCTGCGCGGCCTACGTTCTATCGCAGAAGCACGAAGGCTGGATGGTATTGCCGTCATTGTATGACGACGGCGGGTATTCCGGCGGGAATATGGAGCGGCCAGCCCTGCAAAGCCTCATCGCCGAGATCGAGGCCGGCAAGGTCGATGTCATCGTAGTCTACAAGGTCGACCGATTGACGCGGGCGCTTTCCGATTTTGCCAAGTTGGTCGATATCTTCGACCGTTGCGGCGTTTCGTTCGTGTCCATCACCCAGCAATTCAATACCACGACCAGCATGGGACGGCGGTCCGGCGAAAATCAGCACTAACATTATCCAGAAATGACTGGCTTTCTGCTGTGAACAGAGCGTCACTGTCACGGCCGCGTTAGGGCTTCAGGCCCTCACGTGATTCCGCCCCGCCGGCCATATGCCAGTGCGGGGCTTCGGTGGTGACGGCGCATTTGCCGTTCAACCGAAAGGGTCTCCCAGATGTCGCACCGCAATACACCAAGCAAGACAAAGGCCGCGTCGGCCAAGCGCACGAAGAAGCCAGCGAAGGCGGAAAATACCCCCTCTGATTCGACCCGCGGCGGCACCAAACAAGAGGCAGTCCTTCGTCTGCTCAAACAGCCCAAAGGAACAACGATCGCCGTGATCATGAAGGCGACTGGATGGCAGGAGCATTCGGTCCGCGGTTTCTTTGCCGGTGTCGTGCGTAAGAAGCTCGGCCTAAAGCTGACGTCGGAAAAGACCGACGGCGACCGTGTCTACCGCGTGATCACCGGACGGACAGGCAAATCCACTTCGGCCCAGAGCATTCCGGCGTCACCCGCCGCGTAGCCATGTCGAATGTGGATAAGGGAGCGATCGAGCGCGAGCTCGATCGCATCCGATCGCTCGGACTTGAGGAGCTTCGCCTCGAATGGCGCCGGCTGTTCCACAGTGGTCCGCCGAAGATCAGCCGTGACCTCCTGGCCCTCGGAGTGAGCTACACACTTCAGGAACTCGAACACGGCGGGCTCGGCAAGGCGACACGTCGCAAACTCCAGACGATGGCCAATGGCCTGCGTAAGACCGGACGGATCGGCCCCACTCCGAGCCTTAGTTTGAAACCTGGAGCACGTCTGATTCGCGAATGGCACGGTCGCACTCATACGGTCACGATTACGGAAGACGGCTTTGAGTACGCTGGGACGAGATATACGTCCCTTAGCAAAATCGCCAAAAAAATCACCGGAGCGCACTGGTCGGGTCCACGTTTCTTTGGGTTGTTGGCGGCCGGCGCCGACTGCCCAGGTAAGGGACGGAGCAATGGCTAAATCAGAAAAGACTCCGCGAACGCTTGGCAAGAAAGTTCGCTGCGCGATCTATACGCGGAAATCGACAGACGAAGGCCTGGAGCAAGCGTTCAATTCCCTCGATGCCCAACGCGAGGCCTGCGCGGCCTACGTTCTATCGCAGAAGCACGAAGGCTGGATGGTATTGCCGTCATTGTATGACGACGGCGGGTATTCCGGCGGGAATATGGAGCGACCAGCCCTGCAAAGCCTCATCGCCGAGATCGAGGCCGGCAAGGTCGATGTCATCGTAGTCTACAAGGTCGACCGATTGACGCGGGCGCTTTCCGATTTTGCCAAGTTGGTCGATATCTTCGACCGTTGCGGCGTTTCGTTCGTGTCCATCACCCAGCAATTCAATACCACGACCAGCATGGGACGGTTGACGCTGAACATGCTGTTGTCCTTTGCCCAATTCGAGCGCGAGATCATCGGAGAGCGCGTACGCGACAAGATCGCAGCCTCCAAGAAGAAGGGCATGTGGGTGGGTGGCATGCCGCCGCTCGGATACGACGTCAAGGATCGCAAGCTGGTCGTCAATAAGGATGAGGCCCAGATCGTGGTCAACATCTTCCGGCGATATCTGGCACTCAAATCGGTCCGTGATCTCAAGGAGGAGCTTACGGCCAGGGGTATTATGAGCAAGCGCCGGATTCGCCCTGACGGCACTCTTTACAGCGGCCGTCGCCCAATCGCCCGGGGCGCACTTTATCTCATGCTCCAAAATCGCATCTACCGCGGCGAGATTACCCATAAAGGCAACTCATATCCGGGGGAGCACCCGGCAATTGTCGAACAGGAGCTATGGGATCAGGTCCAAGCTGCTCTAGCCCTTAATCGGATTGAGCGGGCAACCGGCGCAAGCGCGAAGCAACCAAACCTCCTTGGCGGCTTCGTGTTTGACGCAACCGGCCAACGGCTATCGCCAACATACGCAATCAAAAAAGGAACGCGTTACCGATACTACATATCGGCATCCCTCATGCGGGAGGCTGGGACCAGCCGTTCAGGTGGCTGGCGCATACCGGCCAGCGATCTGGAAGGAATTGTGCTCGACCGGCTTCGCGCGTTTCTCGCGGATCCGACCGCAATCCTCGATGCGATCGGCGAACAGTTGGAGGACCGATTAGGACAGAGCCAATTGATCCAGCGTGCGCGTCAGATTGCGGACGAGCTCGGTACCCAGCCACTGAACAAGGTCAAGGCGACGCTTCTGTCAATGTCATGCCGGATTGAAGTCCATTCCGAACGCGTCGACATCAGCCTTTGTCGGCAACGTCTTGCAAAAATGCTTGCCGGCCAACCGATCGACCTGCCCCTCCAGAACCAGACCCTGGACCGTTCGTCCGATGATGCCTTGACACTAACGGCTCCGGCCGGCCTCAGGCGGGTCGGTCGTGAAATGAGAATGCTGGTCAACGGCTCTGACGACCAAGAGGCAGCCGATCCGAGCTTGCTGAGGATCATTGCGCGCGCCCACGATATCCAAGGACGTCTCAATCAAAATACCAAACTGACCGTGCATGATATCGCACGCGAGGAAGGAGTGACGGCGGCCTACCTCTACAACCTCCTGCGGCTGCCCTGGCTGGCACCCGACATCACCACAGCCATCGTCAATGGTCGGCAACCGCGACAGCTCAATGCAAAGACGCTGATGCGCGAGGCCTCGCGACTGCCTGCTGACTGGGCTCAACAGCGCACGCTACTTGGATTCAAAGAATCTCCGATTATGCAGCGGTGATCGCTCTCACTTCCGCAACCATAGTTCCTTGAACACCTCGTTGCCGTCTAACATTGCGGCCACGATTGCGCATCGCGTCGACTTCCTTCTGCGCGCATCAGGGCGCTTCGTTGCAGCAAAAAAGTCAACCACGAAATGGCCCTGGAGAGATTTTCGGCGTCACGCGCGCCGAGAGAACGCGCACATTCGTCTCTGCGGCACGTCGCACACGAAAAATGCCCGCCAATTCGCGGCAAAAAGCCACCGGACCAAATTTGCTCTGAAATCAAGGGATTAACTGGCTGGGGCGCCAGGACTCGAACCTGGGAATGGCGGAATCAAAATCCGCTGCCTTACCACTTGGCTACGCCCCAACAGGCGGGTCCATGCGCCGCCGTGGCGCGCGGGACCATAGCGGCGGGGCGGCAGGCAGGCAACGTCCGCGCTTCATCCGGCATTCCGCGGCATGGGCGGCATCCGGCGAGATCACTCGGCCCTATTCCGTCGGAACGGATCGCGAGGTATCAGCCGCGTTGGATTGACCGCACGACCACCGGGGCTAGATTACTTGCGGCGGCCCGCCGAGTGGCGCACTCGCGGCCGGACGGCAGATCGGCAACCAGAGCGGGCGCCGGCAACTTGCCACCGGCTCCGGAGACAACAGCATGACCTATCGGGCTCCGGTTGCCGACATCAAATTCGCGCTCGACCACACGGCCGGTTTTGCGTCGGCGCTGAACGAGGGCGTGTTCGGCGACCTGACGGACGACGTGGTTGAGGCGGTGCTGGCGGAAGCCGGCCGCTTCGCCGACGAGGTGATCGCGCCGCTCAACACGATCGGAGATCGCGACGGCGCCCGCTTCAACGACGGCGCCGTGATCATGCCGCCGGGCTGGAAGGAGGCCTACAAAGCGTGGACGCAGGCCGGCTGGAACGGCCTCGCCTCGCCCGCGCAGTGGGGCGGCCAGGAACTACCGCACGCCGTCAACGCGGCCTGCATCGAGATGTGGAGCTCGGCCGCGATGGCGTTCGGCCTCGGCCCGTTCCTCACCATGGCGGGCGCCGACGCGCTCGCCGTGCATGGCAGCGACGATCTCAAGACCCGCTATCTGCCCAAGCTCATCTCCGGCGAATGGATGGGCACGATGCAGCTCACCGAGCCGCAGGCCGGCTCCGATGTCGGGGCGCTGCGCACGCGCGCCGAGCGCGCCGGCGACGGCAGCTACCGCATCAGCGGGCAGAAGATTTTCATCACCTACGGCGAGCACGACTTCACCGACAACATCATCCACTTCGTGCTGGCGCGATTGCCGGATGCACCACTCCGGGACGAAAGGCATCTCGCTGTTCCTGGTGCCGAAGTTCCTGCTCAACGCGGACGGCTCGCTCGGAGCCCGCAACGACGTGCGCGCGCATTCGATCGAGCACAAGCTCGGCATTCATGCCTCGCCCACCTGCACGATGGTGTTCGGCGACAAGGGCGGCGCCATCGGTTTCCTCGTCGGCGAGGAAAATCACGGCATGGCCTGCATGTTCACGATGATGAACCAGGCCCGCCTCGCGGTCGGGCTGCAGGGCGTCGCCATCGCCGAGCGCGCGACCCAGCAGGCCATGGCCTATGCGCATGAGCGCAAGCAAGGCCGCGCGACCGATCTCGGGTTTACCCGAGATCGGCCAAATAACGCCGCGCAAGACGGATCGAGCCCGATCGTCGCGCATCCCGACGTCAAGCGCATGCTGCTCACCATGCGTGCGCTCACGCGCGCGGCGCGCGCGATCTGCTACAGCACCGCGGTCGCGCTCGACCGCGCGGCGCGCAGCAAGGATCCGTCCGTGCGCAAGGCCGCGCACGAGCGCGCCGCGCTGCTCACGCCGATTGCCAAGGCGTTCTCGACCGACATCGGTACCGAAGTCGCTTCACTCGGCATCCAGGTGCATGGCGGCATGGGCTACATCGAGGAGACCGGCGCCGCGCAGCATTACCGCGATGCGCGCATCGCCGCGATCTACGAAGGGACGAACGGCATCCAGGCGATCGACCTGGTGATGCGCAAGCTGCCGCTCTCGGGCGGTGCCACCGTCAAGGCACTCATCGCGGAACTGCGGCATACGGTCGAAGCGATCAACGTCAGCAACCGTGCGGCCTTCGGCTGGACCAGCGTGCGGCTCGAAGATGCGATCGACAGCCTCGAGCGCACCACGCAATGGCTGCTCGGGCAGCAACAGAACGATCCGGATACTCTGTTGGCCGGAGCTACTCCCTATCTGAGGCTGTTCGCGGTGTCGGCGGGATGCGCCATGCTGGCCGAGGAGGCGCTCGCCGCGATACGGATCAATGACGGCGCGAACGCGGATGCGCGAGTCGCCATCGCGCGCTTCTTCGCGGAGAATGTGGCGGTCGCCGCGGGCGGGCTCGAGCGCATCGTGTTCGAAGGCGCCGACAGCGTGAACAATGCGGATGCCGCCTTGACCTGAGGGCCGCGCGCACAATCACCCGGACGCGGCAAACCGACGATGAACATACATGTCACTTCATAGACGTACGCTCTTCATCACCGGCGCGTCGCGCGGGATCGGGCTTGCCATTGCGCTGCGTGCGGCGCGGGACGGCGCCAACATCGCAATCGCCGCCAAGACCGAGACGCCGCATCCCAAGCTGCCGGGCACCATTTACACGGCGGCCGACGAGATCGCCAAGGCCGGCGGCCAGGCCTTGCCGCTGGTGGTGGACGTGCGCGACGAAGCGCAGGTGAAATCCGCGATCGAGCGGACGGTCCAAACGTTCGGCGGCCTCGATATCGTGGTCAACAACGCGAGCGCGGTATCTCGTACGCCGGTCGTCGACACCGAGATGCGCCGCTTCGATCTGATGCATCAGGTCAACGTGCGCGGCACCTTCCTGGTGTCGAAGTGCGCGATCCCACATCTTGCCAAGGCCAAGAACCCGCACATCCTGATGAACTCGCCGCCGCTCGACATGCGGGAGAAATGGTTCGCCGGCTCGACCGCCTATTCGATCGCCAAATACGGCATGAGCCTGGTGGTGCTCGGCCTCGCCGGCGAACTGCGCCCGCAAGGCATCGCCGTCAACGCGCTGTGGCCGCGCACGACGATCGCGACGGCGGCGATCAAGAACCTGCTGGGCGGCGATCGCGTGATGCGGATGTCGCGCACGCCGGAGATCATGGCGGATGCCGCCTACCTGATCTTCCAGAAGCCGGCGAAGAGTTTCACGGGAAACTTCCTGATCGACGACACCTTCCTGGCCGGCGAGGGCGTGACCGACTTCGAGAAATACCGCGCGGTACCCGGCGAGCCGCTCGCACCCACCTTCTTCGTCCCCGACGAACCTCCGCCGCCCGCCGGCGTCACCGTCAGCGGGAGCCGGTGGGACTGACGGCCTTTACATCAGCGTTGACCGAGCCGAAACTTCGGAGCGTGCGTCTCGCGCCCTCTCCCCTTGTGGGAGAGGGCAGCCCCGACGCTTCAAGATATTCTGATGGGTGAGGGGTTGCTGCGGGACTGTTCCCCTCACCCATTCATTGCTGCTGATCTGCTACGGCTGCCCTCTCCCACAAGGGGAGAGGGCACAATCACGCTGACCTGGACTCGCGTAATGACCACCCTGTTGATCACCCATCCGGCCTGTCTTGAGCATCTGACGCCGCCGGGTCACCCGGAACGGCCTGACCGGCTGCGGGCGGTCGCGCGCGCGCTCGAGCAAGAACGCTTTCAGGATCTCGCCCGCGTCGAGGCACCGGCTGCCGGATTGGAGACGATCGCGCTGTGCCATCCGATGGACTACATCACGGGCATTCGCGACGCGACGCCGAAACAGGGCCTGGCCCGCCTTGACGCCGATACCACCATGTCGCCGGGGAGCTTCGAGGCGGCGCTGCGCGCCGTCGGCGGCGCCACCCATGCGGTGGACGAGGTCATGGGCAAGAAGGCAACCAACGCTTTCGTCGCCACGCGCCCGCCCGGCCACCACGCCGAAACCGCGCGCCCGATGGGATTCTGCTTCTTCAACAATGTCGCGATCGCGGCGCGCCACGCCCAGAAGCGGCATGGCGCCGAACGCGTCGCCATCGTCGACTTCGACGTGCATCACGGCAACGGCTCGCAGGAGATCTTCTGGTCCGATCCGACGGTCATGTACTGCTCGACCCACCAGATGCCGCTTTATCCCGGCACCGGCGCCGTGAATGAGCGCGGCGATCACAACACCATCGTCAACGCGCCGCTGCGTCCCGACGACGGCGGCGACCGGTTCCGCGAGGCGGTCGAAACGTCGATCCTGCCGCGGCTGCGCAACTTCGCGCCCGACCTGGTCGTGATCTCGGCCGGGTTCGACGCCCACATCCGCGACCCGCTCGCCAATCTCCGGCTGCTGGAGGCGGATTTCGCCTGGGTGACGCAAAAACTCATGGAGGTCGCCGACCACAGCGCCGGCGGCCGCGTGGTGTCGCTGCTCGAAGGCGGCTACGACCTCGAGGGGCTCGCAAACTCGGCAGCCGCCCATGTCACCGCGCTGATGCACGGCTGAGCGGCCTGTGGTGGCGCGGGCAATGCGCTACATTATATTGAGACATTGAGGCGAGTCGCCTACTCGGCGAGTCGCGCACCTGGACCCGATCATGGCCGACACCAATCATTCCGACATCAACCGCCTGCCCTTCGAGAAGGCCATCGAGGAGCTCGAGTCGATCGTCAAGCGCCTCGAAGAGGGCAAGGTTCCGCTCGAGGAGTTGGTCGCCATCTACGAGCGCGGTGAAGTGCTCAAGCGGCGCTGCGAGGAACTGCTGCGCCAGGCCGAAGCGAGGGTCGAGAAGATCACCCTCGACGCTGCCGGCAAGCCTGGCGGCACCCAGCCGCTCGATGTCGGTTAGTACTCAAGTCTGATTGAGCCGACGCTCTCTCCGCTCGTCCCCGCGAAAGCGGGGACCCAGAGTCCCAAACGCCGAGTGTGCAGCCCTGGGTTCCCGCTTTCGCGGGAACGAACGGGGCGAGGTCTGAGCTTCACGCGGTCTTGCGGTAGACCAGCAGCGTCTTGAAATCGGCGGCGCGCTCGACCGGCCGCTCCTTCTCCCAAGCGGCAATGATAGGCTGAGTTTTGTCGAAGCCGTTCGAGCCCTGGTAGAACAGAATATATCCGCCGGGCTTGGTCTTGGCGGTGAACAGATCGAGCAGCCCGCGATCATCGAGCCCGCCATAGGCTTCGCTCGCGGTGTCCGGCGAGAAATATTCACAGAGATGAAACAGCGTCACCACGTCGAAGTCGGGAAGCAGCCGCGCATTGCTCAGGTAGATGTCGCCGAAATAGACCAGATAAGACTTGGCCACCCGCGCATTCTCGATAATCAGCGACACATAGGCGTCGTATTCCCCCTTCGAGGCGGTGATGGCGAAGACCACGTTGCCGGTGCCGGACTCCGCCTGATGGCGCCCGATGATGTGATGGGTACCGGTGCCGAAATGGTAGATCGTCTTGTTCCTGATGGCGTTCGCTTCAACCCATTCGTTGAAGTGCACATCGCATGGACATATCTCGGTATGCAGCCCCCACTGCTCCCAGTAATTCATCTTCAGCGTGGAGGCCTTCCCATCGTCATCTGCGGCGGTCATGCCGGCGCATCCGCGAATGCCGCCTGACGCTGCGAGCGGCCGGCGGCCGGCGAGCCGCTCATCTCCATGACGCGCCGGTGCAGATCGCCATGCGCGATCGTACGGCCGGTCGAAATGATGATCGTTTCCGGCAGCCGTTCGGCCAGCACGCGATAGAGATCGCGCGCCTCGGCTTCTTCGAGCGTGGACACGGCTTCGTCGAGCAGCAGGACGGTCGGCCGGTAGATGAGCGCGCGCGCAAATCCCGCCCGCTGCTGCTCGCCGCCGGAGAGCACCGTGCTCCATTCCTCTTCGTCATCGAGACGCTCGGCCAGGTGCCCGAGACCGGAGGCCGCGATCGCTTCGCGCAAGCTCGCATCGTCGACCTCCTCGGCGAGCAGCGGATAGGCCAGCGCCTGCCGAAGCGTGCCGAGCGGGAAGTATGGCCGCTGCGGCAAGGCCAGCACGCGCGGCCCCTTCGGCAGCCGCACCTGCCCTTGCCCCAATGGCCAAGTGCCGGCCAACCCACGGAACAGGCTCGATTTTCCGGCTCCGGATGCACCGGTCACCTGCAGCCGTTCGCCCGGTGCGAGATCGAGCTTGGGCACCGCGGCGATCGGCTCGCCGCTCGGCAGCCGCAGCACCAGATCACGGATCGACAGGCTGTCGCCTTTGGTCTTTTCGATGTCGATCGCCGCGCCTGCGAGGCCCGGCCGGTCGACCTCGCCCATGGCCGCCTCGAACTGCGCGACGCGATTCATCACCGCGCGCCACTCGGCGATCTTGGCGTAGGACGTGATGCAGAAGGCGAACGCGCTCTCGACCTTCTGGAAGGCAAGCGCGGCCTGCATCAGAACGCCAAGCGAGATCGCACTCACCAGGTAGGCAGGTGTCACGACCAGTGCCGGGAACACGGTGGAGACGTGATAGTAGCCGAAGATGAATCCGTTCAGCCCGTTCTGCCGATTGACCAGCGACACCCAGTTACGCACCAGCGCACCGAAACGCCGTCGCAACTCGGAACGCTCGACCGGTTCGCCGCCCATCAGGGCGACAGCGTCGGCATGGTCGGTGACCCGCGCGAGCCCGAAGCGGAAATCCGACTCGTAGCGCTGCTGGCGGAACTGCAGCGGAATGAGCGGCCAGCCGATGAAATGCGCGACCACGGTGCCGAGCGCCGCATAGCCGATCGCCAGCACGACCAGATAGCCCGGGAACGCCAGATCGACCCCGAACAGCGGCAGCGGAGCGGCGAGCGAAATGCCCCAGAGGATGAAGGCGAACGACAGGAGCGAGACGATGCTCTGCAGGAATCCGGTGCCGAGTTCATGCGTGCGCTGGATGAACAGCAGAACGTCGTTGCCGATGCGCAGGTGGATGTTGTCCACGGTCTGATCGACGAAGCGGATGCGGTAGTGGCGGCCTTCCGCCATCCACAACGCCACATATCGCTCGGTCATCCATTCGCGCCAGCGGATGATGAGCGTCTGTCCGAACCAGTACTGCCCCATGCCCGACAGGATCGCGCCGATGGTGATGAAGACGAACACGACGAGCGCGCTTCGCACCCCGCCGCTGTTGCGTGCCTCGATCGCGTTGAAAAATGCCCCATTCCATTCATTCATTTTGACCGCGACATAGACAACGAACAGCTCGGAACCGACCACTCCGGCCAGCAGCCCGCAAGCGCGCCAGCGGTCCTGCGACCGGAAATAAGGCAGCGCGAGCATGAAAAAGGTACGTAGCGCCAGCACGGTATTTTTCATGTCACTTCACTCGACAAAATGGTCCGCCATAATCACGTA
Organism: uncultured Alphaproteobacteria bacterium; assembly: GCA_963763365.1. Taxonomy (GTDB): domain Bacteria; phylum Pseudomonadota; class Alphaproteobacteria; order Rhizobiales; family Xanthobacteraceae; genus VAZQ01. The sequence goes on along the minus strand of CAVXOE010000021.1, from coordinate 210,376 downwards.
CGACATGGTTATGATGGAAGGTCGGCCTCTTGCAGCCCAGTCGGCCGCAACGTGAGGCTATAGGAGGCAAGGAGTACCAAATGAGCTTCTCCCCCCACAAGGACCCGGCCCCCGGCGACGCGCCCGCCGCGGACGCCATCGACCTCGTGGTCGTGCCGCGCAGCGTCGATCTGGGGCATTTTTCGGTTCGGCGAGCGCTTCCACACGTCAAACGGCGGATGGTCGGCCCGTTCATCTTCTTCGATCATTTCGGGCCGGCGGAGTTCCGCGCGGGCGACGGCATCGACGTGCGGCCGCACCCTCACATTGGACTCGCCACCGTGACGTTCCTGTACGACGGCGAAATCATCCACCGTGATAGCCTGGGCAGCGACGTGCCGATCCATCCGGGCGCGGTCAACTGGATGACCGCCGGGCGGGGCATCGTGCATTCCGAGCGCACGGCGCCCGACCACCGTGCCGGCGGCGAGCCGCTGCATGGCTTGCAGCTTTGGGTCGCGCTGCCGCAGGCGCATGAGGAGACGCAAGCGAGCTTCGCCCACCATGGCGCCGACGAGCTTCCCGTCCTGAGCGCGGAGGGCAAGACCATTCGCCTCATCACCGGCAATCTCTACGGAATGCGCTCGCCGGTACCGACGCTCTCCGACACCATCTTCGCGGACGCCCAGCTCACGGCAGGGAGCGTGCTGCCGGTCGATGCCGATACCGAGGAGCGCGCGCTCTATATCGTCTCCGGCGCAGTCGAGATTGCCGGCGACCGCTTCGAGGCCGGGCAGTTGCTGGTGCTGCGGCCGGGCGACGCGATCAGCGTGCATGCGCCGGTCGATGCCCGCGTTGCTTTGGTCGGCGGCGCCGCGATGGATGGCCCGCGCCACATCTGGTGGAATTTCGTCTCGTCGCGTAAAGAGCGCATCGAGCAGGCCAAGGCCGACTGGAAGCAGGGCCGCTTCGATACGGTGCCGGGCGACGAGAAAGAGTTCATCCCGCTGCCGGATTGACGCTGCGCAGGCGCCGCCGGCCACGTCTACAACAACCGCGAAGCCTCCAGTTCGACGCGGCGTGCCTTGCGCCGCGCGGTCGCGACGGCGATCGTCTTGTTGAGCCACGCGAGTTCGCTCGCGCCGGTCTCGAACCGCATGACGGTACGGAAGAAGTAGCTCTCCGGATCGACATCCTCGCCGCGCGCGAGCCGCGCCATCACCTCCGGCGGACCGTGCCGCAGGCCCTGGCTCAGGACCTGGATCACGCCGCCACGGTGATCCTTGATGGCGTAGCGCGCATCGAGCTCGAGCACGCCGTCGCTGCGCAGGATCTGCCAGTCGGCGCCGCCGATCAGTTCGCCGCGCAGGTCGGGCCCCTCGAACGTGCCGGTGCCGATATAGACCACCCGGCGCTCGCCGAGCGGACAGGGCCCGAGCGAAATGAGATCACCGACATCGGCGCTGAGGTTGAACAGGAATTCGAATTTCAGCATGCATCCCTCCCGGCGATCCCGCTTGTCCGCCGCAGGCCATCTTTCCTGGCGGTATTCCAATGATAACCGGCTATCGTCCACCGGACCGGCGCGAATTCGCGGCCGAAGCAAGATTGTGCCGGGCGTCTCGGAAGCATAGGCTCATTACACTGCTGAAGTGCGGGTTGGCCGCGCCCCGGCATATGATAATTGGAGCTGTAACTTGTTGCGCTGCCTGGAGATCAATTCATGATCGCGAAGTGGATTATCGCCTCGATCATCAGCGGCGCATTGGCGGCCCCCGCCGTCACGCGGAATTACTACGTGGTGCAGAACAGCAAGACGCAGAAGTGCAGCGTCCTTCCGAAGAAACCCAAGAGCAAGACGGTCGTGCTGGTGCGCGGCAGCGGCATCTACAAGTCCAGGGCCGAGGCACAGGCAGCATTGAAAACATTTACAGCCTGCAAGACGTAGCTTGAGGGGCTGGGAGATTGCTCGTTAGGCGCCAGCTTCATTGCGCAAGAACGCCGCGACGGCCTGATCGGACTGCAATTTCGCGAGGTCCTCCGCCGTGGGCAGTTGCGGCTTGTCGCGCGTCGCATTCACCATGCAGAGGAAGCCCAGCGGCTCGCCCCGGGTGGCGCGGAACTGGTGCCACGTCATGGGCGGCACGGTGATCAGGTCGCGTGTCTCGATCGGGCGGACCTCGTTCCCGACCAGGCAGTGGCCGCGCCCACGCAGGATCAGGACGGCGTGCATGTGTTCATGCCGCTCCAGCGTCGAGAACCCGTCGGGCTTCATCTCGAAATAACGCAACTCGCCCTGCATGTCGGGGTCCGAGAACAGCACCTGCCGGGTGATCGACTTGAACAGCGCGCGGCCGTCCTCCTTGTAGGGAAGCTCGTCCACCCCCTCCCAGCGGTAGTCGTTCGCCTTGCGATGAATGGTTCGCTCGCCGGCCGCCATTGCTGCACTCACGCTCTATCGTGGCTCGGTGGAATCGTGGCTCGGTGGATAGCGATATCGCTGGACCTCGGCCACGAATGCCGCGGTCGCCGCGGTCAGTTGCTCGCGCGCTTCGAGCAGGCTGCCGCCGATCAGTAACATGACGTTGGCGCCGTAGAATTCAAGCATCTCGCGCCACCCGGGCGGTGGTCATTCCGCCGGCCGGCACCGGGACGCATGGGCGCAAGCCTGGGAATTCCGCCAAAGCCGCCTGCGCGAGCGCGCGGCAGGTCTCCGCGGAATATCCGAACCGGCCGCCATGGTTGGGAAAGACGACGGCGTCGGCGCCGAGAATCCGGAACAGCTTGCCCAGGAGACACGGCGGCGCAATGCGCGCCGCGCCTGCCATGGCCGGATGGGCGATGAAGGCCATGTTCGGGTTCTCCCGCACCAGGCGGTGGAAGTTGGCAAGCCCAACGATCATCGGCGCGATCAGAACGGTATCGACGCCCGCATCGGCGGCGAGCGCGATCTGCCGGCGCAGGCTGTCGAGATCGCCCGAGAGGCTCGGGGCATAGCGCGTACGCGCTCCTCCCCCGCGCTCGACGGTCGCGAGCCGCGTCATGATTGCCTCGACGCGGGCGGCGAACGGCGAATAGGCCTGATCGGCGAGGCCGTGATCGTCCTTGATGTAGTCGATGCCGCCTTGCGCGAAGCGCGCGGCGAGCTCCGCGAGCGCCGCGGCCGGCAGCCCCTGCGGCTTGAGCGCCGAGCAGGTGAGCGCGCGAGCACCCGCCCCTATCCGCGCGCGCAGCCCGGCGAGGCCGTGGCGCGGTCCACCGAACGCGGCAACGAGCGCGGCTGACAGCTCGACGTCCCACAGCACGACATCGTCGTGCAGCGAGCTGTTGCCGAAGAGCATGTTGAGGAGTTGCCCGGGGTCGTCGCCCACCGTCGCCGCGGCGAGCGAGATACGCGCTTCGAACAGTCCCGGCGTGACTTCGCGGATGTCTTCGACCCGTCCGACGATCTCGGACAGAACGAAATCGTCCGTGATCGCCGCAAGCGGCATCTCGACGCTCTGCTCGACCGCGATCGCGCGGGCGCGCTCGTCGATCGATCGCGCGTCGCACCGGATGCGATAGATGGCCGTGCAGGCGCGAATGCACGGACGCTTTGACCAGGGCTCGGACGACAGCGTCGTTCTAGTCCCCTAGCGCCCGGTGATCAAATAGCCTGCCGGCGGCTTGGCCGGTCGCCAACGTGCCGGCGAAACACCTCGAAACCGCCGACCACGAGCGCGAGCAGGCCGACCACCGCGAGCCCGAGCAGGAACGCACTCGACAGTGCGATCAGGACCAGGCCTGCGAAGGTCACAATCAGCAGTGGTTTCAATCCCATGTGTATCGGCTCCGGCGAGGGGGCCGGGGTCACGCGGGCGGACGAGCCGTGAAATTCAGTCATTCTCGCTTTGCCTTGGTGTCGATCGCGCAGTCGCGCGTTTCGGCAGGATGAAGTACTGGCGCCCCTCCGGCGGGTCGACAGGAATCGTTGCAGCATTTCGCGGTCGCTGGGAAGGGGTACCGGCAGCGCGGACGTGTTACGCCGACGCGCTCAAACGCAACGAATGACATCATTCATGTTAGCTGATTCGCGCCGGCCGGCTACCGCGGCAATTTGAACGCACAGTGATTTCGCTACCATCGCTCGCTCACCGGCGCACCGCCAAGCACTTCGGCAATGCGCGTGCGTGTCGCTGCTGTCGTGCCGTCGGGAAGCTGGTCGGTGGCGAAGAAGCCGTGCGCGACGATCTCGTGATTGGGGACCGGCGCGCTGACCTGGCGGAATTCGCGCACGACGAACAGCGCGACGTGGTCGCGTCGCGATGCACGGTCGTTGAAGAACATGCCGTGGAGTACGGGCGGTCCAGTCAATTCGATGGACCCTTCCTCGAACAGCTCGCGTCCAAGCGCGTAGGCGAGCGTCTCGCCGGTCTCCACCCCGCCGCCCGGCAGATGCCATCCGCTGACATAGCTGTGCTTGACGAGAAAGACGCTGTCCCTCCCCGTCCACGACCAGCCCGCGCACGCCAAGCGTCATACCGCGCGCAAAGCGCCAATAGACGTGCATGAGCCGCCGGAGCACCGGTTCGAGCGCCTGGCGCGCCGCCTCGATCGTGGATCGCGTCATCGCCGCAGCCCGTGCCCGTCCGGCAGCATCTTGTCAAAGGCGCCGACTTCTTGTTTAGAATATCTCTAAACTATTCGCCAACTCCCCGCTCGCGAGGTCAACTTGAAAAGCTTCAGTGAACTCACCGAACAGGAAATCCTCGCCCTCGCCATCACGTCCGAGGATGAGGACAGCCGCATCTACCGTGGGTTTGCCATCGGGTTGCGCGACCACTACCCCGTCTCGGCCAAGGTCTTCGACGAGATGGCCGAAGAAGAGGTGCGCCATCGCACCATGCTGTTCGAGCTCTATCAAAAGAAATTCGGCGAGTACCTGCCGCTGATCCGCCGCCAGGACGTCAAAGGCTTCATGAAGCGAAAGCCGCTTTGGCTGGCGCCCCACCCCAGCCTCGAGGAAGCCCGAAAACACACGGAGCAGATGGAATTCGAGGCCGAGCGATTCTACCGCAAGGCCGCCGACGCGGCGCGCGACGCATCCGTGCGCAAGCTGTTGTTGGATCTGGCCGAGATCGAAGCCCAGCACGAGAACCTCGCCCATAAGCTCGGCGAGCAGGTCAGCAAAGCCGACCGGGTCAGCGAAGAGGACATGGCGCGGCGCATGTTCGTGCTGCAATACGTGCAGCCGGGCCTTGCCGGCCTGATGGACGGTTCGGTCTCGACACTCGCACCTTTGTTCGCCGCCGCGTTCGCGACCCACAACACCTGGGAGACCTTCCTGGTGGGTATGGCCGCGTCGGTCGGAGCGGGCATTTCCATGGCCTTCGCCGAGGCGCTCTCCGACGACGGCTCGCTGACCGGGCGCGGCGCGCCGGTGGTACGCGGCGCCGTCACCGGAGTGATGACCACGATCGGCGGGCTCGGACACACCCTGCCCTATCTCATTCCGAACTTCTGGACCGCGACGGTCGTCGCCCTCATCGTCGTGGCGATCGAGCTTGTGGCGATCTCGTATATCCGCCATCGTTACATGGACACGCCGTTCCTGGCGGCGGCATTCCAAGTGGTGATCGGCGGCGTACTGGTGTTTCTTGCCGGCATCCTCATCGGCAGTTCGTGATGTCGGCATTCGTTCTTGCGCATCTGTCGGACCCCCATCTTGGACCTCTGCCGCGCCCTCGTATCGCCGAACTCGCTGGCAAGCGGGCGATCGGGTATCTCAACTGGTGGCGCAAGCGCGGCCGCATCCATAGCGGCGCAGTGCTCGAACGCATCGTCTCCGACCTGAAGGCGCAGACCTACGACCACCTCGCGGTGACGGGCGACCTCGTCAACATCTCGCTGCCGAAGGAATATCCGCCGGCGCTCGCCTGGCTGGAATCGCTCGGCTCCGCCTCGTGATGTGACCTTGGTACCGGGCAATCACGACGCCTACGTCTGGGCTGCGGCGCGCTTGCCGCAAACGCATTGGGGCCGCTATCTCAGCGGCGACGACGGCGGCGGAACGGCTGCTGGCGATCCGGTGTTTCCCTTCCTGCGGCGGCGCGGTCCGCTCGCCCTGATCGGATTGTCGAGCGCGGTGCCGACGGCACCCTTGATGGCGAGCGGCGCGCTCGGCGGCGAACAGCTTGCACGGTTTGGCGAATTGCTCGACCGCTGCGGGCGCGAGGACGTGTTTCGGGTCGTGCTGATCCACCATCCGCCGTCCAGCAAGCGCTCGCATCACCTGCGGCGCCTCGTTGACGGCGCGGCGTTCCGCGAGACGCTCGCGCGCCACGGCGCCGAGCTCGTGCTGCACGGTCATGCACATGCCCACCTGGTGTCCTTCCTCGAAGGGCCGAAAGGCCGCGTTCCGATCGTCGGCGTGCCTTCAGCATCGGAGCTGCCGCCGGGAGAGCACGACGCGGCCGCCTACAATCTCTACCGCATCGAACGGCAATCGGCGGGCTGGCGCTGCGAGGTGATATCGCGCGGATTTTTCCGCACAGGCGACGGCGTCACCGAGCTGAGGCGCCTTGTGCTGACCGGCACTTAACACCGATGTCGTTGATCTGGGTTGGCCGCTCACGCTTCCGGCTTGGAAACGAACAGGTCCATCCCCAGCCGCTGCGACAGGAATTTGGCGACGAGCTGGCCCTTGACGCTGTTGCCGGTGGCATCGAGCGGCGGCGCAAACGTTCCGAGCGCGCCCTTGCCCGGGGCAACGGTCACGATGCCGCCGCTAATGCCGCTCTTACCCGGCAGGCCGACGTCGTAAAGCCAGTCGCCGGAGGTCTCATACATCCCCGCGGTCGCCATCACCGCCAGCGCGTAGTGGCACACCTTTGGGTCGACCACCCGTTCCAGGGTGACTGGATTGACGCCGCCACCTGCCAAGGTCGCACCCATCACGGCGAGATCCTTCGCGCTGACGTTGAGCGAGCATTGCTTGGTGTAGAGGTCGTTTGCCGCGACGGGATCGAAATAGATCCGGTCGTAGCTCCGCAGCAGGCGGGCGATGCTCTGGTTGCGGAAATTGGTCTCCGAGGCGGACGCATACACTTCTTCATTCAGCAGGAGCTTGCGGCCCGCGAATCTGGAGAGGCCCTCGTGGATGAACTGCCACTTGGCGGCGGCGGTCGCGCCAGGCGCCAGGCTAGTGGCCGCAATCGCGCCGGCATTCACCATCGGATTGGTGCGGCCGTCAGAGCTGCGTTCGATGGCGCCGAGCGAATTGAACGGCATCCCGGTGGCGTTCGCGCCGAGCTTCGCGCGCGCTTCCTGCGGGCCGATCGTCTGACAAACCAGCGCGAATACGAACGGCTTCGATGCGCTCATGATCGCGAACTCGTGCGCGGTGTCGCCGGCGGCGTAGACATTGCCGCTGACTCCAGCCACGCAAATGCCGAAGAGTTCGCTCGGCACCCGCTCGAGCGCCGGATAAGCGGTCGAGTTTTTCCCCTCGGTGTTCGACTTGAAGCGCTCATGGGCTTCGGACACCAATGCCTTGACCAGTTCAGGCGCCGGCAAGCGGCCGGTCGATACATAGGGAACGTCTCGCGGCCCGTGCTCGCGTTCTGCCTGCATCGATTCCTCCCGGCCGGTCCCAAGCGGCGGACCGCGAGTGCCCGCGTTGGGCCGCGGCTTCCCGAATGATACGGTTTGTCAACGCGTGGCCACGTTCGAGCACAAAGCCAGCCGCTGTTGGATTGTCGAGAAGGCTACGACCCTTCCGGATCATGCCTCAGGGATTGGGCCCCGGGAAGATGATCGCGGCGGCGACCAGGGTGGCAAATCCCACCAACAGGCCGAACAAAAATGCGCGAACCGCGCGGCGACGACGGCGGCGCCGCTCGAATTTCGCCTCCTGCCTGAAATCGCGCAGCACCGGCGCCGACCCGTCGGCCAGCGCGCGTTCGCGCTCGATCAGCCGCTGCGCGAGATACTTGGTGATCGCGTCGACCATCTCGACCACGTTGACGCTCTCGGCGAGCACCTTGCGGCCATAGCGGCTGTCCTGCACGAAGCGGTAGATGCGCTTGTCGCGGCCCATCCCCACATGCGCGATCGCATCGATCCAGAGCCGTGGCGTCTCGCCCCGGCTGATGCCGCGGTCGAACAAATCGACGTTCGCCGGCACCTCCTCGAACACCGGATCGAGCGCCTCGTTCAAGAGCTCGAGGCGGGCGACTTCGGCATCATGCAGATCGACCACGACGCCGGTGCGCTCGGCCTGATCGACCCGCGCCTTGCGCAGCGCATCCTTGAGTCGCGCCGGATTCGCCTCCGGCTCACCCGGGTTTGCGTCATCTTCTGCTGCACCTTTGCGACTCCACATGACCGCAAACTAGCAACCGTTAGGGCCGCCGCAAAGGCGAGGATCGACGGCTGTCCCAGAATTCTCGCGGAAACCCCACTGGACTGTGACAATCGGGCCACAATCCGCCTCGGAAGGCTCCGATTCGCCTAGCGAGCGATTGGATTCAGCGCGGCACGATCCCGTAACGGTGCGCCCAGCCGAGCCCATCTTCGGTGCGCGTGCGCGGGCGATATTCGCAACCGATCCACCCGGCGTAGCCGGCGCGATCGAGCGCGTCGAAGATCGCCGGGTAGTTCACCTCACCCTCGTCCGGTTCGTGCCGGCTCGGCACCGCCGCCACCTGCACGTGACCGACCTTCGGCAGATGCTTTTCGAATCGCCGGATCAAGTCGCCGCCGACGATCTGCACATGATAGAAATCGAACTGGATGCGCACATTCGGCCGGCCGACTTTCTCGATGACGTCGGCGGCGTGCTCGGGCCGGCTGAGGAAATAGTCCGGCCGGTCGCGCGGATTGATCGGCTCGATCAGCAGCGTGACGTTCTTCGCCGCCGCAAGGTCGGCGGCCCGCGCGAGGTTCTTCACGAAGGTCGTCTCCGCGGCGGGCCGCTGCTCGGGCGGCACCTTGCCGGCGAGGCAATGAATCTGGCAGCCACCGAGCGCGACGATGTAGTCGAGAGCCTGCTGGAAGATCGCGGCGAATTCCTGCTCCCGGCCGGGGATCGCCGCCACGCCGAATTCACCTGCCGCCTGCCGGCCGGGCGCGGTATTGACGCCGAGGACCGTGAGGCCGTGACGGTCGATCTCGGCCCGCAGCACTGACGGCGCGTGGTCGTACACGAACTGCAATTCGACCGCCGTAAAGCCTGCCGCGGCCGCGGCGCCAAAGCGCTCGATCAGCGGACGCTCGGTGAACAGGTAGCCGAGGTTGGCGGCAAAGCGAGGCATCGGGATTCTCCGGCAGGCATCGTCGTCAGCATCTTACCAAGCGGCGACGCGGCTGATAGACCTGCGGCGGCAATGCACGCCCCGGGACGCCGCGATGCCGCACATTGAAGTCCGCGATGTTTCGCTCAACTACGATACCCCGTCGGGCCGCGTCGCGGGCGTCGACGGAGTGAGCTTCAATATCGATCAGTCCGAATTCGTCTGCCTGATCGGCCCATCGGGCTGCGGCAAGACGACGCTGCTCAATATCATCGCTGGATTCCTCAAGCCCACCGGCGGCGAAATACGCATCGGCGGCGCGCCCGTGACTGGCCACGGCATGGACCGCGGCATCGTATTTCAGGACTTCGCGCAACTTTTTCCGTGGCGTACTGCGCTCGGAAATGTGTGCTTCGGGCTCGAGATGAAAGGCGTCGGCAAGACCGAGCGCGAGGACATCGCGCGCAAGCAGCTCAGCCTCGTCAAGCTCGAGAAATTCGTAGCATCGTACCCGCATCATCTCTCGGGCGGCATGCAGCAGCGGGTCGCCATCGCGCGTGCGCTTGCCTACAACCCTGCGGTTCTCTTGATGGACGAGCCTTTCGCCGCGCTCGATGCCATGACCCGCGACGACATGCAGCGGCTCCTCGCCGAGGTGTGGCGGGAGACCCGCAAGACCGTCGTCTACGTCACCCACAACGTGGCGGAGGCGGTGTTCCTGGCCGATCGGGTGATGGTGATGACGCCGCATCCCGGGACGCTGAAAACCGAGGTTCCCATCGCGCTCGCGCGGCCGCGCGATCCGCTCAGCGTGGAATTCCTGGAGTATCAGAAGCTGCTGCTGCATCATCTCGGACAAGTGGCCGCCGCCCATGCCTGACGGCGCGCCGAAAAAACTGGAAACGCCATGGCCCGCACCGCTGCCGTTTGTTGCTGGGGACTGATCGGCGCCGCCTTCGTCGCCACCGCGAGCGCGCAGGAGGCCTATCCGACACGGCCGATCCGGCTGGTGGTCGGCTTCGGCGCCGGCGGACCGACCGATATCCCGGCCCGCTTCGTCGCGGACAAGCTCGGCGACGCGCTCGGGCAACGCGTCATCGTGGAGAACAAGCCGGCCGCCGCCGGCATGATCGCGACGCGCGATGTACTCGCGCAACCACGCGACGGCTACACGCTTCTCTTCTGCACGCACTTCGAATCGATCAACACCGCGGTCTACAAGAACGTCGGCTTCAAGCTTGGCGAGCTCGCGCCGATCTCGCTGGTCGCCAAGTACTACTACGGCCTCGCGCTCGCGAATGCCATTCCGGCCACTGACTTCGCATCGTTCGTGCAGTACGCCAAGGCGCATCCGAACGAGGTGAGCTACGCCACCGTGGGCGCCGGCTCGGCGCAGGAAATCCTGGCCAGGCAGCTCGAAAAGCTCACCGGCATCGCAATGAACCGCGTCCCCTTCCGCGGCGGCCCGCAGGTGGTGCAGGAACTGGTCGCGGGGCGCGTGCATTTCTACGTCTCTCCGACGCTCGGCGTCGTCCCGCAGTATCAGGCCAATCAGCTCAAGATCCTGGCGGTGTCGGCGCCCGAGCGGCTCAAGGGCCTGCCCGAAATTCCGACGCTCACCGAGAAAGGCGTGAATTTCGTGCGCTTCGGCTGGCTCGGCATCTGCGCCGGCGCCGGCACGCCGCAGCCGATCCTCGACCGCCTCAACCGCGAGATCGCCGCCATTGTCGCAACCGACGCCTACCGCGGCATGGTCGAAAAGGCGGGCTCGATCGCGGTGTCTTCGACGCCCGAGGAACTGCGGCAAGTGATCACGCAGACGCTTGACGACGTTGCGTCCACAATCCGCGAATTCGGGATGCAGCAGGAGCCATAACCTGAAAAGCAAAGCCTGAACGGCATGCCCATATGGAGGAAGCGATGACATCGAGGCCCGTTCGACTGACCCGACGGCAGTATCTCGCCGCGACCGGCGCCGCCGCGCTCACCGCCGGTCTCGGCGGCCGCCCCGCGCTGGCGCTCGAAACCATCCGCCAGGGCTATCAGACCAATATCTGGGGGATGCCGACCTACTATCTCATGCGCTCGGGGCTGCTCGAAAAGCGCGGCCTCAAGTTCCAGGAATTCGCCGTACCTTCCGGCAATCTCACCATGCAGCAGATGGTGGCGCGGCAGGTCGACCTCGGCACCTATGCGGGCCAGTCGTTCACCATCGGGCACGACAAGGGCGGCCTCGTCGCGGTCGCGATGATCGAATATGTCGGCAAGACCGCGCAGATCGTCGTACGCAAGGACCTCAACATCACCAAGGTCGAGCAGCTTCGCGGCCTCAAGGTCGCAAACCAGACCGGCTCGTCGGTCGGCAACATCTTCATGGACATCATCGCGCAGAACGCCGGGCTCAAGAAAGGCGACTTCCAGGAAGTCCGCATGGACGTCAACAACATGGTCTCCGCCATGGCGGCGAAGACGGTGGACGCCATGGCCAATGTCGAGCCCTACAACGAGATCGCGGTCGCCGAAGGCATCGGCACGTCGATCATGGACTTCTCCAGCGTCGACCGCATGCCGGTGTTCATGGCGGCGACGCCCGACTTCGTCGACAAGAATCCCGACACCGTCATCGCCTACCTGAAATGCTGGCAGGAGGTCGCGAAGGACTTCAAGGAGAACCCGAACAAGGTCGCGGACGTGATCTATTCGTTCTTCACCTCGAAGGGCTACAGCATGTCGCGCGACACGTTTGCGAAGGCGCTGGCGCGCGTCGAGGTCAGTCCGGGCTTCCCTGCCGACCTGCAGGGCCAATTGCAGAAGGACGCCGAAGTGCTGCTGCGGGAGAAGAAGATTTCCGCCATCCCGGACTGGAAGAAGGCGCTGCGTCCCGACCTGTGGGCCAAGGCCAGCGCGTAGCGCAGCTCTCTCTCCGTCATCCTTCGGCGCTCGGCGCGAATGCGCCGAGCCTCGAAGGGCGCCGGCCGCTGGTCCGGGGCCGATCATCCTTCGAGGCTGCGCCATGGGAGCGCGTCGAAGATCGCAGCGTCACCGCTTCCGCAGCCCGCGCCCGCAGCGATGACGGAGGACGGCGACCCGGGCATGCACGCACCGGCCTTTCCATCGCCGGGCGAAACGCGCTAAATCCCCGCGCATTGCCAATCCCAAGGAGCACCCGCCAATGGCCGTTCTCGACCGGAGCCCGTCGCAATCGGGCTCGTACGAACCCGTCACCTGGAATTTCAAGCTGATCGGCCAGCATGCGCTCGACGGTTTCGGCGGCATGGGCGAAGGCATGTCGATACAGATTGCGCCGGATGGCCGCCGCATCCTCTGGCTGGCGCACGAGAGCGCGCCGAAGAATTTCACCGCCGTCGACGTCTCCGACCCGCGCAAGCCCAAGGTGGTCGTGCAGACCGACCTGCCGCAGGCGCACATGCGTTCCAATTCGCTGGAGACCTGCGGCAACCTGATGGCGGTCGCCTACCAGACCCAGAAGAAGGGCCTGCAGCCGGCCGGCATGGAGCTGTTCGACATTTCGGTACCGGAGAAGCCGAAGTCGATCTCGTTCTTCGACTGCTCGGGCCCGACCTCGCGCGGCGTGCATCAGCTCTGGTTCTGCGACGGCGAGTTCGTCCACTGCGCCTCCGGCGCGCCCGACTTCAACCCGACCCATCCGAACGACGATCAGTTCTATCGCTGCATCGACGTGCGCAATCCCTCGAAGCCGGTCGAGATCGGCCGCTGGTGGATGCCCGGGACCAGGCAAGGCGACAACGTCATGCCGCCGCCGCGCCATCCGCTCGACAAGGGCCACCGCGCTCACAACTGCAACGTCTATCCGCAGCGGCCGGACCGCTGCTACCTCGCCTATATCGACGGCGGCATGTTCGTGCTCGACATCTCCGACAAGGCAAACCCGAAGAAGGTGTCGTCGTGGACCAACTCGCCGCCCTACACGGGCTTCATGCACACCGTCGTGCCGCTGTTCGATCGCGGGCTGATGCTGGTCACCGACGAGGCGACCGAGAACAACTGCAAGGACTGGCCGAAGCTCATCTGGATCCTCGACGCGCGCGAGGAGACGAACCTCGTGCCGATCGCGACCTGCCCGGTGCCCGATCACACCGTCTACGCCACGGCCGGCCGGTTCGGCGCGCACAACATCCACGAGAACGTGCCGCTGCCGACCTGCTGGCAGTCCGACCAGATCGTGCTCGGCACCTTCTTCAACGGCGGCTTGCGCGCCTACGACATCGCCAATCCCTATCAGCCGAAGGAAATCGGCGTATTCATTCCGCCGGCGCCGCCGCTTGCGCCAACCGGCACGATCCAGATCAACGACGTGTTCGTCGACGAGCGCGAGATCGTCTACTGCGTCGACCGCCATGTCGGCGGGCTTTATATTCTGGAGATGGATTTCTGATCGGCCGTTTGCTCAGGCGCGTCATGCCCGCGCAAGCGGGCATCCAGATCGTGCGATCAAGTGAAGACTGGATCGTCCGCTTTCGCGGACGATGCACCGAGCCGGATACGGCTGCCATAAATGCTCGATCTGTTTCCTTCGCGCGAGGCGGGCCCGTTCGGGCGGCGGCAGAAATATGCGCGCGGCGGACGCATTCCGGTCACCGTCGTCACCGGCTTCCTCGGCGCCGGCAAGACCACGCTGGTGCGGCGCTTCCTGACGACGCCGGAAGGCGCCGGCACCGCGGTCGTCATCAACGAGTTCGGCAGCGTCGGCATCGACGACGCGCTGGTGCGCGACTCAACTGAAGAAGTCACCCTCCTCGGCAACGGCTGCCTGTGCTGCAACACCCGCTCCGACCTGCAGAACGCGCTGCGCCGTCTCGTCGCCGAGCGCGAGCAGGGCACGGTGCCGCCTTTCAAGCGCATCGTGATCGAAACCAGCGGCCTCGCCGACCCCGGACCGATCCTGCAGACCTTCGCGACCGACCGCGCGCTCGGCGGCGAGTTTCACGTCGAGGTCGTGGTCGCGATGGTCGATGCGGTCGGCGGTCTCGACACGCTCGAATGGTCGGCGGAGGCGCGCAAGCAGATCATCCTCGCCGACCGGCTGGTGATCTCGAAGACCGATCTCGCCGACGACGCAACGATCGAACGGTTGCGCGAGCGTCTGCGCGCCCTCAACGCGCGCGCCGAAATCGTCACCGCCATCGCGGGCGAGCTCGATCCGCGCTGCCTGATCGAGGCTGCGGCTTCACCCTCGCCTGCTTTGAGCCCGACGCATGCGGGCTTCGTTGCCGAAGCCGAGCACAGCGACGGCATCGTGAGCTTCGTTTGGACCGACGCGACTCCGGTCGATTGGCCGGCGTTCCTGCGCGCGCTGGAGACGCTGATCGCGCTGCGCGGCCCCGATCTCCTCCGGGTCAAAGGCTTTCTCAACGTCGCCGGCTGCCGTGGGCCGGTGCTGGTGCAAGTGGTGCAGCATCTCGGGCACCCACCGGTCGAACTGGCGTCCTGGCCGGACGGCGACCGCACCAGCCGGATCGTGTTCATCACGCGCAATATCTCGGAACAGCAGGTGCGCGCGCTGCTCGCCGCTGTGCAAAACCTCGCGCCGACCTCTCGCTAGCCGGCGCCCGAAACCCACGGCACAATCCTGCGTGAGGGTGGTTTCCAAGCCCGGCCCGTTGGACTAGCTTCCACTCTGGAACTATTCGCAACTCAAGCAAATAGCGAAACTTGGCGGACGGCGCGCGACGGCCCGTCGTCCGCCTGACAAGTGCCATACCAGGGAGACGTGAAACCCATGGCCAAGATAACCCTCGACGTAAACGGCAAATCCCACACCATCGACGCCGATCCGGACATGCCGCTGCTCTACGCGCTGCGCAACGACATCGGCCTCAACAATCCGAAATTCGGCTGCGGGCTCGCGCAGTGCGGCGCCTGCACGGTGCATCTCGACGGACAGCCGATCCGCTCGTGCATCACGCCGGTCTCGGCCGTCGGCAACAGCAAGGTCGTCACGCTCGCGGGCCTCGGCACGGCCGAGAAGCCGCATCCGCTGCAGACCGCCTACGTCGAAGAACAAGTGCCGCAGTGCGGCTACTGCATCAACGGCTGGATCATGACGGCGGCGGCCTTCCTGGCCACCAAGAAGAAGCCGACCGACGCCGAGATCAAGGGCGCACTCGAAGGGCTCAAGTGCCGTTGCGGGACGCACGTCAGCATCATGAAAGCGGTCAAGCGCGCCGCGACGATGATGGGTTGAGGGAGAACACCATGACCAAGCAGGAAAAATCCTCCGCGTTCTCCCGCCGCTCCCTTCTCAAGGCCGGTGGCGCATTCGTCGTATCGGTCGGTGCACCGATGAGCCTCGACGCACTGCTCGGCATCAATGCCGCGCTCGCGCAAGGCGCTACCAAGCCGCCGCTGACGCCGGACCAGCTTTCGTCCTACATCGCGGTCAACGCCGACGGCACCGTCGCGGCCTACTTCGGCAAGATGGACATGGGCCACGGCCTGTTCGTCGCCATCGGCCAGATGGTTGCGGAAGAACTCGACGTCCCGTTCAAGGCCGTCAAAGTCTACATGGGTGACACCGCCAACAGCGTGAACCAGGGCGGCGCCTCCGGTTCCACCGGCATCCTGAACGGCGGCAAGCAGATGCGCATGGCGGCGGCGGAAGCACGCCGCGTGCTGGTCGAGATGGCTGCGGCAAAACTCAATACGCCAGTCGATCAGCTCATCGTTGTTGATGGCGTCGTAAGTGCCGCCTTCAACCGAGACAAGAAGACCTCCTACGCCGAACTGATTGGCGGCAAGTACTTCAACGTCGAGCTCGACTGGAACAAGCAATTCGGCAATGCCCTCTATGCGCCGGGCAAGGCCAAGCCGAAGAATGCCGAGCGAGTACAAAATCGTCGGCAAGCCGATCAAGCGCGAAGACGTGGCGCCGAAGGTGTTCTGCACCGAAGACTTCTGCACCGACGTGAAGGTGCCCGGTATGGTCCACGGCCGCATGATTCGCCCGCCGGTCGCCGGCAGCGTGCCGGTCAAGGTCGACGAAAGCTCGATCAAGGATATTCCCGGCGCCCAGGTCGTCTGGGACAAGGGATTCCTTGGCGTGGTCGCGAACAAGGAGTGGGACGCGATCCAGGCCATGCAGAAGCTCAAGGTCGAGTGGTCGCAGGTCAGGCCGCCGTTCCCGGACCAGGCCGCCCTCTACGACCACATCCGCAAGGCCGAAGTCCGCAAGCGGCAGGTCGACAAAGAGAACGGCAGCGTCGACGAGGCCTTCAAGACCGCCGCGCGGGTGATCGAGGCCGAATACGAGTGGCCGTTCCAGTCGCACGCCAGCATGGGCCCGGCCTGCGCGCTGGTCGAGATCAAGGACGGTAACGTCACCTGCTGGACCGGTTCGCAGAAATCGCACTTCGTTCAGAACGGTCTCGCGGGCAACCTCGGCATTCCGCGCGACAAGATCCGGGTGATCTGGACCAACGGGCCGGGCTCCTATGGCCGCAATGACGCGGACGACTGCGCCATGGACGCCGGCGTTCTCGCCAAGGCGGTCGGCAAACCGGTCCGGCTGCAATACATGCGGGAGCAAGGCACCGGGTGGGATCCGAAGGGCCCCGCCTCGATCCACCGCGCCCGCGCGGCGATCGATGCCAACGGCAACGTCATCGCCTACGACTTCCTGAGCAAGGGATTCTCCCGCGTCGACGTCAACACCAGCGGCAACAACCCGATCGACACGCTCGCGGGCCAGACCCGCGGCATCGAGCTGAAGTCGGGTGACGGCTTCGGTGTGCCGGCGGAGTCCTACGCGTTCGACAACAAGCGGATGGCGTGGGAGACGATCCCGCCGTTCCTCGATCGCGCCTCGCCGCTGCGCTCGTCGCATCTGCGCGATCCGGTCGGGCCGCAGATTCACTTCGCGAGCGAGTCCTTCATGGACGAGGTTGCGGCCGCGCTGAAGGTCGATCCGATCGCGTTCCGTCTGCGGCACGTCAAGGATCCCCGCGACATCGCGGTGATCAAAGCGGCGGCGGAGAAGTTCGGCTGGGACACGCGCCCCTCGCCGCGTCCCAACCAGTCCGGCAACAAGGTCTCCGGCCGCGGCCTCGCCTATGCCCAGCGCAACGGCACGCGCGTGGCGGTGATTGCCGAGGTCGATATCGACCGCTCGACCGGCCGCATCTTCGCCAAGCGGTTCGTGGTCGGCCACGACTGCGGCCAGATCATCAATCCGGACGGCCTCGAGAAATGCATCGAGGGCAATATCGTGCAAGGCATCAGCCGGACGCTGTGGGAGGAGGTCAAGTTCGACAACAAGACCGTCACCAGCGTCGACTGGATCAGCTATCCCATCCTCGACATCACCGAGACGCCGGAGAAGATCGAGTTCGTATTGCTCGACTATCCGAACCTGCCGCCACTGGGCGCCGGCGAGCCGTCCATGCGTCCGCTCACGGCGGCGATCGCCAACGCGATCTTCGACGCCACCGGCGTACGCATCCGCCGCGTGCCGTTCTCGCCCGACCGCGTGAAGCAGGCGCTGTCGTAGGCGCTTCGCAAACCTCTGATCGGCAATTTGCGAAGCCAGAGCCACAGCGTCCCCTCCCCCGCTTGCGGGGGAGGGTCAGGGAGGGGGCATGAACGGGATTCGTGCAAGCTCACCCTCTCCCCACCCCTCCCCCGCAAGCGGGGGAGGGAGCGCACCGAGCAAACCGCGCGGTTTGTGATATCATTACCGACATGATCGTCCGCACCCTCGACGAAGTGCTCGCCCCCATCACCGACGGCTGTGTGCTGGCCGTGCCGCGCGACGTGTCGGGCGTCGCAATGGCGGCGACGCGCGCGCTGATCCGGCGCGGCGTGAAGCGCCTGACGCTGATCGCTTTGCCCACGTCCAGCCTGCAGGCCGATCTCCTGATCGGCGCGGGCTGCGTCGAGACGCTGGAAACCTCCGCCGTCAGCCTCGGCGAACTCGGCCCCGCACCGCGCTTCACCGCTGCCGTGACCTCCGGGGCGTTGCGCATGAAGGATGCCACCTGCCCGGCGCTGCATGCGGCGTTCCAGGCGGCCGAAAAGGGCGTGCCGTTCATGCCGCTGCGCGGCCTGATCGGCTCCGACCTCGTCGCACATCGCCCCGACTGGCGGATCATCGACAATCCGTTCGGCAACCACGACCCGATCGTGCTGCTGCCGGCGATCGTGCCCGATGTCGCGCTCTTCCACGCACCGATGGCCGACCGCGAAGGCAACATCTGGATCGGCCGCGACCGCGAGCTTGCTTTGATGGCGCACGCGGCCAAGAAGACGGTCGTGACGGTCGAGAATATCCACGACGGCAATCTGTTCGACGATCCGGTGCTGGCGGCGGGCACGCTCGGTGGCTTCTATCTCGACGCGGTCGCGGTCGAGCCGAAAGGCGCGTGGCCGCTCGCGCTCGCCGACCACTATCCGGCCGACACCGCGCACCTCGCCGAATATGCCCGCCTCGCCGCCACGGCCGACGGCTTCGCCGCCTATCTCGACCGCTACGTGCATGCCCAGCGCGCCGCGTAACTTGCATTTCACGCGAACGCTCTCTCCGTCCCCTCCCCCCTTGAGGGGGAGGGTCAGGGAGGGGGGTAAGCCGCAAGCGCCGGACTCGCCGCTTACCCCCCTCCCGACGCACTTCGTGCGTCGACCTCCCCCTCAAGGGGGGAGGTGACTCGTGGCGACAGTTGCGCTCAACCCAGGCGACTTCCGCACCGAGGAATTGCTCGCCGACACGATCGCGGGACTGATCGGCGATACGCGCCACGTGGCGATCGGCTCGACCTCGCCGATCCCGGCCACCGCGGCGCTCTTGGCGCGCGAGCGCGGCCACGGACGGCCCTATGTGTCGCTGCTGGGCAGCCGGCGGCTGAGCTTCTTCACCGACGGCGGGCGCGAGCTGTTCGACTGCGCCGGCCAGGGCCGCATCGACGTGTTCTTTCTCTCGGGCGGGCAGATCGACGGCGAAGGCAACGTCAACCTGGTCAGCATCGGCGACTACGAGCACCCGAAGGTACGCTTCCCCGGCTCGTTCGGCTCGGCCTATCTCTATTACGTCGTGCCGAAGGTGATCCTGTTCCGGCTGGAACACACGCGCCGCACGCTGGTCGACAAGGTCGATTTCATCAGCGCGCCGGGAGCAAGCCCCGACAACGTCTATCGCCCCGGCGGCCCGATCGCGCTCATCACCAATCGCTGCCTGTTTGCCTTCGACCGCGAGCGCAAGCGCTTCCGTCTTGCGAGCCTGCATCCCGGGCACACGCTCAGCGAGATTGAGGAGCACACCGGCTTCACCTTCGACCGGCCCGCGACGGTGCCCGAAACGCCCGCCCCCTCCCCCGAGACTTTGCGGCTCCTGCGCACAGTCGTGGCTCCGCAGCTGGTCGAAGTCTATCCGCGCTTCGCCGAAGACGTGTTCGGGGTTGGGCAATCCGCTTGACACACTCAGTGTCATCACCCGCGTAAGCGGGTGATCCAGGCTACGCCAGCCGGGGTGGCGCCACGGCATGACATCGGTTAGTCAGAGGCGGCTGGATGCCCGCTTGCGCGGGCATGACAGCGTGCTGGCAGACATGGCGCCTACGACAAAGGGAAACGCGCGTGAAACAAGTCGAAGCGGCGGTGATCGGTGTAGGTTGGGTCGGCGGCACACGCGCCGAAACGCTGGCGCGCACCGCGCTCGTCGACAAGCTCCACCTGTGCGACATCAAGCCCGACCGGCTCGCCGAGGTGAAGGCGCTCTACCGGCCCGCCACCGCGACGCTCGACTACCAGGACATCATCAAGAACGACAACATTTCGGTCGTGTTCGTGTCGACGACGCCCGAGTCCAACCACTATCCGATCGCGCGCGACTGCCTGCGCGCCGGCAAGCACGTGATGCTGGAGAAGCCGATCGCACTCGAACTGTGGGAAGCCGACGAGCTGATCATGCTGGCCAAGCGCAATAACCTCAAATTCACCATCGGCTACTCGCAGCGCTTCAACACCAAGATCGCCTACGCCAAGAAGAAGATCACCGACGGCACGCTCGGCAAGGTGGTCTCCGTGCTGGTCAGCCGGCATCTGTCGCGCAGCCTCGGCAAGAAGATCGCGAGCCGCGTGCGGCTCTCGCCGGTCGTGATGGAATCGACCCACGACCTCGATTTCGTGTTCTGGCTGCTGGAACCCGCGAAGCCCGTGCGGGTCTACTCGCAGGGCGCCTACGGCTACATGGAGCCGATCAACGGCTCGCACGACGTGATGTTCACCACCGTGACCATGGACAACGGCGTCGTGGTGATGATCGGCGGCGGCTGGAATTTCCCGCCCAGCTATCCGAACTACTGCTCGACCTGGATCGAGATCACCGGCACCGACGGCGCGCTGGTGCTCGACGACACCCAGCGCGACAACTGGCTCAACACCGAGAAAGACGGCCAGGTGTTTCCGATGTCGACCATGCCGGGCGAGATGGTGGACCATGTGTTCGCCGGCGGCATGGGGCCGGAGACCATCCACTTCGTCGAGTCGTGCATCCGCGATACGCCCGTGATGGTGACGCCGGAGAGCGCGCGCACGGTGATGGAGACCTACACGGCGGCCGACCTCTCCGCCGACCGCAACGAGCCGGTCAACCTGCCGCTGACCAACGAGACCATCGCGGCGGTTGCCGACTTCAAGGCGAAGATCCGCGCCGGGCTGAATGTCTGACCGGGGAGCAGGCAACCCCTCCCGCGGCTGCTTCGCCCTGTCATCTACTTCGGACACGCCGCTCCGGCTTGTATCCACGCATCGACGAGCGCACCGGCTTCCTTCTGCGTGCCGGGTGCGGGCGTGCGGCCGAAGCCGGGCGCCCAGGCCCAGCCGACCAGAGTGTCGGTGCCGATGTGATGGACGAGGTCTTGCAGCGACCGGTTGCCGTTGCGTGCCGGATCCTTGATCTGCGTGCAGATCTCGGCGAGCGTCTTGCCTTCCCATGCCATCTCGCGCGGTGCCAAATGCCATTCCGGGTGACCGGGCACGCGGCCGGGATCGAAGTTGGCCTGCTGGTGACAGATCGGGCACCGCATGGCCGGGAGACCATGGCCGTCCGCGCCACGCGCGACCGGCGGCTGATGGAGGCGGCCCTGCTCACCCTGGCGCGGATGATCGCCGGCCGGATGACAGTTCACGCAGCGCGGATGCGTGAGCACCTTGCCGAGTTCGGTGAACAATGCGGCCGAGCGCGCCTCCGGATCGGCGATCGTGTCGAAGCTTTGCGGCGAGGCGAGCTTGTCCGGCGCAACATCGGACACCGCATACGCGGCCAGCATGCTCATCAGCAGAGCGCCGGACCGCAACGAGGGCCTTGAGCCGCATCTCGGATTTCATCTCGCTCCGTCTCCTGCCTCGGTCACGCTCGCCGCCGCAGCACGTGCGGCATCATCCCGACTTCAGCCACCGGCCGCCGCGACGAGATAGCGGCCGGGATCGGCCAGGATCACGGCGCGCACCGCCTCGTGATATTTGACGTAACCCGTGCAGCGGCACAGATGCCCGTCGAGCGCCTCGGTGATGGTCTTCTCAAGATCGCCGCGCGCCACCGGCTTCTTGGCCAAACGCTCGAGCAGAACCTGACCTTCGTTCAGGAATCCCGGCGTGCAATACCCGCACTGAAAGGCAAAATGCTCGATGAATGCCTTCTGCAGCGGGGAAAGCTCGCCGTTCTTGGCATGGCCTTCGACGGTGCGGATCGCTTTGCCGTTGAAGCTTGCCGCCGGAACAACGCAGGTCGGGCTGGTGAAGCTCGTTCCGTCCGGATTATCGACGATCACCGCGCAACTCAGGCACTGCGCGGCCCCGCAGCCGAACTTGGTGCCGGTCAGGCCGAGAAACTCGCGCAGGAAATCGTTCAACGTCAAATCGTCACGCACGTCCATCGGACCGTGTGCGCGGCCGTTGATCGTGATGCCCAGCGTCGTCACGAGAGCGCTCCCTTGAGCAGGCGTTGGGTCACCGGCAGGGACCGGAAACGGTGACCGGTCGCATCGAAGATGGCGTTGAGAAGCGCGGCAACGACCGGGATCATCACGATCTCCGCCATGCCCTTCGGCGGCTCCTTCGAATCGACCGGAGGCAGCACTTCGATCTCGAGGTCGCCCAACGGCAGATCCGAGCCGCGCGCGATGACATATTGCCCGAGGTTCCACTGCCCGTTGCCGGGCCCGCCTTCATACGGCGGCAGCGACTCCAGCAGCGCGTAGCCGAAGCCCATCGCGAAGCCGCCCTGCGCCTGTCCGACGACGACCTCCGGCACCAGCGCCCGACCGCATTCGAGCACGCTGTAGGCCTTGGCGATGCGCAGCGTGCCGGTGGCGCGTTCGATCTCGACGCGGACCAGCGTGCCGCACAGCGACGTGTAGCTGGTTCCGATCCGGTTGATAGTCGGTCGGCGGAAACTTGACGTTGCTGCGGTCGATGCGCGTGAACTTGCCGGCCCCCCGCCGCACGGCGAGTGCATCGATCTCGGCGGTCCAGGGCTGCCCGCCGATTGCGAAGGTCGCCTGCGACCAGGCCCAGCGGGAGAAGCTGTGCGCCATCGCGCCGGTCGTGAAATTGCGCGCATGCGCCCTGGCGGCGATCGCCGGCAAGCGTCAGCGGCGGCAAGCCCGGCATCGTAAGCTGCCGGTCTTTCCAGGTCGCCGTTTCCCATTGCTTCGCCCGCGCATCGGTCGGCGCGATGCCCCACAATTCGAGCGCCGCCGGCCACAGCCCGAAGCGGAAAACGACGCGCGCCGCCTCGGCCGCAGCATGCGTTCCGACATGGGCGCCAATCGAGGCAGTCGTGGCCGTGCTGATCGCCGGCACCCAGCGCGGATTGCGTTGCACGGTGTTCTGCGTCGCCTGGTCCATCGTGTAAGGATCGCCGGAGGTGACGAGCGCGAGCGCGCCGTAACGTGTCGATGCGCGCGACCGAGACTTCGTCAGCGACGCCGCCCACATGCATCGCCACCCGGTTGGCGAGCGCCGTCCCGATGGCGTTGCCCATCTCGGTGTGGTCGCAATAGATGGTGATCCGACCCTCCGGGATCGATCTCGACCGTCTCCGAGCGAACCGTCCGCGCCGGTGCCGTAGTCCTTGGTGGCGCAAGCGACGCCGGTGCCGACGACAATTCCGTCGCGCTGGCCGCGCGCCTTCTCCTCGGCCCGCTGCCGCCAGATCGGATGCTGCTCCAGCTTGTCCAGGATCTCCGGCGTGCGCACCGAAACGATGTAGGGATTTCCCATCATGGTCCGGCCACCGGTCTTGAGCGCGTTGCGTCGGCGGAACTCGATCGGATCGAGCGGCAAGGCGGCGGCGGCTTCGTCGACCAGCACCTCCAGCGCGGTCATGGTCTGCAGCGTCCCGTAGCCGCGCATCGAGCCCGCGGTCACGCCGCGCGAATGCAGCGCGACCGTGGTGACATCGACTTTCGGGATGTCGTAGATGCCGATCGCCGCGGCGGCGGCGACGGTCGCCACGTTGGGCGAATAGTTGGCGAGGCCGCCGCCATCGAGAACATGGTCGGCGGCGAATGCCTGCATCATGCCGGTCGCCCGATCGATCCCGATCCGCGTGTGCATCTTGAAGGGATGCCGCTTGATCCCGCCCTGAAACTGCTGATAGCGGTCGTGGGCGAGCCGGACCGGCCGGCCCGGAAAGAACATCGCCGCGAGCGCGACATAGAGCGGAAAGGGCGTATGGTCGCGGCCGCCGAAGCCGCCGCCCATATAGGCGAACTGCGCGTTGATGCGCGTCGGCTTGAAGGGCGCGCGCGCCTTGCCCAGCATGAACGCGATCGCCTCCGCGATCTCGTAAGGCGACTGCACCCCGAGCACGAGTTCGAGATTCTTGCGGCCGGTGTCGTACCAGGCGATGCCGCATTCCGGCTCGAGAAACATCGGATCGATGGATTGGGTCTCGAACTCGCGATCCAGCACCAGCAGGGCCGGATTCTTCGCGGCAAGCTCGGCGCGGATCTGCTCGCCGTAGGTCGCAGCCTTTCGCGTAAGGGCTCCCCGCTGCCGGCCGCGAGCGGCGACCAGACCGGAAGCGGAGTATTCTGGATATGTGCGGGGCTGAACCCAACCCGCCTGGACCGGTGAATAGACATCGGGCGAGCTCAGGCGTCGGGCCGGCAATCCGCGTAAAGCGATAGGCGCCGTAATCGGGCATCGCGACGGGACCGGTTTCCTCGCCGAATTTCACGAAGGTTCCATCGCGCAGCGCGAGCCGCGCCTGGTCGAAGGCGTCGAACGTCTCGAAGATCAGCAGCGCCACCGGCTGGCCGAGATAGATCGGCGTCTTGCCGAGCGGACAGAACAGATCGCCGGCATAGAATTCGGGAACGCGGGTGCCGGCCTGCGTCAACTCCGCCGCCGTCACCACCGCCGAAGGCTTGAGCGCGCCGCTCAGGCGCGCCAGGTCCATGCCGGTGTAGACATGCGTGGCGTCCGGGGCCCGAATGAGAATGGCGTGCGACGTATTCGCCGGCCAGCCCGGGAGATCGGCGGCCCGGAAATCGGACGCGTAGAGCTTGGCGCCGGTGACCTTGACGACGCCGTCAATGCGGCCGACGCCGGTGGCGGCCGGGTTCCACTGTCTGCCGTCCGGGCAACGTCTCGCGCGCGGCGAATCTCGGCTCTTCCGCCCAGGCCAAGCCGCGAGAGACTGAGCGCAATGCCGCTGGCCGTGACCGACTTCACGAATTCGCGTCGCGAAGGCCGCATGCTCCTACCTCTTGGTCAGCGCTGCTGTGAGCGTATTCGGCACGAGCCGCAGACTACGCGCACTCGACTCCGCCTGCCCGGCCGCACAAGTTCCGATTCCGAACTGAGCGCAATCGATTCGTCGAAGGCCTCCAACCTTATATACTCGGCATCACGAATTTCTAGATTTTTGCAGCCGTATTTCCATTTGCAAGGTTTAGAATGCATCAGCGGCCGATTCGATAGTTCCAATCCACATCGGTTGCGTTTGACTCTTCCCGTCAAGTGACCGGCAACCAATTGCCGGGGTCGCAGGCGTAAGCGGAAACCCGCGCGAACCGTTTCGCGCATGGTTTCTTAACGTGTCGGCAAAATAGATGCACTGACGCACCCGTGAGGATGGCCATGCAAGCTCGTTCACTTCTGCAACGCTGCGCCTACACCGCTGTCGTATCTGCGACGCTGATGAGCATCGGCGCTTCGGCAAGCGCCCAAAGCCTGCCGCCCTACATGCAGCCGATCGAGGGCCGCACTGCCGCCAGCGCGGCCGATATCGCGAACAAGAACGTGCTGGCGCTCAACACCATGATGTTCGAGCTCTACGGCGACGCGGCCAGGATCTTTCAGCAAAACATCCTCAGCAAGCATCCGGTGATCCTGGGCCTGTTCTCGGGCGCGGGCGGCCGGTTCATCCTCTACCGGCCCAACATGCCGCCGCTCGAAGCGCCGCAGGTTCCGATCGTCTATCAACTGCTGAAGTCCGTCGGACACAGCACGATGGCGGTGAGCGAGGTCGTGCTCCCGTTCGTCGACAATCCCGCCGATCTATCGTGGCGCAGCTCGATGCTGGCCTATCGCAGCCGCATGCAGTCGGCGCTCGACGGCCTCGACGCCACGCCGATACCGCCGGAGTGGCGCGACACCGTCCGCACCATATTGCAGAACAACATCGTGTTCATGGACGACTGCGTGGCGAAGGGCGTCATTTCGTTCGCCAAGTTGGAGGAGTTCGGCAAGAAGCAGACGCCCTATCTCGCGCGCGCCATCTCGTGGGCCGCGCAGACGCAGGTCAAACACTGGATGGCGGTCATCGCCGACTGGAAGAAGATGCTCGGCAGCGACTGGGAGAAGACCTACGCGGCCAGCAACACGATCTACGTCGCCCGCCAGAACAACATCCTGTTCAGCGTGCTCGCGCAATTCTTCGGTCCGGAGGCGATCAACGACCGGCTGATGCTGATCGAGACGATCTCGTTCACGACGACGCCGGGCGAGATGATGGAGTCGCTCACGCGCATCATCGCCGACCGTTCGGTCGGATCGCTGTTCTTCGGCAACTACCGCCTGATGGATTACGAGCTGATGGGCGGAGACGCGCGCGCGACCATCATCGCCGAAGCGCCGAAATACGGAATGCAGCCGTTCCTGCCGCCGGTCGTGCCGTTCGGCTCCAAGCAGTGGCCGACCCTGATCACGCCCGGCCCGGGTCCGGCCTCGATCGCCGACCTGAAGTGAGGCGGCGGAGCGCCTGAGAGTTGACGGCGGCGCGCTTCATCGGCGAGCGCGCGTGACGGCGATTCCTCATCGCCGCCGAAGAAATCGATTTGCCGGCGAGCCGGAGATGCTACCTATATGCGCAAGGATACGACAGCGCATATGGGCGTACGTGAATGACTAGAAATACGGTCCCGCTTACACCGGGCAATCAGTCGGCCCGATGTCCCAGCAGGCGCCGCCGATCATGAGAGCGCAGGCCAAAGGCATCGGGCTCGCCATCATCGGCGGCGGCCGGGTCGGGCTGTTCCGCGGCGAGGTCGCGAACCGCCATCCCTCGGTCGAATGGATCGGCCTTGCCGAGAAGAACCACAACCGCGCAGGCGAGGTCGCGCCGAAAATCGGCGCCGATTTCGTGACGCAAAGCCACGTCGAACTGCTCAAGCGGCCCGAGGTCACCGCCGCGATCATCGCCACGGACGAACATCTGCACGTCGATCCGATCATGGCCGCGGTCGAACGCGGCATTCCGCTGCTGATCGAGAAGCCGCTCGCCACCGACCTTGCGCAGTCGGCACGCGTGCTCAAGGCGATCAAGGACGCCAAATTGGATGCAGTGGTCGGCTACACCCAGCGCTTCCGCCGCAAATGGCTCGCCGGCAAGGAGAAGGTCGCGTCGGGCGCGCTCGGCGACGTCACGCTGGTCACCTCGCGCGCGTTCATGAACCGGCTCGTTGCCATCGACAACTACAAGCGCACCGACGATCCCACGACGATCTCCCCGATGGTGATCTCCGGCACGCACGCGCTCGACATGTGCATGTGGTATCTCGAAAAGAAGACGCCGGTCGAATGCTATGCGCGCTCGATCGACAAGGTGCTTGGGCCCGCTCTATCAGGGCATCGACGCCACCGCCGGCATGATCATGATGTCGGACGGCTGCGTCTATCACCTCAACATCTCGTGGGCACTCCCGGTCACCTGGCCGGGCGCAGTCTATTCGCTCGAGGTCGGCATCGTCGGCACCGACGGCGTGCTCACCATCGACGACACCCACCGCGACATGGTGCTGGCGGTGTCGAAGCCGCAGTCGGAAGGCTATGCGCCCGACCAGACCCGGCTGGTCGATTTCCTCGGCAGTTATCCTCCGGGCGACATGGCCCTCGGCGAGTTGCGCGGCCCGATGGCGGAAGAGACCGTGTCCTGGCTCAACCGCGTTGCCCTCGGACTGCCGACGCCGGCCGCCACCATCGAGGAAGCACACAACCGGCTGATGCTCACCAAGGCGCTCGACCTCTCGGCGAAGCGCAAGCAGGTCGTGAAACTTCCGCTCGATCCCGACGAGGCACAGGCGGCGGCCTGACCGCCGCTTGACAATTATTTTAGAATAATTCCAATCAGCTTCCTCGGCGTGCCATTAGCCACGGGGCGAAGCGCCCCACGCGCATCGACGGCCGCTGCAACGACAACCGGCCGGTCGCGCCCGCTACAACGACCAAGGAGCACATCGCATGCGAACGTTGCCGCTTGTTCTCGCAATCGCTCTCGCCGGCGCAGGGGCGACGATCTGCGCCAGCCGGAATTCCTCCGCGCAGCCGGCCGAGCCGAAGGCCTACTCGCCCGGCGTTGCCGAAATCATGATCGCCACGCAAATTCGTCACGCCAAGCTCTGGCTCGCCGGCGAAGCGCGCAACTGGGAGCTTGCCGACTACGAGATTGACGAACTGAAGGAGGGTCTGGAAGACATCGTCAAATATTTCCCGACCTACAAGGACATGCCGGTCGGCAAGATGATCGAGGCGACTGCGATGCCGCCGGTCGCGGATGTCGAAGCCGCCGTCAAGGCCAAGGACCGCGCCAAGTTCACCGCCGCGTTCGACAAGCTCACGACCGCCTGCAACACCTGCCATCAGAGTGCCAACCGCCCCTTCATCGTTATCCAGCGCCCGGCCGGCTCGACGTTTCCGAACCAGTCGTTTGCGCCCAAGCGCTGATCCGCGATACGGTCCAAGGCTACAGAGAGGAATAAGGCCGGCCATGTCGCGAGCCCTGCTGGGACTGTACTTGGCGCTTATCGCCGGCGTGCCGGCGTCCGCGCAGGACGATGTCGCCGCGTTCTACAAGGGCAAGACCATCCGCCTTGTTGTCGGCATCGGCGTCGGCTCGGGCTACGACATCAACGCGCGGCTCCTGGCCCGTTACATGGCGCCGCACATTGCGGGACAGCCGACCATCATCGTACAGAACCAGCCGGGCGCGGGCAGCCTCACGATGACCAACGCGCTCTACAACAACGGCCCGTTCGACGGCACGATCATCGGCGCCTCGTTCAACGGCATGCCGACCACGCCGTTGCTGCAGCCCTCCGGCGCGCGGTTCGACCCGGTGAAGCTCAACTGGCTCGGCAGCACGAACCGCGAGACGCAGATCACATACGTGTGGCATGCCGCGCCGGTCGAGACGTTCGACGACATCAAGCGCACGGAAACCGTCGTGGGTTCGCAGGCGCCGGGCTCGACCCAGTACGACTTTCCGATGCTCGCGAACGCGATCCTCGGCACCCGCTTCAAGGTGATCAACGGCTACGAGAGCACGCCGAAGATTCACCTCGCGATGGAGCGCGGCGAGGTGCAGGGCAACGGCGCCACGAACTACTCGACGCTCAAGGCGCTCAGCGGCCCGTGGATCACGGACAAGAAGGTGAAGATTTTGGCGCAGTGGGGCCTCAAGAAGCATCCCGAACTGCCCGATGTCCCGCTCGTCCTCGACATGGCAAAGTCCGAGAGCGACCGCGCCGCGTTGACGCTCGGCATCACGCGGCTGGAATACGGCCGCCCGTTCTTCCTGCCGCCGAACATACCGCCTGCGCGGCTCGAGGCATTGCGCCGCGCGTTCGATGCCACCATGAAGGACCCGGCCTATCTGGCCGAGGCCGACAAGCTCAAGATCGAGGTCGAACCGCTCTCCGGCGAGCAGGTCGCGGCCCTGGTCGAACAGGTCTCCCGCACACCGGCCGAGACGGTCGCCCGCGTGCGCACCGCCATGGAACACAGGTAGTAGAGCGCTGCGAAGGCTGCACAAATCGACGCAGCAAAACCGACTCCCGCACGCCGCCGATTGGGCTATAACGGCACCTCCCGCAAGACCCCCATATCCGGAAATCGCCATGGATACGAAGACTGCCGAAAGCCGCGCGCACTATACGCCACGCCTCGAAGACGACCCGCTGGTGCGCGGCCTTGGACGCTTTGCAGCCGACGTCCCGCTCGCCGGGCAGGCCATCGCCTACTTCGTGCGCTCGCCGCATGCCTTCGCGGATATCCGCTCGATCGATACGGCGGCCGCCAAGGCGGTACCCGGGGTGCTCGCGGTGCTGACCGCCGCCGACATGGAGGATGCGAAGATCGGCAACGTCTCGCAGCATCCGCCGCTTGCCGGCCGCGGCGGCACGAAGCTCATCGTTCCGTTCCGTCCGGCGCTGGCCGGCAAGACCGTGCGCCACATCGGCGAGGCTGTCGCGGTGGTGATCGGCGAAACGCTCACCGCCGCGCAGGACGCCGCCGAACTGGTCGCGGTCGAATACGAGGAGCGCACGCCGGTCGTCGACGTGCGCGACGCGGTCAAGCCGGGCTACTCGCAGGTCTGGCCCGAAGCCCCCGGCAACATCGCGGTCGATTGGGCCGGCATGGCGGCCGACGCGGACGCCAACGCCAAGGAGGTCGATCGCATCATCGCCGAAGCGAAGCATGTCGCGCGCGTCTCGGTCCTGCATCAACGCATCGTCGTCGCCTCGATGGAGCCGCGCGGCGCCACCGCCAGCTACGACCCCGCCGAAGAAAGCTACCTCTTGCGTTGCTGCTCCCAAAGCGCGCGGGCGCTGCGCGACGGCCTTGCGCCGATCCTGGGCGTTACCAATCCAAAGCTGCGGGTCACCACCGAAGATGTCGGCGGGGCATTTGGCCTGAAGACCGGCCCCTACCCCGAATATCTGGCGATCCTGGTGGCGGCCAAGAAGATCGGCCGGCCGGTGCACTGGATGTCGAACCGCGCCGAGTCCTTCCTGAGCGACAATCATGCGCGCGACGCCTACAGCGACGTCGAGCTCGCGCTCGACGAGCGCGGCAAGTTCCTGGCGCTGCGTATCCGCCATCTCGGCAATATGGGCGCCTATATCGGCGCGGTCGGCGCCAACATCCAGACCGTCAATCTCTCGCGCTGCCTGCCCGGCATGTACGACATCAACCGCATCGACATCGCGACGAAGTGCGTATTCACCAACACGATCACCACGGCGCCCTATCGCGGGGCCGGCCGGCCCGAGGCGAACTACATCATCGAGCGCGCGATCGACGAAGCAGCGCGTTTGACCGGCATCGATCCGGTGAAGCTCAGGCGCCGCAACCTGATCAAGCCCAAGGCCATGCCGTACAAGACCGCCGTCGGCACCACGATCGACAGTGGCGAATTCGAAGCGATCCTCGACAAGGCGCTCGGACTTGCCGACTACGATGGCTTCAAGCAGCGGCGGCGCGAGGCCGCCAAGCGGGGCAAGTACCGCGGGCTCGGCATTTCCTGCATGCTGGAGCACGCTGGGGGATTCCCGCTCGAAGGCACGCAGATCGTCTTCCCGGGCGGCGATCATCTGCTGTTCAACCTGAACGTCCAGTCGACCGGGCAGAGCCACGCCACCGTCTTCAACCCGATGGTGGCCGAGCGGCTCGGCATCAAAGCCTCGCAGGTCGA
This sequence comes from uncultured Alphaproteobacteria bacterium, assembly GCA_963763365.1. Lineage (GTDB taxonomy): Bacteria > Pseudomonadota > Alphaproteobacteria > Rhizobiales > Xanthobacteraceae > VAZQ01. The sequence continues at coordinate 179,173 of CAVXOE010000021.1, read as the reverse complement.
GCACCGGCATGGTGATTCGGCGATGGAGATCGCGGGCTACGCGTCGGTCGGCTCGCGCTCCGCGATGACGGTGAGCCACGCCATGATCAAGACCATCGAGGCGCTCATCGCCAAGGGCAAGACCATCGCCGCGACCGTGCTGGAGACCGCCGAGGCCGACATCGAGTACAAGGCCGGAGAATTCGGCGTGGTCGGCACCGACCGCAGGATCTCGCTGTTCGATCTCGCCGCCCGTGCCGCCGAGATGAAGAAGCACGGCGAAATCCCCGAAGACCTGAACACCAAGGTGAATGCGGAGACTCCCCTTACCTTCCCGAACGGCTGCCACATCGCCGAGGTGGAAATCGACCCGGCGACCGGCGCGATGGAGCTTGTCTCCTACGCGGCGGTCGACGACTGCGGCAAGGCGCTCAACCACATGGTGGTCGAGGGCCAGGTGCACGGCTCGATCGTGCAGGGCCTCGGCCAGGCGATGCTGGAGCACGCCATCTTCGATCCGTCGGGCGGACAGCTCACCACCGGCTCGTTCATGGACTACGCGATGCCGCGCGCGCAGGATTTCCCGTCGTTCAAGGACGCGCTGCATAACGTGCCCGCGCGGACCAATCCGCTCGGCGTCAAAGGCGCGGGCGAAGGCGGCACGACCGCGGCGATCGCGGCGCTGATGAACGCCATCGCCGACGCCATCCCGGGCGGCGCCGGCGCCAACCTCGACATGCCGGCGACCCCGCAGAAAATTTGGGCGGCGTGTCAACGCGCACGGAAGGAGTAAGCCCGGCGCGGTCTGTCCCCTCCCCCGCTTGCGGGGGATGGTTAGGGAGGGGGCACGCGCGAACGCTCATACCAACCCTTCCCCCCGCTCTCACCGCACGCGGGGGAGAGAGCATACCGCGCAAGCGGCTTGGGCGCTGACCAAACGCGCGAAGTGCGACTTCAGCCCTGCGAGATGAACTTGGTGTTGAGATAGGCGCCAAGCCCCTCGATGCCGCCTTCGCTGCCGTGGCCGGATTCCTTGACGCCACCGAACGGTGTCTCAGGCGTCGAGATCGCAATCGAGTTGACGCCGACCATGCCCGAATCGAGCGCGTCGCCGACGGCGGCCGCGGTCTTGTCGGACGACGTGAACGCATAGGCCGCGAGCCCGAACTCGAGCGAGTTCGCGCGCTGCACCACCTCGTCGAACGTCTTGAAGGTGACGATTGGCGCCAGCGGCCCGAACGGCTCCTGCGTCATGATCTTGGAATCGTCCGGCACGTCGGTGATGACCGTCGGTTCATAGAAATAGCCTTGGTTGCCGCGCCGCGCACCGCCGGTCTGGACCTTGCCGCCGCGCGCCTTGGCATCGGAGACAATGCTGTCCATGGCGTCGAGGCGGCGCGAGTTCGCCATCGGGCCCATGGTGATGCCCTTTTCCAGGCCGTCGCCGAGCTTGAGCCCCTTGGCGTATTCGGTGAAGCGCGTGAGAAACTTCTTGTAGACGTTCTCCTGCACGTAGAAGCGCGTCGGCGAGATGCAGACCTGGCCGGCGTTGCGGTACTTGAAGCCCGCAATCGTGTCGGCCGCTTTCTCCGGGTCGGCGTCCTCAAACACCACCACCGGCGAGTGGCCACCGAGTTCCATGGTGGTGCGCTTCATGTATTTGCCGGCGAGCGCCGCGAGGTGCTTGCCGACCGGGATCGAGCCGGTGAACGAAATCTTCTTGATTGCGTCCTTCGGGATCAGGTGCTCGGAGACGTCCGCCGGCACGCCGAACACCAAGTTGAGCACGCCCGCGGGCAGCCCGGCATCGACGAAGCACTTCACCATCTCGACACAAGCGCCGGGCGTCTCCTCCGACGCCTTGAGGATCAGCGAGCAGCCGGCTCCAAGCGCGCCGCCGACCTTGCGGGCGGGCGTCAGCACCGGGAAATTCCACGGCGTGAACGCGGCGGCGATGCCGACCGGCTCGTGCATCACGAACTGACGCGTGCCCTTCATACGGCCCGGCACGATACGGCCGTATGAGCGGCGGCCCTCTTCCGCGTACCAGTCGATGATGTCGGCCGAAGTGATCACCTCGGCGCGCGCCTCGACGTAGACCTTGCCCTGCTCCTGCACCATCACTTTCGAGATGTGGTCGTGGCGCTCGCGCATCAGGTCGGCGGCCTTGCGCATGATCTTGCAGCGGTCATAGGCCGAGGTGTTCTTCCAGAGCGCGAAGCCCTTCTTGGCGGCCTCCAGCGCTTCGTCGAGATCGGCCTTCGAGGCATGCGGCAGGTGCGCGAGCGGCTTCTCGGTCGCCGGATTGATCACGTCTTCGCCCTTGCGGCCGGAGCCGTTGTGCCACTTGCCGTCGATATAAAGCCCAAGGTCGGTGTACATGGGGTCCTCTTATCTTTTCTCGTCGTTGTGGAATTTCGTCCCGCGGAGGCGTTCCGTCGCGCAAGGGATTAGCACCTTTTGGTGCGGGTTTCATCCAGCGGGCCCGGAACTGCAACGCCGCATCCTCGTTTGGCATTCAGCGGTATCGCGGCCGCATATGTGGCGACGAAGTACGCCACCCCACCGGTGAAATCTTTGGCAGGAATTTACGCGCCGCACGCGGTAATGGCGCACAATTCGCGTCCTGATTCCGCGCCGCATTACTTCTGCATTAATTCGATTCGATGCAGGTAACTACCTACAAATTCACACTTTTTTGTGGCTCGCCCGTCACGGACCGCTCAAAACATTGTGCATTGCACTTAGCCCGAGCGTTGGCCAATTACGGCGCGGGCGATGTGGGGGCGGCTGAGCGAAAATGGAGACACTGATGAAAACGAAAGCAATCAAACTCGCAGTCGCGTTTGCCCTGCTTGGCGCGTTCGCAGCAGGCACGGCAGCGTTCACGCTGGGCGGATCGACCGGCGCGGCGGCAGCGGGCTGCATCCCGCAGTACGACACCACGGGCGCGCAGATCCCGCCGTACTGCTGAACGACGGAATGACGGCGAGGGAGCCCGGCACCGCCGGGCTCCCTCACGTTTTCTGCCTCCACCGTCCGGCTTCCGCTCTCACGTTTCGGCCGCACTCGAGGCGGTCTTGCGGCACCTGTGATTTCATCGTGGCAAGGGCCGAATTTTCACGCTTTGCTAACCACATATCAGCGATATTTCAGCAACACCGCGGGGAAAACAGCAGTTCTTCACGGCAGTGTGGCCGCCGGACAATCGACAGCCGCGCGCTACGAATTGTAGAACAGCCCCCTGAGCTAATCGCAATCGGGGATGTGCGATGAAATCACGCTTCCTGATGGGCGCACTGAGCGCCATCGTCATTCTGGCCGCCACAGGCGCGATCGCCGCGCCGGGCAGCCGCAATGCCCAGCCGGCACAGCAGGGCAGCTATCCGATCAATCCGTTCACCAATTTCCTGGCGGTGTTCAGCGCGGTCCCGCGCCAGGTCGTGCAGTTCCAGAGCAACCAGCCTGCCGGGCACCATCGTCGTCCGCACCGCCGAGCGGCGGCTCTACCTCGTCATGGGCAAGGGTCAGGCGATGCGCTACGGCATCGGCGTCGGCAAGCAGGGATTCACCTGGACCGGCACCGAGACCGATCACCCGCAAGACCGAGTGGCCGGACTGGACGCCGCCCCCGGAGATGATCGCCCGGCGCCCTGACCTGCCGCGTCACATGCGCGGCGGCCCGGACAATCCGATGGGCGCACGCGCCATGTATCTCGGCGAGACCATGTATCGCATCCACGGCTCGAACGAGCCGCACACGATCGGGACGGCGACCTCGTCGGGCTGCATCCGCATGACCAACGACGACGTGATCGACCTCTACAACCGCGTCAAGGTCGGCACGCAGGTGGTCGTGCAGCGCTAAGGTCGATCTCGTTTCGGATCGACCGAAGCTCTCTCGCCGCTCGTCCCCGCGGAAGCGGGGACCCAGCAATCAAACTTGATGCTGTGAAAGAGCTGGATTCCCGCTTGCGCGGGAATGAGCGGCCAGACGTGTGGCACGCTGCGACTCAATTCGTACGTCTTCAGCACGTGCCGGGCGATCACCATCTTCATCACCTCGGTCGCGCCTTCGGTGATGCGGTAGCTGCGTTGCTGCCGCCATAGCTTCTCGATCACGAGGTCGGTGGTGAGCGCGATGCCGCCGTGAATCTGCATGCAGCGGTCGGCGGTGCGGAACGCCATCTCGTCGGCATAGTACTTGGCGACGTAGGCGTCCTCGCGCGCCTCCTCGCCCTGGTCGAGCCGCCAGGCGGTCTTGTAGACCATGAGCCGGGCGAGCTGCAGCTCGACATACATGTCGGCGAGCATCCACTGCACGCCCTGCCGGCTCGAGAGCGGCTGGCCGAAGGTCGAGCGCTGCTTCGCGTAGGATGACGACATTTCGAGGCAGCGCTCGGCGATGCCGAGCGCGCGCGCACCGTGCTTGACGCGGCCGATGTTGAGCCACTCCTGGCCAAACGCCATGCCCTGGCCTTCCTGGCCAATCAGGTTCGATGCCGGCACCCGCACGTTGTCGAATACGAGCTCCCAGGGCCGATCGCCCATCATCGTTTCGTACTGCGTGCCGAGCTTCACGCCCGGGGTGTCCATGTCGACGAGGAACATCGAGATGCCGCCGCGCGAGCCCTTGGCCTTGTCGGTCGCCGCCAGAAGCTGGCAGAACGCGGCCTTGCCGGCGCCGGTGATGAATCGCTTGACGCCGTTGATGACGTAATGGTTGCCGTCCTTCACGGCGGTGGTGCGCATGCCGCCCGGGTCGGAGCCGGCATCCGGCTCGGTCTGCGCGAAGCAGGTCTTCTTCTCGCCGCGCAGCACCGGCATCAGGTACTTCTCCTTCATCTCGCCTTCGAGCGAATAGAGGGCGCGGCGCGGCGAGGGACCGGTGATGCCTTCGCCGCGCGCCGGCAGCGCCGTGGTGCGCGAGAATTCCTCCCACATCACCGCGCGGGCGAGCACCGACATGCCGCCGCCGCCGTATTCCACCGGCACGTCGAACTGCCAGATGCCGAGTTCCTTGGCGCGCTTCTCGAAGCGCTCCTGGTAGTGCGGCTTCATCTCCTCGAGGATGCAGGTGTCCTTCTCGACCGGGATCAATTCGCTGTCGACGAAGCGGCGCACCGTGGCCTTGAGCATCCGCAACTCTTCGGGCAGTTCGAAGTCCATGGCTCACGCTCCCGTATCGTTACGCCACAGCACGCGCACGTCGACGGCGACGGCCCCCTTCTCGCGCACCATGAGCGGATTGATCTCGATGTCGGCGATCTTTGCACGGTGGTCGAGGAAGAATCGGCCGAGCGCCAGCACGGTCTTCTCGAGCGCGGCGCGGTCGGCGGCCGGCCGCCCGCGATAGCCGGCGAGCAACTTGGACAGCTTCAAGCCGTCCACCATAGCGCCAACGCCGTTCGCATCGACCGGCAGCATGCGCAACGCCGCATCCTTCGCCAGTTCGACCAGGATGCCGCCGGCGCCGACGAGCAGCACCGGCCCATAGAGCGCGTCGTTGCGCGCGCCGACGATCGCCTCGACGCCCGATGACACCATCTCCTGCACCAGGAAGCCGTCGATGCGCGCGTTGGGCACCGCTGCGCGCGCCTTCGCGATCAGACCTTCCGCGGCACGCTCGACCTCCGCGCGGTCGCGCAGGTTGAGGGCTACGCCGCCGGCCTCGGTCTTGTGCAGAATGTCGGGTGAGCGGATCTTCAGCACCACCGGAAAACCGATGCGCTCCGCCGCCGCTGCAGCCTCGGCGGCAGTCGCAACCTCCTGCGACTGCGGCAGCGCGATGCCGTAGCGCGCCAGCGTGGCGTCGAGCGTCGCGGGCGTGAGGTCGCTCGGCGGCGCGGGCGGTGGCACCGCCGGCATGCGACCCCGCCGCGCACCATAGAACCAGAGCGCGTTGAGTGCGCGCACGGTCGATATCTGGCCCTGCAGGAACGGAAAGCCCGTTGTCTGTTGCGATACGATGTGGTGATCCGCAACCTGATGCATGATGCGGCCGAAACCGATCATCGGCTTGTCGGTCGCGTCGAGAATCTTGCGCAGCGGCGTCACATCACCCCATGCGGTGTCCTTCGCCGGCATCGGCGAGGCCCAGGCCACCATGTCGATGTTGGGATCGTTCGCCACCGTAATGCACCACTGCGCGGTCACCTCCATGGTGGAGGGAATGCCGACATCGAGCGGGTTCTTGGGCGCAATGCCTTCCTGCATCAGCGGGAGGAGCGCGGCCTTGGTCTCGTCGGTGAAATCGGGGATCGAGGCGCCCTCGGCGTCGCCGTAATCGTAGAGGAGATCGACCGTGCCGCCCGACGTGGTGACGAACCCGATGCGCGGGCCCTTCGGAAAGCGCCCGCCCTGAAACGCCAGCGCGGCCTCCACCAGGTCGTCGAGCGAGCGGCAATTGACGATGCCGTAACGCTCGCACATCGCGAGGTAGCCTTCGTAGTCGCCGGCAATCGCACCGGTGTGCGATTGCGAGGCCGCCTGCGACTTCGCCGTGACGCCGGTCTTGATCGCGAGGATCGGTTTGCCCATGGCGAGCGCGCGCGCCGCCGCGTGCATGAAAGGCTCCGGCCGGCGAAGGCCCTCGATGAACAGCACGACCTGCTTGGTGTTCGGATCGTCGATCACGAAGTTGAGATAGTCGGAGAGGCCGAGGTCGGGCTCGTTGCCGGTGGTGACGCAGTAGGAGAACCGCATCCCGCGGTCGGCCGCCGAGCGCATCCAGAACATGATGGTGCCGCCCGACTGGAACAGGCAGGCGGTCGATCCCGGCTCGAGCTTGCAGAGGTCGGTGTTCGGATAGGCGAGCTGCTTTTCGTGATACGAATAGGCGCCCATGCAGTTGGGGCCGGAGACCCGCAGCCTGCTCTTCGCGACGAAGTCCTTGAGCCATGCGCCGCGCGCTTTCGACTCCGGCTCGTCGCCGTCGCCCATCATCGCGGAGTACACGGTCGCCGACTTGACCCCCGTCGCCTCGCCGTCCATCAGCACGTCCGGCACCCCGCCCGCCGGCACGATGACGAGCGCATGGTCGACCGTTTCAGGCAGATCGCGCAACGTCGGATAGCAGCGCTCGCCGAATACTTCCTTCTGACGCGGATTGACCAGCACGATGCGGCCCGGATAGCCGAATTGGCGCAGGTTCTTGTAGATCATGCTGGGCCAGGCGGCGCGCTCGGAGGCGCCGACGATGGCGAGCGATTTGGCCTGCAGCACGCTCGCCACCGGGCGGAATAGATTGCTGTTGTCTGTCACCCGCTTGTCCCCGTCCCGCCTCTTGTTTCCATGCGACGCGGCTTCAACGGCCGCCTGAATTTCTTCTAGGACCTCGCTGGCTGGCGGTCAAAGGTCGGCGGATGCAGTGCAGGCAATGCAGATGTGCGAGCACGGATTTTGCAGGGGCGCACGAGCTCAGTTGCCCTTGATATTCGCCTCGCGGATGATGCGGCCATATTCCGCGTACTGATCTCGCAGGAAAGCTGCGAAGTCGGCGCCGCATTTGGCGACCGGAAACAATCCGTGGGTCGTGAGCTTCGGCCTGATCTCGGCCGCCTTCACGGCCTCGGTGAACCAGCCTGCAAGCTGCGATATCACGTCCGGCGGCGTCTTCGCCGGAGCAAACAGCCCGAACCAGTTGTCCACCTCGAAGTCCTTGTAGCCAAGCTCGGCGACGGTCGGCGTGTTCGGCAGCGGCTCGATGCGCGTTCGCGAGGCGACCGCGAGGGCACGGACTTTCCCCGCCGCGATCAGCTCGGCAACATTGGCGTAGCCGGCAAAGACCGAACTGACGTGCTGGCCAAGGAGAGCATTGATGGCCGGCGCGGAGCCCGGGAAAGGCACGTAGGTGATGTCCACTTTGGCGAGATGCTTGAGGGCTTCCAATCCAAGCTGGTAGGCGGACGCCGGGCCGATGCTTCCCATGGTCACCTCGCCGGGCTTGGCGCGTGCGGCCTCGAGGAGATCCGGCAGCGTCTGGTAGGGCGACGCGCTGTGCACCACAAAGAGGGTCGGCGAGCTGACGAGTTGGCATACCGGCTCGAAGCTGGTCAGAGGATCGTAGCTCACCTTCTGCAGGTACGGCGTGATCAGAATGCCGGTGGTGTTGATCAGGAGCGTGTTGCCGTCGGGCGCCGCGCGCGACACCGCTTCGCTGCCGATCACCGATCCGGCGCCGGGGCGGTTCTCGACCACCACGCTCACGCCGGGCCTGCGCGCGATCTGATCCGCAAGCAGCCGCGTCAGGATGTCGGTCGTCCCGCCCGGCGGCACCGGCGCGACCAGTCGAAGCGTTCGCGCCTGCGCCCATGCCGCCCGATCGAAGGGCGACAGCCCGCTCGCCGAGACGGCGGTCAAAGCGCCGGCGGCGGCGATCCAACATAGAAGATGACGATGCGTCAGTTGCATTGAGTTCTCCAGGCCTCCCGGCAAGATTTCACTCTAGCAGCAATGGCGCGGAGGACTTCACCGCTTTTCGCATCGCAGCTTGCCCGAATAATCGGCATGGAGCACGCCGATGCTTCGTCCCGGCGTGCAGAGGCCGACTATCGCGATTCTCGTTTCACTATACCGACGGGATCGCCTTCAGCGCCGGGAACCAATGGCCCAGCAGCGTCGGCGGCCAGGGCACCGCCATGAAGTAGTCGAAGGCGAACCAGATGAAGAACAGCAGCACCGCCGCATAGGGGATCACCAGCGACCAGCGTTCGCGCGCCTCGTAGCGCATGAAGAACACCACGAACACCGCGACCGTCGGAATGAGCCCGATCACCGCCATCACCGCCATGAAGCCGATCAGGTAGCCGAAGAACCAGGTGGCGCGCGCGATGATCTCGCGCACCGGCAGATGCCCGGTGTCGGAGGTCAGATCCATGTGGATCTTCTCGCCGACCTCGTGCTGCGTCTGCTCGACCAGCCCTTCGATCGCGGCGGCATCGGGCCTTCGGCACATCTCGTTGAACAGGCTCACGGCCGCCGCCGACAGCGCCACGGTGCCGACCACCAGCGGGACGATCTTGGCGCTGAAGTCCCACCTCAACGCCGCGATCACCGCGCCGCCGATCAGCGCGATCATGAACATCGTGAACAGTTGCGAGGGATGGAACGTCGGCGCGCGGAAGCTGGTCAAGAGCTTGCGCGTTCCGCCGAGCGCGCGGATGTCCGCCAGGAACGGCCGCACCAGCCCGAGGATGGCGAGCGCGAACAGCACCATCACCACCGGACGCAGCATCCAGCTCAGGCCGTAGCGCTCGACCGAGATGAACAGATAGCGCTCGATGGTGTCGCCCAGCACCACGCCGAGGATCAGCGGCGGCCGCGGCCACTTGAACTGCTTCATGATCCAGCCGACGAGGCCGAAGAACAGGAGCGTGAACAGGTCGCCCCATTGCCGCGTCGCTTCGAACGCGCCGATATAGATGATGCCGAGCACCGCCGGCAGGATCAGCGTGTAGCGAAGCGTGGCGAGCCGGGCGAATTGCGGGCTGAAGGCGTAGCAGAGCCCGGCGCCCAGGATGTTGGCGAGCGCCACCGACCACACCATCGCGTAGGTGATGCTGAGGTTCTTGGTCAGCATGTCGGGGCCGGGCACCAGCCCGTGGATCAGGAAGGCGCCGAGCAGGATCGCCATGGTGGCGCTGCCGGGCACGCCGAACGCGACGGTCGGCACCAGCGCGCCGCCCTCCTTGGCGTTGTTCGAGCTTTCCGATGCGATCACGCCGCGCACGTCGCCCTTGCCGAAGGTCAGGCTCGCGCCCTTCTCGGTCTTGAGCGCGTGGCCGTAGGCGAGCCAGTCGACCACCGAGGCGCTGATGCCGGGGATCGAGCCGATGCCGCCGCCGATCCACGAGCAGCGCATGATCAGCCACCAGTTCTCGAAGCAGTCCTTCACGCCCTGCCACTGGCCCTTGTAGATGTTGGCGGTGCTGGTATTGGTGGCGATCGCGACCCGCGCGATCAGCAGGTCGCACAGTTCCGGCAGCGCGAACACGCCGAGCAGCAGCGGCGTCAGCGGCAACCCGTCCCAGAGATAGAGGCTGTCGAACGTCCAGCGCAGCGTGCCGGTCTGCGGATCGGTGCCGATCATCGCGATCATCACGCCGAGGCAGCCGGCGACGACGCCGCGCAGCGGCGCATTGCCGGACAGCACCGCCACCATCGAGATGCCGAGCACCGAGAACGCGAGCAGCTCCGGCGAGCCGATATAGAGCATCACCGGGCGCAGGATCGGAATGCTGACCGCCAGCAGGAGCGCGCCGAACACGCCGCCCATCAGCGACGACATGTAGGCCGCGCTCAACGCGCGGCCGGCCTCGCCCTTCTTCGCCATCGGGTAGCCGTCGAGCACCGTGGCGGCGGAGGCGGCACCTCCGGGCACGCCGAACAGGATCGCCGGAATGGGATCGCCGGTCGCGGTGGTGGCGCCCAAGCCCAGCAGCATGCGCGAACGCCGAATAGGGGTCCATGCCGAAGGTGAACGGCAAGAGCATCGCGGTGCCGGTCAGGCCCGCCGATGCCCGGAATGATGCCGAGCACCAGGCCCATGACGCAGCCGAGCGCCAGGAACATCAGGCGGTGCGGCTCCATCAATGTGAGGAAGGCCTGGCCAGCCGATGTGGCCATGAAGCTCAGCTCGCCGGCGAAATTCTCCACCTCTCCCCCTCCCGAGATGTCGGCCGTTCTCCGGCCTGTTTCGCTTGCTTATGCGCTGATGTAAGCAGAAGTCCGCGCCACGGGATAGCCGATTGGGACGGGCGCCGGAAGGCACGATTGCCGCAGCCGCGTCCGGCCCGGCCGGTGCATTTTTACGAAAGGCAGCACATGCAGATCGACAAGCCCGCGGGTGAGCCCGACGGCAAGGTGGCCTGGGGCAGCGACATCGCCGCGCAGATGCTGCGCCGCGCCGGCATCCCCTATGTCAGCCTCAACCCGGGCGCGAGCTATCGCGGGCTGCACGACAGCCTGGTCAACCATCTCGGCAACACGCAGCCCGGCATTCTGCTCTGCCTGCACGAGGACCATTCGGTCGCGATCGCGCACGGCTACGCCAAGGCCACCGGCGAGCCGATGGCCTGCGTGCTGCACAGCAATGTCGGGCTGCTGCACGGCATGATGAGCCTCTACAACGCCTGGTGCGACCGCGCGCCGATGATCGTGCTCGGCGCCACCGGTCCGCTCGACGCCGAGAAGCGCCGCCCCTGGATCGACTGGATTCACACGTCCCGCGATCAGGGCGGGCTGATCCGTTCGTTCATCAAATGGGACGACCAGCCAAGTTCAGGCGCAGGCACTCGTCGAATCCATGTGCCGCGCCAATCTCGCGACCCGCGCCGCGCCGACCGCGCCGGTCTACATCTGCCTCGATGCCGGCTTGCAGGAGCAGCGGCTCGACAAGGAGCCGGAGTGGCCCGACATGGCGCGCTTTGCGCCGCCCGCGGCCTCACGCCCGGCGCGCGCCGCCGTCGAGCAGGCGGCCGCGTTGCTCAAGGGCGCGCAGCGGCCGGTGATCATGTTCGGCCGCGGCTCACGCGATGCGCACCCTTGGCAGCAGCGCGTCAAGCTCGCCGAACGGCTCGGCGCCTGCGTGGTGACCGACCTCAAGCTCGGCGCCGTGTTCCCGACCGACCATCCGGCGCATTACGTGCCGCCGTTCAACGTGCTCGGCAAACCGGCGCGCGAACTGCTCTGCGAAGCCGACGTCATCCTGGCGCTCGACTGGGTCGATCTCGGCGGCGCGCTGCGGCAGGCGAAGCAGGCCGGCAAGCTGTCGGCGAAGATCGTCAGCGCGACGCTCGACCAGACGCTGCATACCGGCGCCAACATGGAGTACCAGTCGCTGCCCGCGGTCGACGTCACGATGGCGACCACCGCCGACGTGGTGGTCGAGGATTTGCTCGACGCGCTCGGGCCGGGACGCAAGGAGCCGTGGAAGGCGCGCGTGCCGGCGAAGCCGCGCGCCGCCAACGGCGGCGCGCTCACCATGGAGCACATCGCCGCGACCTTGCAGGCGGAGTTCAACGATCCGGACAACGTCACCTTCTGCACGCTCGGCCGCGGCTGGCCGATCGACATCTGGCCGTTCAAGAGCGGCATGGCGTATCTCGGCAAGGACGGCGGCGGCGGGCTCGGCTCCGGGCCCGGCCTCTCGGTCGGCTCGGCGCTCGCGCTCGCCGAGCGCGGCCGCTACGCCATCTCGATGCTGGGCGACGGCGACTTCTGCATGGGCGTGACGGCGATCTGGACCGCGGTGCGCCACCGCATTCCGCTGCTCGTGCTCGTCAACAACAACCGCTCCTACTTCAACGACGAACTGCACCAGGAGACGGTGGCGAAGACGCGCGGGCGCGAGGTGAAGAACCGCTGGATCGGGCTGCGCATGGAAGACCCCGCGCCCGACATCGCCAAGCTCGCGCAGGCGCAGGGCGCGATCGGCATCGGCCCGGTCACCAGCGCGGCCGACGCCAAGGCCGCGATCTCGCAGGGCGTCGCGGTGCTCAAGTCGGGCGGCGTCTGCGTGATCGATTTTCACGTCGAGCCGCCCGCCGACCGCTCCGACGGCATCGGGCACCGCGCGACGGGGGGATGAGGCCGGCGATTGGTGGCGGTGTTTGGGTCGTCATGCCCGCGCTTGTCGCGGGCATCCACGGGTCAGCAGCAGTTCCCGCCTTTATGAGTGCCAGCCCTCGACTCGCAGTAATAGGTAGGTTGGGGTGCCGCACCCGCAGCGCGCTCCAACGCTTCGTCAGAGACTTCGTAGCTAAGTATGTCGCAGCTGTCGTGATCGAGGCCTTCGTCGCTGTCGTGGTCCATGGCTATTTCTCTGTGGGTAAATGTCGTGTAACCGCGGCTACGGAAAACACAGTTTGAATATCAGAATATTTACTCAAATGCCATATCGCGCGAGCAAGCTGACCTTGTTCGAGAGCCGGAGATGCGGCCTTGGGGCCGCAAATTCAAGCCCGCCAACCCCCTCCGATGGCCGAAGCCGCGAGGCCTCGGTCTGGAGCGGCTTCCCGCGCGCCGTGCCTCGCACGCATGGCTCCCGGGCGGCTCCGGGACCCCGCGTAAACTTGTCTGCGCTCGGCCACTACGAGCCGTCTGCGAGGTGCTCGCTGGACCAGGGACTGCGCGAATGCTCGTCTCAGGAAACGCGGCCCTGGAGCCGGTGGCAGGAGCGCGCAAGCGCCCGCACTCAAATGCCGCAATGGAGCGCCGAGGGGCGAGCGTCCTGTCGCCAGGGACGCCACGCCTCAGGCGGCTCGGTTCGTGAGCGACGGCCGCGCAAGCGATCGCCGCAAAGCGAGCCGGCCGTGGCGTGACTGAAAACTGCAGCGCCACTCGGCGCTCCATTCCCCTCACCTTTTTTCCCAGGGGACATAGGCGCCGCCCGGGCGCCGCTCCTTCCGCCGGGCCGGCGGAGCCTTGGGTGAAATTGGCATGGAGCATCGGTCCACAAAGGGAAGCAACTTCAGCGCCGCAACGTCCCTCTCCCGCATAGCCCGTCGAAGACGGGCGTGAACGCCCTTTTGCTGGGGGAGGGTCAGGGAGGGGGCACAAGGAAAGATTCGTGCAAGCCTTCCCCCTCCCCACCCCTCCCCCGCAAGCGGGGGAGGGAGCGCACTGAGTCCGGCGCAACAAATACAAACTCATTAGGAGCCCGACAACGCGAAACCAACCGCGCCGAATTACTCCGCCAGATTGTTGGTGCGCGCGACGAACGTCTTCACGTCGGCGAGCACCGCGGGCAAGAGCGCGCGCACCTCGTCGGGCGCCATGCCGGGCCGGATGCGCGGATCGTATAGGATGTTGAGAATGTACTGGTCGTACACGTCGAAGAAGCCCATATGCACGTCGTCATTGAACATCGTCCACGGCACCGCGTCGGTATCGTTGATCGGTCCGAGCGCCTGCAGCAGTTCTTCGTAGACGCAGTCGAAGAAGATGAAGTCGCCGACATCCGCGACCAGAATCACGTCGGAATGGGTGATGCGGTAAGCCTCGTCCTTGCGGAAGCTCGACAGGCACTGCGGCGTCAGCGAGTTCTGGATCTGCCTGGCCTGCGCGCGGCCGTAGAACTTGCGGATGGTGCGCGGCAGGTCGCGGTCGCGCACCAAGGTGACGATCACGTTGGCGGCGGAGCGACTGTCGGTCACCGCGATGTCGAGATGCCGGACATGGGTACGAATATTGGCAACGACCTCGGCGACCTGGGCGCGGCGGTCAGGGCGCGCACGGCTTTCCACGTAGACGCGGACCGGAACGTCGAATTTGCGGATGCGGTTGGTTTCGCCGCTCAGCGGCAGCTCGGCGCCGAAGGCGGTGCGGAAGAAGCCGTCGGTGATCTCGTCGTTGCTGAAGACCTTGCGCTCGGACGCGCGCCGGCTGCTGATCTCGGGGTCCTCGGCCGCGGCGCCGGGCATCAAGATCAGGCCAGCGCAGACGATCGCGACGGGAATGACGGCCCTCATTGTTATATACTTGTCACAAATTGCGGAGCTATCAAGGAGAAGGGCGCCCCGAATCCGCGGCTTGTGGCCTCGGGGGTGCGGGCGAGCCATGACCGCCGCGCGGGACAACCGGCATGAACGACGCTGCAAGACCCTGGCCGACCGAGCTGCGGCTGCGCAAGGATCGCAAGGCGCTCAGCGTCGCGTTCGACGACGGAACGGCCTTCGATCTCGACGCCGAATATCTGCGGGTGAAGAGCCCGAGCGCCGAGGTGCAGGGCCATTCGCCGGACGAGCGCAAGACCGTCGGCGGCAAGAAGAACGTCCAGATTCTGGAGGTGCACCCGATCGGCAATTACGCGGTGCGGCTGGTGTTCGACGACATGCATTCGACCGGCATCTATAGCTGGGACTACCTGCACGCGCTTGGCCAGAACCATGCCGCCAACTGGCAGGAATATCTCGACGACCTCGCCGGCAAGGGGCTCACGCGCTGATCCGCGGCCGTGCGCGGCGCGTGCACCGCACAGCGCCGCTTTGACTTGCAGCACGCGTTTGTTTCACACTGAAGGTCCGATGATATCCGCGCGACCGATCGCCTTCTGGATCACGATGCTCGCCGCCGTCATCGCGGCCGTCGTGCTGTTGCGCGAAATCCTGCTGCCGTTCGTCGCCGGCATGCTGATCGCCTATCTGCTCGATCCGCTCGCGACCCGGATGGAGCGCATGGGCATGAACCGGCTGATCGCCACGCTGGTGATCGTCGCGGTCTTCCTCGTCGGGGTCGTGGCGCTGATCGCGCTCATCGCGCCGGTGATCGTGCGGGAGCTCGTCTACTTCGTCGATCACCTTCCGGGCTACCTCAAGCAGTTGCAAGCGCTCGCGACCGATCCCGGCCACCCCTGGCTGAGTAAGCTGGTCGGCGAGGGCCTCGGCACCGCCGAGAAGTCGCTCGGCGAACTGACGGCGCTGGCGGCCGACTGGTCCGGCACTTTCCTGCGCTCGATATGGACCGGCGGACAGGCGCTCATTTCGGTGTTCTCGCTCGCGGTGGTGACGCCGATCGTCGCCTGCTACCTGGTGTACGACTGGCCGCGCATGATCAGGGTCGTCGACAACTGGGTCCCGCCGCCGCGCCGCGAGACCGTGCGCGCCCTCGCCCGCGAGATCGACGACACGATCGGCGGATTTGTGCGCGGGCAGAGCGCGCTCTGCCTCATCCTCGGCGTGTTCTATGCCGGGGCGCTGGCGCTGATCGGCCTGCACCACGGTCCGCTGATCGGCTTCACAGCAGGCGTGATCAGCTTCGTGCCCTATCTCGGCTCGCTGACCGGACTGATCATCGCGATGTGTGTCGCGGTCGCGCAGTTCTGGCCGAACTGGGCGCTGATTGTCGCGGTCGGGGCGATCTTCTTCATCGGCCAGTCGCTCGCCGACTATGTGCTCTCGCCCTGGCTGGTCGGCCGGCGCGTCAACCTCAATCCGGTCTGGCTGATGTTCGCGCTGTTCGCCTTCGGCTATCTGTTCGGCTTCGTGGGCCTCTTGATCGCGGTGCCGCTCGGGGCGGCGATCGGCGTGCTCGTGCGGTTCGCGTTTTCGCAGTATTACGTGAGCCCGCTCTACGGGACGAATTCGTCGGTCGCCGCCAGCACGGCCGACACCGGTACAACCGCACGCAAAGCGTGAGTTCCAACGGCGCTGCGGCATTAACTATCGACGGATTGCGATCTGGCCGGGGCGGGCGGCGAACGCTAGGCTTTCTACAGATGCGGCCGTGACAGTAGGCAGGGAGCGGGTGGAATGATCCCTCGGATGTTCGCGGCTCTTTTTGCGGGGTTCATCGCAACAGGCGCGATGCTGATTCCGTTCGAGACTTCGGCACGGCCCGGCGGCATGGCCGGCGGCGGGCCCGCAGGTGGCATGCGCCCGATGATGGCGCGTCCGCCGGTCGCGCGGCCGCCCGTTGCACCGCAGATGACGCGGCCGGCGCTTCAAGCACCGGCCGCCGCTAGGGTTGCACACCCGCGGACACAGTTCGGGCGCCTCCTGCCGCGGCACCACCACCGCTTCGCGGGCTCCGCGGTCGGAGGCTGGTGGCCGGCGGGAACGTATTACGACACGACCGGTGCCGGCGCGCCCTATCCCGAGCCGGCCTATCCGGTCGAGAGTGCACCGAGCGAGGGCTATCCAATACAGCCCAATCCGCCGACGCCATACCAGAGTTCGGTTGTCCAGCACGTCACCCGGGTGATCGTCGTTGGTTCGGGTTGCGATTCGCAGTTCGAGACGATTCCCTGGCGGGACGGCAGCGAGCGCACGATCAGGATGGTGCGCTGCTGACGGCAAGACACCGGCCGCGCGCATGACGATCGCGGCTGCGGCGCCGCGGCCGGCTATGTGATTTCCGGATCGGCCCATGGCCGGTCGGCGCGGTCCTTCGCCCTGAACGACGCGATGCGCTCGCGGTAGCTCTCGGTCAGCGCGATGTCGTCCCAGCCGTTGAGCAGCCGCATGCGGCGCACCGGATCGATCGAGAACGCATAGCTGCGGTTGCCGCACACGATGGTCTGCTGCTCCAGATCGACCGTGACGGGCATATCGGGCGTCTGCTCGAGCGCCGCCATGATCTCGGCCGCCTCCGCATCGGTGACGATCGCGGTGAGCAAGCCGTTCTGCACCGCATTGCCGGAGAAGATGTCGCCGAAGGACGGCGCAATCACGCAGTGCACGCCGTAGTCATAGAGCGCGTAGACCGCGGCCTCGCGCGAGGAGCCGCAACCAAAGTTGCGCGCACCCACGACAATCTTGGCACCACGCCACGCCGGCCGGTTGATCGGAAAGTCCGGCCGCTCCTTGCCGTCGGCATCGAAGCGCAGGTCCTGGAACAGCACCTTGCCGATCCCGGCCGAGCGCGGCCATTTGAGATAGCGCGCCGGAAGGATCTGATCGGTGTTCAGGTTTGTCACGTTGACCGGACAGGCGGTCGCGGTCAGCCGGGTGAACTTTTCCATGGTGCGCCTCAGACTCCCCGCCCGGCGAGCAACGGCCGCACGTCCGCGAGATGGCCGGTGACGGCGGCGGCGGCCACCATCGCGGGCGACATCAGGTGCGTGCGCGCGCCAGGGCCCTGCCGGCCGCGGAAATTGCGGTTGGTGGTCGAGGCGCAGCGCTCGCCCGGCGCGACCAGATCGCCGTTGATGCCGACGCACATCGAGCAACCGGACTCGCCCCATTCGAGACCGGCCGCGCGGAAAATGCGGTCGAGCCCCTCTTCTTCCGCCTGACGCTTGACCAGGCTCGATCCGGCGGAGACGAGGCCCGGCACCTTGCTGCTGCGGCCCGCGAGCACGGCGGCGGCCGCACGCAGGTCCTCGATGCGCGCGTTGGTGCAGGAGCCGATGAACACGCGATCGACCGCGATATCCGTCAGCCTGCCGCCGGGTGCGATGCCCATGTAGTCGAGCGCGTCGCGCAAATACCTCGCCCTCCCCTCATCGGGCTCGCGCGCCGGATCGGGCACGCTGGCGTCGATCGGCAGCGCATCTTCGGGGCTCGTGCCCCAGGTCACGACCGGAGCAATGTGCCGCGCGTCGAGTTGCGCTTCCAGATCGAATTCAGCGTCCGCATCGCTGTTCAGCGCAGACCAAGTCTCGATCGCACGGTCAAAGTCCGCGCCGCTCGGTGCGTAAGGCCGGCCCTTGAGATAGGCGAACGTGGTGTCGTCCGGCGCGACCATACCGCAGCGCGCGCCCGCTTCGATCGACATGTTGCAGAGCGTCAGCCGGCCCTCGATCGACAACGCGCGGATCGCCGAACCGGCGTATTCGATGGCGTGGCTGGTGGCGCCGTCAGCGCCGATCTGCGCAATGATCGCAAGCACGATGTCCTTGGCGGCGATACCCGGCGCCACTTTGCCGTCCACGGTGATGCGTGCGCGCTTGGGCTTGCGCTGCCAGATCGTCTGCGTCATCAGCACGTGCGCCACTTCCGACGCGCCGATGCCGAACGCATAGGCGCCGAGCGCACCGTGGGTGGAGGTGTGGCTGTCGCCGCAGACGACCAGCAGGCCCGGCAACGTCAGACCCTGTTCGGGACCGACGACGTGGACGATGCCCTGACGGGGATCGTCGAGCCCAAACAGTTTGACGCCGTGCCGCGAAGTGTTCTCTTCGACCTGCCGCACCATCCGCGCCAGCTCGGGATTGGCGATGTCGCTGCGCGAGCCGCGCGTCGGCACGTAGTGGTCGGCGACGCCGAACGTCAGGCCCGGTTCGGCAACCTTTTTGCCGCGCTCGGCCAGCTTGCCAAAGGCGTGAAACGAGCCTTCATGCACGTAATGACGGTCGACCCACAGGAGGGAATCGCCGTCATCTCGGCGCACGATCTCGTGCGCCGACCACAGCTTGTCGATGAGGGTCTGAGACTTGTTCATGCCCGGAAACTGACGCCGCACGGTACGAAGTTTGCACGATAATATAGAAGGGCGACCGGACCAATGTTAGTCTACCGCCCGTCACCAGGAGAGCACGCATGTCCCGTCAGATGTTCGGCATGAATCGCCGCCGCTTTCTGCAGTCCACCGCGCTGGGTGCCGCAGGCGTGCTCGCCGCACCGGCGGTCCTGCGGGGACAGGCCGCCCCCGTCAAGGTCGGCATTCTGCATCCGGTGTCGGGCGCACTGTCGTACTCCGGGCAGCAGGGCCGCCTCGGCGCACAGCTTGCGGTCGACGCGATCAACGCGTCGGGCGGCATCAAGGCATTGGGTGGTGCGAAGATCGAACCGGTGCTCGGGGACGCGCAGTCAACTCCCGACGGCGGCAATGCCGAGGTCGAGAAGATGAACTCGGCCGGCGTCGCCGCCGTCGTCGGCGGCTATGCCAGCGCCATCTGCCTCGCCGCCAGCCAGACCGCCGCGCGCTACGACCTGCCCTATGTCGTGGACGTCGGCGTGGTCGACAGCATCGTCACGCGCGGCCTGAAGAACACGTTCCGCTTCGGCCCAGGCTTCGGCGTCATCGCCAAGACCGCGCTCGACAACCTCGTCATCATCAACGACGGAGCCGGCAAGCCCGCGAAGACCGTGATGATCGTGCACGAGGACTCCGCCTTCGGCGCGGGCCTCGCCAAGCTCCTCAATACGCAGCTGCCCGAGCGCGGCTTCCAGGTGCTCGAAACAATCTCGCATCCCACCCCGACCCGCGACTTCAACAACGTCGTGCTGAAGATCAAGGCGCAGAGCCCCGATTTGGTGATCCCGGCGAACTACTACAACGAGTATGTCCTGCTGGCGCGCACGATGCAGCAGCAGCGCGTGCGGCCGAAGGGCATCTATTCGGTGCTCGGCGGGGCCGCCTCATCCTACAAGTTCGTCAAGGAATTCCCCGAGGCCGCGCAATACATCATGGACTGCAATCACTGGTTCGACCCGAAGAACCCGAAGGCGCTGGCGCTGAAGAAGCAGGTCGAGGCGCAGAACCAGTTCTACACCTACGAAGTCTACATGAACTATTCGTGCGTCCTGCTGCTGGCCGACGCGCTCGAACGCGCCGCCAGCGCCGACCGCGCGAAGATCATCGCAGCGCTCGAAAGCTCGACCTTCGCGGGCCACGTCATGCCCTATGGCCCGACCAAGTTCGTGAACGGACAGAACCAGGGCGCGGCGCCGGCGAACACGCAGGTGCTCGGCAATGACATCCAGGTGATCCTGCCCGCGACGTTCTCCTCGGCGAAGGCCGTATTCCCGATGCCGACGTGATGTCGTTGCGTGACATGAGCGCGGCTTCATGTCCTCCACATTAGCGCCATGCTGTCACCGGCCATTCTCATTCCGGCGGTGCTCAACGGGCTGATGACCGGCGCGATCTACGCCCTGATCGCGCTCGGGCTGACGCTGATCTACGGCGTTCTTCACATCATCAATTTCGCGCACGGGGCGCTGTTGACCGCGGCGATGTTCGCGGCGTTCTTCGCGTATTCGCTGCTCGGGCTCGACCCGTATCTCGCGGCGCTCGTGCTGACGCCGCTGTTCTATCTCGCCGGCTACGGCCTGCAGCGCTTCGTCATCGGTCCCGCCGCGCATGGCGAGGACCGCAACATCCTGCTGATCACGCTCGGGCTCGCGGTGGTGATCGAGAACGCGCTGCTGTGGGCATTTCGCGCCGATACCCGCACCGTCAACCTGCCCTACTCCTTCGACGTGATCGAAATCGGCCCCGCCTTCATCGGCGTGTCGCGGGTCATCGCGTTCGGGATCGTGATCCTGGTGGCGATCGCGCTCTGGCTTCTGATGCGCTGGACCGACACCGGCAAGGCGATCCGCGCAGTCGCAAAAGAAAAGCTCGGCGCCGAGCTGTCCGGCATCGATGTCGCGCACATCTATGCGGTCACATTCGGGCTGGGCACTGCGTGCCTGGCGATTGCCGCCTGCCTCCTGATCCCGACCTATTACGTCAACCCGACCGCCGGAAACGCCTTCGTGCTGATCGCCTTCACCATCGTGGTGCTCGGCGGCATGGGCTCGGTCGTGGGCGCGCTCGTCGGCGGCCTGGTGATCGGTGTCGTCGAAAGTCTCTCCGGCCTTTATCTCGGGGAATCGCTCGGCCAGATCGGGATCTTCGTGACGTTCATCCTGGTGCTGCTGTTCCGCCCGACCGGCCTGTTCGGTGAACGGGCATGACCAGGAATGCGTCCGTTCTGTTCGTGCTCGCACTGCTCGCCGGCGTTCCGCTGATCACGTCATCCAACGTCGT
This sequence comes from uncultured Alphaproteobacteria bacterium, assembly GCA_963763365.1. GTDB lineage: Bacteria > Pseudomonadota > Alphaproteobacteria > Rhizobiales > Xanthobacteraceae > VAZQ01. The sequence continues at coordinate 157,996 of CAVXOE010000021.1, read as the reverse complement.
GCTCAATTTCCTGGTGATGGCGCTGCTGATCGCGCTGGTCGGCCAGGGCTGGAACCTGCTCGGCGGCTATGGCGGCCAGTATTCCTTCGGACATGCGGCGTTCTTCGGCACCGGCGCCTATGCCACCGCGATCCTGCAAGTACGCTACGGCGTGAATGCGTGGCTCGGCCTGTTCGTCGGGATCGCCGCTGGCGCGCTGGTCGGCGCGATCATCGGCGCGCTCAGCTTCCGCTCGGGATTGCGCGGTTCCTACTTCGCGCTGGTCACGCTCGCCTTTGCGGAAGTGCTGCGCATTCTCGCGAGCGTCGCGCCGATCACAGGGGCGGGCGTGGGCACGCTGATCAAGCTCGACCTGCGGCCGGAAGCCTTCCAGTTCCAGAGCCGCGCGCCGTACTACTGGATCATCCTCGGCTTCGTCTCCCTGTCGATCGTCATCGTTCGCGTGATCGAGAACAGCCGCTTCGGCGCGTATCTCGTGGCGGTGCGCGAGAACGAGGAAGCCGCGGAGGCGGTCGGCGTCGACACGACGCGCGTCAAGCTGATCGCCATGATCATGTCGGCGGCCATCACCGCGGCCGGCGGCTGCTTCTACGCGCAATACTTCCTGTTCGTCGACGCGGCAATCGCCTACGGCCCGTGGATCTCGGTCGAGGCGCTGCTGGCGCCAATCATCGGCGGCGTCGGCACCGTACTCGGCCCCCTGCTCGGCGCGCTCGTCGTCAAGACGCTTGGTGAGCTGACCAAGCTCGTGACCGGCCAAGCGCCCGGCCTCGACCTCGTCATCTACGGCTGCGTGCTGATCGCGGTCGTCGCATTTGCGCCGCGCGGCATCGCTGGACTGCTGGCCGATCTGCGCGCGCGCCTTCGGTCTCGGCGCGATGAAGCCGCCGGGCAGCCGCGCCATGGCTGAACCGGTGCTCCGTGTCGACAACATCTCGAAGCGCTTCGGCGGCCTGCTGGCCATCGACCAGGCGTCGCTCACCGCCGAGCGCGGGCGTATCACCGCGCTGATCGGACCTAACGGCGCCGGCAAGACCACGCTGTTCTCGATCATCGCCGGCTCGCTAAAGCCCTCGGAAGGACGCGTCATCTATGACGGCTCGGATGTTACCGGTGAGCCGCCGCATCGGCTTGCCCGCCGCGGCATCGCGCGCACCTTCCAGATCGTGCAGCCGTTTGCAGGTCTCACCGTGCGGGAGAACATCGCGGTCGGCGCGCATCTGTCGCGGCCCTCGCGCTCGGCCGCGCTTGCGGCGGCGGACGACGTTGCCAAGGCCGTAGGATTGGATCAGTTGCTTGATCGTCCGGCCGCCGCTCTCACGGTCGCGGGCCGCAAGCGGCTCGAACTCGCGCGCGCACTCGCGATCGAGCCGCGCCTCCTCCTGCTCGACGAGGTGCTGGCCGGACTGAATCCCTCTGAGATCCGCGACATGCTGCCGGTCCTCCGCATGATCTGCGACCGCGGAATCGCCATCGTGATGATCGAGCACGTCATGCAAGCCGTCATGAGCCTCGCCGAGCACGTGTTCGTGCTATCGGAAGGGACGCATCATCGCGCAGGGCACGCCCGAAAGCGATCGCGAGCGATCCGCGCGTCGTCGAGGCCTATCTGGGTCACGGCGCCGCCAAGCGCATGCAGGCCGGGAGCGGCGCCCATGCCTGAGGCCATCCTGGCGGTGACGGGTCTGCATGCCGGCTACGACGCGACCGAAATCCTGCGCGGCGTCGATCTGACGGTGAACGCTGGCGAGATCGTCGCGCTCCTGGGCTCGAACGGCGCGGGCAAATCGACCTTCAATCGCACGGTTTCGGGCGTGCTGCGGGCCTGGCATGGCTCCATCCACTTCGCCGGCGAGGCCATCGAGCGCGAGCGGCCGACCACCATCGTGGCGCGCGGCTTGATCCACGTGCCGGAGGGCCGGCGCATTTTCCCGAACATGACAGTGCGCGAGAACCTCGACGTTGGCGGCTACCGGCGCGGCCGGGCGGACCGTCCGCGGAACAGGGACAAGGTCTTCGCGATCTTTCCGCGGCTTGCCGAGCGGCAGCGCCAGCGCGCCGGGACGTTGTCGGGCGGCGAACAGCAAATGCTGGCGATCGGCCGTGGCCTGATGGCCGAGCCGAAGCTTCTCATCCTCGACGAACCATCGCTCGGCCTCTCGCCGCTCTTGGTGGAGGAGCTTTTCGCCCTGATCAAAGGCATCAACGCCCAGGGCACCGCCCTCCTGCTGGTCGAGCAGAACGTCGTGCAAAGCCTTGAGGTCGCCCAGCGCGCCTATATCCTCGACAACGGCCGGTTCGTGCTACACGGAAGTGCGGCCGACATCGCCAACGATCCGGAGTTGCGGCGCGCCTATCTTGGAATGTGATCCCGGAATGTGATCATGGCAGATGCCGAGACCCTGCGCGCCCGCCTCGCCCGCAAGCCCATCGTGGTGGCGCCCGGGGTGTACGACGCGTTCACCGCGCTCGTTGCCGCGCAGGCGGGGTTCGCCACTCTCTACGTCTCAGGCGCCGCCATCGCCTACACCCGGCTCGGCCGGCCGGACATCGGGCTCGTTTCCATGACCGAAGTCGCCGGCACGCTCGCGCTGATCCGCGACCGTGTCGATGCTCATCTGATCGTCGACGCCGATACCGGCTACGGCAACGCGCTCAACGTGGTGCGCACCGTGCGCGAATTCGAGCGCGCCGGGGCCGATGCTATCCAGCTCGAGGACCAGGACTTCCCCAAGCGTTGCGGCCATCTCGACGGGAAGGCGCTGATCCAGGCGGGCGAAATGCGCGGCAAGATTTGCGCGGCGCTAGATGCACGCCGCTCGTCCGACACGCTCATCATCGCGCGCACCGACGCTGTCGCGGTCGAAGGCTTTGACCGCGCGATCGAACGCGCATCCATCTATCGCGAAGCCGGCGCCGACGTGCTGTTCGTCGAGGCGCCCAAGACGCGCGACGACCTCGCTCGCATGGTCAGCGCGCTCGGCATCTCCGCGCCGCTGATGGCGAACATGGTCGAAGGCGGCAAGACGCCGCCGCTGCCCGCCGCCGAGTTGGAGACAATCGGGTTTGCGCTGGTGATCTTTCCCGGTGGGATCGTGCGCGCGCTCGGCCGCATGGCGAGCGACTACTACGGCTCGCTCGCCACGCACGGCACGACCGAGCCGTTCCGCGCCCGCATGCTCGATTTCGACGGACTCAATGCGCTCATCGGCACGCCGGAGATGATCGCGCTCGGCCAGCGCTACGAGTCGCCGGAGCCGCCGCCCGCCGAACGGAAATCGGGCGGCCGCCGGTGACGTTGCTCGATCCCGTGCTCGATCCCGTCACGTTGTCGGTGCTCAACGGCCGCCTCGTCCAGATCGCCGACGAGATGGACGCGACGCTCTATCGCTCCGCCTTCAATCCGATCATCGCCGAGGCGCACGACGCGTGCCACGGCCTCTATCACGCGGAAACCGGCGCCACGCTGGTGCAAGGCACCTCTGGCCTGCCGATCTTCGTCGGCGCCATGGCGTTCGCCGTCAAGGCGGTGATCGACAAGGTCGCGCGTGACGGCGGCCTCGACCCCGCCGATACGTTTTTGTTCAACGATCCCTATGACGGCGGCACGCATCTTAACGACTTCCGTCTCGTGCGGCCGTTCATGCGCGACGGCAAGGTGTTCGTCTGGCTCGCCTCGGTCGGCCACTGGCTCGATGTCGGCGGCAACGTGCCGGGTAATTTCAACGCCAAGGCGACCGAGAGCTTCCAGGAAGGCTTCCGCGTCCCGCCGGTGAAGCTCGTACGTGCGGGCGTGCTGCAACAGGACATCGTCGACATTCTCGGCGCGAATTCGCGGGTGGCGCAATCGAACTGGGGCGATCTCAACGGCCAGCTCAATGCGCTCGACCTCGGCGAGCGCCGCCTCAAAGCATTGCTCGACGACTATGGCGACGACACGATCTCGGCCGCCTTCACAGCGCTGAGCACGCGCGCCGAAACGCTGATGCGCGCCAATATCGCGGCGCTGCCGGACGGCACCTACAGCTACGACGATTTCCTCGACAACGATGGTGTCACCGACAAGCCGCTGCGCATCGCGCTCGACCTCACGATCACCGACGACCGCATGCGGCTCGACTTTTCGCGCTCGGCGCCGCCCTGCGATGGGCCGCTCAATATCGCGCGCTCGACCACGGTCGCCTGCTGTTACGTCGCGCTCAAGCATTTGTTCACCGACGTCCCCGCCAATGCCGGCTGCCTCGCGCCGATCGACTTCGTCATCCCCGACGGCACGCTCCTCGGCGTCAGCGCCCCGCGCCCGGTCGGCGGCTATACCGAGACCATCCTGCGCGTCATCGACGTGATCTTCGGCGCCTTCGCGCAAGCTGCACCCGAGCGCGCGAACGGCAGCCCGTTCGCCACCATCAATGCGCTCTCGCTCACCGGCTGGCGCGAGCACGGCCGGCGCTGGGTGATGTTCTGCTTCTTCGGCGGCGGGCTCGGCGGCAATCCGGAGGGCGACGGCCTCAACCACGGCAACAACCCGATCTCGACCGCGACCATCCCGCCGGTGGAAATCCTGGAGTCGCTCTATCCGATCATGTTCACCCAGTGGGCGCTGCGGCCCGACTCGGCGGGACCGGGCCGCCATCGCGGCGGGCTCGGCGCGATCTACGAAATCGAGGCGCTGGCCGACGGCGGCGCCGAGGTCTTCCTCCTGGGCGAGCGCGGCAAATATCCGCCGTTTGGCGTGAACGGCGGCGGGCCGGCGGCGCTCAACCGCTTCGTCTACGAGACCGACCGCGGCGAGGCCATCCCGCCGCTCGTCTCCAAGATCACCGACGTGAAAATACGCCGCGGCCAGAAGGTGCGGCTGGAAACACCCGGCGGCGGCGGCTTCGGCGATCCCATCGCGCGCGATCCCGAGCGCGTCGCGCGCGACGTGCGGCTTGGCTATATCTCTCGCGATGCTGCGCGCCGCGACTACAAGGTGGTGCTGCACGCGGATGGCTCGGTCGATACCGGCGGCACCGCGCGGGCGCGCGTCCGGACATGAGTGCACGCGACGTCATCGTCGGGGTCGATGTCGGCGGCACGTTCACCGACCTGTTTCTGCTCGACGCCGCGACGGGCACGTTCCGCACCGCCAAGGTGCCCTCGCACCGAGGCGACGAGGCGCGCGGCTTTCTCAATGGCCTGCAGTCACTCGGCGGCGCCGCCGGCTTGGATTCGATCGTGCACGGCACGACCGTCGGCACGAATACGCTGTTGGAGCGGCGCGGGCCGCGGATCGGCGTCATCACCACACGCGGATTTCGCGATACGCTCGAGATGCGCCGCCGCGACCGGCGCCGTACGTGGGGCCTGTGGGGCGATTTCATTCCGATCGCCGACCGTGACCTACGCATCGAGGTCGACGAGCGCACGCTCGCCGACGGCAGCATTCGCAAGCCTGTCGATCCGACCGACATCCGCGCGGTGGCGAAGCGGCTTCGCGATGGCGGCGCGGACGCTGTCGCGATCACCTTTATCAACGCCTACGCCAACCCCGAGAACGAGCGCCGCGCGCTCGCCGAACTGCGAGCCGTGTGGCCGAACGAATTCGTCACGGCTTCGCACGAGGTGCTCTCGGAGATCCGCGAGTTCGAGCGCTCGTCGACCGCGGCGCTGAATGCCTACCTGCAACCAGTGGTCGCCTCCTATCTCGGCAAGCTGGAACACGCGCTAACGGCCCAAAGCTTTCCGGGGCGGCTGCATATCGTGCAGTCGAACGGCGGCATCATGTCGACCGCGACGGCGCGCCGGCTGCCGGTGCGCACCGCGCTGTCGGGTCCGGCCGCCGGCGTGGTGGCAAGCGCGGCGCTCGCCAAGGCCGCGGGCTTCGACAATCTCATCACCTGCGACCTCGGCGGCACGTCGTTCGACGTTTCGTTGATCGCGAACGGCAAGGTCGCAGTCGCGGCGCAGACCACCATCGACTTTGGCCTCGTCATCCGCACGCCGATGATCGAGATCACGACCATCGGCGCGGGCGGCGGCTCGATCGCGTGGGTCGATCGCGGCGGTCTTCTGCAAGTCGGGCCGGAAAGCGCGGGCTCGGTGCCGGGGCCGGCCTGCTATGGCGCAGGCAACACCCGGCCGACGCTGACCGACGCGCAGGTCGTGCTCGGCCGCATCAACGCGGCGCGCCCGCTCGGCGGCGAGCTCAAATCGCTCGATGTCGCGGCGGCGCGCAACGCCATCGCCGAGCACGTTGGCACGCCACTCAAGCTCGAAGATCGAGGACGCCGCAGCCGCCATCGTGCGCGTCGCGGAAGCGCGCATGGCCGGCGCCATCCGGCTCGTGTCCATCGAGCGCGGCCACGAGCCGTCGCGCTTCGTGGCGATGCCGTTCGGCGGCGGCGGCGCGTTGCACGCCGGCGCGCTCATTCGCGAGATCGGCCTCAAGTGCGCACTGGTGCCGCGCTTCCCCGGCATCATCTCGGCGCTCGGCTGCGTGCTCGCCGATTTGCGGCACGACGTGGTGCAGACGCTCAACGTCATGCTGGATGGGCTCGACACGACCGCGCTCGAGCGGCGGATGCGGCAAACGGCCAAAGAGGCCAGCGCGGTCATCGCCGAATCCGGTATCCCGGTCGAGCGCACCGACGTGGTCTATGAACTCGACATGCACTATGTCGGGCAGACCCATACCGTGGCCGTCCCGCTTCCCGTCGCGCGGCATGGCGGCCTCGCCGTCACCGAAGCCATGATCCGTGCGGCTTTCGAGACGGCCTATCTCGCGTCGTTCAGCCGCCTCCTGCCCGGACTACCGATGCGGATTGTCTCCCTGCGCGTGGCGGCGATCGGCCGGCGGCCGCCTTTCGATTTTTCAGTATTCGCGCCTGGGCCAACGGCGTCGATCGAGCGAGCACGCCTCGGTTCGCGCCAGGTGTGGTTCGCGGGCGGCTGGCAGGTCACCAGCGTTTGGGCACGACTTGATCTTCCGGCGGGCGCACGCATCGCGGGGCCTGCCATTCTCGAACAGCCCGACGCCACCACCGTCATCGAACCTGGACTGGTCGGCCACATCGATCATCTGGGCAACCTGGTCGTAGAACCGGCGTGGTAAACCCGCGTCCTTGCCGCGCCCGGCAGTTCACGCGCCGCTACAACACCGGAATGGCAAGGACCGGGCACGGGGCGTGGCGGATGACCCGTTCGGTCGTGCTGCCGCGCAGCGCATCGAGCACGCCGTGATGCCCGGCGGTCGGCATGCCGATGAGATCGACATCGAACTCAATGGCCGCATCCACGATCGATTGCACGACGTTGCCCGAGCGCAGGATAACCGGCGGCAGCCGCGTGCCGTCCGACAAAGTCGCGCGCAGGGGCGGCACCGTATGTCCAATGTGGAGCAGGTGCAGCATGATGCTTTCAGCACCCAGCAGTTTGATGAAACCCAGCACGGTTTCGACCGTCTCGTCCGCCGGCGGCGAAACATCAACCGGGATGAGCACGCGGCGGAGCTGGATGTCGCCGTTGACCTGACTGACGAACCCGCGCGCGCCGAGCGTGACGAAGAGCGCCGGGATGGCGAGGCGGCGGAGCACCGCTTCCGATACAGACCCTTTCATCCAGCGCTCGAGCCCATCCCGGCCGTGGGTTGCGAACACGACGAGATCGGCCGAATGCTGACCGAGAAATCCGACGATGCCCTCCGCCGGGTTCTGCCAGCGGATGTCGGCGCTGTCGACCTCAAGTCCGAGGTTGTCCGAGATTACCCAGGGCGGGTCGTTTTCGTCCGCCAGCCCCCATTGCACGAGCAGGTGCCGGACCTGTGGAAACGCCAGCGCGCCGGTCGCTTCGCGTTCGGACACGTGAACGAGATGCAACTTGCTCTTGGCTGCGAGCGCAATGCACAGCGCGTGGGCGAGCGCCGCGCCGCTCAGATCGGAAAAATCGGTCGGATGCAGAATGGAGCGAAGGGGAGCATTCATTGAATATCCGCCAGGATCTGGGATGGTCAGTCCTGTCCTTCGATCCTGTTGACGCGCACGACCTCGCCCCAGCGATCGATCTCCGAGCGGAACAATGCCTTTGCTCCGGTCAGTGTATGATACTCGTTGGTATAGCCGAGCACACCGGTGTCATCCCAGCTTTTGAGCAGCGCCGGGTCCTGCATGGCCTCGCGCAGCGCCGCATTGAGCTTTTCCAGCACCGGCTCGGGCGTTGCGGCCGGCGCAAAGAGCGCCTGCCAGAACCGCACTTCGAGCTTTGGTCCGAGCGCCTGCACCATGCTTGGCACCGCAGACAGTTGCTTGAGCGGCTCTTTGGCGGTGACACCATAGGCCTTGACCGTGCCGTCCTTGATGACACCCACGACCTGCTGCGGTGTTGCGTAGAACAGATCGGCGTGCCCGCCGACAATGTCCTGCAGCGCGGGCGCCGCGCCGCGATAGGGTACAAGGTCGCCATCCGTGCCGATGCTCTGCAGGAACAACGCGGTCGTGAGGTGTCCGGTCGATCCGACGCCCGGATAGGCGATCTTCGACCGGGTCGTCTTCATCCAGGCGATCAACTCGGGCAGCGTATTGGCGGCGAGCGACTTCCGGCCCACCAGCACGAGCGGGTTGTTGTTGATGAAGGCGATCGGCACCAGGCGCTTGTCGGTGTCGCCGGCAAGCTTCGGATAGAGCGAAACGTTGGCCGAGATTTGCAAGTTGTGCAGGAGCAACGTGTAGCCGTCCGGCGACGCGTTAGCGACGCGCCCGGTTGCGATATTCGTACCGCCGCCGCTGACGTTTTCGACGATGACGTTCTGCCCGAGCCTGGTGGTGAGCAGCGGCGCAAGCTGGCGCGCGGCAAGGTCCGTCGGCCCGCCGGCCGCGTAAGGTACGATGACGGTGATGTTGCGGGTCGGAAAATTCTGCGCCTGCGCGGATACGTACAGCGGCGACACTGCCAACAGAATAATGGCCGCGGCCCATCGTGCCGATGTCATGGGGCTTTCTCCCGTCGTTTATTGTGTTCGATCACACGCCACAGTAAGGCGCATTTCGCATTTCAAGGTCCAGGCGGGTTTTCACGATCGAGCGGGCAATTTGTCACAACCGCGTTCGGGCGGGAACCGTGCGCGCGGTGAATAAACTAGGACCTGAACGGCTGATGCAGGATTGCCGCGGCGCCCGATCAGCCTTCGGCAACTAACGCGGCTCACGCACTGCCGGGCCTGCTGGCTGCATCTGCGGTTTCGGCACGACCATCCCGCGCCGTTGATCAAGGGACTCGGTCACAAGCATGGCGAGCGCGTACCCGAACATGAGCACGCAAAGAAGGACATCCAGCTTGCTCAGCTTGAAGTCCGTAAAGGCGATGAGAGCGAGCACAAGGCCACAGTAGGCAGCGACGACGCCTGCCACGGCGGTCCTCATGATACGGAAAATGGTCTCGGTCACGGCTATTCTCCTGGTTGGCCTTGGGCACGCACCGTCGGCATTGGGCACGCATCCTCGCACCCGCTGCTCGCAATGGATGTGACGGCGGTCACGCCACGACGACTTGCTAATCGCCCGAGAACAAGCGCGCACCGCGTCCCACCGACCCAATCACAATTGGGATTGACTCATGGCGGAAGAATAATAAAGTAACTTAACGAATTGCAACGCGAGAGGAAGTCGTGACGGCGTCATCGACCATCCCCCGGGCATCGAATTCTGGTGTCGACGTATCGCTGCGCGCGTATCTCGAGACCAACGCCGACATCGTCACCCGCATCGTCAAGCCGGTCCGGATGGACGACATCGGAGCGCTGTCGGCGCAGAGCGACCAGCCGATCGTGTTCGAGAACATCGTCGAGAAACCGGGCTTCCGGCTGTGTGACATCCTGGTGAAGAACCGTCGCTCGCAGGCGCGCGCGCTCGGCGTTGAGCCTAAGGACTATCTCAAGACCCTGGCGTTCCGGCTGCGGCAGCCGCCCCGCGGGTTCAAGGCGGTGAAATCAGGGCCGGTGAAGGAAGTCGTCAAACTCGGTGCCGACGCCGATTGGACCAAGCTTCCGATCCCGTATCACAAGGACAAGGATGCGGCGCCCTACGTCACCGCGATGAACATCATCAAGGATCCGCAGACCGGATTCTACAACTCTTGCCATGCCGGCACCCACGCGGTCGGGCCGCGGCGCGGGCTGATCAGCTTCGCGACGCCGCACTCTCACATCATCATGCGCAAGTATCGCGAGGCCGGCGCCGAATACATGCCGATCGCTTTCGTCATCGGCGTGCCGCCGGCTTACGAGATCATGGCGAACTTTTCCGGCCTGCACATGGATGCCTGGGGCGAAATGGAAATGGTCGGCACGATCATGGACCGCGATATCGAGATGGTGCCGTGCGAGACGCTCGACCTCACGGTGCCGGCGCAAGCCGAGATCGTGGTGGAAGGACGCGTGAAGCTCAACGGCAAGACCCGCGTCGGCGACGTGACGTCGCCGTCGATGTATCACCTGCCGCATTACGAGGAATTGCCGGAGGTCGAAATCACCGCGATCACGATGCGGGCGGACCGGCCGATCTATCGCAACCACCAGACCACGCCCGAGACCGACCATCAGCCGCTGCCGCGGCTGTGTCACGAGGCGGTGCTCTACAACCGGCTCTCGGAGATCGGCCTCGACGTGAAGGACGTGCGGTTTCCGACCTGGGGCGCCGCGCTGTCCTGCCTTATTCAGGTTACCGCCCCGCGCGAAGGCTTCATGAATGACGCGCTGATGACGGCGATGGGCGCACCGTGGCTCAACACCAAGCTGGTGGTCGCCGTCAGCCCGGACACGGATCTCGACGATCCCGCCGATGTCTATCATGCGATCGCGACGCGCTGCGATCCCTCGCGCGACGTGATCATCGTCGGCAACACGCGCGGCTCTCCTTACGACCCATCGGCGCGCCCGCTGGAAGGTCATTACCCATGGCGCGTCGTCGGCAAGATGGGTATCGACGCCACCGCAAAATCGCGCCACGACCCGGCGGACTTTGAACGCGCCTGGCCCCGCAACTGGGGCAAGGTGAAACTTGAAGACTACCTGTGAGAGGAGCAGCCATGGACGCGATCACCCCCCCGAAACCGAAAGTGCTGATCGAGGCCGAACCCTTTATTCCCTACGTGAAGGAGGACAATTTCGATCCGAGGCTCAAGCCCGTGGTCGAGCCCTACAAGAAGCGCATGGGCTTTCTGCCCAACGCGCTGAAGCTCTACGCGTACCGTCCGGAGATTGCCGAGACGCTGTGGAAGCTCAACAGCAACGTCATGCGCGACCCTAGTTCCAAGCTGGATCAACTCTTGAAGCGGAAGCTCGCCGCCGTCGCCTGCGCCACCAACGGCTGCGCCTATTGCACCGCGCATAGTTGTGCGATGTTGAAAAAGCCAAAGGGCGACGCCTTCGAAGGTTGGGGCGTGACCGAACAAGAACTCCAGAACATCATCACGGCCGACAACGAGCCGGCCAACGAGATGGAAAAGGCCTGCTTCGATTACGTGCGCTCGGCGTCGGAAGATCCGACATCGGTTCCCGACGAAATCCTGCAACGGCTGAAGAAGCATCTCACTCCGGAGCAGATCGTCGAACTGGCTTGCGTCGTCGGCTTCTGGAAGTTCTACAACACCGTACACGACAGCCTGCACATTCCGATCGAGTCCCAGCTTCTGGGCGACACCGGATACGTCAACCTCTAGCATGCGCGAATCTCGCAGGCGTGCGAACGGTGCGGCGGCGGCAACGATGTCGGAGACAGGAAGCTACATCCTGCCGCCCACGGTTTCGCGCGATGTGCTGCTCGAAAGCGGATCGGACCGGCGCTTTCGGTCGCTGGTCGCCGACCTGTTTACGATCTCAGCCCGCATGGAGATCGTGCGCGAGCGTCTTGGCCGCAAGCTCGGGATCACCGGGCCGCAGTATAGTCTGATCGTTGCAATCGCACGTCTGCAGGCCAGTGGCGGCGTCAGCGTCGGCACGGTGGCGCAGGCGCTGCACGTATCGAGCGCGTTTGTCGCGACCGAAACGGGCAAACTGGTCCGGCGCCGCTTCCTGGCCAAGCGCACGAACCCGCTCGACCGTCGCGGCGTGCTGCTCAGCATCGCACCGGTCGGACGGCTGAAACTGGACGGTATCAGTCACGATATCCGCGCAATCAATGATCTATTTTTCGGGAAGCTCAACGCCAAATCGTTTGCGGCGGTGAGTTCGGCGGCCGCGGCGCTGGTCAGTGGTTCGTCGCAGGCGATGCAATGGCTGAACGACGCAGGCAGGCGCGCGGGCGCAAAGGGCGACTGGACGAGAGGACAGGACCTATTGCTCCAGGAATGAGCAGAGCCGCGGCAAATTGCTTGTTGAAATGCCTTGTGATCTGCCGTCGGTGTGGCAACGTTGAAGACGCATTTCGGCGCGTGGGGTTGAGGTGTGAGCATGGTTTCGTACTTCGTGAGATACCGTGGCACCGCGTCGGACCCAGCCGCGTTCCGCCGGTATTATGAATCGCAGCACGCGGGACTCTTGCGGCAATTTCCCGCCATCCGCTCGTTGGTCCTGCACTCCCCCGCCGAATGGCACGATCCATTTCCGGTGCATGCCGGCGAAACCTGTCTGCTGGCGCAAATGCAGTTCGAAAACGCCGGCGATCTCGATGCGGCGTTGCGCTCGGAAGCACGCCGCCAGGCACGCGACGACTTTAAGCGATTTCCGCCGTTCACCGGCGAGGTTACGCACGAGGCCATGACCGGGACGATCGTCTTCTAAATCTGCCGGCAACTCAGGATCGCGAGGCGCGCCATCTTCTCTCAGCAGATCGTGAATGGGCTCATGCTGGGCTCGATCTACGCGATGGTCGGTGTCGCGCTGACGCTGTCCATCGGCGTCCTGAGATTTCTCAACTTCAGCATTCCCGGCCTGTTCATGCTCGGTGGCATGGCAACGTGGTGGTTCATCCACCACGGAATCCCATGGCCGCTGGCAGCGGCCGGCGCGCTCGCGGTCGGCGCCGCTGCGTCCATGATCGTCGAACGGTTCACCTGGCGCTGGATGCGGGGCGCGCAGGAATTTGTGCCGCTGGTCAGCTCGATGGCGTTTTTGATCCTGTTCGAGAACGTCGCCATCAGCTTTTGGGGATCGGAACTGCAAAGCGTCCCACGGCTCTTTCAAAGCTCCGACTGGCGCGTCGGGAATCTGGTCATCAGTATTCCTCAGGTGGCCGGCCTCGCCTGTTCAATCGTATTGATCGCAGGGCTGTCGTTGCTGCTGCGCAGGACCCGCCTCGGCCGGGCGTTGCGGACAATCGCGGAGGATTCCGATACGGCGTTGCTTCTCGGCGTCGATGTCGGCCGGATCGTGCCGCTGGTCTTCGTGATCAGTGGGTTGTTTGCGGCATTGGCCGGCGTGCTGTTCGCCCTCAACTACCGGCAGGTGCATCCCTTCATGGGCGAGGCGCTCGGGCTCAAGGGCATATCCGCCATGGTGGTCGGAGGCATGGGCAACATCTGGGGCGCGATTGCCGGCGGGCTGATCATCGGGCTCACCGAAGCGTTCTCGATTCAGCTGTTCGGCGCCGACTTCGTCGACATATCGGTCTACGGACTTCTGCTCCTCATCCTGATCATCCGTCCGACCGGATTGTTCGGCGGCACGGAGGCGAGAGCCCGGGCATGAGCGGATATCTGGAAGGCGTTGCCGTGCTGCTGGCGATCAACATCGTTTACGCCTATGGAGCGTTTCTTCCGATTGCCGCCGGCCAGCTCAATCTCGGCGTGGCCGGTTTCGCAGCGATCGGCGGCTACAGTTCGGCTTTTCTCAGCAACAATGCTGCGGTTTCGCCGCTGCTGGCGGTTCCGTTCGGGGGTCTCGCTGCCGGCCTCGTCGCGCTTGTCGTCTCGATCCCGGTATTGCGCACGCGGGGCATCTATCTCGCGCTCGCAACCTTTGCGCTCGGGGAGATCGTGCGAGCCGTAATTCTCAATCTCGAAGTGGTCGGCGGCGCCGCCGGCTATCCGGTGACGATGTTCATGCGTTGGCCGGTGGTCGCCGCCTTCGCGCTCGGCGTCACGATTTTCGTCTGGCTGTTGTTTGCGACCCGGTTCGGCATTGCGATCACCGCCGTGCACGACGACGAAAGGGCGGCCGAGCTCATGGGACTGAATGTGCGCGCCTTCCAGGTCGCCGCCTTCACGCTCGGGTCGATCATCGCGGGCATCGGCGGCGGCCTTTACGCGCATCATTTCAGCTACATCGAAGCACAGTATTTTTCCATCTCACTGTCGATCTCCATCGTGCTCTACGTTCTGTTCGGCGGCACGCAAAGCGTGCTGGGTCCGCTCTTCGGCGCCACCGTCTTCACACTCCTGCCCGAGCTTCTGCGCGGCAGCGCGCACTGGCGCTACGTGCTGTTTGCCGCGATCCTGATCGTCGTGATGGTGCTGCGCCCGCAAGGCCTCGTAACCAGCGAGCAGATCAACCGACTTTTCTCGGTTCGAAGGCGTTCCGATGCGACGGAGCAACCAGCGTGAGCGACGCCGAATCCATCCTTGCGATCGAGAATGTGAGCAAGCGCTTCGGCGGTCTGACGGTGATCGAGGACCTGAGCTTCTCGGTCCGCCGCGGCTCCTGCTGCGGATTGATCGGACCGAATGGCGCCGGGAAGACGACGGTGTTCAACCTGATTACGGGTCTCTTCCCGATCGACGCCGGGCGGATCGTACTCGGCGGCGCCGACATCGCGCATGTGCCGTGCCATCGCCGCATCAGGCACGGTGTCGCGCGGAATTTTCAGAACATCCGCCTGATGCCTCACCTCAGCGCGCTCGAGAACGTGCTGATCGGTCAGCATTGCCGCAATCGCGGGCTATTCGGTGTGCTGCAGCCCGTCAACCTCGTACCGGGAAACCGCTGGCGCGAGGAAGCGCGTGCGGGGCTCGCCGATGCCGGGCTCGGCGGTTACGAGCGCGCGACCGTCGGCAGCCTTCCGTACGGCGTGCAGAAGCGTATCGAGTTGGTGCGTGCGCTGATGGCGAAGCCAACCTTGCTGCTGCTCGACGAACCGGCGGCGGGCCTCAATCCGGCTGAAACCGACGTGCTGCGCGAACGCATCTCGTCGGTTTGCCGGCAGCGCGGCATCACGCTGCTGGTGGTCGAACACGACATGCATTTCGTGGGTGCGCTCTGCGAGCGCCTGATCGTGCTCAACTTTGGCCGCAAGATCGCCGAAGGCACGCCTGAGCAGATTCGCGAGGATGCGCTCGTCAAGGAGGCTTATCTCGGCGCCGACGAGGCGGAGCAGCGCCATGCGTCTTGAGGTCGAGGACCTGCAGGTGCACTACGGCCGCGTTCACGCCGTGCGCGGTATTTCGCTCCGGATCGACGCCGGCGAGGTGGTTGCCGTGCTCGGCGCCAACGGAGCCGGGAAATCCTCCTTGCTGAAGGCGATGATGGGCCTGACGCCGGTGTCCGGCGGGAGTGTGATGCTCGATGATCGCAACATCACAGCGTGGCCGCCAAGCCGGCGCGTACGGGAGCGCCTCGTTCTGGTGCCGGAGGGCCGCCGCATCGTCATGAGCCTCACGGTGAACGAGAACCTCCTGATGGGTGCCTTCGCACGCCGCGATTTGCGCCAGATCGCGGCCGAACTGGCCGACATCTATCAGCTGTTTCCCAATCTTGCGGAGCGCCGTGACATGTCCGCGTCCGTGCTCTCGGGCGGCGAACAGCAGATGCTTGCGATCGGCCGCGGTTTGCTCGCGAACCCGCAGTTCATGATGCTCGACGAGCCGTCGCTCGGGCTGAGTCCGCGCCTGACGAATGAAGTGTTCGAGTTGATCGCCAAGATCAACCGTACGCGCGGGGTTGCAATCCTGCTGGTCGAGCAGAATACGCAAAAGGCGCTTTCGCTCGCAAACCGCGCTTACGTACTGGAGCTTGGCCGCAAGGTCATGGAAGGCGCGCCCGCCGGGTTGCGCGCGGATCCGTCGCTGCGTGACGCCTATCTCGGGCGCGCGGAGCGCAAGTTGGGCAACGGGTGAAATTCAGACTGACGACAGGAGAGGGTGATGAAAGCGAGATTGATCGGATTGTTGGCCGCGACGGCGTTGTCCGCGGTGGCCGTTGGAACGGCTCAGGCGCAGGAGCTTCTGCTCGGCAACCTCTATGCGGGAGCGGGACCGTTCGCAACACTGGCAAAGACCAACGAAATTGCGGCGCAGATGGCGGTCGATGAAATCAACGCCGCTGGCGGCGTGAATGGCAAGAAACTGAAGATTGTCTCGTTCGACACCGCCGGTAAACCGGAGCAGGCGGTGGTTGGGCTGCGCAAGCTCGCCGAGGACGACAAGGTAATGGCGATCATCGGCCCATTCAGCTCGGGCGAGTGCCGGGTCGCGTTCCCTGCCGGCGAGCGTGCCGGTGTCGTCACGATGTCGATGGCCTCATCGGCTCCGAAGCTTGCCGAACCGTTTACCTACGGGCTGCGCAATACCTCGGACGAAGGCTACATGTTTCGCAACGTCATGAAGACCCTGAAGGACAAGGGCTACGCCGCTGCGACCGGTGGGGTTGCCTACGCAACCGACGACGTCATCTCCAAAACGATGGGCGAGGTCGTACTGCCGAACATCATGAAGGCATCGGGCGTCGAAATGAAGGTCAGTGTCACGTTCCAGACCCAAGCCTTCGATCTGTCTGCCCAGGTCTCTCAACTCAAGGCCGCGCCGACCGATCTGGTCGGGGTCGGCTCGGGACCGGAGGCGGCCGTGCGGCTCGTTCAAGAGATGCGCCGACAGGGCCATACCGGCCGTCTGGTTGCGGGCTCGACGATCGCCGATTCTGAACTCGCGACGCGCATGGGCGAGAATGGCAACGGCACGACGATTCCCACGACGTTCTTCGGCGGCGTCAACGACAAGGCGAAAAAGTTCGAGGAAGAGTTCGTGAAGCGTGCCAAGGCCGCCGGGATCGAGAGATCCGCGGCTGCGCAGTTCGATGCCGCCGCCTACGATATCGTGATGTTCTACGCACACGCCATGAAGGAAGCCAAAGTGACCGGCGATCCGGCCAAGCTCGCCGCCGAACGCACCGCAATCCGCGACGTGCTGCGCGCGATGCCGCCCTATCCGGCGCTGGAAGGACCGATCTCCTTCGGCAAGAATGGCGACGCCCTGAAGCCGGTCTACATCATCGAGATGCAGCACGGAAAATGGAACCTGATCGCAACGCATCCTGCCGGGACCTGACGCTCACGAGCGTCCGACACACCAGAGCAGCCAAGCAATGCCTCTCCCCCGTCCGGGGGAGGGCGCGACGATCTTATTTTGACGAATAGCTCTCCCATGCTCATGACCGGAAAGGAATACCTGGAGAGCATCCGCGACGGCCGCGCGCTCTATGTGGGCAAAGAGCGCATCGAGGACCAGACAACTCATCCGGCCTTCGCCGACGGCGCGCGCACCTACGCGGCGCTATTCGACATGAAGTCCGATCCGGCGCTGCGCGACCTGATGACCTTCGAGGAGGACGGCGAGCGCTGCAGCATGTATTACCTGCAGCCGCGTTCGCAGCAGGACCTTCGCCGCCGCAACCGCGCCCATCGCAAGATCGCGGATTTCTGCTTCGGACTGATGGGGCGCACACCCGACGCATTCGCCGGCAATCTCACCGGCCTGTCGATGAAGCCCGAAGTGTTCGACAGCGAGCCCGGCGGCAACCGCAATAATCTACTGGCGATCTACCGGCATGTCCGCCGCAACGACCTGTTCGCGACCTATGCGATCGTGCCGCCGCAAGGCGCCCGCAACAAGGACTACTATCTCGCCAAGGGCCTGCCGCAGCCCGCGCTGCGCGTAACCGCGGAGGACGACCGCGGCGTCACGCTCAACGGCATGAAAATGCTGGCCAGCGGTGCGGCCTACGCGCACGAGGTGCTGATCGGGAACGTGATGCCGCTCGCTCCCGATCAGCTCAAGGAATCCATCACCTGCGTCATACCGCTCAATCTGCCTGGCCTGATGCTCTGGTCGCGCGAGCCCTTCAACCGCGCGGGCATGCGCGCATTCGATCGCCCGTTGACCACGCGCTTTGACGAGTCGGACTGCATGCTGGTGTTCAAGGACGTGAAGGTGCCGTGGGAGAAGGTGATCGTCCACGATAATCCTGGGCTGTCGCGCGACATCTATATCAAGACCGCCGCCCATGTGATTGCGAACCATCAGTCGAACGTACGGTTCGGCTCGAAGCTGCGCTTCATGCTTGCGGTGGCAAGTCTGGTCACGCGGTTTACCGGGGCCCGGGACATACCGGCGGTACGCGACATGCTCGGGCGTTTCGCCGCGATGGAAGCCGGCTACAACGCCATGATCGACGGCCAGATCGAGGCCTGCCAGCCATTCGACAACGGCTTCATGGTGTTCAATCGGCGCTACCTGTATGCGGCGATCCACTGGGCGATGGAGAACCACTCCGGGCTGATCGACATCATGCGTGAACTGATGGGCGGCGGCCAATTCCAGTTTCCGGCCAGCATCGATGTGCTCGACGATCCCGACCTGCGTACGCTGTTCGAGACGTTCTGGACCGCGGGCGAGTTCGCCGCCGCCGATCGCATGAAGCTGTTCAAGCTCGCCTGGGACTTGATCGGATCGGACCACGCCAGTCGCGCGACGTCCTACGAGAAGTTTTTTGTCGGTCCCTGCCTTCGCGGTTCGCAATTATAACTTTATCAATGCACCGTGGGACGAATTGCATGTCGCGGTCGAGCAATTCATGGGCACTTATGGGACGACGCAAGGGAGTGTGCGGTGAGCGGCCATGGAAACGGTATCGTGATCGCGCTCGGTCCGGAAGACGGGGAATCCTTTTGGCAGCCCCTGCCCTCGACCGGATACGTCATCAACAAGATCAACCCTTACAACTCGCCTTACGACTCGTTCTCGACCGGCCTACAGGTGCTCGAGCCCGGTGCGCATATCCGCCGGCACGCCCACGAGCGCAGCCACGAGTTGCTGTTCTGCTATCAAGGCAACGGCGAGGCCGACATCAATGGCAAGTTCTACGAGGTTCGCCCCGAGACGATGATCCTGATTGGCCGCGGCCTGCAGCATAAAGTGACGAATACCGGCGCAAGCCAGATGCGGCTGCTTTGGCTGATCGCGCCGCCTGGCCTGGAGGATTGGTTCCGCGCCATCGGACGGCCGCGTCGGACCGGCGACTCGATGCCCGCTCCCTTCGAGCGGCCGGCGAACGTCGAATTGATCCAGGCGCAGCAGCGCTTTATCCGCGCCCCGGACGATTGAGCTTTCACATCCCTGCCGGAAGATCGGCAGTATGTGTCGTGGTGCTATAGCCGCTTCGCCTTAGTTCAAGTTCATTGGGCTCGTCGGCAACCGGTTCAAGTCGCCGCACCTAGAGCTCCGCGAGCGCGACTGACCGCCACTGCCGGTCGGCGCTCAGGTCGGCCACTTGGCCTTGTCGCGCAGTGCAACGGCCGCCTCACGCGCCTCCGCGACGATCTTCGCGTGATCGAACGCGGTAAACTTGCCGCCGCGCCGCAAGACGCGGCCGTCGACAATGACGGTATCCACGTTCGTCGGGAGGCCAAACGACACGATCGCCTCGTAGGGATCGCCTGTCGGCGCCATGTTCGTGTCGGTGGTGCGCACCAGCACGAGGTCGGCGCGCTTGCCCGGCGTGATCGACCCCGTGCGGTTGGCGATACCGAGATCGGCGGCGCCGTCGATCGTCGCGAGCTGCAGCAGCCTCTTCAAGGTCAGCGGCACACGTGCGCCGATCCGATGCGCGTGCAGGGCGAACAGGATGCGCATGGAGCTGAATGGATCGCAGCTGATGGAGGCAATATGGTCGGTCGAGAGACTCACCTTGACGCCCGCCTCCAGAAGCTCGCCGAGCTGAATGACGCCGAGCTGCGACCCCCGGCGCGCTTCGAGCTGGGGCGACGTCGAGTAGCTGGCGCCCCGCTCTTTGAGGATCGTCCGCTCCTCGGGCGTGGTCAGCAGCGGATGGACGAACTGCACGTCCGGCCCGAGCAGGCCCGCTCGATCGAGCGCCGTGATCGGGCTCGCGCCGGACGTATGCATGGTGATCGGCAAGCCGAGGCTGCGGGCGGCGTCCCAGTCGCGCTTGATCTGGTCCACCGTCAGGACACCCCGGGATGCTGTCGCCGCTCCAGCGCCGATGGTCATGGCGCCGAGATTGCGCGAGCAGATGCCGAGCGTGAGCATATTGTCCTTGTCGGGTATCCAATCTTTCTTGACGCGAGCCAAGCCGGCGACGTCCATCGGCGCATCGTCGGCAAGGCCGACGGGCGTGCCATAGGCGAACCGTCCTCGGATTCCCATGTCGCGCATGGCTGACAACTCGGCATCGGCGTGCTCGGGGCTGCGGGTGTTGTGCGACCAGTTGTGCACCGTGGTGATGCCGGCGGCGATCGCATCGGCGGCTCCGAGGCGGACGGCGCGATAACTGTCCTCCGGCCCCATCAGCGGACCGAGACGCGCGGTGACCGGGAAGTAGCCGAACGCCGGAGCGTCGGCGCGAACGAACGGGCGGAACAAGCTGGTCCACATGTGGAAATGGGTGTCGACGAAGCCGGGCATGCAGATCATGCCTTCGCCTTCGATGACCTGCGCGGTCGGCGCCTCGACCTTCTGGGCGACCGCGATAATGGCGCCGTCCCGGACATGCACGTCACCGGCGGCGAGATCGGGCACGGCGGAATCCATGGTGAGCACCGTAGCGCCGCGGATGATGAACTCGCCGCGCGCCGGCAGGGGCGCCCCGGGTGCTGCGGCATTGCGCGCGGCTTGCTGCGCGAACAGGACCCGCGGCGTCAGAGCCGCCATTCCCATCGCCGCTGCCCCCTCCAAAAGCCGACGCCGGCCGAAAATTGTGCCTGTCATGTGCATCTCTCCCAGAGTCCGACCGCGCCCTACATCGCGCCCGCGCAGTACCTTCGCCAACGCAGGAAAAGGCGGCCGAAGTGACGTTAGCTTATCGGGCGGTTGCCTGCCTAACTGAGTCTTTATCGACGCAACCCGGCCCCCGCCATCGGGCCGGAGCATAATCCGGATTGGCGGAAGCTGTCACAGGATGAGGGCGAGGATGGCATAGTCATATTGCGCGGCCGGTGACTTTGATCGTCGTCATTCATCATGACGATGATCATGCCGTCCATCGCCCCGATGATGATCGTGCTCGTGATTGCCATGATGCGGGTGCGTGCCGTGTCCGTGGTGATGGCTTCCATGCTGCGCCTGCTGTTGCTGCGCCTGTTGATGATGCGGCGAATCCTTGTAATGCTGCCTCAGCAGGTCGAACCCGTAGTCGTTACCGTTGGGCGTGCGCATGATGGTATGGACGTGGAACTTCGCGGGTTCCGGGTTGGTGAGGAACACGCCGGCGTGATGATCGAACTCGATGAACGTCACCGGGCTCTGCACCCGGTAGTAGAATGGGCTGTCCTCGCTGAACCCGCCGATCCAGCAGAAATGGGTTTCGGAAAAATGCCGCTCGACCTCCATAATCCGTGCTCCGCGCGGCCCGTCGGGTAGGCAGGATAGATACTTATCGACCAGATCCATCAGCTCGCGCCGCTGCAAAGCGGTGAGCTCCGAACCTTTCAATCCCTCGTAGGGTACTATGCGATTGTCCTGGAATGCGCCGCCGAGATGCAGGTTGTCGGCGAAGTGCCGCCGCCCCTCCGGCAGATCGCCGCCCATCATCGAATGCGCGACAATCGCTCGCTCCTGCTGCTCGGCCGAAAATGAGCGCATCAGCTTCAAGCCCGCACGCTCTTCGTCTTGGAAAATCCTGATGCCCTTGAACGGCCCGTGATCTGCATAGCTCGGCTCCGCGCCCCAGAATGCCGGCGTCAGCACCATCTGTTCGCCCAGCACAAAGCAGTTGAGCACCAGATGATGCCCGAACAGCTGCCACCCCCAGGGGTCGCTCATTGACGGATTGCCGAACAGACAGAAGATATAGCTCCACTCGCCCATCACCGCGGGCCCTCCGACGAGATCGCCGAGGAAGCGGTTGAGTTTCATCACGTCCCGCGACAGCTCGTAGCCGTGCTGACTCATGCTGGCGCGCAGCACCGCCATCGCACCCTCGCGCAACGGCTCGCTCACCTCGTCGAGGCGCAGCCCGTAATTCTCGACGAATAGTTCGGTATTCTGCCAATGCCGCCATTGCGGCGAACCGGTTGGAAAGCACGACGCCTTGCGCTGCTCCGGCGACATCAGGCCCAGGAGGGCGTTGACTGCATCGATCATCGCTCCCGCCGGCGCGCCTTCGGGTTGCCGCGCGAATAAGCCGGGAATCGCCGTCCCGGCGGTCGTGATGCCGCGGAACGGCTCGTTGAACATCTCTTTCCACTTGGCAAACAGGCCCTGCGCCCGCGGACTTTTCATCCGCGTCTGTGCATGCTCGCGTGCCGTCGGCCCCGCGATCTTGGTTTCATGCGGCTGCGGCACGAAGGGATGGTAGTCGTCAGCGCCCATGGTCCGATTCTCCGGCGGCTACGCTACCGCAGGTGACGTTGATCGCACAGCCCCGGCGTCGTCGCGCCTATTGGGCGGCATCGCCCCGCATATCGGCCGGTTCGATGCGTACGTGTCATGGCGGCCTTGTGGTTGGTCGAGGGACACGTACACTGATCCCTGGGCAATATGACAACTAAAACCTGCAGCTTTTGGTAGCGGGAATTGGAGGGAAACGCGCTGTCGAACCTGACAGCTCCGTACCCCTAGAATTCAAAACTGCTGCGCGACCAAAATCCACGTTGGACTTCCGGTCGCTTCCGCTACCCCGGGAGGACTGGATGTTCACACGGCGATCTGTGCTTCTCGCGCCGATACTCACCGGCGCGCTCGCGCCATTCAGCGTCAGGGCTGCGGACGACTTTCCATCCGGCCCGGTCACCCTCGTTGTATCCTTTCCGCCGGGCGGCAGTCTCGACGCTGTCGCCCGCGCCATGGCGGTCAAACTGCAGGAGCGCCTGGGCAAGCCGGTCATTGTGGAAAATCGCGCGGGCGCCGGCGGCGCGCTCGCCGCGGGCGCCGTTGCCAAGTCCTCGCCGGACGGCCTTACACTGCTCGTCGCCGCCAGTTCGCTCGCGGCCAACCCCAAGCTGCTGAAGGCCCTGCCGTTCGACACGCTCAAGGATCTGCAGTCGGTGTCGCTCGTGTTCCGCACACCGCTCGCTCTGGTGGTCAATCCCAATTTGCCGGTAAAGTCCGTCGGTGAGTTGATCGCGCTCCTGAAGCAAAAGCCAGGGCAGATCAATTTCGCTCATGGCGGGCCCGGCTCGGCGATCCATCTGGCGGCCGAGCTGTTCCAGGCCATGACGGGCACCAAGATGAATGGCATTGCCTATCGCGGTGCCCCGCTCGGCCTCAACGACGTGATCGCCGGTCACGTCGCGGTCATGTTCGCCGACGCGGGCAGCGTGATCAGCCAGATCAACGCGGGGAGTGTCCGGGCGCTAGGCGTGTCCTCGACCGAGCGTGTTCCAGCCCTGCCCAATCTTCCAACCATCTCCGAGGCCGGCGTTCCCGGATTCGACGCTGTTGGCTGGACGCTGATCTGCGCGCCGGCCGCAACCCCGAAGCCGATCATCGACCGACTCAGCGCCGAATTCGCGGCGACCGCGCAAACGCCGGACATCCAATCGCTGATTGTCAGAATGGGCACCATTCCAGTGAAAAGCCCACCGACTGCGGAACTCCAGAAATTCCTTGCCGCCGAAATCGACCGCTGGGGCAAATTGATCGAACGCGCAGGCATCGAACATTCACTGTAGAAACAGACTCAACATCAGGCAGCACAGACGGAGATTGCTTTCTCATGAGCGATGAAGAGCTTTTGCGCGAAAAGACCGCGACGCTGGCGCGCATCCTGAATCTGCAAGGCACGATCGGAATGTTTGGCCACGTGTCCATCCGCGTACCGGGCACCGACAAATGCTTCATCAGCCCCGGCGCCAGCACGGAAAAGAGCACCGTGCGTCCCGAGCAGATCTTCGTTTACAACATCGACGGCACCATCATCGAACATCCGGGCGGCCTCATTCCGCTGGAATGGCGCATTCACACGCAGATACACCGTGACCGGCCCGACGCAATGTGTGTCTGCCACCTGCATGCGCCACACGCCCGCGCGCTCGGCATTGCCGGCAAGCCTCTGGTGCCGGTTTTCCTGCACGGCTCCTTCCTCTGCACCGGGGTGCCGACATGGAACAATCCGCGCCTCGTGGTGAACGATGAACAAGCGAGCGATCTGTCGCACTCGCTCGGCAATCATCGGGTAGCGCAGATGCGTGGTCACGGCACGGTCGTCGCCAGCGCCACCGCGGAGGAGGCGCTCTTCGCCTGCACGTTCCTGGAAGAGAATGCACAGATTCAACTTCAGGCCGAAATCATGGGCGGCGCCATTCCTCTCAGCGAGGAGGAGGCGCGCGACTGCGCCCAAGGCACGTACGACCCGCGCCTCTTCAAGCTGCTGTGGACCTTCTACGAGCGCAAAGTGAAGCTGAATTAGAAGCTCGCAGCGTAACGCCGCGATCCTCGCCAATTGCGCTGGTCGTCCGGCAACCTCAGCCGGCCCGCCGGGCCGGTGCGCGTTTTCCAATCGCGGCGTTGACCGCGGGCATCACCTTTTCCGCCATGAGCTCCATGGATTTCCGGCCGAGCGATACATCGGCCCAGTCCTTGCCGCAATAAAGCAGGGTGCCGAAGTCGCCGATCGTTTCATGCATCGCCAGGATGCGGTCCACGACTTCGTTGACTGTGCCGCGGATGACAATGTTGTCGAGCACGTAGTCGAGGGTGACTTGCTCGTCGGGCATGTCGGGACTGCTTTTGAACGGAGCCAAGCGCTTGAACTTGCCGAGCTTCATCAGGAGCTGACGCATATAGAAGCGATACGGGCTTTGCGGATCGTCGCCGCCATAAGCCTTTGCGACCTTGCTGTCGTCGCAGACGAAGATCGAGCGAGCGACGCGCCAGATATCCCGGTCCGCGGTACGGCCCGATTCCGCTGCGCCCTTCGCGTAGCTGGTCCAATGATGGGCGAGACAATTGACGTGCAACAGATTCGACGACACCGGTCCCCAGCCGCGCTTCCCAAGCTCGAAAACTCCTTTCGAGCCCGGGTCCGAAGCAGTGCCGATAATGAATGGATGCGGCTTCTGATAGGGTTTGACGATATCGCCGATGCCGACTTCGGGCCAGTTGGTTTTCAGCGTCGAGACATTCCAGAATTTCCCCTTGATGTCGTAAGGAGGCTGCCCCGCCCAGATCGCGAGAATCTGATCAATCGATTCCACAAACATCGCTTGCCGGTCGGCGTCGAGCAAACCCAACGCCTCGGCGTCCGAGCGCAGCACGCCGGCGCCGACGCCCAGGATGAAGCGGCCCTCGAACAGGTTATCGAGCATCGCCGCATTGGAGGCGAGTACAACCGGATGGCTATGGGGAAGGTTGGCGACCGCCGTGCCGACCTTCAGCTTTTTGGTAGCATCCAACAAGGTCGCAATGAACATCATGCTGTTGGGGATATTCTCGACGGCGTCGGTCAGGTGCTCTCCGCAATAACCTTCGGTGTAACCGAGCTGATCGGCCAGGATGAAGGCCTCACGATCTTCCTTCAACGTCTGCCAATAAAGGCGGCCCTGAGGATGAACCGGCATGGTGAAAAAGCCTAGCTGCATGTCGAACTCCTGAAGTTGCGATGGTATCGGCAGTAGGCCGTGAAGTTCATCAGGCCGGGGACCCACGCGTTGTGAGCAGGTGACAGATCAATCCAGGCAGGCCTTGAGAAAGGCGATCACCTGCGGGGAGGCAAGCGACGCGGCCGCGACGTTCGCTTCCGGAGTCTTGCGGTGCATGAAGCCGTGCTCGGCTGCGGGATGAATTTGAATCGTCGTCGGTGAGCGACGCGTCAGCAACGCGCGTGTCAGGGCTTCATAGGTTTCGGGATTTGTCACGTGATCGTTGCCGGGCCGAATGAGATGCACCGGGCAATCGACGCTGGCGGCCAGCCCCAGAGCATCCAGTTCCTGGTTGGCAAGCCGGGGATTTTCGATCGAAGGATAAGCCATGGCGCAAGCCTTCAGCCTCTTGTCGCGGGCGGCCTGGAGCAGCGCAAATCGGCCACCGATGCAGAAGCCGATGATCGCAACCGACGTCAGCCCGAGTTCGCCTAACAACGTATCGAGCCAACCCGTCACCATCACGGCAACGCCTTCATCGGTCAGGGTCCGGGCCCGTCTGATGCATTCCTGATAATCGGTGGTCAGAGGCAGGCCCGAATTGATGTCCCAGACCGCGGCAGTCAGTCCGGCATTCGCCAGCGCGTCGGCGTACTGACGGGCGAATTCATTGACGCCAAAGATCGTCGGCAAGATCAAGACGCCGCCGCCCGGTGGCGCATCCGGCCTTGAAACGTAGCCGAAATGCGGCCCGTTCAAGGTTTTCGCATTGCTTGTCGCCACCCGAGAGCCTCCCCGACTAGAAACAACAGAAGCACTTTGCCAATTGCGCCTAGTGTCCCGATTCCGAAGTTCGCATCATTCTGCGGCAACTTCGTTTGCGAACTTCGGAATCGAAGGACACTAGCAACTAATTGATCTAGTGTGGCTTTGGTTCAGAAGTCCGCATCTCGGACTCGCCGCAAGAATAATGCGGACTTCTGAACCGCCACACTAGTCGGGCTTGATATTGCCCGCCCGGATCACCTTCGCCCATTTTTCGGTTTCGTCCGCGACCAGCTTGCCGAAGTCCGCGGGCGAACTCGGCATCGGCGTGGCTCCGAGATCGGCCAACCGCGCGATCATGTTTGGATCCGCGAGCACGGCGTTGAGCTCCTTGTTCAGCCGGCCGATGATATCGACCGGAGTGTGTCTGGGTACACCAACCCCATAGAAGTTGCTTGCCTCGAAACCCGGCACGAATTCGGCCACGGCCGGAATGTCGGGCAGCGCCGCAGAGCGCGCCTCCGTGCCGACACCCAATGGGAGCACCTGGCCGCTTTTGATGTACGCCATGGCCGCGGAGGTTGTAAGGAACAAGACCTGCACACGTCCGCCAATGAGATCGGTGACCGCCGGCGGGCCGCCGCGGTAAGGCACGTGGACCATAGCTATTCCGGTCATCATCTTAAACAGCTCGCCAGCCATGTGGCTTACGCTGCCGTTGCCGACCGATGCCATACTGATCTTTCCCGGATTGGCCTTGGCGTAAGCGATGAATTCCGGGATCGTCCTCGCTGGAAACGACGGATGAACCAGCATGACATTGGGTTCGCGGTTGACACCACCGATCGGCGCAATGTCGCGAAGAAAATCAAAATTGAGCTTGTCATAGAGGGTCGCGTTGATCGCAACGGGAGGACCGACCCACAGAAGCGTGTAGCCGTCGGGCGCGGCGCGTGTGACGACTTCGGTTGCGAGGTTGCTGGCGGCGCCGGGCCGGTTCTCGATGACGATCGGTTGACCAAGCCGCTCTGACAACAACGGCGCCATCACGCGACCAACGACATCGACTCCGCTGCCAGCCGGAAAGCCGATGACGATGCGGACCGCCCGTGCCGGATATCCTTGCGACCATACAGCGGATGAGGCTGCCGGGAGCGCAGCCGCGCCCACGGCCAGATGCAAGAATTTGCGACGAGGAATTGTCATGATCGCCCCATTGTAAGCCTTCAGAACGTCTGCAGCACCTCGAAGCATCACCCACCACGAATAGAGGCCGAGCCGGGTCTTAACGGTCCGCCGCGCGCGATCGAATGTAAGCCCAGATCTGGTCAAGCTCCTCGGGGCTGACGACGCCCTGCCAGGCCGGCATCTGATTTTTCCCACTCATCACGATCTGATCGAAGCGCGCGCGGCCATCGGCCTTCTGTTGCTTCAGGTCAGGCATCGCGCCGGTCGGCCGCAGCTTTACGCCATGACAACTGGCGCAATGTTCGTCGTAGACCTGTTCTCCGGCTTCGATCGCAGCGCGGTCCTGCGCAAATGCCGGCGCGCACGCCATCACGGAGATCGCGATGCTCGCGCGAATGATGGCAAGGCTGCACCTTGCCAGCGAGATTCGTATTTGATCTAGTTTCACTCGAGACATTCTTGCCCTGCCGCAGAGTGGGGGAAACAGAATATTTGAGGGAGGCGACCATGACCAGGACTTCTACCATCGCGGCATTGCTTTGCACCATCGCCACGCAGGCCCTAGCGCAGAGCGGCTTCCAGCCGGTTACCAGCGAAACGCTGTTGAATCCGCCGCCGGGCGACTGGCTGATGATCAACCGCACTTACGACGAGCAGCGGTTCAGCCCGCTCGGCGACATCAACAAGAGCAACGTCGGTCAACTCCAGATGGCATGGTCGCGCGGCCTGCCGTCCGGCACCAACGAGACGACTCCCATCGTCCACCAGGGCGTCATGTACGCCGTCAATCCCGGCGGCGGCGTGATCGCGCTCAACGCCACCAACGGCGACCTGCTCTGGGAGTACGAGCGCCAGTATCCCAAGGAGATGACGGATTTCGTCGGCGGCCCCGAGCGCGCGCGCAGCAAGGGCCTCGCGATCTACGAGGACATGATCTATTTCCTCGCGCACGACGGCGCGATCGTTGCCCTCGATGCGAGGACCGGCAAGGAGCGCTGGGTCAACGTCGTCCAGAACTTCAAGGAACAGGCGCAGGCCACGTCAGCGCCGATCGTGGTGGACGGCAAAGTCATCACCAACCGCACCTGCGAAACCCGCGCGGACTGTTTCCTCTCGGCGCACGACGCCAAGACCGGAAAAGAACTCTGGAAGTTCTACAACACGCCCGCGGAAGGCGAACCCGGCGGCGACTCGTGGGGCAAGGTCCCGACCGAGAAACGCATCGCCAGCGCGTGGGGTCTGCCCGGCTCCTATGATCCGGTGCAGAAGGTGCTCTATTGGGGCATCTCCAATCCGAAGCCCTGGACCCGCTGGAAGCGTCACGGCGACATCAACGCCGTGCCGCGCGAAGCGCCGGCCGAACTCTACAGCAACTCGACCGTGGCAGTCGACATCGAAACCGGAAAACTGAAGTGGTACTACCAGCACCTGCCGGGCGATGACTGGGACCTCGATCACGTCCACGAGCGCACGCTGGTGCGCACGACCATCAATCCCGATCCGGCGGCGGTGAAGTGGATCAATCCGAACGTCAAGCGCGGCGAGCAGCGTGACGTCGTTGTGGAAGTCGGCGAGGCCGGCGGCATCTGGATGCTCGACCGCGTCACCGGCCAATTCATCTGGGCGACGCCGTTCCCGCTCGACGTGCCGGAATTCCATATTTCGAAGATCGACGTCGAGACCGGCCGCACCCACATCAATTGGGACAAGGTGAAGAAGCACGACGGCGACCGCATCCTGGTGTGCTTCCACAACACCCGCAGCTTCTGGTCGACCGCGTATCATCCCGGCAAAAACGCGATGTACATTCCGCACAGCGACGCCTGTCTCGACATGACCGAGAACTACAAGAACCCGGCCGGCTTCGGGCCGCGCCGGCAAGTCATGCGGCCGGGCGCCGATCCAGCCAAGTTCACGTCCATCGCCAAGGTCGACCTGTCGACCGGCAAGGTCGACATGATCCATTCGCAACCCATTCCCGGAAACGGCTCGGCGCTGGTGACGGCGGGCGATCTGCTGTTCTGGGGCGACATGGACCGCCGCTTCCGCGCTTTCGACGCCGACAACGGCAAGATTCTGTGGGAAGCCATTCTCGGCGGCATCATCTCGACCAGCACGATCACCTATTCGGTGAACGGCCGGCAGTACGTCGCGGTGATGACCGGCGACGCGCAGTCAGGCACCGCTGGCTTGCTCGGAGTGGTGAAGAACTTCAAGCCGGTGCGCGGGCACAACGAGATCTACGTGTTCGCCCTGCCGGAGAAGAAAGGTTAGGCGCGCGACATCCGACGTTGGGCGATGGTGTTGACAAAGTCCGCCACAAGAAGGTGGGCGCAACGTCATTGCGAGGCGGCGAAGCCGCCGAAGCAATCCAGTCTCTGAGAAACCCCGCCCTAGCGGCTCCGCGGCGCAGGCGGCGAGACCGCGCCCGACTTCGCCACGCGGGGTCGCGGCCGGCCGCCGTCGCTGAGCGCAACGATGACGACAATCTCGTTCGGACGCGGCGCGCCACCGATGGTCACGGTAAGCGTATCGATCTCGTTGAACGACCAGGCGTCGTCCTTGTGGCCGAGTGGAATGTCGATGGAAGCGCCGGCGGCGCCGATCTTGACGTTGGACGGGATGAGGGCTTGTCCGCCACCGATGGCGTCACGCATTGGCTTACCCATCCGCGGATGAAGCAGCGCCGCTGCATGTTCGATGTCGCCGTCGGCGCCGACGATCGCGCCCTTGCCGTAGGCGACCGCCGGATGCGGCAGTACAGCGAGACACTCCTTCACCAGCCGTTCGCCCAGCTCCGCACCCCAAGCGACCAGAGGTTCGAGCGCATCGGCCGTCTGTCCCGCGAGCGGATTGGCTATCACCGCACATGCGGCAACACGGGTGACCGGCTCGACAGCAGGAAGTCCGCCCTCGGCATGGACCGTGTCCTTGACGACAATCAGACGGCGCAGTTCCATCACCGGCTCCCGAGCAAGCGGTCGAAGTTGCGGCTGAGTACCAGTTCGGCCTGCCCCGCCGGGAGCGCGTCCCGCACGAACGTCACCGGGTTTGGCACCACCAGCGGGAACGGCGCGTCGCTACCCATCATAAAATGCTCCACCGGCACGATCGTGGTGGCAAACCGCAGGATCGCGGGGTCGAAACAGGCAGTGTCATAGTACAGCGTGCTCAGATATTCGCCGATCGATCGTTTCAGATGACCATAAGGCCGACGCGGGTTGGTGTCGATCTCGCACTGCATGCGCGCGCTCAGCACCAGGCTGAAGGCTCCGGTGTGGGCAAACAGGAGCTTGAGGCGCGGCCAGCGATCAAGAAATCCGGAACAGACGATGTTGAGAATGTTGATGGTGTTGTCGAAGAGATAACCGGCGACGACGGTCAGTTCGTACTCGCGCGTCCGGTCCTTGCCCGCGGGATCGGCAGGATGCACGAACAACGGCACAGCCAGTTCGGTCGCGGCCTCGAACACCGGCCGGAACCGCTCGTCGTGGAGATAGATGCCGCGGACGTTGGAGGCGATATGGCCGCCGACGAAGCCGAGGGTGCGTACGCAGCGGCGAAGCTCGGCCGCGGCCGCCGCCGGATCCTGCAGCGGCAGAAACGCCCAGGCGCCGAAACGGTTGCTCGCGCCGGCGATCGATTGCGCCAGCGCATCGTTGTAGATGCGCGCCGCTTCGATCGCGAGCCGCGCATCGAGGTTGTAGTCGATAAAGGGCGTGGCGAGCGACAGGATGGTGCGATCGATGCCGAGGCGGTCGAGCCGTGCCACCTGGCGATCGAGCTTGAAGAAGGTGGTGTTGAGATCGAAGACGGTGCCGCGAATGCGGAGCGACACGTCCTCGCCCTCGGCGCGCTCGACCTTCACGGCGAACTCGTCGCGCTGCTCGACGAAGCGAAGGAAGGCGTCCGGCACGAAATGGCAGTGCACATCGGTGATCATGGTCACAGTCCGAGATAGGCGACTTTCAGCCGTTCGTCATTGAGCAGGTCTTCGCCGCGGCCTTCCAGCACCAGGTGGCCGTTCTCCAGCACATAGGCGCGGTCGGCGGTGCGCAGCACATGGTGCACGTTCTGCTCGACGATGAGCACGGTGAGACCGCTGTCGCGAAGGTTGCGGATCAGGTCGAACAGCAGCTTCACGTAGATCGGCGCAAGCCCCTCCGTCGGCTCGTCGAGCAGGAGCACGCGCGGCTTCGCCATCAGTGCGCGTCCAATGGCCAGCATCTGCTGCTCGCCGCCCGATAGCGAGCCGGCAAGCTGCTTTCGCCGCTCGGCCAACACCGGCAGCAGCGCAAGCACGTCCTCCAGGCTTTGTCGCGCGACCGCGCGCGCAGCTGTGGAATAGGCGCCGATCTCCAGGTTCTCGAGCACCGTCATGAACGGGAACAGACGCCGCCGCTCCGGCACCAGCACGAGACCGCGCACCACGCGCTCATATGCCGGCAGACCCAGCTAGCGACTGCCCATCGAGGAGAATTTCGCCGGTGTGGGTCGTACGCAGGCCGGCAAGCGTAAACATCAGCGTGCTCTTGCCGGCGGCATTGGCGCCAACGAGACCGACAATCTTACCGGTCGGCACCGACAGGCTTACATTGTGCAGGACCTGCACCGGGCCGTAGAACGCGTTGAGCGCTCTCACCTCAAGCAAGGTCCATCTCCTCGCCGAGATAAGCCTTTACCACCGCCGGATTGCGCGCAATCTCGCCGGCGGGTCCGTCCGCGATCACCTCGCCGCGGTTGAGCACCATGATGCGGGTCGCGGTCTTCATGATGGCGTAGAGGACGTGCTCGACCCAGATAACCGTGATGCCGCGCGCCGGCAGTCCGGCGACGAACTTCGTCATGGCGCCGACCTCGGTCGGCGTCAGCCCTGCCATGATCTCATCGAACAGTACCAGCTTCGGCCGCAGCGCCAGCGCACGGGCGACCTCCAGCCGCTTGAGCAAACCCACGGTAAGCGTGCCGATTGGCGCGCCTGCGTAATCGGCGAGGCCAACGTCGGCGAGCGTCGCTTCCGCGCGCGCGCGGGCGCCTGCGACCGAGCGTTCGTGTTGGAATGCGGTCAGCATGACGTTTTCGACGGCGGAGAGCTGCCGGTACGGCTTGGGTATCTGGAAGGTGCGGGCGACCCCAAGCCGCGCGATCCGGTACGACGGCCAGTTGGTGATCCCCTGCCCTGCGAACACGATCTCGCCTCGCGTCGGCTTGAGCGCGCCGGCGATCAGATTGTAGAGCGTGCTCTTGCCGGCGCCGTTCGGCCCGATCAATCCGAGCAGTTCGCCCTCGGCGACATCGAAGCTCACGTCGTTCACCGCCCATAGCGCGCCGAAGCTGCGGCTCAGGTGGCGGACTTCGAGAATCCGGCTCACGATCAGCGCTTCCGGAAAGACGTCAGGCGTTGCAGCGCATCGGCGAGCCCGCCCGGGAAATAGAGCATCACGATAATCAGGCCGGCGCTGTAGATGACGAGATGCAGGCCCGCCGCGGCATGTCCGAGATAGGAGCGCAGGAGCTCCGACAGCGGTGTGATCAGGAACGAGCCGAGCACCGGGCCGATCGCGGTGCCGAGCCCGCCGACCGCGGGCAGCAGCGCGAACTGGAACGACAGTTCCGGCGAGATCATGAAAGTCGGATCGAGATAAAGAAAATATTGCGCGAACAGCGTGCCGCCGATGCCGGTGAGAGCGGCGCTAAGCGCCATCGCGGCGCCGCGCACCAGCAACGGATTGATGCCGGCAGCGCGCGCCGCGTCCTCGTCGTCGCGAACGGCGTAGAGGTAGTAGCCGTAGCGCGAGCATTCCAACGCCTTGGTGACGCCGTAGCAGACCACGAGATAGCTGAGCATCAGCACGGCGTAGACGGTCTTCGACGTGAACACCATGTTGGCTAGGCTCGATACCGGCAGGATCGACAGGCCCTCGGGTCCGCCGGTCAGCGAAGCCCAGTTCAACGCGCCGATCCGGACCACCTCGGCGGCGGCGAGCGTCGACAGGATGAAGAACGGGCCTTTGAGCCGGGCGCAGATCACGGCGAGCAACGCACCCGCGGCGGCGCAGGTGAGCGCGCCGATCCAAAGTCCGATCCATGGCGTCACACCGCCGTTCACGAACAGGATTGTCGAGGTGTAAGCGCCGATGCCGAAGAATGCGGCGTGACCGAACGAGATCAGCCCCGCATAGCCGCCGGCGATGTTCCAGGCCAACGCCAGTCCGGCATAGAGGAAGGTGAGGACGACCACGTCGCGCAGGTTCTGCGGTATCGGCATCGCCACGATGGTGACGCAGGCGATGAAGAGACCGATCTCAAACAGCGAGATCGCGCCGCGCCGCGGCATCGCCGGCAGGCGTTTCGAAAGTGCCGCTGGGCTCGTCGTCGCCACCCTGCCCTCAATCATTGATGCCGATGGTGGCGGCACCCTTCTGGCCGAGGATGCCGTCCGGCCGGAAGATCATCACCAGCAGGAACAGGATGAAGAAGAACATCTGCCCGTAGGCGGGCGCGACGTAGTAGCTGCCGACCGACTGTACGATGCCGATACAGATGCCGCCCGCGAGCGCCCCCTCGATGCTGCCCATGCCGCCCAGCACGACAACCACGAATGCAATCAGCACGAAATTGAGCCCAACGGTCGGGAACACCGAGAACAACGGCATCATCACGCAGGCGGCAAGCCCGACCAAAGCCGAGCCGCCGGCAAACGTGATGAGAAAGATGCGTGGCACCGGAATGCCCATCAGCATCGCCGCCTCGCCGTCCTGTACGGTGGCGCGGATCGCCTTGCCGAGATAGGTGGCGCGGATCATCCATTGCAGCGCGACAGTGCACAGGATGGTGATGGCGAAGCCAAGCAGCAGCTCGACCTTGAAGTAGAACGGGCCGAGCATAATGGAGCGGCCGAACACCGGCGGTACGTCCCAGAGGTCGGCGGTCATCATCATCAGCGCGACGTTCTGCATGAAGATCGACAAGCCCATGGTGGCGAACACGACGACAAGATGCGGCTTATCGAGGGCCGGGCTGATGATGATGCGATGCACCAGCCCGCCGAACAACGCCATCGCCGGCACGACGATCAGGGCGGCGGTATATGGATTGAGTCCGGCAAGCGTCGACAGCCCCCAGGCACCGTACATGCCTAGCATCAGGAACTCGCCGTGGGCGAAGTTGACCACGCGCAGCACGCCGAAGATCAACGTCAGCCCGATACTCATCAGCGCGTAGACGCCGCCGATAAGGATCCCGGAGAACACCAGCTGTCCGAAGGTGATCATTCGCGGCAAGCGGCCTGCGGAGGCGACCGTCCACGCAGGCCGTCAAAGCAGGTCAGCGGCTGTTCCATGGCGGTAGCGGCACCATGACCGGCTGCGCCGTGGC
Organism: uncultured Alphaproteobacteria bacterium; assembly: GCA_963763365.1. Lineage (GTDB taxonomy): Bacteria > Pseudomonadota > Alphaproteobacteria > Rhizobiales > Xanthobacteraceae > VAZQ01. Next base: position 122,951 of record CAVXOE010000021.1, on the reverse strand, counting down.
TAGCGACGGTGGGTAGACCTGCTCGTTTCCGGCCTTGGTCCACTGCCACACCCCGATCGCGGCACGCAGATTCTGGCCGGCGTCCTTGGGGTCCTCCGCCCAGTCGAAATTGGTGAACTTGATGCCGCTGCCGTTGACCAGCGAACCTTCGGGCAGGTCAAGCTTGAGTGCGATCTCGCGCAGTTCGTCCGGCTCGTAGGTCTTGGCCTTGGGCAGCACTTCGGTAAACAGCGCCCAGATCGCCGAGAAGCCGGCCGAGGCGTGGCCAGCGGGTGGTCGTTTCATTTTGTCTTCGTAGCGTTTGGTGAATTCCTCCGCGACCTTGCGCACTTCGGGCTTGAGCACGTTGGCGTTGACCTTCGGCGGGAAGTCGGAGACGAACAGCCCGACGACCGCATCGCCGATCGAGTTGCGCAGGTCAGGCGAGGAATAGCCGGCGCTGACACCGATGAAGGCGCCGACGTTGAACTCGAGTTCCTTCGCCTTGCGCTGAAACAGGATGGCGTCGTTCGGAAACGAGATCGCGATCAGCACGTCCGGCTTGCTGTCCTTGAGCTTCTGCACGATCGGGGTCATGTCGGTGGCGAACTGATCGTAGCCTTCGTCATAGACCAGCTTGATCTTCTTGCTTTCGGCGTAGGTCCGCACGCCGTCGCCGACCGACTTGCCGAACGCGCGGTTTTCCCACAGCAGCGCAATGCGCAGATCGCCGACCGGCTTGTTCATTCGCTTCGCCAGATCGTCGATGACGAAATCGACCGCCGCCTGGCTGTACTTGCGCGCCGGCGCGCCGACCTGGAACGTGTGCTTGAAACCGCGCCGGGTGATGATTTCGGCGGCGCCGGTGGTCTCCCAATGGAACACGCCGTGGCGCTCAGCCGCCTGGCTCACCGCGATGGCGAGCGGCGAGGCGAACGATCCGGTGGTGATCTTGATGCCGTCCTTGGTGATCAGCCGCTCGGTTTCGCTGATCGCCGCATTGGGGCTGGTCGCATCGCCCTGCAGATATTCGACCTTGCGGCCGTTGATCCCGCCGCGTTCGTTGATCATGTCGCGGGCGATCTGCATCGCCTCCCAGTTCTCGATGCCGTTCTTGGCGAACGGCCCGGTCACAGGCAGCAGCACGCCGATGCGGATCGTCTGCTGTGCATGCCCAAGCTCGGCCGACGACAGAAACGCAACGGCGCCGACCAGGCACGCAACGATGCGGCTGCTTTTGCGCATGATCTCTCCACTTCAAGGAAACGTTGAGCGTGACCCTGCTCCAACCGTAGCAAGGACGATGCCAAACGGCAATTGCCTCACTCCACGGACGTCGAACGATTGTGCGCATCTCGGCTTGCACGTTCGCGAAGCGGCATGCTCGCTTACAGTTACGCAAACGACGCATGGCGCCCGATCATGTCTCCTAATCGCTGACTAGCCGTGCGTGAGGCGCGCGATCGTCTTACTTTCTTTGATCCAAGGGCGGCATGGCGCAACTGCAGCCGCACAAAAGTGACCGCACATGATCCTACCTCCCTTCGCCAAGCCGACACTTCGCAGCAAACCAAATCGCTTCATCGCTGAGCATCGCCTTGCAACGGTATGCCAAGCACGGAAACCCCGGCCTGCTCGGCCGGGGCTTCGTTTCCTTGAGAGATCTTGCTCTTAGTCGTTGGCTTCCGCCTTGGCGCTGCGCGGCGCGGCGATCGCGGTTTCCTTTGTGCACACATCCTTAAACACAACGGAGCCATCGGGCGCGTACTCTTTGGTCAAGCAGGTGCAGCTCGGCGCCGGCTTCGCGGTGACGTAGTCCGGCTTGGCATAGGTGTAGCTCGGCTTGCTGTAGCTGTAGCTCGGCTCCGAGGAATACGTCGTCTCGTAGTTCTTGTAGTGCCAACGGTGCTTGTGATGGTGGGCGAAGTGGTGCCACTTGTGTTTGTGGTGGTGATGGGCGTGCTTATGATGATGCTTGTGGTGGTGATGAGCGTGCTTGCCGTGATGCGCGTGCGCATGCTTCCCGTGGCTATGGCCATGACCGTGGCCCTTCGCGGATGCGGCGACCGGGGCCAGCGCGATACCGAGGGCGGCAACAGCGGCGGCACAGGCAATGATGATCTTGCGATACATGATGATCTCCCGATCCTGGTTTGGGTTCGCCTCGGCACCCCGCTTCGGCGACCTTCCCCTCGTTAGTAGCGAGGACCGGTTCGGGCGGCTGTGATCTGCAACACGAAATGGCGGTTTGACGGCCGTTTAAGTTTGCGCGCGGAACGAAGCCCGATGGACTACTGCGCAATTGTCGCTTTTCTGATTAGGTAAGCTCATGACCGCGGCCGTCCCCCAGGGACTACGAGGCTGACAACAGGGAGCCCCGCCGTGAGCATCACTTACTGGATTATCTTGATTGTGGTGCTCGTCGCCGGTTGGTGGATGGGCTGGATACGCCCTACCGGCCTCGCGGGTCGTAACCGGGAGGAAAGAGAGACCGACCGCAGGCGCGACGCGGCTGAGCGGTGGCTTGATAAGCACGGCGACGACGACGCCAATCGGCGTCCCTAGTCGCCTACGTGGACGTAGCAATCAACAGCCGGATGGCTACTTCCCACCCGCTGGTGGCGCGATAACGATGGTCGATCCGCCCACCGGAGGCGCAATCAGAATGGTTCCTGCGGCAGCGGGCTGGAATCCTCCTGCGTCGGTCGAGGGCCGGGGGCAACCGGAGCCGCCGCAATTTCCCGGTTCAGCCTGCGGCGGCGTGGTGACGACGGGCTCCGGCACCTTGTTGCAGTTAGTCCCGCTGCAAGGCTCCGCCGCCATTGCGGGAGCCAGCGTCGCGGCGAGGAATGCCACCGTCAAAATCAGCTTTTTCATAGGAATCCCTCCGGGCGCCTAAAGGCGCTCCCTGTGGGTCGCGGTGGGGCGGCGATAGGTTCAACGCTGACCCATCGCATCTTCACTCCCCCGTCCCCGCCCCGTGCCCCCGTGCTTCCGCGCCACCGCCAGAACGATCGCGTCGAGCTGCGGCGCCCGGCCCGCGAGCTACTGTCAACAATGCTTTGCTCCCCCTCGCTTCGCTTGCCGCGCTCCGATTGAGATAGTCCCGCGTGGCTCTTCACAAAGTTCTCGGGCTGCCGACATGGACCGGAGCGTCCGATACAAGGCTTCGTGCGTGAGGCCAAGTTCTGCGGCCCAAGCCTTTTTTGTGAAGCTTAGCTTGATGGCACGATTGCGCCCCTCTGTTTCCAGAAAGTGCAGAATTCTTTCGCGAGCAGTTCGCAGCATCAGGCGCTCGCTCTGCGCACGAGCGCGTCGCAATTCGGCGCCAATATAAGCAATCCAGGCGTCACGAAAGCCGGTGCTATCGAGCGATTTTTGAAACTCAGTCCGCGGAATGGCCAGTACCGTCGATGGCAAAGTCACCAAGGCATCGCAATGATATGAGCCCTGATCGAGACTGGCTTCTGCAACGAATCCCGACCGCGTGCGCTGGAGAACAATTTCGGTGCCCGCCGCGGACGTGCGCGCCAGCCTGACCTCGCCGTTGAGCACGCAGTACATCGCCGTTGGCTTCGCGCCTTGCCTGAATAGTAGGCGGCCTTTGGCCAAATCCAATTTTGATGCGCGCCTGAGCAGGCCGGGAGGCAATGCTGACAGCACATTTTCGGAGGGAGGCACCGGTACCACTCGCGACAGATATGATCTAGATCATACGCTCCGCCCTGGGCGCGGCGCTATAGGAGTGTTCATTCAAAAAGGAACAGACTGCATGCGCTTTCTTGCCGCGCTGCTGATTGGGCTTCTTGCCGCAAGTCCCTTGGTTGCTGTCGCGCAACATCAGCACGGACATGATTCTGCTACGCCTCCGGCGCCGGATGTGCGCGAATTCGTGCAGTTTCCGCCCGCTCTGGTTGAGCACACGCTTGCCAATATGCGTGAGCACCTTTTGGCTTTGCAAGAAATTCAATCCCATCTCGGAATGGGACACACCGATGTCGCGGCCAAGATCGCGGAAACGCGCCTCGGCATGTCCTCGTTGGGGCTGCATGGCGCCGCGGAGGTCTCAAAGTACATGCCACAAGGTATGCAGGACGCCGGTGCGCGGATGCACCGGGCGGCGAGCAGATTCGCGATAGTCGTACAAGACGCAAGTGTGACCGGCGATATGAAGCCGGTGTTCGCCTCACTCGCGGAAATCACCGCGCAATGTGTGGGCTGTCACGCTGGCTACAGGCTCAAATAGACTTCGGTGACCGCGTCACCCCCTCAAGCTGCCGGTCGCACCAACACGCAACGCTCGGTCCCGGACGATCTCCGAAAGGCGCAGACGGATCGCGGCCGACAGGCCGCAGCCGACTAGGTCCGGGCCGCCAGCGCGGCTTTCACCCGGTCCGGCGTCATTGGATACTGCCGGAGTCGCACGCCGGTCGCATCGTAGAACGCGTTGGCGATCGCCGCCGTGGTCGCGCCCATCACCTCCTCGCCGGCGCCCGACGACGGCTCATCGAGACGCTGGATCACGATCGGCGTCACGTCCGGGTGCTCGGCAAAGCGCAGCACCGGATATGCCATCCAGTCGAGGCTGGTGACGCCTTGCTTGTCGAAGAGCACTTCTTCCTTGAGCGTGCGGCTGGTTGCCTGGACCATCTGGCCCATGATCTGCGCTTCCACTGCCGCCGGATTGATCACCTGTCCGCAGTCAAGCGCACCGAACAGCCGCTTAGCGACGATTACGCCGGTGCGCTTGTTCACCTCGATCTCGGCCACCGCCGCGCCGTAGGAGACATGGTGCGTGCCAAGCCCGATTCCACGACCGGTCACCACCTCGCCGCTGCCGAGCGCCGAGCCGGAGACCTTCGGCGTCCATCCCGCCGCCTGCGCGGCCGCGTTCAGCACCGCGAGCCAGCGCGCGTCGCCGACGTTATTCCGCCGGAACGCCAGCGGGTCCATCTTCGCCGCGACCGCGAGCTCGTCGATCGTCTGCTCCGAGGCAAAGGCAAAGGACAGGTCGAGCGGCGAACGCAATGGCGCGCCCTTCAGAAGACCGACCATCGGCACCATGTGGCTGACCACGCGGCGGTCCGGGATCTGATACATCGCACCGGTACTCATCCGATTGACCGGGATCGACATCGGGCCGGTGGTCTTTTCCACCGGCGCCGTGTTGAGCACGAGTTCATGGGTTGTCTCGTTGATCATCCAGCCATGCTGCCAACCGTCGTACTGGTAGGCGATGATCTTGCCGTTGGCGTCGATGCCGGCACGCACGTCGGCGAGATGCGCCGGGCCATAGTCGTCCCAGCCATGCTCGTCGGACCGCATGAACTGCACGCGCACGGGCTTGCCGGCTAGCTGCGACATGACCGCGGCGGCCTGGGCGCAATCGTCGTAACAGCTGCGGCCATACGTGCCGGAGCCTTCGACATACTGCACACGCACCTGCTTTGCCGGCAGCCCCAGTACCTCGGCGAGCATGTCGCGCGAGCCATAGATGTCCTGCGTCGAGCAGATTACCAGCGCCTTGTCGGCGCTGACGTCGCCGATGGCGCAGTTCGGACCGAACGGCGCATGCGACTGGTATGGGCAGTAATAGGTCGCGCTCGACACATGTGTGGCCTTCGCGAGGGCCTTTTCCGCTTCACCCCAGTTCACGATGGTGACGTCCGAGGTCTTGGCCGCCCGCATGCGACTGAAGAGGTCGGCGTTCCCCGGCAGCGCATGAGTTTCCTGCCAGCTCACGCGTAACTCGCGGGCTGCGCGAATGGCATCCCATTCGCTCTCGGCCACCACGCCCACGAAATCGCCCTTGCGCACGACGCGCGCCGGGATGTCCTTGATTGAAGCCTCGTCGATGGCAGTCGGCTTGGCACCAACGCCATAGGCGCGTTGACCCTTGGGCCGCACCACGCGGCCATGCAGCATGCCGGGCACGCGGATGTGCTGCATGTGGGTGTATTTTCCGGCCGCCTTTTCGGGAATGTCGACGCGCGGAACGTTGGCGCCAACCACCTTGTAGCGTGTGATCGCCTTCTGCGGTGCAGTGCCGGTGAACTTCACGTTGAACGGCTTGTCGCCGAGCAGGGCGCCATAGGAGACCGACTGACTCGGATGGCCGTCGATCGACACGATGCCTTTGTTGACCACGAGGCTGCCGACCTGCATCGCAAGGCGGTTCGACGCAAGGTTCAACAATGCACGGCGTGCTTCGGCGGCCGCCGCGCGGATTTGCGGTCCGCCCCGCTCGATCGAGGCGCTGGACACAGTGGCACCCTGGTTCGGCACCGTATTGGTGTCCAACTGCACGGAACGGAGCTGGCTCATATCCATGTCCAGCTCTTCGGCCGCGATCTGCAACAGGCCGGTCGTGGCGCCCTGGCCGAACTCGCCCTTGCCGATATAGACCGTCGCTGTGTTGTCGGCGTGGATCGTGATCCAAGTGTCGATCGCACTCATGTCGAAGGGACCCGCGACGTCGCCGCGCGCCGCAAGTGCCGCACCTGCTGGCACGCCGGCCATGTTGAAGCCGACGATCAGCGCACCGCCGCCCTTGAGCAGATCGCGGCGCGAAAAGTTCAGATCGACCTGATGCGCGTTCATCGGGCGTCTCCCACCATGCGAGTGGACGCGAGCTGAATCGCTTTCATCACGCGCGGATAGGTGCCGCAGCGACAGAGGTGACCATCCATATGCGCGCGGATTTGCGCCTCCGTCGGCTTCGGAGTTTTGGCCAGCAACTCCGAGCCTTTTATGGTCATGCCGTTATAGCAGTAGCCGCACTGCGGCGCCTGCACGTCGATGAACGCCTGCTGCAAGGGATGCATCGCGGGCGCCTGAGCGAGTCCCTTCTGTTGTGCGTAGAGCGCAGGCAGGCCTTCGAGTGTCGTCAGCGAGCGGCCCTGAACATCCGAAACCGGGGTGATGCAGGAGCGGATCTCGGCGCCATCCAGCAGCACCGAGCACGCGCCGCATTGCGCGAGCCCACAGCCGAAGCGCGGCCCCTTCAGGTTGAGATCGTTGGCCAGCACGTAAAGCAACGGCGTTTCCGGACGGGCGCTGACCGTTCGGGACATACCATTCACGGTGATCTGGTAATTCATGGCCGCCTCCCTCGAGGACGGCTTGGACATGCCGTCCAATTTCGTTGCAGCCAAGTTAGCCAAGCGGTTAGATCAGAGCAATAGATCGAGGGCTCGCGATCAGGGAATTTCAGAGGCAGATCAGGGTATCCCAGACGCGGCGCCGCACCGCCGCTGGAAATGCCGGCGCCATATTTCAATGGCGGTCACAACCTCACCGAGACTACTTGTGGCATAGCGGAGTTGATCAGCATGCTTCATAGTTCATAGTTCCCGTTTCGCGGAAACGAGCGATCGAAGAGAGCACAATGAAATTTCCTCGTCGTCGATTCCTTCATCTGGCAATGGGGGCCGCCGCGATACCAACAGCCTCGCGCATCGCCAGGGCACAGACTTATCCGACGCGCCCTATACGTATGATCGTGCCCTACACACCCGGTGGCTACACCGACTTCATGGCACGCATCGTCGGCCAGAAGCTCTCGGAGGTATTGGGCCAACCGTTCGTTTTCGAGAACCGCCCTGGCGCCAACAGCGTCATCGGTGCGGACGCCGTCGCGAAGTCCGCGCCGGATGGCTACACGTTTGGAACCGTCATCGCCGCCCATGCGGTCAACGCATCACTCAATCCCAAACTGCCATATGATGTACTCAGGGATTTCAGTTACATCTCGCTGATGAGCGTTGCGCCGCTCATCATGGTAGCCCACCCGGCGCTGCCGGCGAGCAATGTTCAGGAATTGATCGCGCTCGCAAAGGCAAAGCCAGGCGAACTCAATTTCGCCTCGTCGGGCGTCGGCGCGGCTGCACACCTTACGATGGAGCTGTTCAAGTCGCGCACTGGCATCAACATGGTGCATGTTCCTTATAAGGGTACCGCGCCAGCGTTAACCGATCTCATCGGCGGTCGGGTGAACGTGATGTTCGACGTCGTCGGCTCACTGATGCCACATGTGCGTGCCCGCACAATCAAGGCCCTGGTTGTGACGGCAAGCGAACGCATGCCCGCAGCGCCCGAAGTTCCAATCATGGCTGAGGCCGGAGTCTCCGATTTCGCCTCGGGCACCTGGGCGGGGCTTATCGGGCCTGCAAGCTTGCCGAAGGACATCGTCAATCGCGTCTCAAACGAGGTCGCCAAAATCGTACGCGATCCGGCAATACGCGAACGGCTGGCCCGTGACGGTTACGAGCCAGTCGGAAATTCGCCCGCTGAGTACGAGCAGTTCATGCGGGTGGAAGTCGCGAAATGGGCGAGAGTTATCAAGGAAGCCGGCATAAAATCGGAGGATTGAATTTGTTCGCGTCGGTCTTTCGACCGGGATCGTGCAAACAACACTCTGACGACGCACTCCTTTCATGAATGATATCGACAACATCAATCGTGTTGGAATGGTTGTACGCGACTTGAGTTCGACCGTCGCGCCTCTCGTCGGTAGAATCGCTCGGCGACGTTCTTCAGAACGTCTTACAATCCGTCGCCCCCGCTTGTATTCGACAAAATGGGGGAGTTGAATCCCCGCCATATCCCGCGCTCCGGCGCGAAAAACCGGCGAGGACATCATGGCGAAATACCTTCTTGTGAGCTTCAAGACCTGCCCATGGGTGCAGCGCTCGGCGATCGCGTTGCGCGAGAAGAACACCCCGTTCGAGTTCCGCCACATCGAGCCGGACAACAGGCCCGACTGGTTCCTCGCCATCTCGCCGCACAAGAAGGTTCCAGTGCTGCGCGTCGACGACTCGGTGTCGCTGTTTGAATCGAGCGCGATCAACGAGTATCTCGACGAGACGATCGCGCCGCGGCTGCACCCGGAGGATCCCGTACAGCGCGCCATCAACCGTGCCTGGACCGACTACGTGCCGACTTTCGCCGAGCACGTGACCGGCGTGGCCTATGCCGACGACGAGGCCGCTGGCAAGAGATGCCTCGACAAAATCCCGGTGGCATTCGAGCGGCTGGAGCGCGCGCTCGAGAAGCAAGGCGCGGGTCCGCTGTTCAACGGCGCGAAATACTCGCTGGTCGATGCGGCCTACGCGCCGTTCCTGCAGCGCTATTTCTTCCTCGATCGCATCCGGCCGATCGGACAGATCGCAAAATACCCGCGGCTGAAGGCCTGGGCCGACACGCTGATGAAGCGGCCGTCGACGCATTCGTTCCCGGAGGCGGAGTTCGAGCAGCTCTATCGGACGAACGTCAAGCGCCGCAAAAAGTGGCTGTCACAGTTCATCGCCGATGTGGCGGTCGCGGCGGAGTAGCGCCGCGTTCGGTCGGCGCTGCGAATGCAGCCATCGCCATCACCGCCGGCGCGCTTGCAGCACCGAGTCCGTGATGCCGCGCATTTCGCGCCTGTCAGCGCCATGCGGGCTCCGCGACGGAGATAAAAATGCCAAAGCATCTTTTTGCTCTAGTGGCGGGCCTAATCAGTTTTCCGATCATTGCGCAATCCGCTGAAATCAAAGTCTTGAGCGACGGCCCACTCCAACCCGCCTTGACTGAGATTGCTGGAATTTTTCATCGCGAGAGCAATCATTCGGTTCAATTTGGATTCGGGTTCTCGCCGGTAATCTCGAAACGGATCATGGACGGCGAAGCAGCCGACGTCGTGCTCGTCCAACCGGATTTTATCGAACAACTGTCGAAGGCGGGCAAAGTCCTTGGCGGAGAACATCCGGTCGTCGCGCGGATCGGGGCCGGCTTGTTCGTTCGAGCCGACGCGGCTGCGCCGTCTATTGCCACCGTTGAGTCATTGAAACGCGCCTTGCGGAACGCGGACACCCTGGTGTTTGCCAATGTCGGCTCCGGAAATCACTTCGCTACGGTCTTGGAACGTCTCGGAATCGCTGAGGAAGTCAAATCCAAGATTGTCCGAGGTAACCCCGCGGAAGTTGTCACGCGCGTTGTGCAGGGCAAGGGCACTGATATCGGGGTCGGCACGATGACACTGATCCCTCTGGACAAGCGCTTGAAGCTGGTTGGCCCGCTACCCGAAGAATTGCAAGGCTATCTGATCTCAGAGGCGGCGGTCATGACCAGTGCCACGGCTCCGGAGGCAGCGAGGGATTTCATCCGTTTCCTAAGGTCGCCGACCGCCAAGGCTGCGTTTGCGGCATCCGGAGCAGATTGATTTACCGGGGCGGGCCGACGCCCGCGCGATTGTTAGGAGTTCGCTCCGGACGTGGGTTTGTCGCGAGACGTTCGCCCACCGCCACTCGGCGCCTTGGGCGTTCGCGCCGTTGATTGCCCTTGGGGCGGGCATGCTACGGAGTGTCAGTGTTCAGCCTGTTTCGCAAGTTCTCGCCACTCGTGCGACAAGCCTTCGTACTGCTGCTTAACCGCAGGATAGCGATCGGCGAGCCGCTGACATTGATCGGCTCGCGCGCAGTACTCGTCGAAACGAGCGCGGTATTGATCGAAACGTAATTGATCAGGGTTGTCTTTCACTGCCCGATCCTCAAGTTCCCGCCTGTGTCATCCCTTGGCAACGTCGCCGATTTCTCGGACATGCATGACGCTCTGCGATCCGCCTCACACCAATGACCAGCGCCGCGTCAAAAAATTCCCGCACCGCGCTTTATTCTTGAAAAAATCACGCGCTCCCGAGGTTGGCAGGAGGGCGGACCAGTTCTCAGCAGAGAAGACCCAGGCCCCAAGGGACTGGTACCTGAGCCATAGAAGGTTACGCTGCCAGTCAGTATCCGAGTGTGGGGTAATTCACACTTCGCCTGCGAATTGCCTTCCGGCACAAGCGCGATCTCACGCACCGGTGCGCTGGCAAGTACCTGGCAAACGCATATGTGAAATCGGCGTCTTACAATGCCCTGAGATATCGGATTGGGCGGCCGGGCGCGATGGACTGCGCCGCAGCGACGATGGCGTTGGCATCTATTCCGTAGTGCCGGTAAAGATCCGGGATAGAGCCGGACTGACCGAAGTGCTCGACGCCCAGCGACCGGACGCGATGACCGGAGACCGCGCCGAGCCACGCAAGTGTTGCCGGATGGCCATCGAGCACCGAAACGATGCCGCAATTGCCGGGTAGAGTGGCGAACAACCGTTCGATGTGCGAGCGGGCATGAACGAGGCCGCGTTCGCGCGCGCGTTGCGCTGCGGTCCAGCCGGCGTTGAGACGGTCGGCGGATGTTACTGCCAGCAGTCCAACGTCGCGGCGATCCTCCGCCATCAGGCCGACGGCCTGGATCGCCTCGGGCGCGACCGCCCCGGTGTAGGCGACGACGACCTGGCAGTTCGGCCCTGGTTCGCGCAGCCAGTATGCGCCATCGACGATAGCTTGGCGAAGCTCCGGCGTCATTGGCCGCTTGATCTGCTCGACCTGCCGCGTCGAGAGCCGGAGATAAACCGAGCCTCCGGTTTCGTCGCGCAGCCAGTTGCTCTCCGAGACTTCCCCGTCGCCGTCCTTCTGTATGTAGCCGAGCGCAAACGCGAGGATGACGGCAAGCTCATCGACGAAGGCCGGCTCGAACGCCGCGAGGCCATCCTGCGCCATTCCGATCAGGGGCTGGGCGATCGATTGGTGCGCGCCGCCTTCGGGCGCAAGGGTAATGCCGGAGGGCGTCGCCACGACAATAAAGCGTGCGTCCTGATAGCAGGCGTAATTGAGCGCATCCAGCCCACGCGCGATGAACGGGTCGTACAGGGTGCCAATCGGCAGCAGCCGCTCGCCGTTGATTGAGTGCGAGAGGCCGAGCGCCGACAGCAGGATGAACAAGTTCATTTCGGCGATGCCGAGCTCAATGTGCTGGCCCTTGGGCGAGAATTCCCAGTTGAAGGTCGATGGGATGCGCTCGCTCTTGAAGGTATCGGCCATACTCTCGCGCGCGAACAGGCCGCGGCGGTTGACCCAAGGGCCGAGATTGGTCGAAACGGTGACATCGGGCGAGGTGGTGACGATACGCTCGGCCAGCCCTGTCTGGTCGCGCGCCAATTCGTTGAGCAGCGCCCCGAAGCCGAACTGCGTCGACATCTCCGGCTGGATCGGGACCGCGAGCTGGTCAGGCGTCGGATATCGCGGCGCCTTAAGGCGCCGCGCGCCGCCGGACGCAAACGGCACCTTGTCGAGGAATGCCTGAACCTGCTCGGGTTTCGCGCCGAGGCCCTCGAACAAGTCCCACTCGTGGCCGGCACGAATGTTCATCGCCAGCCGGAACGTCTCCATCTGTGCCGGCGTCATCAAGCCGGCATGGTTGTCCTTGTGGCCCGCGATCGGCAGGCCGAAGCCTTTGACGGTGTAAGCGATGAAGCAGGTCGGGCGGTCGTGATCGATCCCGTCGAAGGCTTCGACGATAGACGGCAGGTCGTGGCCGCCGAGGTTGTTCATCAGCCGCGCCAGTTCGTCGTCCGACCGCAACTCGATGAGCTTGGTCACCGCGCCCTGGTCACCGATTTCGTCCATAAGACGCCTGCGCCACGCCGCTCCCCCTTGGAAGACCAGCGCCGAGTAGAGCTGGTTCGGGCAGCGATCGATCCACTGCCGCAAGGTCTCGCCGCCAGGCTCGCGGAACGCCGCCTGCTGCAGCGAGCCGTATTTCAGGATCACGACATCCCAGCCGAAATTCTTGAAGAGCTGCTCGTAACGCTCCCACAAGCCTTCGCGCACGACGGCGTCGAGGCTCTGGCGATTGTAATCGATGATCCACCAGCAATTGCGGAGACCCTGCTTCCAACCTTCCAGCAGTGACTCGAAGATGTTTCCCTCATCGAGCTCGGCATCGCCGATCAGGGCGACCATGCGGCCTTCCGGCCGATCGAGACCCCAACCGTGCGCGCGCACGTAGTCCTGTGTCAGCGAGGAGAACAAAGTTTGCGCGACACCCAGGCCGACCGAGCCGGTGGAGAAGTCCACGTCGTCGGTGTCCTTGGTGCGCGAGGGATAGGATTGCGCGCCTTTGTAGCCGCGGAAGCTTTCGAGTTTCTCCCGCGTCTGCTTGCCCAACAGATACTGGATCGCGTGAAAATTCGGCGCCGCGTGAGGCTTGACGGCCACGCGGTCCTGTGGCCGGAGGCTTCGGAAGTATAGCGCCGTCATGATGGTGGCGAGTGAAGCCGACGACGCTTGGTGGCCGCCGACCTTCATGCCGTCCGCGTTCTCGCGCAGATGGTTGGCGTTATGGATGGTCCAGCTCGCCAGCCACAGCACCTTGCGCTCAAGCTCCGCGAGGATGCAAAGGTCGTCGGTAGAAACAACTCGCTTGGTGTTGGCCGGCATTATTCTCTCGTCTCCATGCACCATTATTCGCCCGGGCCAAGGGCAAGACTCGCCTATTTTAACTATTGATTGCAGTACAATTGGCTTATCTTGCCAAGATAGGCGATAAAAGAGATGTATTATGCCAAAACCTACCCTCGACGCGATCGATCGAAAAATCCTTGCTCAGTTGCAGACCGATGGCCGCATGAGCCTGTCCGATCTGGCGGGCAAGGTCGGGCTGTCGCCGTCGCCGTGTCTGCGCCGCGTGCGCATGCTGGAACGCGTCGGGGTAATCTCGCGCTACGTCGCTGTACTCGATCAGCAGGCGGTGGGCCTGCCGGTCAGCGTGTTCGTCTCGATCAAGCTGGAGCGGCAGAAGCAGGATGCGCTCGATCGCTTCGCCAAAGCGATCGCGCGCTGGCCCGAGGTGCTTGAATGCTACCTGATGACGGGACCGCGCGATTATTGGTTACGCGTCGTGGTACCCGACCTTGCCGCATATGAGCGGTTCGTCAAGCAGAAGCTGACGCGGCTCGACGGTATCGCGTCGATCGAATCGAGCTTCGCGCTGGAGCAGGTCAAATATTCGAATGTGTTACCGATCGAATAGCCGCCGGAGTAAAGCGGTCTGATCTTGATAGCCCGCGATCTGCTTGGTGTCGGTCAGGGGCAGGTCTGGATTGTCATCGAAAACATGACGCTGCCATCGGACCCACTGGATGCGCTTGCCGGTTTCTTCATCAGGACAGCGCGTGGCAAGGCTGCCGAGTTCCTTGGCGACAAGCTCAAACACCTCGGTGCTGCTATCGCAGGGAATGCTACCGACAAGCAGTATCGGTCGTGTCGTCATCATGTTCTCCTGAAGCGTCTCAAACCAGTTCGTTGCCAATAGGTCACGTGACGAAACCGCTTGTCGTCACCCGAACAGATAGGTCGGCAGCCACAGGGCTATCCCGGGAAACGCAACCAGCAGGATCAGCAGCACGAAAGGCGCCAGGAGGAACGGAATTATGCCTTGATAGATGCGCAGCACGGGCACCTCGGGCACCTGGGCCTGGATGACAAAAATGTTCATGCCGACCGGCGGATGGATGAGGCCCAGTTCGATCACCACGACCAGGATCACTCCGAACCACACCGCGTTGTAGCCGCTCGCCAACACCAGCGGCAGGAACACCGGGACGGTGATCAAGATCATGCCCAGTCCGTCCATGAAGCAGCCGAGCACGATATAGAACGCGATCAGAATGCAGATCAGGCCGACAGGTCCTAGGTTGAGGCTGCGCGCCCAATCAACCAACAGGGTCGGAAGCTGCGTCTGGACCACGAAGTAGGAGAAGATCACCGCGCCGATAACGATGACAAAAAGCACGCAGGTCGTGCTGATCGCCGCGCGGAAGCTTTCGCGCGCGCCCTGCCACGACAGGCCGCCGCTCAGCGCACCGAGCACGAGGGCGCCGACGGCGCCGACCGCAGCGGCTTCCGTCGGCGTGAACCAGCCCGCGTAAAGGCCGCCGATGCTTACCCCGAATAGGAGCGCGACGTCCCAGACCGAGGTGATATCGCGCAGCCGACCGCGGCGATCTTCGCCCTCGCGGACCGGAGCCCAGGTCGGCCGGGCTATCGTGATGCCTACGGCGACCAGCATGTACAGCGCGGTCAGGACGAGCCCCGGGATCAGTCCCGCGGCGAAAAGACGAGGCACCAATTCCTGGGCCGTGAGTGCATACACAACGAACGGAATAGACGGTGGGATGAGAATTCCCAGCGAGCCGCCCGCCGCCACCGACCCGGTCGAGAGGCGGTCGTCATACCCGGCCCGCCGCATCTGCGGGATGGCGATCCGCGTCATCGTCGCAGCCGTTGCCAGTGATGAGCCGCAGATCGCGCCGAAGCCCGCGCACGCGCCGATCGTGGCATAGGCTTGCGAGCCCCGGATTCCGAAGAACAGGGAACGGGCGGCATCATAGAGCTTGGCCGACATGCCGGCGCGCAAGGCGATATCGCCCATGACGATGAACAGCGGAATGACTGTGAGGGTGTATCCGGCCGCAACGTCGTAAGGCGCTTGGCCGAGCACGCTGAACGCGCGTTTCCATCCGTCGATCGACGCATAACCGAAAAAGCCAACCAGACCCATCGCTATTCCGACAGGCACACGGAGGAAAATCAGGACGAGCAGCGCGCCCATCCCGATCATGCCGATGGTCTGGACCGCCATCAGGCTCCATCCTCAGTCGCGCGAGCGCAAAGCCGCACGCCGAGCACAACGGCGGCAGCGATGGTGGCGAGCGCCGTACCGGCCAAGATGGGCGCCCAGTACGCGTAGAGCGGGATACCGGTCTCCTGGGTCCATTGCGGATAGATCACGGTGTCCATCGCCGGGCCGATCATGGCGAACCCCATCAGCGCCAGGAACACCAGCGAGGCAAACATGCCGACCGCCTTGAGAACAGACGTTCGCTTCGGACTAAGCACCTGGTCCGCGAGGTCAACGCAGATGTTGCCGTCGGAGCGGAACACCTCGACGACGCCGAAGAAGACTACGAACACAAGCAGCAACTCGACGATCTCGAACGTGCCTTTGATGGGCCGGTTGAAGACATTTTTCATGACGATATCGGCGATCGTCAGGAACGCCATGGCCGCGATCGCGAGCGCGGCGATGTCCGAAAGGAACTGCGTCAATCGCTTGAACGGCTGCATAGCGGCTTCGAAGAAATGCTGGCGGTGCGGTTCAACCGCTCGCGTCAACGTTCAGCTTCGTATTTCGCAATAGCGGCCTTGATCTGGTCGAGGATCTTCCGGGCGTCGGCGCCGTTCGCGGATGCTTTCTTGATCGCCTGGTTGAGGATCTTTTCGCTTGCCTGCTGAAGGACACCGTCATCCGCCATCTTGGTAAACTTGATGCCGTTCTTCACGAGGTTGTCGCGTATGCGTGTCTCGTCATCTGCCAGGATACGTGCGAAGAGCTTGGCGCTGGCGACGCCGGTGGCTTCGTCGATCAGTTTCTTGAGGTCAGGCGGCAGCGCATTGTACGCGCCGATATTCATCACCGTGGCGAATGTTACGCTGCCCATGTCACCTTCGGCGATGAACTTGCCGGCGTCATCGAGTTTGTAGCTGTCAATCCCGCTGTAGGCTGTGCTGACGCCTTCGATCATGCCCTTGCTCAGAGCGTCGTTCATGTCGCCCGGCTGCACAAGCGTGGGCACGGCGCCGAGCGCCTCGAACACGTCTGATTGCACGGACCCTGCGGCGCGGACGCGCTTTCCCTTGAGGCTGGCGGCGTTGGCGACCTCGCTGCGGGAAATGACCACGGTTGGCAGGATCAGGACATTGAGAACCTTCACCCCCGGGTAATCGGAGGCCAGGATCTCTGGCGCGATCTCGCTCAGACCAAGGGAAGGGCCATAGACGCTTTTCGCCACACCCGGGACATGCGTCAGCTCGGTTAGCGGGAATCGGCCCGGCGTCGCGCCGTGAAGCAGAACGGAGATGTCAGCAACACCGGTCCTGGCCAGGTCGAACTGCCTGGGCGGGGGGCCCATCTGGCTGGCCGGAAAGACCTTGATGATCAACCGTCCATTGGACTTCGCTTTCATCTCCTCGGCCCATTTGTCCATCGCCTTGACGAGCGGGTTGCTGGGTGGCGGGAACAGCGAGGCCTTGAGCTGGATTTCCTGGGCGGACGACGCTCCGATCCCTATCGCCACGGACATCATGCACGCCGTCAGAACTGCCTTGAGCAGCGTCTTCATTCCCAATCCTCCCGATATGTTTGGCTGGTTTTGACCCCGGCACCCGTATCCGCAGAAACGGGGGCAGCCGGGACCAGACCCGCCATCTTATTAGTCCGATAAATTAGCAACCCCAGCGATTACGCCTAGATATACTTTTCGTTGAGCTGATAACCTGACGGCATCGGTGGTGACCCATGAAGCTAAATCAGTTCCGCAACATCATGGCAATTGCCGAGCGCGGCAGCCTTCGGGCGGCCGCGCGCCATCTCGGGCTCGCGCAGCCCGCCCTCTCGCGAAGCCTGCAGGAGCTCGAGCACGAGCTTGGCGTACAGTTGTTCCAACGTCAGGCCCGCGGCATGACCCTGACGCCGATGGGCGAGACACTGGTCCGCCGCGCCGGCAACATCATGATGGAGGTCCGGCGCGCTCGGGAGGAGATCGAGCAGCTTAATGGGAGCACGAGCGGTAGCGTCGCGGCAGCAATGTCGATCATCCCGCATCTGGTGGTCATGCCGCAACTGCTCAGACCGTTCCGCGCGCGCTATCCAAGGGTCGAACTACGGCTGGTCGAAGGTCTCTACCCAACGGTGGAGTCGGGTCTCCGGGACGGTACCATCGATTTCTACGTCGGACCACCGCCGGAGCGTCATCTCGCGCCCGAACTCTCGGCGGAGAAGCTGTTCGACAACAATCGCACCATCTTCTGTCGAAAGGGTCACCCGCTTGCCGGCGCAAGGTCGCTCGCCGAGTTAGCCGACGCCGAATGGCTCACCACGTCCATCACCTACGACGCCCAGGAGGAGCTTGGCGCGCTTTTCCGCCGGCATCGATTGCCGATGCCCAAGCTTGCGCTTCGCAGCCAGTCGGCGCTGACCATGATCGTGGCGCTCGCGAACAGCGATCTCCTCGCCACGCTGCCCGCGCAGTGGTCCACCTTTCCGCTGGCGGCGAACGCCCTGGTCGCTATCGACATCGGCGAACGGCTGCCCGCACCGCCGACCGTTATCATCAAGCGCAGCAGCTTCCCGCTGACGCCCGCGGCAGAGTTCCTGCTTGATCTTGTCCGCCGGCACAAGGAGCCGGCGGTACAGGCTACGGCGAAGGCAAAGTCCGCCGGGGCGCGCGGCCGTGCCAAGACCAGCAAGTCGAAGCAGAGATAGCCGAGCAGACGTCGAAGCCACGGCTGCATCGCCTTGCTTGAATAGCTGATCACCATTTCCTATCGCCGCAACGAAACTGCCATCTCGCCGATCGCAGCACAGGTACTCTACAGTCGGCCACGGAGAGGAATTTGAGATGTTGACACTCTACGACTTCGGCAATTCGGTCTGTTGCCAGAAGGTCCGCATTACGCTGGTCGAGAAGGGGTTGGCCTGGGAGGCCATTCGGGTCGATCTCTTCAAGAGCGAGCAATACGACCCGAAATATCTGAAAATGAATCCGAAGGGAGTGGTGCCGACACTGGTGCATGACGGCGTCCCCGTCATCGAGTCAACGCTGATTTGCGAATACATCGACGAGACATTCCCCAATCCGCCGCTCGTTCCAGGCTCGCCGGCAGAGCGCGCACGGATGCGGCTGTGGAGCAAGTTCGTCGACGAGGGACTGTTCGAAGGCGTGACGGAAATCAGCTTCTCCGCCATGTTTCGCGAGCGCATGAAGTCCATGACTCCGGAGATGCGGGAACGGCGCTTCGCCAATATCGGCGATCCCCGCCGCCGCGACCGGTTCATGTCGACCTATGAGCATGGCGTCAATTCGCCGTTCGTGCTGCACGCGATTGCGGCCTACGAGCGCGCGTTCAAACTGATGGAGCAAACGCTGACCGAGCGTGGCCCCTGGCTGTGCGGGGCAAGTCCTACGCTCGCAGACATCAATATGATGCCGTTTGTAGCGCGGCTGTCGTATCTGGGTTTGCTTGAGGCCTGGACAGGCAATCGTCCGCACATCAATGCGTGGTGGTCACAGGTTCAGAATTGGCCAAGCTTCCGCCGCGGCCTCCAGGATCTCATCACCGAGCCCGAGTTCGCCGAGATGCGCACCCATGGGCCGCGGATTCGGGACGACGTCGACAGGCTTATCGGCGGGCTCAGACGAGATTGACACTTACGGTCTCAATCGCGGGGATCGGCGCGGGAGTCAGGACGGCAGGCGCCACTCTGCGAATGCGCAGCCGACATAAATCTCTTCGAGCGGAGCGTAACCGATCAGGTTGAAGCCCTGATTGCCGGCGGCGGCGTGAGCCACGACCCAATTGCGCACCTCGTGACCGCCGTTGCCGGTGTGGCGAACATCGTGCTCCAAGGTCGACGCCAGCTTGGCCGGGTCGCCATTCTCGAACAGTTCGATGCAGGTGCGGTCAAATCTCTCGTCGATCTGCCCCATACCCGGCTCGCCGATGAAGTGGCTGAGCCCTCCCGTCGCCAGCACGGCGACGCGCAAATCTTCCGGATAGGTTTCAATCGCCAGCTTCATCATCGAACCCCAGGCGAGGCAGCGTCGCATGGTCGGCATCGGATCATCCATCTCGTTGACGACGATCGGCACAATCGGCGGGATCGGATCGATGCCCATCCGCCATAACGGCAGGCAGAAGCCGTGATCCAGCGTCAGTCGGTGCGAGAATGAGGGATCAAAGTCGCGATCGAGCGCGGTGTCCATCAGGTGACGCCCGAAGTGAGCGTGCCCGGCCAGCACCGGGTGGTTGAAGCGAGTCTTCAGGAAAGGCTCGGGCGGCCCGTCGTGCTCGGCGCCAATGCCGACGCAAAACGTTGGGAAATTGTTGAGGAAGAAGTTGCACAAGTGATCGGGCGACACGATCACCAGAAGGTCCGGCTTGGTGGCCATGAGGCGCTGGCCGGTGCGCTCGAATCCCCCCGTGACCGCGGCGCGTGTCGGCGGCGATAGCGTATCCCACTCCCGGGCGATCATCGGTCCGTGGCTGGCGGCGAAGATTCCGACAAGTTTAGCCATGGGTCGATACCTGCTCCTCGAGGTTGGAATTGCCGGGAAGCTCGTTGAGCCGCTTGACCAACACGGAATCCTTCACGCCGAGGATCGCATAGTAGAAGCGCAGCAAATACGCGTTGGTGTGCGGCACGAGCTTGCCGATATCATCCTCGATCACCGCGCGGCGCAGCTCCGCACTCATCGGATAACGCGCCAGGACAGCATCGCGGTCCTTCTTAAACTCCGCCGCGACCTCGGGCCGCTGAATGTCGAAGAACAGCTTGTTGAGCCAATAGTCTCGCATCAGCCGCCTCAATACTGTCCCTTTGGATCGAGCCCGAGCGCGTGCTGGCCGTACATCGTGCTAACCGCGTCCCAGTTCATGCTGACGTGCACACCCGCAGCATGGGCGTCGCGCCACGCCCGCTGGATTGGCTTGCTCATGAAGATGCCCTGGCCGCCCGAAGCGGCAAACAACGCATCGACCGCCTGCATCAGAAGCCGCACGCTGAATGCCTGGGCAAGCCGATTTTGCAGACGCACGTCGAGGCCGGCTTGCTCGCCAGCTTCGGCCGCTATCCGCGACCGCTCCAGGGCGTGCTCGATGGTCAGCCGCGCTGCCTCGATCGAGCCGGCCGCCTCGGCGACGCGGCTCTGGATGGTCGCGAATTCCGCCATACGAATATTGCCGCCGGCGACCGCGCCGCGGGTGGTGCGGACCTTGACCATATCGACGAAGTCGTCGAGCGCTCCCTGCGCCATGCCGAGCACGGGCGCGACCAGCGTAAACGGCAACGACGAGAGCATGGATTGCCGGTAGAGCGGATTGCTGTGGATCGCGGCACCGGGCGTTGTGCCCGCGAGGAGATCGGGGACCATCACCACGCGGTGCGCCGGCACGAACAAATCTGATCCGACCGTCGTCTTGCTGCCGGTCCCGGCGAGCCCCATCGTGAACCAGTTGTCGTCGAAGCTCACGTCGCCGCGCGGCACCATGAAGAATGCGGGTTTCGGCGGCGCGCCCTCCTCGGCGGGCGGCACCATAGCGCCGAGGAAAAGCCACTGCATGTGGTCGCAGCCGCTGGTGAATCCCCAATTGCCCGAGAGCCGATAGCCGCCGTCGACGCGGACTGCCTTGCCGACCGGCGGATAAGAGCCGCCGGAGATCGCATCAGGATCGGACCAGTATTCGTCCTGTGCCTGCTTCGGCATGGTCGCCACCAGCCACTGGTGCACGATGCCGAGGCTGAATACCCATCCGGTCGAGCCGCAGCCTGCGGCGACCTCTGCGACGACAGGGATCAGCGCATCGAAGCCGTATTCATAGCCCCCATAGACCTCGGGCTGCATGATCCGAAACAGTCCCGCGTCTCGCAGTTGTGCGATCACTCGGTCTGAAGCCTTGCGGTCGGCCTCCGTCTGTTCCGAATCCTCTCGGGCAATCGCTCTAATCTTCGCCGCGCGGCCAACGAGCTCGCCGATGTCCGGCCTTCTCACCGCTCTGATGCTCGCCATTGTCATAACGAGTGCTCCGCAAAGATTCGCTTGTACGGGCTTCCGGGATTTGGTCGCGAAAGTAACGTTATCGCGCGGCGACGATCGCAGGAAGATTTCAGTTTTGATCGACCGATACCAAATGGTAATCAGTTCGATTTGGCCGCAAGCGCCGCAGGAATTCGGCGCGGTCCCGCCGCCTGACTCCTATGTCAGCGGATTGGAATTGAGAGACGAACGCTAGGCGCCGGCGCTGCGGCCGATCGAGGATGCCGCTGTGCGTGAAGCGTTGGCGCTGCAGGAGCGTGCGGGCCTTCAGTCGATCACGGACGGCGAGTTTCGCCGTCGGTCCTGGTATCAGGATTTCGCTCTGGGCCTGCAGAACACGTCAATCCGGTTCGGGATTGGGCCGTGTGCGCGACGCTATGCGACGGGCTTTCGCCAAGGCCTTGTCACATTGTTGAGAGGCAGCCCGCTCCCTGCAGGACGTCGGCGTGTGAACTTAGAATTCGGCGCCGCGACTTGCTACTGCTTGCAGCCTGCCTTGTCGGCTGGATGATTTGGCATAGCGTTTGCTTCCTGACTTGGCTCAACGGACCGGGTTCGAGGAGAGGGTAATGCTGTCGCAACTCTTTGTGGTCGTTGTCGCGATCGCTAGCGTTTTCGCGCGGGAGGCGCAGGCGCAGGAGCGCGTGAAGATCAAGGTGACGGTGCCGACGGTCTCCACGATCTTCTATCCACTCTATTACGGGCAGGAGAAAGGCATCTTCGCCAAAGAAGGCATGGACATTGAGGTCATCTCCACCAATGGCGACGGACCCGACGTGGACGCGGTGATCGCCGGCAGCGCGCAGTTTGCCATTTCGACTCCGAACCGTCTGTTCACCGCCTTCGAACAGGGCAAGCCGCTCAAGGCGGTCGCGATGCTGGCGCGGCGCATGGCGATCGATTGCGCCATGAACAAGCAGGTCGCAGACAAGCTCGGTATCACGGCGGAAACGCCGCTCGACACCAAGCTCAAGGCGATGAAGGGGCTAACCGTCGCTGGCACGCGCCCGGGCGCGTTCACCTATGTGCTGCTCGACATCTACGGCAAGCGTGTCGGTCTGACGGCGCAGAAGGACTTCCAGCTCATCGGCGTCGGCGGCGCAGCCTCGATGCTGCCGGCGCTGGAGAACAATCAAATCGCGATCGGCTGCACCGGCAGCCCGTTCACCGAACTCGCGGTCTCGCGCAAGAAGTCCATCCGCTTCACCAACAATGCGGGCGGAGCCGATCCCGCGTTCGACGACTTCCTGTTCGAGATGGTCTATGCGCGCCCGGACTACCTTCAGAGCAAAGGCGCCACGGTGCGCGGCTTCCTGCGCGCCGTCTTCGCGTCAGTGAACGAGATCATCGATACGCCGTCTGCGGACCACATGCCTGCCCTCAAGAAGCTCTATGGCGGCGCGCCCGACGACGTGCTCCTGGAAACCTTCGAGAACACCAAGCGCATCTATTCGCGCGACGGGACGGTAACGCCCGGTTCGGTTCATAAGGCGGGCGCGTTCATGGTCGAGAGCGGGGCAGTCAAGACGCCGGCGACGTTCGAGCAGGTGGCCGACAACGCTTTCCTTTCCAAGCAGTAAGCAAGGAGGCCAGCCGTTGCTGCAGATCGACGGCATCCGCAAGGAGTTTTCGGGCGCCGCCGGGCCGGTGCTCGCGCTCACGGCTGTCGATCTCGCGATCGAGCGCGGGGAGTTCGTCACCTTGGTCGGCCCGAGCGGCTGCGGAAAATCCAGCCTATTGACCCTGATCTCGGGTCTGTCCGCGCCATCGTCGGGGCGCATCCGGATCAACGGTCGTGAGATCGGCGGGACTGACCGCGACGTCGGATTCATCACCCAGCAAGACAACCTGTTCCCGTGGCGCACCCTCATCGAAAACGTGGCACTGTCACTGGAACTCGCCGGCATTTCGGGGGCGGAGCGACGAGGCGAGGCCGCCCGCTGGATTAGGCGCGTAGGCCTCGACGGGTTCGAGCACGCCTATCCGCACCAACTCTCGGGCGGCATGCGCCAGCGCGCCAACATCATCCGGACCCTGATCTACGAGCCTTCCGTCATTCTCATGGACGAGCCGTTCGGTCCCCTCGATGCGCAGACCCGGCTGAGCCTTCAGGCCCTGCTGCTATCGATCTGGGAAAGCCAGCGCTCGACCGTGCTGTTCGTCACCCACGACCTCACAGAGGCGATCGCGCTTGCCGACCGGGTGGTGTTGATGAGCGCGCGGCCCGGACGCATCGTGCGCGTCGATCGGGTTGATATCCCGCGCCCGCGCGACATCTTCTACATGCACGACCTGCCGCAGTTCCGTCAGCTTTACGACGCGCTCTGGCACGAACTGGCGGCGCAACTCGATGACTTCGCTCGACACTCCCACTGAGCGGCCTGCCGCCGCTGGGCGCCGGTGCGGCCCCGGCGAGCCGGCGCCCGGCGGTGCAGTGGTTCTCACCCGACAACGTCGTCTCGATGCAGGTGAGCCGAATCCTGTTCGCGCTCGTTTTCATCGGCACATGGGAGTTCGGCGCCGATCGCTGGTTCGACTCGTTCTTCTTCAGCACGCCGCTGAGGATATTGGCGCAAGTGGCGCGCGAGCTGATCGATCCTGGATTCTATCGAGACCTCGGGGTCACCGCGCTAGAGATGGGCGTCGGCTTCGCGATTGGGGCGGTTGGCGGCATCGGTCTGGGCGTGCTGCTGGCGCGCTGGGCCTACGTGGCAAAGATGCTCGACCCGTTTCTGCTTGCGCTCTACAGCATTCCGCGGGTCGCGCTCGCCCCCATGCTGATCGTCTGGTTCGGGATCGGATATTCGTCGAAGATTTTTCTCGGCGCCACGTTGGTGTTCTTCATCACGTTCTTCAATACGCTCTCCGGCATCCGTAGCGTCGACAAGGCGCTGTGCGACGTCGCGCGGGTCATGAAAGCGACCGAGTGGCAGATTTTCATCAAGGTCATGCTGCCGAGCGCATCGAGCTGGATTCTGACGAGCGTCAAGATCAGCCTGCCGTTCGCTCTGGTCGGCGTCATACTGGGAGAGTTCCTGGTCTCCTCCCAGGGCCTCGGATTCCGGCTCAACGCCTATTCGACCGGCTACAACATCACCGGCGCGATGGCGATCGTGTTCCTGATGATGGTGCTCATGTTGGTGCTGACGGCTATCACCAATGCCTTCGAGGCGCGCATCCTGCGCTGGCGTCCGCCGTCGGCCGCCGGTCGGGTGGCGCAGACCTAGTTCCAATACGGAGCATACCCATGCGCGAAGTCATCGCTGCGCCGCGTCTCGGACTCGATCTGCGGCACCATTACGGACACCACCAGTCGCCGGCCATCCGCGCCGGAGGCCTGATCTTCTGTTCAGGCCTGCTACCGATCGACGCGGAGACGGGTGAGCGGCGGCATGGCACGCTCACCAGCGAGGCGCATGTCATCTTCGGAAATCTGAAACTGCTGCTGGAATCGGCAAATTCGTCGCTCGATCGGCTGGTGCAGGCGCACGCCCTCATCTACGACAGCATCGAGTACGACGTGCTCAACCGCGTCTATCGCCAATACGTGGCGAACGGCCCGCCCGCCCGCACCGTGTGGACGGCGCAGATCGAGGCCGGATTCAAGATTCAACTCGATGTCATCGCGGCGGCCTGACGCCCGCGCCCAGAGGAACGACCCATGAGTCCTAGACGTGAGGTGATTCCCTTGCCGACGCCTGCCCTCGACGCGGCGAGCAACCTCGGCCAACCGGTGTCGATGATGGTGAGCGGCGGTGATTTTCTGTTCGTGTCCGGCCTCACGGCGGTTGACCCGAAATCCGGCAAACGGCTGCACGGGACGACCACGAGCGAAACTCGCCAGATTCTGGCCAACCTCAGGCGCATGCTGGAGGCGGCGGGGTCGTCGCTCGACAAGGTCGTCAAGGTCAACGTCCTGCTGCACAGCATGTTGGAGGCGCAAAACATGAACGAGGTCTATGCCGACTTCTTTCCCGATACGCCGCCGGCACGCACGGTCTGCGGAGCATGCCTGCCCGACGGCGTGAAAGTGATCATCGAATGCACCGCGCTCACGTGATCCGATGACAGACAAGCTGCCGCGCTCGGTGATCCAGCCGAAGAACCCGCGCCTGAACGTATCGCGCAACGCCAATCTGCCGCACGTTCCTGGCATCCGGGTCGGGGACTACATCTTCCTGTCTGGCATGGGTCCGATCGATCCACAGACCGGCGAGCGCAATCACGGACCGATAGCGGACCAGGTTCGCACGACGCTCGCCAATGTCGACCACATGCTGGAGTCGGCGGGCTCGTCGCTCGATCGTGTCGTGCGCGTCCATGTGGTGCTGGCCAACATCTCGCACATGGCAGAAATGGACCGGGTCTATCGCGAATTCTTCCCGGTCGATCCGCCTGCGCGCACGGTCTGGTCGATGCAACTTCGCTTCGGCAACGGCTGTGAGATCGAGTGTGTAGCGCTGGCGCGCTGAAGTGCCGTCTACCTCGCAGGAACCGCTATCGTCAAACGTAAGCGACGCAGTCGATCTCGATATCAAACGGCCACGGCCAGGAGGCGACAGTGACGAATGTCCTGGCAGGGGGGTTCGTCGCGAAATAGGTGCCATAAACCGCGTTGACTTCGTCGTAGTAAGCCGCATTCGCGCAATAGACGGTACACTTGACCACCTTGTCTAGCGATGATCCCGCCGCCTCAAGGCATGCTTTCACATTGTTAAGGACCAACGCAGTCTGGACCCGGATATCGCAGATTTCGACCTTGCCGGTCTGGGGATCGAGCGGCGGAATTCCCGATACATAAACGGTGTCACCGCATCGCACGACAGGCGACAATGGGACTCCCGCTTTGCGGAGGGCATCCGAAATCATGGGGACTTCGGGTATAATCTTGCTCATCTTTGACGATCGCTCAATGACGGTTTGGTTCAACTACGGGGCGTAGCGCTAAGGCCATTTCACCCAAAATCGATGCTTCTATGAAATCGCCCGCGCTGGTTCGATCCGAGAAGCAAAAAGTAACACCGGCATCCGTCTCGCGTCAAATTTCAAAAGCTTGAGCGCGATGTGATCCGGCTATCTCTTCAAAGATTGCGAGCCATTTTTTCGATTTGCACCATGGCCTCGTCTTCGATGCCGCTCAGCTCGGGGTGCCTGGGCTTGCTTGGGCCGACCAAGACCATGAGACCTTCTATTTGTGTCGTGATCAGAGCGGCCCTCAGGGCGCGTGTTTCGCTGGGCATCGCAGGATTGAGATCGGCGATCATCTGTTCGATCGAACGCCGCAATCTGCCATAAAATGTGTCCATCATCTTTGAAACCGCTTGGCTGCGGTTGGCCATCGCCCACATCTCCAGCAAAAGAAACGTCGTCTTGCGCTGCTTGTTCTGATTGATCATGGACCGGATGAAATAACGGAACCTCGCGAGCTTTTCGGTCAAGGAGGATGGCATCTCACGTTGGACTCGCATCTCCCATCTATCGAAGATGTACTCGGCAAGATCCACCATCAGATCGTCTTTGGTTCCGTAATAATATCCGACGTTCCCGACGGTAGTCCCCGTTCGTTTCGCGATGGCCCGAAATGAAAGGCCGGAGAAACCGTCTTCAACGAGAATATTCTTTGCTTCCTCCAATATCCTGATGACCGTGCTGTTACCCTTTTCGGTCAAGCGGCGCGCCGAATAAGACGAACTCTTCGTTGCAGCAATCGCGGATCGTGCCGTCACACTTATTTTTCCTGATGTGAGATCGAACGGTCCCCATCAATATCTGAGCGCCGGCTCATGGAAAAGGCCCGCTTTGATTTCCGGCACGCTGTTGTGCGCAAATACCAGAACGCGCGAACTGCATCACCGTTGTGCGAGATGGATGATCTTTGTTCACGTAACACCCTAGTCTGCCCAAACAAACCGCACGTTTTGGACGGTCGTCCTATTGTCGGAGCCGGCCCCTCTTCGTAGTATTATCCTCATGTGACATTCGGAATGCGCGACCCGGGTGCGGGCATTCCCACGGGCAGCGACGGTTTCCGTCCCTCGATCCGTCTTCGCAATTTGAATGGTTCGGCACGCCGAACCGCAGGGCGGGCGCGCGCACCCGAAGGCTTCGCTTTGACCTCTGATCACTGACAGGAGACCACGATGACTGTACACGCTGGTGATCGCGTTGTGCGCGGTGCATGCCCGCATGACTGTCCCGACACTTGTGCGTTTCTCTACCATGTCAAGGGCGGCAAACTGGTCGATGTGACCGGCGACCCCGAGCACCCGATGACGCGCGGCGGCCTTTGCGTGAAGCTCAATGGCTTTGCCGAGCATCACTACAATCCCAACCGTCTGCTCTATCCGATGAAGCGCGTCGGTCCCAAGGGCAGCGGCAAGTTCGAGCGGATCTCCTGGAACGATGCTCTGAGCGAGATCAAAAATCGCTGGATGGAGATCATCGCAACACACGGCTGCCAGGCGATCATGCCGCATGCTTATCTCGGCCACCAGGGTACGCTCAACGGCCTGACCGCCGGTGACGCGTTCTTCAATCGATTGGGGTCCTCAGTCGCAGAGAAGACCTACTGCGAGTCCGGATCATCCACCGCCTGGATCATGACAGTCGGCCCCACCGGCGGGTTGGACCTCGAGAGCCTAGCCTACGCGAAGTACATCATCGTGTGGGGCATGAACATGATCAGCACCAACCTGCACGCTTGGCCCTTCATCCTGGAAGCGCAGAAGAAAGGCGCAAAGGTTGTCGTCATCGACCCGGTGCGCACGCGTACCGCCAAGCAGGCCGACTGGCACATCGCGATCAAGCCCGGGACCGACGGGGCGTTGGCGCTGGCGATGATGAACGTGATCATCGCTGAGGGCTTGGTCGACCACGACTACGTTGAGAAATATACGTTGGGCTTCGACGAACTGAAGGAGCGTGCCGCGCAATTTTCGCCGGAACGCGTCGCCGAAATCACGGGTATTGCGGCCGCTGACATTCGCAAGCTCGCGCGCGAATATGCAACGACCCAGCCGGCAGCTATTCGCCAGGGCGTCGCCATTGAGCGAAGCCGAGGCGGCGGTCAGGCTATTCGGGCAATAACATGCCTGCCGGCCCTCGTCGGGGCGTGGCGGCACGTGGGCGGCGGTACGGCCGAAATGCCGATCTGGGAGTTCCCTACGCGATTCGACCGAATCTGCCGGCCGGATTTTATCAAGCCCGGTACACGCGTAATCAACGAACTCGATCTCGGCGCGGCGCTCAACGGCGAGATGGAACTCGACCCGCCTATCAAGTCGCTGTTCGTGTACAATTCCAATCCGGTGTCTCAGGCTCCCGCCCAGGCCAAGATTGTTCAGGGGCTCCTGCGCGAAGATCTGTTCACGGTGGTGAGCGAACTATTCGTCACAGACACCGCGCGCTACGCCGACATCCTGCTGCCGGCAACGATGCAGGGCGAGCAATATGACCTCATGGTGACATGGGGCCATCTCTACATGATGCTCAACCAACCGGCGGTCCCCGTCCCCGGCGAATGCATTCCCAATGTCGAGCTCTTCCGCCGCTTGGCCAAGACCATGGGGTTCACCGACGCCTATTGGGACATGACCGACGACGAGATGCTCCTCGACTTCTACGACTGGAGCGCGCCGCAGCTTGAGGGCATTACGCTCGATCTGCTCAAGGAACGGGGCTATATGCGGCTCAATGTCGGCGATCCCGACAAGCGGGCGCCGCACGCGGAAGGCAACTTCAAAACGGCATCCGGAAAATGCGAGCTCAAATCGAGCATGACCGCGAACTTCGTCGTTCCGGTGTGGCGGTCGATGTATGAAGCAATGCAGCCCGGTGAGCCAATCGATCCGCTGCCGGACTACATCCCACCTTATGAATTGTCCGGATCGAACCCGGAACTCGCCAAACGCTACCCCTTGAGTATCGTCTCACCCAAGCCGCATGGATTCCTGAACACGCAATATGGGAACGAAGAGCGGCAAAAGGTCAGGCAAGGCGAACAAAAGGTGCTGATCCATCCGAAGGACGCTAACGAGCGCAATATCAAGAGCGGAACCCCCGTGCGGGTCTTTAATGATCGCGGCTCGTTTGAGGGGCTCGCCGAACTCAGCGAGGACCTCGTACCAGGCCTGGTGATGGCCAACGTAGGCTATTGGCCGAGCCTCAACCGCAGTGGCACTTCGGTGAATTCGATCAGTTCCGACAAGCACTGCACCTTGGGTCAGGCCGGATCGTATTCTGACAACCTGGTCCAGGTCGCGAACGCCTAACCTGATCACGCCCGCTTTCCGGTCGTTTTCGCAACCCGCAAGAATCAGGCGCCACTCAACATGAATGCCTTGGGCTTGCCGGAAGCACACAGCTTCCGGAAGGCCTGTGAAGCTCCTTTGAACGAATTACCCAGCACCGAATGGAGGGCAATCGATGACGATCCGCAAGCTCGGCAATATGTTCAACACAAAGATCGATGACCTGAAGCTGCCGAATATCGTTGCATTCATGACGGACCTCATGACCTCCGAGGACAAGTCTCGTCCCATCACGTGCGGCCTCTTCAAGCAGGGCGCCGGCGCGCCGTGCCCTTACACTTATGAGGCGGAGGAATACAAGATCCTGCTGGAGGGAGAGCTAAGCGTCACCAATGACAAAGGCGAGGTCTATGACCTTAAGCCTGGCGAGGGGCTGTTCTTCGGAAAAGGCGAAAAGGTGCAATTCTCATCCAAGTCATCCGGCCTCGCTTTTTACGTCGCTCAGCGCTGAGGCCCAAACACCGCGCACCTCGGGCCCTCCCCGGCGTGGTCCGGAATGAACGTCGGTGATGGCCATGTGTGTCGTCTCGATCTGCTCTTGCGATATCGGCCCTCCGTAATCACCTACTCTATTGATTTCGGTGAGGGCCTGCCGGCGGTAAATGCAAAGTGAATGCATTAAGGTCGCGATGCCGTCGAATGACTGATGCGAGGGCGCCGGTGTGTCGGCGTAGCCGGATCATTTTTCTCGGAGCGAACCATGAGCAGGGCCTTCGTCAAGGAACAAGACGCTGACGCGTCGGAAGGATTGCCCGATCGACCCATCTCCCAACATCCAAACGACGTTACCCAGGAGGGCATGAAGCAAATCGAGATGATGCTGAGTGCTGCCCGCGAGGCTCACGCAGCCGCATACGCAGCAGATGATCGCGCCGCCATGGCGCAGGCATCACGTGACGTGCGCTACTGGGCCGCGCGACGTGCTACGGCGCGGGTAGTCCTCAATCCAACGGATACAACGCGGGTCCGGTTCGGCAGCTTGGTGAGCGTTCGGCGCCAGGACGAAAGAGAGCAGACATTTCGCATTGTCGGCGAGGATGAAGCCGACCCTGCGCGCGGGACGATTTCACATGTTTCGCCCCTCGCCCGATCATTATTCGGAAAGCGGGTCGGCGACATCACCAAGCTCGGCAATGACGAGGTAAAGATACAAACCATTCGGTGAGGGATTGCGTCAACCAAATGGCCAAAGCTGCGGACATTGCGATCTCATTGGACCATGGTCGCGGCAGCGACACCCTTCGAAGCGTCTACGAGGCTGCAGTTGTCTCGACGTAAGGACGGAACGTCGATTTGTCCGTGCCGCAGTCCGGACAGCGCCATGACATTGAAATCGCGGCAAACGACGTGCCGGGTCGGATCGATTGCTGCGGCAGGCCCTTGGCTTCTTCGTAGATGAAGTAGCAGCCGCGGCACATGAAGCTCCGCCGCGCGATGCTCGCGGCCGGCGCCGTGGGGCGCACGGCCGGCACCGGCTTGATAGACGGCGCGTAGAGCTCATCGCCGACCGAGATGCGCCCACCCTCGCGCGCGATCAGGTAGACGCCGAGATTCTTGTGGCCGAACGCGGCCCGTAGCGAGCCCGGAATGTCGAGGTCGCGCCGTCCGGTCGCCGGGTTCACGTTGGTGGCGCCGCACCGACCGTTCTTACGGTCGACCGTGAAGACCGCGCCGCCGATCCTGATCTCGCCGCCGATCCAGTCGAACTCCTCCCAGGGCTTGGCACCGTCGACGTAGATGTTGGCGCGAAAGCGCAGCGGATCGATCTCATAGCCCCATTGCTCCTCGAGGCTTCGCACAGTCGCGAGGTTGATCAGCGAGATTACGTTGTCCGGCTTGTCCATGAAATGCCCGGCGCGCGAACGCACCAGTGTCGGCGGCGCGGGCAGCGTTGGCAGCAATTGCCAGAAGAAAGCTTCGAGCTCAGCGCGTGCCGCCTCGTCCGAGAGATTGGCCGTCGCCACCTGCTGGTTGCCGCGCGCGGCGGCGAACCGCAGCGTGTCGACATCAAGATACGTCGATACGCGCGCCAGACCCTCGTCCAGCATCAGCATGATGAACAGACCCTTCTTGGCCCATTGCGGGTCATGGCTGTCGATCGGCGCGCCCGGCCGCGCCAGCGCGAACATGCGGTCGTATGCAAACGGCCGATTGGCTTCGACCGCAATGCCCGACAAGGGCTGCGCGCTCAGGCCCTTGATCGGATACCGGTACATCTTGCTGACCGCTGCCATCGGGATTCCCGCATTTCGTCCGAAGCGCCGCGGCGAGATTGCACGGCAGGAGCGCCGTTCCGATAGGTCCGGTTGCCGTCGAAAACGCTGGTCCAGATGTTCGGACTTTGGATATCCCGGCGCAGGCAATGCCGCGGGCGCAAACAGCGCGTTGATATTGGCGTTGGGATCGTCCACCGCGTCGTCGATCGCGTCCGACAAGCGCGCGATGCCCTGCTCGATCTGCTTGCGCAGCAATGCGCCGTAGCCGAGCATCAATCCACGACGGGTCAGGGGCGTCGAGCGCGCGATATGGGCGCCGCCGGACGCGAGCGAATAAACCCCGATCCTCGCCCGGCGCGCCAGGTTCTCCACCACTGCAGCTTCCGGGACGCCGGCCGGCAGATACCAGAGCAGGTGCAGGCCGCCGGCCTCGCCGCTCACGCTGACCTCGCCAAAATTCCGGCGCAGCGCCGCAAGCAACGCGTTACGGCTCTCCTTGTAGTGCGCGCGTACGCGCACGAGGTGCGCCGCATAGCTGTTGCTCTTCATCATCTCGGCCAGCGCGGCCTGCTCCAGCCACGGGCTGCCGTTGTTAAGGAGGCTCTTGGCGGCCGATACGACGCCGGCGAGCTGTTCGGGAACGACCATGTAGCCAAGCCGCAGCCCGGCTCCCAGCGTGCGCGAGAAGGATCCGAGATAGATCGTGCAGTCGGGAGCGGTAGCGGCGATTGCCTGCAGCGGCGAGCCTTCGTAGATGAGGTCGCGGTCGCAATCGTCCTCCAAAATGTAGCAGCCGTGGCGGCGCGCCCAGGCGACGATCTCGTTGCGGCGCGCCGGCGACAGTGTGGTGCCGGTCGGAAACTGATGAGCGGGCGTGAGATAGAGCAGCGCCGCGGGCCGCTGCGGCAGGTCGTCGGGGATCAGGCCCTCATAGTCGACCGGAACGCTGGCGATCTCGGCGCCCATCGCCTCGAATGCGAAGGCCGCGCCCTGCGGGCACGGGTCTTCGACGACGCTGAGCGCTCCGCGTTCGAGGAACAACCGGGCGGCAATGCTCACGCCCTCCTGCACGCCGCCGACGATGATGATGCGGCTCGGATCGGCTGCGATCCCGCGCGAGGTCGCAAGGTGATTGGCGATCGACGAGCGCAGCGACGGGAGCCCGGCCGGATCGCCGTACTGCGAAAGGCCGATATTGCCGCCATGCGAAAGGTTGCTCTGTAACAGGCGGCGCCAGGTCTTGAGCGGAAAGAGCGCCGAACTCGCGCGGCGGGGAAAGAAATCGAGCGACAGACGATTGCGTCCTTGATTGGACGGAGTCTGCGCGCGCGGCGCGAGCGCCGGCAACGGCATGTGGGAGGTGGATGATGCGGCGTCGGGCGCCGATCCGTTTGCGGACGATTTGATCAGACTCTCCGGCAGGCTGTCTGACACGAACATGCCCGAAGCCGGCCGGGATTCGACGTAGCCCTCCACGATCAGCGCGTCGTAGGCGCGGACCACCGTATTGCGGGAAACGGAGAGCTGCTCGGACAACTGCCGCGACGAGGGCAGGCGTGTGCCGGAGGCGATGCGGGCCTGCCGGATCGCCTCGCGCAATTGATCGACCAGTTGGCTGGTGAGCGGCTCTCGTCTGGACCGGTCCAGAAGAACGGGTATCAGCATGGCATGGCCTGCCGCCCCTTTGCGGCCGAACGCATTGACCCGGCAGGACAATCTTAGTTCCACCTGACCGCCTTGCAAGGCGGAGCACAACTGGCACCCTCGATTCGGAGGCAACTGGACGCATGGCGCGGGCAAGTCATCCGGATTTGCCCAAGAGCGATGCACCGACTGATGAAAATGGTGCAACTCGGTGTGTCCCCTAGGCAATCTCAACCTCCTGGCGGCCCGTTGGCCGGTACGCGATGGCGCCATCGCATTTTTCCGGCGTGGCTCTCACCGCGCGCGGGCAAGCGGGTGCAAATTTCCCGGCAGCCGGAGCAAACGCATGAGCCGCATGCTGGCGCGTCAGCATGCGACAGGATGCGTTGAACAGGAGAATATCTGATGAGCACCAAACGAATGTCGTGGCCCTACGCCGTGGCAACGGCGGCATGTCTGTGGGCGGCGGCGACGCACAGCGCCGCGGCTGCAGGATACGATCAAGATCGGTATCCTGCACTCGCTCTCGGGCACGATGGCGATCAGCGAGACGATACTTAAGGACCTCATACTGATGCAGGTCGAGGAACTCAACGCCAAGGGTGGGCTCCTGGGCAAGAAGGTCGAACCGGTGGTCGTCGATCCGGCGTCGAACTGGCCGCTGTTCGCCGAGAAGGCGCGCGAATTGCTCACCAAGGACAAGGTCGCCGCGGTGTTCGGCTGCTGGACGTCGGTGTCCCGCAAGTCCGTGCTTCCGGTGTTCGAGGAGCTGAACGGCCTTTTGTACTATCCGCTCGAATACGAGGGCGAAGAGGCCTCCTACAACATCTTCTACGGCAGCTCGGTCCCCGACAACAAGGCGATCCCCGCCGTCGAATACCTCATGAGCAAGGACGGCGGCGAGGTGAAGCGCTTCGTGCTCGAAGGCACCGACTACGTCTATCCTCGCACCAGCAACAAGATCATTCGCGCCTTCCTCAAGGCGAAGGGCGTCGCCGATGCGGACATCATGGAAAACTACACTCCATTCGGCTTCTCCGACTGGCAGACCGAGGTCGCGGCCATCAAGAAGTTCGGTACTGCCGGCAAGAAGACAGCGGTGATCTCGACCGTCAACGGCGATGCCAATGTCCCGTTCTACAAGGAACTGGGCAACCAGGGCATCAAGGCGCAGGACATCCCGACGATCGCGTTCTCGGTCGGCGAAGAGGAGTTGGCCGGGCTCGACACCAAACCGCTGGTCGGGCACCTCGCAGGCTGGAGCTACTTCCAGTCGGTCAACACGCCCGAGAACAAGACGTTCATCGCCAAGTGGCGCGCCTACAGCAAGAACCCCAAGCGCGTCACGAACGATCCGATGGAGTCGGCCTACATCCTCTTCAACATGTGGGCGCAGGCGGTGCAGCAGGCCGGCACGACCAACGTCGATGCGGTGCGTCAGGCCATGATCGGCCAGAAGGTCAAGTCGCCGTCAGGCTTCGAGGTTGTGATGGGCCCAAATCACCATATGGCGAAACCGGTGATGATCGGCGAGGTGCAGGCCGACGGTCAGTTCAGCATCGTCTACCAGAGCAAGGCGCTGCCGCCGAATGCCTGGAGCCCGTATGTCGAAGCCAACAAGGGTAAGGTAGCGAACTGGTCCTGGCCCTGGGTGTGCGGCGGCTGCACGACGCCGCGCTACGGGCAGAAGTCCGTGGAATGACGCCTGACAACTGTTGACGCGCGGTGCCCGGTGGCGGAGGCGCAAGCCTCCGTCACCGGGTAGTTTCTCGATTTGATTGTGGCAGAGCGGCCTCGGTAGGACGCAATCCCAGTTCTTATCGGGCACAAGCTTCGTTAGCAGGGCGGAACCGCGGAACGTCCATTATCCACCGACCGCATAGCAGCGACGTTGGCAGATTGAATCTACCACAGCGCTGGGAAGCGGACTACGCGGCCCAGCTCGATTTGCTGTCGCAGCTCGGTGCCGCCGCGGCCCAGGAATGGCCGACCAGACATATCAAGGCAAGCGTACCATTCGGGCCGAGCATTGGCGCTGCCGAGGGAGCAGACCTATGCCTTCACCTGACGTTGATCAGGCGATGATTCTGCCTGACAATGCGAATGTGAGCGGGGTGGAATTTTCGGAAAGGACAGTTCCGAATGGCAGCGCAGCACGAACACTTCATGGCGATGGCGATCGAAGAGGCGAAGGCCGGGGCAGCAGCCGGGGAACAGCCTTTCGGAGCCGTCGTAGTCCTGAACGGCGAAGTCGTCTGCCGCAGTCGCAGCCTTAAAGTGTCGACCAGCGACACGACGGCTCACTCAGAGACCCTGGCGATCAAATACGCCACGCAGAAGCTCAAACGCCGGTTCATTCCCGAGGCAGTGTTCTACTCGACGTGCGAGCCGTGCCCCATGTGCATGGGTGCGGTGTTCAATTCAGGCATCAAAACCCTGGTGCTGGGAGCGCGCAATGCCGATCTCGCAAGGATGGCCAAGCTCGCGTTCAACTTCAACAAATATTCGGCCGAGACCTTCGCCGAATTCGTCGGTTGGGATTTGAACCTGATCACCGGCGTCCTGCACGGCGAGTGCGTCGATCTCTACCGGACCGCAAGGGTCGAGCTCACCCGATAAGCCATGAGAAAGAGCGCCGTCGATAGCGTGATCTCCGGACTGAAGGCCGCCGGCGTGAGCGTCGTCTGTTATCTGCCGGATTCCTTGTTGAAGGAGCTGTATCCGGCGCTCGACCGCGATCCGGATATCCGGACGATCCGCGTTACCAACGAAGGTGAAGGCGCGGCAATCTGCGGCGGGATCTGGCTCTCCGGAAAGCGAGCCGCGCTCGTCATGGAGAATTCGGGGCTGCGAGCCGCGATCGAGCCGCTTGCGCGAATGGGCATGGGCGCGGGCATTCCCGTGATCATGGTGATGAGCCACCGCGGCGACCTCGGCGAGAACAATTGGTGGGCGATCCCGCATGGTATGACGATGGAGCCGCTGCTCGATGCCATGCGGATTCCGTATCGCCTGGTGGTCGAGGAAGGCGCCATCGCACAGTCCATCAAGGATGCCTACGCTTGGTCCTACGCGGCCTATTATCACTCGGCGGTCGTGCTGTCGGGGAGCATCGTGCGGTGACGCGCTTCGAGTGCATGACGGCGTTGGCGGCTAGGCTGAAGGATGAGCTTGTCATCCTGTCCCTCGGCGCCAGCGTGGACGAGTGGTACAACGCCGCGCCGCACATGCGGTCGGCGAGCCTCTTCCAGCAGCAGCTTGGCTGTGTCACGCCGCAGGCGTTCGGGCTGGCCGTTGGCCTGCCACATCGGCGCGTTGTCTCGCTCGATACCGACGGCGGCATCATGTTCAACCTTGGCATCCTTGCGACGTTGGCCAACGAGGAGCCGAAAAACCTGCTCGTCGTAGTCTGGGACAACGAATGCTACCAATCGATTGGCGGGCCACCGACGCACACCGCTGGCCGGGTCGATATTGCCGCCGTCGCCAAAGGCGCCGGGATCGAACATGCCTACATGGTACGGGACCTCGTCGCGTTCGAGCGGCATTGCGCGCAAGGGCTGGCCGCGGCCGCCCCCTACGTGATCGTGGCCAAGGTGGATGCCGCGGTAGAGCCGGGCATCAAGCGCAAGCACAGCGATGGCCGGGAGGACAAATACATCTTCGTCCGCCATGTGGAGCAGACCGAGGACATCGTCATTATGGGGCCGAGCGAGCACAACTAACCTTTTGCCGAGCACGGCGGCGCTCGCCTGGCGCGAATTCTGAAACGATCAATTCAGCGGCAGATATTGCTCATGAAATAATCACCCGCCCAAATCGTCGGTCGTTCACGTCAGTTGGAATGCGATCCGGCGACGACACGGGCCAGATGAAACCCGATGTGATGAATGCCAGGGCGGCACAGGGCTTGCACCACGGGCGGCAAGCCCTCGGCACAGACCGATGGGGAACCCGTCCTTTCGCGGAGTTGCAACAATGAAAAGGCACTTCTCAGCAGCAATGGATCGCCGTTCGCTCCTCTTGAACGGGCTAAAGCTTGCAGGGGCTTCGCTCACGGCGTTCGGGGGCGGGATCATGTTCGAGAGGCCCAGAGCGCTTGCCGCGACGGCGCTCGGATTTCAGTTGTCGTGGATCAAGAGCGCGCAATACAGCGGCTACTTCTCGGGGCTCGATCAGGGATTCTTCAGCCAAGCCGGCCTCGATGTGACGTTCAATTCAGGCGGCCCGAACATCGATCCGATTGCGAACGTCGCCGCCGGACGGTCCGCGCTCGGCGATCGCCCGGTTGGTTCGCTGGTTCTGGCGCGTGAGAAGGGCATCCCGGTCAAGGTCATCGCCACGGTGTTCCAGCGCAACCCATTTGCGATGATCAGCCTCCCGGAAAAGCCCATCAAGACAGTCAAGGACATGGTCGGCAAGACGTTGGCGGTGAGTCCGTCCGCGCGGCCACTGATGGCAAACCTGTTCAAGGATAACGGCATTGATGCCGCCTCGGTGAACATCGTTCCGGCAGCACCGGACCCCTCGGCGCTCGTGACCAAGCAGATCGACGGCTACATGGGCTACGAGACAAACCAGGGCGTGATGCTAAAAGCTCGCGGCATCCCAATCGTTGTTCTCAACATGCACGACCTCGGTTTCCCGGAAACCGCCGGCACGCTGTACGGTCGCGAGGATTTCCTTAAGGGCAACAAGGAAGCCACGGTCGCCTTCCTGCGCGCAGCGGTCAAGTCGTGGCAATGGACCATCGATCACCCCGAGGAAGCGACAAAGCTGACTGTCGAAAAATACGGCGTCAGCGGACTCGATCCGCGCGCTGTGGTCGGTGAGATCGAAGCCAGCAAGCCGTTCATCCAGGCGGGCGTCGCCCAAAGCAAGGGCCTGTTGTCGCTCGACCTCGCGCTCTACGACAAGGTGCTCGATACCTATCGCAAGGCCGAGATGATCAAGAGCGGCATGAAGGCCACCGACCTCTGCGACCCGCAGTACATCGAGGCTGCGCACGCGGGGGCGTAACGTTTGGCGGCCGCCGTGCCGATTGTCGCCGTGCCGGGCGCAGGCTCATGTCTAGAGACCTGAAAGTCCAGAAAGTCAGCAAGTGGTTCGACGGCAGCGCCGGCGGCCAGGTTCTAGCGCTTGACCGGGCCACCCTCAGTTTGCCGGCTGGCGGCTTCGGTGCGCTGATCGGTCCAAGCGGCTGCGGTAAGTCGACCCTGCTACGCATGGTCGCCGACATCGTGCCGCCATCCTCCGGCACGATTTTGGTCGGTGACGAGCCGCCATCGGCAGCCAGGAATGCTCACGCGATTGGGTTCGTCTTCCAGAGCGCCACCCTGTTGCCATGGCGGAGCGTCCGCCAGAACATAGCATTGCCACTCGCGATCGTGGGCCGCCGCTCCAACCGCATCGCCGGTCGCAGTCCGGACGAACTGATCGAACTCGTCAACCTCAAGGGCTTCGAAGACGCGCTGCCGTTTCACCTGTCCGGCGGCATGCAGCAGCGCGTCTCGATCGCGCGAGCGCTGGTGCTTCAGCCAGACATACTTCTGCTCGACGAGCCGTTCGGTGCACTCGACGAGATCACTCGCCAGCGTATGAACCTCGAACTGCTTCGAATCTGGAACGAGTTCGGGCACCACCGCCCTGCTGGTCACGCATTCGATCGGTGAAGCCGTGTTCATGGCGGACACGGTCTTCGTGATGTCGCCGCGGCCCGGCATGGTATCTCTAACGGTCGAGGTTCCCCTGCCGCGTCCTCGGACGTTGCAGATGATGGCGACCCAGGCGTTCTTCGATACCGTCAACCGGGTGCGCGAAGGCCTGTTCGGTGCCGACGCCCACGTGCCATCGGCGGAGGACCAGCCCTCGATCAAGTTGGTCGCGGCCCAGTGACATGCCTGGCCGGGTCTCAAATGCAGTAGCTTCGATTGCGCTGCCGATCGCCGGAACCGTCGCGGCCCTGCTGTTGGTCGAACTCCTGAAGCGGGCGGGCTTTCTGCCCGTGACCATCCCTGCGCCCTCGGCTGTCTGGACCACGTTTCTCTCCAATGCGCGCGGAATCGGTCTCGCAACAGGCGAGACCGTGATGAACGCGGTGAGGGGTTATGCGGTGGCTTCGGTGGTCGCGTTGGGCGCCGCGCTTGCCTCCGCTCTAGTCGGAGCCCTCCGGCCGCCGATTTACAATCTTGGCGTCGCGCTCGCCAGCATTCCGCTGATCGCCGCTACGCCGCTACTGGCGCTATGGCTCGGCAACGGCCCCCTGACACGATCACTGATTGCCGGACTGGCCTGCTACTTTCCGCTCCTGGTCGGCGCAATGCAGGGCTTCCGAGCCTACGAAGCCAATCACATGGAGCTGTTCCACGTCTACTCGGCATCACGATGGCGTATCTTTCGATCGCTCATCTTGCCAAGTTCGCTGCCTTACCTGTTCGCGGGCCTTAAGCTTGCCGCTCCGCTTGCCGTTCTCGGTTCGTTGACCGCCGAGCTCACTGGCGCAGAGAACGGAATTGGCGTGATCATGATGAGCGCGCTGTTCAGCTTCGACATCCAACTCGTCTGGCTGACCGTGCTGATAGCCTGTGGCCTCTCGGGTGCGGGGTATGCGCTGTGGGCGATGATCGAGCATGTCACGATCTATTGGGAAACGCCGCGCGAGCTAACCAGTTGATCGAACGATGACCACGCAACGCAAGCCGCTTGCCAGAAGCCTGGTGATCTTCATCGGCGTCATCGCCGCGTTGCTGTTCATATGGCAGTTTGCGATCGTGACATTCGCGATCCCGCCCTACATCTTGCCGACGCCACTCGCGGTGGGAAAAGCCTTCATCACCAGTTGGAAGACTTTGGTCGACCATGCCGCCTTCACACTGCTGTCCGCGCTGCTTGGGCTGTTAGCGAGCTGCTGTCTGGCGGTCGGACTGGCGATCGCTTTCGTGAGCTACCGGTCGGCCGCGAAGGCAAGCATGCCCTTGGTGATCATCTTCCGTTCCGCACCGGTGACCGCAATCGCACCCCTGATCACGCTATTTGCGGGTCGTGGCCTTGCAACGAGCGTCATCGTCGTGGTGATCGTCTCATTCTTTCCGATCATGGTGAACATGATGCGCGGATTGCTCTCGGCGGATACCTGCGCAATAGAGCTGCTTCACGTCTATGGCGCGTCGCGCTGGCAGAGCATGCGCTACGTGCAGGCGCCGTACTCCCTTCCGTTCCTTTTTGCCGGGCTGCGGGTCGCGGCCGCCAGCGCGGTGCTCGGCGCGATGCTGTCCGAATGGGTGACGGGCTCGCCGGGCCTGGGCGTGCTGATCCTCGAGTCAAGCGTGATGCGCGAGATCGAAGTCCTTTGGGCCGCCGTGCTCACCGCGGTCGCTTTCGCGCTGATCTTATTTTTTTTGACCGCCGCCGCCGAGAACAAGGTGCTGCACTGGAAGCGGGCGCAGGGCGCATGAATGCGCGCGGCGCACCTACGGAGCGGGAGGGCTGGACCAGCACTCTCTTGCTGAATGGACGGATCGCGACGCTCGATTCCGCCGAGCCTTCTCCGGACGCACTTCTGACGGATGGAGAACGCATAGCATTCCTTGGCCGGCGAGCCGATGCCGAAGCGCTGGCAGCCAAACTACCGCGGGTTCGTCGGGTCGACCTGCGAGGCAACTGCGTCATTCCGGGTCTCATCGATATGCACGCGCATCTCGATCGCGAAGGCCTCAAGCAATCCTATCCACTGATGAAGGGCCTGCGGTCGCGACAGGACGTTCTTGATCGCATAGGGCAGATCGCGCACACAGCCGAACCCGGGGCATGGATCGTCACCGCGCCGCTGGGCGAGCCACCGTTTCATTTTTTCGACGATCCGGAAACGGAGGCGGATCTCCACCCAACGCGATGGGAGATCGACGAAGTCGCCCCCCAAAATCCGGTCTACATTCGCCCTATTCTCGGCTTCTGGCGTTGGTCGCCATGGCCGGAACGGCTGGTTTCGGCTGCCAACAGCACGGCGCTCCAGGCGGTCGGCTTGACCGATACGACATCGTCGCCCAGCGCCTCGGTCGAGCTTGAATGCGATCCGAGCGGACAGCTGACCGGGAGGTTCTTCGAGGCCACCAGTGTCTCAATACTCGAGCTCTCTCATTTTGCCAGGGCATTGCGCTACAGCGAGGCCGACCGCCTAAGTGCATTAAGAATCTCTCAACAAGCCGCGCTCGCTACAGCCACGACAACGATATTCGAGGGCCACGGCGTGGAGCCTGCCGTGCTCCAGGCCTATGAGGCGCTGCATCGCGAAGGCCGTATGGCGATCCGGGCCGAACTCGTCTTCAGTCCGGATTGGGCGAATGCCACCGGCGAGCCGACCGCCCTTGTCGCGCAGGACTACGCCTGGCTTGCGGGCGCCGGCCGCGGCGACGACAAGTTGAGGCTGCGCGGCATTTTCATCAATCCGCATGTAACGCATGACGACCGGATCCGCAGCAAATGCGGCTATAGCGGAATTGCCGGTTATCACTTCGGCAGCGGCCTTCCCGACGGTATGGTGCTTGATGTCCTCAAGGCCGTCGCGCGCGCGCAGATCCGCGCCGTAGGGCTTACCCCCACGCTGTTTTCGTTGTTCGACCGCGTCGCCGGCGATGTCGACATTCGGCCTCTACGGTGGGTTATCCAGCATTGCGGTCACCTGCCCAAACGTCACGCCGAGATCGCTCTTCGGAGAAATCTCGGATTGAGCTTCCTGCCAGTCGAGGCCGTCCATAAGCAAGCGGCTCGGCTGTGTGGCGATCCGTCCTGCTCGGCCGATATTATGCCGCTGCGGCGCCTACTCGACGCTGACCTGACCATCTCGATCGCATCCGACAACATCCCGCCGTCGTTGTTTTTCGCTATCTGGTGCTGTCTGGCGCGCCGCGACTACCGCGGACGAGAGCTGCCTGATCCGGACGGACCGATCTCGCGTACGGAAGCGCTGCGGATAGCGACATCTGGAGCCGCGAGATGCCTCGGCCGCGATGACACACTCGGCTCGCTCACGCCCGGCAAATATGCCGACTTGGCGGTCCTCGATCGCGACTATTTTGATTGCCCCCTCGACGACATCCCGAATATCACCGCGCATGCGACGATGGTCGGCGGCCAATGGCGCCACGGCGATCCCGCCGGACTACCATATGCAAGTGGACCGCGGGTGAACGTATGCTGACCTTGATCGAACAAACCCATACGGTCCTCAACGACGACAAGGGCGCGGTTCTCACCCCGACCGACATTCTGATCGACGGCGATCGCATCGCTGCTATAGGGCAAGGCTTGCGATCCTCGCTCAACGCGCGGCCCGAGCAATCGCGAGTCATCGATGCGCGTCACGCGATCGCGATCCCCGGACTCGTCAACGCGCACCTTCATTCCAATGAAAGCTTCGAACAGGGCATGTCCGAGAAGCTGCCGCTCGAG
Organism: uncultured Alphaproteobacteria bacterium; assembly: GCA_963763365.1. Lineage (GTDB taxonomy): Bacteria > Pseudomonadota > Alphaproteobacteria > Rhizobiales > Xanthobacteraceae > VAZQ01. Next base: position 79,840 of record CAVXOE010000021.1, on the reverse strand, counting down.
CTTTGGCGGCTTCGAACCTACCCGCCATTTGGCGTGCCGCCGCTGACCGAGGAAGACTACTACCTACGGGCTCTGATGTCCGGGATCATCTCGATCCGGTCCGGCGTCACCACAGTACAGGACGATGTGCTCAACATGGCGTGCACGCCGGCCTCCGTGGACGGCGCATGCCGCGCCTATCGCGATCTAGGCCTTCGCGCTTGGGTGACCACCAGCGTCGGAGACCGCAGTTTCGCGGCAAGCCACTCGTTCGTCGACACCAAGCAGGCCGCCGGTCTCGGCAACGCCGTGGGCGGGCCACATCCGGTCTCGGCCGCAGCGCAGATCGAGCTGTTCGAGCGCAACCACAGTCGCTGGGACGGTGCTGAGCGGGGCCGGATTAGGGTCAACATCGGTCCCCGCGGTCCGCAGCGCTGTACCGACGAACTGCTTCGCCTGGTCATCGATACGTCCGAACGGTACGGGTGTGCGATCCATACGCATGTTCTGGAGACCCGCGCGCAGGCCGTCACCGCGCAGCGCGACTATGGCCGCTCGATGATCACCTATCTCGCCGACATGGGATTCCTAAGCCCCCGGCTGACCATTAACCACGGCATCTGGCTCACGGACGACGACATCGCGCTGCTCGCGAAGCACCGTTGCACGGTCACGCACAATCCACTTAGCAATCTCAAGATTGGCAGCGGCATATGCCGGGTCCGCGACCTCAGGAACGCGGGCGTCAACATCGCCCTGGGCACGGACGGCTTGGCGACGTCCGATACCGCCGACATGATCGCGGTGCTACGGTGCGCGACAATGCTCCACACGGTCACGAGCCCGGATTTTGCAGGCTGGATCTCGGCTCACGAAGGCTTCGACATGGCGACCCGGGGCGGGGCTGTGAGCGGAATCATGGCGGGCGAGTTAGGTGAACTCGCAGTTGGCCGGAAAGCCGATATCGCCCTGCTCGATCGCCGGCACTGGAGCATGGTGCCGCTTCACGATCCGATTACCCAGCTCGTCTATTCGGCATCGCCCGACGTCGTTCGCACTGTGATCGTCGACGGCCAAGTCGTCATGCAAGACGGCGTGATCCGTACCGTTGATGAAGCGTTCGTGCGCGACGTAGTGACCGAAGCCGCCGAACGCTGGCGCTGCGACGTGAAGCCACTCGCCCTGGCCGCTGCCGAAGCCGTTACGCCGGTGATGGCCGCAGCCTATCGGGAAGCGATTCACGCTTTCGAGTTGGAGGCCTGGGCTGAGCCGCTTCGGCGCCGTTCTTAGCCGTGATGTACGCGTTGCCGGGCCGGATGACGAGGAGCATTTGGGCTAATACGGTGAATGCGCGCGATGATAGCGGACCGAAGACAAAGCAGAGACCGACGTTCTTGCGTCGAAGCTCAGTACCGTCGCCACATCTTGATGTCCTTCTCATAGACCCAAATCCACGCGATGCTGTCGAGGCAAGCGAACGCGTTCATCTTGAAGGCCTGAATGGCAATCGCCGCGTCAACGACCACGTCGCGCTCGGCCGCTTCAAGGAAGTTTCGCAATTTCACCGCGAATAAACTTTGGCCAGCCCACTTGGTCATCCGTCAACTTATGCTCACGCTCGAGCGCTTCCAAAACCGCAAGTGCCTTGCCGAGAGCGTCCTTGGCTTTCGCCGTGTCTGACACGGCGCTTATCCAATAGAGAATGTTAAATAGTTCAATTTGCAGCGTGGCATTGCCGCGATCGGCGTCTGCGAGGCGTTGGCGCAGCGCGAGACTCTCGTTGAGGTACGAGAGAGAGCGCGCGCGCTCGTTCAAACTCTTCAGCGCCCCCCCGACCTGCTCCAAGGCGTTCGCCAAATCGTGCTGGGTCGCGTAATCGCCCGGGTTGGCGCGGTGGAGTTGACGCCTGATCGCAAGGCTCGACTGAAATGCTTCAAGGGCCTCACGGCCCTCGTTCAATGTCTGGTGAAGCAGACCCATGCGCTCGAGGCCGAACGACAAAACGCGCTGCAGGTCGGTATTGCCCGGATCGCCGAGAGAGAGCGTCTTGCGGATCTTCAGGCCCTTGGCATGCTCGTCGAGCGCAGCTCTGTACTGGCCCTGAAGCGCCAAAACGCTGGCGATCTCTTCCAGCGTGTTCGCCAGGTCGCGCTGATATTTTGAATTGCCGGGCTCGCTGTCCGCGAGCTTTTGGCGCTCCGCAAGCACCGGCTGATAAAGCTCGATCTCCTGCGCCGGGCACACGATCCGAAACGCTTCATATCCCGCATCGACGTTGCGGATCCGTGTCGGATTGAGGATCTTGAATTGCATCCGCCGGGGAAAGTTATCCGGCAACCTGTCGGATTTGAAGCTGATGACGAACTCATTGTCGGAGCGTTTTTCGAACGTCCAAGTACAGACGTCGGCCGTCAAGTCGAGAGAGTGGATGCCGCGCTCGAAAACATTCTTGGATACGCAGGAGCCGTCTGCACGCCAATCCATATCACTCGTCTGCTGGCCCTGGTCGACGTGCCAGCGCCCGGCAAAGAATTCGCGCGACGCGACCGGCGCCGGCAGCGACGCGCTCCGCACGGTCGAGGCCGCGCATTGCCGAAGCTCCTCGGTCTTGCCATTCCCGTCGAGGAGTTCATCGGCACCCGCCAGACGCATCTCGGCTCGCCGGCGCTGATCGTCGGCCAACCGCCGGGCGGCTTCCGCCTGCTGGCGCTGACTGTCGGCCTGCCGGCGGGCATTTTCGGCTTGCTGGCGCTGCTGTTCGGCAACGCCACGCGCGGCATCAGCCTCGCTGCGCTGGTGGTCTGCCTGTGCGCGGGCGGCCTCGGCCTGCTGGCGCTGTTGCTGAGCTTCTTCGGCCGCCAGTTGCGCCTTGACCTTCTGCCCATTGGCAACGAACCCGAGAAAGCCGGCTGCCACTGCCAGACCGAGAAACACCAGCGCCGCGGCGGCCGTCAGCCGCTGGTGCAGCTTGGCTGAGCGGCCCGACTTATCGATGAACGCATGGGTGGCGTCGGAGAGTTCGTCCCGCATCGCGCCGGCCGCATTCTCGGCTTCGGAGAGCGGCAGGCCAGAGGGAATGAGCAGATCTTTGCGATATCCGGCCGCCTCCCAGCGCCGGCGCGCCTCCTCGACGCCTTCTCGTACCCGCAGGAGCTCGACGTTCTCCGCGATGAGATTGCGCGCCCGCTGCCAGGCTTCGATGACACGTTGATGCGCTAGCCCGACGACGGGCCTGCCGGATTGATCCCGTCCCGAGACCAGGATGCGCGCGTCGATCAAGGCCATCACCAACGCCTTTGACGGCTCGTCATAGGCAGCCTGCGCGAGCGGGGCCTGCTTGAGCGCCGGCGTCATCCGTCCGGCCGCCGCGGAGGGCGCCGCGTAAGTCACCAGGCTGCGCAGCAGACGGGGCAATGCCGCCGCCCCCGCCTCACCCAAGGGGGCAAGCGCCGCCTCCGCGGCGGTTTCGATCGCGCCGTTCAGCGTGCCGAGAGCGCGATACGCTGCGTGGGTAAGGACGATATCGCCACCACGTCGGGAGCGCTCCTGGTAGAGGCGGTCGAGCACGAACTGCACGATCGGCAACAGATCGGGCCGGTCGATGTCGCCGATGAGCTGTGCATCAAGTGGCTCGCCGGTGGCCGGATCGATCTCCCAGGTGAGGCGCGCCGCACGCGCCGGCCCGCGCACCACCTCCGCCATCTCGGACAGAGCGGGCGGGGCCAGATCGTAGGCCACCCCGCTTTCCTTGAGCCGAAAAAGACCCTCCTCCTGCAGGAACACCTCGTAGAGATCGGCGCGCAAGGTCGTGACAACCCAAACCCGGTCGCTGGCAAGCAGTCGTTCGAGAATGGCCGCGAAGCTCTTGCGCTCGTCTACGCTGACCGAGCTTGCGAACAGCTCGTCGAGTTGGTCGACCAGAATGACCAGATCGCAGCGCAGCACCCGCCCGATGGCCTGCTCCTGCTGTTCCTGCTGTGCCACGCGGTCGAGTGCGCCGACAATCGGTTTGATGGCGGAGGCATCTGCTCGCGCCAACAGCGCCGCAAGCTCGGCAGGCGTGCCGTAGTCGCCTGCGGCGATCTCGGGGAGCGCCGGCAACCGGCCCTGCTCGTCTTTGGGAAGATCAGCCGCGGCCTGCATGAGCGCATGCGCCAGTGCATCGACCGGACCGCGCGGACTGTCGCTCGGCCGCAACGCTGCAACGCGCCAGAGATCGACCTTGGGAATGACGCCCGGCGTCGTCAGCCGCGGAACAAGGCCGGCTCGCGCCAGCGACGACTTGCCGGAGCCGCTGGCGCCAACCACGATGAGGAATGGGCTTTTCGCCTCGCTCCAAGCCTCGACGGCGCGGGCGGTGTCGCGAACGCGCCCGAAGAACACCGGCGCGAATTTGGGGCTGAACGATTGCAGGCCGGGATAGGGTGAACCGTTGGTCTCGATCGGCCAGGTGACGACGCCTCCGCTTGCCAGCTTCTGCTGTAGCCAATCGCGCAGCAGGCGATCCAACTGGCTTTCGAAATCATCGGTCGACGTAAAGGTCTGGAAGGCCGCCTTGAAATGACCGTCGGACGTTTGAAACCAGCGCGCAAAGAACGATTTGAGACGCTCCCATTGGCGGCGCGTCTCGTCCGCCTTTTGCTCGTCATCGAGCCGGACGAGCGGAGGCTCGGGATGCCGAAAGACGAACACATCCGGCAGCTCGCCACCTTTCTGGCGCTTGGCGATCGCGGTGAGAACCTCGTAGGCGGTTCCGCTTGGATAGGGGGAACCGTCCGGCATCGGCATGAAGTTGGGTGGCAACTCGGTGCCGAGACGGGCGCGAAAAATCGCAACGACGATATCGCAGTCTGTCGAAGGTGGAATTTGTGTCTGAAACGTATCGTGGGCGCGGTAGAACTCGGTTTCCCAACGCACACTGACGAGCCGGGCGGCGCCCGCCAGCTCACCGTTGAGCCTCGCCACGACCCGGTCCACGCGCTGGCGTTCGAACCGAACGTCGCCGGGAGAGGAAACAAAAATCCGGTAGGTTTCCATCGGCGGTGCGGCGCAATCGGTTGAGAACCAGTCTTCAGTTTAACCGTTACATCGCCCCGCTGTCCGGCTAACTTCCAACTGCGGCACCACCAAGGCCCCCCCCAGGTGGGGCTAGTTCGATCAGCTCTACTTGCTCCCGCACGATAAGAAATATGCGGTTTGAAGAGCGAGAAGAGCCGATCGATAGCGGAAAAATCTGCCTACTGACCCAACGGGATCAGCGTGGTCCGAGTCTGCAAGCCGACTGCAGTCGAAGCATCGGGGATACGGAGATTTGGGCAGCAGAGGCAGACCGCCCATGAGCAAACTATGCCGCCGACGTCTCCCCGCGGTAACGGGACAAGTCTCCTGGGTAGGCGGCGGCCAGCAGGGCCACAGTTGGAGCACCTGCTTTCCGGTGGAGGCGAAAGCGGCGTGCGTCCCGCGGAACCGGGCGCGGCCTCACGACAAACCTAGTCGACTGAATTGGGGTGGGCCCGCCGCGGTCGCAGGCCATTAAGACATTATTAACCATGCTAATCCAAGTTGCCATCAGGGGTTCATATCCTAAGTTAATGGAGGCTGCCTGTGTTGACACACATAGCCGAGCGGCAGGCGAAGCGTCTGTCCATCAACGCATCTGGACTGGGTGGGTCGTCCGTGAGCGGGGACACATGTGTTGACCGCTTGGTCGGGCAAACACTTGCGGCCGTTGAGTGCGAACTCATTCTTCGAACGCTGAGATATTATAAAGGAAATAGAACGCACGCGGCCAAGGTTCTTGGGATATCCGTTCGGTCACTGCGCGACAGAATCCGATTTTATAGGGACGAGGGCGAGAGTGTGCCAGAACACGAGCACCAGAGTGCGTGCGCACCGGAGATGGCAGACCGCTCTACTTGTTCCAGTTCTCAGACCGCACATGCTGCGCCGCGATAATCGGCGCGGCCTCACTCGATCACCTCGTCGGCGCGCTCACTAGTAGGGCGGCGAGCAAGACGATGCCGAGCCTGTCCCTGCTCAAAATCTCCACAGGCTGAGAGAGGCTGGTGATTTTTACGAGCCGACCGTTGCGTCGCGGTCATGGTGGCAGGTGCAATGCGCCAAGCTCGCCTTGACCCGACACATTGCAAACGCGTGTGGCAGAAAACTAGCAGAGGCCTATTCCGCCGCCTGGTCCACCTCCCGCCTTTGTTCATGACTTGACGGCTTCGCGGCGAGCCGCAGTGCCGCAAGCTCCGACTGCTGGCGCTGGTAGAGGCGGAACGCCTGATCCTTGCCGGCGAGATAAGGCAACGGCCAGAACTGCTCCTGATATCCGTATTCCGCCGATGCCGTCAGAGTGAAGTGCGGATTGGTGAGGTGCGGTCGTGCCAACGCACAAATGTCGGCGCGGCCCGCCGCAATGACGGTGTTGACCTGATCAGCCGTCGTGATGTTCCCGACGGCAATTGTCGGGATGCGGCATTCGTTACGGATCATCTCGGAAAACGGTGTCTGAAACATCCGGCCGTAGACCGGGTTGGCCCATCGCGAGGTCTGTCCCGCCGAAACGTCGATGATGTCAGCGCCGTGATCACGGAAGGCGGCGGCAATCTTCAGGCTGTCTTCGGGGGTTGTACCGCCAGGCGCCCAATCGTTCGCAGAGATTCGCACTGACATCGGTTTGTGTCTGGGCCAGTTGGCGCGCACGACGTCGAACACCTCGAGTGGAAACCGCATGCGGTTTTCAAGGCTTCCGCCGAACTCGTCGGTTCGCTGATTGCTCAGCGGCGAAATAAAGCCCGAGAGCAGGTATCCGTGGCCCGCGTGCAGCTCGAGCATGTCGAAGTCGGCCTTGTCCGCGTTCACGGCGGCCTGCGCGTAGTCGTCGCGCACGCGCTCCATGTCGCTGCGCGTGATCTCGCGCGGCAAGTGCATGAAGTCGAAGAACGCCAACGGCGATGCCGCGAAAATCTCCCAGTTCTCATCGTCCAGCGGATAGTCCATGCCCTCCCAGCCGCGCTTGCTCGAGCCTTTACGCCCGGAATGCCCGAGCTGCAGGCAGAACTTCGCCTGGCTTTGGCTGTGAATGAACTTGCTGATGCGTTTCCAGGCCGCGACCTGATCGTCGCTGTAGATCCCCGGACATCCGGGAGTGATCCGGCCCTGCTCCGATACCGCGGTCATTTCCGCGAAAACCAGTCCGGCACCGCCCATCCCGAGCCTGCCGAGATGAACGAGATGGAAGTCGCCCGGAATGGCGCCGGGCTCGGCCGAGTACATGTTCATTGGCGAAACGGCGACGCGGTTCTGCACCACCATTTGTCCGACGCTGAACGGCGTGAACATCGGCGGCGGCGGCTTGTCGAGCGGGACGTCGAAGCCCTGCTCCCGCACCTCGCGGGCGAACCAGGTCTGTACGTTTTCGACGAACTGCGGATCGCGCATCCGCAGATTTTCGTACGTCACTGCCTTGGCGCGCGACAACATGCTAAAGCACGCCTGGATCGGCTTCATTCTCCAGTAACGGGCCGGATTTTCCGTCCAGAGCGCGCTGACGTTCGCTGCGTATTGCGTCTTCTCGACGTCCTCCCGGCGCGCTCCCTGAAATTTCTCCAGCGCGTCTTGCACGGACATGGCGCCATCGCAGGCGTTGAACAGATTGATCGCATCTTCCATCGCAAGCTTGGTGCCCGAGCCGATGGAGAAATGGGCGGTGTGAAGCGCGTCGCCGAGCAGAACGATATTCCGATAGTACCAGCGGGTGTTCTGCACAACGGGGAATTGCCGCCACGACGAGCGGTTGGCAATCAGCTTATGGCCGCGCAGCAGGTGGCTCCACATTCCTTCGAGATATGCGACCGTCTCCGGCTCGCTCAACTTGCCAATGACCGGCTCCGCCTTCCTCCACGTCACCTCAGGGGCCTCGATAACCCAGGTGCTCATGTTCTGCTTGTACTGGTAGGTGCAGAGATCCCAGATGCCGAACTCATTCTCCGTGAAATGAAATGAGAATGTCGGCGACGGCGCAGAACTTCCGAGCCAAATGAAATGATTGCGGCGAAGCTCGATCTTTGGCTGAAAATGCTCCTTGTATCGTTCGCGAATCAGGCTGTTGATGCCATCAGCGGCAACGATGAGATCAACGTCACTGAATTGATCCAGATCGGTGATCTCTTTCGAAAACTCTAACTTGACGCCGAGTCCACGGCATCTCGCCTGCAGGACCATCAACAACGCGCGACGCTCGGTGCCGCAGAATCCGTGGCCAGTCGAATTAACGACGTCGCCGTGAAAATGAAAATCGATGTCATCCCAGTAAGAAAAATCGCGGGTGATGGCCTCGTAAGATTTGGGGTCGTAGTCCATCAAGTTATCGAGTGTCTCATCGGAAAACACCACGCCGAACCCAAAAGTGTCGTCGGCGCGATTCCGCTCGTAAACTGTGATGTCGTATGCCGGATACCGCTTCTTCATCAGCAGCGCAAAGTAGAGGCCGCCGGGGCCGCCCCCGACGATAGCGATTTTCATGCCGCATCCTCCTTCATGCGCTCTTTGCGCGACGGTTCCAGCCGCCCTACTCCGTCGTACAGATCAAGCATACGTTCGAACCAGCCGGCGATGACGTCGTCCGCCGGAAGAACCTGCTCGCGACGAGACGACACGGCTCCATTGCAAAACGCCGAAAAGAATGTAGTCGGGATAAGCAGCAGCTTCGCCGCCAAGAAATTCCGAACTCTCCAATATCTTGCGGACCGGACTTAATTTGCGGCGCAACTGTTCAATACCTTTGGCGCGCTCGCTGTAGAGATCCTCAAGCTTCTTCTTGAAGATTGCTTCCATCTGCTCGCGATGATGCGCCGCGTCGGTCGCATCGACGCAATCCAGAACGTCCAGCATCAGATAAGGAACGATCGCCGGGATCAGTTCACGGTCGGTCCAGAGATTGAAAAACCACGACAGGTTTTCGCCGACCGGTCCGCCGAACAGGCTCGGCCCGTCGGGAAACGTGCGTTCGAGATAAACTGCAATCGACCAGGAATCATAGACCACATGGTCGCCGTCCCGGATGATGGGAACCCTGCCCTGCCCTGAGAATTTGATTGCGGCCTTGTCGCTGACCGAGACCGGGTGGACCTTGAACGGCAGGCCCTTGTGCAGCAGAGCGAGCTTCGTCCGCCAGGCGAAAGTGCTGTAACGACAGTCGTTCTGGCCCTTGAGCTCCCATAGCTCGATCATTGGGGGACCCTCTAAAGTACAAAATAGTTTACCTTGCACATTCAATCAGTCAAGATGGCGGTCAAATCGGGTTTCTCAAGGACGCGGGAGGAGCACGACGTTGATCCGGACAAAAGGAGCGATCATGCCGACCGACAGAAGGAATGCGAACGTGGAGAAGCTCCCAACGACAACTCCGCTGGGACGGACCGAGCGCGAGCGCGCCTTTCTGGAATTCGAACAGGCGCTCATCTGCGCATCTGAAGCGTTCTATCGATTCGCGGGCGCTGTGTTTGGACCGGCCGGCCGGCAACAAAAGCTTACAGGCCAGGAATGCGTCATTCTGCAGCAGTTGATGTTCACGCCGAAACCCAGGAGCGTGAGTGAGCTCAGTCGCTTCAGCAATCGCGACGACATCTCCAATATCCAATATAGCCTGCGCAAACTGTCGGCGGCGAAATTGATCGAGAAGGTGCCGGGCAGCACAAATCGGGACACGCGCTACCGTCCGACCCAGGCGGGCCGCGATCTTACGACGGTTCTCGTCGACTCTCGTCGCGAACTGCTGATTGCTCCGAGCGCCAACATTTCTAACATCGAGGCGCAGTTGAAGTCCGCGAGTACGGCTCTCTCGCTCCTGACCGGAATGTACGATCACACGTCACGGGTGTTGGCCGGCAGGATGTGAGCTTGATCGGTTGGCTTAACGCTGCTGTAATCTACCACTCACTTTCGATGATTGGCACATATCGGCCATGACGACATCGATCGGCGGCTTTGATCCTCGCTATTTTCGCGCTCAGGACTGGTGGCGCGACGAAACATTACGGGATTGGCTCGCCCGTCGGATCAAGGCCGCGCCGGACCACCCCGCGTTACTCACTCAGGAAGCGCGCTTGACCTACGCGCAGCTTGGCGAGCGCGTGAGATCGTTCGCGGCAGCGCTACAGCAACGCGGAATTGGGCACGGCGACATCGTTGCTGTGACGCTGCCTAATATCACGGAATTCATCATCAGCTGGTTCGCCATCAACGAGCTTGGCGCGGTGATGCAGACGATCCATACGCCATACGGCGTCCTCGAACTCGAACACCTGCTCAACCATAGCGGCGCCAAGGCTTGCATTGCCATGGCTCGGACCAAGGAGCGTTCGCCTGCCGAAGAAATCGTTGGCTTGCGCGCAAAGTTGCCTGCTCTGCAATTCGTTGTCGCCGTCGGCGGCGACGTTGCCGGTGCCGACTCCTTTGCGAAGCTGATATCGCTCGATCTCGGCAAGACCTTCACGTCGCCGGACATCAGCGCGAACGACAATTTTCTTCTGCTCTACACGTCCGGCACGACGTCGTCGCCCAAGGCGGTAACCGTCACGCACAACCACTTCCTGAGCAACGCGCGGATGTGCGCGGCCGAGTTCGGCATTACGCCGGCGGATCGTATCCTCTGCCTCGCCCCCTTCACTCATCTTTACGGGCTCTACACGCTTGAGCTTGGTTTTTCCGTCGGCGCTACGGCATGCCTGCTCGATGCGTTCACGCCGCCCGGGTTTATCCAGGCGCTGGCACACCTCAAGCCGACGATGCTATTCGCCGGTCCCGCCCACATCAGCCCGTGCCTCGAGCAGCGCATGTTCGAGGGCGTCGATCTCTCCGCAATGCGTGTCGCCGTTCTGTCCGGAACGACGGTACCAACGACGCTCTCCGCGGAATTCGAACGGCGACTGGTGAACGGCAGGGTATTGCAAGCCTGGGGCATGACCGAACTGCAGTTTGGCGCCTGCAGCCGGCCGACCGATTCAACCGACATCCGTTTCGGGACCATCGGCCGTGCGACCCCCGGCACCGAACTACGCGTCGTCGGTTCCGACGGAAAGACCGTTGCTCCTGGCGAAGTCGGCGAACTCCAGGTCCGCGGCTGCTCGCTGTTCTCCGGATATGTTGGCAACGAAGAGGCAACCCGTTCGAGCTTTTCTGCCGACCAGTGGTTCCAGACTGGCGACCTCGCCAGGATGGACGCGCTGGGTAACGTCGAACTCAACGGCCGCACCAAGGAACTGATCAACCGCGGCGGCGTCAAATTCAATCCGATTGATATGGAGATCGCGATTTCTACGCACCCGGCTGTCGCGCAGGTCTCGATCGCACCGATTCCAGATCCGACACTCGGCGAGCGCGCCTCCTGCTTTGTTGTTTTGAAAAGCGGAGCGTCCCTGGGCTTCGAGGAGCTGAAGGCGTTCTTGGCCGAGCGGAAATTTGCCAAGTTCACCTGGCCGGAACATTTCGCCGTTGTGAAGGAAATGCCGATGACGCCGACACGAAAAGTGATGAAGGCGGAATTGGTCCGACAATATTTGACCGCGTCGAGCGGTGGCCAATGAGCGACTTATGACATTTCCGCTGCCGTTTCCGAAATCGCGCGCCCACATCGAATCGATTCAGCGCGAACGCAAGCGCGAAGCATTCATGCTTGCGAAGAATGCGCCATGGTATCGCGGCAAGCTGGATCACATCGATGCCGACAAGCTCGATCAAAAGGAAGAGTGGGAACGGATACCGATCCTCGACAAGGACGTCCTGCGCAAGTTCTCGCATGCCGAGTTTCTGGAGAATTTCTGCGTCATTCCGCATAACGAGATCGCCGAATATTGGCGTTCGGGCGGATCGACCGGGCAACCTGTCTTCTACCCGCGGACACAAGCCGACATACGTTACGCAGAGCTTTCCTGGGGACGCTCCTTTCCCTGCATAGGGATAGGTCCGGGAGATTTGTGCCACATCGCGTTTCCGATCGGCGTGCACCCCGCCGGCCAGGTCTGGGCCCGCAGCGCGCAGATGTTCGGGGTTGGCATGATCTGGGTCGGAGCCGGCAATGCCTATCCTTCGGCAGGCCAGCTTGAATTGATCCAGACGCTGCGACCGACCGTGTTCATTGGAATGAGCAGCTTTGCACTCCATCTCGCAAACCTCGCGGAAGCAAAGGGGATCGATCTCGCCGCTTCGTCGGTTCGTAAACTTGTTTGCTCCGCGGAGACTTTATCTGCCGCGAAGCGTGAAAAGCTGGCGCGCATGTGGGGCGCGGAGGTCTTCGATGTCTTCGGAATGAGCGAAGCGGGCCTGATGGGCGCGGAGAACTCCGCGCACGATGGCATCCACATCTGGACCGACATGTTTTTTATCGAAGTCGTGGACACCGACACCGGTAAATCGTTGCCCGAAGGAGAGGTCGGAACACTTTGCGTAACGCCACTCTGGACCAATCACGCAACCCCCTTCCTGCGGTGGAATTCCGGCGACCTCGTGAGCTACGCCTCCCGCTCGACGGGAACCGGTCCGTTTGTCGAACTCTACCCGATGATCAGGCACGCCAACCGGACCACTGGTTTCTTCAAGGTACGAGGCGTCAACGTCAATCACGCGGAGTTTGAAGACTTCATGTTCCGCAATCCCGACGTGCTCGACTTCCAGGCAGTCCTCGAAACCGAAGAAGCGACCGGGCGCGAAGGCCTGACGGTGCTGATTGAAGTCAAAGGCGCCGTTGACGAACTGGCCGTCTGTTCCGCCGTGACAGGAAGCGTGAAGCATACTTTCGAGGTCACGCCTGCGGTTCAGGTTCTAAAACGCGGGACGCTCGCGGCCGAGTTCGAGCGTAGCCTAAAGGCGCCCCGCTTCGTCGACCGGCGGAAATAGTTGTTGGATTTCGCTCAAGCTAAGCGAGACGTGATCAGCTCGCGCTTTCAAGTGCGAACGTCAATAGATCGCCCGCGATCAAGCCATCCAACAAGCTGAAGTGATTGGCGCCTTGAACGACGAGAGGCGGCGGCACGCCCCAGACGCGCGCCAATTCCGCTGATTGCCACTTGAACTCGTCGCTCTCCAAGCCGCCCACGGCAACCACTATCTTCACGCCCGGACGCGGTCTGTGCTTGATCGGCGATAGACGCTCGACAGCCTGCGGCGTCGTCACGTCGATCAATCGGCCGATCGGCAGCAAGGCCAACGGCGCCAAGTCGTACAAGCCGGAAAGGAGCAAAGCCGAGCGAACCGGCGGTATTGTCGTGTCCGCCGCGACCATCGCCGCCAGATGACCGCCCGCGGAATGGCCGGCGACATGAACCGAATCAGGATCGATGCCGAGGTCCTTGGATTTTGAAACCAGGAACAGCAGCGCGCTCCGGACCTGCCCGACGATGCTTTCAAGCGGGACGTCCGGGCAAAGGCCATAGTTCAGGTTTGCGACCGCATAGCCCGCTTGCAGCATACCGGCGGCAAATTGCGCGTGCTGGTCCTTATCGGAGGCTTGCCAGTAGCCGCCGTGAATGAAGACCCAAAGTGGCGGCGCAGCCTTCGTCCCCAGGGGAAGGAAGATATCGAGTTTCTCGAATTCGCTCGCGCCATAAGCGATCTCGATACATCTGTGGCCGGATCGAAAGTCCTGACCGTCCTTCGACCACTGGGCAAACAGCGCGTCCATACTCGGAACCTGATTGCGCGGGCTGTATTCACGCGCAAGCTCCGGGAGCGCAAAGCCGTGCCACACCGGCTCGGAGGGAGCCGCGCGCGGGATACGCGCCCGCGCCTGCACGACGAACTCGCCGTCTGGCGCCTTGGAAACACCGATCGGCGGGCGGAAGCCGCCAAAGATTTCGCGATAGCAAAGATCAAGCGCGTGCTGCTTTGGATTAAATGCAGCAACGTCAGGGACCAACCAGGTCATCGATATCATGTGGAAGGGCGCGCCGCCCTGCGCCGCGAGTGCCTGGCTCAGCGACGAAAGAGCCTCCCGCAACGCTGTTCCGGGAGCCACCGCGGCCGACCGTCCGCTGACCTCGATCTCAACAAATTCAAAGTCCGACATATTTCTGCACCCTACTGGCGTCGCGCTCCAGCTCAAGCGTCGTGCCGGACCACATCGTGCGGCCTTTTTCGATCACATAGTGCCGGTCGGCGAGACGTTTGAGGACCTGCAAATTCTTGTCGATCATCAGGATCGACTGGCCGCGCGACTTCAGAAGTGAAATACAGCTCCAGATTTCGCCGCGGATGACCGGAGCCAAACCCTCGGTCGCTTCGTCCAGAATCAGGAGAAGCGGATTGGTCATCAATGCCCGGCCGATCGCCAGCATCTGCTGCTCGCCACCCGAAAGCGTGCGGCCCAATTGCTTTCGCCGCTCCTTCAGTCGCGGGAAGAGATCGTATACTTCGGTCAGCGTCCAGGGCGCTGCCCGGCCAATTCGATTGGCGGCCGTTGCGATGAGATTTTCCTCGACCGTCAGGCGAGAAAAAATCTGACGGCCCTCCGGCACCAGCCCAATTCCGAGGCGCGCGATCGCCTCCGGCGCCCAACCGGCAACGGACGTCGCATTGAATTCGATCTCGCCGCCGCGCGGCGCCAGCAAACCCATGATCGAGCGGATCGTCGTGGTTTTGCCCATGCCATTGCGGCCCAGCAACGTGACCACTTCGCCTTCGCTGACCGCGAGGCGAATATCGAACAGGACCTGGCTACGGCCATAGCTTGCCTGAAGACCGTCGACCCGAAGCACTACACGTTTCCTTCGCCGAGATAGGCTATGCGGACGGTTTCGTTGTTCCGGACCTCGTCGCTGGTGCCGGTCGTAATGCACTGCCCATCGACCAGCACCGAGATGCGGTCCGCCAGTGCGAAAACGGCATCCATGTCGTGCTCGACCAGAAGGATCGTCGTCTCCCGCTTGAGCGATCGCAGCAACTCTATGGTCGCGGCGCACTCGGTCGTACCTAGCCCCGCCATCGGCTCATCCAGCAGGAGAAGCTGCGGCCGCGTCGCCAAGGCGATTGCGAGCTCCAGTTGTTTCTGCTCGCCGTGCGACATTTCTTCGACCGGCACGTACGCCCGATTTTCGAGACCTACGCGAGCCAGCCCCTGTAACGCCGGTTCCCGAAGCGAACGGTCGCGCCGCGCGTCGGACCAAAAGTGGTAGCTGTGGCCCAATCGCGCCTGCACCGCGAGGGCCACATTGTCGAGAGCGGAGTACTCGAACAATAGTTGGGTTATTTGAAACGACCGCGCCAATCCACGGTGCACCCGCGCCGGCGTAGACAGCCTTGTGATCTCTTCGTCGCCAAAATGAATCGTGCCGAAATCGGGGCTGATCTCACCGATCAACTGCGAGATCAGCGTTGTCTTGCCGGCACCATTCGGGCCGATGACCGCGTGTAATTCACCGCTGATCACCTCCAGCGACAAATCATCGTTCGCCGTGAGGCCGCCAAAGCGTTTCGTCAGATGGCTTACACGCAGCAACGTGTCAGGCATCGGGGGTGCTCCGGCTCTTGAAAAGCGACAGCACGCCGCTGCGCGTGAACAAGGCAACCACGACCAGAATTGGTCCCAGAATGAATTGCCAATGCTCCGTCCAACCGGTCAGCAATGTCTCGAGCCCGACAAAAATGGCAGCGCCCAGCGCCGGCCCGAACAATGTCCCCCCTCCCCCCAGGATCACCATGATCATCAACTCGCCGGAACGCGACCAGTGCAACATGTCGGGACTTACGAACTTTGAAAAATTCGCCATCAGCGCTCCCGCGAGTCCGGCCCCGATCCCGGCGATGACGAATGCGACGAGCTTGTACTGATACGTCGAGATTCCGATAGCCGCGAGACGGCGCTCATTCTGGCGGATGCCGCCGAGGACAAGCCCAAACCTCGATCCCACAAGCCGCCAGAAGATCGCGAAATACAAACCTGCAATCGTCACGCAGACAAAATAGAACGTCGTGTCGTCGCCCATGTTCAGGTTGAAGAGCAGATTGCGCCGGCGAACGATCAGGCCGTCGTCGCCGCCGTAAACTTTGAGCGACACGAAAAGAAAAAACAACATCTGCGCGAATGCCAGCGTGATCATAATGAATTGCAAACCGGTCGTACGCAGCGACAGCGCGCCGAGCGCAAGCGCTACCAGTCCGCTGACGACCATGGCACCTGAAAGCGTCACCAGAAATTGATTTGTGCCGGGAATGATTCCGAGAAATGCGTCGCCGGCCGTGAAGTGGAAATAGAGGATTCCGACAACGTAACCGCCAACACCGAAATAGGCGGCGTGGCCGAAGCTGACGAGACCGCCGTAGCCGAGAATGAGATTAAGGCTGGCGGCCGCAATCGCGTAGATGATCATGCGGGTGGCGAGCGTGATCAGCGCCGGATCGCCAAGGGCCCTCGCCGCCGCTGGCAGAAGCACGAGCCCAATCGCCAGGACGATGACACCGGCGGCGCGAAGCATGATGCGCCGTGCCGGCGGCCTGGCCGCGCTAGCATCCTCAGCCTTGGCCACTGAAGAGCCCCTGCGGCTTGATCAGGAGCACCAAGGCCATCACCAGGTAGATCCCCATGGAGGACAAGCCTCCAGCGAGTGCGTCGGCTTGGGACACAGTCATGAAGCTGTGAAGTATGGCGGGCAGGAAACCCCGCAGCAATGTATCCGTGATTCCGACGATCATCGCTCCTATAAAGGCGCCGCGTATCGAACCGATTCCGCCGATCACAACGACGACAAAGGTCAGGATGAGTATCTGCTCGCCCATGCCGACCTGGACAGCGAGAAGCGGCCCGGCCATCAATCCGGCGAGACCCGCGAGCAATGCGCCCAGGCCGAACACCAGGGTATAGAGCATGCGGATATTCACGCCGAGCGCGCGCACCATGTCGCGATGGGTTGAACCTGCGCGCACAAGCATCCCGACGCGCGTCTTGTTCACAAACAGATAGAGCGCGAACGCAACCAACAGACCGACCGCGATCACTGCCAAGCGGTAGGTCGGGTAAGGTACTCCAGGAATGATCTCCACCGCCCCGGAAAGAACCTGCGGCATGGCCACGAACAGGGGCTGGCGCCCGAAGAGCATGGTGACGCCTTCGTTGATGAACAGGATCAAGCCAAATGTTGCAAGCACCTGTTGAACATGGTCGCGGGAGTAGAGTTTGCGGATGACGACAAACTCAATGAGGAGTCCGGCCACTCCAGCCGCTGCGAGGCCCGCTACGACCGCCACAAAAAACGAGCCAGTGCGCGTAGCCGCGAGGGCCGCCCCGTAGGCGCCGATCATGTAGAGCGAGCCGTGCGCCAGATTGATGACGCCCATGATCCCGAAGATAAGCGTCAGTCCGGCAGCCAATAAGAACAGCGCGACCCCGAATTGGAGGCCGTTCAGAATTTGCTCCAGCGCCAGCGTCATGGTGTCATTGTGAACATCATTCCGCGATCATGGCAGCCCAACGGAAAACCGAAGCGCCAAGATTGCCCCGGTTTTCCTGCTGGCTCAGAGCTTGCAATCCTTGGCGTAGGCGTCGCCCTGGTTCGACATGATTTTCCCGATCGTCTTGATGATCGGCTTGCCGTTCGCGTCCTTCTCCACGCGGCCCGCGTACCAATCCTGGATCGGGTGCTGGTTGTTACCAAACTTGAAGGGACCGCGAACGGATTGGAAGTCGGCCTTCAGCATGGCGGTGCGGAATGCATCGGCATTGCTGAGGTCACCCTTCACGGCTTGGAGCGCCGCGCCGATCGCCAGCGCGGTGTCGTAGCCTTGACTGGCGTAGTAGGTCGGCGTCCGGTCGGCGCCGTATTTCTTGTGCCACGCCTCCATGAACTTCTTGTTGGCGGCGTTGTCGAAGTCCGAATTCCAATGAAAGGAAAGGTTTATCCCGAGCGCGGAATCACCGACGGCCTTTAGAGTCACCGCGTCCACTCCGGGCGCGGCAAGCACCAACGGAATAGCGCCGAGCAATCCGGCCTGCTGATATTGCCGGATGAACGCAATCCCCAGACCGCCAGGCTGGAACTCAAACACAACATCAGGCTTCGCGGCGCGGATCTGTGCCATCTCAGGGGCGAAGTCGGTCTGATCGAGACGGGTGTAGGCCTCACCCACGATCTCACCCTTGAAGAACCGCTTGAAGCCTGTAATCGCATCCTTTCCGGCCTGATAGTTCGGAGCCAGGATGAATGCCTTCTTGTACTTGAGGTTGGTGGCGTTTTGTCCCGCGCTCTCATGCAGCGTGTCGTTCTGCCAGGACACGACATAATAGTTCTTGTGACAATCCTTGCCGGCAAAGTTTGAAGGCCCGGCGTTCGGACTGACATAAATTCCGTCAGCATCGAGGATATCGGGAACGACGGCGCCACTGATGTTGGAAAAGATGATGCCGGTGAAAAGCTTGATCTTTTCGGTCTTCAGGAATTTGTCGGCGATCTGCTTGCCCGTGCCGGGCTTGAGGCCGTCGTCTTCGACCATGACCTGAACGGGAACGCCGCCCAGTTTGCCCCCTTCCATTTCAACCGCAAGCAGAAAGCCATCGCGAGCGTCCGCGCCGATATAACCGCCGGGACCGGACAAAGTGGTGATGAACCCGATCTTGACCGGACTCTGGGCAAATGCCGCCGTCGCCATCGAAGCTGACAGCGCAATCCCAAGAAAGACACCTCGAATTCTCATATCACCACCTCTTTCAGTCCAGACATGCCTTCCGGCCTCGTCGATCATGCCTGCACCGATCGGTCAGATCAAATAGAGCCAGGTCTCAGGCGGCCGAAGATTGCAGGCTCCCAGCAAGTTTCAGGCCACAGCTGTCAAAAGCCGCCTTTGTCGCCTTCATCTCGGCGTCGGTGAGTTGCATCAACGGGCGGCGTACCGGACCGCCTGCCTGGCCAAGAAGATTCTGCCAGTATTTCGCATGCGCGTGAGGCTTTTCCGGAGGCCTTGTCCGGCGGAGTGCCTCTCGCACCGGGTTAAGGCTATCGCGAACCGCTCGCGCGCGCTTGACATCGCCCTTGAACGCCAGCTCGGTGTATTCGCGCATGCGCCGATCTGACGCGGTTTGCATCAAGAATGGCGGGTTCGAGCAGAGATAGAGCTTCCAATCGAGCTCAACGATATTGTCGAACCATTCCTCTTCGGAGGCCGTGCTGACAATGATCTTGTGACCGGCAAGCCGGGTCAGCTCGACATACATCTCGCGGGGCACGCTGTATTTGATCGCAACGATGTTGGGAATATCCGCAATCCGCGCGCAAACCTGCGGGCTGAGCAGGTAACCGCTGTCCGGATGACTCCACAACGCAATGCCGATATTCACCTGCTCGCTGAGGTAGCGATAATACTCGTACACGGTGTCATCCTGCGCTTTCGAAAAATGCAGGATCGGAGCGTGTACGACAATGTAGTCCGCGCCATTCGCCTCCGCGTGCCTGGCGAGATCGATCACCGTGTCCATGTTCTGGTCGGAACACGACATGATCGTCTGGAAGCGCCCTCTCGACTCGTCAACTGCGATATCGAAAGTACGTTTGCGCTCGTCAACTGACATCGAGAAGAACTCGCCCTGCTTTCCGCAGATGAAGAGTCCCTCGATACCCAGATCGCGGGTCCAATGTTGCATGTTGCGGCGAAATCCAGCCTCATCGATCGCCCGATCGGACGTGAACGGCGTGAGCGCCGCTGCCCAGATTCCCTTCATATGCTCACGCGAATAATCCTTTGCGTCGCGTTTGCTGTATTTCATGTCGCTGCCCTCGTGCGTGAGATTTGCGTTGCTTCCAGGCGGGATTCGATTTTCTCGATGGCCCGCGGCGTGCCGGAATTCGTGCCCTCCAGCCAAGATACTGCATGAGAAGAGCGGCAGCACGCCGGCCGACCCATTCGGCAAACGCCCTCGCGCGACAAAAACCAATGCGCGGCAGCGTCTTCGCGCCCGGATTTTGGGTGACGGCCATTTATTATACAATATGACATTGTCTTATTTATTGATAAGATGGCAGTATGAATGTAACCCTCCGACAACTGCAGGGCTTCCGAACTATTGCGGAGCTCGGCAGCTTCACCCGCGCCGCGCAGCGGCTGCAGATGGCGCAACCGGCCCTCTCACTCAGCATCCGCGAACTTGAAACGGAACTCCGCATCCGCCTCTTCGATCGCACCACTCGGCGCGTGGAACTGACGGCTGCCGGACGGGAGTTCCTCCAATCCACCGAGAAGCTGATTGCGGACCTCGAGCTTTCCATTCGCAATGTCCGCGACCTGACCGACCGCAAGCGTGGACGACTGACCATTGCGGCCCCGCCGTTGCTCGCAGCCATGATCGTTCCTGCCGCCATTGCCGACTACATGAAGGCATTTCCCGGTATCGATGTTCGTCTTGTCGACACGCAGACCGATATAATTGTCGCCAAGGTACAGTCCGGCGAGGTCGATTGCGGCATCGGAACGTTCGCAGAGAACGAAGAAGGAATTCGCAGCGAGGCGCTTCTCGAAGATGCGCTGTCGCTTTGGTGCAGTTCCGAATCGCCGCCCTCGAAATCCTCGCGCGTGAAATGGAGCGAGTTGCCGGCATGTCCGTTGATCATGATGACACGCGCCAGCAATATCCGCTCGATTGTCGAGCGGGCCCTTGAAGCGGCTGGGCATTCGCCGCGGCCGGCCTTCGAGGTGTCCCAGATGACAACCGCGATCATGCTGGTCGAAGCAGGATTGGGCGTCGCGGTGCTGCCGAACTATATATGGTCGTTCGCACGCAACAGGAAGGTGGTCGCGAAGGCGCTGATAGACCCGCAGGTCCGGCGAAAAGTATCGTTCATTCAATCGGACAGTCGCTCGCTATCGCCGGCCGCTGAGGGCTTCACACGCTTCCTGCGAAAGCATGCGCGAGCGGCGCTGCCGCGCGCGGTGCGCGGCTCGCTGTAAACACCGCCGCGCAGATGCGTTAAATATGCATACCATATAAATCGATATGATATTGTAGACTTGTGAGATGAATGCGGATGGTCCGATAATTCCGCTGAACATTCGGCTACACGCAAACGAAACGCTGCACGCAAACGAAACAAGGACAGCATCGATGTCTCGCGTCGAAATTGCCGACCGCCATGCCCTGCCGGAGGAATTCAAGGAACGCTTCGACGTCATCGAAAAGTCGAACGGCTACATTCCGAATAGCTACCTCCTGCTGGCGCACCGGCCACCGATCCTCAAGGCTCTCATGGATCTATCGAAGGCGGTCATCCGCGACGAAGGGACGCTCGATCGCGGCTTCCGATTTCTGATCGCCTACATGTCCAGCCGCACGGCGGGCTGCCAGTTCTGCCAGGCGCACAATATTTCGAGCGCATCGCGCTGGGGCATCTCGGACGAGAAGCTCAACGCGATCTGGGATTACGAGACCAGCCCGCTGTTCACCGACGCCGAGCGTGCCGCCTTCGACCTGGCGCGCGCGGCATCCGTGGTACCGAACGCCGCCACGGACGAAATCTTCGTCCGGCTGAAAAAGCATTTCACCACCCCTCAGATCGTCGAGATGACGGCCGTCATCGCGCTGTTCGGCTGGCAAAATCGCCTCAACGATACGTTGCACACGGACCTCGATGAGCACACGTTGGATTGGGCGGCGCAATTTGGTCTGGCGGAAAAGACCGGTTGGGATCCAACCGATCACATCGCGGATCGCTCGACCAAGGCCGCATGAGGAGATCAGCATGAGCGAGACACAGACCCTCAGCAAAAGCGAAACGAGCGCCGGTCCGGCGGCGTTCGACCTCATGAAATGGATCGCTGAGAATCCCGACAAGCTGAAGCCGCCGCTTGGCGCGAAGACGATCTTCCGCGAAGACGATTTCATGGTCACCGTCGTCGGCGGTCCGAACACGCGCACCGACTATCATGTCAATCCGACGGAAGAATTCTTCTTTCAGCTCAAAGGCACCGTCACGGTCCGTATCCAGCACGAGGGCAAGCCGCACGACATCAAGTTGTCGGAAGGCAGCATCTATCTTCTGCCGGCCAACGTCCCCCATGCTCCGATGCGCGGCCCCAATACCGTCGGGCTGATCATCGAGCGCATCCGCAAGCACGGCCTGATGGATACCCACCGCTGGTACTGCGACAAGTGCAATAACGTGTTGTTCGAGAAGACGGTGAAGATCGAGGTGCTGGAGCGCGATATGCCGCCGGTATTCGAAGCCTACTACGGCGATACCGACAACCAGACCTGCAAGAAATGCGGACACATCAACCCGGGACGTCCCGCCCGCAAGTGACTTGCATGCTCAGAGGGGGCGACTACGCCGTAGCGTGTCGGAAGGATATTCCCCAAATCGGTCCGCGTAGCTTCGGGAAAATCGCCCGAAATGCGCGAAGCCGAACCGCAGTGCGATTTTTGTAACGTTTTTGTCATCGCCCTTTTGCTCGATCAAAGCGCACCGCACCAGGTCGAGGCGCACGTCGCGCGCAAACTGACCCGGCGACTTCCCGCGAAACCGTAAAAATCCGTCCTGCAACGTTCGCTCGCTAACGCCCGTGAGCGCGGTCATTTCCGACATCCGCACGGCTCTGAATGCGTTGTCGCGCAGATGGCTTTCGGCGCGCCGCAGGTAATACGGGATCGCACCGGATATTTCCTGGCTCGCGGGACTGCCGCGGACGTGCGGGACTGTTGCAATCAACGCACCGAGCAGCGCGTCCTCCATGTGGCGGCGCACAGCCATATCGCCAAACAATCCGTTGTCATCCGACAGATCCCGGCAAAGATAGTCGACCAGCCGCAGCAGCGGGCGCATGGCACCGTCGAAGGGATAGGCTCGGTTCTCAAAGACAATCGAGACGCCGGATTCGCCCTGCTTCGCATGATCCGCGTGTCGTTCAAGCCGCAGCCGCGGTATCTTGATCATCAATTGCTGGGCATCTCGCGCCCAATACTTCCGGTACGCAACACCCGGGTTCATGACAAACACCGAGCCCGGCCGGAGCGTCCGCTCGAATTGCGACGAGTGCACTTCAACCTGACCACTTATGGTCATCTGCAACAGATAGAAGTCGAGGGCCGGCGCGACGACCTCGACGTCCGATCCGTACCGCAGGAGGCCGATCGACGTGTCGCAAAGGCGAGTGTGCTGGTGGGCAAAATCGATCCTGCTGCCCTTCGCTACGAGCCGGTGGTTGGCAAATATCTGACCGAGATAATTCCGGGCGAAATCCGGCTCCGTCGTTCGGATTGCGGGCAGCCGACGATGAAGTCCCATCAGGTGTGGAATGGCGTGAAGCAGGGGAGTGCTCGCTTCTCAGGTACCGGAGGAAATCGACCGGCGTGATGCTAGCGCCTCGGACGCGATTTTCAATGCGCACAAGCCCGGGCAACTCGTAAATACGCGGGTTTCGGCTGAAGGCTGCGGCTTTCGGATAGTCATGGATTGCCGCCTGTCCTCTACTCGCCGGCGGCCCGGCAACCCCGGGCAGCGTTACCGATGGGAGCCAAACGTGCTCAAGACCGGCAAGGAATACGTTGAGGGTCTTCGCGACGGACGAGTTGTCTACATCGGCGACGAGCGCGTAAGCGACGTCACGACCCACCCCGCGTTCCGCAATGCCGTGCAAACTCTCGCCGAATTCTATGACAAGAAGGCGGATCCGGCGCTCCGCAAGCAGATGGCCTACGAGGAAAACGGCCAGACCTATAGCACCTGCTATCTCAAGGCCCGTAATAGAGACGATTTAGCCAAGCGCACGGCTGCCCATCGCATTCTTGCCGAGGAAAATTATGGCCTGCTCGGCCGATCGCCGGATTACATTGCGAGCTTCGTCACCGGCATGAACCTGAAACCGGAGATTTTCGGGAAATTCGCCGACAACGTCCGGGCCTATTACGAATACATGCGAGATGGCGACATCTACGCCGCGCACGCGATCGTGTCGCCGCAGGCCGCGCGCGACCCGGCGTTCTTTCAGCGCCAGAATCTTCCCAATCCAAGCTGCCAGGTCATCCGGGAGGAGGACGATGGCGTCGTCGTTTCCGGAATGAAGATGCTGGCGACAGCGTCGATCATCGCCGACGAGATATGGATCGGGAATATCTTGCCGCTCGCGCCGGAAGCAAAGGCAGAATCCATAACGTTCGCGGTCCCCTGCAACACGCCGGGCGTCTCCCTGTGGTCCCGCAAGCCGTTCGAGCCGACGGCGCGTTCGGAGTTCGACGCCCCACTCACCTGGCGGTACGACGAGACCGACGCGATGGTCATGTTCGACGACGTCAAGGTGCCGTGGGAGCGCGTGTTCGTGCATAACGATCCGGCGCTCTCGCGCGCGCTTTATATCGAGACTGCCGCACATTCCTACGGCAATCATCATTCCAACGTGCGATTGCTGGTGAAGATGCAAATGCTCGTGGGCTTGGCCAGTCGCATCGCGCAAGCGAACGGAGCGGACCAGGTGCCCGTCGTGCGCGAGACGCTGGGGCGACTGGCGGCTCTCGAGGCGCTGCTCGAGGCCACGGTTGCCGGCCAAATCGAAGCGGCAGAGGAATGGCCGACGCCGGGCTACGTCACGTTCAATCGACGGATGATGTATGCGGGACTCAACTGGGGCGTGGAGAACTACGCCAGCGTCATTGATTGCCTTCGCGAACTTTGCGGCGGCGGGGTATTGCAGATGCCCGACATTTCGGTGATGCAGGACGACAGGTTGACCGAGCGCTTCCGCACCTATTGGCAAACACCGCACATGAGCGCCCTTGATCGGATGAAGTTGTTCAAACTGGCCTGGGATATTATCGGGTCGGAATTCGCCGGTCGGCATCTTCAGTACGAAAAGTTCTTTCCCGGCGCTTCATTCATCGTCCGCAACCATAATTTTCGGGAAGCACCCTGGAGCAAATGGCACTCAATGGTGGACGGCATCCTTGCGCGGATGCAGCCGACCAGCGCGGACGCTGCAACACGCGCGAAATGACGAAAGAGCGAAATCAGATTAGCTTGTGCGGCCTCGCCACGACAAAAAGAGGCGAGATTCTCACCGCGGGCTGAGAGCAAAATGCACAACGTATCTATTCGACAGGAGATTGTTGACCGGGTTCTTGCACGCCGCGGGCGTTATCATTGGTTCGACCGCCTTGATCCGCAGCGCACCGCCCTTGTCGTCATCGACATGCAGGACACATTTTGTGCGCCCGGGGCGCCCGCCGAGGTGCCGCAGGCGCGCAGCATCGTCGACAAGATCAACCACCTGACCCAAAATCTGCGAACGATGACGGTGCCGGTCATCTGGATACTGCACGCAAATTCGCGGAGCGCCGGCCGCAGCGACTGGGACCTGTTCTTCAATCACGTCGTGGCAGACGACGCGCGAGCGAAGACCCTTGAAAGCCTGACGCCTGGAAAGCAGAAGGTCTGGTCCGGGCTTCAGGCGGATCGAGACGACATCCAGATCACAAAGAACCGGTATAGCGCCTTGATTGCGGGCTCGTCCGAGTTGGAACGCATCCTGCGCAGCGTGGGCATCGATACGGTTTTGATCAGCGGCACCAAAACCAACGTCTGCTGCGAGTCGACTGCACGCGACGCCATGATGCTTGATTTCAAGGTCGTCATGGTCTCGGACTGCTGCGCCGCGTTGTCGGACGACGAGCACCGCGCGACGCTGGAGAACATCATCCAACAATTTGGTGACGTCATGACGGCGGACGAAGTGCTGGAACTCCTCCGCATCGACAGCAACAAGTAGGCGCGCTATTCGGCCTCGCCGATCGTTTACAGCGTCACGCAACTCCCGTCCTACGCGCTTTCCCTTTCGCGCGCGCAACGCTTCGTGACGGGCTTTCGCCAAATCGCTCACAATACTCCTGCGCGAAACGCCCCAGGTGGCCGAAACCACATTCGACCGCGGATCTCGCAAATGTGGCGCTCCGAAATTGCCAACCGAATTTGTCAGTTATCGAATATCTCCGGCGAATTCAGTAAAGTAGCTGTCGCCGTTGTCCTTCCCGAAAATTCCGTCCGCATGGGCTTGGCAATGTGGGAGGGAATTGGCGCATCCTCCATTGCGATGCTTCCTGCTCTCCGCTCCGATCTTCGAACGGTTCAAGGATGCCGCCTCCATGCTGTAGAAAATCAGAAGTTGAATTCGATTATTTTGATTTTGATTTAACGCTGCAAGCTGAACAATTTGCTGGGTGATTGAGGACTGAAAGCAAAATAGCGCGAACGCGCCGGCGCGTCCGAGGAGCATCATGATATCCGCAAGAAAAATAGCCTCTCTGACAATTGGTGGAACGATCGCGCTGGCCGTCGTCCTCGGTTCCGGCATCTCGGCCGCGCAGGACCACTATCCGAACCGACTAATCAAGATCATCGTTCCTTTCGGGGCCGGGACAACCGCGGATTTGATTCCCCGTCTGGTTGCTGACAAATTGTCGCAGCGCTGGGGACAACCGATCATTATTGAAGATCGCCCTGGTGCGACCGGGAACATCGGAGCCGAAATGGTAGCTCGCGCTGAACCGGATGGCTACACGCTGCTATCAACGCCTGCGCCACCGCTAGCAATCAATCACCTTCTCGATCCCAACATGAAGGTGGATCCGGCGGCGTTCGTGCCGATCTCTCTGATGACGATGGTTCCGAACGTTTTGGTTATCAATTCGAAGCTTCCCTTTAAGACGCTGGACGAATTCATCGCCTATGCAAGAACCAATCCAGGGAAGCTGACATATGCATCGACCGGTCCAGGAGGCACACCAACGCTTGCCATGGAATTGCTGAAGCTCAAAGCCGGACTACAGATTAGAGACATTCCTTATGGGACAGGGACGGGCCCGGCAGCTATCGCGGTCATCGGCGGCCAAGTCGACGCCATGTTTGTGAATATCGCGGAGGGGCTTTCGCACATCACAAGCGGAGGGGTCAGAGCTCTAGGAGTTGGTACACTCAAACGAATTCCTCAGCTTCCGGAGGTCCCGGCGATCGCCGAGAAATATCCGGGCTTCTTTACGACGACATGGTACGCGATGGCCGCGCCGGCGAAGACGCCTCAAGCCATCGTCAGCAAGCTGTCGGAAGCGGTGATCGAAACTTTGAAGATGCCAGACGTCGCAAGCAAGCTGTCGGCGCAATCGATGGAAATCGTGGCGATGCCGCAAGCCGAATCCGCCGAATTCCTCATGGGCGAAATCGAGCGCTGGCGCGAGGTGATTAGAGCCGCAGGGCTCACGCTCAACAAGTGATCGTCATTCTTCATATACCGCCGGTCGCATGACGATGCAGCAAATCGATGCCAATGGATGCCGTTTCAATGTTCGCATTGACGGCATCGAAGATGGGCCATGGGTCACGCTTGCGCACGGTCTCGCAACAGACCTGAGCATGTGGGACGACCTCGTTGCAGCTCTGTGTCCTCGCTATCGAATACTGCGGTACGATGCCCGCGGTCACGGCGGCACATCTGCGACGCCTGGTGATTATTCCTGGGACATGCTGATTGGAGACGCGGTTGCGATGCTTGACCGACTCGGCATCGAGCGCACGCACTTTGTCGGGCTGTCCATGGGAGGCATGGCCGGGCTCGGGCTTGCGCTCGATCATCCTACCCAAGTCCTGAGCCTGTGCGCGTGCGATGCACGTGCCGAAGCGACACCCGAATACAACGAAGGCTGGGTCGAGCGCGTCCGCATCGTGCGGGCTGGGGGGATGGATGCGCTGGTCGAACGGACGCTGAAGCGCTGGTTCACGCCCGATTTTCTAGCATCGCCGTCGCGACGATTGGACAAGATGCGCTCGATGATGCGCGCCACCTCGCCCGACGGTTATTGCGGCTGCGCGGCGGCGTTGCAGACGCTGGACTACGCACGCCGCCTCGAGAGCTTGAAGGTGCCGACGCACTACGTCGTCGGCGCCCAAGACCTCGGCGCGCCGCCGGAGGTGGTGCGCACCATGCACGCCGCTACGCCGGGCTCACAGTACATCGAGATTCCGGATGCGGGCCATATCTCCGCTGTCGAGCGGCCGGATGAGTTCAACGACGCAATCGTTCGCTTCATCGACCGGATCAGCGCCCGAACGACCTGATTTACTCACGAGGCGGCGGGCCACGGTTCCGCCGGATCCACACGCCCGCGGCATTCGCCGAAACCGATGGTCACACATCCCTGCCGTTCCGCGCGCGCGCGCAGGATGATTTCGTCACCATCCTCGAGATAGCGTCGCGTTTCGCCGCCCGGCAGGTGGATGTCGGCGGTGTTGAATTCGCTCAATTCGTTGAGACAGGCCCGGCTTTCGTTGGTCGGCCCCGAGGCCGTCCCGCTCCCGATGATATCACCCGGCAGGAAATTGCAGCCGTTGCTCGCGTGATACGTCACCATCTGGCCGAAGGTCCAATAGAGCGTCGTCAGGTTGGTGACCGTAATCCGGGCAGCATCCAGACCGCCCGCACGCATTCGCGGCGTCAGCCAGGTAAGCTTCCAGAATGAGATCGATGCCGCCTTCCGATTCATTCACGGGATCGTTCAGATACGGTAGCGGCTGCGGGTCATCGGCGGCACGTACGAAATTCGGACAATGAAACGGCGCCAGCGCCTCGCCGGTGACGAGCCACGGCGAGATCGTGGAGCAAAATGTCTTTCCCTGGAAAGGACCTGCGGGCTGGGTCTCCCAAGCCTGGATCGCACGCGCCGACCAATCGTTCAGCAGGCAATATCCGAAGATGTAGTCACGTGCCGAAGCGAGCGGGATCGGTATTCCGAGTTGATTGCCGCGCGCGATCAGCGCCCCCACCTCCAGTTCGAAGTCCTGGCGCGTCTCCGGGCCAAAGCAGAGCTGCCCATCCTTGTCGCGGTATTGGCCAATCGGCCGCTTGAACAATTCACCGCTCGGACGAATGGAGGTGGCACGGCCGTTATAGGCAATCGGGATATGCTTGAAATTGGGGGTCAGCGGCTGGCTCGGATTGCGTACCCGGCCGCCTCGCTCCGCATGGTAGATGGACGTGAAGAAGTCGGTGTAGCCCGCGATCTCGCACGGCAGATCGAGCGTGGCCTCCGCCATCGGAACCAGCAACTCAGACGCGCGGGCTTCAACCTGTTGTCGCTCGCTACCGTCGCTGCGCAGAATATCCGAGAGCCGCGCTCTCAGGGCCGACGCGTGGGCGTTGCCGAGCGCCATCAACGGATTGAGCTTCGGACCGGCCGCGGCCCGCGCCGCTTCGGCCGCGGTGCCCGAGAATAGGCCGGCCTCGACGCCAGACCGCAGATCGAAGATGAAATCGCCAATCGCGACCCCACCACGCGGTTCACTCCCGCGCCGCCGGAACGCGCCGAACGGCAGATTCTGGATCGGAAAATCGGTACCGCTCCGATTGGCGGACTCGACCCAGCTCCGCCGTTTCGGGTCATGCGTCTCGTTGAGCTTGGTCATGTGGCTGGTCCTGGCTTCGAAGCTGAACGCGAGATCAGGTCCATGCGCCAGATTAGGTCACACGCACCGAAGCTCACGCAACGCTCGCCGTCACTTTCGCAGCGGCAGGCCGGATTTCCTTGAGTGCAGGCATGACTTCGCGCCGGAACAAATCGAGCGAATGCATCTCCTGCCCGTGTGTGAAGGAACCGAACGCCAGCTTGAGAACAAGATAATCGTGCCCGCAACGCTCTGCCTGGGCCACAAACTTTCGCCTGACCGTATCAGGGCTGCCGACCACGAGCGACCCGTCGCGGATCAATTCGTCGAAGTCCTGCGAGAGCGGAATGCCGGGGAAAGAATTATTCTCCTTCCATAGCCACATCAAGCTGTCGAACCACTTGCGATAGGCTGGGCGAGCGATGCGTTCGGCTTCGGCGTCCGTGTCGGCGATGAACATTCCGCGTACCATGCCGACGATCGGCTCCTCGATGGTCGCGCCAAATTTTTGCCGGTCTTCGGCATGATTTGGCCAGGCTGCCCTGAACCTTGCGATGGCCTGGGCCGCCCGATCATCATTGCCCAGTGTGACCACGTTCATGCCACGGCGCGCTGGCAGCAGGGAACCGTCCGGGCCACTGCGCAAGCCGTACCAGACCGGCGGATGTGGCTTCTGCGCCCACTCCATCGGCAACGGAGCGTTGTCGAGATGAAAGCGTTCGCCTTGGTGCGTAATGCGTTTGTTCTTCAGTCCCTTCCAGACAATCTCGAGACACTCTGCGTAGAGCTTGTCGCTGTCCTTGATGTCCTGGCTGAGGACCGCGAACTCGAAGGGCGAGACGCCGCGCCCGACGCCGATGTCGAGCCGGCCGTGGCTCAGGTTGTCGAGCATCTGCAACTCTTCCAGCAGTCGAAACGGATGATAGAGCGGCAGCAGAAACAGCAGCGCGCCAAGCCGGATGCGCGACGTTTCGCGCGCGGCGGCTGCTAAAAATACCGAGGGAGACGGGGCGGCCGACAGCGGCGTCGCGTGGTGCTCGGTCACGTGATAGCCGTAGAATCCCGCATCCTCGGCCGCCTGAATCAGCGCGATGCGCTCGTCGTACAGGCGCGGCACCGGCTCCGACCGAATATCGATGTAGTCGAAAATGCCGAATTTCATCCGTGCGACTCCATTGACGTCGCGTAATCATGCCGCCGTGCTATACTTTAGCAAAACTTGATTTACCGAACTAGAATTCGGAAATCTAGAAGCGGAGGCGCCGATGGCAGAGCCGTTGCGTATTCAGCAGATCCGGCAATTCGTGATCACCGCCAACTCGGGCAGCTTCCGCGCGGCCGCCACCGGGACCTTTCGCTCACAAGCCGCCGTCTCGGCTGCCATGCACGATCTGGAACGTCAGATCGGTGCGAAACTGTTCGAGCAGGGCCGCCGGGCCCGATTGACCCCGCTCGCCCAGACGCTGCTGCCGTCATTCAGCGAGTTGCTTGTTACGCACGATCGCGTTCTTCGCGAGGCGCGCCAACTCGCTCAGGCCGAGCACGGATCGGTGTCGCTCGCCGTAGTGCCGGTCCTTGCTGAAGAATGGCTACCAGCCTTCCTTGCCGACTTCACGCGGAGATGCCCCGGCGTGAAGATTCGCGCCACCGACCAGCGTTCGCCTCAGGTGCGCGCCATGGTGGCCGACGGCCTCGTCGACATCGGCGTCGCCGGATCGCTTGCCGAGGATCCCAAGCTAACGTTCAGACCGATCGCTACCGACACCTTCGGCGTGCTGTGCCCGCGCGATCACCCGCTCGCCAAGCGTCGCAAACCGATTCCCTGGAGCGAACTCGAAGGAGAGATCGTCATCGGAAACGACGCCATGGAGTTGCTCAAGGGCCGCGGGCTTGGCGAAAGCATCGAGAGCCCATCGCTGGTGGTAACAAGCCGTGCATCCCTCATGGTGTGCGTCAAGGACGGCTTGGGGGTCACCGTCGTGCCGCTGTTGACCAAAGCCGAAAAGGCCTTCGGCCTGCCGTTCATTCCGCTTGTCGCGCCGCGAATATCCCGAACGATGGGCGTGGTCACGCGGCGCGGCCAGACCCTCCTTCCCACGGTCCAGCGCATGTACGAAATGCTGGTGCAGTCGCTGCGCGACTACGCCAAAGGCCAGGGTGCAACGCTCGTCAAACAGTCCTGAAAACGCCCCCTCGACAACCGACCGGTTCGAACGGACACCCAACTAAAAGGAATATCGATGTCCAAGCTGCCCATTACGTTTGCCTGCAGCGACAATGACCGGACACGCGCCCTCATCGACGGCCGCGTCCGCGTCGAGAGCTGCGACGTGACTCCGCTAGTCCTCGAACCGGCCGAGATGTTCGCACGAGCCTGCCGTTACTTCGAATTCGATGTGACCGAGCTGTCGTTCAGCAGCTACATGCGCATGGTCGACCAAGGTGACAGTCCGTACATCGCGGTACCCGCCTTCCTGTCGAGGGCGTTCCGGCACTCGTCGATCTACGTGCGCACCGATCGCGGTATCGGCTCGCCAAAGGACCTCGCGGGAAAGACCGTTGGCGTGCCGGAATATCAAATGACGGCCGCGCTCTGGCTAAGAGGGATGTTTCAGGACGAGTTCGACGTGAAGCCCGCCGATATCAAGTGGCGGACCGGCGGCCAGGAGCAGCCCGGACGGGAGGAGAGGATGCCGGTTGCCATCCCGGGCCTGGACCTCAAGCCGATTCCGGAAGGAGCCACTTTGTCCGCACTTCTGCAGTCGGGCGAGATCGATGCCCTGCTGTCGGCGCGCACGCCGTCGGTCTACCTGCGCCGGGTACCGAACGTCGACCGCATGTATCCGGACTACAAGGCGGTCGAGCAGGCCTACTTCCGCAAGACCAGCTATTTCCCGATCATGCATATCGTGGCGATCCGCTCCTCCCTGGCCGAAAGATATCCGTGGCTGCCGGCCAGCGTTTACAAGGCGCTGCTCGAATCCAAAGCGATCGGCCTGGAGAAGCTCACCAATCTGGCGCAACTCGCTGTCGCATTGCCGTGGATGGAGTTCGAATCGTCCGAGACCAGGGCGCTGATGGGCAACGACTACTGGCGCTACGGTGTGAAGGATTGCCGGCACGAGATCGACGTCATGACGCGCTACGCCCGCGAGCAGAGCCTGACCGCGCGGCGATTAACAGCGGAAGAATTGTTTGCGTCGTCGACGTTCAACATGGCCAAGATCTGACGCAGTGCTTCGGACACGCTGCGGAATTCGGAAACATCGAACAGGTGTTCGAAATTTCTGGATTGCCAGTCGTTCGGCAGAGCAGTTGAGATCATGCAACAAAATTGGCCGGGCGACCGAACGCCGACGGGATGGAGGAGCCGAAGTGGCAAAGTTAAACATGGTTGGCCAGGCGGTGGCCGTCGTTTTGGCTGCCGCGACAATCGTTTTTGCGCAGGACGCGTACGCCCAGACCGACTATCCGAACCGCCCTATCCGGCTGATTTCGCCATCACCCCCGGCCGGTGTGCACGATGTCATCGGGCGGCTGTGGGCCGAACGGATCAAACCCTATCTCGGCACCGTCGTGATCGAGAACAAGCCTGGCGCCGGCACGCTGATCGGCGCAATCGAGGTCGCAAAGGCTGAACCGGACGGCTACACGCTGTTGATCGGAAGCACCAGCAGCCACGTGATCGCCCCAGTGCTTTCGACCCACACTACGTTCGAGCCGCTTCGGGATCTGGCCACGATCGCGATCGTTTCGTCGAGCGCGACCTCGATCGCCGTGCATCCGGCCTTCTCGGCCCGGACGCTAAAAGAGCTGATCGAATACGCCAAGGCCAATCCCGGCAAGCTCAGTTACGGCTCGGCCGGTATCGGGTCGATGAGCCAGATGAGCGGCGAATTGTTCAAGCACCTCGCCGGTGGCCTGAACATCCTGCACGTGCCGTACAAGGGCGCAGGGCCGAGCATCACCGACCTGATCAGTGGGCACATTCCGATCGCGACGCCGAACGCCACCGGTCAGGTTCTGGATCTGCACAACAGCGGCAAGATTCGCGTCCTCGCGATCAATGCTCAGAGCCGCCTCAAGGGGGCTCCGAACATTCCCACGGCAATCGAGCAGGGTCTCGATGGGATGTTGGCCGAATTCTTCTGCGGGATTTTTGCGCCCGCACATACGCCCAAGCCGATCATCGACCAGATCAATCAGGCGACCCAGAAGCTGCTGCACGACGAGGAGTTTCAGAGCAGGCTGAGGGGCATGGGGTATGAGGTCGTGCTCGACAGCGGCCCGGACCGGTCCGACGCCTTCATCCGCAACGAGCAGACGCGTTGGACGCCAATCGTGCGCGCCAGCAAGAATGAGAAACAGGAGCCGTAAGCCGGACCCGGTCAGAGCCTCGGCCAAGCCAAAGACTGGTATCAAGTCTTGTACGTTTTCTGCACCTGCGGAGCAAAAAGCTCCTCCGGTGTCAGGCGCCGATGACAGACGCCCTGCTCGTGTGCGTATTGCAGAAACGCTTCCAAAGTCGTGCGGTTTGGTTCAATGCCGTACGCCCACAAGTCGCCGCCGAACAGATCGAGCGCCTGGCGCGCGTATTCGTAGAACCACGGGATTGGGTAGGCGCTTACGCCTCCGAACAGAGCACGTTCCGCGCTGCGACGCCTCGCCTCATCGAACGCCGTGAACAGATTCGCGGGAAGCCAGGGATGCCGTTCGGCGAGCTCGGCGCGAATGGCGACGGTATGCATGATCGGGAAAATCCCCGTGGACTTCACGTACGACATTTCCTCGGCAAGAACATTGTCGAACAGCCGGCGAACGTTCCTGTGGCGCTCACGAAAGCATCCGGGCGGCGATGCGCTCAGGACGCAATCGAGTTCGCCTTCGACCAGCATGCCGCTGAGTGTCTTGTCGGGGACGGATTGCAGTTTCAGGCCATTGGGAAGATTGAGCTTCACCTTCTCGACCCGACCCGCCTGATCGACCCCCGCCTGCACCCACGAGATCGACGACAGATCGACGCCGTATTGATGTGCGAGCAGCCCCCTCGAATAGACCGCGGCCGTCTGCGCCCATTCCGGTAGGCCGACACGGCGCCCATTCAAGTCCGACGGGTGCCTGACGGGTCCGTCGGCGCGAACATAGATCGAAGCATGCCGAGGGACGCGCGAGGGAAATACCGGAATGGCGATCAAGGATCGGTCGCCCTGTGAAATCATCGATGCGTACTTGGCAAGCGAAACCTCGGAAACGTCGAATTCGCGATGGACGAGGAAGCGAAAGAATATCTCCTCGACCTTGAAGGTGAGGCAGTTGAGGTCCACGCCCTCGACCGGGATCTTGCCGCGGATGAGGTCGGCCAAATGGTCATAGTAAGCCGTTGCAACCGTCAGATTAAGTCGACTCACGTCAGCGCTCCGATCGCCACAAATGGCGCAAGCGCCAATCTAGCAACACAACGGCCGGATAGCGAAACAGCCGACCGGTTGAGAAATCGGAGCGCCTCCTTATCCCAACCTGGAGTCGGCCTCGCGTTGACAATGTAGAGGCGATCAATTGAGACTTCGGATACGGTCGGTCACATTCACGAACACGATCGGGATTGTGCGCGTTGCCCGCAACATCGCGTCCAAGTTTCTGGTGCCATTGGTCATGATGACCTCTGGCGCGAGCGCGACAAGCGCCGGCGCGAGCATCGCCAGTTCTGCTTCGTATTCCTTGACCCTGTCGGGATTCCCCACAGCCAAGAAGGTGTCAAACCGAAGGTTTCGGCCCTCGACCCAGCCTAACTCTGCCAGCCTTGAACAAAGGCTTCCATGCTCTCGCGAGATTCCAATGAGTTCGCGATCGCGCTGCTAATCAAGATGCCGACACGCCGCTGCTCGGACGGTTGTTGGGCTCGTGCTGCCCTCGGCTAGGCCGCTGCAGCACCGAGCACACCGAGAAATTCGCGCCGCCTCATGGTCCGCTCCGACTTGGAGCAGGAAGACTATCCCCTCGGGTGTGAGCGCGGAAGGGTCGCTAGGTGCCTGAGGCGGTCTTGTATCCGCAAATGCGGAGGTGCAAAAAGGTGCCGCCCTGATGAAAGGGACAACATGTCGTCCAAAACTCTTGACCTGATTTTTAACGTCTCACAGTTTACTTTTACCCTCGGCCTTTGCTTGATGCTTTTTTTCGATGCGTTTGCGAAGGCAACCCGTCCGCCTTGAGCGCAAGCCAGACGGCGGCGGTTATGCATTGAAGGTGGACATTGCCAGTCTGGCCTCGGCGATGCAGACGTGGCGCGAGGTTACTGCTGCGGCGTGACAGCGATTGAATGCTGAATTTATCGCGCCTATCATCCGCCAACGTGACGATGCCCGATAAGCGCATTCGTCAGTGAAATGGGACAGAATTTGGAAAGCGGTTGGTGCAAGGACGAGGAAAGCGAAAACCCGCGCATGAAGAACGCCCCGCTCTAAGAGTGCAGCGCTACGCCCATTTCGGAACGACCAAGAAGCTAACCAACCGCTAAGCGTAAGGGCCTCGCTATGAAAGTCGGTCTCGTCGGACTGGGCCGGATGGGCCGCGCGATCACCACACGGCTCAAGGAGAGCGGCTTCGAGGTGACCGGCTGGGATCGTGACGCGGCCGCGATGAAGGCCGGCGCCGACAAGGGCATGGCGGTGGCCGCACATCCCCGCGCGGTCGTCGGCTCCGCCGACGTGGTAATCTCGATCATCACTGAGGATAACGGCGTGAAGAACGTCTTCCGCGGCAAGGACGGTTTCCTGTCCGGCGACGTGCGTGGCAAGTTGTTCATCGACATGAGCACGCTGCAGCCGATGACCGGCCGGGAGCTTGCTCCAGTTGTCGCGGCAGCCGGCGCGAAACTGATCGACTCGCCGGTGTTCGGCACCATCCCGCATGTCCTTCAGGGCAAGCTCTACGCCATGGTCGGCGGCGACGCGGCCGACCTGGAACGGGCCAAGCCAGTGCTGGAGAAGCTCGCGGGCAAGATCGCACACATGGGCCCGAACGGCGCGGGCTACGCCATGAAGCTCTGCATCAACCTCGGTCTCGCCGCTTTCATCCAGGCGACCTCCGAGGCGCTGGCGCTCGGCACGCGCGAGGGGCTGAAGCTCGAGCAGATGCTCGACATCATGAGCGAGGCGCCGACCGCGAACGGCTGGTTCGCAGGTAAGAAGGGCGCGCTGAAGGGCGAGCCCGCCGACGTGACGCTCGATCTCAAGACCATGCGCAAGGACATCATGTCGATGGTCGCGACCGGCGCTGTCAACGGCATGCCTATGCCGCTGTCGTCAGGCATGCTGGCCTCATTCTCCGCTGCGGTGGCCCAAGGCTGGGGCGACGCGGACATCGGCGATCTGGCGAAGTTCTTCCGCGAGAACATGGGCCAGAAGTTCTAAGCCCTGAACATCCGGCGCAGGCCGTAAAGCCTGCGCTGCAAATCCCCTGCATCGAGCAGCGCCACCGTCAGCAATACGCCGCCCGTGACGATATCGTGAGCGAATGGCGGCACGCCGATCGCGGTCAGCCCCGAGCGCAGCACCGCGAGCACCAGCACGCCGCCCGCGATGCCGACGGGCGTCCCCTTCCCCCCGGCGAGCGACACGCCGCCGATTATCGCGGCGGCCGCCGCAGGAATGAGCGTATCGGCAAGAGCGA
Source organism: uncultured Alphaproteobacteria bacterium (assembly GCA_963763365.1). Classification (GTDB taxonomy): domain Bacteria; phylum Pseudomonadota; class Alphaproteobacteria; order Rhizobiales; family Xanthobacteraceae; genus VAZQ01. Next base: position 42,800 of record CAVXOE010000021.1, on the reverse strand, counting down.
CCGGCGACGCTGCAGCAAGGCTGTAGCTGAGCAGCGCGCCCGCCAGGCCGGTCAGCATGCCTGAGACGACGAAGATGCCGATCAGGATACGGTCCACGTTGACGCCTGCGACGAGCGCCGCGCGACGGTCGCTGCCGACCGCGATCACGTCCCGGCCGGTGCGTGTGCGCCCCATGAAGATGGCTGCGGCAACAAAGGCCATGATCGCAACGCCGTTGCGGATCGAGAACACACCAAGAAACGGCTGGTTGACCAGCATCGCCACATCCATGCGATCGTAGCCGATGGTGGCATTGCCGGTGAGGACATAGGTGAGCCCGCCGAGTGTCAGCAGTCCGCCAAGTGTCACCGCCACGGAGTCGAGGCGGAGCCAGACCATGATGCCGCCCTGAATGAGCCCGGCCATGAAGCCGGCACAGACCGCGATGGCGACGCCAAGAAGCGGCACGTCGGCGCCGGTCATCACCGCCAGACAACCGGCGAGGCTCAACATGCCGCCGACCGAAAGATCGAACTCACGGACAATCATCGATAGGCCGAGCGCCAAGGCCACGGGGCCCAAGGTTGCGAACTGCTGAAGCACGCTGAAAGCTGTCGCACGATTAAGGAAGCGCCCCTGTCCCGCGTCGAACAGTGCGAGCGCGACGACGAGGACCGCGAGCAGGACGAACGGGCGCACCGACGAGTGCTTGGAGCGCTCCGGCATCATCGGTCGGCTCCGAGCGTCTGCAGCATCATCACGCCAAGCACGATCAGGCCGATGGTGAGATATTGCCACTGCGTGGTAAAGCCGTTGAGGATCAGCAGGCCCTGCACCACCGCGATGATGAACGAACCCGCGAGCGTGCGTAGCGCCGAACCGTGACCGCCGCCGATGAACGTGCCGCCCACCAGCACGGCGCTAATGGCATGGTAGTCGTAGCCAAGCCCGTGCTCCATATCGCCGGAGGCGTAGCGCGCCGCCATCAACACGGCGGAAAAAGCGGTGCACAGCCCCGCGACGATGTAGGCGCCGGTGACCGTCTTCCAGGTGTCGATGCCGGCCGCCTCGGCGGCGCGCATGTTGCTGCCGACCAAGACGATGTGACGGCCAAAACGCGTGTAGGATAGAATGAGTTGGCCGACCACCACCGTGAGCAGGAAGGCCGCGAGCGATTTCGGCACCGAGCCGATGTTGCCTTTCAGGATGCTGGCCTCATCGCCTTCCGGATAGATGCCGCGCCCGCCGGTCGTGAAAGTCACGAGACCCAGGATCAGCGCCAGCGCTGCCATGCTGATGATGATCGGATTTGCGCGGAAATAACCGATTAGGAAGCCCTGAAAACCCGTAGTCAGCGCGCTGAAGGCAAAGGCCACGGCGAGCGCGGCGGCAAGCCCAAGCGGCAAGCTCAATGTGAACACGATGGTCGTCACGCCAAGCGTCGCGCCGAGCGCAAACGACATGATGTTGCCGGACAGCGTGATGAAGGTCATGCCGATGGCGACGCAGCCGATGAACGACATCGTGGTCAGCAGCGAGATCATGCTCACCGTCGTCAGGAACCCGGGTGTCGCAAGCGCAAAACCGATCAGCGCCACGAACGCCGCCGCGCGGATCGCAAACAGCGCGCGCTTGCGCGGAGAAGCCGGGAGCGCGAGTGCGAAAGCCATCACCCGGCCTCTTCGAGCGGATGGGTGATGTCGGAGACCACGCGGTGCATGGTCACCTCCTCCCGCGAATAAACGCCGACTCGTTTGCCGCGGAACATGGTGATCACGATGTCGCCAAGGCCGACGATCTCCTCGAGGTCGCTCGACGTCACCACGAGACCGTGCCCTTGCGCGCAGAACTCCCGCATGATGCGATAAATGTCCGCGCGCGCGCCGACGTCGATGCCGCGCGTGGGCTCGTTCATGACGAGGACTCCCGCCTCACCCCGGTCGACGCAGCGACCGAAGGCCAGCTTCTGCTGGTTGCCACCGGAGAGTTCGTCCGCGACCGACCGCATGCGGCGCCTGTCGACGCCGACCTGAGCCGCGAGCTTGACCGCAACTGCGCGCAGCGCGCCACGGCGAAGAATACCGCCGGGCGCATAGGCGCCCAGCCTCGTCACCACCAGATTGTCGAACATCGACAACCGCCGGAACACGCCCTCCTCCGCGCGGTCTCCGGAGATGAACATGACATTGTTCTTCAACGCCCGCGACGCCGAGCCAAGCCGGAACGGCTCACCATGCACGCGCACGTCTCCGGTAGCGTCATGGGCGAGACCGGCCAGCGCATTGACCACCTCGGCGGCGCCGGAACCGACCTGCCCGGCGATGCAGACGATCTTGCCCTTGGGCACGCTCATGGCAAAGGTCGTGACACGCCCCGGCACCGTCAGGTTTTCGACTGTCAACGCCGCATCTCCGCCCGCGCGCTGCGCTTCCGGGTACATCTCGACGAAGCTCCGCCCCAGCATCATCTCGATCAGCGACTTGCGGTCGAACCCCGCGACCGGACGCGTGTCGATGTGCTCTCCGTTCCGCAGCACCGTGACGCTGTCGCAGATGCGGAACACCTCCGCCAGCCGATGCGTAATGTAGATGACGCTCTTGCCCTCGCGCTTGAGCGCCAAGAGCGCCGCGAAGATGCGCTCGATCTCGATGTCGGAGAGCGTCGCGGTCGGCTCGTCGAGGATCAGCACCCGCGCGTCGCGCGTCAGCATCCGCGCGATCTCGACCAGCTGCCGCTCGCCCATGGTCAAGCGCCCGACCGGCGTGCCGAGCGGAATGTGATCCATGCCGAGAAGCTTCAGCGCCGCCCGTGCCTGCTTGCGAAGCTCCGAGCGTTTGTGCAGGAACGGTACCTTCACCGAGCCGAGCCAGATGTTGTCTTCGACGGAAAGGTCGGGGCACAGGCTGAGCTCCTGCGCGACGAAGGCGATGCCGAGTTCCTGCGCCTTGCGCGGCGTGTCGATCGCGGCAGGCGCACCGCCGACCGTCACCGAGCCCCTGTCGGGCCGGTACACGCCGGTGAGGATCTTCACCAGCGTGCTCTTGCCCGCTCCGTTCTCGCCACAGATCGCCCGCACCTCGCCGGCCTTGACGTCCAACGAGACATCCTTCAATGCCGCGATGGCGCCGAAGCTCTTGCTCAGCGCGCTGACACCGACAGCGGAGTTGGCGGTCGCGGTCATGAGAGATCGGTCAGCGCAGCCCGGCCTGTTTCACCAGTGGATAGACGTGCTTCTGGAACCAGCGCTGGTCTTGGATATAGCGCGGCCAGTTCAGGAGCGTGCCATCGAGGCCGATTTTCGACAGGGTGACAAGCCCGTCGACGATCTGCTCCGGCGTGCCGATGATCGGATAGCCGCCCCAGCCGGCGATGAAGTGCTTCTTCATCTCGGCGAGCACGTCCTTCGGAAGCGTCTTGGCATTGGCGATCATGGTGTCGACGAGATTCTCGGCCGCGGCCCAGTCGCCCTTCTGGTTGACGTAATAGTCGAAGTAGGCTTGCGCTTCCTTTTCGGTCTCGGCCTGCACAACGTAGGCATAGCTCCAGACCTGGATCTCGCGGCCGTATTCCTTGCGGGCGAGATTGCGATACGAATCGACCTTGGCCTTACACTCGTCGAAATCGTGCGAACCGAATACGACATAGACCATGTCGCAATGCTTGGCCGCGAAGTGCTGGCCGATATCCGAACCGCCCGCATTCATCACCGCCGGGAATGGCTTCTGGATCGGCTTCGGCTGCAGGAATCCTTTTTTGATGTTGTAGAACCTGCCTTCAAAGTCGAAGGGCTCATCGCGCGTCCACAGTTCGCGAATGATATGCAGCCATTCCGCCGCGCAGGCGTAGCGGTCAGCGTGCGGCATCAGCGGCGAGCCAAACATCTCGATCTCGGGCTTGTTCCAGCCGGTGACGATGTTCAGCGCGAAGCGGCCGTTGGTCACATGATCGATCGTCGTCGCCTGCTTTGCCGCCATGATCGGATGAATGGTCGGCACGTGCGATGTGGCGAAGATGCCGGGGTATTTGGTCGAGGCACCGATGGCGGAGGCCCAGGAGAAGCACTCGAACCCCGGCCCATTGAAGTTGGTGACGCCGCCGAAGCCGTGCCAGCGCCCGATCGGCACCAGCGCTTCGAACTCCATCTCCTCGGAGCAGCGCGCCAATTCCAACGTGTTCGGCCAATTGATCTCCAGCACGCCGTCGATGGTCGAGATGGCGCAGCCGCGATCGAGATTGGTGCCGAACGTGCCGAGCTTCAGCTTGCGGTCGTTGAACACCGGGTTGGTCTTGCGGCGCAGTTCTTCCTGCTTCACCTGCGAGTTCATTCCCATACTCCCTAGAATTTTGCCAAAGCTTACGAACGCCGTCCGGCTCTTGGCAATTGCGGGCTGCAAAAGTCGGCGCCAAAAATAATTCCGCCGGCCGCCCGCATGGCGGGCCGCGTCCGCTTGATTTTTCCCAACGTCGACACGGCCTTTGAACCGTTTGAGCGGGCACGCCCTTGGGCTATACAATCCCCATAAGACTGTCTGGGAGGTTTCAAGCCGTGGCCGAAATCGTTGGCGCCTTTGGCGTGCCGCATACGCCGGTGTTTCCGTTCTTTGTTAAGCGCGACGGCCCCGAGAGCGAGATCGCGCGCTTCTTCGGCGCCCTCACGGCGGAGTTGCATAAGCTCAGGCCCGACCTGATCGTAATGTTTGACACCGATCATCTCAACACCTTCTTTCTCGACAACCTCCCGGTCTTCGGCGTCGGCGTCACCGACGTGTTCAAGGGGCCGATCGACGAGGTGCGCGAGGTCCCGGTCCAGGACATCAGGTCGAACGCGGACTTCGGCGCGCATCTGCGCCGCGCCGGCGTCGAGGCCGGTTTCGATCTCGCGCTGGTGCAGGAGTTCGCGGTGGATCATTCCGTCGCGGTGCCGCTGCACTTCATGACGCCGGGAATGAGTGTCCCCGTCGTTCCGATCTTCATCAATGGGCATATTCCACCCCTGCCGAAGGCCGAACGCGCATTCGAGTTGGGTCGCGTGGTGAAGCGCGCGATCGAAACCTTCCCGAAACCGCTGCGCGTCGTCACCATGGGGAGCGGCAGTTTCTCGCTCGAGGTGTTCGGACCCCGAATCGCGCCCGACCGCACCGACGGCGTGCCAGACCCCGAGTGGTGCAAGCGGGTGGTCGCCCTGCTCGAGCAAGGCGAGGTTGCCACCATCGTGAAGGAAGCGACCGAAGAGCAGATGCAGAAGGCCGGCAACGTCGGCGGCGAGATCCTGAACTGGATCGCCATGCTCGGCACCATCGGCGCGAAGACGCCATTGTTCGTGAAGGTGCAGATGCAGAACGGCCACGCCTACGCCGCATGGCAGGGCAACTGAGGAGCGCGCCATGTCCGTCTATGCCGTCAACTACATGTGCCGCGAGTTGCTCCGCGATCACAAGTTTCGCGCCGCCATGAAGGAGAATCCAGCCGCCGCGCTCGCGCCGCTCAACCTGACACAGGAGGAGCGCGAGGCCGTGCTGACAGGCGACGTCGCCAAGCTCTACCGGATGGGCGTCAACGCCTTCCTGATGGGCTACATGTGCCGCTTCGAGGTGTGTGGGCTCACCCTTCCAGTCTACAACGAGCGCATCCGCTCAGCTGCGCCGCAGGGGCACTAGGAAGCGACCCGGGCGCGTTTCGCGCGCCCGGGGGTTACGAGCCACCCTAGTACGAACACGGCCCGGCGTACTGCGCCAGGTTCGCCTTGGTGATCGTCTCGGTCTTCAGCATCGTGATCTTCTCGGGCTTCTTGCCCTCGAAGTATTCTTTGGCACGCTGGGCGGCGAGCTTGCCCTCCTCGACCGGAAGCATGAGCAGCGTGGCGGCCTGTTTGCCGGCCTCCATGTTCTTGATGCCCGGCGCCTGGCAGTTGCCGCCGACCACGATGAGATTGCCGGGTCCGGTGCCGACCTTCACGCCGGCGGCTTCCGCCGCCTGGATCGCGCCATTCGCCACCACGTCGTTCATGCCATAGAAGCCGCTGAGGCCGCCCTGGCTGGCAAAACGCGCCAGCAGTTGACCCGCCGCACGCTCACCCATAGCCGGATTCCACTTCACGTCCTCGGTGACGACCACCTCCATGCCGGGGGTCTTGGCGACCGCGTCGCGGAACGCCTTCTCGCGGAGCGGCGCCTTGCCCTCCGCCATCGAGCCCGCGAGGATCGCGATCTTCGCCGACGAGCGGCCGGCCGCCTTCTGCGCCGCCACCATCGCCTCGCCGATCAGCGTGCCGAACACGATGTCATCGTAGCCGGTGTAGTTCAGATAGAGATCTTGCGCGCCGAACTCGTTGCCGACCATCGGTGCGACAACCAGCAGCACCGGAATGTTGGCGTTCTTCACGCGCGTCAGTACCGGGATGATCGCGCGCTGGCTGATGATCTGCACGACGAACAGGTCGTACTTCTGCGCGATTGCGTCATCGATCTGCTGCGCCTGCAGCGCCGGATCGAACGGGCTCGAGAACACCGTGACCTTCATGCCGGCGGCTTCGGCATTGGCCTTGAAACTGCCGCTCAACGCGCCGAGGTACTTGTCCTGGGTCGGGCCCATGAACACCGCGACCCGCTTGTCCTTGGCGTCCGCGCTCGCCGGTTGCACAGAGCCCGCGGCGCCGACCGCCAACAGCGCCGCGCCACACACCATCCGTATGAATGCCTGCATTGCCGCCTCCCGTTTAAAGCCATTGAAGTTTCCGGCGCGCGTTGAGATCGTCGGCACCGGTTTTGTCTATCTTAAGCAGGAAATCGCGGGCCTGAGAAGCCGCCCACGATGTGGGTGAGCGGCGCAAAATCGCATCGGGAGCGAGAAATGACGAGCGGACGCGAGGACGAGGAGTTTTTCCGGGCGCGCGGGTTTGGCGTGAAGATCGGCTTCGGCGAGAAACCGGCATTGATCCTGATCGACATGATCAAAGGCTTCACCAACCCGGATATGCCGCTCGGCGCGCCACTGGGGAGCCAGATCGAGGCGCAGAAGCCGCTCATCGCGGTCGCCCACGAGCGCAAGATCCCGGTGATCTTCACCACCGTGTCCTACGAGGAAGCCGACTTGAAGGACGCCGGCCTCTGGGGCATCAAGATGAAGGGTTCGCTGAGCTTGAAGGCGGGAACCGACGCGGTCGAGGTCGATCCACGGCTCGGCATGCTCAAGACGGACAGCCTGCTGACCAAGAAGTACGCATCCTGCTTCTTCGGCACCGATCTCGTTCCGCGTCTGCTCAACCAGCGCGTCGACACGCTGATCATCACCGGCTGCACGACCTCCGGCTGCGTGCGTGCCACCGCGGTGGACGCCGTGCAGAACGGCTTCCGCCCGATGGTGGTCAAAGAGGCCGTTGGCGACCGCTCGGTCGCAGCCCATGAGCAGAGCCTGTTCGACCTCAACGCCAAATACGCCGACGTGGTTTCGCTTGACGAGACGCTGCAATACATGAAGACGGTCGGCCACAACCGCTGAAGGAGGCGCGATGTCCAATGCCCCTGTCCCGCCAAGGGAGCACGGACGCTTCCCCTACTCCCCGATCATCGACCGTCCGCCGCTGCGCTGGCCGAACGGCGCCCGCGTCGCAGTCTGGCTCATTCCGAATATCGAGCACTTCCTGTTCGACCGGCCATCCACCCGCAACACCGACGGAGCGCTGAACCTCAACCCCGATGTGCTGAACTATTCCTGGCGCGACTATGGCGTGCGCGTCGGCATCTGGCGCATGATGGAGGTGATGGAGAAGCACGGCTTCAAGGGCACCGTCGCGCTCAACTCCGACGTCTGCACGCACTACCCGCGCATCATCGAGGAGGGAATGAAGCTCGGCTGGGAGTGGATGGGCCACGGCCGCACCAACTCCGAGTTGATCAACCAGCAATCCGAGGACGACGAACGCACGCTGATCGCCGAGGTGGTCAGCACGATTACGACCAGCGTCGGCAAGGCGCCGCGAGGCTGGCTGAGCCCGGCGCTCAGCGAGACCGTCAACACGCTCGATATTCTCGCCGAGCACGGCATCGAATACGTCGGGAACTGGGTGAACGACGACCAGCCCTACCCGATGAAGGTGAAGAAGGGCTCCATGTACGCCATGCCCTACTCGTCGGAGATCAACGACATTCCCGCCATGCTAGGCCACCACAGGAGCGGCGAGGACTTCGCGCAGATGATCCGCGACCAGTTCGACGTTCTTTACGAGGACGGCTTAAAGACTGGCCGCGTCATGTCGATCTGCATGCATCCGTTCCTGGTCGGCGTGCCGCACCGGAGCAAATACTTTTCCGAGGCGCTGGCGCACATCCGCTCGCGGCAGGAGGTGTGGATCACCACCGGCAGCGAGATCCTCGATCATTACAAGAAGGCGACGGCCTAGAACGCCGGATAGGCCTCGTTGCGGCCCAGCCCGAACTCGATGCGGCCGAAATTCTCCGCCGGCACGTCCCAGTTCATCACGATGTGCGACGAGATCGCGTGCACGTCGCGCCAGCAGCGCTGCACCGGATTGCTCTCCATCAGTCCGCTTGAACCGCTGATCTTGATCAGCGAATCCATCGCCGCACGAAGCTGCCGCATGGCGTAGGTCCAGTCGCGGCGGAGCAGGATGCGCGTCTCCATTGTCATGCCGGCGTAGTCGGCCCTCGCCTTGGCCAGGCAGCGCCGCGCCAGCAGCTCCGCCGCGTCGATCTGCGCGGCGATGTCGGCGACTGCGATCTGTACCGGCACGTGCTGCGCGATGGCGAGCTGCGTGTAGGTGAGATAACGCTTGCGGGTCCACTCGACGAACTCGGCATAGGCACCACGGGCGAGGCCCATCGCAGGCCCCACCAATGCGTAGGAATGCACGGCAATGAACGGCGTCCGGTAAATCGGATTGGTGTTGATCTTGGAACCCGGTGAGCAGGCGTCCCGCAGCGTCGAGAACGACACCGTGCGATGCTCCGGCACGAATACATTGTCGAGCACCGAGGTGTTGGAGCCGGTGCCGCGCAGGCCTGCGCAATACCAAGTGTCCTCCTGCTTCACCTCGGACACCGGCACAAGATGGAGCCGCATGTCGGGGTGATGCTCGCCCTCGCGGAACACCAGCCCGCCGATCATGATCCATTGCGAATGACGCAAGCCACTGCACCACGACCAGCGGCCGTTGAGGCGATAACCATCGGGCGCGACCTCGGACTTGCCGGTCGGCGCGGCCGACGTCGCGATACAGGCGAACTTGTTGTTGCTCCAGACTTCGTGCTGCGCCTCGTCCGGAAAGTGCGCGAGGATGCCGGCGTGATCGCTCAGATAGTTCAGGCACCATGCCGAGGAGCCGCAGGTCGATTTGCCGAGCTCGATCGCGATGTTGAACGCGGTCTCATGATCGTACTCGTAGCCGCCCCAGCGCTTCGGCTGGATGGTATGGAGGAGACCGGCGTTGATGTAATCCTCGACCGACTCCTTCGGAATATTGCGGTCCCGCTCGGCGCGTTCGGCCCGCTCGCGCAGCTTCGGCGCCAGCGCACGGGCGCGTCCAATCAGATCGTCGGCGCTTGGGATTGTTGCGCTCATTGTGGTCCTCCCCGGAACCGCAAGCTTGCACACAGCGCGGCGCACAATCAACCGCGCAACATGAGCGTGAACCCCGGCGCCTGAAAAATCCAACTACATCGTTACTATAAGTTCGTTGCTATTTGTTGCCGGCTTTGCCGACAACGTCGAACGCAGCTCATCTATTTGGACACAAGTTTACTCCCAAGTGAAGCGCGTCTTGGCCTCCACGCCATCTCCTGTTTCAGTCGTCGCCTCCAACACGCAAGATGCGCGTCGAAACGAACCACGCGACGAGAGCCGCGGGAATTGCCGCAACCGCGACCGAAACAATTTTGTTCAATGTCGAATCATAATCTGCGAGCACGGTCACCAGTCCGAAATTCACCGCAGCGCTCAGACCGACGACAGCGATAATATAGTGCCAGACTTCGCGAAGAATCGCTTCGCGACTCATAGCTCCGAACGTGCCGTATTTTTGAAACACGTAGACAACGCCGTAGGAGAGCATCCACGAAATCCCTGCAGCTGCGGCATAACGTCTATCAAGGACCTCAAGCATGACTTTATAAGCGATGCCGTATACGGGCCAACTCGCCATGGCGCCGATCGCGTAGCGCGCATCCGGAGTTCGGAGCATACGTACAATCTTGCTCACTCATCCCTCGCCGGCAGCCACGGGAAGGTCGCTAAGATCCGAGCGCCCGAAAGCGAATTGATCCGGGTCATCGGCGGCCCCTCGCACTCGGGCGAGCTGTCTAACAAGCTCACGGCGGACACTACAAAATCCCGTTCCCGGCGCGGCAATCGACAACGGGCAGCGTGCGCTGCAAATTCCGCGACATCGGGCTCGACTGGCGGTTCATTTTCGGCGGATGCTCGATAAAATTGTTTCGCCGCGCGTGCGGCTTCACCTTTCTATCGGCAATATTTTGGCGAAACAACAAGGGTCCGCGCGTAGTGGCACTCCTGCTCCGTACGCAATCGCAAGATTCTAGCTAGCACCGCCTAGGTTCGATCATTCTGCTTGTTCGGTTCAAATGATGAACCGTCAGCCACTTCGTCCAGGCCTTTGCCCTCTGGAACCTCGCGAACTTCGCGGGACAGAATCGCGGTGACAGCGGCCCCTAACACACTGACCGCAGCCATCATCGCGAGGACGGCGGCGACGCCCCAATACTCCTTCACCTGGGGCAGCACGAAAATTCCGAGCGTTGCTCCGACCTTAGCTGTGGCCGCGGCGAAGCCGCTGGCGGACGCCCGGATGCCGGTTGGAAAAAGCTCGGAAGCCAAGGCAAAGGTTGTCGCATTAGGCCCGGCATTCATTGCCAGATTGAAAAAGATGAAACCCGCAAAGATGAGCGGCACATGCGCGGCCGCACCACCGCCGGCCAGCACCGCGAACAGCAGAATCAACATTCCGAACGTCATACCGATAAATCCGGCGGCCTGCATGTGGAGACGACCAAAGCGCGGCACGGCCCACAGTCCGACGACGAAGCCGACAAGAAGAAAAACATCGATGGCGGCGGTGCCACGGACATCGATAAATTCAGCCGCCAAAGGTCCTGTTGTCGCCGCCGAAAGATGGATGGCGCCGAGGATGACGGGTGTGAACAGACCTACTCCATAGGTGGCGATGTCCATGAGAAACCACGGCACCGAAACCAGCAGTGTGCGCGATCGGTAAGACCGCGAGAAGAGCAGATCGAACCGACCTTGCTGCGGCGTTGCGGCAGCGCGTTCCGTAGTCGGAGCAATTTCAGTGCTTGACGAGCATGGCTGACACGGAATTCCCCCCAGCCACCACCAAAGTCGCAATGCGCGCCGCTTTTTTTCCGCTCTCCTGCTCAGCGAGCCAACGCGGACTCTCTGGGAGCCGAAAACGGAACAGCAAAAACAGCAGCGCGAACGCGCCGGTTACTCCAACGAACAATCTCCAGTCTGAAGGGCTGGTCCATTGCTGCAACACCATGATAGCGATGGCCGCACCGACCAGCATTCCGACCGATTGCAGTGCGATCGTCGCCACCACCATCCGGCTACGAGCGCGTTTCGGCATCGTCTCGGACACGTAGGATGCGCTGACCGGAAAATCGATGCCGATTCCAATTCCGACCAACAGCTGGCCCAGCAATACCCAATGCGGCTTGTCGGCGGACGCGCTGACCAGCGCTCCGGCCGCGATGATCGTCATATCGATCAAAAAGGCAGGCTTGCGTCCGAAGCGGTCGGCCGCCGGACCGCCGAACGCAGCGCCGAATACGGCACCAAGAACCAATGCCGAACCGATCAGGCCAACCATCAGCGAGCTCAGACCGAATTGGCTCGTGACGAGCGGCATCGCCACGCCAAGCGAGAAGATGGAGAAACCATCCAACAGCGTGCCGCCGCTCGCCAGCAGCCAGATCGCATATTGCCGGCGCCCCATAGGCGCGTTGTCGAGCAGAACGTAATCGGCTCTCGGGGAGGATATCGACAAGCTGCCCGGCGCCGGCATGGGGCTAACTTTTGGCGCGATCGCGTTTGGCCTGCGCCTTGCCCCTCGCCTTGCCCTTGTTCTCGGCGTGGTAAAGCCGCCGGATCTTGTCAATGTCGACGGTCGGCTTGGGCAGCTTCAGATGCATGTCTTCCATGGAGTCGGCGATGATCTTGGAGACCGCGAGATTGCGAAACCATTTGTGGTTCGACGGAATAACATACCAGGGCGCATGCTTCTTCGAGCAGTTGGTGAGCGCATCCTCGAAGGCGTCGATGTAGTCATCCCAATAGTCTGCGTTCGCTGTAGTCCGACTCGCTGATCTTCCACTGCCGTCCAGGATCGTCGAGCCGCTCCTTGAACCTGGCGAGCTGCTCGTCCTTCGATATGTAGAGGAAGAACTTCAGGATCGTCGTCTCGTTGGCGACGTTGAGGAGCTTTTCCCACTGGTTGATGAGGTCGTAGCGTGCCTGCCAAACCGGCTTAGGTACCAGCTTGTGCACGCGCACGACGAGAACGTCCTCGTAGTGCGAGCGATTGAATACCGCGACCTCGCCCTTGGCAGGAGCGTGTGGATGGACCCGCCACAAGAAGTCGTGCGCATGCTCCTCGGCCGTCGGCTGCTTGAAGCCCTGCACTTTGACGCCCTGTGGGTCCATCGCGCTGATCACATGCCAGCAGGTGCCGTCCTTGCCGGCACCGTCGATGCCCTGCAGCACGATCAGCAAAGCGCGGCTGCGATCGCCATAAAACAGACGCTGCATGGCGGTCAGCTTGGCTTTCGCATCGTCGAGTTCCTGCTTGGCGTCTTCTTCCGAGGTGTGCTGGCCGTGAAAGTCCGGATCGACATCGGCAAGCTTGAACTTGTGCCCCGGCTTCACGCAAAACTTCTTTCTAAAATTCATCGCAACCTCCAGCGGACAAGAAGTAACGGCGCCTGATCGAACAGCGCGGTTCATTCGACGAGACGACTCGCGAGCCTCCGTGCATGCGCTTCGCCACGCAGGGCGGAGCGGTAGTAGAGGAGCTTCGCCAAGTCGATGACGATCATCCATACGAGTGAATAGACCCAAACGGCGATGACCGCGGCCATGGGAGCTTAGGGACGAGAATGCCAAAGCCGCAAATCAGGGCTGCGATGATTTGCGTGGCGACGATGGCGAGGAACAGCGGCGCGCTTGGATAGGGCGGCTGGAAAACCGAATGCCGCGTGCGCACGACGAAGAGCAGCAGATGACCGCCGACGGCCAGCTGCAGGAAGACCAGCGTCTGCAGACTTTCCCGGTCCAAGGTGACTTTTGCCAGATCGGCGGCATCACTGAGCCATTCAAGACCGATCAGCAGGAGGCCGAAGCTCTGAGCGAGAGAGAGCAGACCCATCAGGCAAGAGAAGCTCGAGAACACGGTGCATGTCCCAGCGCTCGGGTTTTGGCGAAGCCGAGACGTTGTCGTAAGCGATGGTCATGATCGGAATGTCGTCAAGCAAAGCCAGCACAACGATCATTACCGCCGTCAACGGTTGAAACTCGAAGAACACGATCGACGCCACGACCAGGAGCATGATGTCGAGCGTCATCGCGACACGATAGATAGACGTAGCTCTGGATGCGCTGGAAGATCTGCCGGGCGTGCACGATGGCGTTGACGATGGTCGACAGCCCGGGCGCGGTCAGAATCAGCGCGGCAGCGCTGCGCGCGGCATCGGTGGCGCCACTCACGGCAATGCCGCAATCGGCCTGGCGGAGCGCCGGCGCATCGTTGACGCCGTCGCCCGTCATCGCAACGATGTGGCCGCGCTGCTGCAGGCACTTGACGATTTCGTACTTGTGCTGCGGGAAGACCCGGCCGAAGCCGTCGGCGCGCTCAACTGCGGTGGCAACGTCCGGTGAAAGTGTGTCCGCGCTCGCCCCATCCTTGAAGATGTCGCTTGCCACCAACAGGTGGTCGCCCATGCCGAGCTGCTTGGCGATCTGATCGCCGATCGCGACGTCGTCGCCCGTCACCATCTTGACGTTGAGGCCAAGCTGCTCGCGTCTGCGCAATCGTGGCCTTGGCATCCGGGCGCGGCGGGTCGTTGAGGGAAATGAGACCCAGGAGCTGCCACGTCTTAGCGTCGTCCGACTTGGCGACACCGAGCGCCCGATAGCCGCGGGAGGCGAGGTCGCTGACAGTGCCTTGGTAACGCGCGAGTGTGGCCGGGTCGAGTTCGGCCAGCGAGCCGATCACCTGCGGCGCCCCTTTCGCGTAGAGGTGGCTGTGACCTTCAGCGTCGACAACGGTTGCGACGGTGCGCTTGTTGACGGGGTCGAACGGCACGAAATGTGTCTGCCTGACCTTTTCGAGAGCAGAACGATCCTTGAGTGCGTGAAGAATGGCAAGATCGATCGGGTCGTCGCTGCTCGTTTGCGTCGCCAGCGCCGCTGCTGTCATGACGTCTTCGGTCTTGACCCCGCCGAACGGGATTGCCGCATCGACCGTGAGCTGGTTGAGCGTCAGCGTACCGGTCTTGTCGCTGCACAGAACGTCCACGCCGGCCAGTTCCTCGATCGCCGAGAGACGCGAGAGGATGGCCTTCTGACGCGACAGCGCGTAGGCGCCGATTGCCATCGTTACCGACATCACGGCAGGGAGAGCCACCGGGATGGAGGCGACCAGGAGGATCAGGACGAATTGCGAGATCGATCCGACTGTGCTCCAGTCCCAGGCGTCGGCCACGACAATGCGGCGGTAGACTTCGACGCTCACCAAAACCAGCGCCAGAGCAAGCGCGACTAGAATAAGAAAATCCCCGATCTTGCGGACCGCATCCTGCGAGTGCGAAGCCGAGCCGGCGGCCGCTACGAGCTTTGCGGTGCGCCCGAAGAACGTGTTGTTGCCTGTCCTTGTGACGACGCCGGTCATGGCGCCCTGCTTGACGATGCCGCCAGAATAGGCGGTATCACCGACGGTCTTGGAGACCGGTAGCGACTCGCCTGTGAGCGCCGCTTGATCGACACTCAGGTACTCGCCATCGATCAGCAGGAGATCGGCGGGTACGATCTGTCCGCCCGACACGTTCACCACGTCGCCGGGGACAAGCTCGTGCAGCGTCGAGGGTCGACCAAACTCCATCACGCAAGACTCGCGCCTTCGGGGCAAGCCCTTTCTTCAGCGCATCGAGCGCATTGGAGGCCTTGTACTCCTGCCAGAAACCAACCGCTGCGTTGTAGAGGAGAAGCCCGGCCACCACGAGAAAGTCGGACCAATCCCGTCGCAGCAGCGAAATCAACGCCGCCGCCTCAATCATCCAGGGCAGCGGACCCCAAAAATAAGTTGCAAGCTTGCGCCATCGACTTTCCGCGTGGGCCTCGATGGCATTGCGGCCATATTTCCCCAGACGCGCCGTGGCTTCCGAAGTGGTCAACCCGCTGGGCCGGGTTTCGAGCTTTCGCAGTTCCGCAGCTACGGCGACCGAAGCGACCGGAGTCGGAATTGCCACCGCGCTCGTCGGAACATTGCCACCGGGCGATGCGGAAAGGTGCTCAGGCATTTGCCATCCAGTCGTCCCAGGAGGTCTGATGTTAGGTTACGAAATGAGGACCTCCAATGGTACGCTGATTTACCATGGGTTCCTAACCTGTCCTTGCTCAAATCTCCACAAGGTTGAGATTTCCGCGGGCCGGCCATACCGGCACTGTTGTGGTGCCGATTCTCACTATTGCTTCGATCCTCGAATTCCGTGTTCGCGCGGATTTGGCATACGCGTTCGCTCCTCAGTTTGACTCTATAACGTCCAATGATTGGCCGCGTTTGAGCTCGTGCTCAAAGACGGCGAAGTGAATCGCATCGGAACGGACGAGGCATCGGTATTCTCAGCGGCGCTCAAGGCGGGAATGCCACCGTTGCGCCCACGCCAATGAATTTTCGCAGTCGACATCTCACAAGACGCCCCGCGCCGTTCCGTTTTTGCGAGGATTTACGAATTCGCCATGGACGCCTTCCCACACTTGTTGATCTCAGCCCAAATGCGCTCGGCCGCTATCGGCAGATCGATATGCAGAACACCATCTTTTACCGAGCGGCACGCAACGCAAGTTCGGTAGCGAGCCACGCCTCACACTCGTCGCGAATGACCTAAGGGCACCTCAAAAAATGGGCGCCTATGGTCGAGCGCCACGACATTGTCTGTGATTGATTCCGCTTCGTTCCCGCTTCGATTCGTTGACGTTCAGGTTGAAGCTGCCCTGAATGGGCGGCGAGATCAATTTTTCGAGGTCCCCCTAAGCAACATCCGTCGGCGAAATAGCCGACTCGGCATTGACGAAGAATTCGATGGAGGCCTTCGCTTCACTCTCGTGGTTCGGCGTTGCAGCGATTCGAAGCTATAGGCTTCTCATTTTGAAATGAGGTGATAACGTACTTTACTAGGCGTCTAAAGAGCATCAGGATGATGCGCGTTCATAAGCCAGCGGCGGATTTGGCTCCGCACGCGAGGCCATGGAGGAAGCAATGGCGACGAACTTCATTGTGAACGGCAAGGCAGCATCCATCGATGCGCCACCGGCAACACCGCTTTTGTGGGTGATCCGGGAGGGCCTCAAGCTAACTGGAACCAAGTTCGGCTGCGGCACCGGACTGTGCGGCGCTTGCACGGTGCACATCGATGGCAAGCGCGCCTTCTCCTGCCAGATCCAACTGTCGGAGATCGCTGGCAAGTCAGTGACCACGATCGAGGGCCTGTCACCGGATTCCAACCACGCGCTGCAAAAGGCTTGGCTCACCGAGAACGTACCACAATGCGGTTATTGTCAGTCCGGGCAGATTATGAGCGCGGCTGATTTACTAAAGCAGAACCCCAAGCCGACGCGCGACGAAATTGTCGAGCACATGAGTACAAATATCTGTCGTTGCGGCACCTATCCGCGGATCGTTCGCGCGATTCAACGCGCTGCGAAGGAGGCCTGAGCCATGACCACACTCCGTGAAAATTCTTCGCGCGCCCCGCAATTGGATCTCAGCCGTCGCCATTTTATGGTCGGAGCCGCTGGACTGACGTTTGGATTCGCGCTCGGCCTTCCCGACATCGCGGCGCAGGCTGCTACAGGCACGCGCGTCATGAACCCCTGGGTGTCGATCGCCGCTGACGGCACCATCTCTATCATGTCGCCGGCGACAGAGATGGGACAAGGCTCGACCACGTCACTGCCGTTGATTGTCGCCGAAGAGCTCGATGCCGATTGGTCCAAAGTCCGAATCGTACCCGCGCCACCGATCGAAGCGATCTACGGCAACCCCGCCTTTTACGGTTCGATGTATACGGCGGGTAGCGCGACGGTCACCGGCTATTTCAAGATACTGCGCCAGTTCGGCGCCCAAGTGCGCCTCGTGTTGCTTGACAATGCAGCGCGCCATTGGAGCGTACCGGTCAGCGAACTGAACACCGAGCCCAATTTCGTTGTGCATGCCAAGTCCCAGCGAAGACTCAGCTATGGCGAGATCGCAGAGTTTGCGGTCCTGCCGGACAAAGCGCCGGAGGTTAAGCCGGAACAGCTCAAGAAATCCTCCGATTTCCGGCTGATTGGCAAAGATACGATGCGGAGAGAGTTGCCAAGTAAGGTCAACGGTTCGGCGCTCTATAGTATCGATATGCAGGTCCCCGGCATGCTGTATGGCGCGATCTTGCGCGCACCGATCGATGGCAGCAACCCCGAAAAAGTTGACGATGCAAAGGCGCGGAACATCCCCGGCGTCATCAAGATTGTCAATTTTGAGTTTGGTGTTGGTGTAGTTGCTGAAACATCATGGTCTGCGTTCGCCGCGAAGAACGCGCTTGCGGTCACATGGACTCGCACCGGTAAAGCGCAGGGCTTCGACAACGAAAAGGCGTTCGACAGGTATCAAGCGGTTGGGCGAGGGAGCGTGGCCAACCAGACCGACATCGCCGAAAAGGTCGGCGACGCAACGGCGGCTTTCGCCGCTGCTGCGACGACATTCGAGAGTGAGTACCGTTGCGACTACGCCTATCACGCGCAGATGGAGCCGTTGAACGCTTTGGCCTCAGTATCGCCAGCAGGCGATTCCGCTGAAATCTGGTGCGGCACGCAAAGTCAGACGATGGCGGTCGACGCCACCGCCAAGGCTCTTGGCATTCCGGTCAACAAGGTAATCTTGCACGACATGCTGATGGGCGGTGGCCTTGGTCGTCGTGGTAACCGCGACCAGGAATTCGTCGTCGATGCGGTACTGTTGTCAAAGGAAGTAAAGCGGCCTGTCAAAGTGATGTGGACCCGTGAGGATGACGTCCACAGCGGTCGGTTCCGTCCGCAATCCGTCCACATCCTCCGCGCGGGGTTCGATCCAGCAGGCCGGATGACCGCTTGGCATCACCGTTACGTTACTGACAATGCCGGCATTTTTCAGGATCCCTTCAAATACAACGGCGCTTGGAAGAAGCGTGATTTTATATCGTTCCTGGGCGGGGATATCCCGACCTACGATATCCCCAATCGCCTGGCCGAACATTTGCCGATCCATACTGGTGTCCGGGCGGTCTCCCTGCGGGGAATTGGGTTCACTGCCAATAAGTTCGCGACGGAAGTCTTCATTGACGAGATTGCCCGCAAGCAGGGCATCGATTCGCTGGCTTACCGACTGCGCCTCCTCAAGAACACGCCGCGCGCCCGCAAGGTCGTCGAGATGGTCGGTGAGATGTCGCAGTGGGACCGCAAGCGCGCCGATCGCGCTCTCGGCCTTGCGTATATCGACTATTCCGGCACCCAGATCGCCGGTGTAGCAGAAGTCTCGGTCGATCGGACGACTGGGCGCATTCAAGTTCACCAATTCTGGGTCGCAACCGATCACGGCATCGCCGTTCAACCCGACAATATTCTGGCCCAGACCGAAAGTAGTGTGGTGTCTGGCCTCGGCCTCGCGCTGACTGAGCGCATCACGATCAAGGATGGCGAGGTGCAGGAATCGAACTTCTATGACTACATTGTCATGCGCAATCGCGACATGCCGGAAATTCATATCGAGTTGATCAAGACCGACAATCACCCGACCGGAGCTGGCCAGATGGCAACGCCTCTGGTCGCGCCAGCGATCAGCAATGCGGTAGCCGCACTCACCGGCGCCCGCATTCGGCACACGCCGTTTTTGCCGGAGCGCGTTCTGGCAACCCTGAAGACTTGATGTTGGTCGCGGTCTGCACCATCGCTATGAGCGCCAAGTCGCTTAAGGGAGAGGCAGCATGTTCCCGCTCGCACCTCGTCCAACTGCCATCACGTTAATTTTGAGCAAGGACACGGCTTTCAAGATGAATAAAAAACAGCACGTAGGAGGTCACCAGCCCGCGCAGCGTGAACACCTCCGCGGTGAAGAAATCGGTCCCCACCAACAGCGCCAGGTAGGTCCGAACGAAGGCCGGCCATGTGGTCGTGTTTGCGCGCTGGTGCGGGCGGCAAAGCTTGGCGTTGCATTGCCGACAGTCTGATCGCAGACCTCATACCCCAGATTAGCCAGCGCCCCAATCCGGTCATAGCCCCAGTCACGGTTCTCCTCGGCCATACGAATGATAAATTGCTCGGTATTCGGGGTGAGCGCAACGGTGCCTATTGCGCTCATGCTTATCCGGCGACTTTGTATGTTGGCTCAAGGCGAGACTTCAGGAAGTCGGCACCATTGACGGGTGCGTATCGTGCAGGCCGCCTGGCATCCGTACAGGTCGGCAAGCACGCGACCAATGCGTCCGGGTCAGGGTCAAGGAAGAACGCAATCGAATAGCGATCCCGCCCGGGGGGAGTGACGACCTTGTGCGGCGTCGAGACATAAATGTCATTGGTCCATCGCATCAGGCAGTCGCCAATATTGCAGACATACGCGCCCGGCACGATCGGGGCGTCAAGCCAACGACCGCTGCGGTCACGCACCATCAAGCCACCCACCGAATCCGTTGCCAGCAAAGTGACGTTGCCGTAGTCGGTATGCACACCGGCACCTATCTGCCCCTCGCTCAACGGCGCCTCGACTGGCGGGTAGTGCAGCAGCCGCAGGGTGGCTAGCGGCTTGCGAAACTTGTCTGCGAAATACGTCGGATCGAGACCGAGATCGATGGCGAAAGCACGGTGAAGCGTGCAGCCGAGATTCCTCATCCGTGTGAAATAGGACAGCATGGTCGTGCGAAAGCCAGGTACATCCGGCCAAACGTTAGGCGCACGGAACGGCTTGCCGGCCAGCAGGTCCGGATCGTCCGGTGCGAGCTCGAGCCCGATGTTGAACACTTCCTTCACATCTGGAGGCTTGCCCGGATCGAGCGTCTCTCCTCCGAGCTCGACATAGCCCCGATTGTTGCCTGGCCCAGTAAAGGCGGACAAGTCCTTGACTGACGCCGGCAGTTTGAAGAACTCGGCGGCCTTGCTAAAGACAACCTCGATTTCGCTCGTCGCGACGCCGTGCCCGGTGATGTAAAAGAATCCAATGCCCCGGCAGGCGTTGCCGATCTGCCGGGCAGCCTGATGTTCGCCATCTACTCCTCCACGCAAGAGTGAGGCGACGTCGATAATGGGGATCTCAGACATGACTGCTCCCGCTGACATCTTCTGAAGGTGCAATCGAGCAGCGCCGATGATCAGGCGGCGGGCTTCTCCTCCGCCACGCTTTCAACCGCCTTTAGTTTCTGTGCAATATGTTCCCCTGCAAGGATCGGCGCGTATTTGGGAGGATTGCCCTCGTTCGCGCACGACGGGATACAGGTGATCGTCGCGTCGTAGTTAGGGGTGTGAAAGAACACGATGGATAATCTGCGAGCTGTCTCACCCGCTTCCAGCGGCGGATTTACGACACGATGAAGCGTCGACCTCCAGCGGTCGTTGGTCCATTGAGCCATCATGTCACCGAGATTGACGATGTAGGTTCCCGGAACCGGACGGACATCGTGCCACTCGCCGTCACGACCCATCACTTGCAAGCCACCCGGCTTGTTCTCGGTCATCAGCAAGGTCAACGTGCCAAAATCGGTATGGGCGCCGTTGCGGATTTGCCCCGGCATCGGGGGCTTTTCCAGCGGCGGGTAGTTTTGGGCGATGAGGTTGCTCGTCGCCCTGTCGATCTTGTCGTCGAACCAGTCATCGGGAAGCGCAAGAGCGCGCGCACAGATGCGCATCATCTCAGAGCTCAGCGCGCTGCAGGCGTCATAGTAAGCACTCCAGATCGCCCGCATCTCCGCCGGCTGCCGGGGCCATATGTTCGACGCGAAATGTCCGGCTGCTTGCTCCGTCAGGGTTGAGCCTTGGGCGACATCCGGCTCTGCACCAATCCGGAACGATTCGCGCAAATCGCCTGGCGCATTCTTGACGCCGAGCGTGCGCGCCAGCGATTTCGCTTCCATCCTGTAATAGCCGCGGCCGGCGCGGGTTCCCGCTGCGTTCGACCTGAGCTTCTCCTCTGTCGAAAGATCGAAGAACGCACGAGATACATTTGCCACGGATGTCATCAGCGCCCCGTCAACCTGATGCCCCGCAACGATGAGAAAGCCCCACTCCTCGCAAGCCTTGCCGACTTCATCCGCTACACTGTCGCGGGCAGCCTCGTCGGCGGCAAACCATGGCGCAATATCGATAATTGGAACTTGTGATTGATGGCTAGAATTTGACATTTCGGATTCCCTCGACCTGCGTCACGCTGCATCCTCGACTTCGGACTGGAACGTCACCCTCTGGAGCATGCGCCGTTCCGGCCAGTAATCCGCGACCGCATAATGCTGAGTGGACCGGTTGTCCCAGACCGCAATTCCGTTCTTCTGCCACTTGTGTGAATAGATGAATTCGGGTTGGACCATCCATTCGCGCAGAAATTCGAGAATCGCGCGCCCCTCGCGCAACGGCACCCCATTGATCGAACGGGTGAAGGCCTCATTGACGAACAGAACCTCCTTGCCTGACTCAGGGTGGCGGCGAACGAGAGGGTGAACGACAGGCTTGAATCTTCGGACGGCGTTGACAACGGCCTCTTCACCACTCTCCTCAAGTGCATCCTGGACCAAGCTTCCCTGCCAGCTATGTGTGGCAGTAAGCCCGCGGAGATAGCTCTTGAAGCCTTCCGACAACGCCGCGAATGCCTTGCTTCCGCTTGCCCAAACGGTATTACCGCCGGTTGCGGGGAGGTCTATCAGTTGAATGACCGTACCGGTCGGCGGCACCGACTTCCATGAAACGTCGCTGTGCCACACGTTGAGTTCGGGAGGGTGAGCTTCGTCGAATGTGATGATCTCAATCTCGGGGAAGTCCTCCCGACGGGGAAAGAACGCACCGGACGCAACCCGCCCAAAGGCCGAAGCCAAATCGACGTGTTGCGCCGGCGAAAGCGCCTGGGGCGGAATAAGCAGCACTTCGAAATCAAGGAGCGCACGATAGAGTTCCGCCTTAACGTCAGCCGACAAAAGGCAGCTGAGGTCGAGCCCATGAAGTTCAGCAGCAAAGCCCGACATGAGGGGGGCCGCTTCAAAATGTTTGGATCGGCCGAACGTGGCTGGCTGCAATGCCGTTGCCGATGGCATTTCTTCCCTCCCGCGAATGCTTCATCCTGACGTGAGAATCAGTTCAGTCTTCCGATGCTGACTCGTGCCAGTGCCTGAGAAGCAGGTTGCTTGTGAGGCTTACGGCGGTGAAGAACAGGAAGCCAAGTCCCGTCGCCGAGATCACCTCCGCAAACAGCAGCGCTGTGTACATGCGACCCTGCGCGAAAATGATCTGGACCCCGAGACCTCCCTGAGAGTTGCCGGATCCGATAATGAACTCGCCGATGATCGCGCCAATCACGGAGAGGCCGGCCGAAATTCGCAAACCCGCCATGATGCTCGGCAGCGCTCCGGGAAGCCGCAGCTTCCAGAAGCTCACCAGAATGCTGGTGTGGTGCATAGCGAACAGTTCGACCAGATTGCGTGGAGTTGAACGCAAGCCCAGCAGCGTATTGTTAATGATCGGGAACAGCGAGATGATGAGGCTGATGATCACGACCGAGAGATCGTTGTATCCGAACCAGAGGACGATCAGCGGTGCGATGGCCACGACCGGAACAGTCTGCAACAGGACTGCATAAGGGTAGAAGCTGCGCTCGAGGACGCGGGACTGGCTTAGAATCGTGGCAAACGAGACACCGAGGACGATCGCGGAGATGTAGCCGAGCGTCGCCTCCCTGAGCGTGGTCAGCGTTGCGCGAAAGATGACCGAGCCGTTCTCGACGAAGGCGGCGGCGACATCTTGCGGCCCCGGGAGCAGGAAACCTTTTCCTTTATAGACAGTGACGGAAAGCAGGTGCCACAGCAGGACGGCCCCAATGGCAACCAGCGCGGGCGGCAGGCTGATGTTGATTGCTCTATAAAGGCGTGACTTGCTTCTCGGCGATGCCGCTGGAATGGCCATATCGCCCCTCATATCCCAGTGCGGTGACGCAACGCGGCCGACACCTCGCCTGTCAGCCTTGCGAACTCGGCCGTCGCTCGCAAATCGGGCGAACGGGGAAAGCGAAATGGAACGTTGATGATCTTCAGGATTCGTCCCGGCCGCGGTGACATTACGACGACCCGGTCAGACAGATAGACTGCCTCGTGGACGTTATGGGTCACGAGCAGAGCGGTGAACCCGGTGGTCTGCCAAAGCTGTGAAAGCTCTTCCTGAAGAACCTCTCGAGTGAGTTCGTCGACCGCAGCAAGCGGCTCGTCGAGCAGCATCACATTTGGGCGCAGAGCGATGGCGCGCGCGAGGGATAGGCGCATGCGCATTCCGCCCGAAAGCTGATGCGGATAAGACCGCTCGAAACCAACGAGGCCAACAAGCTGGAGCGCATCTTTTGCCCGCTCTCTGCGCTCACCGGCCGCATAACCTTCGAGTTCCATCAGGAGTTCGGCGTTCCGCGCCACGTTACGCCAAGGCAGGAGGGCAGCGTCCTGGAAGACGAAGGCCGCCGCTGCGTTTTGTGCCCGTTCGCATATTCCGGTTGTCGGCTCGATCAGGCCCGCCACGATCCGCAGGAGCGTGGACTTTCCACATCCGGAGGGGCCCACGATTGAGATGAATTCACCGCCGGGGATAGACAAATCAATCGGTTCGAGTGCGGTCACACCGGAGTCGAATTGCTTCGATACGCCGCGCACTGCGATCGACACGGCGCCGGCGCGCCGAGGAAGCAGGGCTGCAGGTTCGGCGTCCAAAGAGACACGCGGCGCGAGCACGGCGCCCGACATGATCAGCACCCCGAAACGAAGGAACGGTCAAAGGCCTTCTTCACGTCAAAGGTAGCCGGGAGGAAGTTCACTTCCTGGAGCTGCTTGGCGATCTCGACCCACCGGTCGTCCGCCATGCAGCCGATTTTGGCATGGTCCCTGGGAAGAAGATCGGAGATGAGTTCCTTGACTGCCGCATCGTGGACCATCGGCGTGATCTGCTTGTTGAGCTCGAGCTCAAGCACTTTGGACTTGCTCGGGTCCGTCATGAAGGCGCTCCACGATTTCCTCACGGCCGCGACCGTGTCGCGCACGAGCTGCGGATTCTTCTCGATCAGCTCATCGGTCGTAAAAAGAACGGAATATGGCCGGTATCCGAGTTGCGCCACTTTGATCTGGGAGTTCGGAATGCCCGCCTCGGTCATACGAGCCGGCAGGAAGATCGAATAGCCTTGCTGAACCATGTTCGGATTTGTCTTGAACAAGGAAAGGTCGCCACTGACCGGGATTTCCCGACTGCCTTCCATGGCATATTTCTTCTTGAGCCACTCCCAGTAGGCAAAGCCGATGTTGACCGCGAAGGTTTTGCCCTTGAGATCGGCGAGCGACTTCACCGCCGGGTCGGGATGATAGACGAGAGTATAGGGAACGTAGTCCATGGAGGCGAAAACCACTCGAACGGGCGCGCCACGCAGCCGTGCCAGCAGGACATCGTCCGCGTTGCCGACGCCGAACTCTGCTTGACCTGAGGCGACCTGGGGGATCGTTTGTATTTTCGGGCCGCCCTGCAGCGTTGTTATCTTGATCCCCTTGTCCCTTCCGGCATCGTCAATCTGCGCCTGCCAATATCCGCTCTGATTGGCCTGCGCGAACCAGTCCATAAGAAGCCGGACCTCCTTCGGCTGCTGCGCGGCGGCCGATGCTACAACGGCTAACGTCATCGTGCCGGCGACGGCGGCGATCTTCAAAGCTCGCGGGAACGGCATCGTTCGGTCCTTCATCGTTGGTGCGAGAACGTTCCGGCTATCGTCATTCACGCTTTCAGAGCCATGAAATTTGCGAGGGTTGGTAGCGGTAGGAGCGGAACACGCTGTTGTGGAAGCCAGGGACGTACTTGCGAGCTTCCGCCTCCGGATATTCGGCGAAGAACGGGATGACGTATTCCCAAACGACTTCGCCCTCCGGAGTGACGTCGAACAGCCGACCCGTGGCAGATTCCGTAATATGGGTATTTCCATTTGGCAGGCGCTGCGCCGCGCCCATGTAGGGCGAGAAGAAGGCCGAGCGCATAACATCATAGTATTCCCAACAGACAGCATTGGTCGCCGGGTCGACTTCGACGATGCGGGACGACGGTGAGGTCACGCCCGGCCGGAGGTTGCCGTTATCGAAAATCAGGATGTTGCCGCTATCAAGCTCGACGGGTGTGTGCTGTTGAGAGACCACATCGTGCGGGATATGAAAGGCGACTTTGCCGGTATGCTTGTCCACGCCGATCACGCCGGATGTCGTGCGCAGGCTCATCAGAACGAGCCCGCCGCGGGTCAGCCATAAACCATTGACGAGCGGCCAGTGGTAACGATCGAAGATCGGGTGGATTTCGGAATTTCTCGATCTCGAGATGCTCCCACGAGCGCCACATCCACACGACCTCTCCCTTGCGATTCACCTCCTTCACGACGTCGCCATAGATCATGCCATCCGGCAGATCGTGTTTGCTGCTGCCGCCGATGACGCGTTTCGCCGCCTCCTTCGGCATCGGCTCCATTGCTCCGTATAGCAAATTTCCGTTCGGCAGCCACTGCGCGTCGTGGTGATGCATAGGATCTGTATATTCCCAAACGATCCTGCCGTTCGGCTCGACCTCGCAGAAGGCACCGCCATGCCACAGAATCCAGGCGGGATAGATATCCGGCGAATTGGGGAGACAGGCGTTGTATCCGAGGTTGCCGTTCCGAAGCAGCGTCGCGTGCCGACCTGGCCGGCAAGGCATCTTCCAACGGTGGGCGACGGCGCCCTTCATATCGACGAGATAGACGTTCCCGGCGTCGGTCTGGGGCGCGATGAGGGTATATCCGGTGCCGGCGCGGTCACGATCATGCGCGATGAGGCCTACCCCGCGGCGGCGCAAGGTAACTTGGTCAACCGGCTTGATGACCTCGTGATCCATTTCCTGAATCTTCAACATGACGGGTTGGCCGTGCACGATGATAGGCCTTGTAAGGCCCTATTAAAACGTTTTAATGGCACCCAGTGTGATCGTTGGCGGCAGGGAGTCAATCGGGTCCGACGCGTAAAAATTGGGCCGCACGAGGTGAAAATTTGAGCGGTGTAGACAACGAGCGCGCGAATGGACGACGCCGGTCGCCACGGAATGCTGCCCCCCGGCCGACGATCATTGAAGTGGCACGCGTCGCCGGCGTGTCTCCTGCGACGGTGTCGAACACTTTGAACAATCGGCCATACGTAGACGATGTCACGCGCGACAGGGTTCATGCCGCGGTTCAAAAGCTTGGATACACGCCGAATTTACGAGCTCGCCGCCTGCGTACAGGCAGGGCTGACACGATCGCAATTTTTTCATCAATGCCGTTTGCCGTCGCCGGAGGGCGGGCTCGCCTGGGCTTCACGATGGAAATTGCAGCCGCCGCGGCGTCGCGCGCCCTGGAAAAGAGCTTCGCGTTGATCCTCGTTCCGCCGCTCAACGATGGTCACTCCCCATTCCACGATTTGCATATCGATGGGGCGCTAGTCGTCGAACCCCTAGAAAATGATCCAGATATCGCATTGCTGCGCAGCCAGGGCGTGCCTGTGGTTTCGATTGGACGCCAGCCTGGTAGGAACGTCGTACCGTTTGTCGACCTGCGGCCATACGAGTTGGCACAAACGCTGATCCAGCATCTTCATCAGCAATCGTCGAACAAGATCGGACTTGTGGTCGGAGCACAGCCGCGCTTCACGCATCGCCAGACGGAACAAGCCTACCGAGATTTCGCGCGCGACCACAGACGAAAGGCAATTGTGCGCCGAGTGGACGAAACGAGTGGATCGGACGCGGCATATGACGCGACCAAGATATTGTTGACCGAGCATCCCGACATAGAAGCATTACTTGTCTCGGTCGACGCCTTCGCGGTCGGCGCACGACGCGCGGCCGCCGATTTGGGCTTCGACATACCCGGCAAGCTGAAGATTGCGACGCGCTACGACGGAAACTTGGCGCGTGAGTGCGACCCGCCCCTGACGGCCCTGAACCTTCGTCTTGATGAGGTCGCGGCCCTTGGAGTGGATTTACTGTTTGAGCAGATGTCCAGTCAGAGGGCACGGACATTTATCATAGGTCCCTCCGCCACCCTCGTCCCCCGTCGGTCGTCCGGTTCAGTATAAAGCGGCTTAAGGCTGACGCCACAGACCGATGGTCACCGTTTCGCCGAGAGGGGTGATGAACTCGCGGTGCTTGAGTTTTTCGAATTGCATCCGATGCCGCACCGAATATGAACTGTTGTACTCATCTGGGTCGCGGATCAACGTCCCCTCTCCCGAGATCGAATTCTGTAGATTGATCCAATGTTCAATAAACATTTGCCCGAGGTGACTTATTTGATGCAGGTCAAGGAAATCCCAGAGGAGCCATAGACCATGGCTCTACCGCCTCGCGTTCGCCATTTCGAGAGTGAGAACAATCGGCGGAGAGCGGAGTGTAGATATTGGCGATGAGCAACGCTACTTTTGGTTTAACTCGGTCGGGGCAAAGGTGCAGTGCGTTTGATTGCGATTGTATTCGGCACCGTCATCAATCTGTTTTTGGGTGCTTGGGCGCAGGACGCTGACCCTGGTCGAGCTGAATATCTTGCTCATTGCGCCTCATGCCACGGCATCGACGGAAAGGGGAAAGGGCCAACCAACTCAAAGCTGAAAGCTAAACCCGCCGATTTGACGACGATGGCGAAGAAGGCTGGTGGCAGCTTTTTATCGGAAACTGTCTACGAAGCGATTGATGGACGGAGAGTGGATACATCGCACCGGCGCGACTCAATGCCGATTTGGGGATGTCGTTACGATGCCAATCCTGTTCCACGGGTGAAGAAGAGACGGTACCGAGGGGTCAGGCCAAAGCCCCTCGAGTCTCTGCTGAATTTTTCATGTGATCCCGAGGAGGCCATTCGAAGCCGGATACAAGCTGTTGTTGGTTATCTCGAACGGATTCAAGAGAAATGAATGTAAATCGGCCCCCAAGTTTGACCCCGCCCATCGGCGGAAGATCAATGGGCTAAATGTCCCGATCGGCGTCCGGACCCCACGCCGATCAACAACCCACCGAGAAACTGCCGGGCAATGATGGTGCCAACGCTCTCCATCGCCCGATGGACCGGAGCGTCCTTGCTCAGGGCTCGATGAGTCCTCGATCCATTGTAGTACTGCAGGTAAGATTGCAGCACCCAACGCAAGTGTTTCGCGCCTAGGGCGATGACATGGTCGGTGCACTCGCGCCGGATCGAGCCGATCAATCTTTCGGCGTAGCCGTTCTGCCAGGGCGAGCCTGCGGCAATCGGCTTGTCGCGGATGCCCATAGCCCGTAATCGGCGGGTGACGGCGGCACCGTAAGCCCCGTCCCGATCGCGGATCAGGTAGCGCGGAGCCTCGTTCCAAGGAAACGCCTCCGTGATCTGGCGTGCAATCCATTCCGCAGTCGGGTTCGGCGTGACGTTAATCCAGACAAGGTCTCGTCGCTCCAGCCGCACGATGACGAGGACATAGAGGAGGTCGAAGCCAATGGTTGGAACGACAAACAAGTCCATCGCGGCGATATTTGGCGCGTGGTTGTGCAAGAACGTGAGCCACCTCTGTGAGGGCGGCCCATCTCGCTTGACCATGTACTTGGCGACACTGGACTGAGCCACCTCAAAGCCGAGCTTGAGCAGTTCACCATGGATTCGCGGCGCGCCCCACAGCGGATTGTCCACGCTCATCCGTCGGATCAACGCCCGCAGTTCGGCATCGATTGGCGGCCGGCCTCCGAGGGAGTGGGATTTCCAGCGCCAATACCGGCGGAAGCCGGCACGGTGCCAACGCACAAGAGTTTCTGGCCGAATGATCTTGATGGCGTTGAGGACCGAGGGAAACCACCGATACAGCTGAATCAAGAACCAGCGATCGCCGTTGGTGGGCTGGACGCGACCCGGCACCTTCCGCCGCAGCATGGCTAGTTGATGTCGGAGCGCCATGTTCTCCGCCTCAAGTCGGCCCATCGACTTGAACGGCAAGGCGAGCAACATCAGCAAAAGCCATAACAGCGCGACCATCATCAGACGTTAGGCGATTCTGTCACCAAATCAATCCGACTGGGTTTTCGGTACACACAGGTTGCGTACATGACGCAAAGGGCGGAAAGCGCTGATGTCCCGCTGCACGTCGCAAAACAAACAATTTTGCGGCCGTTACGGCGGCCCTAGTTTGAGAGCTTGCCGGTCCGGGAGCGCTGCCCTGATCTGCCGAAGGGCGGCCTTAATTCTAATTTCGAGCAGGGCCGTACCGTATTCGGCCGAGGCGCGCATTGGGTCGCCAGAGTGTCCGGTGGGTTCCGAGGTCAACGGTAAAGCCGCCAGCCGCGAAAGATCGACACCCTGCGGGTGGACGGCGAGCAACTCGGAGGTGTCGATAAGACCCGCATGACTGCCGATCGTCGCTGGGGTTTCGCCTTTTTCGCGCAAATACTTGATCTGCGCCTCGTCCACGTAATAATCCGCCACATGCAGCACGGTCGTCGCTTGGCCGGCCCATTCGCCGTTGAGCTTCGCTGCGACAGCGGCTTGCGAGGCTTGGTTGCCACCGTGGTCACCAATAAAGCAGATGGTCTTGAAGCCAGCTGACTTGAGGCTGCGCGCTATACCTTCGAGAACCTGAGCGAACACCGGTTCGGGAACACCGAGCGTGCCGGGAAACTGCATATTGCCGCTTGGTGGGTCGTAGCTACCCTCCGGCACGAATGACACCACTGGCGTCACCAATGTGCGCCCGACTTCTCGCGCAATGCGATTGGCAGCGTTGCGAACAATGTAATCGTGCTTGCCAAGCACCATGTGGACGCCGTTTTGTTCGATCCCTCCAGTGGGTACGATCGCGACGGTGTAACCACGTTCGATGGCGCTGCGCACTTCAACCCACGTCATATCGGCCATCTCGACCGTATCCGGCATTGGTGCGGTCAGGGTGTTTTGCGAGAAAGCCATCACAAGTGCGCCGACGGCGAGAACGCAGAGCACAATTGTCAGCCACCAGGTTCGTCGCCTGGGCGGCTTGTTGCCGAATACTACAGCGTCCTCGTGGTCACTCATGACATGCTCTCTGGCTTGATTGGCGCGCCGCTATTGCGCGCACCCGCACTCGCAAGGGCAGAGAGAGATTTGCCCGGATTGAGTTTCCGCAATGTTAATCTAATGCGGCCGACGCGGGAGCTTCGGCCTTTGCGCCATACGGTCGCGAGCCACGGCTGCTGGTCAAGCGGGAGTCCCGGCGGACGGTAGTAATGCCGCAGCTCGATGAATCCGGCAGCGCTAACATAGTTGCGCCAGGTGTCGAGGTCGAAGAAGCAGCTATAGCGGTCACCTCTGAAGCCTTCCTCGTTGTTCCCTCTCGGGTTTGAGCAGAACAGAACGCCTCCGGGCTTCAAGGTTTCGGAGAGTTCGAGCAAGACTCTCGGCAATTCTTGGCTTGGCACGTGGAACAGGGACGCATTCGCAAACACGCCGTCGAAACGACTTTTCGGCAATTCCATCGCCAGAAAATCCTGATGGAGAACCTCGCACCCGGAATAGGCGCGTGCCATCGCCACGAATTCCTTCGATCCGTCCAGGCCTACAGCGTCGTGACCCAAGGCACGAAAATAGTGTAGGTCGCGGCCGGGTCCACAACCCAGATCAAGAATGGAATAGGGAGCGGTCGCCCTCAATCGCATCCAGGAGAGCCGATCGGTTTTGGCTGACGTCATGATCCCGAGTGCCAACCCGAAACTCCTCGGCAAGCCTGATCGTAATGGGCGATCGTAGTTTCTGAAATCCGACGTAACCGCGCGACGTCGACTCGAAACCGCCCCTTGTCAGGGTCACTCTTCCAACTATCCATGCTCATACTCACAGTTTCGAGCGAATTGGCGTTGAGGCGAATGATCGGAGACCCCATTTCGGCGCAAAGATTGGAATCGACAAGGCAGTATTGAGGAGTTCCTGCCGCGATTTGCGAGCTGGACCTTGGATTGATTGTGCGTGCGCGCGATCCTTCGCGCGGAGGCCATCCAATCGTATTTCTTCAAAGGGAACTCGGCATTGGAGCACACCGGCGCCTCGCGATCACATGTCCGGTGTTGTGGGCAGGTGATAGTATAGCCGCTAGGCTCGTCGAAATCATGCTAGGCGGAAGGTCCGCGACGCTTGCGGCTCTCGGGGCATTCGCCGCTGCAGACAGAGCGTTTGGCCGATCGGACACAGGGAGAGAAAACGATGGCAAAGATCACCAGGATCAACCCCGACGACGTCTCCAAGCCGTTCTCAAATTATTCCCATGTGGTGACGGCAGAGGGCGCACAGAAGCTCGTGTTTTGCGCCGGCCAAGTCGCGGCGGATGTCGACGGCAAGGTACTGCCACCTGATGACTTCGACGCTCAGGCCAAGATGGTAATGGCGAACCTCACCAAAGCTCTCGCCGCCGGCGGCGCGAAAATCTCTGACGTGACCAAAATCACGATCTACATCTGCAACCCACACGACGTACCGAAGGCACGTAGCATCTTGCAAACCTATTTCGCCGATCACCCTCCCGCCAGCACGCTCTGCATCTTGCGCGGGCTGGCCAATCCCAACTTCCTCCTGGAGATCGAAGCGATCGCCGTAGTGTGACCTTCAGTCACAAAGTCGGAACGCTCAGGGTGATCGAATGAATTGGCGCAACGCACTCCTCAGGCAACGACGGTATCCGCCAGCCGCCGCAGTCGCTCCAGGTCGAATCCAGTAGCGTGGCCTTCCCCCATCAAGATAGCGAGCTTAATGCCTATGGCGACCTGGGCGATATGGGCTTCCAGCACCGCGACCCGCTTGGCCGCAGCCTCGGCTTTTTGGCTTCGCGTTTCGTTCAGATCAGCATTGGCGTCGAAATTCACTAGAGTAGCTAAATGGGCTTGCAATGCCTCGACTTGTCTAGCGGCTGTCTCGGCTTCCTGGCGTTGCTGTTCACTTAAGGCCTGGGCCTTGGCGATAGCCCCCTCCAATGTGACGATGTGAGCTTCCAGGGCCTGAACCTGCTGCGCTGCCTTCCCGGCCTCTTGGCGTTGCTGTTCGCCCAAGGCTTCGGTGTTAGCGAGGGCGTCCTCCAACACAGCGATATGAGCTTCCAGGTCCTCAATCCTGCGGCGGTTGTCCGAATCAGGGATTTGCCGAAGGGAAAGGCGATTTGCCTCCGCGAGAAGGCGAGTTTGGAGAGGCTCTGTGAGATTGGGGTAGGTCAAGCGCGCTGGCCTCCATACGCCCGAATGACTACGACATCGCACAGTTAATCAGAAGTTAATTTGGCGCTCGATGACACGGTGCTCTGCTAACCAGGAAATTGGCAAAAAGATGATGACCCGTCCGGCCGAAGCGCCTCAAAGGCTCGCTGGAGATTTGGCTCGCTGATCTAGCCGCAGAGCGCGCGGCCGGTGAAATCGATGCGGTGATCCGGACGCGCGCGCAGAAGGTCATCGACATCTGGAACGCGCGGGCCGAGCCGACGTTCAAGACCGCGTTGCGTGCAAGCTGCCGCTGGCTGACCTACATGTGCCCCGGTTGCCAACAAGTCGGCGAGATTGATTTCGCCGGCGACTATCATTCCAATGTGCCGATCACCGCGCTTCTCCCCGAGCTTTCCTGCTCACGATGCTGGCCAAATCCGCCCCACGCACGACTGCTTCGATTGGCGCGACGGCCAATGACGTCGGAGATCGTCAGGACAAATCCGACTAAACGTCTGAAATGAGATCCGTGGAAGCTCTTGTTAAGAGAGGACGGGTCACGATTTTCTGACTGCTCGATTTGTTCTTTCAGAACGAACGACGATCAATCAGAGCCCATGCAGGCAACACCGCCTAAGTCTCCTGGGTACTCTCCGTCGATGGGTCAACTGCTTGCGCACGCAAACAATTGAAACGCCGTCAATCGCAAAACGGTTTGAGCTCAAATTTGCATCGGTCGACGCACCGATTCTCGTAATCTCGTGAGTTACATCCTTGACAAGCTTGTAAACAAATCGCGCTCGGACCTGGCGTGCTTGTCGGTCGCTCCTCAGCGCTCCTCGACGACGTGGGAGGAATTGATGCCGGTTCGTTTTCTCCTACATAAAACCAAGCTATCGCTACAATGATCAAGATCCCGCCCCAAAAATAGAATAACCATTTCGCAGGGATGTCCTTTGTGACTCTCTGAGTATCCCGACGCTGATCGCGATGAACCTTCATCGTTTCAAGACCCTGCAATTCGGGCTCAAACGCCTTCAATGCTGCGTCAGGCGTTTTGGCATTTGTTGACTGCGATCTCACTCTACGGTGGGATCGGGATCATCCTCGATGGTGGTGATCGAAAGCGCTCATTCTGGCTTGATATTCGCCGCGTGAATGATGGGGGCCCACTTTTTGATATCGGCCACCAACAAATCCGCTAGCCCGGATGGAGTTGAGGTTTTGATCGGGGCGCCAACTGCGGCGAACCGCTCCCGCACCGACGGGTGCTGTAACGCCTGAATTGTGTCGGCGTGAAGCTTGGCGATGATCGCGGCAGGTGTCTTCGTGGGTGCGTACAAACCCCACCAAGATTTCGACCTCGTAGCCCTGAAGAGTTTCACCAATTGTTGGAATTTCAGGAAATGCTTCGGAACGAGTTGCTGAAGTAACCGCCAAGCCTCGCACGGTCCCACTCTGCACCTGCGATATGACTCCCGGCAAATTGCTAAACATCAGGTCAACGCGACCCGGTATCAGATCATTCATCGCGGGACCGGCACCCCGATAAGGGATGTGCGTCATGTCGATCCCCGCCTGGTGCTTCAAAAGCTCACCGCTCAAGTGCGGCGATGCGCCAATGCCGGTCGAAGCGAAGGTAACCTTGCCCGGATTGGCCTTGGCGTAATCGATGAACTCCTTGACTGATTTTGCCGGCGACGAGTTTGGCACCATCATCAGATTCGGTATCGTCGTAACGAGCGTGGTTGGGGCAAGATCGCGAATGGGATCATATCCAGCCGACGGATAGAGGGTCGGCGTGATAGCGAGAAACGCAGCGCCCAAGAGCAATGTATAACCATCTGGAGCGGCCTGAGCCACCGCCTGTGCTCCGACGTTTCCGCCTGCGCCAGGTTTGTTCTCGACGACGACCTGCTGCCCCCACATCTCTGACAAGCGATTTGCTAACGGGCGCGCAAGCGCATCTCCACCTCCGCCAGGAGGAAACGGCACAACGAGCCGGACGTAGCGTGTTGGATAGGTTTGTGAATACACACTGCCCGAGACGAATGGCAAAACGGCAGAACCCAGCCCCACACCAATCAATCGCCGACGCGAGAAATTCATTGGCTTTGGTCCGCGTTCGCTGCCAGGAGTGTCCTGTTACACTGCCTCTAACGAGACAGGCTTGACTATCTTTGATCGTCTATGTGTCAAATATGCCTGTACCTGCTGCCGATTCCTAGGGGTAGCGGCACCTCCCGTTGCTGCGTCGGTTCAATGGTGGCATCGTTCGCGTACGAGCACCGGCGCGAAGCGATCTGCAAGGAATGACTCGGCAGGTCCGTTGTCAGCCATCGAACTTGCATTTTATTCTGAGTGGTGAAAGCGAATGACCCGTTTTTACGAGCCCGATCTTATCAGTAATCCTGATAGCCCCTTCATACGTGATGGCAACAACAAGCTGATCCGGCGCTCCTACTGGCTTGATATGGATGACCGCACTTTCGTTCTGGTGATGACCAACGGTATCGGCGCTAGCCTGACGAACGATGAAAAGCGGGCACATCTGGCGGACCTGCGACGAGAGCGCCTGATTGACCAGATCTGTGTACAGGAAATACTGCCTCCTGAAGAGTGACAGGCGATGAATGCCACCTTCAACAGCGTGACAGGACACGCCAGGTGCGCCAGTTAAGCGCCACCGTAAGCGGCGCCGTCCGCGCGTGAAGCCGTTCAGGATCAGTTCTGGGGAGTTATGCCGGACTCCTTGATCACCCGACCCCACATATCAATTTCCGTTTTGAGAAATGCCCCGACTTGTTCAGGAGTATCCGGCCTGGTCTCGTAGGCAAGCGGCTCCAAGCGTCCTTTGACGCTCGGATCAGCCAGCGCGACAATGGTGTCGGCATTCATTTTCGCGATGACTTCAGTCGGGGTCTTGCTCGGCACAAAGAAGCCGTACCAGGACACAACATTGAAGCCAGGAATGCCGTCCTCCGCGACGGTGGGTATTTCGGGTGCAATTGCGGCCCGCTGGGCTCCCGTGTAACCAAGCACCTGTACTTGGCCTGATTTGGCATTATCGAGCGTGGCTCCGCCTGAGAACAGGAGATGGACACGTCCGGGAATAAGATCGTTCATCACTGGGGCCGCCCCCCGATAGGGCACGTGGATCATATCCAGCCCAGCCATGTGCTTGAACAACTCGCCGCACAGATGCGGTGAGATCCGGTGCCCGGCGACGCGAGCGTGAGCTTGCCCGGATTGGCCTTGGCGTAAGCGATGAATTCTTTGACCGACTTCACCGGCAGCGAGTTCGGTACGAACATGAAAAACGAGTAGCTGCAGAGGAAGGCCACTGGCGCGAAATCACCAATAGGGTCAAAGCTGAGGAAGCGATTGAGGCCGCGGGTTGTCGCTAGCGACGAGCCGCCCATTAGCACGGTATGGCCGTCGGGTTCGGCACGCGCGACCATCTCGTTCGCGACATTGGTACCACCGCCCGTTCGGTTCTCGATCACGACCTGTTGGCCCCAACCTTTCGAGAGCCGTTCTCCGACGATCCGCGCGATCACATCTGTCGGCCCTCCTGCGGCGAACGGCACGATGAGGCGGACGGGATGGGTAGGCCAAGCCAAGGCGCGTGCGCGGTCGAGAGCGACGCTTGACATGAACCCGGATACGGCAGCTAGGGCATTGAAATGACGGCGGGTGACTATCACGATATCTCTCCGACAGCGTTTGCCCAGTTTTCGTATATTACCCGATTCACACCCGCGTGCGGAGAGGCCATCGACATTTGGGGCGCGCGGACCCGCCCATTGCACTAGCCGAGACCGTATTGCGGGCCGGTTACCGCTGGAATGCGCTTCCCTGCAGACATGCGCTCATGTCTAGAGTGCGTTAGATCAGAACGCACAGTTACGGGGGCGATCAGACCGGCAATGGGAGCGCAAAATAACAAATCCCGTCAAAATTTCGCGGAGATGCGCGATGACTCCCTACTTTGAAGCGCAGATCACAAGACCGGGAACTGGTACTCCGGCCTCCATGCGCAACTAGCCTCCACGATTTTGGCTCGCATACCAGCGCTCGTTATCAACCGCTCCACGCTTTTACGATCATGGCTATAACGGCCATGTGGTTCCAAACGAAAGCCCGCAGGGAGGTTCCTGCTTTTTCGGTGCCCAGCGTGAAAATGAAATGCCCCTTCGTACGTAGCGCTGCCGCAGCAGCCACGAGAGCTGTGCTCAGGTCACCAAGATAAACGAGAACGTCTGCTGCTACGATTAGATTGTAAGCACAATCGCATTTTGCCAGATAACTAGTTGAGTCTCCCCTGATCAGCTCGTCGTAAAGCTTCTTCTCTCTCGCATGTTTCAACATTCCTTCGGAGAGGTCCAAGCCGACGAGCCGTCGTGCGAAGGGCACCAACAGCGGGCCGCAGATCCTGTTCCACAGCCTAAATCCAAAATATCCAGGCTCCGCGCACGTGCAATCCCAATGTCTTCGATAGTTGCTTCGACAAGAGCAGGCGCGCGATACGAGAGTTCTTTAAGCTTCGCCTCGAAGCGTGCTGAGAACCCGTCAAAGGTTGTCTCAACAAAACTGTCCGACGCGCGAGTGGGAATACCTACTCCCGTACATGCCGCCAACATGTGTTCCGCGACTGCGTCTCCTGGCTCTTCTCTGAGCCACTCCTCGTATATCTTCACAGCTTCGCCGATTTCGCCGAGCCTGCGCCGTGGGCGAGCGCGAGCAACTTCCGCGCCTCTCGCTCCTTAGGTCTAAGCGTAATGGCTTTGCAGTAGCACGTTGAGGCTTCTTCGGTGCGCCCCAGCGCGTTCAAAAGAATGCCCAGGTTAATGTAGGCATCAACGTACTCTGTGTTTAGACGAATAGCCTCGCGATATGCAGCTTCCGCCTCGACAAGAGACCCCGTCGCCCGAAAAACAACGCCCAAATTATTGTAAGCGTTGAAGTGACGCGGATCGATATCAATCGCCCGCCGGTATGCGTCACGTGCTAACGCGAACTCCTGTTCGGCTTGTAGGACGATACCTTGATTGTTGTACCAATCGGCTTGGTCGGGAATGAACTCGAGGCTGCGCTCAATAAGCGAGCGCGCTTCACCGTTTCTGCCTTGTTGGTGTGCGAGTACGCCCGCGAAGTGCAGCGCTCGGGGATAATCTGGCGCAATTTCAAACACCCGACGGTAGAGTTCTGCAGCTTCAGCAAACTGCCCGCTCTTCTGCAGCAAGATTGCGAACGTGACTGCTTCGTCCGGGGTTACTTTCGGGCCGCCGATTTCGACTTGTCAGTTGAGAGTTCGACGGTGTCTTTCGTCTCCAATTTTGACTTAGCCCACCTTGTTGGCCTTAATGTCGAACTTAAAATGGATTCCCGCGCCGGGCGCTCCGGTCGCATTTATCGGCCGGTACTCGAGATCGACCTTGGAGAACGCCAGGCTGATCGTCTCTGACGCGGCTTCACCGCCAGCACCACCGTGAACGACACCCATCACCAAGACGTCCGTCATCTTAAGTATGAGGTATTCTTGCTGGCCCTTTCCGGCTTTTCGATGCGTGACTGTTGCGTCTTTAATATGCATGCCCGTCGCACACGCCTCCAGCAGCTTCGGCGAAGCACTGTCGATTGTGTGTACGAGTGAGAGATTTGAAATACAGCCTTACCGGCGCCACCACCAGTGCCGGTACCAGCCGGTGGTGGGATCGTGACTCCCCAGGAGAACGACAGCACCTCAATTTCGTCTTTGTGCTTGGAGTTCAGGGATTTGCCTTTGATGTCGCCGATCTTGGCAAAAATATCTGCTGCCATCGGTATGCCTCGGTGATTGGAAGAGGCGGCTCAAACTCGTTTACGAGTAAAGACTGCAGTTCCTGGCGAGTTAACGACGAGCAATTGCCTAGCGTCAACCGATGCCGATTTGCCACCTCATGATACCAATTTCACTTGCTGGCTTATGGGACGCATGTAACCGTGGTCCTCATGAAAGTTTTAAGACAACTTCCTCCAAGGTCGATTAGCCTAAACCGCCGCGCAGTTTCGCGTTGTGTTTGGTCCACGGGTTGGGATTAGCGACCACACCCGTACGAAAACCAGACCGGCCAGCGCGAACGGTAGTAGTGGTGAAACCAGATAAGCTAACCGGTTGAATTTCACGCCCGCAAATCCATTTGGTTGCCAGCCCCAATACGCCAGAAACCGCGGCGTCGAGTACGGAAACCACGGCAAAGTGCGGCCATTTCCAAGAACGATCGTCGCACGCTTCAAGCCATGTCGGGGCTTCAGACTCTGAAGATCGGCCCACGGGACATCCTCCCAGACCGTTTGGACAACCGGCCACTCGCCAATAACCGTGTAAGTGCGATCGGCGACGCCGAGCACGTAACGCCCGGCGTTTTGGAACGGGTTTCGAAGATACCAGAGGAGCGTGCGGAGCGGTTTTCCGGTGCGATACCAGGTTGGCGGAGTTGGTTCGAAATCATTCGCGACCCACCAAAGTAGATTTAGCTTCCTCGTTAGAGGCTCGCGTACTCGGTTCGCAACCGTAACGGTCTCAATCATAATTACGTCGATCGCGGAAATGAGCGTCGCTTGACCTAAGCTTGCTCGTTTTGGTCAGTGTCCCAGATTGGGTCAGCGCTGAAGCGTTTTCAGCCGCGAACTCGTCACATTACCCAAGTAGTCGATTAAAGCGCGTTAGAACGGGGGGGTAAGTTTATGAGTACGCTGGTGCGTGAGGCTTTTGTCGAAGATGAAGTAGAAGAGGAAATCGTCAAGTTAGTGCGTCGCGATGTCGTAGGGCTGCGAGTGATTGCGGGCGACGGCGACGTCGGGAAGAATGATACCAATATCAATTCGCTGCTGCGACGAACGTCGTTGGGAGCAATCCAGGAAATTGATTACCTCATTAATCAACTGCAGATTTCACGCGAACGCCTCCTGATTGAGAGCGAGAGGGTCGAGCGAGAGATTTTTGAATACGCAGCGCTGAACCAATCGGTATTACAGGCGACAGAACTCATCGCAGAGCGCCTGAGCCAGCTGCACACGATTCCCAATGCGCCCAGCATCGCTGACGAAGATTATAACGCTGCAGAGTACTTCGGATCACGTGCGATGCGCTCGGTTTTTTGTCGAGGCGAGGGATAGCCATGGGTCGCGGCACAAATTGGCATAGACCAGTTTTCAAAACACGGGGGCGTGAGGTGGAAGGCGTGCGCGGCGGCACACTTCCTGGTAGCGTACCTGGCCAGCAACCGCGCCCTCCGCAACCATCGAAAGAGGAGCTCCGCCGGCAGGCTGAGTGGGCGATCGCCGATTGGAAGCTGAAGGCCGGGCGTCAGTCCGGCACCTGTTAGACGGAGCTCACGTAGCTGCCCGCACATACGGATACATCACTCGTCAACAGGCCTTTCACCTGCGGTACATTAAGCGTCAGCGCACCTGATTAGCGCGGTACGGCCGGTGACGTCGCACGATGGTCACCCCTGAGCGTCTTCCATACGCCATTGGCAGTCGCCACGACACGCGTACCAACTACGAGTTCTCCGCTCATAAAGATCAGCGACCGCGTTCGGCGGACGACTTTGCAGTGGGCTTCGACAAATTCGCCAATCCTAACAGCGTCTATGAAATGTACGTCGAGTTGGACTGTCGCCTGCGGTTTGCGCTCGTTTGCGTACCAGCAGGTCATCCCCATTGAGCGGTCCGCGAACGTCATTAGCATCCCGCCCTGCACGACGCCGCGACGGTTGTGATGCTTCGGTTCTGCCATGAAGGCGTAGCGATAGCTGTCGCCGGATTGAAGCATCCAAAATGGCCCTACCAGGCCGATAAAGCCCTCGTCACTGTATGGCTCCCAACCCGCGGTGGCGGGATCGAAGGTTACGGACTTCTCAGCAGCCGCAATGGCACCAGATGAGGACACAGCGTTAGGCATTGCGGGGACTCGCATTACTGGATGCTGCAGGTGGGACAGGCGGGCCGCTCTTTAGCATCGACCCGCGGCGGCTTCGGCCAGCTACACGGCCTGCCGCACCTTCGCCGGGTGGTTTGAAAGCAAGGCCTTGCCCAAAGGGTGGCAAGGTAGCCCTTTACGCGAACATCGTGTGCTAAATCATCAGCACAGATACTTACAGACAAAATTCTTAAGCGAACTGATTGGATCTCGGTAGTCGTCGAACCCTCTCGGCGCTCCGAACCTCTGCCTCCCGACGCAAAATTCCGGCTTGTCTTATTCGGCGTCTTTTCAGCAATCACCATTGCACAGTAGGTTTTGTAACGAGTTTGATCGTTGCGGGCGACAGCGACACCGATGCTGTCGGCATTGGCCTGCAAAAGATTTGCATTGTGGCCCGGCGACGCTTGCCAAGCGCGGAGAGTATCGGGCCAAGTCTTGGTCCCGGCCGCAATATTCTCAGCCGCCGCCCCTGTCCGTACGTCGGAAATCCGGGAGGCAAACGATCCGGCGACGCTGTGGTCCATGACGCCCGAAGCAGCCATCGCCTTTGCCTGCCGTTCAGCTATCGCAGTAAGCTGGGGTCGGTCTTGACCGTCGATAGACCGTGCTCACGGCGGTACCGCGAGATCATCTCGGCCATGTTCTCCGCGCGCGCCAACGTGCACGTGATGGACATAACGACGGCAATCGCCACTATCTTCATCACTTCCCCTCCCCCCCTTCGCCTGCAGCCAACCGGCTTGTTAGGGCCTGATGAGGCAGATATGAGGCACACGAATGCCGCGCGCACGTCGGCGTGCCCGCCGCTAAACTTCGACCCAAAATAGAGGATCGAGACCGACTTAGCCGGCCGCGGCCCTAGCTGCGGCGCGACGGCTATGGAACCCGCAACGGCGAACAGGCGGCCGGTTACCTTAAATTCACACGGATGAGGAGGCCGCTCAGTCCAGGAGCTCGATCGATCGAGCCTCCAGCCCCTTCTGACCCTGACCGATTTGCATCTTCACACGCTGACCTTCCGCCAGCCACTCAGGCGGCTGCGCTCGAGCGTCGTCGCGTGGACGAAAACATCCTTGCCGCCGCTGTCCTGCCCTATGAACCCGAATCCTTTATCAACGTTGTACCATTTTACCGAACCGATGCTTTCCTCGGTCGACCCCACGCCGGGCTGTCGTTGCGACGAGGAGCGAGGGGAAGAGCGCCGCTCCGTCGTGCTGGGCATCTGAACTGCGCTTGTGTCCACCTCAATCACTTCGGTGACCTCAGGGCCCTTATGACCTTGGCCGATACGGACCTTGATCCTAGTTCCTTCAGGCAGGCTGCTGTGCCCTGCTGCCTCCAACGGACGGATGTGCATGAATGTATCGGACCTTCCGACCACAGCAACAAATCCAAAACCCTTTTCGGCATTGAACCACTTGACGGTGGCTTCGACGGGCTCTGACGCTTGCGGTGCGCTCGACCTTGGATTGCTCGGCCGCCTTTCGGTTGATC
This sequence comes from uncultured Alphaproteobacteria bacterium, assembly GCA_963763365.1. Classification (GTDB taxonomy): domain Bacteria; phylum Pseudomonadota; class Alphaproteobacteria; order Rhizobiales; family Xanthobacteraceae; genus VAZQ01. Next base: position 645 of record CAVXOE010000021.1, on the reverse strand, counting down.
GGTCCTGAGGAGTGTAATCGTCACCGTAATCACGATGTTGGTTGGGCTGACGATAATCTTTGTAGCGTCCCATTCGACGTCCGTTAGAATTCACGACAGGAACAAATAGCGTCTCGTCTTATGGTGGACTTGGTCAAGAGCTTGTCGTCGAAATGCACAGTAATTGGAGGCCGCCCGCTGTGGCTGCCGCAGCCGCCATGGCAGCCCCCCGTTCGTCAAGCGACTCGGCGGGACCTTAGTTCTGTCAACGCCGCCTTGCCTGCCCGTGCGGCTTCGGACATCGTTTCAAAGAAGCCAGATTGCAGGACGGGCTTCCTCTTGCCTGCTACGTAAACCTCCCAGCGCCAAGGCTTCGAGACCGTTCCTGTTTTCTTGACGGCGAAGCTGTAGTCAGAGGCAGATGAGGAAGGGGTGTCCATACAGGCTACCTAGATTTCGACTGATCCACGTCAACGGCGAAGGCGCAATAGGCCTTCGTCAACATGGCCTCGCACTGTACCAGCTGCTGCCTTGCTTTTAACGAGCCCCAGCTCAGTAGGATTTCACGCAAATCCCGCACCGCAACGTCTACAGCCGTTACGAGATCAATGTCGGCGACACAAGCATCGGCGGAACGATAATCGCTCAAATGGAATACAAGTGCCG
>CAVXOE010000020.1:0-247776 GCA_963763365.1 uncultured Alphaproteobacteria bacterium | reverse complement strand
CACCGACAGCGGCACGAAATTCTTGGCCTGCGTCATGTCGACGAGATCGCGATGCAGGTGCAGCATGACGCTGGTCTCGGATTGGCCGGCGTGAATGCCGTGCCGGCGTTCGGCCGCACCGATCAGGTCGCTGCTGTCGACCGTGCGGAACCACGAACATCCGACCGCAAGCATGCCGAGCCGCACGCGAAGCTCCCGGCAGACGATGTCCATGACCTGCGGCTGGCCGCCGTGCGAGTTGAAATAGATGATGCGGCGGCAGCCGGCGCGATGGACGCTCTCGCCGATCTCCGTCCAGACGCGCGCCAGCGTCTCGTAGGACAGGCTGAGCGTTCCCGGAAACGCGATGTGTTCGTTCGATTTGCCGACCGGAAGCGCGGGCAGCACCAGCACGGGCAGCTCCGCCGGTAACAGTTCGATTGCGCGCCGCACGATGCCCTCGTTGATGGCGGCATCGACCCGCACCGGAAGGTGCGGCCCATGCTGCTCGACGGCGCCGACCGGCTGCAGCGCCACCACGTGCGTCATATCGAGCGCCGCGAAGTCGCGCGTCGAGAGGTCCCACCAGTAGCGCGATTTCAACGTCATGCGCTGAGCAGGTTGGCGCGCGCGGCCTGCGCGGCGAGCTCGCTCTTGGCGATCTTGCCGGTCGGCGTCATCGGCAATTCGGCGACCACGGCCACCACGAGCGGCTCAAGGTCGTAAGCGAGTTCCGCCCGGATCGCGTTCTTGAGCGCCGCCGCGCTGTGCTGCGCGCCGCGGTGCAAGGTCACGAACGCCGTCGGGCGAATGCCGACCGTCTTATCGGAAACGCCGACCAGCGCTGCCTGCCGAATTCCTTCGATGCGGCAGAGCGCCTCCTCGACGTCGCGCGGATACCAGGGCACGCCCGCGACCTCGATCAGCTCGGCGAAGCGGCTGCGCATCGTCACATAGCCGTCGCCGTCGAGCGCACCGAGATCGCCGGTGCGCAGCCAGCCGCCGCGCGTCGCCTCGGCGGTCTTCTCGGGCCGGCCCCAATAGCCCGCCATGAAGCCGCCGCGCAGCACATCTCGCCGACCTCGCCGACCGCCGAGCGGATTGTCGTCCGGCCCGAACACCCGCACCTCCTTGTCGGGCAGCGACGGCCCGACGCGCAGGAGCTTGTCGTCGTCGGGTTCGAGCTCGGGAAAGCCGAGCGCGACGAAGCCGCCGAGCTCGCTCTGGCCGTAGCTCTCGACCAGCGGAATGCGCAACTCGTCGCGCCAGGCCAGCTTGAGCGTCGGCGGCACCGGTCCGCCGCCCGACAGGACGAAGCGCAGCCGGCCGGGCGAGCGGCCGCGCGCGCGGCTTTCGGTCAGGACTTCCTCAAGCAGCGGCGGATTGCCGACCAGGATGGTGGCGCCGGCGGCGTCGAGCGCGTCGTAGCCGGTGGTCTGCGTCCAGCGGCCCATGACGTGGATCGGCGCGCCGACCGCGAGCGGCGGGATGAGGTTGCCGACGAGCTGATACGAGCTCGACAGCGCGGTCGGGCCGAACGACACGTCGTGCGATCCGATGCGCAGCCGCTCCGCGATGCAGCGCGACGCGCGCACGGTCGGCTCGTGGCGCAGGCACGCGCCCTTCGGCTGGCCGGTGGTGCCGGACGTGTAGGAGAGATGCGCGATGGCGTCCTCGTCCCACGGATCGGCCGGCGGCGGGAAGTTCGCCTTCAGCAGATCCGGGCAGCGAGTGCGCGCCCTCCTGCGGACCGTCCATGCAGACGAGATGCTTGATCGAGGATGCCTGCGCGGCCGCGGCCCGCACCGGCTCGCCCATGTCGTGGGTGTAGATCACCACGCTCGGCGTGTGATCGCCGAAATAGTACGGAAGCTGGTCGGCGAACCGCACGTTCACCAGCGCGGCGATCGCTCCGATGCGCCAGCACGCGAACAGGCCGATCAGGTAGTCCATGCCGTTGTGGGCGAAGATCGTGACGCGGTCGCCCTTGCGCACGCCGAGATGGTGGAGCGCGCCGGCGTAGCGCTCCATGGCGGCGACCGCCTCCACATTGGTGAGGCCGAGGTTCCGGTCCACCCATCGAAACGCCAGCGCCGATGGACGGCGTTCCGCGTTGTCGAGCAGGAGCTGGTGCATCAGCATGGGTGTTCCTCCGTGTCGCCGATCGATCCCGCGAGGCATGCGACAACCGTGCCAACGGGATAGCGCAGTTGCCGGCCCATTCCTACGCGCAGCGTATCCGTCCGCAAAAAGAGAGCAATACGCCCACAAATTGATGCTGTTCCAGCGGGGCTCATTCTCGGATATCTTCGACTTCAGTTGTTCGCGCAGGCGGGTCGGGGGAGGCGCGGTTCCGCAACGACGAGGCCTCAATATGCTCACGACCCAGCAGAAGGTGTTCCGCCGGTTCTGGTACGCGACGATGCGGATCGAGGACCTCAAGGGCGGGCCCAAGCCGTTCACCCTGCTCGGCGAGAAGATCGTGCTCTGGCTCGACGAGAACGGCGAGCCGGCGTGCCTGCAGGACCGCTGCTGCCATCGCACGGCCAAACTCTCCAAGGGCTGGTGCGACAACGGCCACCTGGTGTGCGGCTATCACGGCTGGACCTACGACCGCGACGGCACGCTGGTGCGCATTCCGCAATTCTCGCCCGAGCAGGTGGTGCCGCGGCTCGGCGTGCGGCCCTATCACTGCGCGGAGCGCTACGGCTACGCCTGGGTGTGCCTCGAGGAGCCGCTGGCGCCGATCCCGGACGTGCCCGAGGACCGCGAGCCGGGTTTCCGGCGCATCCAGCAGTTCCACGATGTCTGGAGGACCGCGCCGCTGCGCCTGATGGAGAATTCGTTCGACAACGCGCACTTCGCGTTCGTGCACAAGGGCACCTTCGGCCAGATGAGCCAGCCCAAGCCGGAGAAGTACGAGCTCAACGAGACCGACTACGGCTTCGAGGCGGAGACGATCGTGACCATCGCCAACCCGCCGATGGCTTATCGTGTCACCGGCACCACCGCGCCCGAGACCAAGCGCCACATGCGCAACAAGTGGTTCATGCCGTTCTGCCGGCGGCTCGATATCGAGTATCCGTCCGGCCTGCGCCACATCATCTTCAACTGCGCGACGCCGGTCGACGACGGCTCGATCAAGCTCGCGCAGATCCTCTATCGCAACGACACGGAAGAGAACTGCTCCACCCAGGAGCTGATCGACTGGGACGCGGTCATCATCGAGGAAGATCGCGACATCCTCGAATCGACCGACCCGGATACGCCGGTCGACATGAAGCGCAAGGTCGAGGCGCACATGCCGTCCGATCGTCCCGGCATGATCAACGCACCGACAGCGGCACGAAGTTCTTGGCCTGCGCCATATCGACGAGATCGCGATGCAGGTGCAGCATGACGCTGGTCTCCGATTGACCGGCGTGAATGCCGTGCCGGCGTTCGGCCGCACCGATCAGGTCGCTGCTGTCGACCGTGCGGAACCACGAACATCCGACCGCGAGCATGCCGAGCCGCACGCGAAGCTCGCGGCAGACGATGTCCATCACCTGCGGCTGGCCGCCGTGCGAGTTGAAATAGATGATCCGGCGGCAGCCGGCGCGATGGACGCTCTCGCCGATCTCGGTCCAGACGCGCGCCAGCGTCTCGTAGGACAGGCTGAGTGTCCCTGGAAACGCGATGTGCTCGTTCGATTTGCCGACCGGGAGCGCGGGCAGCACCAGCACAGGCAACTCCGCCGGCATCAGTTCGATCGCGCGCCGCACGATGCCTTCGTTGATGGCGGCATCGACCCGCACCGGCAGGTGCGGCCCGTGCTGCTCGACGGCGCCGACCGGTTGCAGCGCCACCACGTGCGTCATGTCGAGCGCCGCGAAGTCGCGCGTCGAGAGGTCCCACCAGTAGCGAGATTTCAGTTTCATGCGCTGAGCAGGTTGGCGCGCGCGGCCTGCGCGGCGAGTTCACTCTTGGCGATCTTTCCCGTGGGTGTCATCGGCAGTTCGGCGACCACAGACACGATGAGTGGCTCGAGGTCATACGTGAGCTCTCCCCGTATGGCGTTCTTGAGCGCGGCTGCGCTGTGCTGCGCGCCGCGGTGCAAGGTCACGAACGCCGTCGGACGAATCCCGACCGTCTTGTCGGAAACGCCGACCAGCGCCGCCTGCCGAATTCCTTCGATGCGGCAGAGCGCCTCTTCGACGTCGCGCGGATACCAGGGCACGCCCGCGACTTCGATCAGTTCGGCGCGGCGGCTTCGCATCGTCAGATAGCCGTCGTCGTCGAGCGCGCCGAGATCGCCGGTGCGCAGCCAGCCGTCGCGGGTCGCTTCGGCGGTCTTCTCGGGGCGGCCCCAGTAGCCGGCCATAAAGCCGCCGCGCAGCACGATGTCGCCGACCTCGCCGACCGCGAGCGGATTGTCGTCGGGCCCGAACACCCGCACCTCCTTGTCGGGCAGCGACGGCCCAATGCGCAGGAGCTTGTCGTCGTCCGGTTCGAGCTCGGGAAATCCGAGGGCGACGAAGCCGCCGAGTTCGCTCTGGCCGTAGCTCTCGACCAGCGGAATGCGCAACTCGTCGCGCCAGGCCATCTTCAGCGTCGGCGGCACCGGCCCGCCGCCGGACAGGACGAAGCGCAGCCGGCCGGGCGAACGGCCGCGCGCGCGGCTTTCGGTCAGGACTTCCTCAAGGAGCGGCGGATTGCCGACCAGGATGGTGGCGCCGGTGGCGTCAAGCGCGTCGTAGCCCGTGGTCTGCGTCCAGCGGCCCATGACGTGGATCGGCGCGCCGACCGCGAGCGGCGGGATGAGGTTGCCGACAAGCTGATACGAGCTCGACAGCGCGGTCGGGCCGAACGACACGTCGTGCGATCCGATGCGCAGACGCTCCGCGATGCAGCGCGACGCGCGCACGGTCGGTTCGTGGCGCAGGCACGCGCCTTTCGGCTGCCCGGTGGTGCCGGACGTGTAGGAGAGATGCGCGATGGCGTCCTCGTCCCATGGATCGGCCGGCGGCGGGAAATTAGCCTTCAGCAAATCCGGTAGCGAGTGCGCGCCCTCCTGCGGACCGTCCATGCAGACGAGATGCTTGATCGAGGATGCCTGCGCGGCCGCGGCCCGCACCGGCTCGCCCATGTCGTGGGTGTAGATCACGACGCTCGGCGTATGATCACCGAAATAGTACGGGAGCTGGTCCGCGAACCGCACGTTGACCAGCGCCGCGATCGCTCCGATGCGCCAGCACGCGAACAGTCCGACGAGGTAGTCCATGCCGTTGTGGGCGAAGATCGTGACGCGGTCGCCCTTGCGCACGCCGAGATGGTGGAGCGCGCCGGCATAGCGCTCCATGGCGGCGACCGCCTCCACATTCGTGAGGCCGAGGTTCCGGTCCACCCATCGAAACGCCAGCGCCGATGGACGGCGTTCCGCGTTGTCGAGCAGGAGTTGGTGCATCAGCATGGGAATCCTCCGTGTCGCCGGCCGATGCCGCGAGGCATGCGACAACCGTGCCAAACGGATAGCGCAGTTCCCGGCCCATTCCTACGCGCAGCGTATCCGTCCGCAAAAAGAGAGCAATACGTCCGAAAATTGATGCTGTTCCAGCTTGGCTCATTCCCGGATATGTTCGAGACGTTCGAACGCTAATTTCGCGCAGGCGGGTCGGGGGCGGTTCCGCAAAGACGAGGGCTCAATATGCTCACGACCCAGCAGAAGGTGTTCCGCCGGTTCTGGTACGCGACCATACGGATTGAGGACCTCAAGGGCGGGCCCAAGCCGTTCACCCTGCTCGGCGAGAAGATCGTGCTCTGGCTCGACGAGAACGGCGAGCCGGCCTGCCTGCAGGACCGCTGCTGCCATCGCACGGCGAAGCTTTCCAAGGGCTGGTGCGACAACGGCCATCTGGTGTGCGGCTATCACGGCTGGACCTACGACCGCGACGGCACACTGGTGCGGATCCCGCAGTTCTCGCCCGATCAGGTGGTACCGCGCCTCGGCGTGCGGCCCTACCACTGCGCGGAGCGCTACGGCTACGCCTGGGTGTGCCTTGAGGAGCCGTTGGCGCCGATCCCGGACGTGCCGGAAGACCGCGAGCCGGGTTTCCGGCGTATCCAGCAGTTCCACGACGTCTGGAAGACCGCGCCGTTGCGCCTGATGGAGAACTCGTTCGACAACGCGCACTTCGCGTTCGTGCACAAGGGCACGTTCGGCCAGATGAGCCAGCCCAAGCCGGAGAAGTACGAACTCAACGAGACCGACTACGGCTTCGAGGCGGAGACCATCGTCACAATAGCCAACCCGCCGATGGCTTATCGTGTCACGGGGACAACGGCGCCCGAGACCAAGCGCCACATGCGCAACAAGTGGTTCATGCCGTTCTGCCGGCGGCTCGATATCGAATATCCATCCGGCCTGCGCCACATCATCTTCAACTGCGCGACGCCGGTCGACGATGGCTCGATCAAGCTCGCGCAGATCCTCTATCGCAACGACACGGAGGAGAACTGCTCCACCCAGGAACTGATCGACTGGGACGCGGTGATCATCGAGGAGGATCGCGACATCCTCGAATTGACCGATCCGGATACGCCGGTCGACATGAAGCGCAAAGTCGAGGCGCACATGCCGTCCGATCGTCCCGGCATGATCATGCGCCGGCGCCTCAACGAACTGCTGGAGAAGCACGGCGAGGCCGAAGTCTCGCATGCCCAGTCGGCCTATGTCATTCCCGGACCGATCGGGACCGACCTCGCTTCGCTCACGAAGTAATGGCAGCATTCGTAGTGATTAACGCTTCCCAAGCTGGAGCGGTCTGCTCCCTGCCCCATAGGGAGAGGGGTGGGGTGAGGGGTTTCGGTCTATCGAGAGCTTGGTAACCCCCTCACCCCAGCCCTCTCCCCAAATGGGGAGAGGGAGCGCACCGAACCGCGGCCCCTTCGCTCGCTCACTCGATAGCGAGTCACGATTTGTGCAATGGCGCCGCGATGAACTCCTTCGCCTTCTCGTTCGCGCCGTGCGCGTTGAGATCGAGATGCCCGGCGCCCGGAAAACGCACAAACGTCTTCGGTGCCTTGATCATCGCATAGAGCTGCTCGCCCAAGGCGAACGGCACCACGCGGTCCTGGTCGCCGTGCATCACCAGCACCGGCGCCGTCACTTGGCCGACGCGCAGGTCGGAGCGGAACTGGTCCTTCATCAGGAGTCGCACCGGCACCCACCAGTAGCGTTCGGCGGCGATGTCGGCGGTCGAGGTGAACGGCGACTGCAGGATCACGCGTCCGACCGGCTTCTCCGCCGCGAGCGCGACCGCGACGCCGGTGCCGAGCGACTCGCCCCAGAGCACGATACGCTCCGGCGGGTAACGTGCGGCGGCGTACGCGTAGGCGGCCGCGGCATCGGCGAGCAGACCGGTTTCGGTCGGGCTGCCGGTCGAACCGCCGTAGCCGCGATAGCTCAGCGCCACGAGGCCGATGCCGTCGGCGGTGATCGTGCGGAAGCGCTCGACGCGATGGCGCAACGCGCCGCCGTTGCCGTGAAGATAGAGCACCACCGGCTTGTCGCTTTTCGGCGGTACATGCCAGACGATGACCCGCTCGCCGTCAGAGCGTGTCGAGCACGACCTCCTCGGCCTCCGGGAAGCCGGCCGCGGCCGGTGCCGTGCGAAAGTCTTCGGGATGATATTGCAGCGAGCGCTGCGTCAGGTAGAGCAGCGCGACGATGCCGCCATAGCCCACGAGCGCGATGATGATGAGCCATTTCAGCATGGCCCAGTGCCTAGAACAGCCGGTTGTGGATGCCACCCCACGTCATTGCAATTCGCCGTCGGGAATCTCCGCAAGCTTGGCAAGGTGTCGCTGCAAGCCGGTCTTGAGCGGGCGGTTGCCATGAATTGGAATTAATAGCCGGACGACGCTACCTTGTCTGCCGTAGATGTGATGGCTGCCGCTGATGCGAAGAAGCTTCCAGCCGTAGCGTTCGACGAGGCGCGTAAATTCGCGTCCCGTCAACGGCTTCATACGGAGATTTCCAGAATGCGCTCTTTGCCGCCGGCCCTCGGTTCGGCGATGTCCACCGACAGACAGCCCTCTACCGCTTCATACAGATTTTGAAGCAATTCCTCGAACGTCTCGCCCTGCGTAGCGCAGCCAGGAATCGCCGGAACTTCGGCCCAGTAGCCGCCTTCTTCAGCTTCGTGAACGACGACCTTGATCTTCATCGGTGACCTCTTCGGTCACAATGTACGTCGCAATCGCGGCGACGCAAGCGCCTCACATCGCCTTGACGATACTCTCCGTCATCTTCTTGGCGTCGCCGAGCAGCATCATGGTGTTGTCGCGGTAGAACAGCGGGTTGTCGATGCCGGCGTAGCCCGAGGCGAGCGAGCGCTTGACGAACATCACGGTGCCGGCCTTCCACACCTGCAGCACCGGCATGCCGTAGATCGGCGAGGTCTTGTCGTCTTCGGCGGCCGGATTGGTCACGTCGTTGGCGCCGATCACGAAGGCGACGTCGGCCTGCGCAAACTCAGAATTGATGTCCTCGAGCTCGAACACCTCGTCGTAGGGCACGTTCGCTTCGGCGAGCAGCACGTTCATGTGGCCGGGCATGCGGCCCGCCACCGGGTGGATGGCGTATTTCACCTCGACGCCTTCCTTCTTGAGGCGGTCGGCCATTTCCCGCAGCGCGTGCTGGGCCTGCGCCACCGCCATGCCGTAGCCCGGCACGATGATCACCTTGGAGGCGTTCTTCATGATGTAGGCGGCGTCCTCGGCCGAGCCGATCTTCACCGGCCGCTGCTCGTGTGCGGCCGCGGCCGCGACCTCGCCGCCGAAGCCGCCGAGGATGACCGAGATGAACGAGCGGTTCATCGCCGCGCACATGATGTAGGAGAGGATCGCGCCCGAGGAGCCGACCAACGCGCCGGTGACGATCAGCGCGGAGTTGCCGAGCGTGAAGCCGATGCCGGCCGCCGCCCATCCCGAGTAGGAGTTGAGCATCGAGATCACGACCGGCATGTCGGCGCCGCCGATCGGGATGATGATGAGCACGCCGAACGCGAAGGAGGCGAGGGCGAGCAGCCAGAACGCCAGATGGCTTTCGCTGCGCGCAAACCAGATGATGAGCACGACGATCGCGATGGCGAGCGCGATGTTGATGGCGTGACGCGCCGGCAGCATGATCGGCGCGCCGCTCATGCGTCCCGACAGCTTGAGGAACGCGATGACGGAGCCGGTGAACGTGATGGCACCGATGGCGACGCCGAGCGACATTTCGACGAGGCTCGCGCCGTGGATGTGGCCGACCGTGCCGATGTCGAAGGCCGCGGGAGCGTAAAGCGCGCCGGCCGCCACCAGCACGGCCGCCATGCCGACGAGCGAGTGGAAGGCGGCGACCAACTCGGGCATCGAAGTCATCGGCACCTTGCGGGCGATCACCGCGCCGATGCCGCCGCCGATTGCGAGCCCGATGACGACCAGCGCCCAGGCGCCGAAACCCGCCGGCTGGCTGTAGGCGAGCGTGGTGACCATCGCGATCGCCATGCCGATCATGCCGAACAGGTTGCCCTGCCGGCTCGTCACGGGCGACGACAGGCCGCGCAGCGCCAGGATGAACAGCACGCCGGCGGTGAGATAAAGGAGCGCAGCGAGATTCGCGTTCATGGGGCGCGCGCTCCTCCCGCTACTCCGTCATGCCCGCGCTTGACGCGGGCATCCACGTCTTGCTTTGCGCTTTCCAGAAAGACGTGGATGGCCGGGGACACCAGGGCGTTTACGCCCGTCTTCGACGGGCTATGCCCGGCCATGACGACGGAGAGTTTTATCGGGCAGCGCATGGCCGAGGTCTCACTTCTTTTTCTTCTGGTACATGGCGAGCATGCGCTGCGTGACCAGGAAGCCGCCGAAGATGTTGATCGAGGCAAAGATGAGCGCCACGAAGCCGAGCGCACGCGCCCAGATCGGGCCGGCATCGTTCGTCACCAGGGGGACGCCGACGGCGAGCAGCGCGCCGACCACGATCACCGAGGAGATCGCGTTGGTCACCGACATCAGCGGCGTGTGCAGCGCCGGCGTTACCGACCAGACGACGTAGTAGCCGACGAAGATCGCCAGGACGAAGACCGAGAAGCGGAACACGAATAGATCGACCGCACCGCCGGTCGCCGCCTGCGTAGCCGCTCCGGTCGCGACCGCGACAATATCGAGCGGCGCGCTTTCGGCGTGAACCGCGACGACAAGGGCTGGAAGCATGTTCATGACCATCGCATGGACTCCGCTGTCATGCCCGCGAAAGCGGGCATCCAGGCTTCATGAAACGCAGGCCTGCGTACGGAAAGAGGCAAACTGGATCGCCCGCTTGCGCGGGCGATGACACCGAAAATCCCGCGGCCTTGGTGGCATCGTGCGCACTTATTGTCACGCCGCGCTCTTGGGCGCGAAGCTTGGATGGATCACGGCGCCGTCGCGCGTCAGCGCGGTCGCCTTGACGATCTCGTCGTCCCATTTGACCGCCAGCGCCTTCGCCTGCTTGTCCACCAGGATGTCGAGAAAGGTGGCGAGGTTCTTGGCATAGAGCGCCGACGCCGAAGCGGCGAGCCGGCCGGCCACGTTGAGGTGGCCGACGATCTTCACGCCGTTCACCGTCACGACCTCGCCCGGCTTCGCGCCTTCGACGTTGCCGCCGCGTTCGACCGCGAGGTCGACGATCACCGAGCCCGGCCGCATCGACGCCACCATCTCCTTCGAGACAAGCCGCGGCGCCGGCCGCCCCGGAATGAGCGCGGTGGTGATGACGATGTCCTGCTTCTTGATGTGCTCGGCGACCAGCGCGGCCTGCTTCGCCTGATACTCCTTCGACATCTCCTTGGCGTAGCCGCCGGCGGTCTCGGCCTGCTTGAACTCGTCGTCCTCGACCGCGATGAACTTGGCGCCGAGCGACTGCACCTGTTCCTTCACGGCCGGCCGCACGTCGGTCGCGGTCACGATGCCGCCGAGGCGGCGCGCCGTTGCGATCGCCTGCAGTCCGGCGACGCCGACGCCCATGACGAAGACTTTCGCGGCCGGCACCGTACCGGCCGCCGTCATCATCATCGGCAGCGCGCGGCCATATTCGGAAGAAGCGTCGATCACCGCGCGATAGCCGGCGAGATTGGCCTGGCTCGAGAGCACGTCCATCGATTGCGCGCGGGTGATGCGCGGCATCAATTCCATCGCGAAGGCGGTGACGCCGGCATCCGCCATTGCCTTGAGCGCGGCGTCGTTGCCGTAGGGGTCCATGATGGCGAAGACCAGCGCGCCCTTTTTGTACCCGGCAAGCTCGGCCGCGGAGGGCCGGCGCACCTTGAGCACGACGTCGGCGCCCCTGATGGCGTCGGCCGCGATCGTCGCGCCGGCGGCGGTGAATTCGGAATCGGGAATGCCGGACTTCGTTCCGGCGCCCGGCTCGACCGCGACGTCGGCGCCGAGCGCCTTCATTTTCTTGACGGTTTCCGGCGTCGCGGCGACCCGGTCTTCCCCCAGATCGATTTCACGCGCTACGGCAATGCGCATGCACCCGCCTCCTGTGCGCGGCGACGTTCGGTCCCGGTCAGCCGCCGGAGGCGAACAAGAGCGTGAACAGCGAAATCACCACCATGACCATGCTCGGCGTCCGCGCCCCGCTCATGAATCCGTGCAGCGCAACCAGGGTGGCGGCGACCAGGATCATGAAGGCCAGGAACCAATGATGCGCGGCGCCCCCGATCGCCAGAGCGATGACGATGCTGGCGACATGGCAGGAACCGACGAAGGCGAGATGGACGAAGCGCTCGTACGTATCCTCGTGCGCCGGAAGGTCGTTGCCTGCCGCAGTCGCATACTCGACATGCCCGTGGTCGGCCATTCAGTCCTCCAGACAGCTCAATTCAGTCCCGGCGGGCGGGGCTTAGCGCAAATGCCGCATCAGGGCAACGGCAGGATGCGCACAATGGCGAGCATCCACGGGTGTCGTGACGGCCGCAAGACTACTGTCCCATCCAACCCTTGTTGATCCGGTCCCAGGTGCCGTCGGCGCGGATCGCGGCCAGTCCGGCGTTCAATCGGGTCAGGACGTCGGCGTTTTGGCCCTTGAGAACCGCGGCGCCGAACGGCAGTTCGAGGAACATCGTTCGCGGCATGGTCAGTTTGCCGGGATGCAGCCTCGCGGCGAGGAGCGCGCCCGCCTGATAGTTCAACGCCGCCGCATCGACCTCCCCGCTCGCCAGCCGGGCAAGGCTCGTCTCATAGTCGTCGGTCACGACAAGCTTTACCGCCGGAGCGGTCTTTCGAATGAAGGCGGCGAGAGGGCCGGTCCCGGGCGTCACCACGGTCTTGCCGGCGAGCGACTGAAGGTTCTCCGGCGTCGCGTCGGGCACGCGCACATAAAGAGCGCCGCCCGTCATCAGGAGCGTATCGCTGAAATCCAACCGCTCCCGGCGTTCCGGCGTGACCGCAGTCGGGATACTGGCTGTTGCGCGGCCGTCCTTCAGCGCCGATTCCATCTGCTCGAGCGGAACGGGCACGAACTCCACCGTGTATCCGGACCGCTCCGCAGCGGCGCGGAAAATGTCGACAACCAATCCGACCGTCCTGCCCTCCCTCAACTCCGCAAAGGGCGGCAGCAGATTGTTATGAGCGACCCGCAGTTGTTCGGCTCCCGCGCACGGCAGCGGCAGTGAGAGGCACAGCAGCGCCAGTCCGAATGCCCGCCCGATCATGATCTCTCCGGTACCGATTCTCGCCGGGCTTTATGCGGCGGAAACGAATGCACGGAGTGTGGCGGGATCATTCTGCCTGGTCCAGTCCCACCTGCGCCAACGCCTCGGTGGTCCGAGACGGGTTGTGACGCGGGCCTGTTGTCTTATGGGGGATGTGTGCCGGGCAACGCGGACGGCGGGAGTTGCGATTCGCCGTCAAATATCGCCGGCTGAAAGTCCAGCGAGCACCAGGCGGATGACCCGGCGCTCGGCCTCTGGATCGCGCGGCCGTTCGAGCAAGAGGTGGGGATGAAGGAAGCGCGCGGTCGCATCGAGGACCGTGGCCGCCGCCTCATCGGCGTTCTTGACGCGAAACTCCTTGCTGGCGATGCCGTCGGCGATGATGGTGCTGGCCTGCCGGTGCAGTTCCGCTACATGGGTCGCCACCACGTCACGCGCCGCTTCCGCAATCGCACGGTAAGTCTCGAACAGCTCGCGGTCGTCGGTGACCTTGCGCCGCTTGATCGCAAACAGCTCGGTCAACCAGGCGTCCAGGCGCTTGACGGCGCTGCTGCGCCGGGCCGCGACGGACTCCAGTTGCAATGAGACCGCGGTCAGCCATCGCTCGGCAACGGCATCGAACAGCTCATCCTTGCTGGCGAAGTAGCGGTAGACCGCCGCATGGCTGATGCCCAGCGCGCGTGCCACGTCGACCACGCCGGTCTTTGCCGGACCGTGCCGGCGAAGCTGGTCGACGGCGGCGTCGAGAATGCGCGTGCGCGCATCGCTCGGTTCGCTCTTGCCCGGAGAAAGCCGCCGCCGTGCCTGCGCCATCCCTTCTTATGACGCCATTCGCCGTTCGCTGTCGAGCGTCGTCATGAACTGCGCGGGATAGCGGTCGCCGGCCACCTGGGACGCCGGGATCGCCGCCTCAATTCGCGCAAGGTCGGTCTCATCCAGTGTGAGTGCCAAGGCCGCGAGGCTATCGGCGAGCTGCGTGCGACGGCGCGCGCCGATGAGCGGGACGATATCGTCGCCGCGCGACATGACCCACGCGGTCGCAAGCTGCGAGACGGTCGCGCCTTTATCGCGGGCGATCACCTCCAGTGCCTCCACCAGCGCGAGATTGCGCTTCAGGTTCTCGCCCTGAAACCGGGGCAGATGCTGCCGGAACCCGCCGGTCGCCTTGCCCGCACCACCGATCAATCCCCGCGACAGGATGCCATAAGCCGTCAGCCCGATCCCGAGTTGGCGCAGCGCCGGCAGGATGTCCGCCTCGACGTTTCGGCTCATGAGCGAGTACTCGATCTGAAGGTCGCAGATCGGGTGCGTTGCGTGGGCGCGGCGGATGGTCTCGACGCCGACCTCCGACAGGCCGATGTGGCGGACATGACCGGCCTTCACGAGTTCACCCAGCGTGCCGACCACGTCCTCGATCGGCACCGCCGGATCGAGACGGGAGGGACGGTAGATGTCGATGTAGTCCGTGCCGAGCCGCTTGAGCGAATAGGCGAGCGCCGTCTTGATCGCATTGGGGCGAAGATCGAAGCCGAGAAATTGCCCGTCCGGGCTACGCTGTGCGCCGAACTTGACGCTCAGCAGATAGCGCTCGCGCGGCACATCGCGCAGCGTGGCGGCGATCAGCATTTCGTTGTGGCCCATGCCGTAGAAATCGCCGGTGTCGAGCAGCGTGACGCCGGCATCGAGCGCGGCCCGAATCGTGGCCGCGCTTTCGTCGGCGTCGGCGGGTCCGTAGAGGTCGGACATGGCCAAGCAGCCGAGGCCGACGGAG
Source organism: uncultured Alphaproteobacteria bacterium (assembly GCA_963763365.1). Lineage (GTDB taxonomy): Bacteria > Pseudomonadota > Alphaproteobacteria > Rhizobiales > Xanthobacteraceae > VAZQ01. The sequence continues at coordinate 233,304 of CAVXOE010000020.1, read as the reverse complement.
GAGACCACCGGACCGGTTTGTCCAAGACTTATCTGTTTCATGACCAAGCTCCCATGACACCTTCTGGGAGCAGGATTGCGCAACAAGTTACAAATGTCAACTATTGTAATCTATATCATGAAATATGATGCTCGGTCAAAGCCTTCCGCTGTTCCCGGCTGTCCGCCGCCGTTGCCACCTCGTCATGTCGTCTGTTCATCGAGCCCGACGGCGGCGAGTGCCTCGTTCTGCCGCTTCGTCACCTGCGCGATGGAAAAATCGCCCATCGCCTCGTCGAACAGCTGGTGGAAATTCAACTCCGCTCCGAGATGCAGGAACACGGCGCCGAGCCCGATGGCGGCGCGATCCATGAACACGAATTCGCGCGGCACCGTCACCGGACCGCGCTGCTTGAGGGCCTGGTGCACCCGGAATGCTTCGCGCCGGCCGTATTCGCCGGGCTTCACGCCGTCGGCCAAGGTGCGCACGCGGTCTTCGAGCAGCGGCCCGTAGATGAAGCGCGCCCAGATGTTGAGGATGTCGATCAATTCGCGCGAAAGCCGCTTGAAGCCCCAGGTCTCGTAGGCGTGCACGACGAGGTCGTGATCGCCGGTGCGCAGGCCGTTATAGAGATCGACCACGCCGCCGACGAATTTCGGCGGGAAGATGCGGATGCAGCCATAGTCGAGCAGGTTGATGCCGGCGGGCTTACGGCGACTGCCGCTTCCTTCGGCGAAGACGCTGTAGTTGCCGAGGTGCGGATCGCCATGAATCACGCCGAAACGGCTGAAGCTCCACCACCAGGCAGTGAACATCGCCTTGCCGATGCGGTTGCGGGTGGCGAGATCGTCCTTCCTGTGATCGAGGAGACGATTGCCTTCGAGCCAGTCGAGCGTGAGGAGCCGCCCGGTCGACAGCGCCGGCCACACCTTGGGGACGCGGATCTCGTCGATGCCGTCGAGCATGATGCGATAGAGTTCGACGTGCTTCGCCTCGCGGCGATAGTCGAGCTCCTCGCGGATGCGCGCGCCGATCTCCTTGGCGATCTCGGTGGTGTCGATCACCGGGTCCATGCGGCGATGGATGGCGAAGATCAACTTGAGCTGCTTCAGGTCGGCTTCGACCGCCGACTGCATATCGGGATATTGCAGCTTGCAGGCGAGCTCGGCGCCGTCATGCGAAAGCCCGCGATGCACTTGGCCGAGCGATGCTGCGGCGGCGGGATGGTGCTCGAAGCTCGCGAATTTCTCCTGCCATTGCGGCCCGAGCTCAGCCGCCATGCGCCGCTTGACGAAGGCCCAGCCCATCGGCGGCGCCTGACTCTGCAGCTTCATCAGTTCGGTGGCGTATTCGGCAGGGAGCGCGTCCGGGATCGTGGCCATGAGCTGCGCCACCTTCATGATCGGCCCTTTGAGGCCGCCAAGCGCCGCCGCAAGTTCCATCGCGCTGCGGCCGCGGTCGAGATTGAAGCCGAACAGCCGTGAGCCGGCGATGCGCGCCGCGACGCCGCCTACATTGGCGCCGACGCGCGCATAGCGCGCCGCGCGGGCGGAGAATCGGTTGGCTTCGCGGTCGGTGGGGCTCATGGAGTGAAGATAGGCATGTTCACGCCGCGGGCCAATTGTCCCTGATCCAGCGTGCGAGGCTTTCCTCGCTGACCTCGCCGGCGGCGAGCGAAATCATCATTGCGGTTGCGTGGGGTTGGGAAGGTGCGAACCGCACGCTATTCTTGCGGAGGAATGTCATCATCGTCATGAAGGCAACGCGTTTATTGCCGTCGACGAACGCGTGATTCTTGGCGAGGCCGAAGGCGTAGGCAGCGGCAAGTTCCGCCAATGAAGCCTGTTCATAGTGCCACTTGTTAATGGGCCGCTCGAGCGCGGACTGCAGCATGCCTTCGTCGCGCAGGCCCGGCGCGCCGCCAAAGCGTCGTAACTGTCGGCTGTGAATGGCAATGACCTGCTCGTAGGTCACCCACGCCGGCGCCTCTGCATCTGTCATCGGGCGGATCGTTCATTTTGCTAATGCGGAGAGCGTGTCGCGATACTCGTCCATGATCTCATCCGCGATATCGATCGTCTTCTCGAAATCGGGATCATACGGCAGCACTTGGAAACCACCGCCGGCCAATTCGACGATGTGCAATTGCTGGCCGCGCTTGAGGTCAAGGCGCTGCATCAATTCACGGGGGAGAATAAGGCCGTCGGAATTGCCGATCTTCTTGATTTCGATTTTCAAGCCCGCAACTCCTTTTCGCCCGGACGTTCTCACCCCGCCAGTTCTCACGCGGTTATACAAATGTATAACAGGTTGCGGCTATCCGTTCAACAATTGTTTTACTGACATAAATAGCCGCAAATTAAAGCGTTTCCAGCTCCCCGATCATCCGCTCGATCACGCCGAGGCCGCCCTGCCAGAACTTGGGGTCGCGGGCGTCAAGCCCAAACGGAGCCAGCAACTCAGTGTGGTGCTTGGTGCCGCCGGCCGAGAGCATCGCGAGGTAGCGCTCGGCGAACCCGTCGGCCGAGTGCTCGTAGACGGCGTAGAGCGAGTTCACCAGGCAGTCGCCGAACGCGTACGCATACACGTAGAACGGCGAGTGCACGAAGTGCGGGATATAGGCCCAGAAGGTCTCGTAGCCGGGCTTGAGCTCGATCGCGGGGCCGAGGCTCTCGCCCTGCACCGCCATCCATAGTTCGCAGATCTTGTCGGCGGTGAGTTCGCCGTTCCGGCGCTCGGCGTGGAGCTTGCGCTCGAACGTATAGAACGCGATCTGCCGCACCACCGTGTTGATCATGTCCTCCACCTTGGAGGCGAGCATCGCCTTGCGCTGCTTCGGTTCGGCGTTGGCGAGGAGCTTGCGGAACGTCAGCATCTCGCCGAACACGCTCGCGGTCTCGGCGAGCGTCAGCGGGGTAGGGGCCATCAGCGCGCCGTTCGGCGCCGCCAGCACCTGGTGCACGCCGTGGCCGAGCTCATGCGCGAGCGTCATCACGTCGCGCGGCTTGCCCTGGTAATTGAGCAGCACGTACGGGTGCGCGGACGGCACGGTCGGGTGCGCGAAGGCGCCTGGCGCCTTGCCGGGCCGCACCGGCGCGTCGATCCAGTTGTGCTCGAAGAAGCGCTCGGCGATCGACGCCATCTTCGGCGAGAAGGCGCCATAGGCGGTCAACACGGTGGCTTGCGCTTCGGACCAGTTGATGGTGCGGGCCTCGACTTTGGGCAGCGGCGCGTTACGGTCCCAGTGCGGCAGCCGCTTCTTGCCGAACCATTTCGCTTTCAGTGCATAGTAGCGATGCGAGAGTTTCGGATAGGCGGCGTGGACCGCCGCGACCAGCGCGTCCACCACCTCGGGTTCTACGCGGTTGGCGAGATGGCGCGCGGCCGCCACGTCGCTGAAGCCGCGCCAGCGGTCGGAGATTTCCTTGTCTTTGGCGAGCGTATTGGTGATCAGCGCGAAGGTGCGCAGGTGTCCCTTGAAGGTCTTGGCGAGCGCCTCCGACGCCGCCTTGCGGGTGTCGGCCTTCGTGTCCTGCATCAGGTTCAGTGTCGGCTCGATCGCCAGCTCCTTGCCCTTCACCTTGAAGCGCAGGCCCGCGATGGTCTCGTCGAACAGCCGGTTCCAGGCCGAGTAGGTCGTCACCGACTTCTCGTGGAACAGTTCCTCGATGCGGTCCTCGAGCTGATAAGGCTTCTCCTTGCGGATGTCCTCGAGCCACGGCCGGTAATGGCCGAGCGCCGGATCCGCCATGGCGGCTTCGAGCTTCTGGTCGTCGAGGCGGTTCAGCTCCAGCTCGAAGAACAGTAGGTGCGTATAGACGGCGGTGATGCGTTCGTTGACGTCGCCGTAGAACTTCGCGCGCTTGGGATCGAGCGTGTCGCCGGCCTGGACGAGTCCTGCGAACGAACCGATCCGCCCGAGCAGATCGCCGAGCGCCTCATAGCGTTTCACCGCCTCGACGAACGCCGTCCCGGCACCCGGTCCGTCGGCCAGCGCCGAGAGCTTGCCCTTGTAGGCCTGCTCGAAGGCGATCGAACTCGGCGTCGCCGCGGTCGAGATCCGTCTTGACCCGCGGGTCGTCGATCCCGGCATAGAGATCGGCGAGATTCCACTCCGGCAGCTTGCCGAGCGCGCTTTTCGCGGCGGGCTTGTGGGCGGTCTTTGCGGGCGATTTTGCGGCGGATTTCTTGGCGGCGGAGCGCTTGGCTGATGCGGGCATGTTTGGGATTGGGCTCGACAGTTGAAGGATGAGAGATGTCTAGCCGCGGGTGTGGCCAAGCCAAGGCCGGTGCGGCGCCGGGAACGAATATAGGAGTGAAATGTAACCGGCCTTCGGCGGTCTATGCGGCTCAACCGCGCACAATCCGTGCGGGTCCGGACCGGTAACATTTTCCTCCGGTATATAAAATATTAGTAAAATTGGAACAATGCTATCGGCCGGGTCCTGGGTGCGACTGCCATGCCCTTTCTTCAAGCGCTGGCCATCCAGCCAGGGCAACCAGTCGGATACGGCCGGGGTCCCTCTCATGCATCCGCTTCCGTCGGTAGAGCAATCGCGCGGTCGCGCGAGTTTCCTCGCCAACCTGAAGATCAGCACGAAGACCGCCATTGTCGGGGGCGTCGGACTTCTGGGCCTCATGCTTGTCGGCGGCGTCTATTTCGTCGCCACGACGTTGCAGTCGGCCCGGCAACAGCTCGCCGATGAAGTCGCCTCGATTGGGAGGCTGCAATCGGATGTGCTGAACGAAATGCTGCAAGCGCGCCGTGCCGAGAAGGATTTCCTGCTCCGCCGAGACCAGAAATACGTCAAGGCGCAGAACACGTCAGTGGAGGCGGCGCGCAAGAACATCGAATCCATGAGCACCCGGTTGGTCGATATCAAGCGGGCCGATCTTGCGAAGCGATCAGCGGCAATACGAGACGGCCTGGGGACCTACGCGAAAACCTTTGCCACGCTTGCGGAGTCCAACGTCAAGCTCGGCCTCAATCCGGAAGCCGGGCTGGAAGGATCGTTGCGCTCCTCGGTTCACGCGATCGAGACCAAGCTCAAGGAGCGCAACGAGCTGCGGCTGGCAGTGATCATGCTGACGCTGCGTCGCCACGAGAAGGACTTCATGCTCCGCCGCGATGTTCGTTACCTTGCGGCGTTCGACAAGAGCGTCGATGAATTCCAGAAGGTCCTGGCGACTGCCGATCTTTCTCCGGGGGACAAGAGCGACATCGCGGGAAAGCTTTCGGCCTACCAGCGTGATTTCCAAGCCTACGTTGACGGTTCGCAGAAGTCCGCTGCCGCGCAGAAGTCCCTGTCCGAGATTTTCGCGAAGCTGGAGCCGCAGATCGAAACCCTGCAAGGCGCCGTCGCGGCGATGGCCGCGGAGACCGAAGAGTCGATCGCGAACCATCGCGCCAGGACGATGCAGATCATCGCCGGCGCGATCCTCATGATCGGCCTGTTGGTTGCATTTCTTGCCTGGTTCATCGGCCGCAGCATCTCGAAGCCCGTGGCCGCGCTCGTCCCCGAGCTGAAAAAGCTCTCGGAGGGCGATTTCAACGTCTCGTTGCCGGGACTCGGCCGCAAGGACGAGGTCGGTCAGATTTCCGCGGCGGCCGATTTGATCGTGGAGCGGTTCGGCGCCACCATTACGACGATCAAGCTGTCGACCACCGAAGTCACCAACGCCGCCGCCGAGATTTCCAACGCCACGACCGATCTCTCCCAGCGCACCGAAGAGCAGGCCGCAAGCTTGGAAGAGACCTCCGCCTCGATGGAGCAGATCACCGCGACGGTCAAGAAGAGCGCGGAGAACGCCAGGCAGGCCAACGAACTCACCACCAGCACCCGCAAGGTCGCCGATCGCGGCGGCGAAATCGTCAGCCGGACGGTCGAGGCGATGGCGCGGATCGAGGATTCGTCGCGCAAGATCTGCGACATCATCGGCATCATCGACGAGATCGCCCGGCAGACCAATCTGCTCGCGCTCAATGCCGCGGTGGAGGCCGCTCGCGCCGGCGAGGCCGGTCGCGGCTTCGCGGTGGTGGCGTCGGAGGTGCGCAGCCTGGCGCAGCGCTCCTCGCAGGCCGCCAAGGACATCAACAGTCTCATCAACAACAGCACCAACCAGGTCAAACAAGGCGTCGAACTGGTGAACAGCGCCGGCGCGGCGCTCAGCGAGATCGTCGAATCGATCCGCAAGGTGAACGAGGTCGTCGCCGAGATCGCCGGCGCGAGCGCCGAGCAGTCGACGGGCCTCGAACAGATCACCACCGCCCTGACGCAGCTCGACGAGATCACGCAGCGCAATTCCGCGCAGGTCGAGGAAAACGCCGCGACCGCCAAGACGCTCGAACGCCAAGCCAGGGCGATGGCTGAAGACAAGCGAATTGCTTTCTTCCGGCCGCGCGGCTCTGGACAGAGTTCGCCTGCGTTGAACGCGGACGAAGATCAGGCGAGCGATTCTGCCGTTGCGCCATCGCTGAAGCCGGACGGCTTCGGACACCAGGAAACCACCCGCCGCTTGGCGAGTTAGCGCGACGCGGCCGGTGGCCGCGTCAGACGCCAAACGTAAAGCGCGTGCCGACGTTGGTGGTCACCAACTGGCTTGGCATGCGCCGGCGCATGGCGTCGATGAAGTCGGCCCCCGAGCAATGCATCGGGATCACGACGTCGGGCTTGAGCGCCTCGAGCTCGGTCACGGTGCGTTCGATGTATTCCAGCGGCGCGGTGACGAGGTGAAATCCGCCGATCACCGCGTGCAGATTGGACACGCCCGATATCGCCATCGCGTGCTTGATGGTGTTGATCAGGCCCACATGGCCGCACGAGCTGATCACCACCAGGCCGCGGCCCTGCACGATGTAGCAGGTGGCGTGTTCGTCCGGGTGCGTGTCCTTGAGCAGCTTGCCGCGCCGTTCGGCCTCGGTGAAATGGTCGTATTCGTACACCATCGAGCCGCCGCTCACCTCCTCGAACGAATTGCGCTCGATGTAGCCGGTCGTGAAGGCGTGGGAGAGATCGTGCGGCTCGTGGCAGCACACCGGCGTCACGAACTGCGCCTTCAGCATCTGGCGGTCGACCGAGCCCCACGAGATCGGGTCCTTGGCGTCGCCGATGAACTTCTCGCGAAAGCCTTCTTCGCCGCCGTTGTAGAAGCAAATGTCGCCGCGCATGCGCGTGCGGTGCTGCGTGAGGAAGCCGACCAGCCCGCCGAAATGATCGCGATGGGCGTGGCTGAGTATCAAGCCGTCGATCTTCGACGGGTCGATGTCGAGCAGATCGGCGTTGCGCAGCACGATCTCGGGCGTGTAGCCGAAATCCAGCATGTACTGCGCCTTCGAGCCGGTACGGCCGGATTCGAGATGGAGCGAAAGGCCCCATTCGCAGGCGAGCGAGGTCATCTGGCGGCGCGGGACCTGGCCGACATGCTCGATGGCCACGAACGGATGCGTCGCTTTCGGCAGAAAGCGCTCATAGCGCGAGTCCACCACGACGCGGACCGCGAGCCGGTCGACGATTGGCGCCGCGAACGGCTTGCTGGTGCCAAGATGATGCAGGCTCATCGCTCGGTCTCCTGTCTGTGCCACGGTGGCCAGCCAATGAGAACCGTAGCACGGGGCGTCGTGTCAACGCGCCCCCAACTGCCGTGGTGTCCGCGGTCCTTCCCGTCCAGAATCGCCACGCGGGGCGACACGTGGTGTTTGAGCGATCAGGTCGGTCAGATCGGCTACCGAGTCGCGGCGCTCAAGCGGATCTTGGCTTGCGCCTCGCGTTCCTTCTGCGCGTTGAACTCCTGGCTGCGCTTCACGAGCGTCTGGATGGCGCGATCGATCTCAGCGTCAGGCTTGCCGAGGACGCATCCGGCCATGGCGAGCCGGGCATACTGCACCACGCCATGGTGTTTCGGGTCGGTTGCCTCGACATTGAATTGGGGAATGGGACGGCCGGCCTTGCGATATTTTTCGACATAGGCGGTCTGCATCTTGGCCGGGACCTGCCGATCCGCCTGATCGGTGACAACCAGCAGGCGCAACGACGGCCGGCGCAGCACGTCGGGGATATATTTGGCCGCATCGAAGTAGGTGCGGCCCGGATCGCCGTTCATGGTTGTTGCTATGAACTGTCCCGAGCCGGCAACCGCGCAACCGATATCCTGTCGCAGGCCGATGAGGCCGCCGAGAATCTGCGATCCGCCCGATTGGCCGACGATGTGGAAGCCTTCGAAGCCGTGACGCCGCTTGATGGCGTCGAGTGCCGCATCGATGAGACGCAGCTCCAATACGGTCTTGCGCGACCGGTGGTCGCCCGAGGTACCGTCCACTCCGATGCGCGCCAGGTAGATGGCGGTGGTCTTGGCCATCTTTGAGAAGGAGTCGGCAAAGCTCACGAGATCGGAGGTGTCGACGTCCGCGCTGCCGCTCGTGTCCTTCCAGTTAAGGGTCTTGATGTCGAGCGGTCCGAACTGGTCGCCCTGCAGAAAGACGACCGGCCGCCGTCCTTCGCCACCGGCGGTGGACATATAGTAGCGGACGCAGAAGTCGCGCCCGTAGGCGTTGACCCATACGGTCTGCGGAATTGCGGCGCACTGCGCCTGCGACATCGTGACTCCGCGCAACATCTCGTCTTTGCGCAAAATCTCCGCGTTGGCCGGAGCGGCAGTCATCAGCGCTCCAGCGACGGCGATGGCGGACAGTGCGGGGCGGAAAAGCGTCTGCAAGGTCGGCATCGGGATGTTCCCATCTTTCGCGGGACAACGGTTGCCCCGGAGATGACCCGACCGTAGGCGATGCCGATTCCGGCCGATGTGACGACCGGCACAAAAACGCAACTTTGCGCACCGCGCGGCTTCGCCAGCCGACAATCGTTCTTTGCGTGCTGGGGATCACATCGCCGGCGTCAAGGATTTCCAATTCTCCCGACGTGATTGGGCACCCGAGGAATCACCCCATGCGCAAGTCGTCCCCCCCGAAATTCCGCAGCCTGCTGATCGCCGGCACCGTGATGGCGTTCGCGCTCCCGGCCGGTGCGTGGGCGCAGGCCAACCCGTTCGAGAAGCCCGCCACGACCGCGACGACCAATCCATTCGCTCCGCCTGCGAGGCCGGTCGCAGTGCCGGTCCCCCCGGCGCCGATCAAGGCGCCCGTCACGACCAATCCATTCGCAGCGCCCGCCAAGCCGAACCCAGAGCAGGTGGCCCCGGTGCCCGCCAAGGCGCCCGCGGCGCCACCTCAGCCTGTGCCGGCCCCGGTCAAAGCGCCGGCTCCCCCGACTGCTACGCCCGCGCCGCCCGCGGCCCCGGCCCAGAACGCGCAGCAGGAGGACTGGTGCAACCGAAAGAACGGCGCCACGGCGGACCAGCAGGTCGCCGGCTGCACGGCCTTGATCGATGCCAACAAGCTCGTGCCCAAGCAGCGCGCGATCGCCTTCAGACTTCGTGGCAACGGCTACTTCGACAAGAAGCAATACGATCGCGCTTTGGGCGACTACGATCAGGCGATCAGCCTCGATCCGTCGTTTGCGCTGGCCTATTGGAATCGTGGCAACGTTTTCAACGTCAAGGGCCACTACGATCGCGCTATCCGGGAATTCGACCAAGCCATCAAGCTCAACGCCTCCTTTGCGCCGGCGTTCTTCAGCCGCGCCTTGGCCTACCAGAGCAAAGCATTCTGGGATTTCGACGCCTACCTCAACGAGGGCCGCTACGAGGAACTTGCGATCCTCGACTACAGCGAATCGATCCGGCTCAACCCGAAAAATTCTGGGGCATACAACAACCGCGGCAACATCTATCTCGGCCAGCGTCAGTTCGGGAAAGCCTTCGCGGACTATGACGAGGCCGTTCGGCTCGATCCCAACAGCGTGCTGTATCTGAGGAACCGTGCCGCTGCCTATCGTGCCGCGGGACAATATGACCGCGCGATCGCGGACTATCGCAAGGCGCTGACCATCAGCGGCGACGAAGCTCTCAAGAAGGTGATCGTGCTGGCGTTGGCGGAACTCGGCGTGAAGGCCTGAGTACCAAGGGGTAGTGCGATCAAGCCGCCGCAAGGCCGGTCAACGGCGGCGGTGCGTGGACAAGCGTCGCGCCGTAACGTGCCATTAAGCAAACTCGTTCACAGTGACCCAATTCGGTACACGGCGCAGGCTTGCTGGTGCGTCGTATCCGGTCGAGGCTGCGTTCCGCGTTTCAGTTGATAGTTGTGTTTTTGCGTTGCGTGCAAAAGGTAGCGTGATGAGTGAGCGTATTCTGATCGTCGATGACGATCCCGTGCAGCGCCGGCTGCTCGACAACATGGTGCGCAAGTCCGGCTACGAGCCGCTCGTCGCCGAAGGCGGCGACGCGGCCGCGGCGCTGCTCACCGGCCCCGAAGCGGCAACCATCGACGCCGTCATCCTCGACCTGGTGATGCCTGATCTCGACGGCATGGGCGTACTCGCGCGCATGCGCGAGGCGGGATTGAGCATCCCTGTCATCGTGCAGACCGCGCACGGCGGCATCGACAATGTCGTTAATGCCATGCGCGCGGGCGCAGCCGATTTCGTGGTCAAGCCGGTCGGCGCCGAGCGCCTGCAGGTGTCGCTGCGCAATGCGCTTGCAACCAGTGCGCTCGAGAGCGAACTCGCCCGCATCAAGCGCAGCCGCTCCGGCACCCTTACGTTCAAGGACATCATCACTCGCAGCGCGCGCATGCAGGCGGTGCTGCGCACCGCCGAGAAGGCGGCGGCCTCCACGATTCCGGTCCTGGTCGAAGGCCAGTCGGGCGTCGGCAAGGAGCTGATCGCCCGCGCCATCCACGGCGCCGGCGAGCGCCGGTCGAAGCCGTTCATCGCGGTCAACTGCGGAGCCATCCCGGACAACCTCGTCGAGTCGATCCTGTTCGGCCACGAGAAGGGCGCGTTCACCGGTGCGACCGATCGCCATACCGGCAAGTTCCTCGAAGCCAGCGGCGGCACACTGTTCCTGGACGAGGTCGGCGAGTTGCCGCTGTCCGCGCAGGTCAAGCTCTTGCGCGCCATCCAGGAAGGCGAGGTCGAGCCGGTCGGCGCCAAGAAGCCCGTCAAGGTCGACGTGCGCATCATCTCGGCGACCAATCGCGATCTCATCGCCGATGTGAAGTCCGGCCGGTTCCGCGAGGACCTGTTCTACCGGCTGCACGTCTATCCGATCAGCGTACCGGCGCTCGCCGAGCGGCCGGAGGATATCCCCGAGTTGACGCGGCATTTCCTCGCGCGCTTTGCCGCCGAGGAAGGCAAGCGCGTGCCGCGCATCAGCGCCGAGGCGGTCACGCTGCTCAATAACTACCGCTGGCCCGGCAACGTGCGGCAGCTCGAGAACGCGGCGTTCCGCGCCATCGTGCTGGCCGACGGCGACGAGATCGGCGTCGGGGAATTTCCGCAGATCGCCATGCAGATCGTCGGGCATGCCGCTGCCAGCGTGGCGCCGGAGCTGCCCGGCCATCATGACGATGTCGATGGGCCGCCACCGCCACCGGCCGCTCGCGATCATCTGGAGATGGACAAGATCGGCATCGCGCCGGTTGCCGCGCCCTACGCGAGCCTCGCGCTGCTGAATCCGGCCGGCGAGGTCCGGTCGCTCGACGAGATCGAAGCCGAGGTCATCCGCTTTGCGATCACGCACTACCGCGGGCAGATGTCCGAGGTGGCGCGCCGGCTGCGGATCGGGCGGTCGACTCTCTACCGCAAGCTCGACCTCCTCGGACTGAATGACGGAGACGACGACGAAACCGACGACGCGTTGCAATCCAGTGACAGCGGTTGAGAAATGCCCTGGATAACTAGCAACACGTTGTGCGCCGGAAACATCGCACCAAAATCGGCCCCATTCGCTCTCCAAGGTGGCGACCGGCTGTTGCTTCCGATCGGAAACTCCAGTCAGGTCGGGCTGGGGCGTTACTGGGGATTCTAAGGTCGGGACCTCCGAGTTTCGGGGAATTCGACTAGAAATTCGGGGGATTATGTACATGAGTGGCCAGCGCTACGATCGCGTCCTCGCCAGCACGGCGCTCGCCCTTGTACTTGCAGCGCCGCTCAGCGGAGCGCGTGCCCAAGAGGTCCGGATGACCGGTCATGGCGCAGCTTACGCCGCGGTTCCAGTTGCCAGCCCGAAGCCCGCGACCGTTGAACGAGCTCCTGTGGAGGATACGACCGGCGCGATTAAGCAGTCGCCTGCGCCGGCACCAGTCGCGCCCGCACCCGCCGCCGTGACGCCCGTGAAGCAGCCGGCCGTGCCGATGCCGCCGGAAGTTACCCCGTCGGCGCCCGCTCAGCCTGCCGCTGCGGCCGAGCCCGTGGTTGCGCCGGATCCGCTCGCGTCGCTCGATCCAGCCGACCGGGCGATCGCCGAGAAGTTGCGCGACCTGCTGGCCGGCAAATCGGACCGAATTTTTGCCACCAAGAAGGAGCGTGCCGCGGTCGAGGCGTTCTATCAGAATCGCAATCTCGCGCCGATCTGGTTCGACAAGGGCATCGAAACCGCGCGCACCAGGGCGGTCATCGCTCACCTGAAGGCCGCCGACGCTGACGGCCTCGACCCGAGCGACTACAAGACACCGAATTTCTCCAGCCTCGCCGGTCCCGACGCGCAGGCGGAAGCCGAACTCAAGCTCACGCAGGTCGTCCTCACGTACGCGCGCCACGCGCAGGCCGGCCGCTTCCCGTATCAGCGCATCAGCCTGAACAACATCGAGTTGCCGCAACAGCCGCCGGACGCCGCCGACGTGCTGACCAAGGTCACCGACGCGAGGGACGTGGCCAAGACGCTCGACGAATTCAACCCGCAGAATCCGTACTTTCAGAAGCTCAAGGCGGCGCTGGCCGAGATGCGCGGCAGCAAGGCGCAGGGCGGCCCGCGCGAGGAAATCGCGGACGGTCCGGTGCTCAAGTTTGCCAACAAGAGCTTGATGGAGGATTCGCGCGTTCCGATGCTGCGCAAGCGTCTTGGCGTCGCGGGCAACGATCTCAAATACGACGCCAACCTCGCCGAAGCGGTGAAGAAATTCCAGAAAGCGCACGACTTGCCGACGACCGGGCAGCTTGATTCCAGGACCATCAAGGAGCTCAACGGCCCGGCCAAGGGTCAGCAGGTCGACATCATTCTTGCCAACATGGAACGCTGGCGCTGGTACCCGCGCGACCTCGGCAAGGCCTATTCGATGGTCAACCATCCGGACTTCTCGCTCCGGGTGATGAAGAACGAGCAGATGCTCTGGACCACCCGGGTGGTCATCGGCCTGCCCAGCAAGGCCACGCCGCTGCTGACCGAGACGATGAAATACATCACCGTCAACCCGACCTGGAACGTGCCGCCGTCGATCGTAAACAACGAATATCTGCCGGCGCTCCAGCAGGATCCGACGGTGCTGGCGCGCATGGGGCTCAAGGTGAGCTACAACCGCGACGGCAGCGTGCACATCTCGCAGCCGCCCGGCGAAGCCAACGCGCTCGGCCGCATCCGCTTCAACTTCCCCAACCGCTTCCTGGTCTACCAGCACGACACGCCGGACAAGCACCTGTTCGCGCACGATGCGCGCGCCTACAGCCACGGCTGCATGCGGGTGCAGGACCCGGCCAAGTACGCCGAAGTGATGCTTGGCCTCGGCAAGCCGGAGGACGGCTACACCGCCGAACGCATCAAGCGCATGTTCGGCACCACCGAGACCGATATTCAATTCGCGACGCCGATCCCGGTCCATCTCACCTATCAGACCGCGTTCGTGGACGACGACGGCAAGCTGCAGTTCCGCCGCGACGTCTACGGCCTCGACGCCCGCACCATTGCGGCGGTCAAGGGCGAACGCGCGATGGTCGATCCGAAGGAGGAGCGGGCGAAGGAAATGTCCGCGAACGGCTCCGGACGGCGGTCCGCCCAGGTGCTATCGCCGTTCCAGCGCGGCGGCTCGCTCCTGAGCCAGTGGTTCGGTGGCTACGGGTCGAACTACGGCGCCCGGCCGTCACCGCCGCGCCGCGTCACCCGCTGAGCGAGGCTCGAATCAGTCAAACGGGCGCCGTTCCGGCGGGAGCGGCGCCCGTTAACTATTTCACAGCCGATTGTTTCCGGTGGCCACTTTTCGCCATAGTCCCCTGTCACGATTGATTTATCGGGGGGGATTGGGTCCGCAAAATCTCGCGTTAACCCTTCCCTAATTAACACTGCGTTAGCCATGTTTGTCGCGGCGGGGAAACCGTGACGGGCGTGGGTCGGCCTCATCTGTGGTGCTTGCCACGGTGGGAAGCGACTGACGCACTTAATTCGGGGTGGGCACGTGACGGTTCAGGTCGCGCATACGAGTCCGTTGCGTTCATTACGCGCCGGCACCCGCTGCAGCATCGCGGCATCCCTCGTTCTGCTATTCGGCGGCGTGACGTTGCAGGCGGCCAAGGCCGCCGGCGAAACGCGCACGATCTCCTTCCATCACGCGCACACCAACGAGAACCTCACCGTCACCTACAAGGTGAACGGCCGCTACGACGATGAGGCACTCAAGAAGATCAATTACGTGCTGCGCGACTGGCGCGAAGCCCAGCCGATCAAGATGGATCCGGAATTGATCGATCTTCTCTGGGAGGTGCATCGCGAGACCGGCTCGCGCGAGCCGATCTGGGTGGTCTGCGGATATCGCTCGCCGGAAACCAACTCGATGCTGCGCAAGCGCTCGCGCGGCGTCGCCCAGCACAGCCAGCACATGCTGGGCAAGGCGGTCGACTTCTTCATTCCGGGAGTGTCGGTCGACGAAATGCGCGCGGCCGGGCTGCGGGCGCAGCGCGGCGGCGTCGGCTACTACCCCTCGTCGAACTTCGTCCATCTCGACACCGGCAGCGTCCGGCACTGGCCGCGCATGCCGGACCCCCAGCTCGCCAAGGTGCTGTCGAAGGGACAACTCGCCAGCCATAACGCTTCGGACAACGGCACCGTCAGCCGCGTGAATGTCGCGCAAGCCGAAATCACGCGCAGCGATCCACCGAACGGAATGCAGGCGTTCCTGAGCAAGCTGTTCGGCAACGGCGACGATCACGAGAATGAAACCGAGGCGGCGCCGGCTCCGGTCGCGACCGCGCAGGCTACCGCACCGGCACCGAAGATTGCCCGCGCCGCGATGGCCGCACGCGCATCCGACAAGGCTGTCGCGTCCGACAAGTCTGCTACGCCGGACAAGGCTGCTACATCATTCGCCAAGCCGGCCGTGGTCGCAGCGGCCGAGCCGCGCCGCGAGAAGCCAGGCGCCATTCCGGTGGCGCAGCCGAAGCCCGCGAAGGCTGAGAGCTATCAGGTCGCGTCGGCGGGTTCGGTTCCGGTCAAGCCCGCGGGCTTCGAGATGGCGTCCGCTTCGTCGACGCCGGTCGCAGTGGATAACGTCCGGGTGGCACAAGTGTCGTCGCCTGCGGCAGCGTCGGCGAAATCGGATACCGCTCAGACAGCATTGGCGCCGGCACCGGTCCGCCCGGCGCAGGCTGCGAGCCTCGTCAGCCGCGCGGACGTGTCGGCGATGGAGGTGATCAACGAACGTGGATACTGGCAGGGGCCGCCTGCCGATGTGGCC
This sequence comes from uncultured Alphaproteobacteria bacterium, assembly GCA_963763365.1. Lineage (GTDB taxonomy): Bacteria > Pseudomonadota > Alphaproteobacteria > Rhizobiales > Xanthobacteraceae > VAZQ01. The sequence continues at coordinate 217,772 of CAVXOE010000020.1, read as the reverse complement.
GAAGCACAGACCACGGTCGCCCGCACAACCCCGCCGCTGGCGCGCCGCGCCGCTCCGGACAAAGTGGCGGCCGCGAATATCGCGCCGTGGACGCAGACCAATCGGCCGTCCGTTGGTGCGCTGTCGTACGCGGGGGCACCGTCTTCTGCAGCCACGCGTCCGACTCCAGCCGGCACCGGCAACGCGCGTGCGGCGCTCGGCACGCCCGATGTCGCGGCGAAGCCGTTGGATGAGCCAACCGCCGATACGCCGCGCAAGGGACCGGATACGGTGCAGGTCGGCGATCGCTTCAACGATCCCTGGGTGCGCGCGATGATGCTCAGCCCGAGCGCGCACGTGTTCCTGCGCACGACGCTGTACGGCTCGCCCGACTACCGCGATCTCGGAGCGATGTTCGCGAAGCCTTCGTCGGCTCTGGTGGTGAAATTCACGCAGAACCCGACCAATGGCCTGAGCACCGAGCGGTTCACCGGCGGTGCGGTCGCCTTCACGCCGACGATGAACTTCGTCCCGCGCACCGCGGCGCTGCGGTAAATATCAGCGATAGTTCTCTCAATGCGTCATGCCCGCGCTTGTCGCGGGCATCCACGTCTTATTTCTTGAGTCGAGTCAAAGACGTGGACGGCCGGGACACCAGTGCGTTTACGCCAGTCTTCGACGGGCTAAGCCCGGGCATGACGGGCCATCAACTCAGCATGCCAAGCGCGTGCATGTAGGTCTCGAGGATGGCCTCGTGCTCCTTGCGCTCGTCGGTGTCCTGCTTGCGCATGCGGACGATGGTGCGCAGCGCCTTGACGTCGAAGCCGGTGGCCTTGGCCTCCGCGTAGACGTCGCGGATATCGTCGGAAATCGTCTTCTTCTCTTCTTCCAGCCGTTCGACGCGCTCCACGAAGGCCTTCAGGTGATCCTTCGCGAACCGGGTCGCGGCTTGCTCTTCGTCTTGCTGCTTCACGGCGGCGGCGGTAGCCATCGAACCCTCCTCCAGAGACTCACAACGAGCGGCCAGGGAGAGAGGTTTCGGAAGCGCGGCGCCGCAGGTCAAGGCGGAGTGCCACTCTTCCACAGCCGTGCACAGCAGAGAAATATTCAGTGCTTGTGGGCCTTGTCGAATTGCGCCTGCTGGTCCTTGGAGGCGTCCTTCTGATTCTTTGCCTTCCACTCCTCGTACGGCATGCCGTAGATCGCCTCGCGGCTTTGATCCTTGGTCATCGGCACGCCCTGGGCGTCGGCCGCGTCCTTCATCCAGTTCGACAGGCAATTGCGGCAGAAGCCCGCGAGATTCATCAGATCGATGTTCTGCACGTCGGTGTGCGCGCGCAGGTGCTCGACCAGGCGCCGGAACGCGGCGGCTTCGAGCTCGGTGCGGGTCTTGTCGGTCAGATCCATGGCGCGTCCTTTCACTCGGCACGCGTGATGTGGTCAGGTTGGGGAAACATAGTCGCTGCGGGGAGCGCTTTCCAGCGGCTGCGGGCGGCCGGTTGTACGGATATGCTATGGGGCCACCACCTCGCAGCCGTGAGTTCCGCGCTTGACCGGACCGCCCCGCGCCTTGCTCGAAGACCTGTTCCGGACCGCGGTCGCGGCCGCCCATCCGGCCGGTTGCCTCGTGCCGCTTTTGCCGCAACCGCCACCAACAGGTCGGCTCATCATCCTGGCGGCAGGCAAGGCAGCGGGCTCGATGTCGGAAGTGGCGGAGCGCCACTATCTCGACGATCGCGCGCTACCGCCTGACCGCATCGCCGGGCTTGCGGTGACGCGCAACGGCTATGCGCGCCAGACCCGCGTCGTCCGTATGGTCGAGGCCGGTCACCCGGTGCCGGATGCGGCGGGCCTGGATGCGACGCGCGATACTCTGGCGCTCGCCGATTCCGCCGGCCCCGGCGATCTCGTCCTGGCGCTGGTCTCGGGTGGCGCCTCGGCGAACTGGATCGCGCCCGCCGCCGGCATGTCGCTCGCCGAAAAGCAGGCGGTGACACGCTCGCTCCTGCGTTCGGGCGCCGGCATCACCGAGATGAACACGCTGCGCAAGCATCTCTCCCGCATCAAGGGCGGACGGCTTGCAGCCCGCGCCTATCCGGCGCGGGTGGTGACCGTCGCGATCTCCGACGTGCCGGGCGACGATCCGGCGGTGATCGGGTCCGGTCCGACCGTGCCCGATCCCGACCACGTTGGCGGACGCCCGCGCCGTCGTCGAGCGCTACCGGCTTGCCGTGCCCGACAGCGTCGCGCGCGCATTGGCCGATCCGGCGAATGAATCCCCCAAGCCCGGCGATCCGGTCTTCGCCGCGACCTCGTATGCGTTTGCTGCGCGGCCATCCGAGGTGTTTCACGCCGTCGAGGCGGCCGTGCGCGCGGCCGGATACGATCCCATCGTCCTCGGCACCGCGCTCGAAGGCGAGGCGCGGGAGGTGGCGGCGGCACATGCGCGGCTCGCGCGCGAATTGCGCGCCGCCGGCCGCCGCGCCGTGATCCTGTCGGGCGGCGAGCTGACCGTGACGCTGCGCGGGCAGGGCCGCGGCGGCCCCAACCAGGAATACGCGCTGGCACTGGCTATTGCGCTCGACGGTATTGGCCGTGTGGCGGCGCTTGCCGGCGACACCGACGGTACCGACGGGGGCGGGGGGCGTCCCGAGGACCCGGCGGGCGCCTTCGTCAGCGACACCACGCTCGCCCGGGCGCGCCAAATTGGCCTCGATCCGGCCGTCTTTCTTGCCGACAACAATTCGACCGAATTCTTTGAGAAGCTTGGGGACTTGTTGGCGCCCGGGCCGACTTACACCAACGTCAATGATTTCAGGGCTATCCTCGTTGACAGCCCGTGAGGTTCACGCGATATCCGGCGCTGGTGGGGCCCGTCCGGTGGTTGGGGAAATGACGCCATGACGCATGGATTTGGCACGGTGGGCCTGGTCCGGGGTTTGCTCTGGCTCTTTGTGGGCGTGCCGTTTGCCGCGGCCACGATGCTGGCCGCCGAGCCCGCGAAGGCGGATTTCCGCCTGTGCAACAACACGTCGAGCCGCATCGGCATCGCGGTCGGCTACAAGGAAAACGAAACCTGGACCACCGAAGGCTGGTGGAACATCGCGGCGCGGAGCTGCGAGACCATCCTGCGCGGCGGGCTGGTTGCGCGCTTCTACTACATCTACGCGGTGGACTACGATCGCGGGGGCGAGTGGTCGGGCCAAGCCTACATGTGCTCGCGTGAGAAGGAATTCACCATCAAGGGCACGGAAGACTGCCTCGCCCGCGGCTTCGACCGCACCGGCTACTTCGAAGTCGATACCGGCGACCAGCCGTCCTGGACCGTGCAGCTCACCGAATCGGCCGACCAGGCGCCGATGACGCCGTTGCAATCGCGCGTGCCGCTTGTCCCGACCACGCCGCCCGCCGGCCCCAAGCAGAACGCACCGGCGCAGCCGCAGCGTGGCCGCAACAACTGACGCACGATCCGATTTTCCGTCATTGGGAGGAGCCCCAAAGGGGGCAACGAGGCAATCCAGACTCGCGATGTACGCTGGATGGCTTCGCCACGCTCGCAATGACGGCCGCGAGCCCCAAACCCCTTTCGCTCGCGGGGAGGGAACCGGAGTCTCCGTGTCCCGGTCATGTTCTTTCGCGCAAAATGCAGTAAGAAGGGCGCGATGATTCACCAACCGACAGCGCCCTGATGCGACGCCTGCGCCGGACCAAGATCGTCGCCACGCTCGGCCCGGCGTCCTCCGACAAGACCGCGATCGGAAACCTGTTCCGGGCGGGCGCCGACGTCTTCCGCATCAACATGAGTCACACCACGCACGCGCGCATGCGCGAACTGGTGGCGGCGATCCGCGCGATCGAGAGCGAGCACGGCCGGCCGATCGGCATCCTGGTCGACCTGCAAGGACCGAAGCTGCGGGTCGGTGCATTCGCCGGCGGTCCGGCGATGCTGGTGAAGGGCGAGACCTTCGCGCTCGATAGCGATCCAGCGCCTGGCGACGCCAAGCGCGTGCACTTGCCGCATCCGGAAATCATCGCTGCGGCCGAGCCCGGTCACGTACTGCTGCTCGACGACGGCAAGATCAGGCTTACCGCGACCGAAGTTGGCGCGGGCCGCATCGTCACGCGCGTCGAAGTCGGCGGCAAGCTGTCGGACCGCAAAGGCGTGAGCCTGCCCGACACCGTGGTGCCGTTCTCGGCGCTGACCGAAAAGGACCGCTCCGATCTCGACGCCGCGCTCGACACCGGCGTCGACTGGATCGCGCTCTCCTTCGTGCAGCGGCCGGAGGACATCGCAGAGGCGAAGAAGATCACGCGCGGGCGCGCCGCCGTAATGGCGAAGATCGAGAAGCCGCAGGCGGTCAACCGCCTCGACGAGATCCTCGACCTCACTGACGCCTTGATGGTCGCGCGCGGCGACCTTGGCGTCGAGATGCCGCTCGAACGCGTGCCCGGGGTCCAGAAGCAGATGACGCGCGCCGCGCGCCGCGCCGGCAAGCCGGTCGTGGTGGCGACGCAGATGCTGGAATCGATGATCACCGCGCCGGTGCCGACCCGCGCCGAAGTCTCCGACGTGGCGACCGCGATCTTCGAGGGCGCCGATGCCGTGATGCTGTCGGCCGAATCCGCCGCCGGGCAATATCCGGTCGAAGCCGTCGCCACCATGAACCGTATCGCCGAAGAGGTGGAGCGCGATCCGATCTATCGCACCATCATTCATGCGCAGCGCACCGAACCCGAGTCGACCGGCGCCGACGCCATCGCGGCCGCCGCGCGCGGCATTGCCGAGACCCTCGATCTCTCCGCCATCGTGTGCTGGACGTCGTCCGGCTCGACCGCGTTGCGGGTCGCGCGCGAACGCCCGAAATCGCCGATCGTCGCGATCTCGCCCAAGCTCTCGACCGGGCGCCGGCTCTCGCTCGTGTGGGGCGTGCACTGCATCGTGGCGGAGGATGCGCGCAGTCTCGACGACATGGTGGAGCGCGCCTGTCGGCTCGCCTTCAAGGACGGCTTCGCGCGCGCCGGTCAGCGCGTGATCATCGTGGCAGGCGTGCCGCTCGGCACGCCTGGCGCCACCAACATGCTGCGCATCGCATTCGTCGGCGCGGAGGCGGGACGGGAGTAGGGGAGCGGTGGACGCGACCATCTCTCCGATCGTTCCCGCGGAAGCGGGAACCCAAGGCCGCAAGCACTGAACGCGCGAAGGGTTTGCGTCAGCCGACAGAGACTTTCGCTAGCCTCCGGCGTCGCCGATTGAGCTTGCGATGGCACTATCGATCGCCTGCGCGAGCGCGGACGCCGACGCCGGATGAATGCCGTCGCCGCCGGGCGCGAACGACACCACCACATCGCCGTGCCTGGCGGCAATCTCGCGCACCGCCGCCCGCGCGCTCGGGATGGCGGGCAAGATCCAGATCGTGCGCTTCGCGCGCTCGCGGATGCGTTCGAGATTGGCGCGCAGGTTCGGCTCCTCCGGATCGTTGCTGCCGGCGGAAACGACGTTGATCTCCGCCTGCGGGTCGACGCGGGCGATCACCGCGCCCGACGGAATGCCGATCTTCGCGTTGAGCTTGCAGTCGCGCAGATACTGCGCGGCCTCGACTGCGATGCTGTCGCCGACGATGGCGCAGGACCGCCCGGTGTCGCGAGCGGCAAGGCTTGCGGCGGTCGCCGCGGTCGTCAGGGCAAATGCAATGATCATGCGTGACAGCATGGGTGCCGGCCTCGTTGTGGGGATTGGTTGTCGGGCAAATAACGCCCGGCGGCCGGAATGGTTGCGTTGCGGCGTATCGGGCGCGTTTGCGGAATCAAGGCGGCAATAAAGCAAATGCCCGGCCGGAGCCGGGCACGAACGAGCGACGAAGCTTAAAGCTCAGATATCCCGGCCGTCGATCTTCTCGGAGAGCTTCTTCACCAACTCGGGGATGCGCTCGAGATGCGGATGCACCGCCACCGCGCGGCGGAAGGCGTCGAGCGCGCGCTTGTCGTCGCCGATCTCCTGCAGAATGATGCCGAGACCGGACAGCGCGCCGAAGTGGCGCGGCTCGCGCAAGAGGACATGCTGGATGTCGGCGATCGCCGGGCCGAAGTCCTTCCTCATGTAGTAGAGCGTGGCGCGCCGGTTCCACGCTTCGAGGAAATCCGGCCGGATGTCGATGATCGAGTCGAGCAGCTTGATCGCCAGATCGATGTCCTTGGCGTCGGTCGCGGTCTTGACGCGCCCCATCAGCAGATTGGTGGTGTCGCTGCCGGACGCGAACCAGAGCGCCCAGATGCGGCCTTCGATGTACTTCGCGCTTTCGGTGTCGGGCGCGATCTTCAGCGCCTCGAACAGCCGGTCGAGATTGACCTTGGCGTCGCCGGTCTGCGCCCGCGGCAGATCCTTCGGCGGCTCGACCAGGCCGGGAGCCGCTTCGGGGTGGGGCGATTTGGTGCGCGCCGTGGTCGCCGACACGGCGGCGGCGAAAGCAACGATCAGGAATGCTGCGCGGAATCGCGGGCCCATGAATCGCAACGTAATGGCGACCCACGCGACAATAAAGATAAGAAATGCTCAATGCGCCGTGATGTCGGCGCGCGTTACATCTGAGCAACAGTGAGGGTGCGCGGGGCTGACCCGTTTAACACACTTTTAACCGCAACGGCCCGAACCGGCCAGTGGCGTTCACCGTCGGGCCTCAACTCAGCCCTGGCGCGCCTTGAAGCGGCGCTGGGTCTTGTTGATCACGTAGAGGCGGCCCTTGCGCCGCACGAGGCGGTTGTCGCGATGGCGGCCGCGCAGGGATTTCAATGAGTTACGGACTTTCATGACACGCTCTGATTTCGGATTGGTACGCCCCGCGCGGCTATCGCGGCGGCGCGAATGTGCGCGGAAACTAGGGATGCGGCGGCGGTTCGTCAACCTTCCGGACGGATCGTCCGGATGCCATCGTCAGGCGGCCTCTATGCCGCCTTGGCCGCGTCGGCGATCGGCAGCTTGAGGAGCCGGGCGGCGTTTTTCCAGAAGATCGCCTCGCGCTGCGGTTCAGGTATGTCGAGGTCGCGGATCAGCTTGATGGCGCGCGGCTTGAGCGAGGTGAGGGGAGGGGCGTCGCTGCCGTAGAGCACCTGATCGGGCCCGACCCAGTCGAGCACCATGCGCACCGCCGGCGGATTATAGGTCACGGTGTCGAGATACATCTTCTTCAGGTAGTGGCTCGGCGCGTGCCTGATCTTCATCGGCGTGTAGGAGCCGAGGAAGAACGCCTCGTCCTGCAGCTCGTAGGCGTAGTCCATCCGGCTGATGGTCTCGCAGATGCCGCCGCCGCCGTGCGAGGCGACGATCTTCAGCCGCGGGAAGTCTTCCAGAATGCCGCGCACGATCATCCGGCCGAACGCTAGGCAGAGATCGAACGGCCGGCCGATCGACGAAGCCAGCCGGTAGATGTTCATGCGCTCTTCGCCGAAACCGATGTGCGGCGGATGGATCATCACCGGCACGTCGAGATCCTGCACCAGTTCCCAGAACGGCCGCGCCTCGTCGTCGTCGGGATAGTGGCCCTTGTGGCTCGAGTTGATGAAGATGCCCTTGAGGCCAAGCTGCTTGATGGCGCGCTCCGCCTCCTTGATGAAGGCCGGACCGCCGCACGGCAGGATGGTGGCAAACGAATAGAGCACGCCCTTGTGCTTCTCCTGCACTTCGGCGGCGTAGTCGGTCCACTTCTGCACCGCCGGCAGTTCTTCGCTGTCGGCCTTGCCGCGCAGGTAGTGCGCGGCGTTGGTCACCACGCTGATGTCGATGCCGTTCTTGTAATGCGCGTCGAGAAAATTCTCGAGCACCATCGGGCAGCCGCGCTCGCCCCAGCGCGGGCCGCGCTTGCCGTCGATGGTGCCGAGGTCGGCCGCGGCTTCCTCCGGCGTGTAGATGTGCGAGTGCCAGTCGATGATCATGCGCGTTCTCCCGGACGCGCCGTCTTATCGGCTACGTCTAGAGGAGACAAGCAGGCTCACGAACCTCATCCTGAGGAGCGGGCGAAGCCTGCGTCTCGAAGGATGGCGGCTGGCGCTGAGTTTGCGGCCGTGCTTCGAGACGCGCACTTTGTGCGCTCCTCAGCATGAGGGCTGGTGTATCAATCCCGCTTGGCGCCGGCTTCCTTCGGAGGGCCGAGGCCGAGCGCGTCGGCGATGACGCGAAAGACTTCGGTGTTGTCCATCTGTCCGTGAACGCGTTCGCTGCCGGGACCGGTGGCGGTGAGGATCACGTCCTCGCCCGAATGGACGCCCTGGTTGAGATACTTCGGCAGGTTGCCGAGCCGCCGCATGGCGCCCGGCATATCGCAATAGCGCGGGTTGGCGTCGTAGGTGCCCTTGTCCTGGCCCTCGACCGTCGGGGAGTTCGGGTCGTCGAGCTTCGGCCGGAAGGTCTCGCAGTAGTCGGGCGCAGCCGCCGAGAAGATCGCGAGCCGGCGGCTCACGTCGACGCGATCCGGGTAGCCGTCCTTGTCGGCGGCCGGATAATTCGGAAACTCCGCCTTGTCGTAGGTGCCGATGCGCTCGCGCAGCGGTGCGGCCGACGTCTTCGTCATGTCGTCGCCGATCGTGCCGATCAGGCTGATCGGATGAGTATGATCGGCGATCACCAGGATCAGCGTGTCGTCGCCGTGCGCCGTGCTCCAGTCGAGCGCGACCTTCACCGCGTTGTCGAGCATGATCGTGTCGTAGACCGCGCGCTCCATGTCGAGCACGTGGGTGTACTTGTCGATCAAGCCGGACTCGACCATGAGAAAGAAGCCGTTCGGCCCGCGCGACAGCACGTCGAGCGCAACGCGCACCTCCTCGGTGAGGTCGGGCTGGTCGGGAAATTTCTTCACGGTGCCGCCCTTGAGGAATTTGCGGTCGAGCACGCCGTCCATGTTGCCGGTGTGGAACAGGCCGAGCAGCTTCGCGGCGCCTTGGTTGGCGGCAAGCTCAGCGGCGTTGGTCGCGACCGCATAGCCGTCGGCGCGGAACCTGGCGACGTAGTCGACGCCGTCCGTGCGGCGTCCGCCGCCCTCCTTGCCGCGCGGGAAGAAGCTCGACGACCCGCCGCCCATCAGTACGTCGGGCTTCGCGGCATAGAACTGTTCGACGATATTCTCGTAGGTCGAGCGCCGGCGCGTATGCGCGATCATGGCGGCGGGGGTCGCGTCTTCGATCTCGGTGTTGGTCACGACGCCGACGGAAAGATTGAGCCGGCGCTTGACCAGGCTGGTGATGGTCTCGACCCGCGGATCGTCGAACGGGCTTTCGGTGCGGTCGGCATAGACACCCAGGGCGTTCACCGCCGACTTGTGGCCTGTCGCGTAGGCGCTCGCGGAATTGGCCGAGTCGGTGATGATCGAGTCCGAACCTGCGGTGGCGACCAGCGCCATGTGCGGCATGTCGTCGATCGCGAGCTTGCCGTTGGCCTTGCCTTCCGCGATGCCTTTGGAGAGAAGGCGCGCGGCCGTGCGGTGCGCCGTCGACATGCCGTCGCCGATGAACAGGATGACGTTCTTCGCCTTGCGCGGCCCGGTGTCGAACACGGCCCAGGTGATTTCGCGCGATTTCGTGCCGTCCGTTACCTTGACGGTGTAGGTTCCGGGCTGCGTCAGCGACACGTCGCGTAGCACCAGAGCCGACTGGTCCTTGCCGTCCTCGCGCTCGACGAAGGTGGCGGCCTTGCCGAACACCTTGGCGTAGTCCTCGCCGTTCAGCGTCACGCTGAGCTTGCCCGGCTCCGCGAGGCCGGGGAACTCGACCTTGAAGTCGAAATGCGCGCCCACCAGGATGTCGGCGCGGTCGATCGGATAAATCGTCTGAGCGTGGCCAGCGGAGGCGGCCAAACAGATTGCAATAACGGCGGTCGGGGCGAGAAAGCGTCGCATGGCGTGGGGGTCTCTCCGGTGGGGCGGCCGGCGGACCCTATGAGGTCAACATGACAGTCGTGTTGCAGTCCCGTCATTGCGAGGAGCGTCAGCGACGAGGCAATCCAGTCTGTTTCATCTTGCCAAAGCGTCTGGATTGCTTCGCCTTGCGGTCGCAATGATGGCTACCCGCGCAGCAGCGGCGCGCGCCCGGACCATTTCGCCATTTGCGGCTCGATCTTGACCGACCAGAGGTCCTGGTCGGCGACGTCCTTGAGCGTCACCGTCATCACCTCGGTGTCGCCGTCGATCTCGACGTGTCCGAAGAACTGCAAACCGAAGCAGGGCGCCAGATTGTCGGGCTGATCCGCGCCGCAGCCCTTCTGGTAGACCGCGCGCGGGCCGAACGTGTTGTCGAGCGGCTGCGGATGCCAGGTGCCGGAATGCAGCGGGCCCGAGATGAACTCCCAGAACGGCTCGAAGTCCTGAAACACGGCGCGGTTGGGATCGTAGTAGTGCGCGGCGGTGTAGTGCATGTCGGCGGTGAGCCACACCGTGTTGCGCACGCCCGCGTGCTTGATGAACGAGAGAAGATCGGCGATCTCGCATTCGCGGCTCGCCGGCGCCCCGTCGCCAAGCGCCACGGCGTCGTCGCTCACCACGCCGATCGGCAGGTCGGCGGCGATCACCTTCCAGGTGGCCTGCGAGCGCATCAGTTCGCGCTTGAGCCAGGCGAGCTGCGTCACGCCGAGAATGTCGGCGCGCGCGCCATCGGTTGAGTTGGGTTGCCGATAGGTGCGCATGTCGAGCATGAACACGTCGAGCAGCGGACCGTACGAAATCCGGCGATAGACGCGTCCGGCCTCCGCCTGCGTCTCGCGCATCGGCATGAATTCGTGGAAGGCGCGTGCGCCGCGCGCCGTGAGCTGGAGAATGCTCGTGTCCCGATAAGGTCCGCGCCGCGGCGGCTCGCCCGGACACCAGTCGTTGGTGACTTCGTGGTCGTCCCATTGCGCGAACATCGGCACGTCGGCATTGAACGCGAGCACGTTGCGGTCGAGCAGGTTGTATTTGTAGTTGCCGCGAAACTCCGCGAGCGTGCGCGCCACGTCGGATTTGTCCTCGGTGGCGATGTTGCGCCACAGCTCGCCGTTCGGCAGCTTCTGTTCCGCGCGGATCGGGCAGTCCGCATAGATATGGTCGCCCGAATGGATGAAGAAGTCGGGCCGGTTGCGCAGCATGGTCGAATACGTGCGCATGCCGCCGCGCGCTTCGTCGATGCCCCAGCCCTGGCCCGCGGTGTCGCCCGACCACACGAACGACACCGTCCGCCGTTCGTTCGGCGCCGTGCGAAAGCGCCCGATCTGCGGCTCGCTGGTGATCATCGGGAAGGAGTGATCCTCGAACCGGATGCGGTAGAAGATGTCCTGTCCGGCTGGCAGACCTTCCAGCAGCACCTTGGCGGTGAAATCGGTTTCCGCGAGCGCGTCGACGGTGACCGCGCTGCGAATATTCTTGAAGCTGTCGGTGGTCGCGGTCTCGACCAGCATGCGCGACGGCCGGTCGGCGCGCGCCCAGACCACGCCGGAATCAATCGAGACGTCGCCCGACTGGATGCCGTGCGTGATGGCCGGCCGATCGGCCACGTGGCTGATCGAGGGTTTGGCGATGCCGCCCGCGGCCGTGATGGCCGCCGACGATGCCGCAGTCGTCAGAAAGCGCCGCCGCGTAAGCGCGTTCGCAAAAGTGGACGCCGGTTTTGCGTCCGAACGCGCGCCACTTGAAGTGAGCGCGCCTGGAAGGCGCGCTGGCGCGCCGCGCAGGATGGTGACGGCCATCGGGCCTCCGCCGTCGATTCGATGCGGCGGACCATGCCGGTCGTTTCTGACAGAGACTCAACGCTTTCACGACTCTTGGATGACTCGGATTTTCTTGGATGACTCGGACCTTCGCGGCTGCAAATCCAATCTTGTGAATTGGTTTGTATCGAAGGTCATATTGTGCAAGCGTGCATCCGCGGCGACTTCATTTCATGCAAGGAATATAGAGGCCATGGCACAGGCAGCCATTTCACGCGTACTGATCGGTCCTTATGGACTGCACGCGTTTGGAATTGCGCTTCTCGTCCTGTTTGCCGTGTTTCTCTGGGTATTCAACTTCACGCATTTCTTCGGCGGCGGCGCTCTTTAGAAATCGGTGTAGACCAGATCGTACGAGCCGCGTTGGCCTCGCGAATACACCTTCGCGGCGGCTTTGTGAATCAAGTCGCGATTTGCATCGAACGCGCCAAGCAGGCCAGTCTCGTCCAATCGCATGCCGGGCTGAACGCGCTTGAGTGCATCCTCAGTCATGAAGAATGTCGCTTCCATTGCGCTGTCGTGCCCCCAAAAGCGCACTGCGCGCCGGGTCGCATCATAGAAGCGGCTTTGATTCGGAAAGGTGAGTGCCATGAGGCTGATACGCCGCGTGGGATTCGGCCGGTGAGCAGCGCGAAACCGCGTTGGCCGACGCAAAAGAAGGTCCGGTCCCATAAAGGAACCGGACCGCCTCGCAACCTTGCGCGAACGATTACTTCTGCTGCTCGGCGGGCTTCTTGTCGCCGGCCGGCTTGTGGGGCTGCTGCGGATTGGTCTGCGTCTGCTGCGGATTGGACGGAGCAGGGTTCTTCGGATCATTGCTGGTCGGTTGATTCGACATAGTAATTCCCTTCATTAAAACGATTTTGAGAAGTTTTCGTACTCAAATGAAATGTAGTCGTTTCAGTAAAAAACAAGTCCTGTCGTATTAATGCTCTTCGCGTAGAATCCATTTTTGTTTGCCGTCGATTGATATTTCAATCAAATATATTTCCTAAATCCATCGAATTACCATCAGGTTAGATGGACATCGCCCTCAAAATACATCAATATGGGTCTCTTCGTTGAAATGCGTGGGCCTCCGCGTGAGGCTCCAAAGACCTCGGCCAGACGGCGCTGAATTCGTTCAGGACGAACGAATTCCGAGCGTCGCCTGTCGGGGAGTCTCGGTTTCACGCATCCAAACCAAGGTATTTGCGATGGCCGGCGCGGACCTGCACGAGATCAGGTTTCAATGTCCAAACTGCGGACAGGACCTCGGGCAGACAGTCGGGCGCCTGAAGGCGAACGAACACATGGCGTGTACGGGCTGCCGGATCGGAATCAACATCGATACGAACAGGTTGGCCAACGCCGCTGAGGAAATTCACAGAGCGATCGAAAAGACTCCCGCCGAAATCACCATCAGGTTTTTTCGGTGAGGAAGGATGTAGGAAAGATGAGCACATACGACGGTCTTGAAGTTCGCGTTGCGCAGCGGGGCGAACGATTCATCTGGGAACTCCACCGCGATGGAATACCGCTGCCGGTGAAATTCTCCATCCCGATCTTTATATCCGAAGCTTCTGCAAATGCGTCGGGAGCCGCGGCGCGAACGGCGCACTTGGCGCGTCTTGCCAAGACGATTTCCCGAAATGGAAGTCGCGTCTCACGACAAACGCCGAAGGCCGCCGCAGACGGTGGTGGAATGGAATTTGGACTCGCGAAAGACGACCCCGTCGCGCTCAAGCCTTTGACACTCACCTGATGGGTTCAATCTCATGGTCGTTCGCATGACGGTTATGTTCGAACCTCCCCTACAGCTCGCCGGGGAGGCGACGGTTCTCATCCGGTCGCTTGATGATGCGGCCAGCTTCATGCGGGAATATGTTGGCCGCTGGCCCGTGACGCGGGATCTGATGCTTCGCCGTCTCAGTACCGCGTCGACGGAACAAGAGACCGACGCGGCCGCAAAGTCCTTCCGGTGGTGGGCAAAAATGGAAGGATTGCTGCTTCAGCAGGAATAATTCTTATCGCAAGCGTCGTGGCCGGCGGCGTGAACAGCAATTCAGCCAATCAATGGCGCGTGCTGTGAAGTCTTTCGATGGCGCGTCTTGCGATGCCGCGCCAAGCTGCGAAGCCGACGATAACATAATGCGCGCCTGTTTCCGGCTGCAACTGTGCGATTGATCAAGTGCGACAAACTCCTTTCGTCGATGGCGTCGGATGAGATCGACTCTGATCAGCGAAAGGAGCATAAACGTCGCGACCGAAACGCCAGATCAAAGCGGCCGGCCCTTCAATCCAACTTCACAATCCGACCTATCGACCGGAGCCCATTCGGGTCTCCGCGGCCCTCGCCCCGAAGCATGTCGGGCGAAAGGAAACGCTTATGCAGTTACCTGCCATCCTGGAAGGGGATTCACTCACGCGCCTGCTGCAAGGCGCTTTCGCGGGTGTCGTCGCGACCTTGGTCGTCGGGTTCTATTGGGGCGGCTGGGTCACCGGCGGCACCGCGAAAGAGATGACCCAGAAGGGCGCAAGCACCGCGCTGGTGACGGCCCTCGCTCCGATCTGCGTCGACAAGTTTCAACACAGCCCCGAAGCCGCCGCCAACTTGGTTGAACTGAGAAAAGTCAGTTCGTGGCAGCAGGGCACCTTCATCACGAAGGGCGGCTGGGCGACGCTGCCCGGCAGCAGCGAGGCCAACTCCGCGGTCGCGGAGGCCTGCGCCACCATGCTGAATACCTTGAAGATGTAGCGCAAATCGCGCGATGAGACGTCATCGCGCGATGCTTGAACGCATGCCTGACGCTCGGTAAAGGCCGGCGTTGATCGCGGCGTTGAGCCTGTCAATGACCGGGTGTCGGAAACGACCGGTATGGTCCGCCGCATTGTTTTCGACGGCCGACGCAACGGCCGCCACCTTCCGACCCGGGGCGTCGCTTACGTGGGCCGTCTGACGAACGGAGACTCAACGCTTTCACGACTCCTTGATGAGATGGAATTCGACTTATTGACGATGCGGATAGGGTGCGCAAAATAGCCAACACAGCTCCGCTGCCAAGAAATAACCGGCGCAATTCCGCTACGCGGCACGGGAGGACATCGTGAAAGTTCGCATCACTCGAAGGGGCGCGCTTGCCGTCGGCGCGGCCGGCCTCTGGGCGGGACCGTCGGTCGCCTGGGCGCAGACTCAGATGCAGACTTGGCCGTCGCGGCCCGTCACCATGATCCTGCCGTTTGCCGCCGGCGGAGGGACGGACCTGCTGGCGCGTGCGCTCGCGCAGGATCTCGGCGAGAGGTTCGGCCAGCAGTTCGTCGTCGACAATCGCACTGGCGCAGGCGGCAATGTCGGCGCCGCTGCCGTCGCCAAGGCCGCGCCCGATGGCTACACGCTGTTGTTTGGCACGCCGGGGCCGCTCGCGAACAACAAGCTGATGTACAAGAGCCTGCCGTTCGATCCGGAGCAGGCCTTCACGCCGATCGTGCTGATCGCCAAGTCGCCCCTCATCATCGCGGCGAAGACGTCGCTGCCGGTGAAGGACATCAAGGAGCTCGCGGCCTACGCCAAGGCAAATCCCGGCAAGCTCAATGTCGGCGTCCCCGGCAACGGAACGCTCGGCCACATCACCTCGGTGCTGGTGCAGAAGGAACTCGGGATCAGCATGACGAACGTGCCGTATCGCGGCACGGCGCTGGTGGCCAACGACCTGCTCGGCGGTCAGGTCGACATCGCGATGGATTTCATGCCGTCGTACGTGCCGCTGGTGCGCGACGGCAAGATCCGCGCGCTCGCCGTCACCACCACCCAACGCTCGAACGATCTGCCGGACGTGATGACCGTGCAGGAGGCCGGATTTCGGGGATTCGAAGCCACCGCCTGGTACGCTCTGGCGGCGCCGGCGGGTACGCCCCAGGAGATCATCGACAAGGTCAATGCCGCCGCCAATGCATTCCTGAAGAGCCCGAAGGGACAGGAAGTGCTCGCCAGCCTGAGCATGCAGGCCGTCGGCGGCTCCCCGGCCGATCTGAAGGCTTTCATCGCCTCCGAGCTACGCAAGTGGGGCCCGGTGGTGAAGGAGGCGAACATCGAGATGTGAGGCGCTCTGGATCAGTCCCGCGTGGGTGTCGAATGTCTGCGAAAGCCGGAGCACGCGCTCCGGGATTCACCTGGATCACGCGACGGCGCATGATTTCATAAAGGCCGATGCCGAGAGCTTCTTCGGCATCCGATCGATCGCCTGCGCTTGCTACTGAATCAATTTTGTCGACACAGCCACGTACAAAATCACGCCACCCGCTATAGCAATCAACAATAACCCGATTACAATTTTCCCAAACGTTGGCACAGCTCCGTAAAATTTATGTCCCATTTGTTTTTCCACGAAGCGATGATCGTCATTCATTTCTCTCTCCTCCAGAGCGCGAGATCATTCGATCACTTCGTCAGCAATCGGAAGCAATGTGCGTTGCGGTCCCCGCCACATAGGACCTAGGGTCGGATTGCAGCTTATCGAATTTACGGGGATCAGTCAGCCATTCGTGCGACCGATCGACCGGGGCTGGCTCTATCTCGAGTCACGTCGACCGGGATGAGGCCGGCGGCAGGTGTCGCCATGTCCGCGACATTCCGCGTTCTCGGCTTTGCGCCGCGGTGATATGTTGACACTGGCTTCTCAGACCGTGGGTTCATGATGAAAACGCTGCCGCCTTTTTCCAGCCGCCGCGCATTTCTGCGTCTGATTGCCGGCACCGCCGCGGCACCGGCGGTGTCGCGGATCGCGCAGGCGCAAGCCTATCCGTCGCGGGCCGTGCGCATCATCGTCGCCGTCCCCGCCGGCGGCCCGATCGACCTCGCGGCGCGCCTGATCGGCCAGTGGTTGTCGGAGCGGCTTGGCCAGCCGTTCGTCGTCGAAAACCGGCCGGGCGCCGGAAACAATATCGGAACCGAGGCGGTCGCGCGTGCTCCCGCTGACGGCTACACGCTGCTCGTGACAGCCGCGGCTGCCGCGATCAACGCCACGCTGTTCACCAAGCTCGGTTACAACTTCCTGCGTGACTTTGCGCCGATCGCCAGCATCAACCACATTCCGCTCATCCTCTTAGCGCACCCTTCGTTTCCGGTCGCAACGGTCCCGGAACTGATCGCTTATGCCAAGGCCAATCCCGGCAAGGTCAATATCGCGACACCCGGGCTCGCGACTGCACCCGATCTCGCCGGTGAGCTTCTCAAGATGATGACCGGCGTCGATATCGTGGTGGTGCGCTATCGCGGTTCGCCGGCGGCGTTGACCGATCTCATTGGTGGGCAGGTGCAGACAGGGATCGACGCGGTCCCCACGGCGATCGATCACGTCAGGACCGGCCGGCTGCGCGCGCTCGCGGTGGCGAGTCCGGCGCGACTGGACGTATTGCCGGCCGTCCCGACGGTGGCCGAAACCGTGCCGGGCTTTGCGGCGAGCGGCTGGTGTGGGCTCTGCGCGCCGAAGGCGACGCCGACGGAGATCATCGATCGGCTCAACATGGAGGTCAACGCCGCGCTCGTCGATCCGGGCATCAAGGCCCGGCTCGCGGACCTAGGTGCCCTGTCGTTCTCCTCCTCGCCCGGTGAGTTCACGAAATTCATTGCGAACGAAACCGAGAAGTGGGCCAAGGTGATCAAATTCGCAGGCATCAAGGCCGAGTAACCCGCGCGAAAGCGCGAGATATTGCGCGATCACCTCGCGGACCACCTGATAAATGCCGTCCGGCGCTATCAGAAAGCGCCTCCGGCGCGACTATTGCGGCTATCTTTCTGATCGTTCAGGGTCTGGTAGCCGTTGATGTCGAGGCGGGTGGAGCGCCACGCGCTCGCTTCGCGCGGATCAGCCCAAACGGTCTTGAATTCGCCCGGCACGTAAAATGCGAGGAAGCGGAGCTCGCTATTGTCCGCGGCGTTGATAGATCGCTGCTCCCGATGGGGAAAATAGATCAAGTCGCCCCGCTGCAGTGAGAATGACTGATCCTTCGTCGCGGCCGTGCCGCGTCCGTCCATGACGTACATGAAAAAGGCGGCGCCCGCTTGATGATGGCTCGCCGACCCGCTGCCCGGCGGGTAGATCACCATCTCGATCTTGATCGCCTTCGTGCTGCATACCTCGTCGCTCACGAGTGCGATGCGCTTGCGGGCATCACGCTCCGACTTGAAGACCGGTTCTCGCGTCCAGTTAACGACCATGAGACGCGGAAGATCGCTTCCTCCGCCATTCAAGACTTCGGCATAAAGCAGGCTCGCGCCTTTCTCGGTCGACAGCGAGCCGCTGAAGCCAGGTGGCAGAAAGGCCGAATGGGTGTCCGTCATCTGGTTGGTATAGAGCGTGTCGAGCTTGGCCTCGCCTGCCAGCAGGTGAAGCCAGATCAGAGACGTTGCCGTCGGTTCGAGCTGGATCGTCGTACCAGCCTCGAGCGTCAGACGCTCAAGCAGAACATTCGTGCCGGAGACGCGCTCATCCGTCAGCAGTCTCTGCCGAACGACGCCGTGTCCGGCCGGTTCTGCCGCGACGGTGGCTTGGTTGAATGCGATGGCCATCTCAGCCTCTTACCCTGGGTCTCATGGATGACGACACAAAGGCAGCGCACAAGGACGATTGATCTGAGCAATCGGCTCCCTACTGCGCTAGTCCGATGTTCTTCGGTGGGTACTTCTTGAACGTCGCCGCATGGGCTTTCATCTCCGCCGCCATGGACGCCAGCCAGGCGTTCTGTCGATGTCCGACCGGGTATTCCTCCTTCGGGTCGATGTAGAGGTTGAACAGCCACGGCGCGAGGCCGACGTCGGTGATCGTGGACATGTCGGTCCACAGCCATTGCGCCTTCGCTTCGACGACTTTGACGTGGATCTTGTACTCATACATCCGCATCGCCATCAGGTCGGCCTGCGCCCAGATGTAAACCTTCTCGCGTTTGGAGCGGCCGTCGTCGACCAGCAGAAATGAGGTCTGGTCGATGCCGTCGTAATAGCGGTCGGTCGCCAGCTTATCTGTGCCGATCCCGGCCAGCGTCAGCGACGTATTGAACAGGTCCATCAGGTCGAACAAATCGTCGCTTTGGCGGCCAGGTTTGATGACGCCCTTCCAGTAAGCGATACCCGGCACGCGCACGCCCGCTTCCCAGGGCGTGGTCTTGGCTCCTTTGAATGGCGAGTAGCCGCTGTCGGGCCAGCTATCCAATTGCGGACCGTTGTCGGAGGTCACGAAGATGAATGTGTTGTCGAGCAGTTTTGCATCGTCGAGCGCCTTGACGATTTCACCAATGTAAGCGTCGACCTCGACCACCGCGTCCTTGTACGGATATTTGCTTCCGCTCTTGCCCTCGAACTCCTTGGACGCGAAATTGTCCGCGTGGACCTTCATAAAAGCGTGTTCCAGAAAGAAGGGCTTGCCGGCCTTGGCCAACTCGGGAATTTTCTGGACCGTGAACTCCTTGAGCAGGCGGTCGGCTTCGGCGATGTCTTCGATGCTCTTTACTTGCCGCACGTCCGTGGTCGCGCCACCCTTGAAACCATGCACCAGTGCTTCGCTCGCGCCGGTCTCGTGCAATTGCGCGAGCCGTTCCGGGTTGAGCACGAGGTCAGGATAGCGGCGCTTGTCGACCGACTGCGACAACTCCTTCTGCGCGGGGTAGTAGCCGTAATACTCGTCGAACCCGACGTCGTGCGGTCGCATGCCCACGGATTCACCGACGTGCCACTTACCCGTCAGCACCGTGGTGTAGCCGGCGTCGCTCAAGAGCTTGGGCAGCGAGATTTCGTCGGCCCACGGGTTCTTGGTAATCTTGTCGCCCGCGAGGATCGGCCGTATGAGGCCCGTGCGCACCGGTAGCCGGCCGGTGAGAATCGCCGAGCGTGTGGGTGTGCAAGTCGGCTGCGAGTAGGCGGAGGTGAGTTTCAATCCCTCTTGTGCCAGACGGTCGATGTTGGGCGTAGCAGCGCCGATCGCGGCTCCGCCGCCGTAGCAACCTGGATCGCCCCAGCCCATGTCGTCGATCAGCAGCCAAACAATGTTCGGCTTCTTGCCGATCCTGGCCTGCAACTCCGCCAACTTCCTGAGCGCTGCGGCGTCTTGCTCGGGGCGGGGAACGGTAGGTTCCATGTTCTCCATGGTCCGAACCGCCTTGCTCAGCGTACTTGCCTGGGCCAGCGCGGCAGGGGGCGCGAAAGCCAACATCGCCGCACCCGCCATCAACTGACGTCGATTTATTTTTTGCTCCGCGAATTTCGGGCTTCGCGGCCCATGGGCCGGATCGATAAACATATCAGATCGCGGCCGAACCGGAACCCTTGCGGTAGGCAACCGCAGCGTGACTGCTCGCTATTCGATCACCTCGTCGGCGCGCGCGAGCAACGAGACAGGCAGAGCAAGTCCAAGGGATTTCGCAGTTTTTAGATTGATGACGAGCTCGATCTTTGTGGCCTGTTGTACCGGCAAGTCCGATGGCTTTTCGCCCTTCAGGATTTCGAGCCGTGTAATTCCCCATCAGGCGATATGACTCCGGAAGGTAGTTGCCATAGCCCATCAACCCGCCGGCAGCAGGAAACTCGCGGATTTGATGCATGGTGGGCATCCGGTACCGTAGTGCAATTGCGGCGAGCTGTTCGCTGCGGCTGTTCAAGAATGGATCGGACCCTATGACCAGCGCCCCAGCGCGCAATTCGGCGAGAGAGGCAAATGCGGACTCAAACTCCGGTTCGCTGCTTGCTCGCAATACGGGGAGCCGCAGCTTGCGGACCTGCGCTGCGGCTTGCAACTGACGCACGAGCGGCTCGGCAAAGGCCGGACTTGTCGGATTCACCAGAACCGCGATACCGGCGGCCGAGGGCACGACCTCATGGAGAAGTTCAAGCTGCTTCGATCCCAGTTCGACGTTCAGATTGCTGACGCCCGTAAGGTTGCCGCCCGGTCTGTTGAGACTGGCGACCAGCCCCGCTTCAACCGGATCGACGCCGACATTGAAGACGATCGGCACGGTCGTTGTCTCCGCTTTGGCAGCCAAAGCGCCGGGAGTGCTTGCAGCGACGATCACGTTCACCTTGTGGCGAACCAAATCGGCGGCCGCGGCGGGCAAGCTGCCGTATTGGCCATCCCAATTTTGTTCGATAGTGACGTTTCGGCCGGCTTGAAAGCCGAGGTCGTGCAAACCCTGGTGAAACGCCTGCAAACGACCCATGAACGGATCGGGCAACACAAGCAAGCCAACGAGCGGTAACGGTGGCTGCTGAGCGTGAACCATCAGCGGCCATGTCGCCGCCGACCCGGCAATTCCGGTCATGAAGTCGCGTCGTCTCATCAATCTGCTCGCCCTGCGGCGCGGCGTGAAGGCGGGTATCACCGCCAAGAGAAGCCGCTCGATTGATGCTTTAGCACATGGCGGGGTCCAGGGCGCGTTCCATCGCGCATGGTGCGGTGCTATCTATGCAGCGCTATCTATGATGCAGCCAGATTTGCAGCCAGTCACTCAGCGGAGCGCGCCATGGCCAAGATCAGACACATCGCCATCCAGGTCCCCGACCTCGAAAAGGCCGCGGCCTTTTACGAAGGCGTGTTCGAACTCAAGCGGGTGAAGAAGGTCGAAGCACCGATCGGCAATGCCATCTCGCTGTCGGACGGCGTGATGAACCTCACCCTGCTGCAATTCCCCGAAGGCGCCAAGGGCAGCAAGGGCGGGCCGGATTTCGCGGGGCTGCATCACTTCGGCTTCGTGGTCGATAGCGAAAGCGCGACGGAGCAGAAGATCAAGCAGCACGGCGGCGAGTTCTTCATGAAGCTCCCGCAATATCCGGGCATCGACGCGGAAGTGAAATTCAAGGACGTCAACGGCATCGTGTTCGACGTTTCCGAACACGACTGGGAGCAGCCGAAGAACTGACGGCCGCTCGATTTCCGCAATGGGTCGTTCGCTGTCGGTTCGGTGCCCGCCGATAGTTGCCTGATGTCCGCTTCGCACCGGAACTGGACTCGACTTCACAGCCCGGGCATCTGCCGCCAGGGGCTACGCCTCACGCAGTGCAGCAAACATCACTGTTAGTCGATGCGCCCGAGGGTGGCCGGAACAACCGGGAGGCCCCACGGGCATCGTCGAATGTGAGTCTCAAATGACACAGCGCTGGATTATTGGGCCGGCATGCTTGTACGAATTGCCCTGCATTGATTCTCTGTCCTGCGCAACTGCGCTTCAGGCCGGGGACGACGATGTCGAACAATAAACTCCAAGCTGCCAAGAGACTCTACGCCTCTGAGCTTCCTGATGCGGAAGAGGCATCGGAACGGGTGTTCAGGGTTGCCCAGCACATTATGAATCTTGCGGTTCGTCAAAGACAGCTTCGGGAATTTCTTGAAAGCGAATTACAGGTCAGCCTTGAGCGCCGCAAGGTGAAAGCGCCTTGAGGCGCGTATTGAAGGTGAGAGGCGTTGCAAGCCTCGAAGCCTGCTTCGGCGGCGCGAAGGATTTAGAGCGCCAAGACGGATTAGTGCCTTTGCCAATTCCGATGTCGTCTATCCCCGCCCGATAAAGCTCCGCATGTTGTTCGGCAAAATGGTCGACTCATACAAATTCACCTCCGGCGGCAGCGACGCCATCAGCAGCGCGACCTTGGCCACGTCCTCGGCGGCCATCACGTAATCCTCGGGCGTCGCGCCCGCTCCGGCTTTCGTCCGCCCATGCCGCGTCGTGAACGAGGACAGCGTCGCGCCCGGATGGATGATCGACGACACCACGCCGTATTTTCGCCCGTCCATCGTCAGCTGATGCGTCATGCCCTGGAGGCCGTGCTTGCACACCGCGTAGCAGCAGCGAGTCCGGCCGCGGCGTCTTCTGCGAGATGCTGCCGATGTTGATGATGCGCCCGCCCTGCGGCGTTTGCGCCTTCATGATGCGGATCGCCTCGCGGCTGCACAGGAACGGTGCGGTGATGTTGATGGCGAGCGCGTCGCTGCCAGTATTGCAGCGTGATGTCCTCGGTGTTCTTGGGCGTCGAAATCCCGGCATTGTTCACCAGCACGTCGAGGCGGCCGTAGGCTTTGACCGCACTGTCGAACAGCGCGGCGATCTGCTCCTCGCTGGTGAGATCGGCCGGCACCGGCAGCGCCGTGCCGCCCTTGGCCTCGATGCCGGCCGCGACCTCGTCCAGGAGCTTGGCGCGCCGTGCCACCAGCACGGTCTTCGCGCCCTCCGCGGCGAACGTCTCGGCGATGGCGCGGCCGATGCCGTTGCTCGCGCCGGTGACGATCGCCACCTTGTCCTGCAGTTGTCCAGTCATCTTGCGATCTCCAAGGCCGCCTTCGTTGAATTGATTCTCTGGCGTCGCGGTTCGGAAGTTCGCTTGAATTCTCCGCTTCACCGAAGCGAGCTTCCAAACCAAAGCGATACTAGCAGCCGGTGAGTCTAAGGCGCGGACACATTTGCGCCGCCGGCCAACTATCACTGGTTGCCGACGCGTGGACCGATTTTTCCGATCGCCATGGGGTGGAAAGCCGCCATCTCGGGCTCAAATTGAGCATTCCGCCTATGACCCACTGTGGACGATCATATGGTAGTCATGCGGGCCATCAAACGGGTGACGAGTGATAAGCCATGTTGGAAACTGACAAGGTGTTCGCCGGCTCGATTCCGGAAAACTACGACCGCTATATGGTGCCGTTGATTTTCGAGCCGTACGCCGCGGATATTGCACAACGCGCAGCGGCCTTGTCGCCAAGCGCCGTTTTGGAAACCGCCGCGGGCAGCGGGGTTGTCACTCGCGCATTGGCGCCAAGACTGCCCCGGGGCGCAAGCTATGTCGTAACCGACCTCAACCAGCCGATGGTCGACTACGCCGCATCGCGACAACCTCCCGACAATCGCATCAGCTGGCGCCAAGCGGATGCTCTGGCGCTACCGTTTGAAAATGCGACCTTCGATCTCGTTTGTTGCCAGTTCGGCGCGATGTTCTTTCCCGACCGCACGGCTGGCTACCGCGAAGCAAGGCGAGTCCTGAAGCCCGGAGGACATTTCTTATTCAGCGTATGGGATCGCCTCGAGGAGAACGTTTTTGCGGATGATGTGACGAACGCTCTCGCAAAGATTTTTCCGAACGATCCGCCGCGCTTTTTGGCACGCACGCCGCACGGTTACCACGATACGGCCCTGATCCGTAGCGAGCTGGAGGACGCAGGTTTCTCCCGTGTCGTTATCGAGACGAGAGCCGAACAAAGCCGCGCATCCTCACCGCGCCTTCCTGCCGTTGCCTATTGTCAGGGAACTCTTCTTCGCAACGAAATCGAGGCCAGAGGCGCGGGAAAACTGGAATCCGCAACCGACTACGTCGCATCCGCGATTGCGGACAGACATGGCGGCGGCGAGGTTGCTGCCAAAATTCAGGCACACGTCATCGTGGCTGTGGTCTAAATGTTGGGGTATCCCTTCTGGCACTTAGCGGACCTCACGGGGGAGGCGAGGGAAGGGTGGAGCGTCATTCCGGCGTGAGGCCCGCGGCCTTCACCACCTTGGCCCACTTGTCCGTGTCCTTGGCGATGAGCGCGGCCATCTCCGTGGGCGTCGCGCGGATCGGCGCGCCGCCGACATCGGCCACACGCTTGAGCAGTACCGCGTCTTGCAGGCCCGCGTTGATCTCGCGGTTGAGGCGCGCGACGACCTCGGCCGGCGTGCCCTTCGGCGCGCCGACGCCGTTCCATGCGGTGGCCTCGAAGCCCGGGATAGCCTCGTCCATGGTCGGCACGTCGGGAAGCGGAGCCGTCCGCGTCCGCGACAGGATCGCGAGTGCGCGCACCGAGCCGCTCCTGATGTGCGGCAGTGAATTCGGCAGCGCATCGACGCCGGCCTGAATCCGCCCGGAGATCAGGTCGGTCAGCATCGGCGCGCCGCCGGTGTAAGGAACGTGAACGAATTCGATGCCGGTCGAGGACTTGAGCAGCTCGATGGACAGGTGGCTGATGGTGCGCATGCCGAACGAGCCGATGTTGACCTTGCCCGGATTGGCCTTGGCGTAGGCGATGAACTCGGGGACGCTCCTGGCCGGCACCTGCGGGCTCATGACCAGCACCATCGGAAATTCGAAGAGGCCTCCGACGGCAACGATGTCGCGCTGGAAGTCGAACGGCAGCGATTTGTAGAGCGACGGATTGATGGCGTGGGTGGAGACCGTATACAGCAGCGTGTAGCCGTCGGCCGGAGAGTTCGCCACCAGTTGAGTCCCGATGTTGGTGCCGCCGCCGGGCTTGTTCTCGACGACAAACGATTGCCCGAGCCGCTCGGTGAGCCATTGGCAGATGATGCGGCCGACCAGATCGGTGCTGCCGCCGGCATTGAAGGGCACGACCAGCCGCACCGGCCGGGCCGGATAGGCTTGCGCGAAAGCGGGATGCGAAAGGGTGGAGCCGGCGGCTGCAAGCCCGGCCACAAGAAGAAATTCGCGGCGCACAAATTTTTTCATGTCACCCTCCGCGTCGGGATTGGCCCGCTACTCCGCGAGCGGCGTCGGATTGGCTGCCGGCGGGTCGATTGCGAACGTGTTGGCGGTCATGCAGGTCATCGAAAAGCTCCCGGTCGCTGCGACCAGCGCCACCAGGCTCTCCAATCCCATCGTCTTCTCCGCCGCGGCATAAGCTTCGTCGCTGAGGTTCTTGTTCGCGAGCAGTTCGCGCGCCACGGCAAAGCAAGTCTGCTCGCGCGCATCCGCCAGGTTCGGACTCTTTCGCGCGTTGATCGCGTCGATGACCGCCTGCTCGATACCGGCGGCGAGCGAAGCGCGCACCTGCGCGAACCACGGATACCGGGCGTTCCAATGCCGTGCGACGACGAGATTCACGATCTGTTGCTCGCGGCGGGACAACGGTCCGGAGGAAAGGCTGGCCCGCATGCTTTGGGCGGCCTCAAACAATTTCGGCAATCGGATATACGCATGGTAAGGGCCGCCCACGATGCCGCTGGATTCCTTGGCGGCGTCGTAGACGCGCGCCTGTTCGGCGTTCATGTCGGCGCGGTCCATGATGGCGATGCGTGTCATGTGCTTTCCTCGACCCCGTTCGTTGATGGATCGACGCTATCATCGCGATGCGGCTCGTGCGAGCCGCAAATCGGAAGCGGCGGGGAACACCGATGGCCGCCGCACCATCACGTCCTCGTCGCTGGCGCGCGACCGTCGCCCGCTTAGCCAGGGCCGAAGGCCTCGCCGAGTACGACGCGCGTCTTTGCAATCCGCCGCGCGTTACCGTTGCTTGCAAAAAGTCATTGGCCGGATCAATCAATCATTAAGGCCGTCGAACACGAACCCGGCGCTCTCGGCAATTTCGCTGGAGAATCAAGCGGGACCCAAACAAATCGGCCTGTCGAATTAACTCGAAGGCAAACCGGTCTGCGCAAATCTGGCCACGGCGCGGGAGCCGACTTGCGTCGCCGGACAGAGCGCCTAGTTCAACAAGAACGGACGTGTTGTAGTGCTTGCCATTCCCTTCGCTTGTAGCCGAACCAAGTGCATAACGATGCGCGGGGTTGTGGTGTGCCCACCGGCGGAATCCCGGCTTCTGCTATCGCGCCTCGGTGCAGACGGCGGGCGGACGAACGACAACGACACGATCGACGAAGAGCTTGCCGGCCGCGACTGGGTGAAGCGGCATTTCGATGACCTGGAGGCTCCGCCCGCCGGTGCTCAGTTCAAGCCGTTCGGCTT
The DNA here is from genome assembly GCA_963763365.1 of uncultured Alphaproteobacteria bacterium. Lineage (GTDB taxonomy): Bacteria > Pseudomonadota > Alphaproteobacteria > Rhizobiales > Xanthobacteraceae > VAZQ01. The sequence goes on along the minus strand of CAVXOE010000020.1, from coordinate 191,394 downwards.
CAAGCGATACGTTGCTTTTGCCCGGGTACGTGGTGCGCTTGCCGAGCGCAATCGCTTCAGTATCGGATTCGACATATTCGTCGGGCCTGGCGACTACGCCGCCGCCAACCACAGGGATCAAGCGCACACGTCCGCTCGTGCCGTGCACGGCTTCGTGGACATAGCCCATTACCCGGTCTTCGATCAGGAAATCGCCCAGGGTCAGGAAGGCACAACGTCCGGCCGTGCCGCCCCTTGTCTGGTTGAGGAGCCGTATGACTTTCTCGGCTGCGACCGGCGGTTCCGCAGCGATCGCATTCTACAAGTCGTCACCGGGCACGAAGTCAGGGCGATGGTGACCGTCGAGGCGACCGGGCATTGGCGTCAGCGCCGCATGGGCTTCAACCCGAATCCGATTTTTGGCGACGAGATTGGAGATCCGCTCAAGCGCGGCTTTCTCTTTCGCGCGCGGCTCATTGTCAGGCTGCCCGAAGTCCGCGATCGGCGGGTCGTTGTTCTGTAGTGCCGTCACGACGTCGCGGTGGCGTTTGGGCAACAGGTCGAGTTTTTCGCCGGTTGCTTTGTTCAAGGCTGCAATGTGTCCCTAATTGCGTGTTTCAATTTCGACTCCAGGGGGATCGTGCCATGCCGCTATTCATGTTTCTGCCGTTCATTATCTGGGGTGGGTTGTGGGGGATGGATGTGTTGCCAAAGGCTCCGTCCGATCCTGAATAAGTCCTGTCAGTTCTAGTTGGTGCCGCGCCGCAGTCGGCTCGACAACCGGTAGGGTTGGTCGTTGCGCGGCCGCGGCGAGGCTACCGGCCGAGCGCTTCCATCGTGTCGGCGAGTTTATCTATTCGCGATGAATCCCGCACGACGCGGAGCCGCGCCGCAAGGTTGGTGAGGACAGTCTTGAGATCGCAGCGCGCGCCGACCAGCCATTGCAAATTCGGCAATTGAAATTCGAGTTCGATCGCTTCGCCGAGACGATTGCTGTAGGATGGATCGATCTTGGATGCGGCCCCGCGCAGAGATCCGCGGTAGGCGTCGCACAGGGCCGGCGTAGCCTCGATATCGAGCTGCCACAACTCGCGCAGGTCGGTCAGTCGTCGACCGCTTTGCAGAAGCGCGACGGCATCGGACTGCCTGCTGTTCGCGTGACGTGCGCCCTCCATGGCTTGCCGGGCGCGAGCATCGCTGCCGTTGAGATATTCGAGATAGTCGCTCAACGATGAATCGGGACCAAGCGCTGCGAATTTCGCTTCATCGCGCGCGCGATTTTCCGCCGAAACCCTTTCCTCCTCGGCGCGCATTTCCTCGTAGGCCGCTCGCTGTGCCTCCTGGCGCGCCGGCGCGGCGAGCAAATCGAGATATGACGCCCAGATCGATGCCGCGATCAAAGCCACCACCGCGCAACCGGCAAACGCGCTTGCGATCGTCTCCGACACCGCCGCAACGAGCGTGGGAATACGGATCCACAGTGCGTAGAGCACGATCACCGGCGGGAGCAGCGCGGGCACGACGTACGACCAGCCGCGCTGGTGGGCGTAGAGATCCGCGGACGCGAATGACGCGTAGCAGGCGAGCGGCACCAGCACGAGCGCGCCGATTCCCGCCCAGGCCGGCATTTTTCCGTTCTTGAAAGCAACCAGGAGCAAGCCGATGAGGGCGAGCCATAGCGCCGCGCCGAAAAGCGCGAGGAACGCCTCGGTCAATGCGTTGCCCGCGGCATCGCTGCGGCCGGCATCGTGAAGGCCAGCCAAATAGGCGAGGTAGACCAGGCCCGCGAGCAAGGCGAGAAGCACGGCCCCGACGGGCGGCGCGCGCGACGGCCTTTGCCCCGGCATGGCTTCACTTGTATCAAACGGCGACAGACCGAACAATGTCCGCTTCGGATCGGAAGCGCCGTTCCGGTCGCCTCAGCTAACTAATTGCGCGTCCGGCTCGCTCCAAAAGCAGACTCGCAGCCAGAGAAATGAAATATGTCGCGATGTGCCAAGAGCCGACATCGTTCACGAGTCCCCGTATTCAGCCGCCGCATGTGTCGGAAAAGCTGTGCGGGGCGTGAGCCTACGCCGAACAATGTCGATGTGGCTGCGTAGGTTGTAGAGCTGGTCCGCGAGCGCCCGCGGAAAACGGATATGGCTGACGGCATCATCTATCTGCTCAATCTCGGCTCGCTTCTCTGCCAATTGTTTATCGCCCGAATGGCCATCGATCGAGGCTTCCAATGACTTGAGTCGGTCATACCAATAGAGCAGTCGTCGACGCATGTTCCATTTATAAAGTATAGGAAAATAGTGAAACAGTGGGAGCGCAATCGCTATGACGGCCGCCACCACCGCGATGGCTCTTTGGGCATAGTTGGTCATCCAGAAGGGCAGATACCGGTTTAGAAACGAAGGACCGTTCTTGTAAAAATCGCGAGCGCTCTGAGCGACGGGAAATTCCGGATCGGTCTGTGTGGGGAAATCACCGACTTTTTGAAAAAGTCCTGGCTCGTTGTGCGCCTCCAACATTGTCTGTGCCAAGAGATCGATAATCGCAGGATGAATGTCTTTGCGTACCAGTACAACATTTGTGGTCGCGATGATGATCACGTCAGTCGCTGGAATTTTTCTTTCATAGTCAATCACGCCGCGCGGCATAACCAACCGAACAAGAAACGGAAAAATACGGGTGAGCGCTTCGGCATCCGTAAAGCTCATTGGGCGGTACTGGGGACCCTTCAGCAGAGACTTGAGGATGGGCGATTCCGGGGAAAAGGTCAGAAACAAAGCATCGATCGCGCCATCGTTTAGGGCATTGACTGCGCCTTGGGCCGAAAGAGTCAAAAACTTCGAGTTTTCAGACGTGACGCCGCTTAAGGCCAGAATTCTCTCGGTCACGGCTCGTGTGCCGCTGCCTGGCGGTCCCAAGGCAATGCGCTTGCCCTTGAGCTGCGTCAGGTCGTTCAACGTCTCACCCGTAGGATAAAAGAGCCAGAAGACCTGATGGTCGATGCGCCCCAACGACAATAGCTCGGGCGCTTGTTTACCGTTCGCAACACCTCCCTGCATGAAAGCGATTTGAATGCCGGAAGCCGGGTCATTCAGAAGCTTGAGGTTTTCTACAGCACCATCGGTTGCGCGCACGTTGACCTTCACATGCTCGCGCGCAAGTATGTCTTGGTAGCGTCGGCCGAGAGCCTGGTAGTGGCCACCTGTGAAAGATGTGGCGATCGTGATCGACGACGGCGGTGCAGGAACAAAATGATGCAGTATGAGCCAGCAAATAACCGAGATACAGAAGATTGCAGCCGCGCCTATGAGCAGATGCCAGCGATTGAACCCCAGCATAGGTATCTCTTCATTGTTTGAGCAGGTGCGCGGTGGGCCGCGCCGATCAGTTCAGACCGCGGGATATAGCGTTTGCGCGGATGAGTTAGGATGTATTGGAACGATTCTGCAAATTTTGAGCCGCTCGTGGAGGTGATCCGATGTCGCAGTTGGGTCAATTGCGACCGACACGGCCAAGGCAGCCCTCACGTCAGAGTCCGCTATTGCACCAACACCAACCGCAAACTCAATGGGCTGGCTTCCGGCGCACGTGCCAATCGGCGACATAGCCAGTGCAGCAAATAACGACCTATTCAATTACTTCGTCGGCGAGTGCGAGCAATTTGTTCGGTACGGTGAGCCCGAGCGCCTTGGCAGTCTTTAAGTTGATCACCATCTCGAACTTGGTCGGTTGCTGGATCGGCAGAAACTCCACTTAGCGTCCCGTGCAGATTTCCGGAACCGGCTCTGATCTCCTCATTAAATGAAGGGCCCTCGACGTGGTTCCGTCAATTAGCTCCACGCGAGCAAAAAGTACCCGAGTGTAACATTTTGCTGCATCAATGGTCCCAAATCGATTCTCGCATGGCCCAGTCATGCTCTCTTGCCAAGCTTACCGCTAAACGACCTGCGACGCCTCCCGGCAATCCACTAGCAAAAGTTTCCTACTTTAAACTGAGACACTGCACGGCTTTCATGTCAATTGACAGCCCGAATTTGGCAGTTCTTATATGTACGCGATTGCAAGGGTTCTCGAATGCGTACGACAGTGAAGTTCGCTGTTATTTGCGTGTCGTTGCTCACAGCCGCTCACGCCGGCGCCGTGGACCGGCGCAATCAGATAAACGCTTTGGATTTTCAGGAGCGCGGGGCGCGGCTGCGGCTTGAGCTCGAACATGCCTACCAGGATCTACGACGCACAGGCGAGTTCAAGTCCGCCGGCAATGACGTGTCTCCGACCGTCAAAAAATATATTCCCGTCGGAACGTCTTTTGAGAATGCGCAGACCACACTGCGAAGCTCCGGGTTTGAGATAGACCCGCTGCCGCCGCGAGACCCGCCAAAGAATGCATCTCCGCTTTGGAAATTTGCGATTTTCGGGACGTTGGTGCTTGCACAGCGAGGAGTTTCCAGGATCACCGTCGAGACAACGCTTCTTCCAAAGACAATGGACGCTGATCACAACACGGTAAATGGTGTTCACGCCACGATCTACTACCGAGGCGTCTGATTTTTACTCCGCCACGCTGAATCTCTTGGCCAAGTCATTGACTCGTCCGGTCCACAAATTGACGAAGTCGCCGCTTGATATTTTCTCCACACTTTTGAAGGTTCGCTTCCATTGCGGCAGAAGATTTCGCCAAATGGCCTTCCTGCACCATTGCTCCCCCTTTAGAACACCCTCGTCGGTCGCGCACATGGACTGCCACGCGACGCGCTCGGGGCGGGTGTAGTGTTCAATCGCGCCTTGGATGCCCTGCTGATGCACCATGTATCTCTCGGCGTAATCGGGATAGTGACCAACCGCCCATTTGAACTTCTCGGCTTGAACCAGAAACATGCGCCCTGCAGCGCGAGCGTTGTCCCTGGCGTCCCAGATGCTGCCATCGCCGTACTTTTCGAACTCGCGATCGCTGAGCTGGAAGAGCCCTTTGTATGATCCGGTTCTTGCACCAGGTTTGAAATTACTCTCAACCTTGGCGATAGACATCATCAGTGCCAAGTCCAGGCCGTACAACGACGCCGCCTGCCGAATCTCGTCGAGCGGGCTGCCCGTCGTCGAGTGTGGTTCATAGAACCGGGCTTCAAACAAACCACCAAGATATCCGAAAGCATCGAGCGGCATTACCTCCACCTGGTGCTCGCGAATTGAGTTATCTTGCGCGACGCCTTTTGCACCGCCGAATAAAATGAGTACGCCGAATGTGACCGCAACGGCGCTCGCCGCCCGTCGTTTGGATGCTCCCCTCGCCGTCTGCTGCGGCCGGGCCGGGAGCGGCTGTGCCGCCGCAACGTCGCCGAGACGCATGAGGAACTGGTGCCGTCCGAGCCGATCGAATTGCATCTGCCACCCCTGGCCAGGAACCTTCAGCATAACGGATCGGTGAGGGTCAGTCAGGCTCCGCTGCAATGCGGAATTTCGACCCTGCCGAGGTCTGCTCCGGGTCATCCTCTTCCGAAACCAGGCCGGTAACACGTCCGCAGTCGCGGCTACGCCCCAAGAGCGGACGCAAACGCGCCGCGCATTGCTGCGCGGCGCCAATGTTTGAGTGCCAACCGGCGAGCGTTAGTTGGCGGAGGCGGTCTTCGGCGCGTCGGTCGGCGCGAACGGGTTGGAGGCCGACCGCTTGAGTGCGCTGAAGCACGACTCGACTTCGATCAGCGCCTCGGTGAAGCCTTCGAGCGGCAGCTTGAACACCGCCTGCGCGGCCTTGACCTCGAACATCGTCGCGGTGCCGAGCCGCGTCATGAACTTGCCGTCGGCGCCGAAGTCGATCGCGACGAGCTTCGGGGTGATCGCAATCGCGTTGGCGTCGCTCTGCATCACGGGCGCGGCCGTCAGTTCGACCGGGAACGCGGTCTGCGGCTTAAGCTCCCACTCTTCGGCGCCGATCGCGATGCGATAGCCGCCGGGAAAACGAACGAGGATGAACTGCAAGGTTCCGCCGTTGCTCATCGCGCCGGGCACCGCGCGCTCGGCGCTGCAGTGCGAACCGACATTGCCGCGTTTCCAGCCGTTGACCATCCACAATCCGACCTGCTTGGCCGGCATCGCTTGCGTGATCGCGGGCGCATTGTTCTGTGCGATTGCGCCGCCTTGAGTCGAAAGCATGAGTGCGAACGCGCCTGCGACAACGGCGACGGCGGTCCGGCATTTCGTGACGTTGAACGTAGACATGTTGAGTTCCTCTGTTGAAGTCCTGATGTGCCGGCGACGATGCATCGCCGGCGCGCGACACGATGTGATGGCCAGCACGAATTCCGCGATTGAGCGGAGCGAGATCGACGGCCGATTCATTGTCAGGCGACTGCCAATGAAAAAAGCGGCCACGCAAGCGTGGCCGCGCGCTCGTGGGTTATGCGGTTTCGATCTTTGCTCGGATAAGACCAAGCCTGACTAACTCGTCATGCCCGCGCTTGTCGCGGGCATCCACGTCTTTCACCTCGAGCCGGATCAAAGACGTGGATGGCCGGGACAAGCCCGGCCATGACGAAGATGAGGGTGGACGAGCCAAGCAGGATGCGCCGCCGGCGATCAGGTCAGCGACGTGTTCGACAGATCCTGAACCGGAAGGCTGTCCTGATTTGGCCGGCTGTGAAGTTCGTGGATCACAGTCGACATCTCGCTTGCGTGCGCCGTCACGGCCTTCTCGCGCGCGTGCCGCAGATGCAGCTGCATGATCACGACGCAAGCGCAGATGGCGAAGGCAAGAACCCCTGCTTCGATCAAGAATTGCTTGATGGCAGGACGGATCGTCATGCGAGTCTCCCTTGTCATGCCGGGCGCGCCGGCGATTTCGGGAAACTACGGGGCGCGTCTTCTCACCGGCGTGTTGGCCATCACAGGTTCGTTGAATACCGCGAGCGGAGAAAGCGCCGGCGTGTGATTTCCGGCACAGCGTGCGGGCGCATGTGGTCCTAGCGTTGCGAACATCAGAAGGGCGATGGTCGTCCTTGAAGAGCAAACACCGCAGGTGATGCCATGGCCGCAATGATCCAGATCCACGGTCCGCAGGACGGCAAGTACATCGCGCAGTTCCAGACTGCGGATGGCCGCACGCTGGCGATCATCGTGCCGGCGGAGCAGGCCGATGTGCTGCGCGACATCCAGGAGTTCATGCCGTACGGCGTCGCGGTGCGCGATATCGACGTTACACTGACCGCGATCTCGTGAGGACCTGAACGGCCGTGAGGACGGCCGGAGGTCTTCCAGAGACACCTGCGCTTCTTTGGTTGGCCGGGCATAGCCGTCTGAAGGACGGTGTCGCTTCGCGCCGCCTATGTCCCGGCCTTCTGCGTTTCTGACGCAGGCCGGGCGTATTCGCGTCACGCTTTCTCTCTCTGGTTGGCGTCCGCGGAAAATGGAATTCCCGCCCGAGGTCTCACGCTCGGGCGGGGCTGTGTTGGGAAACGTCGCGCGATCAATCAATCTCAATCGTCGTCGTCGTCATCGCTGTCGCAGACGACCCGGCCGTAGGAGTACGAACAGCTGTCGTCCGCCTCGTAGTCGCCGTCGTCGTCGCCGCCGCCGCCACCGCCGCCACGATGCTTGCGGTAGTGGTGACTGCTGTGGCTGTTGGACTGGCGGTAGCTCTGATTGCTGTGGTTGCTGTTGTTGTTGCTGGAGTAGTTCATGCTGTGGTTGCTGCCGTGCCCGCCGCCACCTTTTGCAAAGGCGCCGCCGGTGACGCCGAGCGTGCCGATGGTGAGTGCAACAGCAGCAGCAGAAACAGTGAGGATTGATTTGAGGGTCATGTCGTCTCCTGTCGTTTTGTTCAGGTTGATGACGCGAACCTAGGGATGCCGACGCGAGTCCGATGTGATGGGCATCACGAAAAGGCCGATCCCGGCGGCCCGGCATGACGCATTGCCGTCGCCGGACCGGTGGCCGGTGTGCCGTCAGGATTACTGGCTGGGAGGCGATAGGGTCGCGGCGGACCGACGGCCGGGAATGGTGGGCGCGACAGGGATTGAACCTGTGACCCCTACCGTGTCGAGGTAGTGCTCTACCGCTGAGCTACGCGCCCGGGCCCCGTCGATCCGAGGCAACCCCTCATATCGGCTCCAAACCGGCAGAGCAAGGCGGAGTCGTGCCGACCCCTGGCGGCGTCAGGCCGCGAGCATCTTCTGGACCTCGTTCACAAGCTCGCGCAGGTGCACGGGCTTGGAGAGGACCTTGGCATTCTTCGGGGCCGCCGAATCGGAATTGAGCGCAACCGCTGCGAAGCCGGTGATGAACATGATCTTGATGTCGGGATCGAGTTCGGAGGCGCGCCGCGCCAACTCGATGCCGTCCATCTCAGGCATGACGATGTCGGTGAGCAGAAGCTCGAATGGCTCCTCGCGCAACCGCTGATACGCGGAAAGGCCGTTGTCGAAAGAGATGACTTCATATCCGGCGTTCTGCAACGCCTTGGCAAGAAACCGCCGCATGTCGCCGTCGTCTTCGGCCAAGATGATTTTCGCCATTGCCCTGCCCATGTGAGGGTGGTGAGCTCTGGCTCCCCTTGCCCCCCGCTCGTCTCCGCCGTCCATAAAGCCAGACGCCGGGTAAACATCGGGTGAAGCCCGCCCAAGAAACTTGCTACCGAGTACTTTCGACAGAAACGCAACCAAGAAAAATGGCATCCGGCTTTCGGCCCATGGACAATAGCGCGTTTTCGGCGATAGTGATGCGGAAAATTGGTGGCTGTTCGGGCGCGTTTCGAGATTATCAGCAGGGCCAACCGGCGAACATGCGCGAACTCAAAGACGAGCTCGACCCGCCCTTCGAAATCATCGAGCCTGCCGAGTGGGTCGGGCCGGTTCTGTTCAACTCCCCCCATAGCGGCAGCATCTATCCGCCCGGTTTCCTGGCGGCGTCGCGGCTCGATACCGGCACCTTGCGGCGGTCGGAGGATTCATTCGTCGACGAACTGGTGATCGGCGTTGTGCGGCGCGGTTATCCGCTGATGCGGGCGCATTTCCCGCGCTGCTATGTCGACGTCAACCGGGAGCCCTACGAGCTCGATCCGCGCATGTTCGATGGCCGGCTGCCGTCCTTTGCCAATACGCGCTCCATGCGGGTGGCGGGCGGCCTCGGGACCATCGCCCGGGTGGTGGGGGACGCCCAGGAGATCTATGGCCAGCGGATTCCGGTCGACGATGCGATCCGGCGAATCGAGACACTCTACAAGCCCTATCACCGCGCGCTCCGGCGGCTGTTCACGCGAATCCATCGCGATTTCGGCGTGGCAGTGCTGATCGACTGCCACTCCATGCCGTCGATGGCGGGCTCCAAGGACGAGCGGCCGCGCGCCGACGTGGTCCTGGGCGACCGCTACGGCACGAGTTGCGTGCCGGCGGTCGCGGAGACGATCGAATCGACCCTGCGCGCGCAGGGCTATTCGGTCAGCCGCAACAAGCCCTATGCGGGTGGCTTCATCACCGAGCACTACGGCAATCCGACCGCGGGCCTGCATTCGATGCAGCTCGAACTCAATCGGGCGCTCTACATGGACGAGCGGCGCTACGAACGTTCGCCTACGTTTGCCCGGCTGGCCTCCGATCTCGAAGCTTTGGCCGACCAGGTGGCTGCGATTCCAATCGAGGAGTTGCGGCCCTACCGCGCGGCCGCTGAATAAACGGATCAGCCGCAGCGGGCCTGAGCTTTCAGAAACGACCACAGAAAAGAAAAAGGGGCCGCCCGTTGCCGAGCGGCCCAAGTCTAGGGAGGAAACGCCCAAGGAGGGCGGCGGTAACGCGAGGCGCTACCGCACCGCAACAAGTTGCCACCGCACCGCACAAAAGGCAAGGGTAAAAGTAAGTGTTATTGACCTATCTTGTATGCGAGCCACGCAGGGCTTCGCCGGATTGCGGACTGTGCGGTGGTATCGCTCTGACCTGAAAAATATATACTTACCAATAAGATAACGCTGGACAGCGGGCCGGATGCAGCCGTTCTAGCGTAAGCACTCAGAGTTTCTGTTATAAGTTGTGGGGAAAATTTCGATCACGAATCCGCTATTTGCCTCTCTGGAAACCTCCGCCCGGGGACAATGTGACCGCGCCACGGCGAGACGCAGCGGAGAAATGCGAGAGCCCCCGCGCGACCAAGATCAAGCCGAACGCCGCGAACAAGCATCAGCGCGGCCGGCGTCAACGTCCCGACAAGGCGAAGTTGCCATCGACCGCGGTTGAAGCCCGCACTTGTGTCATGCAGATGCGATCCATCAAGGCCGAGGAGACGACCAGCTTCAGCGGAAGCGCCCGGCTCGACCGACGGCGTTCGGATCGCGGCGAGACGACGCGTCATCCAGGGCCGTGCCTCGCGGAATTGGCAGTGTCGATCTGGAGGGCGGGTAATTTTGCGTCCGCCACGACCTTCGATCCTCTATAAGGGTGCGCGCGTTGGGGCCGACGGATCAGCCTTCAAGCGCAAGTGCGTGCCCAGGGGAGACCGCATGACGGCGATCGATTTTTCGGCCTTTCTGAACGAACTTGCGGCGATCTCGGGCGAAACCATTCTGCCGTTCTTCCGCACCGCTTTGAGCGTCTCGGACAAGAGCCGCTCCGGCAGCTTCGATCCGGTCACCGCGGCCGACCATGCCGCCGAAACGGCGATGCGCTCCCTGATTCGCCGAAACTTCCCGAACCACGGCATCATCGGCGAGGAATACGGCAGCCACCATCCGGACGCCGAATATGTCTGGGTGCTCGATCCGATCGACGGCACCAAGTCATTCATCTCCGGCATGCCGGCCTGGGGCACGCTGATCGGCCTGCTGCGCAGTGGCGAGCCGGTCTACGGCATGATGAACCAGCCCTTCACCCGCGAGCGGTTCAGCGGCGACGGTGGCGCGGCGCGCTACGGCGGGCCCGCGGGCGAGCGCGCGCTGATGGTGCGGCCCTGCGAGAGCCTCGCCGAGGCGGTGCTGTTCACCACCAGCCCGCGGCTGATGAACGCCGCCGACCGCGCGGCCTTCGAACGGGTCGAGGACAAGGTGCGGCTCTCGCGCTATGGCGGGGATTGCTACGCCTACTGCATGCTGGCGGCCGGTCACGTCGACCTGGTCATCGAGACCGAGCTCAAGCCCTACGACGTGCTGCCGCTCGTGCCGATCATCCAGGGCGCCGGCGGCGTCATTACGTCCTGGGACGGCGGCACGCCCAATGCCGGCGGGCGTGTCATCGCCGCCGGCGACAAGCGAGTGCACGCCGCCGCGATGGAGCTGTTGAAGGGGTAGGGCATCGCCCATCGGTCATGGCCGGGCTTGTCCCGGCCATCCACGTCTTCTGACGTTAAGCGAAAAGTAAGACGTGGATGCCCGGCCCAAGGCATGTCACAAGGCCGGGCATGACGGAGCAGATTACTCTTCGAACACGCGCGTCACGTGGCCCATCTTGCGGCCGGGGCGCGCGTGTGCCTTGCCGTACAGATGGACGCTCGCACCCGGCACGGTGAGCCATTTGGCGTAGTCGTCGACCTCGGCGCCGATCAGGTTGGTCATCTCCACGCGGCCGCGTCGCAGCGGCTTGGCGAGCGGCCAGCCGGCAACCGCGCGGATGTGCTGTTCGAACTGCGAGACCGATGCGCCGTCGAGTGTCCAGTGCCCGGAATTGTGCACCCGCGGCGCGACCTCGTTGACCAGCAACTGCGGGCCGGCGGGTGATGGAACCACGAACATCTCGACCGCCAGCACGCCGACATAGTCGAATGCACCCGCGATCGTTTCACCGATCCGGCGCGCCTCTTCGGCGACATTCGCCGGGACGTTCGCCGGAATGCGCGAGACCTTGAGAATATGGTCGCGGTGCTCGTTTTCGGTGAGGTCGAAGCACGCGACCTCGCCGCCGCGCGAGCGGGCGGCCACGACCGAGACTTCGCGCTCGAACGGGATGAAGGCTTCGAGGATCGCCGGCTGACCGCCGATCTCGCGCCATGCGGCCTCGAGATCGGTGCCGTTGCGGATGGCCGTCTGCCCCTTGCCGTCGTAGCCGAAGCGCCGCGTCTTCAGCACGGCCGGCCGGCCCAGCCGGTCGAGCGCGGTTGCGATCTGATCGCCGGCATCGACGCGCGCGAACGGCGTGACGCGAATGCCGAGACTGCCGATGAACTCCTTCTCGACGGCGCGGTCCTGGGTGATCGCCAGCACCTTGGGATCGGGCACGACCGGCTTGCGCGCAGCGAGAAAGGTCGCGGTCTCGGCCGGAATGTTCTCGAACTCGTAGGTAACGACGTCGACGTCGGCGGCGAAACGATCGAGCGCGCCGGTGTCGGCATAATCCGCCGTGGTCACGCGGTGCACGACCTCCGAGGCCGGCGCACCGGGATCCGGCGCGAACACGTGGCACTTGAAACCGAGCCGCGCGGCGGCAAGCGCCAACATGCGGCCGAGCTGTCCGCCGCCCAGGATGCCGATGGTCGAGTCGGGCTTGAGCACCTCAGTCCTTCGGGCGGCGGGCGACGGATTTCGTCTGGGCGGCGCGCCAGGCCGCCAGCCGTTTCGCAAGCCGCGCATCGGATAGCGCAAGGACGGCGGCGGCCAGGAGTGCGGCGTTGATCGCGCCGGGCTTACCGATTGCCAAGGTGCCGACTGGAATGCCGGCGGGCATCTGCATGATCGAGAGCAGACTGTCCTTGCCTTCGAGCGCGTGGGTGTTCATCGGCACGCCGAACACCGGCAGCGGCGTGAGCGATGCGGTCATGCCGGGCAGGTGCGCGGCGCCGCCGGCCCCGGCGATCACCACCTTGAAGCCCTTGCGCGCGGCGGACTTGCCGAACTTGAACAGCCGGTCCGGCGTGCGGTGGGCGGAGACGATCAGCGGCTCGTAGCCGATGCCGAGCGCGTCGAGTGTCTCGGCGGCATGCGTCATGGTCGCCCAGTCGGACTGGCTCCCCATGATGATTGCAACGGGCTTCCCAGCCATCAGCCCCTCAATATGGCCGCAAAAAGGAAGCGCGGGATTATAGGGGCGGGCCTAGGGGTGGCAAGGCAACGCGCGACGAAGATCGAAATTCGCCTGGGGACGACGGACGGCCTGGTAGCGCTGCGAAAATGACCGGCAGGCAGTTGGTTTTCCACGGTTCGCCGCGACACATCGGCTCCCGCCATAGAAAGGCCATTTCCAAGAGCGAACGCTCATTCTCATATTGCTGCGCTGCAAGGGGGAGGGGGACTGCATGCGCCGCGCTAACGCGCAGCTTCAATTCGACCGTCGCGCCGAGATACTGGCGGCCGCGCAGCGCTGCTTCGTGCGCGACGGCTTCCACGGCGCATCCATGCAGGACATCTGCGCCGAGGCGGGGATGAGCCCCGGCAACCTCTACCGCTATTTCCCATCGAAGGAAGCGCTGATCGCCGGCATCGCCGAGCGCGACCGCGCCGAGGTCGGCCAGCAGTTCGCCAGCGCCGACCTCTCGCAGGGGCTGTTCGCCGTGCTGGAAGGGCTCGCGCATCATCACTTCGCGGTTCGTCCGAAGGAGCAGGTGCTGCTCTGTACCGAGGTGATGGCGGAGTCCCGCAGGAATCCCGAGATCGCCCGCATTTCCCGCGGGTTCGACGGCGACGTACGGAAATGGCTCGGCGACTTGCTGCACGCGGCGGTCGCGCGCGGCGACATCCCGGACGACATCGATCTCGACGCCGTCGTGACCATGCTGATGGTCATCGCCGACGGCGTCTGGTGGCGCCGCGCGCTCGATCCCGATTTCGACCCAAAAGCCATGCTCCCGATTTTCATGGACATCACGCGGCACATGCTGCGCAGCCGCCCGAAAGGCGTGCCTGACGGCAAGATGTCGGCCATCAAGGAGACTGCACAATGAAGGGAAGCCGCATCACCGCGGTCGGTCTGGTCGCCGCTTCGGCGGCGTGGATCGCGTCCGGCCACTTCCTGCCGCACGAAAGCGCCGAAAGCCGCGCCGCGATCCGCAGCAACCAGATCGAAGTGAAGAAGCTGTTCCGCGTGGCGGTCGCCGAGACTTACGTCATGCAGCACAGCCGCAAGCTCAACCTGTCGGGCCGCACCGAAGCCGACAAGCGCGTGGTCATCAATTCGCGCGCCAACGGCGAGGTGAAGGAGGTCCGCGTCAAGCGCGGTTCACTGGTCAAGACCGGCGATATCATCGCGGTGCTTTCCGACGAGGCGCGCGAGGCGCAGGTCGTACAGGCGCAATCGCTGGTGACGCAGCGCCGGACCGAGCTCGAGGCGAAGCGGCCGCTGCTGGCGAGCGGCGCGATCCCGCGGCTCGAGGGCGTAAACCTCGAGGCGCAGCTCAGGACCGCCGAGGCCAACCTTGCGGTTGCGCTCGCCGAGCGGGAGCGCGGCATCGTGCGCGCACCCTGGTCCGGCGTGATCGTCGATCTCTCGGTCGAGGTCGGGCAGGCGTCGTTCTCATTCTCGGGCCGCGATATCGCATCGATGCTGGCGTTCGATCCGATGCTGGCGGTGGTCGAGGTGGCCGAGCGCAAGCTCGCCGGAATGAAAGTCGGCCAACCCGCGACGGTGCGGCTGGTGACCGGCGAGACCCGCGACGGCCGCATCCGCTTCGTGTCGAAGACAGCGAGCGCGACCACCAGGACCTATCGCGTCGAAATCGAGCTGCCGAACGCCGACGGCACGATCCCGGATGGCATCACGACCGAAGTCTCGGTCCCGCTCTCGGCCGTTGCGGCGAGCCGTGTGCCCCGTTCCGCGCTGACCTACTCGTCGGCCGGCGAGCTCGGCGTGCGCAACGTCGATGAGGACGGGGTCGTGGGCTTCGTGCCGGTCTCCGTGGTCGAGGATCATCAGACCGCGATGTGGGTCGCCGGTATCGCCGATCGCACGCGGGTGATCGTGCAGGGCCAGGATTTCGTGCGTGAAGGACAGAAGGTCGAGGCGGTGCCGGCGGTCGAGCTGACCGCGACGGCGAAGTAATTTCGAACGAGAGAGCAGGATGTCCCGCTTCATCGACTACGCCATCGACCACGCGCGGCTGACGATCGCGATGCTGATATTCCTGCTGCTCGCGGGGTTGGTCGCCTATGTGACCATCCCGAAAGAGTCGGAGCCGGACGTCAAGATTCCGATCATCTACGTGCAGCTCTCCCAGCGCGGCATCAGCCCGGAAGACGCCGAGCGGCTTCTCCTGCGGCCGGTCGAGACCCAGCTCAAGTCGGTCGGCAACGTCAAGGAGATGCGCTCGACGGCGTTCGAGGGCGGCGGCTTCGTGCTGCTCGAATTCGAGGCCGGGTTCGACTCCAAGTCGGCGCTCGCCGACGTGCGCGCCAAGGTCGATACCGCCAAGCACGACCTGCCGCGCGATGTCGACGAGCCGCAGGTGCTCGAGGTCAATCTCTCGCTCTATCCGGTGCTGGTGGTCGGGCTGTCGGGCGACGTGCCGGAGCGCACGCTGTTGCGTATCGCGCGCGCGGCCAAGAACGCGATCGAGCAGGCGCCCGGCGTGCTTTCGGCCGAACTGCGCGGCGCGCGCGACGAAGCGGTCGAGATCATCCTCGATCCGACGTTGTTGAATGCCTACGGGCTGTCGGTCGACCAGCTCGGGTCGATCGCCACGTCGTTCAACACGCTGATTGCCGCCGGCGCGCTCGAAGGGCAGACCGGCCGCTTCGCCGTCAAGGTGCCGTCGCTGTTCGAGAAGCCGCAGGACATCCTGAATATCCCGGTGGCGTCGACTTCAAAGGCCTCCGTCACGCTGCTGGACATCGCGCAAGTCAAGCCGACGTTCAAGGACGCCACCTCGGTGACGCGCGTCAACGGCCGCCCCGCCATGACCATTGAGGTGTCGAAGCGCACCGGCGCGAACCTGATCGAGACCGTCGACGCGGTGAAAGCGATCGTCAACGAATTGCAGAAAACCTGGCCCGAGTCGGTCCACGTCACCTTCACGCAGGACAAGTCGAAGGTGATCCGCCAGATGCTCGGCGACCTGCAGAACTCGGTCGCGACCGGCGTATTGCTGGTCGTGATCGTGATCCTGTTCACGCTCGGCTTCCGCGCCTCGCTGTTCATCGGCATCGCGATCCCGGCGTCGTTCCTTGCCGGCGTGCTCGGCCTGCAGCTTGCCGGCCTGACCGTGAACATCGTGGTGCTGTTCTCGCTCATCCTCGCGGTCGGCATGCTGGTCGACGACGCCATCATCGTGTCGGAGTTCGCCGAGCGGCGCATGGCCGAGGGCATGCCGCCGAAAGAAGCCTATTCGCTTGCCGCCAAGCGCATGTCGGGGCCGGTGATCGCCGCCACCCTGACGCGCATCGCGGCGTTCTCGCCGCTGTTGTTCTGGCCGGGCGTGGTCGGGCAGTTCATGAAATATCTGCCGATCACGTTGATTGCGACATTGTCCGCATCGCTTGCGGTCGCGCTGTTCTTTACGCCGACGCTCGGCGCGCTGCTCGGCAAGGCCTCCCCGGTTCCGCATGACGAACGGGCGAAGGACACCGGCCCCTACATGCGCACGGTGCGATTCGCACTGCACCGGCCCGGCCTGACGATCACGCTCGCGCTGCTGCTCCTGATCACGGTGCAGATGGCCTACGGCAAGTTCGGCAGCGGCGTCGAGTTCTTCCCGAAGGTCGAGCCCGACTACGGTCAGGTAATCGTGCATGCGCGCGGCAACCTTTCGCTCGACGAGAAGAATCGCCTGATCGGCGAGGTCGAGAAGCACGTGCTCACGTTCGACGGCATCAAGACCGTCTATACCCGCGTCGGCGAGCAGCCGCGCGGCATGAGCGAGATCACCGAGGATACGATCGGTGTCGTCCAGTTCGAGTTCGCCGACTGGCGCGCGCGGCTGCCGGCGCACAAGATCATGGATGCGATCCGCGAAAAGACCGCCGAGATCCCCGGCATCCTGGTCGAGGTGACAGCGCCGCGCGCCGGCCCGCCGACCGGCAAGCCGATCCAGGTGCAGCTTGGCGCGATCGATCCGAGCGTCCTGCCAGCGGCTGCAAAGAAGGTCGCCGGCATCCTCGCCGTGCGCGGCGACATCCGCGACCTCGATGACGGTCAGCCGCTCCCCGGCATCGACTGGAAGATCCAGGTCGACAAGGCGGAGGCCGCGAAATACAACGCCGGCGTCAACACGGTCGGCAGCGCCATCCAGCTTGTCACCAATGGGCTGAAGGCGACCGAATACCGGCCGGTCGACAGCGACAAGTCGGTCGACATCCTGGTGCGCTTCCCGCCCGACCGGCGCAGCCTCGATCAGATCGACGACCTGCGCATCCAGACGACGGCCGGGCACGTCCCGATCGGCAATTTCGTGACGCGCGTGCCGGCGCCACGCGTGGGTTACATCAACCGCGTCAACGCCGCCCGCGTCACGACGGTCACCGCCAACATCGCCGAGGGCGTGCAGACCGCCGTGGTGCAGAAGGAAATCACCGCCGAACTCGCTAAGGCCGATCTCGGTCCCGGCGTCACCTTCAAGCTCAAGGGCGAGGACGAGGAACGCGAGAAGGCCGGCGCATTTTTGATGAAGGCGTTCGGTACCGCGATCTTCCTGATCTTCGCGATCCTGCTGGCGCAGTTCAACAAGCTGACCTCAGTCGGCCTGGTGCTGAGTGCGGTGGTGCTCTCGATCTTCGGTGTGCTGCTCGGCCTCATGATCATGGGCCAGCCGTTCGGCGTGGTGATGACCGGCATCGGCGTGATCGCCAACGCGGGCGTGATCGTGAACAACAACATCGTGCTGATCGACACCTACGACCGGCTGCGGCGTGAAGGCGTCGAGGCCTACGAGGCGATCATGCAGACCTGCCGCGAGCGCGCGCGGCCGGTGGTGCTGACCGCGGTGACGGCGATCCTCGGCGTGCTGCCGATCGCGTTCGGCATGAACATCGAGTTCATGTCGCGCGAAATCACCGTCGGGGCGCCCGCCACGCAGTGGTGGATCAACCTCTCGACCGCCATCGTGTTCGGCCTTGGCTTTGCGACCGTGCTGACGCTGATCGTGACGCCGGCCGCGCTGATGGGGATCGAGCTGATGCGCCAGAGGCGTTTGCGCTTGTCGGCGGCGCTGCGCGGAAGATTCGGCCGCCGCCAAGAGGCAACGGCGTAACACCCCGCATGCGGTAACCCCGGTGTCGTCCCCGCGAAAGCGGGGACCCGTTTTCTATAGTCGGCAGTCTGGGTCCCCGCTTGCGCGGGGACGACAAAGCATTCACTGCGGCTCGATGCCGGCGTCCTTCACCACCTGCGCCCATTTCTTGATCTCGACCGGGATGAGGCGCGCAAGTTCGTCTGGCGTGCTGGTCACCGGCGTGATGGCGAGCGCATTCATCCGGTCCTGAATGTCGGGGCGATTGACGAATGCGGTCAGAATTCCGTTGAGCCGGTCGATGATCGCCCGCGGCGTGCCGGTGGGGGCGACCACCGAGAACCAGCCGGCCGCGCCGTAACCCGGGACGCCTGCTTCGGCGATGGTCGGCAGGTTGGGCAAGGCCTTGACGCGCGTCGGCGAAGTCACGCCGAAGACCTTCACCTTGCCCTCGTTGATGGCGGGAATGGCGACCGCCAGATCGACGACCATGAAGGGGATATGACCGGAGATGACGTCGGTGAGGGCCGCAACGCTGCCGCGATAGGGCACGTGCTGCGCCGATCCGCCGGTCATCCGCAGGAACAGTTCCATGAACAGGTGATGCGGTGTCGAGGCGCCCGATGTGCCGTAACTCATCTGGCCATTTTTGCTCTTGATGAGCGCGATCAACTCGGGGAGCGTATTGACGCCGAGGCCGGGGTTGGCGATGAGCGCGAACTGCGACGAGCCGACGAGGCCGACCGGCGCAAAATCCTTCACCGTGTCGTAAGGCAATGACTTGTAGACGCTGGGTCCGATCGCGAGCGTCGTCACCGGCGCGAGAAAGATCGTGTGGCCGTCCGGCGCCGACCGTGCGGCGGCCTGCGCGGCGACGACCGTCCCGGCGCCCGGCCTGTTCTCGACGATCACCGGCCGCTTGAGCTTGTCCTGCAGCTCCTGCGCCAGCATCCGCGTCAGGATGTCGGTGCCGCCGCCGGCTGGAAACGGGCAGAGGAACGTGACGGTGCGCTGCGGGTAGTCGTCCGTGGCTTCGGCGTGCGCCGCAATTGCCGCAACGAACGCCAAGGTCAGCACCCAGCCAAGCACTGCCAATCGCCGCATGCCGCGCACCTCGCTCAATCTGGTGGTCAATCGAACGGAACCGTTCGCGATGCTACCGCGCTCCGGCGGCAAAAGGCGAGTGCAGGGCGGGCCCCCCGTTGCCGCCGATCGAAATTGACCGGCGACTCGCGGCCGCTATCCTCGCGGACGCGCGGTGATTCGCGGGGGAGCAATGCCGAAAAGCGAGACGCGGAAGGGCCGGCCGGTCAAGGCGGATGCCGCGCTCGCTCGTCCGCACGTCGCCGCGCCCGGACGGCGCATCCGCGTCGCCGAGCCAGACCAGGCGCCGTCGCATCCAACGCGGGCCACGGCGACGCGGCTCACCGCCGAGGTCGAGCGGCTCGAGCTTGAGCTCGCGGCGGCGCGCGCCGAGATCGCGGCGCTCGCCGCGCGCGCCGACACCGATCCGCTGACCGCCGTCCTCAACCGTCGCGGCTTCGAACGTGAGCTCAAGCGCTCGCTCGCGTATTTGAAACGTTACGATGCCAATGCCGCGCTGCTCTATGTCGACCTCGACAGCTTCAAGGCGATCAACGACCGCCATGGCCACGCAGCGGGCGATGCGGTGCTCAAGGCCGTGAGCATGGTGATCGCCCGCCACGTGCGCTCGTCCGACGTGGTGGCGCGCATCGGCGGCGACGAGTTCGTCGTGCTGTTGTGGAACCTCAGCGACGCGGACGCGCAAACCAAGGCGCGCACGCTCGAGACGGCCATCGCTCGCATCACCGCCACTCATGCGGGATCGGTGATTTCGGTGGGCGCATCGGTGGGAACCGCGCCGCTCCTCCCGCTCGATACTCCGGGGGCCGTGCTTGATCGGGCGGACGCCGCCATGTATGCGCGCAAGGCCGCGCGCAGCGGCGCCGGGAACTCTGGCTGATTTACCCTCGCGCAACGTTGACGATGGCAGGGAATTGGCGCCTAAGGCGGCACCGGCCCGGTCGCGCCGCGCGATGTGTCACATTCGCGCTGGCGGAGGAAACGACTAATCGGAAGGCGAGTTTTCGGGAGTAGCGGGAGATGCGGATGTTGAAGTTCATGGGCGCAGCGGTGGCAGGCTTCCTACTCGCAGGCGTGTCGGCCGGCGCGCAGACCGATCCGGCGGCGGATTATCCCAGCCGGCCGGTCAAGATCGTCGTCAGCGTTCCGGCAGGCGGCGGTGTCGACACCGTCACCCGCATTTTCGCCGCCCGGCTTCAGCAGCGGCTCGGCCAGCCGTTCGTGATCGAAAACCGCGGCGGCGCGGGCGGAAATATCGGCGCCGAGACCGTCTACACCGCCGAGCCCGATGGCTACACGTTGCTCGCCTCGCAGCCCTCGCCGATTACCAGCAATGTGGCGCTCTACAAGAAACTCAATTTCGATCCGGTCGCGCTTGAACCGGTCGCGGTCATGTCGAAGTTCCCGAATGTCCTGCTGGTGCGGCAGAATTTTCCCGCCAAGACCATGCAGGAGTTCATCGCGTACGTGAAGGCGAACCCCGGCAAGGTGACGTTCGCGTCGCAAGGGCCGGGCACCACCTCGCACCTGACGGCCGAGCTGTTCTCGACCATGACCGGCACCAAGATGCTGCACGTGCCTTATCGGGGAACCGGACCGGCGCTCAACGATATCGTGGCCGGTCACGTCGACCTGATCTTCATGGAGCTGTCGTCCGCTCACAAGCTGCATGACGCCGGCAAGGGGCGCATCCTCGCGGTCGCCACCGACAAGCGGCTGGACCTCATGCCGGAAATTCCGACGCTGATCGAATCCGGTCTGCCGGCATTTGTCTCCGACACCTGGAACGCGATCAGCGCGCCGCCCAAGACGCCGCGTGCGGTGGTCTTGAAGCTCAATCGCGCGATCAACGACGTCACCAACGAAGCCGACACCAAGGCGCGCTTTCGCGAGCTCAACCTCGTGGCGGCCGGCGGCACGCCGGAGGATATGGCGAAGCTCAAGAAGGAAGAGACCGAACGCTGGAGCAAGGTGATCCGCGACGCCGGCATCCAGCCGGAGTAATAATGATTATGTCGTCATGCTGCCTTGTGCCGGGCATCCACGTCTTCTCCCTCGGAAGCGTAGTACGTGGATGGCCGGGACATAGGCAGAGCGATAGCGACGCCGTCCTCGGACGGGCTATGCCCGGCCATGATAGGTGGCGCCCGCCCTACGCGATGATGTCGGGGGTGAGTTGGTCCTCGATGAACGAGATGCGGTCGCGCAGGAAGAGCTTGCGCTTCTTCAGCCGCTGGACCTGCAACATGTCGGACCCGCGAGCGACCTGCAGGGCCGAAATCGCGGCGTCGAGGTCGCGATGCTCCTGCAGCAGGCGCGCCAACTGCTCCCGGAACTCGTGTTCTTCCTCTTTGGTCATCGCCGCCGCTGTTTCGGGGATGGACCGCTTTTGCCTGCCCGCGGGACCCCGAATATCTGGAAAACCATGGCTTTTTGCCCTGGCGGGTTCAAGCTTCGGAAAATAGTACCCATTAGGCAATACGGGGATTTGTTGCATCGCACAATCAAAACGCCTCTTCGCCTTGCGGCCGATTTAGTATACAATAAATGTGTCAGGTAGTCTGACTGGGAGACAATCCGACATGTCCATGGAAACGCATCTTTCGGAGCTTGAACGGCGGCACAGTGCGCTCGAAGCTGAACTCAATGAACTGCGCGCACATCCGTCGGCCGACGATCTGACGATCGTCGAGTTAAAGCGTCGCAAGTTGCTTGTGAAGGACGAGATCACCCGCCTCCGGCAGGATACGTTCGTCCACTAAGCGCGCGTTTTTATCGCGCCAATTGGTTAGTTTGGGACGTTGAGCTGGCAGCCCGGTCGCTCGTTGAGAGCGGGTCGGGTTGCTTTGCTTTTTGGGGGCCCCAACCTATAGAAAAGAAACAAGAACATGTGCGGGAGGCAACATGCGCGGGCTTTGGATTGTCGCCGCCCTGGTGGCCGCGCTCGGCACCGGCGCTTCGGCGCTGGCGCAGGATTACCCCAATAAGACGATCAGCCTCGTCGTGCCGTACCCGCCGGGCGGCGGGGTCGACGCCATGGCGCGGGTGGTCGCCGAGAAGCTTTCCGGGGCGCTCGGGCACCAGGTCGTAGTGGACAATCGTGCCGGCGGCTCGGGCCTCGTAGGGACCCGATCGTTCATCAAGAATGCGCCGGACGGCTACACGCTGTTCCTCGGTCATACCGGCTCGATCTCGATCAACCCGAGCCTCTATGCCAATGCGGGCTTCGATCCGCGCAAAGATTTCACCCCGATCGGGCTGATCGCATCGATGCCGGTCGCGCTGATCGCGAATCCCGCCTTTCCGGCGAAAACCATCGCTGACGTGGTCGCGATCGCCAAGAAGGAAGGCACCAAGTTCAACATCGGCACCTCGGCCGTCGGCACCGGCGGCTATCTCTCGGCCGAGTTGTTCAAGTCGGTCGCCGGCATCGATGCCGCCATCATTCCCTACAAGGGCACCGGGCAGGTGATGAACGATCTGCTCGGCAACCATGTGCCGGTCGCGTTCGGCGTATTGCCGCCGGCGCTCGGCAACCTGCAGGCCGGCACGCTGCGCGCGATCGCGGTGCTCGGCGAGCGGCGTTTCAGCCTGCTGCCCGACGTGCCGACGGCGAACGAATCCGGCATGCCGGGCTTCGAGTCGGTGCTGCATTATGGTGTGCTGGCGCCGGCCGGGACGCCGCGGCCGATCGTCGATCGTCTCAACAAGGAATTGCGCGCGCTCGCCGGCAACGAGCAGGTCAAGCAGCGCATCCTGGCGGAAGGCGGCGATCCGATGACCTCCTCGCCGGAGGAATACGCCGCCGACATCGACCGCGAAGAGACCAAGTGGAGCGCGCTGGTGCGAAAGCTCAACCTCAAGGTCGACTGAAGGAGCCGCGATGTCCGCTGCGCGCTGGTTGGCGGGGCTGCGGGCCGCGTTGCCGGCGGCAGCGCTCCTCGTCGGTGCGTCGAGCGCCACCGCGCAATCCTATCCCAACCGGCCGGTCACGCTGGTCGTTCCGTTTCCGACCGGCGGCGGCAACGATGCGCTTGCGCGCATGGTGGCCGAGAAGATGAGCAAATCGCTCGGCCAGCAGGTCGTGGTGGATAATCGCTCCGGCGCCGGCGGCACGCTCGCAACCCGCGCGGTCGCCAAGAGCCCGCCCGACGGCTACACCATCCTGCTCGCCTATACCGGCACGTTTGCCATCAATCCGACGCTCTATCCCACTCCCGGCTACGATCCGCGCAAGGATTTCGCACCGATCGGCCTGATCGGTTCGCTGTCGAGCGTCCTCGTCGTGCATCCGACCCTGCCGGTTCACTCCGCCGGCGAACTTATCGCGTTTGCCAAGGCCCAGCCCGGCAAGATCAACTATGCGTTCGTCCCCGGGACCGTCGGGCACATCACGACCGAGCTGTTCGCGCAGACCGCCGACATCAACATCACGCGCATTCCCTACAAGGGCAACGGGACGGCGATGACCGATCTCCTCGGCGGTCACGTGTCGATGATGTTCCTGTCGATCCTGCCGGTGCTGGAGCATGTTCGCGGCGGCACGCTGCGCGCGCTTGCGGTGACGAACCCGTCGCGTTCGGAACTGCTGCCCGATGTGCCGACGATGTCGGAAGCCGCGCTCCCGGGCTTCTCCGCCGCCATCCGCTACGGGCTGGTGGCGCCCGCCGGCACCGAGCCGGGCGTGATCGAGCGGTTGAACAAGGAACTCGTGGCGGCGCTGGCAGCCGAGGATGTGCGCAAGCGGCTTGCCGCCGATGGCGCCGTGCCGCTCCCCGGCACGCCCGGCGATTACGCGGCCGAGATCGATCGCGAAGAGACGAAGTGGGGTGCCTTGGTCAAGAAACTCAATCTGAGGATCGAATGAGGCAATCTTCGAAATCGACGCCCTCGTTCTCGATCGCGAGCCGGCCGGCCTTGAGATCGGCGAGCGCCTTCTCGACCGTGCGCGCGACGCGAAAGATCAGCGACACCGGATAGGCCACCATCGCGAAGCCGAGACGGAAGAGTTCGTGCGGCGGCAGCACGGGCGTCATTCCGCCGCCCTCCACCATGTTGGCAAGCTGCGGCACACCCTGGAACGCGCGGCCGACCCGCTCAAGCTCGCCCATGGTCTGCGGCGCCTCGATGAACAACCCGTCGGCGCCGGCCTTGAGATAGAGTTCGCCACGGCGTAGCGCCTCGTCGAGGCCGTGCACGGCACGCGCGTCGGTGCGCGCGATGATGAAGGTGTCGGGATTCTGCCGCGCGGCGACGGCCGCGCGCAGCTTGGCCGCCATCACGTCGGCATCGATCACTTCCTTGCCGCTCATGTGGCCGCAGCGCTTGGGCGCCTTCTGGTCCTCCATGAAGATCGCCGAGACGCCCATCGCCTCATAGCCGCGGATGGTGCGCGCGGCGTTCTTGGCGTCGCCGTAGCCGTCATCGCAATCGACCAGCACGGGGAGGCGTGTCGCCGACATGATGTCGCGCATGCCCGCGCTCATCTCGCCGAAGCCCGCGAGGCCGATGTCGGGGAGCGCAAAGCGCGAGCCGACGAGCGCATAGCCGCCGATCACATAGGCGCGAAAGCCGGCGCGCTCGATCAGCCGCGCGGAGAGCGCGTCGTGCGCGCCCGGTAGCAGCAGCGGCTCGCCGCGTGCCAGCAGTTCCTTCCAGGTGGGCTTTCCTTGCATCGTGCCGCGGGCTCCCGGTTACGGATGGATTTGGCGCCATCTTAGAGCATGTTGCGGCGAAATCGCATTGGCGCGCGTCACAGACTCGGTGCTCACCCTCCAGGGGAGGGTGAAGCGAAGCCGATGCTACGGGAGTGCGATCACTCGGCCGGTCGCATCAACGGGCGGCTCAAGACGGTCTCGTGGCCGGGCCCCGGCATCGCCGGCACAAGGCGGCCGAGCAGCAGCGAGGTGAGGGCGAAGCCCGCCCCGATCATGAACACCCAGTCGGGATGCCCGACCCACACAAGCCCGAGGCCGACCGGAATGAACACCGCGGCGACGTGGTTGATCGAGGAGCCGACGCCGGCGGTGCCCGCCATGTCGGCGGCGTCGCCGATCTTCTGGAAATAGGTGCGGATCGCGATGTCGAGCGTCATCAACGCGCCGTCGGTGACGTAGAGCGCCGCCGCGATCCAGGGATTGCCGGTGAACGCATAGCCGAGGAAGACCCCGACCAGCAGTACGTTCTCGCAGGTGATCGACCAGCGCTCGCCGTAGCGCGCGATCAGCGCGCCGAGCTTGGGTGCGAACAGCATGTTGAACACGCAGTTGGCGAGATAGAGCAGCGCCATCTCGTGCACGGCGAACTTGAACTTGGTCACCATCATGAAGCCGGCAAACACGGTGAAGATCTGCCGGCGTGCGCCGTACATGAAGGTGAGGGCGTAATAGAGCCAGTAGCGTTGACGCAGCACCATCTTGGCGTGCTGCTTCACGGCCTGCGGGTAGCGCGGGAAGGCCAGCGCCAGCACCAGCGTGCCCACGAGTGTGAGCCCGCCGGCGACGGCGAAGGCGGTGGCGTAATCGACCGACAGGTTGCGGAAGCCGAGAAACACCGCCGCGTAGACCACAAGCTGCGCGGCCGCGCCGACCGCGACCACGCGCCCGAGCCAGACCGCGGCATCCTTCTTGTCGAACCATTGCAGCGCGAGCGATTGGTTCATCGCCTCGTAGTAGTGGAAGCCGAACGACATCACGATGGTGGTGACGTAGAAGCCGATCAGGCTCGGGAAATAGCCGGTCAGCGCGATGCCGATTCCTTGCAGCGCGAGCGCGGCGAGCGCCAGCGTCTGCTCGCGCATCAGCAGCAACCAGAACACGACGCTGAATGCGAGCAGGCCGGGGATTTCGCGGATCGACTGCTGCAGCCCGAATTCGGCGCCCGAGGTGTGAACGACGTCGACCGCGTAGTTGTTGAGCAGCGTCCACCACACTGCCCAGGAGAGCTGCATCGCCGCCTGCGCGACCATCAGGAAGATGGCAGGCGAGCGCCAGCCGGATATGGTCTGAGGCATGTCGGTGGAGTTCAGCTTTTGTTGCGCAGCTCGCTTGTAGCGCGATCGAGCGCCTCGATGACGCGCCCTTTTGCATCGCGGTCATGCTTGAGCAGGTCGCGCACGGCTTCGCCCAGGTCCTGGAAGGCGCCCTGGATCGAACGCGGCAGCGTCTCGTCGCGGCTGGCGTCGCCCTCCTGGTCATCGAAGCGCCGGCGCATGCGCGCGGCTTTTTCGCCGATCATGCTGAGGCGAGCGAGCACCGCGTCGACGAAGGCGCGGTTCTCGGCGAGATGCGCGCGGCCTTCCTCGGTGATGGTGTAGAGCTTCTTGGCGCCTTCAGCCTGCGCGGTGACGTGGCCGGCTTCCTCCAGATAGGTCAGCGTGGGGTAGACCATGCCGGGGCTCGGCGCGTACCAGCCGTCGGTCTTTTCCTCCAGGAGCTTGATGATCTCGTAACCGTGGCGCGGCTGCTCGGCGATCAGCGCCAGTGCAACCAGCCGCAGGTCGCCCTGCGCCAGCATCCGCTTGGCGCGGATCATGTCGTCGCCGCCCATGCCGTGGCGGCCACCGTGGCCGAAGCCATGCCGGCCGTGCCGCCACCGTCCGTGCCGGCCACCAGCCGAGTGATCGCCGCAGTGCTTTTCGAAGTGTCGCATACCAAACATCGTGGTCCTATCTCCATTAAGATATATCTTCAGATAGGTCTCTAGATAGCTCATCCAAAGACATAGCGCAAGATATATCTTTGAATTAAAAATATCACCCCAATATCAATTATTTAGGGGTGGAAGCCCGCGCGGATGCCGTTCTACGGCATCCGCCCACACCGCCCGTCGGGCCTTACGGATTGATCGCCCGCCGCGCCTGCTCGACGATCTCTCTCGGGGTCGCGTAAAGCTCCTGCACGATCTCCTGCACCTTGCTGCCGGGAAGCTGTGAAATATCGATGCGAAGCTTTGCCGCCTCTTCGAGGAACTGCGGGTCGGTCATGGTGGCATCGAACGCCGCGCGCAACGCACTGATCCGCTCGGCCGGCGTGCCCGGCGGTGCCACGTAGGAGCGCTGGAAGACCTGCTGGCTGATCACCAGCCGCACCACTTTGCGGGCGTCCTCGCTCGTCACGTATTTCCAGACCGACGGAACGCCCATGCGGGTCAGTTCCTCGTTCGGCTCGAGGCCGACCTGCAGCAGCAGGTTCACCTTCTTGTCGCGGATCCAGTCGGGCTTCTGTGATTTGAAGCTCGACCAGTCCCAGCCGCAGGCGCCGTCGATCTCGCCGCGCTCGAGCGCCAGTGCAATATCGGCGGTGCCCGCATAACCGGTGACGACGCTGTATTGCGCGCCCGAGGTGCGCTTGTGCAGGAACGCGTAGTCGCGGGTCGAATCGTTCGACGAGACGCCGCCGAATGCCGCGCGTTCGGTGAGCGCATCGTCGAACGTCTTGATCTTGGAGTCCTTGCGTGACACGCAGACGCGCGTGCCGTTGTTGGCGGTGCCGAGGTAGATCACCTTGGTCGGGTCGAACAATGCCTCCGCCTTGGGGTCGAGCAGTTGGCCGATGATGGCGCCCGGCATCAGCGCCGCGATCGCCGTGCCGTCCTTGGGGGCAATTCCGCTGATGAAGCCGCCGGCGCGTGCGCTGCCGGCGCCCGGCATGTTCTTCGGCACGATCACCGGCTGGCCTGGAACGTGACGGCCGAGGTGGCGTGCGAGCGCACGCGCGTAGATGTCGTAGCCGCCGGCGGGCGGAGCCCCGATCAGGAGGTCGATCGACTTGCCGGCAAAGAATTCGGCAGCGGGGGCCGGTGCCGCAAACGTGGCGACCGCCGACAGGACCGAAAGCGCGTAGATGCTGGGGAGCTTGGAGTGAGACGGCATGGCGACGGTTCCCGGGGTCAGTGTGCCGGCGATGGACCGGCGGAACTTTACCGAGAAGATACGCGTCAAAGCGAAGCAGTCCATGCGTCCGGATGCCTTCCCACGGCTCGGTCCGGCCGGTAGAATTATTCGATAATTGCGAGTCAGCCGAAGCCAATTGCATGGGCTCGCGCACGAAATTCACGGGAGAACACCATGGCACGAAAAAACGCGCGTCCTGAGGTCAGCCGGCGCAACTTCCTGGCCGGCGTTGCGGTGGCTGGAGCCGCGACGGCGACTACGGCCGCGCAGAATGGCGCAAACGCCGCCCCGGCCGCGGTCGCACCGCGGCTGCCGTCGGCACTGCCGCCGACGATACGGACGATCGCCGCCGAGACTGGGGCGCCGGGCAAGGACCTGTCGCGCATTGCCGGGAAGGCCGGGTCCGATTTCATGGTCGACGTCATCAAGACGCTCGACGTCAAGTATCTCCCGTCGAACTGCGCATCGAGCTTCCGCGGCATCCACGAGTCGCTGATCAATTACGGTCAGAACAAGATGCCGGAATTCCTCACGTGCACGCACGAGGAGTTGGCGGTCGGCATGGCGCACGGCTATTTCAAGATCGCCGGCAAACCGCTGATCTCGCTGTGTCACGGCACGGTCGGCCTGCAGCATGCCACCATGGCGATCTACAACGCCTGGTGCGACCGCGTTCCGGTGATTGTCGTCGGCGGCAACGATCTCGACGCTGCGCACCGGCCGCCGGGTGTGCCGACCTTCCACTCCGCGCAGGACATCAACGCGATCATTCGCGACTACACCAAGTGGGATGACACGCCGGTTTCGTTGCAGCATTTCGCGCAGTCGTTCGTGCGCGCCTACAAGATCTCGATGGCGCCGCCCTATGGGCCGGTCGCGATCTCGCTCGACGCCGGTCTCCAGCAGGAGACGGTGAAGGAGAACGGCGAGAAGCTCTATATCCCGCGCTACGTCCCGACCTCGCCGCCGCAGGGCGATACCGGTGCCGTGAAGGAAGCGGCGCGGATGCTTGCCAATGCGCAGAACCCGGTGATCGTCGTCGATCGCGCGGCGCGGACATCGGCCGGCATCGGACTTCTGGTCCAGCTCGCCGAACTCTTGCAGGCGCAGGTGGTGGATCAGGGCGGGCGGATGAATTTCCCGAACACCCACTATCTGAGCCGGCCGCCGACGGTGGTCGGCAATGCGGACGTCGTGCTGGGACTCGAACTGTCCGATTTCTGGGCGGTGGTGAATTCCTACATCGACAATGGCGAGCACGGCATCGGCGTCAACACCACCCGGATCAAGCCCGATACGAAATTGATCAGCATCAATTCGTCGGAACTGCTGACCAAGGCGAACTATCAGGACTTCCAGCGCTTCCAGGTCGTCGATGTCTCGATGGCGGCGGATGCGGAGGCGACGCTCCCGGCGCTGATCGAGGCCGTGAAGTCGGCGATCCCCAACGACCGCAGGGCCGCGATCGAAAAGCGCGGCGAGGCCGCCAAGAAGGCCTACGCGGACGGGCGCGTGCGCACCAAGCAGGCCGCTGCCGTGGCCTGGGACGCGAGCCCGATCAGCACGGCGCGGCTCGTGATGGAGACCTACGCGCAGATCAAGGACCTCGACTGGTCGCTGGTTTCGTCCTCCGGCAACGTCAGCAACTGGCATCGCCGGCTCTGGCCGATGGACAAGTATCACCACCACATCGGCTACTCGGGCGGTTACGGCGTCGGCTATGGCGCGCCGTCGTCGGTCGGCGCCGCGCTCGCCAACCGCGATCTCGGGCGCTTCTCGGTATCGATCCAGTCGGACGGCGATCTGATGTACGCGCCGGGCGTGCTGTGGACTGCCGCCAGGCACAAGATTCCGCTGCTGGCCGTGATGCACAACAACCGCGGCTACCATCAGGAACTCATGCACGTGCAGCGGCTGTCGAGCTTCCGCAATCGCGTGGCGAGCCTGGGCAACGATATGGGGCCGATCGGCACCAGCATCATGAATCCCGACATCGAGTACCACAAGCTTGCTGAATCGATGGGCTGGTGGGCGAAAGGGCCGATCACGAATCCCGACGACCTGGGACCTGCGATCAAGCAGGCGGTGGCCGCCGTCAAGGAAGGCCGGCCGGCGCTGGTCAACGTCTGGACGCAGCCGCGCTAAAGCACGACCCCGAAAAGTTTCAGACTTTTTGGCTAAGGTCACGCGCAAACAAGAAAAGTTGGGAGATCTGTCCATGCGTTTTGTTCGTGTGCTGGGGCTGGCGGCGCTTGCCGCCGGCCTTGCGGTTGGCGCCGGCCCGGCGTTCGCGGCGTCCGCCGAAAAGGGCAAGGCCGATTTTATGAAATACGGCTGCTGGCAATGCCACGGCATGATGGGGCAGGGCGGCGTAACGGGCCCGAAGCTTGCGCCCGACCCGATGCCGTTCGATGCCCTGTCCGCCTTCATCCGGTCGTCCAATCGCGCCATGCCTCCCTACATGGAGGCGGTGCTGCCGAACGAAGACCTCGCGGATATCTACGCCTATCTGCAGTCGATCCCGAAGGCCAAAGACCCCAAGGACATCCCGCTGCTCAATCAGTAGCGGCCATTTCCGCTCCGGTCGCTTCGCGCGAGCGAAAACCGTCATTGCGAGCGAAGCGAAGCAATCCAGCTAAGGATTGGCTGGATTGCTTCGTCGCTTTGCTCCTCGCAATGACGGGCGCGCGGCCCTGGGCTCCCCTCGCGCGACAAGGCCAGCATCACATATCCAACACCAGCCGCTCGCTTTTGCAGCCGGCGCAACAGATCATCACTTTGGTGTTCGACGCCTGCTCCTCCTCGGTGAGGATGGCGTCGTGGTGCTCGGGCTCGCCCGAGATCACGCGCTGCTCGCACGCGCCGCAGATGCCGAGTTCGCAGGAATAGTCGACGTCGATTCCGGCATCGAGCAGCACCTGCAGGATCGATTGCCCCTCCGGGATGACGAACTCCTGGCCCGACTTCGCAAGCTCGACGACAAAGCCGCCCTTCTTGTCCGTCGGCTGCGCTTTGGGGGTGAAATACTCGATGTGTACCTGCTCGCGCGGCCAGCTTGCGGTCGCGGCCTCGAACGCGCTGAGCATCGGGGTCGGTCCGCAGCAATAGAGGTGCGCATCCTTCGGCGCCTGCGCGATGAGCGCCGCCACGTCGAGAAACTTGCCGGCGCTTTCCTCGTCGAAATGGAATTGCGCCGGTGCCATGCCTTCGAGCGTGTGCAGGAACGCCATGTCGGCGCGCGAGCGCGCCGCGTAGTAGAGCTTCCAGGAGCGGCCGAGTTGGTCGAGGCGCTGCACCATGCACCAGATCGGCGTGATCCCGATGCCGCCGGCGAACAGGACGACGTGCGGCGCGTCCTCCTTCAGGGCGAAATTGTTGCGCGGCGCGCTGATCTTGAGCATCCGGCCGACGCGCAGATCGTCGTGGATGAAGCGAGAGCCTCCTCGGCTCGCCGGGTCGCGCTTGATGCCGAGCGTATAACCCTTCGGGTCCTGTGCCGGTACGATCAGCGAATACTGCCGCACGACCCCGTTCGGAAGATGCACGTCGACGTGCGCGCCGGGCTCGTAGGGCGGCAATGCCTTGCCGTCCGGCCGCACGAATTCATAGAGGTTCGTGTCGCGTGCCGCGTAGCGGATCGCGTTCAGGCGGACCTCGATCAGGTCGGCATCGGTCTGCGACACCAGCTTTCCTCGTTCGCCCCTCGACCGGCGCGAGCGTCATCGGGCACGGGCGGCGGTTTGTCAATTCGAGATGCCAGATCGGCGTTCCCAATGCCACGGCCGCCGGTTTCACAAAAAGAAACCGCCGCCGGAGCGATCCCCGGCGGCGGCCGTTTCTTGACGCTTCCCTGTAAGTCTTACGCGGCGAGGTTGCCGAACTTCTTGAGATTCTCTTTCTGCATCTCGTTGCGCGGCTTGAGTTTGAACAGGCGTGCCGCCGTGCCGCCGAGGATGTTGTGCTTGGCCTTCTCGGAGAGGAACGGCAGGTCGGAGATGGTCGCGGGCAGATCGAAGTCCCAGTGCGGATAGTCGGAGGAGTACAGGAGCTGCGTCTCCGCATTGATCATGCGGAAGGTGCATTCCAGCGCACCCATGTCCTGGATCTCCATCGGCTGCGACGAGTAGTACATGTCGCGCATATAATCCGACGGTTTCTTCTTGAGCAGCGGTGCCTCCGACGGGCGCAGCATGTATTCATGATCGAGCTTCTGCATCAGGAACGGCACCCAGGCGAGGCCGGATTCGATCCAGACCACCGGCAGCTTGGGGAAGCGCTCGCCCATGCCGTTGATCACCCAGTTCGACAGGTTGACGATGTTGTACCAGGAGAAGCCGAGCGCGTGCGCGACCAGGAAACGGTTGCAGCTCTTGAAGATCGGCTCGCCCCAGTTCGGACCGGAGTGGAACGACAGCACAAGGCCGCGCTCCTCGATCGCGCGATAGACCTTCATATAGCGGTTATCGTTGACCGCGAGGTTGTTGCGCACGGTCGTGACCATGAAGCCGCCGACGTGCTTGCGGTGGCCGAACTCCTCGACATGGCGCAGGCACTCGTCGGGATCGGAGAACGGCAGGCACAGCATCGAGAAGAACCGGCCGCCGGAGTCCGGCAGTACCTTCTCGGTGAGCCAGCGGTTATACGCCCAGCAAAGGTCGGCTTCCATCTCGGCCTGGGGATGCAGACCGATGGAGAGCATGCCGGTCGGGAACAGGCAGGAGTAGTCGACGCTCATCGCGTCCATCCAGCGGTGACCGAGCTGGACGTCCCGCACCCCACCGGCGCCCGGCGTCTTCTCGGTGCCGCGTAGCGGGTAGCGCGTCACACGGCCACCCATATCCTGGAAGCCGACGGTCTGCGGCGTGAGATTGGGGCGAGCCCGCGTGCTGGTGCGCGACGACATGGCGAGCTGCTTGAGCACCTCGTTTTCCATGAACGGCAGGATCTCGCCGAAGTGCTCGTTCTCATAGTGGTGCGCATCGACGTCGACGATCAGCATGTCGTCGAACTTGCGCTGTACCGCCTGCTTGCGCGCATGGGCGAGCAACTGCGAGGTATTGAGTTCTTCAACCGTGACGCGTCGGCCGCGGTCTGCAATCAAATCCATGGCGTCTCTCCTGATCCCAATTCTTTCCAGGCTGCCCGGCTCAGCGGCCGGTCCAGCTCTGCCACATTCCGAGTTCGAACACCGCGAGGTTGGCGGCGCGAAGCATGCCGCTCGCCGTGACCATCACGCCGGTCGGGCTGACCACCTGGCCCTCCGCAATCGGCGTGTACTTGGAACCGTTCTCGACCTGCGCCGAGTAGACGCGGCACAGCGTCCCCATCAGCGCCTGCATGGCTTCTTCCGAGATCGCGTTGTCGCTCTTCGCGAACGCACGCTCAATCTCCTCGGCAAGCTTGATCGCGTCCGCCGAAAGCCCCGTCTGCGGAGTCCTCGGCTTCGGCGCCACCGTGCGGGTGGCGGCCTCCTTCATCTTGGCAAACGCAGCAGGGCGGCGCGCCGTCTTTGCGGCGGCCTTAGGCGACGACATAGACCTCGTCTCCCTTCTCCACGATCTTGTACTTCCGCAGCTTCATTTTTCGGTCCGAGATGCACTCGCCGGTCTTCATGTCGTATTCCATGCCGTGCCAGGGGCAGACGAAATTCATCTGCGTCTCGGAGAAATAGAGTCCCTGCGAGGTCTTGTCGGGGCGAAGCCGCTCCTCGACCTTGGCGATGGTCAGGCCTTCGCAAGCGGGGCCGCCCTGGTGCAGGCAGACATTGCTATAGGCGTAGAACTGGCCTTCGTGACGGAAGACGCCGATCTCTTGCTCACCGGCGAAAACGATGCGGCGGTCGCCGTCCTTGAACTCAGCGGTCTTACCGACAAACTGCTCAGCCATACTGGCGGGCCTCCTGGTGTTTCCGGTTCGAGGACGCTCTTGCCGAAATGGTTCGCGACGCGGCGTCCTTTGAGAAGTTGTATATTACAATTGTTCAAGTCCAGCCAGCGGGAAGCGCCCGCCTGCTTCGGCGAAAAACACATGCCAGAGACGCGAATCGTTTGATCCATATCAAGGCGCCGGACCGCGAATTGTCCCTCGCGAGAGCGGTGGCCGCGGCCGCCGTGCGGGCGGCGCGTGACGAGGCGAAGACCGCCGCCGCGGCTCAGGCGATCTTGTTGGTGAGTTCGCCGATCTTCTCGATCCAGATTTTGACCACGTCGCCCTTCTTGAGGAATTCGCCGCGGCCGGCGCCGACGCCGGCCGGCGTGCCGGTCAGGATCAGGTCGCCGGGCTGCAATGTCATGCCGTTCGACAGTTGGGCGATCTGCTCGGCCAGGTTGAAGATCATGTGCTTGGTGTTGGAATCCTGCTTGAGGACGCCGTTCACCCAGAGCTTCAGGCCGAGATTCTGCGGGTCGCGGATGTCGGCTGC
The DNA here is from genome assembly GCA_963763365.1 of uncultured Alphaproteobacteria bacterium. Taxonomy (GTDB): domain Bacteria; phylum Pseudomonadota; class Alphaproteobacteria; order Rhizobiales; family Xanthobacteraceae; genus VAZQ01. Next base: position 156,937 of record CAVXOE010000020.1, on the reverse strand, counting down.
CGGCACGATCCAGGGGCCGAGCGGGCAGGAGCCGTCGAAGCTCTTGTGCTTGGTCCAGTCGTGCTTGAACGGAGCCGTGTCGCTGATATTCGGGCGCGGGCCGCGGTCGCGCGCCGAAAGGTCGTTGGCGCAGGTATAGCCCGCTACGTAAGACAGGGCCTTGGACTCCGGGACATCGCGGGCCGGTCGCCCGATCACGGCGGCGAGCTCGATTTCCCAGTCGACCCGGTCGGAAATATTGGAAATCTTGACGGTGGCGCCCGGGTCGGTGACCGCACGGGCCGCCTTGATGAAGTGCCAGGCCTTGAGGCCCTGGGTATGGGGGTCGGGCTCCATCGGCCGGTTCATCTTGTGGGCCATCTCGGCGGCGTGGTCGGCGTAGTTCGAGCCCGCGCAGAAGATCGTATAGGGCCACAGCAGTGGGGCGCGCAGCTTGGTCTTGGCGAGCGGCAGGCCTTTGATTCTGCTCTTGGGAGCCTTGGCGGCCGCCGCCGCGAGGACGCCCTTGGCGGCGCTCCAGTCCGTGATGATGCTGAGGACGGTGGAGTAGGCGGCCTTGCCGGTGAGCTTGGCGGCGTCGAAGACCTTGTCGTCGATGACGAGGCCGGCGCGGGGCCCGTCCTTGGTCTGGTAGGTCGCGAGCTTGTAGCCGGCCATGTCGATGGTCTCCTTGCGGTTCCTCGGGCGGTTCGCGGCGCAAGCAATCGCCCAATCGCGCCGGCTTGTCGAGCACCCCGACGACCGGTCGTCGGCGCACTCATGAGCTGGCCGCAACGCTGGGTCGCGGCACACTGGGTCGCGGTATTGTGGCGCTCGCACCGGCCTTCCCATTTGCGCTATAGTTGCAGAAACAACCAACGCCCTGCAGGACCGCCATGATCAAGCTGCGACGCATCGGACACGCCACCTTCGAAACGCCCGACATGGAGAAGGCGATCGCCTACTACGACCAGTTCATGGGGCTGAAGCTCGCCGAGCGGGACAAGGACCGCGCGTTCCTTGCCACCAAGATCGGCCAGCTCGTGATCCAGCTCAACAAGTCGGACCGCGAGCATTGCAGGTCGTTGTCGTTCGAGGTGTCGCCGGACTCGGACTTCGGCGAGATGGCGCGCGACCTGGAGAAGGACGGCGTGCGCAGCGAACTGCGCAACGATTCAGTACCCGGCATGGGGCAGGTGTTGTCGTTCAAGGACAACAAGGGCACCGTCATCGAGGTGTTCAAGGACTGGAGCTATCTCGGCAAGCACGAGCAGGTGCTCGGCATCGGCCCGCTCAAGCTCGGTCACGTGGCGTTCTATACGCCGGACATCCCGGCCACCGTTGCGTTTTATGAGAAGGTACTGGGATTCCGCTTTTCCGACTCGGTCGGCGACTTCTTCGTGTTCATGCGATGCGGTGCCGACCACCACACCGTCAATTTCTTCAAGGGACCGGACGTGAAGCTTCACCACATCGCCTTCGAGATGAAGGACTTCATGCACCTGCAGAATTCCTGCGAACTGATGGGGCAGCGCAAGGTGCCGATCCTGTGGGGCCCGTTGCGCCACGGGCCGGGCCACAACATCGCCACCTACCATCGCAACCCCGACGGCCACATGGTTGAGTTCTTCTGCGAGCTCGATCAGATGGTGGACGAGGAGCTCGGCTACTTCGTGCCGCGTCCCTGGCATCACGACACGCCACAGCGGCCCAGGGTGTGGACGCCTGGCACCACGACGGTCTGGGGACCGACCCCGGAGGACGGTTTCCACAAGCTGACGGCGTGATCGCCCAACTCGTGCCACCCGGTGTCGTCCCCGCGGAAGCGGGGACCCAGCGCACTGCTTTCCGGGCGAACTGGATTCCCGCTTGCGCGGGAATGACCGGGAAGGGAGCGCAAACTTTCAGTGCAGCTTTAGGGCCGCACGGCCGGAGCTTCGATCGGCATGCCGCGTGCGCGCCACATCAGGTAAAGCTCGAGATTGAGATACGCGGCCGCGCCTACGGGATAGAACACCGTGCGCATCCCGACCAGACAGTTGCGCAGGCGCCGTTGCAGCGAGCCGAGCGTCTGCCATTCCAGCCGGTATTGCGGGTAGCCGGTCGGGTGGGCCTGCGGGATCGGTGCGCCGGCGAGCTTCTGGCCCCAGTTGTCGTCGTGGCAGTTCGCGCAGGACAGATTGAGCTGCCCCTGCCGGCGCTCGTAGACCTCCCGGCCGGCCTCGATGAGGGGCTTGGTGTGCTCGTCAACCTTCACGTCGACCGGCATCCCGCGCGATTGGCGCGCGACATAAGCTTCAAGTGCGAGCAGGTCCTTGCCTTCGATCGGCAGCGGCGTCGCCTTCTGCTGCGTGGTGCGGCAGATGTTGATGCGCCCTTCGAGATTGACTAGCCGCCCGAGCGCCGCGTCGAAGACCGGGTAGCGCGCCGCCACGCCTTTCATGCTCGTTGGCGCGTCGCCATGGCAGTCGGCGCAGGATTTGTTCGCTTCGCCGGCCTTGCGGTTCCACAACGCCTCGCCGTCGAGCACCCAGAGCATGCCGGGATTGGTCGTGTCGTCGTCCTGCATGGCGCGCGTCTCGCGGCTCATGAAGTCGTAGCCGGATTTGCGCTCGGACAACGGGATGTCGGAGGCGAGGGCGGGAAATATCAGGCAAGATACGAATAGAGCAACCAAGCTGAAGAACGTTGGGAAGTGCGTGGCGTGATCCGCGCCGTCATGGCCGGGCTTGTCCCGGCCATCCACGTCTTTGATTCGGTGCCGGCCGTAAGACGTGGATGCCCGGCACAAGGCCGGGCATGACGAGGTGGGCCGTTCAGCACTCATCAGCAGCGGCCGAGTCATTCCACCGTGATAGTAGCGGTTTCGGTGGCCGCGAAGCCGTTGTCGCCGGTCCACTTGAATTCGATCTTGCCGCTGTCCATCGCAACCGTAGTGAACGAGACGAACGGATTGGCCGCGATCGCCGGGAAAAAATCGGCGCGGAAAATCTCCTGGCCGTTATAGGTGGCGACGAACAAGGTAATAATGTCACGTGGCACCAGCTTGCCGACGTTGTCGGGGCGATAGCCTGATTCCATCTCGTGCGAGATCAGCGTCTTGATCTCGATGATCTCGCCGCGCTTGGCCTTCGGGGGAACGTTGATGAGTGCGCGCGCCATGGTCAGAGCACCTCCAGGCAGGCTGCCAGCGTGACGATCACCTCGATCTCGTCCGACCAGAACGTGCCGTCGTTCATCTCGGCGACTGCGATCACGCGCTGCGAATTGGCGAGCCGGATGCGCGTCTGGATGTTCGCACGTCCCGCGCGCGGACCGAGGTGGATATTGATCACGTTGGGCTGCGGGTTCTTCTCGTTGAACACGTAGATGCCCTTGACGTAGTCGGCCGGCGTCATCGGGCTGTCGACCGTCACGGTCATCGTCACCGAATTGCCGTTCTCGATCAGCGGCGGCAGTTCGAGCTTCACCCTGCCTTTGCGCAGCGAGGCTTCGCCCACGACCTTCTTCATCACGGCGAGCATCGATTCGGGGGTTGCGCGCGCCGCCGGCACGGCCGCCAGCAGCAGTCCGACGCCGCCGGCGAAGCGTGCTCCGTCGATCAGCACGTCGCGGCGGCTGCGCCGCGGAGATCTGGTCATTCCGGATCATGTCGGTTCCGCCTGCCATTCTAGTCTCGTAACGTCGCGAGATACGCCACCACATCCTCGATCTGCGCCGCGGTCAACAACGTCTTTCCTTGAAACGCCGGCGCCACATTCACAAGTCCGTCGATTCGATAGTAGGGCGGCATGATGGTCTGCGGATTGAGCTTGCTCGCATCGACAATCCGCAGCCGCAATTGGCCCTCGTTCGAGCGGGATCCGGCGCCCTTGAGGTCGGGGGCCAGCGTGCCCTGGAACCGTTCCTGCGGAAACGGCCCGCTGTGGCAGAGCAGGCAAAGCCCGACCTGCCGATTGGTCACGATGGCGCGGCCGCGCTCCGGGTCTCCCTTGGTTTCGCTCAGCGGCGCCGGGATGGCGTCGCCGACGATGATATAGGCACCAGGCGCCGTTTCGGCACCGGCTCGATCCGCCGGGGTCGCCAGCAGCAGGGCGACCACGAGCGCACTGCCGGCAAGACGCTTAGCCGAACACTTCGCCGGTAATCGTCTTGAACCAACCATTCGCGTAATTTGCTTCCTGCGCGCGGAACGAGGCCGGTGCGCTGACCGGGCTGACGCCGCCGGCGCCCTCCACATCCTTGAGCTGGCCGCCGTCCGGCCGATAGACGCCGGCGACCGAGATGCCGTAGTCGGGCGCCACCAGGCTGTAGCAGGTGTTGGCGAGCTTCGGATCGTCGGGCTTTTGCCCGGCGAGCAGCTTCGCCACCGCTGCCGCGCACACCTTGCCGTGGGCGTTGGCCGTGAAGGCGGATTTCGGCATTGCGCCCGCGATCGTGGCGTCGCCGATGACGTGAATATTCGGCTTGAGTTTCGACTCGAACGTGACCGGATCGATCGGGCACCAGCCGCTGCGGTCGGCGATGCCGGCGACCTCGGCGATGTGCCCGGCCTTCTGCGGCGGGATCACGTTCGCGACGTCGGCCTTGTGCCGGCCGAAGTCGGTGACCAGCGTCATGGCGCTGACATCGACCGAGGTGACTTTGCCACCCTTCGACAGCGAAACCCATTCGAGGTTCGGGTAAAGCTCGCTCCAGGCGTTTTGGAACAACCGCTGCTTGGAGAAGGCATCCTTGGCATCGAGCACGAGGAGCTTCGACTTCGGCTTCTTGGTCTTGAGATAGTAGGCGATCAGGCTGGCGCGCTCGTAGGGACCGGGCGGGCAGCGGAAGGGATTGGCCGGCGCCGACATCACGACCGTGCCGCCGTCCGGCATGGCGTCGAGTTGCGTGCGCAGCAACAGCGTCTGTCCGCCGGCCTTCCAGGCATGCGGCATGCGCTCCGCCGCCGCCTCGTTGTAGCCGGGCAAGCCGTCCCAGCGGATGTCGATGCCCGGCGACATCACCAGCCGGTCGTAGTCGAGCCGTGCGCCGTTGCTGAGCGTGACCGACCGGGCCTGCGGGTCCACCGCGGTCGCGGTTGCGAACGCCACCGTGACCCCGTCGCCGGCGAATTTCTCGTAGCCGAATTGCTGCGCCTTGAGATCGCGCAGGCCCGCGATGACGTTGTTGCTGAACGGGCAGGCGGTGAAGGTTTGGCTCGCCTCGACCAGCGTCACCGTGATGCGTGGATCGATCCGCTTGAGAAAGCGCGCGCAGGTCGCGCCGCCGAAGCCGCCGCCGATGACGACGACGCGGCCACCCGCACCTTGCGCGATGGCGGGAAGCGGCAGAAGCGCCGCCGCGGCGCCGGCCGCCGTGGTCTTGAGGAATGTGCGCCGACTGGTGTGTGTTCTGGTCATGGCGGGCCTCAATTCTTCTGCGCGCCGTACCAGGCCGCGATCGCCTTCACCTCGTCGTCGGTGAAGCCCTTGGCGATGCGATCCATGACGGTCGATGGTGTCTGCCCCGAGCGGAACGCCTGCATCGAGGCAACGATCGCCGCCGGATCGCGGCCCATGAGCCGCGTTACCGGCGTATCGATGTTGCTGCCGCTCGGATGACAGCCCGAGCAGGAGAGGGCACCGGGCGGTGCGTCAGCCGGGCCCGCCGCCATGGCGGGACCGATCAGCAAAACGCCGAACGCAGCAGCCACGGTGATATCGCGCAGAATCGTCATGCCGGAGCACCTCCCGGAAGGTCGCCGCCAGCATGATTATTGCCTGTTCTCAGGCTTTTCTCAAATCGTGATTCTTCAACGGCAACGAGCGGATGCGCCTTCCGGTCGCAGCAAATATCGCATTGCACAGCGCCGGAGCGAGCGGCGGGAGCGGAGGTTCGCCCACGCCGCCCCAGGTTCCGCTGCTCGGCACGATAATGGTCTCGATCCGCGGCATTTCGGCCATCCGCAGCATCTGGTAGTCACCGAAATTTGATTGCTCGACCTGTCCATCCTTGATGGTGATCTCGCCATAGAGCGCCGCCGTGAGGCCGAACACGATCGCACTCTCGGTCTGCAATTCCACCGACAGCGGATTGACCACGTGTCCGGCATCGATTGCCGCCACCACGCGGTGCACGCGCACGCCGCCGTCGGGCGCCACCGATGCCTCCACCACATGCGCGCAGACGCTGCCCTGCGACTCGTGGTGCGCGATCCCGCGTGCGATGCCCGCCGGCGCGGGCGTGTCCCAGCCGGCTCGTGCGGCGGCGGCATCGAGCACCGCGAGATGGCGCCGTGCTTTCGCGAGCAGCTTGCGGCGGTAATGGTAGGGATCGGCGCCGGCGGCAAACGCCAATTCGTCGATGAAGCACTCCTTGAAGAAGCAGTTCTGCGAGTGATTGACGCCGCGCCAGACGCCGACCGGTACATGCGTATTGCGCATCGCGAAGTCCACGAAGTAATTCGGCACGTCGTAGGGCATGTCTTCGAGCAGCCCCTGCAAAAAATTTTTATCGGCACCGAAGCGCAGGATGTGCGGCGCGATATTGGCGATGATCGACTGGCCGGCGGTGCGGATCTTCCACGCGACCGGCATGCCGTCGGCATCGAGGCCGGCCACCATGCGGGCGGCGGCCACCGGCCGGTAGAAGTCGTGGCGGATGTCTTCTTCGCGGCTCCAGAGCAGCTTCACCGGCCGGCCGGTCTCCTTGGCGATCAGCACCGCCTGCCGCACGAAATCCTGCACCAGCCCGCGCCGGCCGAAACCGCCGCCGAGCATCATCGGGTGCACGACCACGCGGTTCGCCGGCACGCCGGCGGCATCCGCGGCGGTGGCGAGCGCCGTTTCGGCATCCTGCGTGGGCGCCCAGACCTCCACGCGGTCGGCGGTGACGTGCGCGGTGCAGTTCTGCGGCTCCATGGTCGCGTGCGCGAGGAACGGGGCCTCGTAATCCGCCTCGACGCGCTTGACCGCTTGCGCGAGCGCCGCGTCCGCATTGCCGATGTTGCGGCCGATCCCGGCGTCGGTCGCACTGAGTCCCGACTGCAGGCGCTCGCGGATCGCGGCGCTCGACACCTCGACGCCGTCACCGAAGTTCCAGGTGACAGACAGTGCATCGGCGGCCTTCTTCGCCTGCCACCAGGTATCGGCCACGACCGCGACCGCGTCCGGGAGCTTCACGATCCGGCGCACGCCTTTCATTGCTGCGAGCGCGCGCTCGTCGACCGACCGCAGCGTCCCCTTGAACACCGGACATTGCACGATCGCCGCGTTGAGCATGTCCGGCACGCGCACGTCGATGGCGTAGATCGGCTTGCCAGTGATCTTGTCGGCGACTTCGAACCGCTTTTGCGGCGTGCCGATCAGCTTCCAGTCCTTGGGGCCCTTCAACGCGACGTTGGCCGGCGGCGGCAGCGCCGCGGCGGCCTCGGCCACGGCACCAAACGTGATGGTGCGCCCGCTCGGATGGTGCGTGATCACGCTGTCGGCGGCGGTGCATTCGGCGACGGGAACGTTCCAGCGTGCGCTCGCGGCCGCGATCAGCATCATGCGCGCGGTGGCGCCGGCCCGGCGCAAATCCTGCTGCGACGAACTCACCGCGCGGCTCGCGCCGGTCGACATGTTACCCCACACCCGGTTGCGACGGGCGTTCTCGTGCGCGGGAACGAATTCGGCCTTGACCTTGCGCCAGTCGCACTCGAGCTCTTCGGCGACCAGCATCGGCAGCGCGGTGAAGCTGCCCTGGCCCATCTCCGATTTGGCGACGCGGATCGTGACCGTGTCGTCGGGCTCGATCACGATCCAGGCCGTGACCTCCCGCGCATCGCCTTGCGCACGCGCACGCGTCGCGCCGAACGGAATGTCGAAGCCGAGCGCCAGCGCGCCCCCGGCCGCAGTGACGCTTAGGAGGAACGAGCGGCGATCGATATCGGTGCGACGGGTCATCGCCCGCTGCCTTCTCGCAGGTGCGAAGTCCGCGTCACCCTGCGCCGGTTGATGGTGCGCTGCGCCACCCTTTCATCCCCCAGGATCGAATCGGCCGTGCCTGCCCGGGCGCCGGCCGGCTCAGATTATCCCAAATGGACGGTGTGAAAACGCGTCCCGGCCGAGAAATCCGCTTGGGTATGGCCGGTCGGCCACACTCTGCCGCCGGTACAAAAAGGAAACGGCGGCCCGAAGGCCGCCGCCGTTTTTTGACGCCTCGTTATTTGGTGGGAGCGGCGGCGCAAGGCCGCCGCCCGGAGTGCATCACGCCATCTCGATGTTGTGGTTCTTCAGCGGGAACGAGCGGATGCGCTGGCCCGTTGCCTTGAAGTAGGCGTTCATGACCGCAGGCGCCGCCACGCAGATGGTCGGCTCGCCGACGCCACCCCAGCGGGCATTGCCGCCCGACGGGACGATGACCGACTCGACCTTCGGCATCTCGGCGATGCGCATCGAGTTGTAGTTGTCGAAGTTGGTCTGCTCGATCGCGCCGTTCTTGACGGTGCATTCCTGGTAGAACAGCGCGGACAGGCCGTAGACGAACGAGCCGGCGACCTGCCGGTCGATCTGCGCGGGATTGACCGCGTAGGTCGAGTCGGTGCCGCCGACGATGCGCAGAACCTTGAGCTTGTTGCCGGTGACGGAGACTTCGACCGCCGCCGCCACGTAGCTGTCGAACGCCATCATCTGCGCGAGGCCGCGGAACACGCCCTGCGGTGCCGGCTTGCCCCAGCCGATCTTCTCGGCGACCGCATCGAGCACCGCGCGGTTGCGCGGCAGACCGGTCAGGAGCTTGCGCCGGAACTCGAGTTCGTCCTGGCCAGCGGCCTGGGCGAGCTCATCCATGAAGCATTCCATGAAGATGGCGTTCTGGTTGATGTTCACGCCACGCCAGAAGCCCGGCGGCACGTGCGGGTTCCGCATGGCATGGTCGATCAACAGGTTCGGAATGGTGTAGCCGAACGCATGCTCCAGGCCCGGGCGCTGCAAGCCCTGGAACGTGTTGATATCCATCCCCTTGTTCTTCGGGTTGGTGTCGCCCTTATCGAGGTTTCCCGGAAAGAGGGCGGCCACGATGGATTGGCCCGACAGCCGCATGTGCAGGGCAGTCAGGTTGTTGTCCTTGTCGAAGCCGCCAACCATCTTCGCCTGCATCACGGGATGATAGGTCCCGTGCGCCATGTCTTCTTCTCGCGACCAGAGAAGCTTCACCGGCGTGCCCGGCATCTGTTTGGCGATCAGCACGGCCTGCGTGACGTAATCGCTCCGGCCGCGCCGGCCAAAGCCACCACCGAGATGAGTCTTGTAGACTTCGCACTTGCCGGCTGGCAGGCCCGACGCCTGCACAACCGCGCCGAAAGCGGCTTCGCCGTTCTGCGTCGCCACCCAGGCCTCGCACTTGTCCGCCGTATAGAGCGCGGTCGCGTTCATCGGCTCCATGCAGGCATGGTTTTGGTAGGGGTAGGAGTAGACCGCCTCCACCTTCTTCGCCGCACTGGCGAGCGCGGCCTTCGCGTCACCGTTGTCGTTGCCGACGAACGCCTCCGGAGCGTCGAGACCCTCCTTCAGCCACGCGGCAATCGATGCGCTCGAGACCTTGGCGTTTTCGCCTTCGTCCCAGACGATCGGCAGCGCATCGAGCGCGGTCTTGGCCTGCCACCACGTGTCGGCCACGACCGCAACGGCGGAATCGCCGACCCGCACGACCTTCTTGACCCCCGGCATGCCGGACACTTTCGCTTCGTCGTAGCTTTTGAGCTTGCCGCCGAACACCGGACAATCCTTGATTGCGGCATTCAGCATACCCGGAAGCTTCACGTCGGTGCCGTAGACTTGCTTGCCGGTGACGCGGTCAATGGTGTCGAGCCGCTTGAGCGGCTTGCCGGCGATCTTCCAGTCCTTCGGATCCTTCAGCGTCAGCGACTTCGCATCAGGCACGTCGAGCTTGGACGCCGCGTTCGCGACCTTGCCGTAGGTCGTGGTGCGGTTCGAAGTCTTGTGCGTGATGACACCCTTGTCGACGGTCAGCTCCGCGACCGGCACCTTCCACTCGTTGGCCGCCGCCTGCTTGAGCATCTCGCGCGCCGCTGCGCCGCCCTGACGCACATACACATGCGACGTGCGGATGCCGCGGCTACCGCCGGTGCCGAAGTCACCCCATACCCGCTTGCGGGCGACGCTCTCGCCCGGGGTCGGATATTCCCACGTGACCTTGTCCCAGTTGCACTCGAGTTCTTCGGCGACGAGCTGACACAGGCCGGTGAGCGTGCCTTGCCCCATTTCCGAGCGCACGACGCGGACGACGACCGTGTCGTCGGGCTTGATCACCACCCAGGCGCCAAGTTCGGGCGTCGCTGCGCCCTGCGCGCCCGCGGTCTGCGGCGCGAACGGCAGTCCGATGGCAAGTCCACCACCCGCTGCGGCGGCAACAGTAATGAAGGAACGGCGATTCATCTTCGGAACGTAATTCATGTGAGGTCCTCCCTTACGCGTTTGCCGCGGCGTGAATCGCTTCACGCACTTGCTGGAAGGAGCCGCACCGGCAGATGTTGGTGATCTCCCGGTTGATGTCCGCATCGGTCGGCTTCGGCTTGTTCTTGAGCAGGTCGACGACCGCCATGATCATGCCGCTCTGGCAGTAGCCGCATTGCGGCACGTCGTGATCGACCCAGGCCTTCTGCACCTTGTGCAGCACGCCGTTCTGCGCGAGCCCTTCGATCGTGGTGATCTGCTTGCCGGCGGCGAGGCTGAGCGGAACCGAGCACGAGCGCATCGCAACACCGTCGACATGCACCGTGCAGGCACCGCATTGCGCAATGCCGCAGCCGTATTTCGTCCCGGTCATGCCGAGCTGCTCCCGCAACACCCATAGCAAGGGCGTGTTCGGGTCGGCGTTGACCTCATGAGCTTTTCCGTTGACGTTGAGAGTAGCCATGAGCTTCTTCCCGTTAAGCCGCAATTAGACGAGGGCGGCGTTTGATTGACGCGACATACCCATCGGTGTTGCCGCGCGCGCTGTCGTGATGACTAGCTTGGATCAATTCTAGTATGAAATGACGGGGGCGGCGAGATCAAATCCACGTGGTCGCAGGGCGGTTGCCCACCACCGGATGTCCGTTGAATCGGCGAAAATTTCGAGCACTTGAGAGGAGAGGCGGCGGCCATCCCGGATGGGTAGCCGCCGCTTCGCCGATTTATGCCAGCCGCAGGTCGTGGTCACGCAGCGGAATCGTCCGGTAGCGCTTGCCGGTCGCGGCGAAGATCGCATTGAGCACGGCCGGCGCGGCGACGAAGATCGTCGGTTCGCCGACACCGCCCCAGAAGTCGCCCGACGGCATGACGATCGTCTCGACCTTCGGCATTTCGGAAATGCGCATCGAGTCGTAGCTGTCGAAGTTCGACTGCTCGATGCGGCCGTCCTTGACGGTGCAGCCGCCGTAGAACAGCGCCGAGAGGCCGTAGACGAACGAGCCCCGGTACCTGGCGTTCGATCGCTGCCGGGTTGACGGCATGGCCGCAATCGGTCGCCGCGACAATGCGGTGAATCTTCACCGCGTTGCCGTTGACCGACACTTCCGCGCAGGCCGCGACATAGCTGCCGTAGCCCATGTGCTGTGACAGGCCGCGGAACACGCCTTGTGCCGCCGGCTTGCCCCATCCGGCCTTCTCGGCGACCGCATTGAGCACGGCGAGATGCTTGGGATGCTTGCTCATCAGCTTGCGGCGGAATTCGAGCGGGTCCGCCCCGGCGGCATGCGCCAGTTCGTCCATGAAGCACTCGAGGTAGATGGCGTTCTGGTTGTTGTTCACGCCTCGCCAGAACCACGGCGGGATGTGCGGATTGCGCATCGCGTGATCGATCAGCAGGTTCGGGATGTCGTACCCGAACGCACCCTCCGCACCGCCGGGATTGAGGCCTTGGAAGGTTACCGGGTCCTTGCCGTTGTCCAACCCTGCCGGGTTGACCGACGCTAGGATCGATTGGCCGGAAATGCGCATGTGCAATCCGGTCACGTTGTTGTCCTTGTCGAAGGTGCCGGTCAGCTTGCACTGCGTGATCGGGTGATACACGCCGTTCGTCATGTCGTCTTCGCGCGACTTGATGAGCTTGATCGGCGTGCCGGGCATCTCCTTGGCGGCGCGGACCGCGTGCGCGACATACTCGCTGCGCGCCCGGCGGCCGAAGCCGCCGCCCAGGAAGGTGTTGTGCACGTCGCATTTGGTCGCCGGCAGGCCTGACGCCTGCACGGCCGCGCCGAAAGCGGCTTCCGCGTTCTGCGAACTGGTCCACACCTCGCATTTGTCCGGCGTATAGACCGCGGTCGCGTTCATCGGCTCCATGGTGGCGTGGTTCTGGAACGGATAGGCGTAGACCGCCTCGACTTTCTTGGCGGCGCCGGCGATCGCTGCCTTGACGTCGCCCTGCTTGTTGCCGACGAACGTCTCCTCGGCGTCGAGCCCGGCCTTCAGCAATTCGGCGATCGATGCACTCGACACCTTGGCGTTGGGGCCCTCGTCCCAGACGATCGGCAGCGCGGCGAGCGCGGTCTTCGCCTGCCACCAGGTGTCGGCGATCACCACGACGGCGGCATCACCGGATGCGACCACCTTCTTGACGCCCGGCATGCTCTGAATCTTGGCGGCGTCGAAGCTCTTGAGCTTGCCGCCGAACACCGGACTTTCCTTGACCGCCGCGCAAAGCATGCCCGGCAGTTTGAGGTCCATGGAGAAGGGGAGCGTGCCGTCCACCTTGCCGCGGGTGTCGAGCCGCTTGAGCGGCTTGCCGGCGATCTTCCAGTCCTTGGGGTCCTTGAGCTTGACGTCCGCCGGTGGCTCGAGCTTGGCGGCCGCCTCGGCGACCTTGCCGTACGTTGTGGTGCGGTTCGACGCCTTGTGGGTGATGATGCCCTTGTCGACCGTGAGCTCGGCGACCGGCACCTTCCACTGCTCGGCGGCGGCCTGCTTGAGCATCTCGCGCGCGGTCGCGCCGCCCTTGCGTACGTATTCGTGCGACTCGCGGATGCTGCGGCTGCCGGTGGCGTTGAAGTTGCCATAGACGCGCTTGCGCGCGAGGCTCTGGCCGGGGGTCGGGACCTCGGTCGTGACCTTCGACCAGTCGCAGTCGAGCTCCTCGGCGACGAGTTGCGCAAGCCCGGTCAGCGAGCCTTGGCCCATCTCGCCGCGCACCACGCGGATGACGACGGTGTCGTCCGGCCGGATCACCACCCAGGCATTCATCTCCGGCGCGCCGTCAGCGGCGCGGATCGCCTGCGGGCCGCCGAGCGGGATGTCGAAACCGACCGCAAGCCCGCCGCCCACGGCGGCCGCGGTGGTCAGGAAGGAACGACGATTCATTTTCGGAACGTAATTCATGTTGGTCCCTCCTTACGCGTTGGCTGCGGCGTGAATTGCTTCACGCACTTGCTGGAAGGAGCCGCACCGGCAGATGTTGGTGATCTCGCGGTTGATGTCCGCATCGGTCGGCTTCGGCTTGTTCTTGAGCAGGTCGACGACCGCCATGATCATGCCGCTCTGGCAGTAGCCGCATTGCGGTACATCGTGATCGACCCAGGCCTTCTGCACCTTGTGCAACACGCCATTCTGCGCGAGCCCTTCGATCGTGGTGATCTGCTTGCCGGCGGCGAGGCTGAGCGGAACCGAGCACGAGCGCATCGCAACACCGTCGACATGCACCGTGCAGGCACCGCACTGCGCAATGCCGCAGCCGTATTTCGTGCCGGTCAGCCCGACGTGCTCCCGCAGCACCCACAGGAGGGGTGTGTCGGGTTCGACGTTCACCTCATGGCTTTTTCCATTGACGGTAATCGTAGTCATTCACTACCTCCGATTGATCGATTCGAGCGGCGAGGACCTGAGAAAGGCGTCGACTGCAGCGTTTGTTCTTTGAATTATGAGCCGTTTTGGCGGGTAGGTCGGCCGCGGATGGGCAAACTTACCTTATTTCAATTCCAATAGGGAAATCGCAATTTCGCGAGGCCATAAGGCGATCTGCTGCCTGTAAAATCTGCGCAAATTCGCCGGCGCCGGCCCGCGCCTTCCCGGTGGCTTCGACCGACAAGGCTCCGATCGTCTTCTGCGACCCACGCAATGCTGCCCGGTTGCCCGGGCAATGCCGTGGCCGCGCCCGCGCTTGCGGCCTACCGGCCGATATGGTCCATGCTGGATGGTGATGGATCGCGCCATATTGGGCGCCGCGCGCAGCGATCTGGCCACGACCAGCGAAACCCCCGAGGAGACGACGATGACGGCGAAGAGCTACGAAGCGATCAAGATTGAAAAGGACAAGGGCATCACCTGGCTCTTCATGAACCGGCCAGACAAGCGCAATGCCATGAGCCCGCAGCTCCACATAGAGATGGACGAGGCGCTCGACGAACTCGCGGTCGATCCCGAGACCGAAGTGGTGGTGCTGACCGGCGCCGGCGACGCGTTCTGCGCCGGGCAGGACATCAAACTTTATTTCCGTGGCGGCGACGCCGACCCGAAGCTGCGCCGCAAGGCCGGCCGTGCGTCAAACAATTGGCGCTGGCAGAAGCTGTCGACCTTTCCGAAGCCCACCATCGCGATGATCAACGGCTACTGCTTCGGCGGCGGCTTCACGCAGGTCTGCGCCTGCGACTTCGCGATCGCGGCGGACGACGCGGTCTTCGGCCTCTCCGAGGTCAACTGGGGCATCCTGCCGGGCGGCATCGTGTCGTGGAACGTGGTGCAGACGCTCAACCTCCGCGACGGCATGTACTACGCGCTCACCGGCGACACCTTCGACGGCAAGAAGGCCGCGCAGATGGGCTTCGTCAATTTCTCCTATCCGAAGGCGAAGCTGAAGGAAGAGACCGCCAAACTCGCTAGGAAGATGATGGACAAGAGCCCGGCGGTCGTGCGTTACACCAAGGAAGCGCTGCGCGCGGTGCGCTTCATGAACGAGCCGCAGGCCGCCGATTATCTTTCCGCGAAGAGCGATGCCCTGCGCTTCAACGACAAGGAAGATAGCCGCGGCCAGGGCATGAAGCAGTTCCTCGACGACAAGACCTACCGGCCCGGCCTTGGCCACTTCCAACGCCAGAAGGCGAAGGTGTAGGCGCGAACGAGCGCAGGTGCGCTCCCTCCCCCGCTTGCGGGGGAGGGATGGGCAGGGGGAATGAACGACTCGCTGCCTTGATGCCCCCTCCCGGCGCCTTCGGCGCCGACCTCCCCCGCAAGCGGGAGAGGTGGAGCAAGTGGCTCACGCACGGCGCTATCATGCGAATTGGCGCGCGGAGATAACGCATGGACAGCGCGGATTTCGACGCGCTCGAAGTCAAGGCGCGCGAGAAGCTCTCGCCCGCGGCCTATGCGTTCGCGGCGGCCGGCGCCGATGACGAAATCACGCTCGCCGACAACATCGCCGCGTGGCGGCGGCTGCGCCTGCGTCCACGCGCACTCAACGACATCACGGCGATCGACACCAGCGTCAATGTCCTCGGCGCGCGCCTAGCGACCCCGATCATGGTCGCGCCGTTCGGCCGCCATAAGCTCTTTCATCCCGACGGCGAGCGCGCGACCGCGCGCGGCGCTGCCGCCGCCGGCGCGGTTTTCATCCTGCCGACCACCGCGACGATCAGCATGGAGGATGCCGCCAGCGAGCCGGCGAGCGCGCCGCGCTGGTTCCAGCTTTATCTGCCGCCCGATCGCGCGCTCGCCGAGAGCCTGATCGATCGTGCGGCCGCGGCGGGTTTCGCCGCCATCGTGCTCACCGTCGATCAGCCGGTCTACGGTTCGAGCCCGCGTGCCGCGCGAGCGCCGCTGGCGCCGTCGCCCGACATCCGCAACGCCAACCTGCCGGGCGCGCCGATCGCGCAGAACTCCTACAAGCCGGGCTGGACCGGCACCGTCACCTGGCCGGCGACCTGGCGCGACCTCGACTGGCTGGTGCGACGCTCGCCGTTGCCGGTGATCGTGAAGGGCGTGCTGCGCGGCGACGACGCGGTACGCTGCGTGGAGGCTGGCGCCCGGGCGATCATCGTCTCGAACCACGGCGGCCGTCATCTCGATGCCACGGTCGCGAGCGCCGACGCGCTGCCGGAAATCGCCGCGGCGCTCGCCGGCAAGGCGGAGCTTTATGTCGATGGAGGCGTCCGGCGCGGCACCGACATCGTCAAGGCCCTGGCGCTCGGCGCCCGCGCCGTACTGGTGGCGCGCCCGGTGATCTGGGGTTTGGCGTTGGACGGCGAAGACGGCGTGCGCGCCGTGCTCGATCATCTGCTTGATGAATTGAAGCGCAGCATGGCGCTCTGCGGCGTCGCCCGGCTCGACGAGATCACCCGCGATTTGCTAACTCCGTAAGGAAGTCCGCTAACAAAGGGCAGGGGACATGGCCGAGGCCGCAACCAAACCCGCGACAGCCGGCGCCGTTCCGCGCGTGGCCGCGGCACAGCTCATCGCCTTCGCCAAGCGCGCGTTCGAAGCCGCAGGCCTTTCCGCCGCCGATGCCGGGATCGTCGCCGAGCTGATGGTCGAAGCGGATCTGCGCGGCTCCGACACCCACGGCGTGATCCGGCTGCCGATCAACATCAAGCGGCTCAAGGCCGGCGGCAACAATCCGCGTCCCAACATCCGTCTCATTCAGGACAAGCCGGCGGCCGCGCTGGTCGACGGCGACAACGGCATCGGCCATCTGGTGATGCGGTTTGCCACCGAGACCGCGATCGAGAAGGCGAAGAAGCAGGGCGTCGCCTGGGTCGGTGCGCGTATGAGCAATCACGCCGGCCCGGCCGCGCTCTATGCTACCATGCCGCTCGCGCACGACATGGTCGGCATCTATCTCGCGGTCGGCAGCAACAACCATCTGCCGCCCTGGGGCGCGATGGAAAATCTGCTCGGCACCAATCCCATCGCGATTGCCATCCCGGCCGGCGACGAGCCGCCGATCGTGCTCGACATGGCGCCGACGGTGGCGGCGTTCGGCAAGGTGCGGCTGAAGGCGCAGCGCGGCGAAGAGATGCCGGTCGGCTGGATGATCGATCGCGAAGGCAAGCCGCTCACCGATCCGAAACGCATGGACGAAGGGCTGCTCGTGCCGATCGGCGAGTACAAGGGCTATGGGCTGAGCCTCGTCATCGGGCTTCTCGCCGGCACGCTCAACCGCGCGGCGTTTGGGCAGGACGTGGTCGATTTCACCAAGGACCTCGGCAAGCCGACCAACACCGGCCACGCCATCGTGGCGATCTCGGTCGAGGCGTTCATGCCGGCCGCGCAGTTCAAGCGTGCGGTCGACGAAGCAGTGCGCGCGATGCGTGGGGCCGAGCGGCTCCCCGGCGTCGAGCGCATCTGGCTGCCGGGCGAGCAGAGCCACCTCAAGCAGCAGGACCGCATGAAGAACGGCATCCCGATGCCCAAGCCGCTGCGCGACAGCCTCGACGCGGTCGCGCGCGATCTCGGCATCGCGCCACTTGGGTGATGGCTGCGGCCACAAATTCACTGTCATCACCCGCGCAAGCGGGTAATCCAGTGACTGGATGCCCGCTTTCGCGGGCATGACAACCAAACGAGATGCGACGCTAATGCCCCAAACCAATCCCGTCGGCTTGATCGGCCTCGGCCTGCTCGGCCAGGCGCTGGCGCATCGGTTGACCGGTGCCGGATTCGCGATTGCCGGTTACGACATCGACGCAGCCAAGACGGCGAAGCTTGCGGAGCTTGGTGGACAACCTGCATCCTCCATTTCCGATTTGGCACAACGCTGCGCGCCGATCATTCTCGCGGTGTTCAGCACCGACCAGGTCGAGGAGGTGGTCGAGCGCGAATTGTTGCCGGCGTTGGGCGACGGCTCGAACAAGATCGTGCTGTGCGCCAGCACTTGCGATCCCGACCGCATCGCCGCACTGGCGGCGCGGGTCGTCCCGTACGGACTTCGGCTTCTTGAAACACCGATCTCCGGCTCGAGCGGGCAGGTGGCGCGCGGCGAGGGTGTCGGCCTGATCGGCGGCGACACGCAAACCGCCGCCGAGGTCGAGCCGATCCTGCGCGCGCTGTTCCCGACCTATTTCCATATCGGCAAGGTCGGCGACGGCGGCCGCGCCAAGCTCGCGGTCAATCTCATTCTCGGGCTCAATCGCCTGGCGCTCGCCGAAGGGCTCACCTTCGCGCAGCGGCTCGGGCTCGATCCCGCAGCCTTCCTCAAGGTGGTGCGCACTTCGGCCGCCTACTCGCAGGTCATGGACGTCAAGGGCGGCAAGATGGTCAGCGGCGACTTCGCGCCCGAAGGCCGCATCACCCAGCATCTCAAGGACGTGCACCTGATGCAGGAGCAGGCCGCGCGCATCGGCCAGGAACTGCCCGCGCTCGCCGTGCACGCCGACGTGCTGGAAGCCTGCGTTCGGCAAGGCGAAGGCGATCTCGACAACTGCGCCATCATCCAGGAGATCGCCCGGCGGCGTAGATGAGGCAACGGCAGTCTCTCCGCACCCTCCCCCCTTGTGGGGGAGGGTTGGGGAGGGGGGTG
The DNA here is from genome assembly GCA_963763365.1 of uncultured Alphaproteobacteria bacterium. Classification (GTDB taxonomy): domain Bacteria; phylum Pseudomonadota; class Alphaproteobacteria; order Rhizobiales; family Xanthobacteraceae; genus VAZQ01. Next base: position 138,490 of record CAVXOE010000020.1, on the reverse strand, counting down.
GCTGCGTCAAACTTCTGAACAAGAAGAATAGAGTGAGGGAGGTAGCCCGCCCATGATCGACTCGCATCATCATTTCTGGTGGCACAAGCGCCACGCTTACAGTTGGCCGCCCGCCGCCGGCGGCCGCTTCGCCCGCGACTACACGCCGGACGACCTGCGGCCGGAGCTCGAACGCTGCGGCATCGACGGCACGGTGCTGATCCAGGTGCTGCACGAGGTGGAGACCGAGGAGTTCCTCGATGTCTGCCGCGACGTTGGCTTCGTGCGCGGCGTCGTGGGCTGGCTGCCGCTCGCCGATCCGGACGCCACCGGCAAGGCGATCGAGCGGCTGCGCGGCCGCAAGCTCGTCGGCGTGCGGCACCTCATCAGCAATGAGCCCGACCCGAAATGGCTGGTGCAGGACAGCGTGGTCGAATCATTGAAGCTGCTGGCCGCGTCCGGGCTCGTGTTCGACGCCATCCCGATCAACGCCGAGCAACTGGAATCGGTTTTGAACGTTGCCGAGCGGCTGCCCGAACTGAAGATCGTCCTGAATCATCTCGGCCGGCCGCCGATCCCGGATCGCGGTTGGGAACCGTGGGCGACGCAGATCGCGCGCGCGGCCGAGTATCACAACATCGCGATGAAGCTCTCGATCGGCCTCGACATCATCATGCGCTGGCAATGGTCGACCGACGACGTGCGGCGCTACTCCAATCACGTGCTCGACCTGTTCGGCTCGCATCGTACGATGGCGGCCAGCAACTGGCCGGTGATTCTGCTGGGCGCGAGCTACGAGGAGTGCTGGAGCGGCATCACCGCGCTCGTTGCGCAGCTATCGGCGAACGAGCAACGCGAGATCCTCGGCGCGACCGCCGAGCGAATCTACGGGCTGTAGCCGACTTACTCTGTTGACGTTGATCTATCCCCGTTCGTTCCCGCGGAAGCGGGAACCCAGGGGCCCCGAATTCGGCGCCTGTCGCTCTGGGTCCCCGCTTTCGCGGGGACGAACGGAGAGATTCGCTACTGCGCCGCGGCGGTGAAGATCGACTTCGGGATCATGCCGTGGATGCCCTTGGTGCCGTCCACCACCTGCGTGACATGATAGTCGACCGCCACGCTCGCGATCATGTAGGCCTCCTCCCGCGTCAGCTTCGGGAATTTCTTGGTGAGGAAGTCGATGGTCTCGCGCACCGCGATCTTCATGCACTCCTCGAGGTTGGGGTGAAGCCCCATGACGATCCAGTGCGTCGGCGTCTCGGCGCGCGGCCAGGTGAGCTTCATGTCCTTGCGTACGATGAACTGGAATTTTCCCCGCAGCCCGGTTTCGATCGCGGTCAGGTCGACCTCGCCGTGGCCTTGCGCGGCGTGCGCGTCTCCGATCGAGAACATGGCCCCAGGCGCGAATACCGGCATGAACAATGTCGTGCCCGCGATCAGGTCCTTGTTGTCCATGTTGCCTGAGTGGACGCCGGGCGGTCCGCTGCTGATGCGGCCCATGCTGGCGATCGGGCGCAACCCCCATGGTGCCGAAGAACGGCTTGTCGACCGGCACGACCACGCCCTTCACGACTTCGGCGGTCTTTTTCTTCCGGTCAATTGGGATGATCCGGATCCAGGCGCGGTGAACTCGTCAGGCAACGCACCGGCATAGGGGCCTTGGCGGTTGTATCCCCAGTCGACGGCAAGATCGACGTCGAGAATACGGACTTCGAGCACGTCGCCCGGCTCCGCGCCCTTGATCTCGATCGGCCCGGTCAGAACGTGCGGACCTGGACCGCGGTCCTTCACCTTGCCGTAGATGTCGCGCTGATATTGCGGCACGGCGCTCGGCGGCACGACGCCGGATTTATCGACCACGTCGGGCACAATCGGAACGACGGTCTCGATCGTAACGATATCGCCGGAATCGATGGTCAGCACCGGCTTTCAGCGTTGCGAGAAAGTAGCCGATATGCACGGTCTGTGGGCTCGGCATCAGCGTGTGCTCGGCGGCACAAAGCGGTGACGCGGTGACCATGGCGGCAAGCAAAGCGTACGCCGCAGCGCGCGAGACGTGCCGGCATCGGGAGGTGCGACGTGGCAGCACCGTTGCGAGCGGCATGACTGAACTCCTCGTGGATGATTACGTGGAAAAGCTATGGTGCGGGCGCCATGGTGTAAATGATGGCCGCTTCGTTATCGCGAATGTATTATACGCCACGGGTATAGGCGACAGTTCCAGGGAGTTGCAGACGACGAATGCGCCAGCGCGCCGGACGCCGGTCACGCAGCTCTCGGAGCGGCGGTTGCGCGAACAGGTCGCGGCCTGCACGCTGCTGCTCAACGATCTCGAACTGCTCGGTTACAGCGGCCATGTCAGCACGCGGCTTCCCGGGCAGGACGCATTTCTGATCCAGCCGTTCGATCAGAGCCGCGCGAGCCTCAAGCCGGACGATCTGCTTGTGTGCGGCTTCGACGGCAAGGCCGCCGGCACAAACGTCAAGCCGCCGTCGGAAGTGTTCCTGCATTGCGAAATCCTGCGCGCGCGCCCTGACGTGCATGCCATCGCGCACTTTCACCACGACCTGACCACTGTGTTCACGCTGGTCGAGGGGCTCAAGCTCGCGCCGATCAAGAATCACGCGGTGCGCTGGGAAAGCGGCATCCCGGTGCACGCCGATCCCAGTCATGTAAGTGATCCAGCGCTCGGACGCGCGCTGGCCGAAACTCTCGGGCAGCACCATGCGCTTCTGATCCGCGCGCACGGCCAGGTCATCGCGGCCGAGAACGTCCAGGCGTTGCTGATCGACTGCGTGCATTTCGTCGAGAATGCCGTTGCCATGTATCAGGCTGCGGCGGTCGGCAAGGTGATCCCGCTGAGCGCCGCCGAGATGGCGGCCTTTCACCACGACTTCGAGCGTGAGCGCCACGTCGCCAAGCTCTGGAAGTATTACGTCGGGCGCGGCCGCGCGAGCGGGCTGCTGCCGGCGGAATGGGACCTGTGATTAGCTGAAGCCCGCCTAGGCAGGCCGCCTATGCACTCTGGTCGTAACGCCGGCGAATTCTGACAATTCAGGGGCCTTTCCTGAACGGAGATTTCGTGCCACATTCGTTATATCTTACGAGATATAACGAGGCGGAGATGGCGTCGACCCACTTGCGTTCCAACCTCTATGACGTGCCGGTCAGCGCCCGAACCTCGCGACCCATCGCCGACCTGATGGGGCTCGCCGTGAAGCCCGCGCACACCGCCTCGTTTCTCCCCTCGCCAACCCTCACCCCGAAAGCCCTGAAGCGGCGTGCACGGATCTGGGAACTCAACAGCAACCTGCACTGTTCGATCATCGGCACTTGCCTGTCGGCGGGCGAACTCAAGCGGCTGCTCGTTCGGCTGAAGGTCCCGGGCATCGAGACCGCGGACGAGCACGAACTTCACATGCTCGGCGTCCTGTTGGCCGATCGCCCGAAGGAGGGTGCCAAGCTCCTGCAAAAGGCCCTGGACCGGCGTCACCAGGGCGCGCTCAACCAATTTGCCAAGGCCAAGGACGATGCCGCGGTCGCCGCGCTCTGGGAGCGGTCCATGGCGGGCGGGGATATTCCGGGCGCCTACTGGGCGGTCATGACCCACACCGAGTCGTCCGACAAGCTGGTGCAGAAGGCATTCAGCGACGTGCACATGCTGTCCCATCTGATGGGGGCGACGAACTGTGCCGACCTGCGCCGTATGCACCTGCTCGAGGACGAAGTGGCCGCGCTCTTGAACAAGCTCGAGCGCCAGCAGAAGCACCTGCGAGACGGCTTCACCGAGCGCGACCAGAAGATCGATCGCCTCACCAAGATGTTGGCCGAAAAAATTCAGACGCAATCCGACCAGTCCGTCCGCAGCGACGACCCCGAGATTGCCGGGCTGCGGGCAACGATCGCCGACCTTAATAAATGCCTGGCTCGCGAAACCGCGCGGCGGGAACGGCTCGAACAGCGTCAAAAAGCCGCCGACGACTTGAGGAATGCGCGCCTTCAAGCAGAGCAGGAGCGCGATGCCCTGAGAACGGAGCTCGACCTTGTCGAACGGCAGATCGAAAGCCTGCTGCCGAGCGGCTCCGGCGATCAGGCCGACCGGTTGCAATTGGCCGGTTCGACCATCCTGTATGTCGGCGGCCGGCCCCACCAGATCCCGCAACTCAAGGCGCTGGTCGAGCAAGCCGATGGACAGTTCATCCACCACGACGGCGGCGTCGAGCACGCTGCGGCGCTGCTGCCGGGCCTGATCAGCCGATCCGACATCACCGTGTTTCCGGTGGATTGCATCAGCCATAACGCGATGACGTCGACCAAGCGGGCCTGCCAGCAGTCTGGAAAGCCCTATGTCGCGCTTCGGACCTCCAGCTTGGCGTGCCTTCTCTCCGCGCTTTCGTCCCGCGCCCGGCCTGTCGCGGTATCCGAAGCCTGCAACTAACCGATCCACGCGAACGTGGTCGGAGGTCTCTTCAGAAACGCGCACGCCCGTTGTATCGTGCCACGGTCACAAGCGACCGGCGCACCATGGGCGACACCAGATTGACACTGCGGGTGGACTTCGGAGCCAGCCGATCGATTGGGCCGGGCAAGATCCGGCTGCTGGAGGCGGTCGACCGAACCGGCTCGATCTCGCAGGCCGGCCGGGCGCTCGGTATGTCGTATCGGCGGGCGTGGCTGCTGATCGATGACATGAACCGGAATTTCCGTCAGGCCGTCGTCAGCGCACGGCCGGGCGGCGCGCAGGGCGGCGGCGCGGTCGTCACCGAGTTCGGGACCGAGCTTGTCCGCAACTATCGCGCCATCGAGACGGCGGCCGCTGACGCCGCGCGGTTGCAATTGCGCAGCCTGGAAGCGGCCCTGCGAAAGTCTCCGCGGGTCAATACCAGCGAGCCGCGCCGGCGCTCAATCCGCGGCCATGGGTCTTGAGAGAAGGTGGGTCTTGAGAGATAGCGGCTGTTAAATCCATTCGAGACGCGTTATATTTGACCGGATATCTCGTGCATTTGTTTTCAACGGGAGTCGTCAATGAGGATCAGCGCGCGCAACCAGCTCAAAGGCAAGATCACCGATGTGACAAAGGGCGCGACCACCGCCCACGTCAAAATCGACCTCGGCGGTGGCGCCACAGTGACGGCGTCCATCACCAACGAATCGGTCGATGAGCTGAAGCTCGCCAAGGGGCAGACCGTCTACGCGGTCATCAAGGCGAGCGACGTCATGGTGGCGGTGGACTGAGACTGATGCACTTTAGCCGCCGCGCACTGCTGGCCGCTGTCCCGGCCGCGCTTTCCACCACGCTGATCGCCCCACGGGCGGCGCGTGCGCAGACCGTCACCGACGGCGCCGGCCGCGCAGTGCCGGTGCCCGCGAAGGTCGAGCGGGTGTTCATCGCGGGACCTCCGGCCGCCATCTTCCTCTATACGCTCGCTCCCGATCTCATGCTCGGCTGGACACGCGCGATCCGCCCGGAGGAGGCGGAGTTCCTGTTGCCTAAGATTGCCGCACTCCCCGAATTGGGCCGGCTCACCGGACGGGGCAATACCGCCAATCTGGAGGTCGTGATCGGGCTCAAGCCCGATCTCATCCTCGACGTCGGCAGCGTCAACAATACCTACATCTCGCTGGCCGATCGGGTGCAGCAGCAGACCGGCATTCCATACGCGCTGCTCGACGGCCGCTTCGATGGGACGGCGGCCGCGTATCGCACGCTCGGTCAGCTCATCCGGCAGCCGGCCAAAGGCGAAGAGTATGCTCGCATCGCCGATGAGACCCTCAAGACGATCCAGGATCGCATCGCCGGCGTGCCGCGCGACAAGCGTCCGCGCGTCTACTACGCGCGCAGCCCGCGTGGGCTCGAGACCGGGCTCGGCGGCTCGATCAACGTAGAGACGATCGAGATGCTGGCGCAGAATGTCGCAGGCGAGACGCGCGGCGGGCTTGCCAACGTGTCGATCGAGCAGGTGCTGCGCTGGGATCCGGATGTCATCGTTACCATCGACCAGACTTTCGCCGCCAACGTGCGCGGTGAGGCGGCCTGGGCCCCGATCAAGGCGGTGCGCGAGGGACGCATCCATCTCTCGCCCAAGATGCCGTTCGGTTGGGTCGATTTCCCGCCCAGCGTCAACCGGCTGATCGGGCTGCGCTGGCTGGCGAAGATATTGTATCCCGACCTGTTTCCGGAGGACATGCGGGCACAGACGCGCGATTTCTACACCCGCTTCTATCATGTGACGCCGAGCGACGCGCAGATCGAGCGCGTGCTGGCCGGGCGGGATTGATATACGGCTGTCATGCCCGCGAAAGCGGGCATCCAGTTTAGGCCGGTTCGACTGGATTCCGGCTCTCGCTTCGCTCGGCCGGAATGACGTAAGAGGAGCATCATGACCCGCTCCTTCGTGCCCGGCCTGACTATCGCGCTTGCGATCCTGGTGATCGGACTCGCCGTGGCGTTCACCGTCGGGCGTTATCCGGTGAGTCTTGCCGAACTGATCGACGTGCTGTGGTCGCGCGCGACCGGCACCCGCTCCGGCGCATCGCCGGCGGTGGAGAATGTTGTGCTGCTGGTGCGGGCGCCGCGGGTGATCGCGGCGGTGCTGGTCGGTGCCGCGCTTGCGGTTGCCGGCACTGCGTTCCAGGGACTCTTTCGCAACCCGCTGGTATCGCCCGACATCCTCGGCGCGTCGTCGGGCGCCGCGCTCGGTGCCGTGCTCGGCATCTATTTCTCGCTCGGCATACTCGGCATCGAGGCCCTCGCCTTCGCGGGCGGCCTGATCGCGGTCGCTGCGGTGTACGTGATCGGCTCGATGCTGCGCTCGCGCGATCCGATCCTGGTGCTGGTGCTCACCGGCGTGGTGGTCGGCGCACTGCTGGGCGCCGGCGTCGGCTTGGTGAAATATCTCGCCGACCCTTACAACCAGCTTCCCGCAATGACGTTCTGGTTGCTCGGGAGTCTCGCGGCCACCGCCGTCTCCGATCTCCTGCCGCTGTTCGGTCCGGTGGCGATCGGCACCCTCGTGCTGATTGCGCTGCGCTGGCGGCTCAACGTGATGTCGCTGCCGGAAGACGAGGCGCGCGCGCTCGGCATCGCGACCGGTCCGATGCGGATCGCGATCGTGCTGGCGGCGACGCTGGTGACGTCCGCGAGCGTCGCGACCTCCGGCATCATCGGCTGGGTCGGGCTTGTGGTGCCGCATCTGGCGCGCGCGCTGGTCGGTCCCGACTTTCCGCGGCTGATTCCCGACCGCGGCGCTGCTCGGTGGCGGCTATCTCTTGTTCATCGACACGATCGCGCGCACCGCCGCGCCGGTCGAAATCCCGCTCGGCATTCTCACGGCCGTCATCGGCACGCCGTTCTTCATCTGGCTGCTTGGCGGGGATGCAGAAGACATGGTCGTGAGGCTCTGTCACTGCTGGCGCATCCCTCTGCGCTGTCATCATCCGCGCAAGCGGATGATCCAGTTTCGACAAAGCCTGGATGCCCGCTTTCGCGGGCATGACACCGCGCGTTTGGGTCGCTCATCACCATGACCCTCGTCGGCCGCAACCTCACGATCGGCTATCACGACCGCGAGGTCGGGCGCGGCCTCGATGTCGCGCTCGCGCGAGGCGAGGTGCTGGCATTGCTCGGGCCGAACGGCGGCGGCAAGACCACCTTGCTCAAGACGCTGCTCGGAATCCTCCCGCCGCGCGCCGGCGAGGTCGCGATCGGCGGCCGCGCGCTGGCGGCGATCTCGCTCAATGAGCGCGCCAAGCTGATCGCCTACGTGCCGCAGGTGCATAACCCGACCTTTGCGTTCACGGTCGAGAGCGTGGTGCTGATGGGCCGCACCGCGCACGGCAGCCTGTTTAGCCGGCCCTCGGCGCACGACCGCGCGGTCGCGTTGCGCACGCTGGAGCAGTTCGGCATCGCGCATCTGGCGGAGCGCCCCTACACGATGATCTCGGGCGGCGAGCGCCAGCTCGTGCTGCTGGCGCGTGCGCTCGCGCAGGAGCCGCAGTTCGTCGTGCTCGACGAACCGACCGCCAGCCTCGACTTCGGCAATCAGGGAAAGGTGATGCGGGAGATCCGTGCGCTGGCAGCGTCGGGCCACGGCGTCCTGTTCACCACGCACGATCCGAACCACGCGCTGCGTGCCGCCGATCGCGCCTATCTGTTGCGGTCGGGCGAACGGATCGCCGAGGGGGAAGTACGGACGGTGCTGACGCGTGCGCAGCTTGAGGCGCTCTACGGCGCGCCGGTCGAGATTTTGACCGATAAGGCGGGCGCGACGGCATTCCTCCCGGGCTGAGTAGCGCGCGCAGTCGACCGAACGTCATGTCCTAGAAACGCGAATGCCCGCGCAGGCAAGTTTACGCAGCCTGCGCAAGCTTGGCTGCGAGCGCGGGCATGAACGAAACCGGCTTTGTGGAGTTGCTAGCGCGGTGTCAGTGGATGCTGACCATTTCGAGCTGATGGTTCGCCGCGCCCTCGGCTGCCGACTGGTGGCTGTCAGCCAGCACGATCGGGGTGCCGTCGGCCGCATGCAGCACGTAGACAACGTGGCCAGGCTCGAGAACCGGAGCATCTTCGCACAGGAACGCCACGTCCTCCGAGCGGATCGCCTTGACGTAGGCGAAGCGGTTCTCGTCCTGCGCCGTGAACATCTCGGACGGCAATCCCAGGCGGGTGGCGGACGGGTCGAACATGATACGTGCTCCTCGCGTGTCGTTCACGCGAAGAGCACTATCGTCTAGTTCGTGCTCTAAGGCTGTGACAGGGATCACACAACCACGACCTTCTTGTTTGGCCGAAATGTGTTCGCGTAGCGGCTTATTGCCGACCCTTATCGCTTATCCCCCGAGCGCAGACTCTTTATCCATCATTGCGAGCCGAAGGCGAAGCAATCCAGGACAACTGGGGCTGATTAAAGCTGGATTGCTTCGTCGCTAACGCTTCTCGCAATGACGGTCCACGCGAGCGTGGACCGTGCGTGGGGATGGTGGGGATCAATGCACGCTGACGGTCTCGAGCTCCTGGCTCCAGGCGTTGGCGAGCGCGGCTTCGCGGCTGTCGGTCAGCATGATCGGCGTGCCGTCGGCGGCGTGCAGCGCATAGAGCAGCGAGCCGGGCGCAAGTTGCGGCGCCTGCGGAAACTGCTTCTGCACGTCCTCGGACCGGATCGTCTTCACATAGGCGATCCGGCCGCCGCCGAGCAGCGCCAGCGCTTCCGGCGAGATGTTCGGTTCTGTGGTGGCGATTTCGTTGTTTGTCATTTCGTTGTTGTTCATGGCACTCAACTCCTTACATTGCATATTGTGTCGAGCCCTTTCGGGTTCAATCCTCGTCCCTGATGCCGATTGTCTTTACGATCCGTTCCGGCTCCGGCCGGGCGAGATCGATGGACAACAGCCCGTTCTTCAAGTCCGCGCCCAGCACCTCCATGCCATCCGCCAGCACGAAAGTGCGCTGGAATTGGCGCGCGGCGATGCCGCGATGGAGATATTGGCGGGACTTGTCGTCCTGCTGGCGTCCGCGGATGACGAGCTGGCTTTCCTCGACCGTCACGTCGAGTTGGTCGCGGGTGAATCCCGCAACCGCCAGGGTGATCCGCAGGCGCTCGGGATGGCCGTTCTCGCGCGCCACCCGCTCTATGTTGTAGGGCGGGTAGCCATCCGCTGCCTTGGCAACGCGATCGAGCGCACGCTCGATCTCGTCAAATCCAAGCAGGAATGGACTGGACAGCGACGGAACTCGGGACATGCTCAAAGCCCTCGGGAAGCGACTTTGACGGGGCCCTTGCGGCGCCCCCTCGACCGGCCCTCCGGCGGGCAAACCTGCCAACCAGCAGACCGATTTCCACCAATATGGGCATTGGCGATTAAAGCTTCAAGAATGAGCCAAAGCTTCAAGAATGAGCGAAGGGCAGGGGGAGCGGGCGGTCTTCCGTTAACCGATTGAGTGCCGCGGCGCGGCCCGGTATTGATCCCCTCCTCGTTTCTTCAGGTCAGGTGGAGCGTAAAGTGCGAATTGCGATCATGGGGTCGGGCGGCGTCGGCGGCTTTTTTGGCGCCAAGCTGGTCAAGGGCGGCGCCGACGTCCACTTCGTCGCCCGCGGGAGCCACCTCGCCGCCATGCGCGAGCGCGGTCTGGCGATCGAGAGCACCGACCCCTCGCAGTCCCTCCACCTGCCGAAGGTGAATGTCACCGATGACCCCGCCACCATCGGACCGGTCGACATGGTGATGTTCGCCGTCAAGCTCTGGGATACCGAAAGCGCGGCCCGCCAGCTCCTGCCAATCATGGGGCCGGACACCGGACTCATCTCGTTCCAGAATGGCGTGCAGAAGGACGACATGCTGCGCCCGGTGTTCGGCGACAAGGCGCTGATGGGCGGCGTCGCCTACGTGGGGACCGCGATCGGGCGGCCGGGCGTGATCGCGCAGACCGGGCCGCTCAACCGGCTGGTGTTTGGCGAATACGACGGGCGGCGCTCGCAGCGCGCCGAAGCGTTCCTGGCGGCCTGCAAGGCGGGCGGCATCAATGCCGAACTGAGCGACGACGTGCGCCGCTCGATTTGGGAGAAGTACGTCGTTCTGGTCGCGATGTCGGGCGCCACGACTTCGATGCGCCAGACCATCGGGCCGATCCGGGGAAACCCGCGGACGCGCGAGTTCCTGCTCGATCTCGCCCGCGAGGTGGTCGCGGTCGGCCGCGCCCACGGCGTCAACTTGCCGGCCGACTATGCCGAGCAGCGCATCCCGTTCTTCGACGGCTGGCCGCCCGAGATGACCACGTCGATGCATCACGATCTGCAGGGCGGGCGGCCGCTCGAAGTGCGCTGGCTGTCCGGCGGCGTGGTCGACCTCGGCACGGAGGTCGGCGTGCCGACGCCGATGAACCGCGCGGTGCGCGACATCCTGCTGCTGCATGCCGACGGCGCGCCGGCTGGTGGAGCGCATTGATGGCGCCGGTGCCGCCGGCAACGCCCCGCCTCACGGTCCGCGCCATCCGCTGCGTCGGTGTCGAAGTGCCGATGACCTATGCGCTCGGCACGAGCCGCGGCGTGATCACCAAGGCGCCGCTCCTGCTGATCGATCTCGACACCGAGGAAGGCGTCACCGGGCATTCGTATCTCTGGTGCTATTTCCCCGCCGCGATGCCGGCGATCGCCAGCATCCTGGGCGAGGTCGAGCGCACGATTAAGGGCGAGGCGGTTGCGCCGGTCGATCTGTGGGCGAAGCTTTCCGAGCGGTTCGCGCTGATCGGCGTGCAGGGCATCGTTCGCATGGCGATGGCGGGGCTCGACGTCGCCGCCTGGGATGCGTTGGCGATCGCGCTGAACGTGCCGCTCGCGACGCTCATCGGCAGCAAGTCGAAGCCGATCCCGGCCTACAACTCCTGCGGCCTCGGCCTGATGGCGCCCGAGAAGATCGCTGACGAAGCGGAGAAGCTGCTGGCGGGCGGCTTCCGCGCCATCAAGCTCCGGCTCGGCTATCCGACGTTGGCCGACGATCTCGCCGCGTTGCGTGCGGTGCGTAAGCGCGCCGGCGACGGCATCGCCATCATGGTCGACTACAATCAGGCGCTCGGGCTTGCCGACGCGCTCGCGCGCGGCCGCGCGCTCGACCGGGAAGACATCTATTGGCTCGAAGAGCCGATCCGCCACGACGACTATGCGGGCTACGCGACGCTCAGGCGCGCGCTCACGACGCCGATCCAGATCGGCGAGAATTTCTCGCTCGCAGAAGGCATGGCGGCGGCGCTGGCGGCCGGCGCCGCCGACTACGTGATGCCGGACCTCGAACGCATCGGCGGCGTCACCGGCTGGCAGCGCGCCGCGGCGCTCGCGTCCGCGCAGCGCATTCCGATGTCGTCGCATCTCTTTCCCGAGGTGAGCGTGCATCTGCTCGCCGCGACGCCCACCTACCACTATCTCGAATATGTCGACTGGGCGGATAAAGTGGTGGAAGAGCCGCTCAAGATCGTCGACGGCCATGCGATCGCACCGGACCGGCCCGGCAACGGGCTGAGCTGGAACAAAGAGGCTGTCGAGACATATCGGATCGCGTAGCGTGTACGGCGCGCCATCGTTCCGAGGCTCAGGTGGAGAATGCAGGCAATGATCACGCCGCGTGCGGTTGTCCTCGTGTTGCTCGCGATCGGTTGGACCGCATCCGCATCGTCCGGCCACGCACAGGAGGCGGAAAGGGCCTTCTACGCCGGCAAGACGGTGCGCATGATCGTGGGCTCCGGCACCGGCGGAGGCTACGACATCTTCTCGCGGATGATCGCGCCTTACCTTTCCAAGGTTTTGGGAACGACTGTCATCGTCGAGAACCAGCCCGGCGCCGGCGGCCTGGTCGCGCTCAACCGCTTGTACGTGGCGCCGCCCGATGGCTTGCAGATCTCGCTCTCGAACGGCACCAGCGCGGCCTTCGCGCAACTCACCGACCAGCAAGGTGTGCGCTACGATCTCCCGAAGTTCAGCTATCTGGCGACGGTGGGCGCGCCGCCCGGACTGTGGCTCGTGGGTCCGGAGTCTGCCGGTCCGGGAGGTCCAGCAGGCGGTCGATGCCAAGATGAAGTGGCGATGGGCCTCCTCGGGCGGAATGTCCGGGCTCGGCGTCGGCGCGGCATTCACCTGCGAGGCCCTCAAGCTCGATTGCCATGTCGTGCAGGGATACAAGGGCAGTGCGGATGCCGGCCTCGCGGTCACGCGCGGTGAGATGGATGCGGTCTATGTGCCGGAATCGTCCGCCAACAATTTCGTGAAGGCCAGGCAGAACTGGGCGCTGGCGACGGTTTCGCGCACCAAGTCGCGCTTCTTTCAGGACCGGCCGACCATTTTCGAGGCCGCCAAGATGGATGCCGACGGGCTCTGGGTGATGGACTTCCTCGCCAATATCGAAATGCTCGGCCGCATCCTGATTGCACCGCCGGGAATTCCCGCGGCACGGTTGGCCTTTCTGCAGGACGCGGTGAAGCAGACGCTGCACAACCCGCAACTCATCGCCGACGGCGAGAAGGCGGAGCGGATCATCGAGTATCTCGATCCGGCCGGCACGCACCGGAATGTGGTCGCGGTGGTGGGCGGCGTCACGGCCGAGCAGAAGGCGCGCGTGCTGAAAATCCTCTCGGGCGCGAAATAGACCGGCGGCTCGGCCGACCCTAGACCTTCACCCAACCGGCCGGCGGCTTCTTGCCGGGGTGGATCGCGCCGCACTTCTTGCAGGTGCGCGCGTCGGCGTCGGCGAAGAACGCCTCGTAGAGCGGCGGCAGGTCCTTCACCAGGTGCTGCACTTTCACTTCGATGCGGTGAACGAGGTTGCCGCACTCGAAGCAGTACCAGTTGAAGGCGTCGAGTTCGTGCGGACGCGCCGCTTCGACCACGAGGCCGACCGAGCCTTCCTGCGGGCGCTGCGGGGAGTGTGGGACGTGTGGCGGCAGCAGGAACACTTCGCCCTCGCGGATCGGTACGTCGTAGAATTTGCCGTCGTCCACGACCTTGAGCACCATGTCGCCCTTGAGCTGGTAGAAGAACTCCTCCACCGGGTCGTCATGGTAGTCGGTGCGCTCGTTCGGGCCGCCGACCACCTGCACGGTCATCTCGCCGTCCTCGAACACCTTCTTGTTGCTGACCGGCGGCTTGAGCAGGTGCTGGTTCTCGCCGATCCACTTCTGGAAATTGAAGGCGTGCAGTCGTCCGGTTGGCATGAATTGCCTCCTGTATTGCGCGTTTCTCTCCACGTCATGCCCGGCCTTGCGCCGCGGCATCCACGTCTTCCTCCTGCTTCAAGAAAAATAAGACGTGGATGGCCGGGCACCAGGGCGTCTACGCCCGTCTTCGACGGGCTGTGCCCGGCCATGACGGCGGTGGAAATCTGCTACGCCGCAGACGAACGCACGCGGTCGAGCTTGAGGCCGCAGCTTTCGAAGGCCCGCCGCGTCGCCTCCTTCTCGGCCTCGGTCAGCGCCAGCATCGGCCGGCGCACCGCGCCGCCGGCCTGGCCGAGCAGCTCCTGCCAGTATTTCGAATGGGCGTGGAATTTCTCCGGAGGACGTGTCCGCCGGAATGCTTCGCGCGCCGGGTTGAGGCTGTCGCGCACCGCTTTCGCGCGCGCGACTTCCCCCTTGAAGGCGAGATCGGTGTATTCGCGCATGCGGCGGTCGATCTTGGTCTGCAGCGTGTAGGGCGGCGACGAGCAGAGATAAAGTTGCCAGCCGAGTTCGACGATGTTGTCGAACCACTCCTCTTCGGAGGCCGTGCTGACCAGGATCTTGTCGCCCGCGAGCCGCGTCAGCCGCGCATACATCTCACGCGGCACGCTGTACTTGATCGCCACCACGTTCGGCAGTTCGGCCACGCGGGCGCACAGCTCCGGGCTCATCAGGTAGCCGGAGTCGGGATGGCTCCAGAGCGCGATGCCGACCTCCACCTGCTCGCTGATATGGCGGTAGTACTCGTAGAGCGTCTCGTCCTGCTTGTGCAGAAAGTGCAGCACCGGGGCGTGCACCACGATGTAGTTCGAACCGATCGCCTCGGCGTGGCGGGCGAGATCGAGCACCACGTCGAGGTTCTGGTCGGAGCACGACATGATCGTGCGCTCGCCGCCCAGTTCCTCGACCGCCGTGTCGAACAGGCGCTTGCGCTCGGCGACCGTCATCGAGAAGAACTCGCCCTGCTTGCCGCCGACGAACACCCCGTCGATGCCGAGATCGTCCACCCAATGGCGCAGGTTGCGGCGGAAGCCCGGTTCGTCGATCGCCAGGCTGGGCAGGAACGGGGTCTGCGCCGCAGCCCAGATGCCTTTGAAGTGCTCGCGCGCGTAGGCCTTGGCGTCGCGTCGGGTGAATCTCATAGCTGCCGTCCTATTTGATCAGATTTGCGATTTTATCCACGATCGGCTTCGGCGTCGCATAGATTTTTGCGATCAGCGCGGCGAGATGCTCGCCGTCCTCCGGCTCCAGGTCGAGCTTCGACTTGCGCGCCTCCTCGGCGAAGCCCGTATCCTTCATGGTGGCGCTGAACGCGTCCCGCAGCATCTTGAGCCGAGCCGCCGGTAGATCGGGTGGCGCCACGAACGGCCGGCCGATGCCCTGGCCGGCATAAACGTACTCCAGCGTCTGCCGCTGCTCTTCGTTGCGCGCGAGGTCGAGTACGAACGGCACGCCTTTGAGATCGGGATCGGGCCGTGCGCCCGCTTGCAGCAGGACTGCGATCTTTCCGGCCGGTATCCAGTCCGGGCGGCGGTTGCGAATGCTGTCGAGACTCTCGCAGATACCGTCGACCTCGCCACGCTCCATCGCCAGGAAGACTTCGACCGAGGAAGGGAAGCCGCCGACGATTTTGAACTTCGTTCCCAGAAGGTCGTTGAGCACCTTCGGATAGGAGCGTGTCCCCGTGCCCGGCCCGGTGTCGCCGACGATCAGTTGCTGCCGAAAGAGATCCTGCAAGGTCTTCACCTTGGCGGTGTGGAAAGCGACACACACATTGGTCTCCTTGGTCGGCGTGCCGATCCAGGAGAGCCGCGTCGCGTCGAACCGCGCACCCGGCGCTCCACTGAGCGGCCCGAGCGCGGCGTCGCGCGCGATGATGCCGAGCACGGTGCCATCCTTCGGCGCGACGGAATAGATGTAGTTGGTCGCCGTGTAGCTGCCGGCGCCCGGCATGTTCTGCGGAATGACGCTGGGATTGCCCGGCAGGTGCTTGCCGATATGCCGGGCGACCGTGCGGCCCCAGAGGTCGTAACCGCCGCCCGGTCCGAACCCGATGATCATCTGCACCGTCTTGCCGGCCAGCGTGTCGGACTGCGCCGATGCCGGTGGCGCATTCGCCAGCGTGAGCAGCGCGAGCGCCATGAGGGGGATGGGCGGGTGTAACATCGTGCGCTTTCTCGGGAGGCTTTGGTTCAAGTCGAACGAAGAGGCCGTGAACGAAAGCGTGCATCTTCGATCACGGTGTAGCGGCCAAACAGCGTTTCGCCGAAGCGGCCGATAGCTGCAATCAGCCGCGGTCCTTTGCGCGCGCGGCGTGGTGCCTCGATTCGCAAGAGCACGATGCCGGGGACCGACTTTGCCTGACGAAAAATCAAGTCGCCAAAATCCTTGTCCTCCGTCAGCAATAATCGATTTTCGCGGTCGGCGAGGTTCATCACTTCAGCGTCGGTCGTACGCGGTGCGACATCGGAGATGTAGACTGCATCGTGCCCGGTTTCGCGCAAGCGCGCGACCAAGGCCGCATCAACACATTCGTCGACCAGCCAGCGCACGCGGCCTAGCCGTAGACGACCGATTCATCGGCCAGATAGTCGGCCGCGAAGGACTGCGCGGCGCGGATGTCGTCGGGCGTCAACCGCGGATGGTCGGCAACGATCGCCTCGGGAGTCAGCCCGGCTCCGAGTTTGCGCAGTATGATTTCGACTGGGACACGTGTGCCCCGGATCACCGGCTTACCGCCCATGATTTCGGGGTTGATCTCAATGCGCTCGTGCGTCGCCATTGGAGCTTCCATCACGCGGCGATAGTTGAGGCAAAATAACACGGTTCCTGCCCTAAAAGCACAAAGATATCTGTCGCCATCGTCATCCTTCGCTGTTGCATACTCACTCCAGGGCTGCAGGTTACCTTCGGATGACCCTCCTGATTCGGTACGTGATCGGTGCCTCGACGGGTTCAGAAACAACAAGCGGCTATCGGCCGCGCAACTCGCCCCGTCGACACGCGGGCGGTGCTCATCGCCGTCATTTTGCTGGGCTCGCTCGGCTACTACGCCTACCAGTACTGGTCCGCCGCGCCGCTCGCCCCGCTCAACGGCGCGGCGGTGGTGGTCGACGGCGATTCGCTTGAGATCGGCAAGACGCGCATCCGCCTGGAAGGGATCGACGCGCCCGAACTGGAACAGACCTGCGCCGACCCGAAGGGCCAGACCTGGCCCTGCGGGCGCTCCGCCTCGCGCGCGGTGCGGACGCACCTGCAGGGCCACGATGTCAGGTGCGAGCCGAAAGGTCTCGACCAGTTCAAGCGTGTGCTGGCGGTCTGCTTCCTGTCGGACGGGTCCGATCTCAATGCCTGGATCGTGCGGCAGGGCTGGGCGCTGGCCTACGGCTACGCGCAGGTCTATCGCGCCGAGCAGGACGAGGCGCAGGCCGCCAAACGCGGCATCTGGGCCGGAACTTTCACGCCACCGCACGAATGGCGCCAGCAGCATCCGCGCTGATGCATAGGCCTGGGCGACCATCTATAGTGCGCCGCGTCTCACCGCCCGGGGCCGTCTCATGCGCCGCCTGATCATCGCCGGACTGTCGCTAGCCGCCGCCTGTTTTGCGCCCTCAGCCGAGGCCCGCGTCGAGCGGCTGGAGATTTTGAGCAAGACGCCCTTCGCGCCCGGCACGGAATTCGGCCAGGTCGGCGCCTACGAAAAGCTGCGCGGACGCGCCTGGTTCGCGCTCGACCCCGATGCCGCCGCCAACGCGCCGATCGCCGATCTCAAGCTCGCGCCGCGCAACAATCGTGGCCTCGTCATCTTCAGCGCCGAATTCCTGGTGCTGCGGCCGGTCGATGCCGCGCGCGGCAACGGCATGCTGCTTTACGAGGTCAACAACCGCGGCAATATCGGCATCCTCCGACAGATCAACAGCGCGACGACCGGCAGCAATAATCCCGCGACCACGGCGGATGCCGGCAATGGCTTTCTGTTCCGCCAGGGCTTCACGCTGCTCTGGTCGTCCTGGGCGGCCGATGTCGCGACGACACCGGGCGACGGGCGGATGGTGCTGGAGGCGCCGGTTGCGATGGATCGCGGCCGGCCGATCACCGGCAAGGTCGCGTACGACCTGATCGTGAATGCTCCAAGCGCGTCAGCGCGCTTCACCGGGATGCTCGGCACCGCCTATCCGGCCGCCAGCGAAGACACCGGCGACGCGGAACTCACCTGGCGCGAGCGGCCCGACGGCCCGCGCACCGCGATCGCACGCGACGCGTGGTCGTTCGTCGAACCGGCCGGCGCCGGAACGCCGACCGAGATCAAGCTCGACGGCGGCTTCAAGCCGGGACGCATCTATCAACTCACCTACACGGCGCGCGATCCGATTGTGGTGTCGCTCGGCATGGCGGGCATTCGCGATCTCTTGTCCTATCTCCGCGACAACACGCTCGAAGGCGCGCCGGCACCGCAGAAGACCGCGATCTTCGGCATCTCGCAGTCGGGCCGGCTGATCCAGACCATGCTGCTGCGCGGCCTCAACGTCGACGAGGATGGCAAGCCGGCGTTCGACGGCGCCTTCATCCACGTCGCGGGCGGCGGCAAAGGCGCCTTCGACTATCGCTTCGCAATGCCGACCCGGCATTTCAGCGTGCTGGAAGACCACATCTACCCGACCGACTACTTTCCGTTCACCACCGTGACGGCGCGCGATCCGGTCACCGGCGCGGAAGCCTCCGTGCTCGACCGCGCCCGCGCGCTTGGCGCCGTGCCCAAGCTGTTCTACGTCAACAACTCATCGGAATACTGGAACCGCGCGGCGTCGCTGATCGGGACCGACCCGGAAGGCAAGCGCGATCTGCCGCCGGCGCCCGAGGCGCGCATCTATCACATCGCCGGTGCCCAGCATTACGTCGGCGTGCAGCGCGAGCGCGGCATGTTCGCAAACTGCGTCAACACGCTCGACCATTACCGGGTCTTACGCGCGCTGATGTTGGCGTTCGAGCGCTGGGTGCGTGATGGCGCCGAGCCGCCGCCCAGCACCTATCCGCGCATCGCCGACGGCACGCTGATGACGGCCGCCGCCTTCAAGCAGGCTTTCCCGCGCATTCCGAACGTGCCGTTGCCCGAAAGCAACCTGCGGCCGCCACGTCTCGATTTCGGCCCACGCTTTGACAGCGAGCGGATTGCCGACACAGTACCGCCGGTGATCGGCCTGCCGTTCGAGGCGCTGGTGCCGAAGCCCGACGCCGACGGGCTCGACCTCGGCGGCATCCGCCTGCCTGAGATGCTCGTGCCGCTCGGCTCCCGCATGGGTTTCAACACGCGCACCGATGCAGTTGGCTTTCCCTGGGCCACCGGGCGCTGGGACGGCTCGTTCGTGCCGTTCGCGCGCACCGAGGCGGAGCGCCAGGCTACCGGCGATCCGCGTCCGTCGCTCGCCGCGCGCTACGCGGACCGCACCGCCTATGAGGCCAAGGTGAGGGCCGCTGCCGCCGATGTCGTCGGCAAGGGCTTCCTGCTGACGGACGATGTCGACGCCCTGGTCGCCGATGCCGGCGGCCTCTACGATCGCATCATGGCGCACGACCCGGCGGACCGGAGCTGCCGGTACATGTTCGCCCGCTGACCCCACCCGCCGCCACCGCGCGCATCAACGATAACAAGAGTTGGGAGGATTTCTTTGCCCGTCATGTCCGGAAAGCGTGCCTTCCTCGATCTGCTGAAGCAGGAAGGCGTGGAGTATCTGTTCGGCAATCCCGGCACCACCGAGCTGCCGCTGATGGACGCGTTCGCGACCGAGAACGAGATCCGCTACATCCTCGGCCTGCAGGAGGCCGCCGTCATGGCGATGGCGGACGGCTACGCGCAGGCCTCTGGCAAGCTCGCCGTCGTCAACCTGCATGTCGCGCCCGGTCTGGGTAACGCGATGGGCATGCTCTACGATGCGCAGAAAGCCGGCTCACCCATTCTCGTGACGGCCGGCCAGCACGAGCAGACCTTCACCGCCACCGAGCCGATCCTGTGGGCCGACTTGCCGACCATCGCGCGGCCGATGGTGAAGTGGTCGGCGGAGGTGACGCGGCTCGTCGACCTGCCGCGACTGCTGCATCGCGCCGCCAAGACCGCGCTCGCGCCGCCGACCGGCCCGGTGTTTCTCTCACTGCCCGGCGACATCCTGCGCGCCGACGCCGACGTCGACCTGCTCGCCCCGACGCGCATTGCGCCGCGCACCCGCGGCGACAAGGCCGCCGTCGAAGCGGCCGCCTTGCTGCTCGCCAACGCCAAGCGGCCGGTGATCATGGCGGGCGACGCGGTGGCGCAGAGCCACGCGCATGCCGAACTGGTCGAACTGGCGGAACTCCTCGGCGCGCCGGTCTACACCGAGTTCGTGCCGAACACGGCATCGTTCCCGACCTCGCACCCGCTGTTCCGCGGCTCGATGATTCGCCTGGCGCCCGATGTGCGCAAGGTGCTCGAGCAATACGACGTGCTGTTTTCGGTCGGTGCCGATCTGTTCACGCTGTCGCTGCCATCCGACGTCGACCCGATGCCCTCCGAAATCGAGCTCATTCATCTCGACGTCGATCCGTGGGAGATCGGCAAGAACTATCCGCCCAAGGTGGCGATCCTCGGCGATCCGAAGGGCACGCTGCCCGATCTCACGGCCGCCGTGCGCGAACGGATGAGCGCGGGCGCGCGCGGCATGGCACACGACCGGCTCAAGACCGCGAGCGACGCGATTGCCGCCGAGCGGGCTGCCTTAAAGACCAAAGCCAAGAGCCTCACGGATGTCGTGCCGGTGCAGCCATTGGCCTTGCTGCACGCCATCGGCGAGATGCTGCCGAAGGACGCGATCGTGATCGAAGAGACGCTCTCCTCCGGCGTCGGCATCCGGCAGCTTATCCGCAGCGACGATCCGCAGAGCTTCTTCGGTCTGCGCGGCGGCGGCATCGGCTGGGGTCTGCCGGCGACGATCGGCGCGAAGCTCGCGCACCCGGACCGGCCGGTGGTCGGCCTGATCGGCGACGGCAGCAGCATGTATACGGTGCAGGCGCTGTGGACCGCTGCGCGCTACAAGATCGGCGCGATCTTCGTGATCTTCAACAATACCTCGTACCGCATCCTCAAGCAGCGGCTGCACAACATGCGCGGCCTTGCCGAACAGGCGGACAGCTACGTGGGTATGGAGCTGGTCGATCCGAAGATCGATTTCGTCTCGCTGGCGCGGTCGCTCGGCGTCGCGGCGGAGCGGGCGAAGACCGTGCACGAGGCCACCGACCTACTCGGCAAGGCGCTCAAGGACGGCGGACCGGCGCTGATCGAGGTGGAACTCGACCGCGCCTTCAAGCCGATGTGACGCGGCGCGCTGGTTAACGGTGTGGCTGGCAATCGGGCGCAGCTACGCCATATTCTGTTGCGAGGGTAGTGAAGCTCGGGGGCAAGCCGAGGAACACGCTCCATGCTCACGCTTTCGCGCGCCGTTGCCGCCGGCCTCGTCATGACGGCGTTGGCGTCTGCGCCTGTGGCGTCCCAGACGCCGAATGCTCCTCCGCCGGAGGCCCAGCCCGCTCCGCAGATTGAGCCGCCGGCCCCTGGACCAGACGCGGCCGCCTGCGGCGAGCGGCTGGAGCGGTTCATCCGCTCGATGAGCGAACGTTTCGACGGCGCGAGGCTTTCGTCGGAGGCGCAGCGCCGCGCCTACGAGGCGTTCAAATCGGCCGCCGCCAAGGCGCAGGACTTCGTGCGCGAAGCCTGCGCGACCGAAAGTTCCGCGGCCAATATTCAGCAACTCGAGGCGGCCGAGCAGCAGATGGCGAAGGCGCTCGACGGCTTGCGTCCGGCGCTGCAGAACTTCTACTCGTCGCTCTCGGATGAGCAGAAGGCGCAGATCAATTCGCTCGGCCGGCAGCTCGAACTATGGGCGAAGGATTTCTGGGGCGACTTCCTGCGCGACGCTGCGCGGCAACTGCGCGAGCGTCAGGCCCAGCGGCCGGGCTCGCAGCAGGAGGGCCTCAAGTTCTGTATCGAGGGATTTTGCCTCTCGGTACCGGAGGAATTTGTCGACGGCCGGCGCGACCGCGATCGGCGCGAACCGGAAAATCCCGATCGGCTCTGATGGCGCAGACCGTAGCCGCCTGCGTCCCCTCCCCCGCTTGCGGGGGAAGGGAGGGGCAGACAGCTTTTTCGAAAGCTCGCTCCATCGAACGCCGACCCCCGCTTGCGGGGGAGCGGAGCGACTTCCGATTGCGAAACAAACCTGCACCAAAAATTGTCCCGCCCTCGGACGGCCGGGAAACCGGTCCGAGGGCGGGTGGTTGGGGCTTCGTCCGTCGGCCGGGGGGACACCGCGGCGAAGCCTCCAGCTGTTGTTGCGGTCGAACCGAGTTGTGGGGCCGTCAGACCTTCGTCATCAGGCCGTTGTTCTCAGACCTCCGTGATCAGGCCGCCTTGCGGGCGGTGGCGCCGAACTCTTCGGCCATCGCGCGCTCCAGGATGTCCATGCCCTCTTCGAGTTCCGCGTAGCTGGTGGTCAGCGGCATCATGCACTTGATCACCTCGTCTTCCGGGCCGGCGCGCTCGATGATCAGGCCGTACGTGTAGGCCTTCTTGGTCACCGAGGCGGCGCGGACCGGGTCGGCGCAGCGCACGCCGATCATCATGCCGCGGCCCTTCACCTCGACCACGTCGCCGGCGAACTGCTCGACCAGGGCGCCGAGGCGCTTCTCGAGGTAGCGGCCCTTGGCCTGGATGTCGTTCTGGAACTCGTCGGTCGACCAGTAGTGCTCGATCGAGGCGGTCGCCGTCACGAAGGCGTGGTTGTTGCCGCGGAACGTGCCGTTGTGCTCGCCCGGCTTCCACACGTCGAGCTCGCGCTTGAGCACGACCAGCGCCATCGGCAGGCCGTAGCCCGAGAGCGACTTCGACAGCGTGATCACGTCCGGCTTGATGCCGGCCGGCTCGAACGAGAAGAACGTTCCGGTGCGGCCGACGCCGGCCTGGATGTCGTCCACGATCAGCACGATGCCGCGCTTGTTGCACAGAGCCTCCAGCCGCTTGAGCCAGTCGATGCGCGCCACGTTCAGCCCGCCCTCGCCCTGCACGGTCTCGAGGATCACGGCCGCCGGGGTGTCCATGCCGCCAGACGGGTCCGAGAGGACCTTCTCGAGGTGCGCGATGGTGTCGACGCCCTCGCCGAAATAGCCGTCGAACGGCATCGCGGTGGTGTTGGTCAGCGCCACGCCGGCGGCGGCGCGCAGGTACGAGTTGCCGGTCACCGCCAGCGCGCCCATCGACACGCCGTGGAAGCCGTTGGTGAAGTAGATGACGTTCTGGCGGCCGGTCACCTTGCGGGCGATCTTCAGCGCGGCTTCGACCGCGTTGGTGCCGGTCGGGCCGACGAACTGCATGACGTAGTTGTCCAAGCCGCGCGGCTTGAGGATGACGTTCTGCATCGCCTCCAGGAAGCGCTCCTTCGCGACCGTGTGCAGGTCGAGCGAGTGGGTGATGCCGTCTTCCATGATGTAGTCGACCAGCGCGCCTTTGAAGAGCGGGTTGTTGTGGCCGTAGTTGAGCGAGCCGGCGCCGGCCAGGAAGTCGAGGTAGCGGTTGCCGTGCACGTCGGTGAGCACGGTGCCGTTGGCGCGGCTGAACACGGCGTTGAAGCTGCGGGAATAGGAGCGCACGTTGGACTCAAGACGCTCGAACACGGCGGTCTCGGTCTTCGGGGCGGCGATCTGGGTGGTGGTGCGGTCCAACATGGTGTCCTCTGTCCCGGTTCAGGGGGCGCTCAATCGCCCCGTCCATGACCCGGACACTACGGACACCCCCGTCCTCCCGATGTGCTCGCCATCACGTATTGGCGGTTTCCGGAGGGGACTTCACCGGCCAGAACGCGGGCGCGGCTTGGCTGGAACGTCGATGGCGCAGATATCTCATTGAATACGTTACGTAATTCGATCAAGGCCTCTCGCGGCGGAGCGGTTGGCAGCGGGCCTGTTTTTTCTCGCCCCGGCGGCTTCAGGCCGCCCGGCGGTCAAATTCAGGCGGCGAGAGCGGTCACCGGCGCGCCGAAGACGTTGCCCGCGAAAGCGAGTTCGAAAGCGCCCGGAACATCGACGACGAGTTCCGGCCGGTTGCCGTTCTCGCGGCGCGCGAACTTGAACGCCTCGGAGCGGCTGACGAACAGGCCGCCGCGGGCGCCGCGCTGATCCTGCGCGACCCATTGGCCGCGGCTGTTCTTGCCGACCAGGAACAGGGCGGAGTTGAGACCGGTTGCAGCGAATGTTTCACCTTGGCGCATGACGCTTTGCCTCGTGTTTCGGTTGCCAGACAGCGCGTGCTGCCATTGGCCCGAAACCTAGAGACAGGAACGCCGCGCCGATGTGTTCGCGGTCACGAATGCGCGCTTTGCCTCCCGCCGGATGCACAGCGCGTCACGCGTCGAACTGCCGTGCGTGCAGGTTCGCGCGGTGGCGCGATCGACGATGATCGCAAATGCCGCGCGCTCGGGACCTATGCGGTTCGGCTCTTCAATCCGAGGCCGACCATGATCCAGCCGACGCCCGCGAACACGAGGTCGACACCGAGGAAAATCCCCAGGATGTAGAGACTGGAGACCGGCCAGTGCGACAGGATGATAATGCCCAGCACGATCGTGATCGCGCCGGAAAGGAGAACCCAGACCCAGGGCATTCCCTCCTTCATGCTGAACGCGAGAAACACGCGCATGAAGCCCGACGCGACGAGAACGCAGCCGAGGATCAGCGTCAACAGCGCCGCCGCGAGCAGCGGATTCCGGAACGTCAAGATACCGGCGACGATGTACAAGACGCCCAGGATGACCCAGAGGATAAATTTGCCCCAGGTCTTGAACTGAAAGGCGTTGATGACCTCGGCGGCACCCGCAATCAGCATCATGATGCCGACCATGAATACGCTCGCAACCGTCGCAAGCACGACGCTTGAAAGCGCGATCACTCCCGCGATCAGGTAGATGACGCCAAGCGCTGTGATCCAGCCGCACTTGGCACGCAAAGGCTCGATTCCCGAGCCAACAGGCTTTGGCGCATCGGACAAAGTGGTCATGGCGGTCGCTCCCGGTGAACCCGCCCCAAATAGCACACCATCACTCCCCGCACAAAGGAGAGGCATGAGCGTTTCGTCTTAAGAGAAAGGCGGGCAGGCGGGCAGGCGCGCTCAGTTGCACTCGAAAGCCAACTCCATGCCGTCAGACGACGGGCTCATCTTCGTGATCTGGGCCTTCTTGCCGAAGCTCTTGCAATGGGCCGTGGCGGCGTTCATCGCCGTGGACATGCCGCCGTCCTGATAGGGGATCTTCCCGCCGCGCTCGTTGCCCACCACGCCTTGCGCACTCCCGGTGTCGCTTGAGCCTGCGCCGGCGCACCCGGCAAGACACGCAGCCAGGGCCGTAATCATGGCAATCCGCATGACACCCTCACTCACTTCGCCGGTCCCCGCGAACGGGGTCCGGCTCTGACTCGCCCGCCATTCGGGCAATTTCGCGCAATCCCGGCTGCCGGACAACAGATTGATGGCCCGATGCTTTCGGGATAGTGGTGGCAATCCGGCCGCGCGCCGGAATGGCTTTCTTACGTTGTTCACCGCAATCGAGATTCGGCGCGTCGATGAAGCCTGCCTCGTTTGAATATGCCCGCGCCGTGGACCTCGACGACGCTTGCGCGTTGCTGGCGCAGGGCGAGGACGTGCGCGTGATCGCGGGCGGGCAGACGCTGGTACCGTTGATGGCCATGCGTCTTGCACGACCGACGATGCTTGTCGATATTTCGCGCATCGCCAGCCTGAGCTATGTGCGCGATGAGGGAGACGCGGTGGCGATCGGCGCCACCACGCGGCAATGCGTAGTCGAGCACGATCCGTTGGTGCGCGCCAAGGTCCCACTGCTGGCCATGGCCTTGCCGTATGTCGGCCACGCCCCGACGCGGGCGCGGGGCACGGTCGGCGGCTCGCTCGCCAATGCCGATCCCGCGGCGGAGATCGCGCTGGTCGCGGTCACGCTGGGCGCAACGCTGACATATCGGGAAGGCGGCATCAGCGCGAACGTTGCCGCAAAGGAATTCTTCACCGGCCCGATGATGACCGCGCTGCCCCCGGCAGCCTGCCTGACGGCCGTGAGCTTTCCGGTCTGGCATGGCGCGCGCGTCGGCGCCGGCTTCGCCGAAGTGAGCGCACGCAAGAGCGACTTCGCCTTCGCGGCTGCCGCCGCGCAGGCCGAGCTTGGCGACGATGGCACGTGCCGGCGAATTGTGGTCGGCGTCGGCGCCATCACGCCGGTGCCACTGCGCCTCGACGCGGTTGCTGCTGCGCTCGCCGGCACAAGCATCACGGAAACAGCGGCGCACGAGGTCGTCACCGTGGCGCTTGCGGCCGTTGAGCCGATGGCAGACTTGCACGCCTCGGCCGAATACCGCCGGCGCGCCGCCGTCCGTCTCGCGGTGCGCGCCATCATGGCGGCTGTGCGCGCGGCCGAGGCACGAGCATCGCATGCGCGTTGAACTTTCGGTCAACGGGGAGACGCGTGTGGTCGAGGTCGAGCCGCGCCTGTCGCTGCTCGACTGCCTGCGCGATCAGCTTCTGCTCACCGGCGCGCATGCCGGCTGCGAGCACGGTGTCTGCGGCGCCTGTACGGTGCTGATCGACGGCACGCCGGTGCGCTCATGCCTGATGTTCGCCGTGCAGGCGGACGGCTACGACATCACCACCATCGAGGGCATCGCGCCCGCCCCGGGAGAGCTATCGCCCATCCAGGACGCGTTCTGCGAGACGCACGGCATGCAGTGCGGCTACTGCACCCCGGCGATGATCCTCACCGCGCACGCGCTGATCGCACGCAATCCTTCGCCGACGCGCGACGACATCGTCGAGGCGATCTCCGGCAACATCTGCCGCTGTACCGGTTATGCGCAGATCGTCGAGGCGATCGCCTTGGCGGCGGAGCGCATGCGCGGCCTCAACCAGCCGGCGGGAGCATAGCGGCATGAACCTCTCCCGGCGTACGGCACTCGCTTGCGCGACCGCGCTGCTCGCGCCGCGTCCGGTATGGGCGCAGGCCGCGGACGGGCTCACGCGGGACGCCGTCGCCAGCAGCGTTGCGGCATTCGACAACGTCGTCCGTGAGGCGATGGCACGGACCGGCGTGCCGGGTTTGTCGGTCGCCGTCGTTCACGGCGAACAGGTCGCCTATCTCAAGGGCTTCGGGGTGAGGCGCGCGGGCGCAGCCGAGCCGGTCGATCCCGATACGGTGTTCCAGCTTGCGTCCATGTCGAAACCGATCGCTTCGACCCTGGTCGCGGCCCTCGCCGGGGATGGCGTGGTGACATGGGACGATCCGATCGTCAGCCATGATCCGGCCTTCGCGATGCACGATGCGTGGGTGACGCGCGCGGTCACGCTGCGCGACATGTTCTGTCACCGCAGCGGCCTGCCGGATCACGCCGGCGACATGGTCGAAGACATCGGCTACGACCGCGCCGAGGTCTTGCGGCGTCTGCGTTTCATCAAACCGGACAGCAGCTTCCGGTCGCATTACGCCTATACGAATTTCGGGCTGACCGCGGCCGCGGTCGCCGCCGCCAAGGCAAGCGGCAGATCGTGGGAAGACCTGTCGGCGGAGCGGCTCTACCGGCCGCTCGGCATGACGAGCACAAGCTCGCGCTTCGCCGATTTCATCGCGGCGCCCAATCGCGCCATCGGCCATGTGCGGGCGGACAACGCCTGGGTCGCCAGATACACCCGCGAGCCCGACGCGCAGTCGCCCGCCGGAGGCGTATGCTCCACCGTCCGCGATATGGCGCTGTGGCTGCGCCTGCAGCTTGGCCGTGGCAGCATCGACGGCCGGGAGATCGTCGCGGCATCGCCGCTGGACGAGACCCATCGCCCGCAGATCGTCACCACGCCGGCCGCGAACCCGATGGCCGACCGCTCCTCGTTCTACGGGCTCGGCTGGAACGTCAGCTATGACGATCGCGCGAGGATTCGCTGGAGCCATTCGGGAGGCTTCAACCTCGGCGCGGCAACATGCGTCTACGTGCTTCCCGTCGAGCGGATCGGCATTGTCGTGCTGACCAACACGTCGCCGATCGGGGTGCCGGAGGCGCTCTGCCAAAGCTTCCTCGATCTGTGTCTGGCCGGTAAGGTCGAACGGGATTGGATCGCCTTGTTTGGGCCGTTGATGGCGAAGGCCATGGCGCCGGACTACGGCACCTCCTTCGATTATTCAAAACCGCCTGGACAGCCGGCCGCGCTGGCATCCGCAGCCTATGTCGGCACTTATCGCAGCGAACTCTACGGCCCGGTCGAGGTCGCCGGCCGCGATGCCGCCATGGTTCTGAAGCTCGGCCCCAAGCAGGAGCCGTTTGCGTTGCGTCACTTCGCGCGCGACGTCTTTACCTACCAGCCGGTCGGCGAAAATGCCGGCGGCCCGAGCGCGGTGACCTTCACGGTCGGGCCCGATCAGAAGGCGATTGCGGTGACGATCGAAAACCTCGACGCAAACGGCCAGGGCACGTTCAGCGGCAAGCCAGGCAAGTAGCGAGGCGCAAGCAGCCCGGATCCGAGCGGAACGAAATCCGGGCTGCCGGGCTGGAAGCTGGTTTGTGCGAAGGCCTCAGCGCTTGGTGATGACGACCTCGAGGTATTCGCTGCGCACCGCCATCGTGCCGTCGCTCGCGTAATTGAATTCGCCGATCAGCGCGAAGAGATCGTGGGTCAGCGCCGCCTGCGCGTTCGCGTCGAGCGCCGCGTAGGCCTTGAACATGGGCCCGTAGAAGGTCTTGAACACGTCGAGCCAGTGTTGCGGCGAGCGGTAGCGGAACACGAACATGCGCGGCTCGGCGACAATTCCGCTGGCCTGCTGGCCGAACATCTCATTGAGCCGCGAACGCGTGCCCCACAGCGCGGGCGACTTCACGCCGGCCGGCGGCGGCAGGTGCTTGCCGAGCGTCTTGAACAGCCGGCCGATGAAGCCGTCCGGCGTCCAGTTGGCGAGCCCGATCTTGCCGCCGGACTTGCAGACCCGCAGCAGTTCGGCCGCCGCCTTGTCCTGGTCGGCCGTGAACATCACGCCGAACGTCGAGAGCACGACGTCGAAGCTCGCGTTCGGAAACGGCAGCGCCTCGGCGTCGGCCTCGCGGAATTCGACCTTGAGCCGCTCGGCGGAGGCGCGCTCGCGTCCGCGTTCGAGCAGCGACGGCACATAATCGGTCGAGGTCACGTCGCACCAGCGGCGCGCGGCCGCGAGCGTCACGTTGCCGTTGCCGGCCGCGACATCGAGCACCTTGCTGCCGGGACGAAGGTCGAGCGCTTCGCACAACTGCTCGCCGACGATCTGCAAGGTCGTACCGACGACCGCGTAGTCGCCCGAAGACCAGGCGCCCTGCTGGCGCGCCTTGAGGGCGGCAAGATCGGGTTGCGCGGGAGCGGTCGCTTGCAGAGTGGCTGTCATGGACATGGTTCTTTCCTCCTGTTGATGGCGTATATCCGGGGACAAACCGGGGGCCCAAAGTTGCCGCGCCGGCAAAGCGCGCGTCCGACCGGTAAGATGCCGCAGGCACTCCAGCATGACTTTGAGAGCGCCTTGATTTTGGCTTGAGGTATCCTTGATTATCGCGACTGGCTTGACGTCCAGGCCGTCAAGAGCGCGGCCTTTGGAGCAAACCTTGCCATTTCAGTTCGAAGACTTTGTCCTCGATTCCGAGCGCCGGGAGTTGCGGCGCGCCGGAGCGCTCATCGCGATCGAGCCGCAAGTCTTCGATCTCATCGACTATCTGGTACGCAACCGCGAACGCGTCGTCACCAAGGACGACCTGCTCGACGCGGTCTGGAACGGCCGGGTGGTATCCGAATCGACGCTCACCAGCCGCATCAATGCGGCCCGCCGCGTCTTGAGCGACAGCGGCAGCGAGCAGAGGCTGATCAGGACGGTCGCGCGCAAGGGATTGCGTTTCGTCGGCGCGGTCGGCGAGGCTGAACCGTCCACACAGGCATCGGCTTCGCCGTTTTTGCCGACGGCTGCTCCACCGCTGGCGGTGCTCGCTACGGGGGACGCGGGCACGCTGCCGTTGCCGGACAAACCCGCCATCGCGGTGCTTCCGTTCAGCAATATGAGCGATGAGCCGGACCAGGAATATTTCTCCGACGGCATCAGCGAGGACATCATCACGGCGCTGTCGAAGCTGCGCTGGTTCTTCGTGATCGCGCGCAATTCGTCGTTCATCTACAAGGGCAAGGCCGTCCACATGAAGCAGATCGCCGAAGAACTCGGCGTGCGCTACGTGGTCGAGGGCAGCGTGCGCAAGGGCGGCGACCGCGTTCGCATTACGGCGCAGCTCAACGACGTGACCACCGGCAGCCATCTCTGGGCCGAGCGTTACGACCGCGAACTGGCCGACGTGTTCGCCGTGCAGGACGAGATCACCGAAAGCATCGTCGCCGCCATCGAGCCGCAGCTTTATGCGGCAGAAAATTTCCGGGCCCAGCGCAAGCCGCCGGACAGCCTGGATGCCTGGGACCTGGTGATGCGGGCGCTGTCGCATCACTGGCGGGTGACACGGCAGGACAATGTCGTCGCCCAGGCCTTGCTCGAAAAGGCGATTGCCATCGATCCGAACTACGGCCAGGCGCTCGGTGTCCTTGCCACGAGCTACATGTTCACCGCCCACATGGGCTGGATGGACATGGCGAACGCCATGCCGATCGCGGAGCGTGCCGCGCTTGCGGCGATCCGCGCCGATGGCGAGGACCCTTGGGCGCATCATGCGCTCGGCATGGTCCATCTGTTCGCGCGACGCTGCGAGGATTCGCTGGCGGAATTCGAACTGGCGCTCGGGCTCAACCCGAACTTCGCGCTGGCCCAGGGATTTTACGGGCTGTCGCTGGCATACGGCGGTTTCTGGCAGGACGGCTGTGAGGCCGCCCGCCGCGCGCTGCGGCTCAGCCCGCGCGATCCTTATTCGGCGCTCTATTCCGGCATCGCTTCCTATGCGGAGTTCCTCGGCGGCCACTACGACGAGGCGATGCGCCTCGCACGTGAGGCGTTGCGCCAGCGCGGTGATTTCGTCGGTGCGCACCGTGTGCTGACGGCGGCGGCTGCCATGGCCGGCCAGGAAGAGGCCGCCAAGGCTGCACTGGAAGCGTGCCGCCGCGCGCAGCCCAACATTTCGCTCGCCTGGCTCGCCGAACACATGCCGATCCAGCAGGATACCGACCGGGAGCATTACCTCGAAGGGTTCCGCCGGGCTGGGCTGAATTAGGCCAGCGCTCGCCCGCGTGCACGTGGAAAGTCCCGCGCGCGGAGCCGGTTTACCGGCGCGCCGTTAGCGGCTACTTAGCGCCATGGCCGTTGCCAATCCCAAATTCCGTTTCGTCTCGACCGACCGCCGCGTGCGCGAGGACCGGCGCTTTGTCGCCGGCAAAGGCCGCTTCGCGGCCGACGTGACGCTGCCCAACATCAAGCATGTCGCGGTGGTCACCTGCCCGTATCCGGCCGCCCGCATCGTGGCGATCCACAAGGGCGAAGCGCTGGCGCTGCCGGGCGTCCACTATGTCCTGGACGGCCACGAATTGGCGGGAGCGACCTCGCCGCTGCTGGCCGGGCTCGATACGCCGCACGTGCCGCGCCGGCCGCTTGCCGTCGACGTGGCGCGCTACGCGGGGGAATGGGTTGCGGCGGTCGTCGCCGACACGCGCGCGCTCGCCGAAGACGCGGCCGAGCTCGTGCAGGTCGACTACGAGCCGCTTCCTTTTGTGCTCGACGGTGAGGAAGCGTACCGGCCCGGCAGTCCGCTGGTGCACGAGGCGCACGGCTCGAACGTGGTGCTCGACCGCACCTTCGTGTGGGGTGAGGTCGACAAGGATTTCGCCGCGAGCCCGCACCGGTTGTCGCTAAAGGTCAAATGGGGCCGCAGCTCGACGGTGCCGATCGAGACCTTCGGCGTGCTGGTGAACTTCGACCCGTGGCGCGAGATCCTCGACGTCTGGGCCTCGATCCAGATGCCACGCTTCCCCGAGCAGGTCGCGCTCGCGCTCAAGCTGCCGGGCTCGGCGGTGCGGGTCTACAACGACGTCGACGTCGGCGGCAGCTATGGCGTCAAGCGCGGCATCAAGCATGCCGTGCTCGCGGGATACCTCGCGCGGCGGCTCGGCGTCCCGATCCGGCTGATCGAAGACCGGCTGGAGAACATGCGCGGCGGCGACATGCACGGCCCGGAGCGCAATTTCGATCTCGACCTCGCGTTCGACGACGCGGGCGTCATCCGCTCGATGAAGATGCGCGCGCTCGACAATGTAGGCGCCTATGCGGGCCGTTCGCCGTTCCAGCTCGGCAAGCCGATCAGCGCTATCGTCGGGCCGTATCAGATCAAGAGCGTGCAGTACCAGGCGATCGCCGTCCTCTCCAACAAGACGACGCAGGAGGCGGTCCGCGCGTTCGGCCAGTCGCCGACCAACTTCGCGATCGAGCGCGCGATCGAGGAGGTCGCCAGGCATCGCGGGCTCGATCGGTTGGAAGTGCGGCGGCGCAATCTCATCCGCAAGGAGCAGTTTCCCTATCTCATCCCGAGCGGCACCACCTATGACAGCGGCGACTATCACACCGTCGTCGACAAGGTGCTGGCGCAAGCCGACTATCCGGCCCTCATGGCCGAACGCGACCGGCTGCGCGGGGAGGGGATGCTGGCGGGTATCGGCATCGCGGCCTGCCTCGAGCCGAGCGGCGCCAACTCTACGTTCGAGCCGCTGCTCAATCCGGCCAACAAGGTGACGACCTACACGGAATCCTGCCGGATCAGTGTCGACCTCGGCGGCGCCGTCACGGCGACGGTTCACACCACGTCAGCGGGTCAAGGACACGAGACGCTGGTCGGCACCGTGGTCGGGGAGGTGCTCGACATCGACCCCGACCGCATTCGCGCGGTGAGGCCCGATTCGCTTGCCGCGCTGCCGACCCAGAGTCCGGTCGGCAGCCGCATGGCGATCATGCTGGGCGGCGCAGCCTTCCACGCGGCGCAGAAGCTCAAGGCGCGGATGATGGCAATCGCGGCGCACGACCTCGGCATTCCGCCGGAGCGCGTCGTCTGGCGCAATGGCGATGCCTTCGACCGCAACGCGCCGGAGCAGAAGCGGACTTGGAGCGAGCTCGTTACCATCGCGCATCGCTTCTTTCATCGCCTGCCGCCCGACACCGAGCCGGGGCTGGCGTTCACCCACACGATGATGGTGCCGATGGGCGGCACGCTCCCGACGGAAGACGGCCGTGTGCAGATGTATCCCTGCTTCGCGTTCGAGTTCCATGTGATCCTGGTGACGATCGACCCCGTCCTCGGCAAGCTTGAATTCAAGCGCTACGTCATCGGCCACGACTGCGGCACCGTGATCAATCCGAAGATTGTGCGCGGCATGACGATGGGCGGCATTGCGCACGGCATCGGCGCCGCGCTCTACGAGGAATTCGCCTACAACGAGGAAGGCCAACTGGTGGCGCAGAGCTTCATGGATTACCTGCTGCCCTCGTCGCATGAAGTGCCGCCGGTCGAGATCGTGCATCACGAGACGCCGTCGCCGCACACGGTGTTCGGTCAGAAGGGCTCGGGCGAGTCGGGTTATCTCGGCGCGCCGGCCGCGATCGCGAGCGCCGTCAACGACGCGCTCTCGCCGCTCGGTCTCTCGGTGAACAGCCTGCCGATCAAGATGACGAAGCTGGCGGATATGATTGCGGGAGAACTGCCTAGTAGTTGAGCGACAGCTCTCTCCGTTTGTCCCCGCGAAGGCGGGGACCCAGGAATCCAGAATGAGTTTCTACGTGTACATCCTTGCCAGCCGGCGGAATGGCACGCTCTATGTCGGGATGACGGACAATCTCATGCAACGCGTGTGGATGCATCGGAATAGTGTGCTGCCCGGCTTCACGAAAAGCTATGGGGTTAAGATGCTGGTCTGGTACGAGCAGCACGACACGCGTGCAGCGGCTCTGACCAGGGAACGGCAATTGAAGAAATGGAATCGAGCGTGGAAGCTTCGAATAATTGAGGAGATGAATCCAACGTGGTGCGATCTCTATGATGACATATCGAAGTAGCCTTCCCTCCGTTCGTCCCCGCGGAGGCGGGGACCCAGAATCACAAACACCGAGCGTGCGACCCTGGGTCCCCGCCTCCGCGGGGACGAACGGAAAGAGTGACGTGTGATGATCGTTGACGTACACGGCCACCTGGTGCCGCCGGCACTGCTGGAAACGATCAGCAGGGAGCGCGCAAAATTCCCGTCGCTGCGGCTGATCGAGGACGGACCGAGCCTTGCGCTCGCCTTCGCGGGCGGCAAGCCGTCGCGCGCGATCATGAAGGGCCTGAGCGACACTGCGGGCCGGCTCGCCTGGATGGGCAAGCGCGGCATCGACCGGCAAGTGTGCGGCGGCTGGCCGGACTGGTTCGGCTACGAGCTTCCCGCCGCCGAGGGTGAAGCCTGGTGCCGGCTGTTCAACGACGCGATCCTCTCCGCCACCAAGGCCGAGCCGCGCTTCGTGCCGCTCGCCAGCGTGCCGCTGCAGGACGGCGCGCGCGCCGCCGCCGTGTTGAAGGATGCGGTCGCGGCGGGTTTCCCGGGCGTGATGATCTCGACCCTGCCGCGCGGCATCGGCAGCGTGCTCGACACTAAGGATCTCGACCCGTTCTGGGCGGCGGCCGACGAAACCGGCGCCGTGATCCACATCCATCCGGCCTATGACGCGGGCGAGGTGCGGGTGAACGATTTCGGCCTGGCCAACGGGCTCGGCCGGGTGACCGACGCGGTCGTGGCGGTGGCGCGGCTCCTCTGCACCGGCCACGTCACACGCTATCGCAACGCCAAGTTCTTCGTGCCGATCGGCGCGGCGGGGCTGCCGTTCGTGCTTGGCCGGCTCAAACGCAACCAGCAGATCACGCCGAACGTCGCGGACCCCGCCGAAGGCCTCGCGCTCCTCTACACCGACAGCATCGTGCACGACCCGCGGGTGCTGCGATTTGTCGTCGAGATGATCGGCGCCGACCGTGTGATGATGGGCTCCGACATGCCGTTTCCAATCGGTGAGGACGAGCCGATGAAGGTGGTCGCGGAGGCGGGGTTCACCCCCGCGCAGGCCGCATCGATCAATGGCGGGCTGGCGCAGAAGCTGTTTCGGATCAAGTGACGCGGGGTCAGGGAGGAAACAATGACAAGAGCGAAGAATTGGCGCGTGGCGACGGCGGCGTGCGTGCTGTCGGTGCTGGCGTTTTGCGAGACTGCGCGCGCGCAGGCGCTCGAGAAGATCACCATCGTGATCTTCGCGCCGCCCTCGCTCGGCGCGCTGCTGCCGCCGGTGATCAAGGCGCAGAAGCTCGACGAGAAGAACGGGCTCGACATCAAGTTCGAGGAACGCACGCCGGACGCCTATGCGACGCAGTTCAACTCCGGCGAGTTCAAGATCGGCGGTAGCGCCTCGCTGACCACGCTCGGCCTCGCTGATGTCCGTGGCGTCAAAGTGAAGTACCTGTTCAACCTGTTCGACTACTGGGGAACGGTGGTGACCTCGCGCGACAGCGTCAAGACGCTGAAGGACCTGGAGGGCAAGGAGCTTGCCGGCGCGCGCTCGACGACCAACTACCAGATGTACGAGTTCTTCGCCAAGAAACAGGGCGTCGATCTGTCCAAGGTCAAGGTGGTGAACACCGCGCCGCCCGGCCTTATCAGCTATGCGATTGCCGACCGCGCCGATGCGGTGCAGATCTGGGAGCCGGCCTATACGCTGATGATCACCAAGAAGCCGAGCATCCGCACCATCGATCTCGCCATCGAAAAAACCTGGAAGGCATTTGCCGGCAGCGCAACCCTTCCCTATCTCGGTGTCGGCGCGCATGCCGATTGGGCCGATGCGAACCCCGCCACCGTGCAGAAGCTCTACACCGTCTACAAGACGGCGGCGGAGTGGGTGCAGAAGAATCCGGACGAGGCGGCGCCGCTGCTCGCCAAGGGCGCGGGCGCCGAAGAGTTGAAAGCGGTCGCAGCCGTGATCCGCTCGAACGAGCGGCTTGCCATGAAGCTGTCCGCCGCGGGCGAGATCAAGAAGGAGATCGAGGCGGTCTATCGCGCCGGTATGGAAATCAACTATCTGCCGAGCATGCCGTCGGGCGCGTCGGTCTACGACAAGCCGCTGCGCTGATGCTGTGGAGTCGTGAGAGGATCGATTGATGCTTCGGCGCGTTCGGTCTGCTCCCTCTCCCGCCCGCGGGGGAGGGGTGGGGAGGGGGTGAACTTGCGCGAATCTTCGTGTGCGCCCCCTCCCTGTCCCTCCCCCGCAAGCGGGGGAGGGGACGCTGTGGCACAACCGCCATCCATTTTAGGGGCGCTGCACGCGGCGCAGGCTCGGCCATGACGGCAAGAGGGGGCGTGAAGCTAAGTCCGCGCACGACGCAATTTCTGCAGGCAACAGTCGGCACGCTGGTGCTGGTCGCGGCCTGGCAGATCGCATCGTACTTCTTTCCGCACTTCCTGTTCCCGCCGGTGCAGGCCGTGCTCGCGCGCACCTTCCGGATTCTGGTCAACTGGCCGGAACTCTCGCAGGTGCTCGAAACCGCGGCGCGGATTTTCGCCGGGCTCGCCGGCGCCTTCATCCTCGGATGCCTGTTCGCGATTCCGATCGGCCGCTATCCGAAGATCGAGAGCTACGTGATGCCGCTCCTGGTCTTCCTGCAGGGCATCCCGGCGCTGTCCTGGGTGATCATCGCGATCATCTGGTTTCACGGTACCGAGTTTCGCATCTTCTTCATCATGGTGATCACCACCTTGCCGGCGTTCACGTTCCAGGTCCTCAACTCCTACCGCTCGATGTCGAAGGATCTGTTCGAGATGACCATGTCGTTCCGGCCGCGGCCCTGGACCCTATTCAAGGTGCTGATCGTACCGACCATCGTGCCCGGCATCCTGACCGCCTGGAAGGTCAACCTCGGCAACGCCGCGCGCGTCGTCGTGGTCGCCGAACTGGTCGGCGCCACGGGTGGCGTCGGCTACGAGCTTCTGCGCCAGCAGCAACTGTTCGACATGGCGGGTGCGCTCGCCTGGACGCTGCAGCTCGTGCTGTTCGTGCTGATCGTGCAGCAGATGATCGTGGCGGTCGAGAACTGGGCGCTGCGTTACCGTGCCGTCTCCGAACGGGCGATGTGACGATGAGCGCCACGGCCGAACCCGCGATTGAATTTCGCGACGTGACCAAGATCTTCCGCCGTCCCGATGGCGGCGATCTCCTGGCCGTCGACAAGTTGTCGCTCGACATCGCCAAGGGCGAGATCGTCGCCGTGCTCGGCAAGACCGGTTGCGGCAAGTCGACAATGTTCAACCTGATCGCCGGACTCATTGAGCCCACCTCTGGCGCGGTCCAGGTGATCGGCCACGATCCATTCCGCGATTTCGATTTCTTCCGCGGCAAGATCGGTATCGTGTTCCAGAACGACCGGCTCATGCCGTGGCGCACCGCGCTCGCCAACGTGATGCTCGGCCTGCAAATCCTCGATGCCGCGCCCGGCAAGGCCGAGCAGGTGGCGCGCGGCTGGCTTGCCCGGCTCGGACTCGCCGGTCATGAGAACGACTATCCGCACGCGCTTTCCGGCGGCATGCGCCAGCGCGTCTCGATCGCGCGCGCGTTCGCGGTCGAACCTGAGTTGCTGCTGTGCGACGAGCCATTTTCCGCGCTCGACGAGATGACCGCGCGCGACCTGCGGGCGGAATTCGTGCGGCTTGTGCGGCAGAACAACAAGACCGCGGTGTTCATCACCCATCAGATCAACGAAGCCATGGAGATCGGCGACCGTGTGCTGGTGTGTCATCGCCCGGCGCGCATCGCCTTCGAAGCGCGCATGGACGCGCAGGCGCGCGACGCCGGGCGCCAGGCGATCCAGGACCGGATCATGCAGGTGCTGTCGCTCGATGCTCCGGGCACCGCCGCGTCGGCGACGCATTCCAGTCCCGGCTCTTAGGCCGCCGGTTCGCGCTTTTTCGCGGGCGCCTTGGATTGCCCGGCCGGCTTCGCCCGGTTCCGCTTCAGCCAGCGGCGCATCAGCTTGCCGCGGCTCGGCCGGCGCACCAACTCGATGTCGTTCACCAGTTTCGCTCCGCCGCGCCGGCGTTCGAGCACGATCTTGCGGCTGTGAAACTGCTCGAGCTCCGGCCGATGACCGACGCTCACGATCGTCGTGGCTTCGAGCTCTTCGGTCAAAAGCTTCATCAGTTTGTCCTGGCTGTCAGGATCGAGCGCCGAGGTCGCCTCGTCGAGCACGATAATGTCGGGCTGGTGCAGCAGGATGCGCGCGAAGGCGAGCCGCTGCTTTTCGCCGCCTGACAAGGTCTGATCCCAGGGCGCTTCCTCGTCGATGCGATCGGCCAGATGTCCGAGGCCAACACGTTTGAGCGCGGCCGCGACCTCCTCCGCGCTCTTGTCTTCCGGCGGCGATGGGTAGGTCGCGGCGCGATGCAGCGTACCGGTCGGCACGTATGCCTTCTGTGGCATCATGAACATCCTGGCGCCCTCCTTCACCTGCACAGTCCCATCGCCCCACGGCCACAAGCCGGAAATCGCGCGCACGAGGGTGCTCTTGCCGGTGCCGGACTCGCCCGCCACCAGCACCCGCTCGCCCGGTTCGATGGCGACCTCGGCGTCCTTGACCACCGCGGTGCCGTCATCGAGCGTCACCGAGAGGTCGCGCAGGCGCAGCGCCGCGCCGGTGGTGTCGCCGCGCTCGATCCGCGCGAAGCCTTGCGCGCCATGCGCCTTCTCGAGACCATCGAGCGAGACCATCAGCGTGGCGACGCGCGAGGCCGACGCGGTCCAGTCGGCGAGGCGCGGATAGTTGTCGACCAGCCAGTTGAACGCGCCCTGCACGATGGTGAACGCGGATGCCGCCTGCATGACCTCGCCAAGGCTCATCGTGCCAGCCAAGAATTTCGGCGCGCACAGGATGATCGGCAGCACCGGCGCGATGAATCCGCTGGTCTGCGACACGATGGTCGTGCGCATGGTCTGGACGCAGATGTCGCGCCAGGAGCGCAGCACCTTGGTGAAGGCGGTGTTGACGCCGCTGCGCTCCTCGTCTTCGCCGCCCAGGACGGCGATGCTTTCGCCGTTCTCGCGCAGCCGCGTGAGCACATAGCGGTATTCCGCTTCCGCCTGGTTCTTGCCTTCCGACACGGAGACGAAGCGCCGGCCGATCAGCACCATCGAGCCGCTGGCGAGCAGCGCATAGATCACGGCCGCGATGACCAGAAAGCCCGGGATGGTGATGCTCTTGCCGCCGATCTCGATCGTGAGCGCACCGCCGATCGTCCACAGCACGACAATGAACGTCAGCGCGGACAGGATGGCGGTCGTCATGCCGGTCGCGAAGTCGACGGGCGACTCGGTCGCCACCCGTATGTCGTCGGCGATGCGGTATTCCGGGTTCTGGTGGTCGCCGCTGATCAGGTTGAGCTGATAATAGCGGCCGTCGCGCAGCCAGCGGTCGAGCAGGTGGTTCGACATCCAGGCGCGCCAGCGCCGCTGCGTCGTCATGCGGGTGTAGACCTGCGCGATCGCAAAGCAGACGCTTGCCGCCAGCAAGGGAAAATAGAGCAGCGAGATCAGGAGCACGGTCGCGCCGTCGTGCTTTTCCAGCGCGTCGAAGATCGCCCTGTTCCAGACGTTCATGCCGTAGGCTGCGGCCAGGTTCAGCAGAACGACCAGCAGGAGCGAGCCGGTCAGAACCCACGCCAGCCTTCCGCCGCCCTTGCGCCAATAGCGCGACGCGCTGTGCCAGAACCGCCGTAAGAGGGCGCGGCGCCGGACGCTGGCCGCTTCCTCGGGGCTCAGGCCGGGCTGCGGATCATCGATTATTTCGCTGATTTCCTGGACGATTTCGTTGTCCGAGGACGTGCTACGGTCGCTCATTGCCGGGTTCGTTGCTCCGCGATAAAGCCTTGCGGAACCTAACGGTCGGCGGGAACCTAAGTTCCATCGGCGGTACCGGGTGGGGCAAAGAAGCGAGAAACATATGCCGCGAATGAAAGGCGCCGACCTGATCACCGAATATCTGGTCGCGAACAAGATTCCCTATGTGTTCGGCATCTGCGGGCACGGCAATGTCGGCCTGCTCGACTCGCTCTATGAAGCACGCGACCGCATTACGATGGTCTCGCCGCGCCACGAGCAGGTCGCCGCCCACATGGCGGACGCCTATTTCCGCGTGCGGCACGAGCCGGTGGCGACGCTGACCTCGTGCGGGCCGGGCTCCTGCAACATCGTGATGCCGCTCGCCTGCGCGCTCGCAGATTCTTCAGCGGTGTTCGCCATCACGGCGAACGTGCCGACCTCGCAGTTCAACCGCTCGCCGTTCCAGGAGATCAACAAGCACTACCAGGCCGACTTCCCCAACATCATCCGCCCGGTGGTGAAAAGAAGCTTCCAGCCGACGCGCGTCGACATGCTGCCGCTCGCGTTGCGGCAGGCGATGACCACCATGCTGTCGGGACGGCCCGGACCGGTGAACGTCGACATTCCGTTCAACGTGTTCCAGGAAGAGGACGATGTCGAACTGCCGCCGGCAGCGCCCCCGCTGAATACGCAACGCAGCGGCGCCTCACCGGAGGAGATCACGACCGCGCTCGGCATGATCGTAAAAGCCGTGCGCCCGGTGATCTTCATTGGACATGGCGTGACGCTGTCGGAAGCTTCACAGGAGCTCACCGCATTTGCCCAAAAGCTGCGCATCCCGGTGATCTCGTCACCCAACGGCATGGGCGCGTTCGACATGTCGGACGACTTGTCGCTCGGCTTCATCGGGCGGAACGGCGCCTATCCGGCGAACGAAGCGGGCCGGCATGCCGATCTGGTCATCGCGATCGGCGCGCGCTTCGACGACCGCTCGGCGTCATCGTGGATCGCCGGCTATTCGTGGAATTTCCCAAGTTGCAAGCTCATCCACGTCGACCTCGACCCGACGGAGCTTGGCCGCAACTATCCGCCCGATCTCGCGATCCTGGCGGACGCGCGCACGTTTCTGCGTCAGCTTCTCGCCGAGCTCGACCGCCGGCCGTCACGCGGCGGCGTGCTCGATGCCTGGCTGGCGCAGATCGCGACGTGGCGGGAGGAGTGGGAAAAATTCGTAGGGCCGAATTTCGAGACGCACGCGTCGCCGATGCGGCCCGAACGCGTGGTCGCCGATTGCCGGGCCGTTCTCCCCGACAACGCGATCCTCACCTGCGACGTGGGTGTGAGCCACAACTGGTACATGCAGTTCTGGGAAGCGCGCCGGCCGCAGACCATGCTCAACTCGTGGGGTTTCTCCGGCATGGGCTTCGGCGCGGCGGGCGTGCTGGGCGCCAAGCTCGCGGCGCCCGACCGGCCGTGCGTCTCGGTCACGGGCGACGGCTGCTTCACCATGGTGCCGCACGTCCTTTGCACCGCGGTCGAATACAACATCCCTGTCGTTTGGGTGATCTGGAACAATTTCGGCTGGATGTCGATCCGCGACATCCAGATGGGCATGTTCGGTGGGCGCGAACTCGGCACCGCGTTCTACCAGGGCGCCAACAAGACGCCGTACAATCCGGATTTTGCCGGCTGGGCGCGAGCCGCCGGCGTCGAGGCGATCACGGTGACCAAGTCGCAGGACTTCAAGGGCGCGCTCGAACACGCCGTGAAGGCCAACAAGCCGTTCCTGCTCGACGTCCACGTCGATGCCGAGGTGAAGCCGCCTTCGACCGGCACCTGGCAGTTGCCGCCGACGCCCTATCGCGAGCCCGCGTTCGGCCAGCGCTGGACGCCGGAAGATGCAGTTCCGGCGAAGTGAAGCTGCAAGCGATCACCCCGTCAGCACTTGACCTTGGCGATATCGACGTTAACCCGGCAAGCTTCGACGATGTCCTGTACCGCGCGCTTGAAATCGGCGTCGCCCGCGAGCGACTGAGCGTTCATGCCCGCGACTGCGGCTTTGGACGAGCCGGAAAGCTGCAGGATCAGGACGCCTGCGTTGATTGCTGTCAGCAGGCACCCAATGAGCAGGATCGTGATAGCGGTCGTGCGAAACATGCCTCGTCTCCTGTGCGAATTGATGATCCCCGCCTGCGCTCTTATCCCGCCGTGTGCGTCCTGACCGCGACGCTCATCTCGCCGATCGGATCGATCACCGCGCGCATGGTGTCGCCGGGCTTCACCGGGCTCACGCCTTCCGGCGTGCCGGTGAACAGCACGTCGCCCGGATACCACGTGTAGAAGGTCGAGCCCCATTCGATCAGCTTCTTGCAGTCGAAGATCAGCATGTTGGTGTTGCTCTCCTGCTTCTTCTCGTCGTTGACGAAAATCCGCAGCGGTACGTTGTCCGGATCGGGAATCTCATCGGCGGTGACGAACCACGGGCCGAGCACCGAATAGCTGTCGATCGACTTGCGGAAGCTCCTGTCTTCCGGTCCGCGCGCCGTCATGTCGAGGCCGATGCAGTAGCCGGCGACGTAATCGAGCGTCTTGTCACGCGGGATGTCGCTGCCTTGCTTGCCGAACACGATGCAGAGCTCGACCTCATGCTCGTTGCGCCGGTCGGGAAAACGAATCTCGACACCTTCCGACGGCCCGACCATCGACGAGTTCGCCTTGAGGAATAGCCCGGCCTTTTCGATGAAGGGCGAGAACGGCGTCTGGACCGCGCCGGGTTGCGCCTGGCGCTCCCGCATTTCCTCGATGTGGGCCTTGTAGTTGGTCGGCGCCGCCACGAGCTTCGAGGGGCGTGCCACCGGCGAGAGCAGCTTCACGGACGACACCGGCTGGCCGGGGGCCTTGTCGGCCATCGCCTCGATCCGCGCCCGCCACGCCGGCAGCGCCGCGATCACGGCATCGCCGTTCATCGTGTAGGGGGCGGCGGCGCGGATCTGCGTCTGCGCCTCGGTGACGTCATGCACCATATTGCCGCGCACCACGCCCAGCCGATCGTCGTCATACCGGCACAACTTCATTGCTTTCTCCTAGCCCCGCGTCGGTTTCATCGCCTGCGCAGGCGGGCGATCCAGTTTTTGGATGAAAGAAAGCGCTGGATGTCCGCTTTCGCGGGCATGACAACCGGGGCAAGCGCGCGAGTCAATCCTCGCTCAGGCTCATATCGGCGGCGAGCTTCTTGTAGCGGTCGATGTCGAGCGCGATAAATCGGGCGAATTCGGCCCGCGTGCCGCCGCGAATGTCATAGTCGATGGCGAGAATCTGCTCCCGCACTTTCGGATCGCGCAGTGCCTCGTTGGTGAGTTCGTTCCAGCGCACAAGAATGCGGTCGGGCGTGCCCGCCGGGGCCGCGAGCCCGCACCAGGGCATGACCTCGAAGTCGGCAAATCCAAGCTCGGCCATGGTCTTGACCTCGGGCAGCCGCGGCGGGCGCTTCAGGCTCGAATTCGCCAGCGCGCGCAGCTTGCCGCTGGCGATATGCGGCATCGCGAGGCCCGTGCTGACGAACATGAACTGCGAGTTGCCGGCGATCAGCGCCATCAGCGCCGGCCCCAGGCCGCCGAACGGCAGGTGCACGGCAATGTCGCGCGGCAGCCCTGCGCGCTGGAACATCGTCACGGTGGCGAGATGGTGCGGCGAGCCGAAGCCGCCGCTCGAATAAGTGAGCGTGCCGGGCTTGTCGCGTAACAATGCGATCAACTCGGTAACGTTGCGGACCGGCAATTCGTCGCGTACCAGGAGCACCAGCGTCGCGTCGGCGATCAGCACGACCGGCGCGAAATCGTTGATCGGATCGAACGTCAGGTTGCGCTTGAGCGCGGGCATCGAGCCGTGCGTGCTGGTGCTCGCGACGACGAACGTGTGACCGTCAGGTGCGGCCTGCTTCGCCGCCATGACGCCGATGATGCCGGTTGCGCCGGTGCGATTGTCGATCACGACCGGCCAGCCGTGCTGCGCGGTGATCCACTGCGCCACGATGCGCGGCAGCACGTCGTACGGTCCGCCGGGCGGATAGGGCACGATGATGCGGACCGGCCGTTGCGGGTAGTCTTGAGCGGCCGCGCGGGAGGCCAGCGCCGGCAACAGCGCCGGAGCGGCCAAGAGCCGGAGTGCGGATCGGCGATTGACGTGCATTGCTGCACTCCTCGGTGCGCCCTTACTCTAGCATGTCCTGGTACCCGCTTGGCGACAGCATGTCCTCGTACCCGTCTGGTGACGGGGAGGCCGCGATGGACCGCGCCGATCGTCAGCCGGGCCTTGC
This sequence comes from uncultured Alphaproteobacteria bacterium, assembly GCA_963763365.1. Taxonomy (GTDB): domain Bacteria; phylum Pseudomonadota; class Alphaproteobacteria; order Rhizobiales; family Xanthobacteraceae; genus VAZQ01. The sequence continues at coordinate 94,575 of CAVXOE010000020.1, read as the reverse complement.
GCGCTCGGTCGAATTCATCGACGCTGCCCGCCCTTTCCGGATTGGCAGGTCAACACCAATGTCCGCGTTCGCTTGCTCGTTCGCCGTCTCGATGCGCCGCTTTGGCGCCGCAGCGGCAGTCGTGGCCGTACTGCTGCCTGCGCTCGCGGCATCCGGCGCCGAAACCGTAACAATCGGCGGCCTGGCCTATGTCAACCACGGCCTTGTCGGCATGGGGCGCATCCCCGCCAACCTGCGCGACAAGTTCGGCGAAACCTTCGGCTCCGGGTCCGGTCTCGCGGTCGATCCGAGCACATGGCAGCGCACTCCGGAGGGCTATGGCGGCACCTTCTACATCCTGCCGGATCGCGGCTACAATCTCGCGGGGACGTTCGACTACCACGCTCGTCTCAACAAGCTTGCGGTCACGTTCAATCCGGGCGGCGAGAACGGCGTAGCGCCGGCGCCAGCGTCGCCGCCGAACGTCAGCGCCACGCTCGTCGACTCGATTCCTCTGACCGACAGCGCCGGCGCCCCGCTCACCGGCCTCGACCCGGACGGTGTCCGGCCGCCGGCGAACGGGCTTCCCAACCTGCCGCTCGCATCGAACGGTCTCGTCAGCATCGATACCGAAGCGCTGGTGCGGATGGCGGACGGCAGCTTCTTCATCGGCGACGAATACGGACCCTACGTTTATCGCTTCTCGGCGGAGGGCCGCATGCTCGCGGCGATCCGTCCGCCCGAGGCGCTCGTTCCGAAGCGCCAGGGCCGCGATAACTTCTCCTCCAACAATCCCGGTCCGCGCGCCGCGCCGCCGGAGCCGCGCAATCCGGAGAGCGGACGTTCGAACAATCAAGGCTTTGAAGGACTCGCACTGACGCCCGGCGGCAGGTTTCTGGTCGCCATTCTCCAGAGTGCGACGCGGCAGGACGGTGGCACCTCGCTGCAGACCCGCGAGTTCACCCGCATCCTGTTCTACGACCTCGCCGATCCCGACCTTCCGCGGCTGGTGCGCGAGCACGTGGTGCCGCTGCCGGTGTTCACCGATGCCGAGGGTAAGCGGCAGATCGCAGCGCAAAGCGAGCTCGCCGCGCTCGACGAAACGCACTTCCTGCTGCTCTGCCGGGATTCCGGCAATGGCTTTGGCACCGACGGCGAGGCGTCACGCTATCGCAAGGTCGAGGTGGTCGATACCTCGCGGGCGACGAACATCGCAGGTTCGAAATATGACGGACCGGTGCCGGTCGCGCCCGAGGGCAAACTCGCGGCCGGGGTACAGCCCGCGACGCTCACGCCCTTCATCGATCTCAACGATAACGCGCAATTGGCCCGCTTTGGATTGCACAACGGGGCGCCGAGCGATCGCAATAACCTCTCGGAAAAATGGGAGGGCATGGCGTTGGTGCCTGCGCTGGATCCGGCCAATCCGCGCGACTTCCTCTTGTTCATCAGTAACGATAATGACTTTATTACACAGGACGGCTTCCAGGTCGGTGCCGCCTACAAGGACAAGTCCGGCGTGGACGTTGACACGTTCCTTCTGGTTTATCGCCTGACGCTGCCGGATTTCGCCAGATAGACCACGGTGCAATGCCGTGGAATGTTTTGCCGGCGTAAACGATTAGCGCTCGGAATATTGCGCTGCACCATCTGCGTGCGTCACATCGTCTTGGCCCAGTCTTGGCCCAACGTCGCACTGGACTGCGAAGCAAATGTGCTATTGAAAAAATTTAAGATGACATACTTGCGAAAGCTCGCCATCTGATCCGGAAACTTGCTGCGGTCATCGCGGCCAGGTAGGCGCCCGCGAAAGATTGTGCGGCTGAGCGACCTCAAGGAGGAACGTAATGCAATCTGTCCGTCGACTCGGATTTGGCGCCGCGGCGGCGACCTGGGTCATCGCAGCATTCATGCCGCTTTCGGCTTCGGCGGCCTGGGAGCCGACCCGCCCGGTAGAATTCATCGTACCGGCTGGCACCGGTGGCGGCGCCGATCAGATGGCGCGCACCATCCAGGGCATCATCACCAAGCACGGGCTGATGAAGCAGTCGATGGTTGTCATCAACAAGTCCGGCGGCGCAGGCGGCGAGGGCTTTCTCGATGTGAAGGGTGCACGCAACAACCCGCACAAGCTCATCATTACGCTGTCCAACCTGTTCACGACGCCTCTGGCTACGGGAATTCCATTCAGTTGGAAGGACATCACCCCGGTCGCCATGATGGCGCTCGACGAGTTCGTTCTGTGGGTCAACGCCGAGTCTCCTTACAAGACCGTCGGCGAATACGTCGAGGCGGCGAAGAAGGAGCCGGGCAAGTTCAAGATGGGCGGCACCGGCTCCAAGCAGGAAGACCAGATCGTCACGGTTGCGATGGAGAAGGCGAGCGGCGCCAAGTTCACCTACATTCCGTTCCGCGGCGGCGGCGAAGTTGCGGTGCAACTCGTCGGCAAGCATGTCGACTCCACCGTCAACAATCCGATCGAAGCGGTCGCGCAATGGCGTGCGAACTCGGTGCGACCGCTCTGCGTGTTCGACGGCACGGCGCTGCCCTACAAGGACAAGATCGCCGACGGCAAGTCCTGGGGCGATATTCCGACCTGCAAGTCTCAGGGCCTCGACGTCGAATATCTGATGCTGCGCGGCATCTTCACCACGCCCGGCGCCACCAAGGAGCAGGTTGACTATTACGTCGAACTGCTCAAGAAGGTGCGCGAAACGCCGGAGTGGAAGCACCTCATGAGCGAGGGTGCTTTCAACCCCACTTTCATGACCGGCGCCGAATACGCCAAGTGGGTGGAAAACGAAGAAAAGCGCCATCAGACGCTGATGAAGGAAGCGGGATTCCTCGCTGCGAAATAACGCCGGCTCGCCGACGGCCGGAGGCCCTCCGCCGCCGGCCGTTGCCGAGTGTCGCGTACGGTAGAATGGGCGACGAATGATTGAAAATTCATACGGTGCCGGGCCGGCGCACCGCTCGGTCGAGATCGGCGTCGCGATCTTCATCGCCGCCTTCGCCCTCGTGGTCATCGTCGGCAGCATCCAGGCCGGCATCGGCTGGGGCGACGAAGGGCCGAAGGCCGGGTTTTTTCCGTTCTACGTCGGGCTCGTGATCCTCATCTCAAGCGTCGTCAATCTCCGGGGGATTTTGCAGCAGAGGGACGATGGCGGGCTTTTCGCCGAGTGGGGGCAGTTGCGGCAGGTCCTCGCGCTTCTTATTCCGACCGCCATCTACGTTGCGCTGATCCCCTGGATCGGGATCTACATCGCCTCGATGCTTCTCATCGCGGTGTTCATGCGATGGCTCGGCCGCTACGGCTGGGGCATGGTCGCCGCCATTGCGATCGGCGTGCCGCTCGCCACCTTCCTGATTTTTGAAAAGTGGTTCCTCGTACCTCTGCCGAAAGGGCCGGTCGAGGCGGTGTTGGGGTTCTGACCCGCGGGCAGAACGGGACCGGCGCGAGCAGGGGTATATGGAAGAAATCATCAATCTGTTTCACGGCTTTGCGACCGTGCTCCAGCCGTTCAACCTGCTGGTGATGCTGGTCGGCATCATGCTGGGCGTGGTCATCGGCGTGCTGCCCGGCCTGGGTGGCGCGAACGGCGTCGCGATCCTGCTGCCGCTGACGTTCTCGATGTCGCCGACCTCGGCGATCATCATGCTGTCGTGCATTTACTGGGGCGCGCTGTTCGGCGGCGCCATCACGTCGGTACTGTTCAATATTCCGGGCGAGCCGTGGTCGGTGGCGACCACGTTCGACGGCCACCCGATGGCGCAGCAGGGCAAGGCGGGCGAGGCACTGACCGCGGCCTTCACGTCGTCCTTTGTCGGCGCCTTGTTCGCGGTCGTGATGATCACGCTGCTGGCGCCGCTGGTGGCGAAATTCGCGCTGAAGTTCGGACCGGCGGAGAAGTTCGGCGTCTATTTCCTCGCCTTCTGCAGCTTCATCGGCATGAGCAAGGAGCCGCCGTTCAAGACGGTCGCCTCGATGATGATCGGCTTTGCGCTCGCGGCCGTCGGGCTCGACAGCGTCACCGGCCAGTTGCGGCTGACATTTGGCTACACGGAGCTGCTGAACGGCTTCGACTTCCTGATCGCAGTGATCGGCCTGTTCGGGATCGGCGAGATCCTGCTCAGCATCGAGGAGGGATTGACGTTCAAGGGCGGTGCCGCGGGCATCAATCCCAAGGTCGTGCTGCAGACCTGGATGGAGCTGCCGCGCTACTGGATGACGTCGCTGCGCTCCTGCGTGATCGGCTGCTGGATGGGCATTTCGCCCGCGGGCGCGACGCCCGCCTCGTTCATGAGCTACGGTATCGCCAAGCGCATTTCCAAGCGTGGCTTCAACTTCGGCAAGGGCGAGGTCGAGGGCGTGGTGGCGCCCGAGACCGCCGCGCATGCCGCCGGTACCGCGGCCTTGCTGCCGATGTTGTCGCTCGGCGTGCCGGGCTCGCCGACCGCCGCCGTGCTGCTAGGCGGATTGCTGATCTGGGGCCTGCAGCCCGGACCGCTGCTCTTCGTGGAGCAGAAGGAGTTCGTCTGGGGGCTGATCGCCTCGATGTATCTCGGCAATATCGTCGGCCTCATCGTGGTGCTCACCTGCGTGCCGCTGTTCGCCGCGATTCTGCGCATTCCGTTCAGCATCATTGCGCCGATCATTTTGGTCTTTTGTGCAATAGGTGCCTACACGGTGCACAATTCGACCTTCGACGTCGTGATGATGCTGGTGTTCGGCGTGGTCGGCTACGTGATGAAGAAGTGCAACTACCCGCTCGCGCCCATGGTGCTGGCGATCGTGCTCGGCGACAAAGCCGAAGAGGCGTTCCGGCAATCGCTGCTCTCCTCGCAGGGCAGCCTGGGGATCTTCTTCTCGAACGGGCTCGTCGCTTCGATCATGGCGCTCGGCCTGATCGCGCTGTTCTGGCCGATGATCTCCAACGCGCTGACGCGGCTGAAGCCGCGCCCGGCCATGTGATCCTCGGAATGGGCGTTGGCCCATTCCGCCCACTTTCGAAGCTCCCTCCGGATAAACGCTCGCTGGATGGTTGCGTCGGCGTCCGGTTCTGGAATATTGTATACCAGACATGAAGAGCCGCCATTTGCCCCGTCATTCCGATCCTCTGGCCGAGCCCAAGCCTTATCCGGCGGGCGCCGCGGTTTCGCCGCAGGTCGCGGTCGAGCCGCTCGCCAGCCCGGAGAGCCTCAAGCACCGTGCCTATGCGGCGCTCAAGGACGTGATCGCCGCGATGGACGTTTACCGTGGCCGCGACGACATCCGGCTCGACGAGCGGCAGCTCGCGTTGCAGTTCGGCATCAGCCGCACGCCGGTGCGCGAAGCCATGGCGCAGCTCGAGCGCGAGGGTTTCGTGCGCTCGGTGCCGCGCCGCGGCAGCTACGTGGTGCGCAAGAGCAAGGCCGAAGTGATCGAGATGATCACCGCCTGGGCGGCGCTCGAGAGCATGGCGGCCCGCCTGATCACGCAGAATGCCCGTGACGCCGAGATCGCCACCCTGCGCCGGATGTTCGCGACGTTCGAGGACGGGCAGTTGCAGGCCAAGCTCGACGAATATTCCGAGGTGAACATCGAGTTTCACCAGACCATCATTCGCATGAGCGGCAACGGCGTGCTGACCGAACTCGCCGCCAATCTGTTCACGCACATGCGCATGATCCGGAGAAAGACGATCGGCGAGCTCGACCGCGCCACCCGTTCGATCAGCGATCACATGCACATCATCGAGGCACTCGAGGCGCGCGATACTCAACGCGCTGAGGAGCTGGTCCGTAGTCACGCGCTCGGCTTGGCCGATCACGTGGCGAAGTACGCCGATTACTTGGATTGAGATACGAGGGAACGTGCCTTCGCATGCGGTTGTCGTCCCCGCGAAAGCGGGGACCCAGTAGCTTCAAGAACTGGATGCCCGCTTTCGCGGGCATGACACCGATAAGGAAGGCCGAGCACAGGAGGAACACCCATGGCTGAAGCAGCAGTCGCCCAGAAACCCGCGGCCGAAACCGAGCAGGAGCTGACCGATGGATTTCACCTCATCATCGATGCGCTGAAGCTCAACGGCCTCACCACCATCTACGGTGTGCCGGGCATTCCGATCACGGATTTCGGCCGCATGGCGCAGGCCGCCGGCATCCGCGTCCTGTCGTTCCGCCACGAGCAGAACGCCGGCTATGCGGCGTCGATCGCCGGCTTTCTGACCAAGAAGCCCGGCGTCTGCCTCACGGTGTCGGCGCCAGGCTTCCTCAACGGTCTGACCGCGCTCGCCCACGCCACGACCAACTGCTTCCCGATGATCCTGATCTCGGGCTCGTCCGAGCGCGAGATCGTCGACCTGCAGCAGGGCGACTATGAGGAGATGGATCAACTCGCGATCGCCAAGCCGCTGTGCAAGGCGGCGTTCCGCGTGCTGCATGCCGCGGACATCGGTATCGGGCTGGCGCGCGCGATCCGCGCCGCGGTGTCCGGCCGTCCGGGCGGCGTCTATCTCGATCTGCCGGCCAAGCTGTTCGGCCAGGTGATGAAAGCGGACGCCGGCGCCAAATCGCTGGTGAAGGTCATCGACGCCGCTCCCGCGCAGATCCCGGCGCCGGAGGCGGTCAAGCGCGCGCTCGACGTGCTCAAGAGCGCCAAGCGTCCGCTGATCATCCTCGGCAAGGGCGCGGCCTACGCGCAGGCCGACGATGCGATCCGGACCTTCGTCGAAAAGAGCGGCGTTCCGTTCCTGCCGATGAGCATGGGCAAGGGCCTGCTGCCCGACACGCACCCGCAATGCGCGGGTGCGGCGCGCTCGACGGTGCTGAAGGATTCCGACGTCGTCATGCTGATCGGCGCGCGCCTCAACTGGCTGCTGTCGCACGGCAAGGGCAAGACCTGGGGTGAGGCACCCAAGAAATTCATCCAGATCGACATCGAGCCGAAGGAAATGGACTCGAACGTCGAGATCGTCGCGCCTGTGGTCGGTGACATCGGCTCGTGCGTCGCGGCCCTCCTGCAGGGCATGGGCGGCAACTGGCCCGCGCCGCCGGCCGACTGGACCACGGCCGTCAGCAAGAAGCGCGAGGAGAACGTCTCCAAGATGGCGCCACGGCTGATGAACAACAACTCGCCGATGGATTATCACGGCGCACTCGGCGTGCTGCGCACCGTCATCAAGGAGCGGCCGGACGCCATCCTGGTCAATGAAGGCGCCAACACGCTCGACCTCGCGCGCGGCATCATCGACATGTATCAGCCGCGCAAGCGCCTCGACGTCGGCACCTGGGGCATCATGGGCATCGGCATGGGCTACGCGATCGCGGCGGCCATCGAGACCGGCAAGCCGGTGCTGGCGATCGAAGGCGACTCGGCGTTCGGCTTCTCCGGCATGGAGGTCGAGACGATCTGCCGCTACAAGCTGCCGGTCTGCATCGTCATCTTCAACAACGACGGCATCTACCGCGGCACCGACGTCAACAAGGTCGGCTCCGACCCGGCGCCGACCGTGTTCGTCAAGGGTGCGCGCTACGACAAGATGATCGAGGCCTTCGGCGGCGTCGGCGTCAATGCGACTTCGCCGGACGAATTGAAGCGCGCCGTCAACGAGGCGATGAACTCCGGCAAGCCCACCCTGATCAATGCGGTGCTCGACCCTGGGGCCGGCAGCGAGAGTGGCCGCATTGGCAACCTCAATCCGCAGAGTGCGCTGAAGAAGAAATGAACACGGACTGTCGTCCCCGCGAAAGCGGGGACCCAGTCACTCCAGCAACTGGATGCCCGCTTGCGCGGGCATGACACCAAGGAAAAATCGAGAGGAACGACGATGGCAAAGACCAGAAAGAAAGCGAGAGCGGCGGCGCGCGTGAAGAAGAAGGCGGCGACCGCCCGGCGCGCCGCGTCTCATGCCTCGGCCAAGGCGCCGGGGCGCAGCGCCAAGCCTTCCGCCAAGAAGTTTCGCGCGCCCAAGAAGGCCGCCGCCAAGGAGCGCAGTCTGGTCGCGGCCGAGCAGCGGGCCGACCGCGCCGCACGCCGCGCCACCCGCGCCGCCGCACCGCGCAAGCCGGCGGCGAAGCCCGCCGCGCTGGCGAACGGCCTGCCGAAGCCGTCCGCCAAGCCGTTCGGCCAGGCCGGCAAGGCGCTCGACGGCATCAAGATCCTCGACTTCACGCACGTGCAGTCGGGCCCGACCTGCACGCAGCTCCTCGGCTACATGGGCGCCGACTGCATCAAGGTCGAGCGGCCCGGCGTCGGCGACATCACACGAGGTCAACTCCGTGACGTAAAAGGGCAGGACTCGCTCTACTTCACGATGCTCAACGGCAACAAGCGCTCGATCACGATCGACTCGAAGCATCCCAAGGGCAAGGAGATCCTCGAACGTCTGATCAAGCATTGCGACGTGCTGGTGGAGAACTTCGCTCCCGGCGCGCTCGACCGCATGGGATTGACCTGGGAGTACATCCACAAGACCAACCCGCGCATGATCGTCGCGTCGGTCAAAGGCTTCGGCCCCGGCCCCTACGAGGACTGCAAGGTCTACGAGAACGTCGCGCAGTGCGCCGGCGGCTCCGCTTCGACCACCGGCTTCCGCGAAGGGCCGCCGCTGGTGACCGGTGCGCAGATCGGCGATTCCGGCACGGGCCTGCATCTCGCCTTCGGCATCTGCTGCGCGCTGATCCAGCGCCAGCGCACCGGCCGCGGCCAGAAGGTGCTGTGCGCCATGCAGGACGGCGTGCTCAACCTCGCGCGTGTCAAACTGCGCGACCAGCAGCGGCTCACGCACGGTCCGCTCTCCGAATACAGCCAGTACGGCGAGGGCGTCGCCTTCGGCAAGGCGGTGCCGCGCGCCGGCAACGACTCGGGCGGCGGCCAGCCCGGCTGGATTCTCAAGTGCAAGGGCTGGGAGAGCGATCCCGACGCCTACATCTACTTCATCACGCAGGCGCCGGTGTGGGGTCCGATCTGCGACCTGATCGGCAAGCCGGAATGGAAGACCGATCCGGATTACGCCACGCCGCCGGCGCGGCTGCCGCGGCTCAAGCACATCTTCAACACGATCGAAGAGTGGACCACGACCAAGACCAAGTTCGAGGTCATGGACATCTGCAACAAGCACGACATTCCGGTCGGGCCGATCCTGTCGATGAAGGAGATCGCCGAGGAAAAATCGCTGCGCGATACCGGCACGGTGGTCGAGGTCGATCATCCCGGCCGCGGCAAATATCTCACGGTGGGCAATCCGGTGAAGATGTCGGACTCGATCACCGAGGTGAAGCGCTCGCCGCTGTTGGGCGAGCACACCGAGGAGATTCTCACGAAGGAACTCGGCTATACGGCGGATGAGATCGCGGCGATCAAGGTCTCGGGCGCGATCACTCCACCGGAGAAGCCCGCCAAGGCCGAGGCGGCGTAGCTTCTGCTCCCCTCCTCCCGCGAGCGTAGCGAGCGGTGGGGAGGGGTCGGGGGTGGGGGGCCGGAGTTCGAAGCGCGAGTCATGCGCCAACTTCGACCCCCCACCCTAACCCTCCCCACCGCTTCGCGGGGGGAGGGGACACCACCGAGTTTGGGGAGGGATTTGTCAGATGCGTATCGTGGTTCACGGCCAGCAGGCGTTCGGCAAGGCGGTGCTGGAAGCTCTGCTGAAGCGCGGCGAGAATGTCGTCGGCGTCTACGTCGCGCCCGAGAAAGAGGGCGCCAAGGCCGACCCGCTGAAGGAAGCCGCGCTGGCCGCGAAGCTTCCGGTCTTTCAGCCGGCGTCCTACCGCAAGCCGGAAGTGTGGGAGGAGTTCAAGGCGCTCAAGCCCGACCTGCAGGTGATGGCGTTCGTCACGCTGTTCGTGCCGGAAGACTTCCTCAACATCCCGACCCACGGCTCGATCCAGTATCATCCCTCGCTGCTGCCGGCCTATCGCGGCGCCAGTGCCATCAACTGGCCGATCATCCTCGGCGAGAAGGAAACCGGCCTGTCGATCTTCTGGCCCGACAACGGCCTCGATACCGGCGACGTCCTGCTGCAGAAGAAGACGCCGATCAGCGCGACCGACACGCTCGGCACGGTCTACTTCGACCGCCTGTTCCCGATGGGCGTCGAGGCGATGCTGGAGTCGGTCGATCTGGTGAAGGCCGGCAAGGCGCCGCGCATCAAGCAGGACGAGTCGAAGGCGACATATGAAGGCCGTTGCGGCCCCGACAACGCGCACATCGACTGGGCCAAATCCTGGCGGCAGATCGATCCGCTGATCCGCGGCTGCAATCCGGCGCCTGGCGCCTGGTCGACGCTCGACGGCAAGCAGTTGAAAATCTTTGACGCCAAGCCGATCCCCGCCAAGGACCCCAAGGGTATCGCCGGCAAGATGGGCGAGATCGTCGCGATCGAAGCCGACGGCTTCACGGTCGTCTGCGCCGACGGCCGCTTCAAGGTCACGCGCGTGCAGCCCGCCGACGGCAAGAAGGTCGAAGCCGGCGAGTGGGCCAAGTCCGCGGGCCTCGCCACCGGGACGCGGCTGACATGACGCTCCGGGTTTCGCTTTTCCCTCCCGCACTCTCACTTGTCGTCCCCGCGAAAGCGGGGACCCAGTAACGACTGGATGCCCGCCTTCGCGGGCATGACACCGGAAGCTGCCTCATCACATCGCAATTGGATCAACCAACAATGCCCGCCTCCCAGCATCAGAAGCCGCTGTCCGACATCGAAATCGCCCAGGCCGCCAAGAAGCGGCCGATCATGGAACTCGCCAAGGAAAAGCTCGGCATCGCGCCGGAAAACCTCGAGCCTTATGGCCACTACAAGGCCAAGCTCTCGATGGACTTCATCAAGTCGCTCAAGAGCAAGCCGAACGGCAAGCTGATCCTGGTGTCGGCGATCACGCCGACGCCGGCCGGCGAGGGCAAGACCACCACCACGGTCGGCTTGACCGATGCGCTCAATCACATCGGCAAGAAGGCGATGCTGTGCCTGCGCGAGCCCTCGCTCGGGCCGTCGTTCGGCATGAAGGGCGGCGCGGCCGGCGGCGGCTACGCGCAGGTGGTGCCGATGGAGGACATCAACCTCCATTTCACCGGCGACTTCCACGCCATCACGTCGGCGCATAATCTGCTGTCGGCGCTGATCGACAACCACATCTACTGGGGCAACGAACTCGGCATCGACTCGCGCCGCGTGGCGTGGCGGCGCGTCATGGACATGAACGACCGCGCGCTGCGCGAGATCGTCTGCTCGCTCGGCGGCGTCGCCAACGGCTTCCCGCGCGAGGCCGGCTTCGACATCACGGTGGCGTCGGAGATCATGGCGATCTTCTGCCTCGCCTCGGACCTCGACGACCTCAAGACGCGCATCGGCAACATCATCGTCGCCTACACGCGCGACCGCAAACCGGTGCGGGCGCGCGACCTCAAGGCGCACGGCGCCATGACGGTGCTGCTCAAGGAGGCGCTGTCGCCGAACCTGGTGCAGACGCTCGAAGGCACGCCGGCCTTCATCCATGGCGGACCGTTCGCCAACATCGCGCACGGCTGCAACTCGGTGCTGGCGACCACGACCGCGCTCAAGCTCGCCGACTACGTGGTGACGGAAGCGGGCTTCGGCGCCGATCTCGGCGGCGAGAAGTTCCTCGACATCAAGTGCCGCAAGACCGGCCTGTCGCCCGACTGCGCCGTGCTGGTCGCGACCATCCGGGCGCTCAAGATGCACGGCGGCGTCAAGAAAGAGGACCTCAAGAAGGAGGACCTGAAGGCGCTCGACGCCGGCATGGCCAATCTGCAGCGCCACGTCGAGAACGTGCAGAAGTTCGGCATCGTGCCGGTGATCTCGATCAACCGGTTCTCGGCCGACACCGACGCCGAGATCGCGCTGGTCAAGGAAAAGTGCAAGGCGCTCGGCGTCGAGGCGCTGATGGCCGACCATTGGGCGATGGGCGGCGAGGGCGCGGCCGACGTCGCGCGCGCCGTGGTGAAGATCTGCGACAGCGGCAAGAGCAAGCTCAAGCTGCTCTATCCCGACGAGATGCCGCTGTTCGAGAAGGTTCGCACCATCGCCAAGGAAATCTATCGCGCCAAGGACGTGTCGGCCGACAAGTCGGTGCGCGACCAGCTCAAGTCGTTCGAGGACATGGGCTACGGCAAGCTGCCGGTCTGCATCGCCAAGACCCAGTACAGCTTCTCGACCAACGCTGACGCCAAGGGCGCGCCGAATGATCACACCATCAACCTGCGCGAGGTCAGGCTCTCGGCGGGCGCCGAGTTCGTGGTGGCGATCTGCGGAGAGATCATGACGATGCCGGGCCTGCCGCGCGTGCCGGCCGCAAACTCGATCGACATCGGCCCGGACGGCCGCATCGTCGGGCTGTTCTGAGCATGGCCGGTGTCTATTGATGCTCGATCATGCCGCAAACGCGGTGCGCTCCCTCTCCCTATGGGAGAGGGAGTAGACCCGAGTTCGCGGCCCGTGATCTCCCAACAGCGGGATTGCGTTCTAGTGGACCTGAAGCTCATTTCGGCGGGGCGCAATCCGCCGAAAGACATTCACGCCGTCATCGAGATTCCGCTCGGCGGCGTTCCGGTGAAGTACGAGTTCGACAAGGTGTCGGGTGCGATCTTCGTCGATCGTTTCCTGCACACCGCGATGTACTATCCGGGCAACTACGGTTTCATTCCGCACAGCCTGTCCGACGACGGCGATCCTTGCGACGTCCTGGTGATCAGCCAGGTGCCGGTCGTTCCGGGCGCGGTCATCCGCTGTCGGCCGGTCGGCGCGCTGCTGATGGAAGACGAGGCGGGCGGGGACGAGAAGATCCTCGCGGTGCCGGTCGACGCCCTTCATCCCTTCTACAACGGTGTCAGCAGCTATCGCGATCTGCCCAACGTCATGTGCGAGCAGATCGCGCATTTTTTTCAGCACTATAAGGACCTGGAGAAGGGCAAGTGGGTGTCGATCGTGCGCTGGCTCGACACCGCCGAGGCCGAGGCGATCGTCATGGCGGCGATCGCGCGCGCCAAAGCTTGAAGCGCGTCAGAACCGCCGCATCAATTGTTCGATCCGCGCCATGTGCCGCTCGAGCGTCTGCGGGTCGCGACGTTCATATGATAGTAGGCCCAGTAGTCGATCTTCGCCTTGCCGCCGGTCAGGACGCGCAAGTAGCGCTTGATCACCTTGCGCGGCGGGTCGCCCATCAGGAAGGCCATCCAGCGCGGCCGGCCGTAGCTCGTGACCGCGGCGACCCTTTTCAGATGCGTGAGTGCGGGCTTCACATGCGCCGGGTCGCTGATGTCGAACGACACGCCCGGCATCAGCACGCGGTCGAACCAGCCCTTGAGGATGGCCGGCAGTCCGAAACACCAGACCGGAAAGCAGAACACCAGCGCGTCGGCACGCTGCAGCCGCTCGACGTAGGCTCTTCACCGGCGCCTGGTTCACCGCGGTGTCGTGATAGTTGATGCGCTCCTCGCGACTGAGCACCGGATTGAAATTTTCCGCGTAGAGGTCGCAGTCGTCGACTTCGTGTCCGGCGGCGCGCAGCGCCGCCACCACGCGCGCATGCAGCGCGGCGTGGAAGCTCGTTTCGACCGGATGGGCGTAGATCACCAGAATGCGCATGACGGCTGTCCATTGGGCGAATCATGGTCGCCGCGCCGTTCAATCGAGCTCGATCGGCGTCCAGTTCACCGCCGCATTGAACATGGCGGCGCGCACGCGTCCGACCGAATAGGGCAGTCCGAACAGGCGGAACGTTTCGCGGCTATCGCCCTGCACCACCACAACGTCGGCGCTGCTTTCGCCGCGCGAATGCAGACGCTCGCGCATGCGTGCAGCGATGTCGTCGATCTCATGTGGCAGCAACAGCTCGTCGTGCACGCGCACTACGTAGATCGCCTGGCGTGGCAACTCGCGGACAGTGCCGTAGGACAAGCGATGCGACATGCTCTAATCACCCGGCATGCTGGTCTTGGTCGAGCCGCGGCGCAAGGCGCTTCGCCTCCTCCACCAGGGCCGCGGTTGCCGGCACCATCGGTTCGCGCTCCGGCACGACGAGGCCGATGGTCTGCGTTGCCTCCGGACCGGTGATCGGGATCGCGCGCAGCGTGTCGGTCAGCCCGAGCGTTTCGGCGAGCTTGGCCGGCATGACGCTCGCCCAGCGGCCGGTGCGCACATGCGTGAACAGGAGGATCATGGAGTCCGATTCCAAGGTCGGTCGCGACTCGCCGCCGGCGCGCTTGAGCAGCGCGTCGATGATGCGGCGGTTCTGCATGTCGGGCGTGAGGAGACAGAGCGGCACCTGCGCAACCTCCGCCCAGGTGACGGAGTCGCGATTGCCCAGCGGCGCCTCGGGCGACGTGAGCAGGCGGTAGCGTTCGCGGTAGAGCGGGATCGCGGTGACACGTCCGAGCGGCTCGTTGCCGAGATAGGTGATGCCGGCATCGATCTCGAGATTGTCGAGCAGATCGAGAATCTCGACCGACGTGCGCGAATAGACGGTGAACTGCACGTTCGGATGCCGCTCGCGAAACGGCGTGGTGAGCGACGCCACCATGGCGAGCGCGGTCGGGATCGCGGCCATCCGCAGCCGGCCCGTCAGGCCGTGGCGCAGCGAGTTGATCTCCTCGTGCATGGCGCGCGTATCGCCGACGATGCGCCGCGCCCAGTCGAGCACCCGCTCGCCCTCGGGCGTGAAACTGCGGAAGCGCGAGCCGCGGTTCACCAGCAGCACCCCCATCTGCGCTTCGAGCTGCTTGACCCCGGCCGACAGCGTGGGCTGGGTCACGCCGCAGGACTCGGCCGCGCGGCCGAAGTGCTTTTCGCGCGCCAGCGCCAGGATGAAGTCGAGTTTGTCCATCGCGCTCTCGAAACGCCTGATATTTCAATAAAATAGTCCGAATTTGCCGTTGATGCAATATTGACGCGCAATCTCTGCCAGAACGATAGATAAAATCTATCGAGCCATGGGCTGCACGGGATTGTCTGGGAATTTGGATCGGTTCAAGTCTGGCGACTGGAGCCAGCCCATGAACGTGCAGATACCACCGCAGTCCGCGGCGAACGGTGCCCGGAAGGGCCGCCGGCCGCAGCGCACGCCCAAGGGCCGGCAGATCGACCCGCAAGCGCTCGACGAAGTCCGTGCCCTCCTGGGCGACCGGCCGCGGCGGCGCGATCTGTTGATCGAGTACCTCCACCTCATCCAGGACAAGTACGGCTACATCTCCGGCGCGCACCTTGCCGCGCTCGCCGCCGAGATGAAGCTCGCGCAAGCCGAGGTCTATGAGGTCGCGACGTTCTATGCGCACTTCGACGTGGTGAAGGAGGGCGAGACGCCGCCGCCGCCCGTCACGGTGCGGGTCTGCAATTCGCTCTCGTGCGCGATGATGGGCGCCGAGCATCTGCTGGGCGATCTCCCCGCTACGCTCGGCCCCAACGTGCGCGTCGTACGCGCGCCCTGCATGGGCGCCTGCGACCGCGCGCCGGTCTGCGCGGTCGGTCACGTGCAGGTGTTCGCCGCCACGCCGGCTAGCGTGTCGTCCGCCGTCACATCCGGCACGCATGCGCACGCCTACGACACGCCGAACGATCTGGCCGCCTACCGGGCGGCGGGCGGCTACAAGCTTCTGACGGAGTGTCTCGACGGCAAGCGCACGCGCGACGACGTCATCAAGGCGGTGAGCGACGCCGGCCTGCGCGGGCTCGGCGGCGCGGGCTTCCCGACCGGCCGCAAGTGGACCTTGGTGCGCGCCGAGCCGGCGCCGCGGCTGATGGCGGTGAATGGCGACGAGGGCGAACCCGGCACGTTCAAGGACCGCTACTATCTCGAACGCGATCCGCACCGCTTCATCGAGGGCATGCTGATCGCCGCCTGGGTGGTCGAGGCGCCGGACGTCTATTTCTATCTGCGCGACGAATATCCCGAGGTGCGGCTGCTGCTCGAGCGCGAGATCGCCAAGGTCGAGGCGGCGGGTCTCGCGCGGCACACGCGCATCCATCAGCGGCGTGGCGCCGGTGCCTATATCTGCGGCGAAGAGTCCGCGATGATCGAATCGATCGAAGGCAAGCGCGGGCTGCCGCGTCACCGCCCGCCTTACGTTGCGCAGGTCGGGCTCTTTGGCCGCCCCACGCTCGAGCAGAATGTCGAAACGCTCTACTGGGTGCGCGACATCGTCGAGAAGGGTGCCTCATGGTTCACCTCGCACGGCCGTCGCGAGCGCAAGGGCTTCCGCAGCTTCTCGGTGTCGGGCCGCGTGAAGAAGCCCGGCGTGGTGCTGGCGCCCGCCGGCGTCACGGGGCGCGAGCTGATCGAGGAATTCTGCGGCGGCATGCAGGACGGCCACGTCTTCAAGGGCTACCTGCCGGGCGGCGCCTCGGGCGGCATCCTGCCGGCCAGCATGGCCGACCTGCCGCTCGATTTCGGCACGCTCGAGCAATACGGCAGCTTCGTCGGCTCGCATGCGGTGGTCGTCCTGTCCGACAAGGACGACATGAAGGCCGTGGCGCTCAACCTTGTGCGGTTCTTCGAGGACGAGAGCTGCGGCCAGTGCACGCCCTGCCGCGTCGGCACCGAGAAGGCCGTCAAGCTGATGGCGATCGGTCCGTGGAACGAAGACCTGCTCAACGAGCTCTCCGCGCTGATGCGCGACGCGTCGATCTGCGGGCTCGGTCAGGCCGCGCCCAATCCGCTCACCTCCGTGCTCAAGCACTTCCGCGACGATCTGACCAAGCCGCTCGGTTCTTGGTGACGCTATAATTTTCGCGTCGTTCCGCGAATGCCGAGACTGGACCCATTTATGAATCGACGTGATGTGCTGACGCTCGCGTTGGCGGCGCTGCTGCCGCCGGCAATCTCCCCGCGTCCGTCCTGGGCGCAGGCGAAATACCCCGAGCGCCCGATCAAGCTGATGGTGCCGTTCTCGGCCGGCGGCGTGAACGATGTCGTCGGCCGGCAGTGGGCCGACCGGATGAAGAACCTGCTCGGCACCGTCTACGTCGAGAACCAGGGCGGCGGCACCGGCACGATTGCGACCAGCGAGGTGGCGCGCGCCGCACCGGACGGCCACACGCTCATCCTCGGCAGCACCAGCACGATGGTGCTCAACCCGATGACCATGGCGAAGGTGCCGTACGATCCGATCAAGGACTTCGTGCCGATCGGGCTGCTCGCGGTCTCGACCACGGCGATCGTCGTTCACGCCTCGGTGCCGGCGAAAACTCTCAAGGAGTTCATCGCCTACGCGAAGGCCAACCCAGGCAAGCTGTCGTACGGCTCGGCCGGCACCGGCACGATGAGCAATCTCGCCGGCGAACTGTTCAAGCAGCTTACGGGCCTGAGCGATCTCGTTCACATCCCCTACAAGGGCGCCGGCCCCGGTATCACCGACCTGGTCAGCGGACACATCCCGGCGATGTCGCCGAACATCACCGGACAGGTACTCGAACTGCACCGCGCCGGGAAGATCCGCATCCTGTCGGTGAACGGTGCCGAGCGGCTCAACGCGGCGCCCGACATCCCGACCTCGATCGAGGAGGGCGTGCCCGGCATGATCGGGCTTCTCGCCATCGGCCTGTTCGCGCCGGCCGCCACGCCGCAGCCGATCGTCGATCGCATCGCGGAGGCCACGAACCGCGCCATGGCGGACCCGGAATTTCAGAAGGTCTTCAGCCAGGCCGGGCTTGATTACGTCGCCGATTCCAACACCGAGAAGACCCGCCGCTTTCTCGAGGAGGAAGTCGTGCGCTGGGGGCCGGTCGTGAAGTCTCTTAATTTGAAGATGTAGCGGCGCGACGCGGCCGCTTGTTCGTCGCTGCCACATCCACCGCCCCTCATGCTGAGGAGCGACGAAGCCGCCGTCTCGAAGCATGGCCGCGAGTCCGGCGCTTGCCGCCATCCTTCGAGACGCCCGCCTTCGCTGCGCTTTGGCGGGCTCCTCAGGATGAGGTCCGTGCGGACGTCGCGACCGCTACCCGCTCCGCGGCCATCGTGTGCAGCCGGTTGCGGTCGATCTTGTTGGTCGAGGCGAGCGGCAGTTCGTCGATGAACCACACGAAGCGCGGATGCGCGTAGGCGGGCGCGTTGGCGAGCGCGAATTGCTTGATCGCGTCTTCGCTCGGCACGTGGCCGGACTTCGCCACCACGAAGGCGACCGGTTTCTGTCCCTTGATCTCGTCGTCGATCGGCACCACGGCGGCCTGCGCGACATCCGGATGGCGCTCCAGCATGCGTTCGACATCGGCCGGATAGATGTTCTCGCCGCCCGACACGAACATGTCGTCGGTGCGGCCGACGAAATAATGGAAGCCATCGGCGTCGCGCCGCAGACACGTCGCCGGTGACGTAGAAGCCGTCCTCGGTGAAGGGCGGCTTGAGCGCCGGGCGGTTGTGATAGCCGTTCATCACCGCCGGACAGCGCATTTCGAGCACGCCTTGATCGGCGGAGCGATTCTCGCCGTCGACCAGGCGAAGCTCGACCTTGGGATGCGGATAGCCGACCGACATCTCGGGCTGCGGCAGTCCTTTCGGGTGCGGGCCGAACACGACCGGCCCGGCCTCCGTCGTGCCGTAGGCATTGGTGACCGACGCCTTCGGCAACGTCGCGTGGATCGCCTGCATCAGGCTTTGGCTCACCGGCGCCGAGCCCATGCGGATGAATTCGACGCTGCAGAGATCGGTGCGGGCGAGCAAGTCCTTCTCGCGCAGCATCATGGCGATCATCGGCGGCACGGCGGTGAGCCACGTGCAGCGGTAGCGCTCGATCGCCTCGATATAGGCGCGCGCGGAAAACTGCGGCAGCAGCACGATGGTGGCATGCGCCGCGCACGCGAGCTTGGAGAGCGCGAGCGCGTTCATGTGATAGAGCGGCGCGGCGATCAGATAGCGGTGGCGGTCGAGCCCGGGCGCGAGCCGCGTCTCCACCACCCAGATGTGGCTCTGGTGCGAGAGCACGACGCCTTTTGGCGTACCGGTCGAGCCCGACGTATAGAGGAACATCGCGGGCTCGCGCGCTGCCGGAACGATGGAATCGAACGGCCCATGGTCCAGGAAGGCGTCGAAGCTTTCGGCTCCGCTGCTGCCGAAGCAGACGACCGGGAGGCCCTCCGGGCAATCGGCCCGTCGCGAGAGATCGCAGAACAGCAGCTTGGCGCCGGAGTCCTGCAGGATGAAATGGATGGTCTGGCGCGGAAACTTGAAGTTGACCGGGACGGCAATAAGTCCCGCGCGCATGATGCCGTAGTAGGCGGCGAGATACTCGGCGCGATTGGCGGAGAGGATCGCGACGCGGTCGCCACGCACCAGCCCGCGCCGCATAAGCGCGCGCGCGACGCCGTTCGCCATCGCGTCGAGTTGCGCGTAGCTGAACTCGCGCGGTGACTTGCACCGCCAAGGTCGATGACGGCGATCTTGCTCAGATCGCGATCGCGGCGGATCAGATCGCCCAGATTGGTGAAGGCGCGTTCCGATTCCGACGCGACGGGCGGTCGGCTCCCTCCCCCCTTGTGGGGGAGGGTTGGGGAGGGGGGTCCGGCGGCTGTGTCTCGGTCTTGGTCATCGGCAATATCTCTCGAGCCCCACCCCCGACCCCTCCCCACAAGGGGGAGGGGAGCGCACCGAATTCGCGGCTACATCTTTCCTCAATCTAGCATGCTCGAAGTGATCCTCACGCCTTCGGCGGCGCCGTGAAATATGTGCCGCGTCCGCTGGCCAGCAGCTTGCCCTGGGCGTCGAGGATCTGCGCCTCCGCGGTCGAGAACTGGCTGCCCATGCGCACGGCCTTGCCCTTGACGGTGAGATCGCCCGGCATGGCGGCGCTGTGGTAATCGACACGCAGGTCGATGGTCGGCACCGCGCGCCCGAGCTTCTTCACCATCGCCCAGTCGGCGCCGAGATCGATCAGCGCTGCCAGCACGCCGCCGTGGGTGTAGCGGCGCTCCGGGTTGACGACCCATTCCTCGCGCCACGTCGCCGTGAGTTCGATGCCGTCGTCATGCAGCGCGGTGACCTTGAGGCCGAGCCACTGGTGATAGGGCGCGCGCGTGATCAGTTGCTGGACTTTTTCGACCGTGATTTCGTCAGCCATGAAAAACTCTCGAGCCTCTCGCCTTTCGTCATGGCCGGGCATAGCCGTCCGAAGGACGGCGTCGCTTCGCTCCGCCTATGTCCCGGCCATCCACGTCTTGTCCTCCGGTGACAGGAAGACGTGGATGCCCGCGACGAGCGCGGGCATGACGGAATGTATGACACAGCCTATGGCGTGATCACCACCTTGCCGATGACCTCGCGGTCCTGGATCAGCCGCAGCCCCTCGGCCGCCTGCTCCAGCGGCAGGACCTTGTCGATGACCGGCTTGAGTTTGCCTTCGGCGATCAGCTTCATCAGCGCATTGAGATCGTCATCATAGAAGCTGTTCGAGCCGATGACCTTCAGCTCGAAGCTCCAGATGTAGCGCAGGTCTTCCTTCGGGTCGTGGCCGGCGGTGGCGCCGCAGACCAGGAGCTTGCCGCCGCGCTTGATGCAGCGCAGCGAGGGGTGCCAAGTGTCGCCGCCGGTAAAGTTGATGACCACGTCGACGCCGCCGTCGTAGCTGCGCCGCTGCGGCTTGCCGTATTTCTCGACCGCCCATTTGGAGAAATCGGTGTCCTTGACGTTGAGCACCTCGTCGGAGCCGAGCGCCTTGAGCTTCTGCATCTTCTCCGGGCTCGACGTGCAGGCGATCACCTCGGCGCCGAGGTGCTTGGCCAGGATGATGCAGCCGGTGCCGACGCCGCCCGAGGCACCGAGGATGAGCACGCGCTCGCCCTTCTTGACGGTGTCATGGGTGATCAGCATGCGATGCGCAGTGCCGTAGGCGACCGGCAGGGAGGCCGCGTCCTCGAAGGAAACCCGGTCAGGCATGCGGATGAGCTGGTCGGCAGCGATCAGGCAGTATTCCGCCATGCCGCCGTCGAGCATCTCGCCCATCAGGCCTTTCTTTTTGTTCAACGGATTGACCAGCACGCGGTCGCCGACATTCCAACCGGTGACGCCCGTGCCGACCTCCGTGATCTCGCCCGCCATATCGAGGCCGATGACGACCGGCAGCGGCACCTTGATCCCGGGCATGCCGCGGACCGTGAAAACGTCGTGGTAATTGAACGAGGAGGCCCGCACCCGGATCACCACGTGGCCGTCGGTCGCCTGCGGGACCGGATGGTCGCTCACGACCGCGAGGTTCTCGAGCCCGCCGTGCTGTCGCAGGACGAGGGCCCGCATGGTTCTCTGGCTCACGCTGCTGGTTCCTTCACCGCAAGGCGCGCGGCATGGATTCCGCGCTCGGGGCGAATTGCATAGCTGGAGTGGCGGGGGATTCCCACTGGGGAATCGCAGACGGAGACGCGCTGCGAATCTCGACGCAAGGCGACCCAGAAATCGAGTCTGTGAAAGGTTCAAAAAAGGACTAAATAAAAATCCCGGAACGAAGAAATAATTTTCTTGTCACTTCTTTATCGTGCTTTTATTCTGCCACCTTGTCGCCACAACTCGACGGTGTGCACGTTGAAGTCGGCATTTCGGGCTCGTCGGATTGCCTTCGCAACAAGGATGCCACCCTCAACGAGGGAAACTAGCATGTACAAGCTCGCATGTGTTGCTGCTGCCGCTGCTGCTGCGGCGTTCGCGCTTCCGACGTCGTTCGTCAGCCCGGTCGAGGCCGGCTGGCACGGAGGTGTGCGCTACGTTCCGGCGGTCTACTGCAACTACAAGTCCAAGGAATACATGACGAAAAACATCGCCATGTGTCCGGACCCGTTCGACGCGCGCGGCTGGAGTTCCTTGAAGTGGCGGACGAATGGCGGCGCCATGATGTGCTGGAACACCTACGGCTTCGGCGGCAAGGAGTACACGGGCTACTGGGCCCCGTGTAAGTGAAGACGAGCGAATTCGATTCGTGATGGTACGGCCGGGCTTTTGCCCGGCCGTTGCCTTTTGGGGGGACGACCGCAGCCGATTGCGATCCGCCGGGACGGGCCCTTCGCGCGTATAAATTCGAAACATCTTATTTATATTCAATGATTTATAGGACGCCGCTCGGGGCGTCACCCTGATTGCAATCTTGGATTGTAAATTCATCTGACCAGGGGGTCGAAAATAAAGCGATTTTTACGTCACGCGGCTTCGGAAGACGTAAAAAGTCGCATAACGTAAAAAATCCAAAAAGCGTCATTAAATCAATAAGATAGAAAAATAAATTTCTTGCCACCCAGGCCGCTTTTGACGACACTGTCGATGCGGCACAAACGCACAGAACGAAACCCCTGAGTTGAATTCGGCGAAATTGTGGCGCGGCCAAGCGATCCCCTTGGCATGGAAATTTCAAACAACCGAGGCACCAATGAAGACCATTACTCTTGCGGTCCTGGCGGCTGCGGCCTTCGCCATCCCGGCGCCCCTGACGACGACGGCGGCCCAGGCTGGTTGGTCCGGAGACGGGCATGTGCGCTACGTCCCGGCGGTCTACTGCAATTACAAGTCCAAGGAATACATCGAGAAGAACATCGCGATGTGTCCGGAGCCGTTCTTCCCGCAGGGATGGAGCGCTCTGAAGTGGCGGACGAACTCGGGCGCGATGATGTGCTGGAACACCTACGGGTTCGGCGGCAAGGAATATTCGGGCTATTGGGCTCCTTGTAACTGACGACGGCCAGCGTCGCCTCCGATACGCGGCCGGGCAGGTTTGCCCGGCCGTTTTCTTTTTTGCCACCCCGCGAGCACTCCGGAACGCTATCAAGCGGCGGCTCAGATCCGCATGTTGCGCTGCACTGCATTGCAGACGCCAAATCGGGCAGCGACCGCTTCCGGTGGCCTGATCGCTCGGCTATGCAAGATGCGCGGTCGCAAGCGCGACCCTTTGGACGCTATCCGGAGCTGATGCATGCAGGAGAACTTCCGCCAATTCCTCGACCGCCTCCGGCAGGTCGGTGAACTCGTCGACCTGCACCAGCCCGTCGATATCCGGCATATCGCCACCTTGGTCGATCAGGCCAAGACCGCGCTCTATTTCCACAACGTCATCGGGTACGACCTGCCGGTTGTTTCCGGCATCATCCGCTCGAAGGAACGCGCCATCATGGCGCTGGGCTGCGAGACGTTCCGCGACGTCGAGGACAAGCTTACGCAGGGCATCAACCGTCCGATCCCGCCGAAATACGTCAAGACCTCGCCGACCCGCGAAGTGGTGCTGCTCGGCGACGATGTCGATCTTTACAAGCTGCCGATCCCGATGTCGTCGATCTACGACGGCGGACCGATGATCACCGCCGGCGTGGTGATTGCGCGCGATCCCGAACTCGGCATCAACAGCGGCATCTACCGCTTCATCGTCAAAGAGAAAAATCTGACCGGCATCGACATCGTCACGCCGAACAACATGCGGCTCTTTGCGCAGCGTGCTCTGGAGCGCAAGGAACCGTTGCCGATCTCGATCTCGATCGGCACGCACCCGATCGAGATCACCGGCTCGGGCTACCGCGCGCCGCTCGGCGTCGACGAGATGGCGATCGCCGGCGGCATTCGTGGCGCACCGGTCGAACTTGCGCCCTGCGAGACCATCGACCTGCCGTATATCGCGGACGCCGAGATCGTCCTGGAGGCCGAGATCCTGCCGACCGGTTGGACGTTCCCGGAAGGCCGCTTCGGCGAGTTCACCCGCCTGATGGGCGGTCTGCACTGGAACCCGCTGGTGCGCATCAAGGCGATCTCGATGCGCAAGGACGCGATCTATTACAATCTCCACATGCCGTGGGAGAACACCTGGCTCGCCGCGCCTACGCGCTATGCGGCGATCCGCCAGGCGCTCAAGACCGCGGGCGTCCAGGTCAAGGACATCAACGTCACGCTCGGCGGCTGTGCCTTTTGGCACGCTGTCATATCCATCAAGAAGCAGCCGGGCGAGGGCAAGAACGCGCTGCTCGCGGCGCTTTCGGTCATGGACCTCAAGCATGTCGTGGTGGTCGACGACGACATCGACGTGAACGACCCGACCGAGGTCGAATGGGCGATCGCCACCCGCGTGCAGGGCGATCGCGATGTCATGATCGTGAGCAATGCGCGCGCGAAGCCGCTCGATCCGAGCCTCCCGCAGGGGTTCGGCGTCGTTCCGACCGGCACCAAGGTCGGAATCGATGCCACGATCCCGGAGGGCATCCCGAAGGAGCACTATGAGCGGATCACCTACGCCTACGCCGACCGTGCCAAGATCGCCGACTACGTCGACGGCAAGGCGGACGCGCATGGCAAGGACGGCGACGAGGCGGCGGTGGCCGCGCTGGCGGACGAGATCCTGAGTGTCATCGGCCGGGAACCGCTCTACTTTACCGACGTGGCGGAGCGCTTTTCAGCCTACGATTTTCGCACTGTCGCCCGCGCGTTGGGCCACCTGCATGCGACCGAGAGGCTGTGGCAGGACCCGCGCGGCCGAATGTGCGTTCGCGGGTCCGAATTCGCCGCCAAACCGCCGCGGCGGTGAGACGGGCAGTGTTCCGCGGCTGATTGTACAAAGATATCAGAATCTTAAGCTCGTTTGCCCGCCAGTTATCGTCGAGTTTTCCTGCCTAAGATATAGGCGGTATGTCTGTTTGTGCGGCAAGTGCAGTCTTTTTGCGCACGGGTATCCCCCGAAAAAAGCCGGATCGCGCCGAAACTGCAATGGTTTGGGGGTTCTGCCTTCGCTTGGCACGCCGCTTGCGATTCCCTCGACCGCGGACGGCCGCCGGGGTTCTGCCAAAAGGGGCGCCGGGCCATTCGCGCGCGTCAACAGAAGGACATCGCGATGCTCAAACCCTCAGGCGCGGTCGCCGGGCGACCGTTCTCACGTCGATTGCTCATTGCCACGGCAGGCGTGGCGCTCGGTCTCGCGGCGGTGTTACCCGCCAAGGCCCAAGACACCATTAAAGTCGGCATTCTCCATTCGCTCTCCGGCACCATGGCGATCAGCGAGACCACGCTGAAGGACGTCATGCTGATGCTGATCGAGGAGCAGAACAAGAAGGGCGGACTGCTCGGCAAGAAGCTCGAGGCGGTGGTCGTCGACCCGGCTTCGAACTGGCCGCTGTTCGCCGAAAAGGCCCGCGAACTGATCACCAAGGACAAGGTGGCCGCCGTGTTCGGCTGCTGGACCTCGGTGTCGCGCAAGTCGGTGCTCCCGGTTTTCAAGGAGCTCAACAACATCCTCTTCTACCCCGTGCAATATGAAGGCGAGGAGAGCGAGCGCAACGTCTTCTACACCGGCGCGGCTCCCAATCAGCAGGCGATCCCGGCGGTCGACTACCTGATGTCGAAGGACGGCGGCGACGTGAAGCGCTGGGTGCTGGCGGGTACCGACTACGTCTATCCGCGCACGACCAACAAGATCCTCGAAGCCTATCTGAAGCAGAAGGGCGTCGCCGACGCCGACATCATGATCAACTACACGCCGTTCGGGCATTCCGACTGGCAGACGATCGTGTCGGACATCAAGAAGTTCGGCTCGGCCGGCAAAAAGACCGCCGTCGTGTCGACCATCAACGGCGACGCCAACGTGCCGTTCTACAAGGAACTCGGCAACGCCGGCGTCAAGGCGACGGACATTCCGGTCGTGGCGTTCTCGGTCGGCGAGGAAGAACTGGCCGGCCTCGACACCAAGCCGCTGGTCGGCCATCTGGCCGCCTGGAACTACTTCATGTCGGACAAGGCGCCGATCAACGCGCAGTTCATCAAGACCTGGCAGGCCTTCACCAAGAACCCGAAGCGCGTCACCAACGATCCGATGGAAGCGCACGTCATCGGCTTCGCGATGTGGGTGAAGGCGGTCGAGAAGGCCAAGTCGACCGATCCGGACAAGGTGATCGATGCTCTTCCGGGTATCGAGGCGCCCAATCTGAGCGGCGGCACGTCGAAGATGCTCCCCAATCATCACATCACCAAGCCGGTCTTCATCGGCGAAGTGCGTGGGGACGGCCAGTTCGATGTGGTATGGAAGACGCCGGGGCTGGTTCCGGGCGACGCATGGTCCGACTTCCTCCCGGGCTCGAAGGATCTCGAGGCGGACTGGGTCACGCTCAAGTGCGGCAACTACAACAAGGTGACGAAGAAGTGCGGCGGCGCGTCATAATGGCCGTCTGACTTAAAGGTGGGAGGCGGCCAGCCGCCGCCTCCCATGCAATGCCGGGAATAATGGGGATGTGTGTTATCCGCGATCGCTACATGGCGCTCGTCTGGGCGATTTGCGCCTTCGCTGCGCTGATGACGAGCGCGCAAGCCGGGCCCTACGAGGACGCGCTTGCGAAATTCACCACCGACAGTTTTGCCGACACCACCGACGGCATCAACGGTGTGACGCGCAGCGGAAGTCCGCTGGCCGAGACCGTGATCAAAGCCTTGCAGGACGGGCGCCTGTTCTTCAGCGCGACCGGCAAAGGCGTCTACTACAAGGATGCATCCGACAAGCTGTTCGATGCGGCGACCGGCCAACAGGTGACTGGCGCGCCGCCGAGCGATCTCTCGGCGGTACGACTCAACAACCGCCTGCGCGGCCTGGTGGCGGCGGCGATCGGCAGCCTCACGCTGATGTCGCCCGACCCGGCCAAGCGGCTGGAGGCTGCTCTGGCGGTTTACAAGTCCCGCGACCCGAATGCGCTGCCGGCGCTTGATGAAGCCATCGCCAAGGAAAAAGACGCGCGCGTAAAGCAGGCATTGATCGAGGCGCGTGCCGCGGTCGTGCTCTATCTCGATACTGCCTCTGAAAACGACAAGCTCGAAGCGGTGGCCGTGGTCCGCCAGCGCGGCGACCAGGAGGCACTCGCGTTGCTCAGCGGCTTGCCGCCGAGCACGCCCGCCAGCGTCAAGACGGCGGCGGCCGACGCGATCGCGTCGATCCAGAGCAGTCTCGTGTTTTGGACGGCGTTGCAGAACACCTGGTACGGGCTCTCGCTTGGTTCCGTCTTGCTGCTGGCCGCGATCGGTCTCGCCATCACGTTCGGCGTGATGGGCGTCATCAATATGGCGCATGGCGAGATGGTGATGCTCGGCGCCTACACGACCTACGTCGTGCAGGAGCTGATCCGCACCCACAATCCAGCGCTGTTCGATTATTCGCTCGCCATCGCCATTCCGCTTGCCTTCATCTTTGCGGGCTTTATCGGCATCCTGATCGAGCGCGGCATCATCCGCTTTCTCTACGGCCGGCCGCTGGAGACGCTGCTCGCCACCTGGGGCCTGTCGCTGATATTGCAGCAGGCGGTGCGTACTGCGTTCGGTCCGACCAACAAGGACGTCGGCAATCCATCCTGGATGAGCGGGGCATTCGAGCTCGGGCACATCACCATCACGTATAACCGGATGTGGATCATCGTCTTTACGATTCTGATCTTCGCCGGCCTGCTGGCTCTGCTGCGTTTCACCCGGCTCGGACTGGAGATGCGCGCGGTCACGCAGAACCGTGCCATGGCGGCGTCGATGGGCATCCGCACCGCGCGCATCGATGCGCTCACCTTCGGGCTCGGTTCCGGCATTGCGGGCCTCGCCGGCGTCGCACTCTCGCAGATCGACAACGTCAGTCCGAATCTCGGCCAGGGCTACATCATCGACTCGTTCATGGTGGTGGTGTTTGGCGGCGTGGGTAATCTCTGGGGCACTCTGGTCGGCGCCTTCACGCTCGGCATCGCCAACAAATTCCTCGAGCCTTATGCCGGCGCGGTGCTGGCCAAGATCGCCATCCTGGTGCTCATCATCCTGTTCATCCAGAAGCGTCCGCGGGGTCTGTTCGCCCTCAAGGGCCGGGCGGTCGAGGCATGATCTCGGGCCTCGTCACCCGGTCGCTCGACCGCGGCGCGGTCGCGTTCCTCCTCATCATGGGGGCAATCGCCGTCCTGGTGCCGGTCCTCAACCTCGCGGTGCCGCCGTCGTCGCCGTTTCATCTCTCGGCTTACTACGTCGCATTGTTCGGCAAGTATCTCTGCTACGCGATCCTCGCCCTGTCGATCGACCTGATCTGGGGCTATTGCGGCATCCTCTCGCTCGGTCACGGCGCCTTTTTTGCGCTCGGCGGCTACGCGATGGGCATGTATCTGATGCGGCAGATCGGCACCCGCGGCGTCTATGCCAATCCAATCCTGCCGGACTTCATGGTCTTCCTGAACTGGCCGGAACTGCCGGTCTACTGGTACGGCTTCCAGCACTTTCCCTACGCACTGCTGATGATCGTGCTGGTGCCCGGCGCGCTTGCTTTCGTGTTCGGCTGGTTTGCGTTCCGCTCCCGCGTCACCGGAGTTTATCTTTCGATCATCACACAGGCGCTGACGTTTGCGCTGATGCTCGGCTTCTTCCGCAACAATCTCGGCTTCGGCGGCAACAACGGACTGACCGACTTCAAGGATATCCTCGGGTTCAACGTCCAGGCGCCCGGAACGCGGGCTGCGCTGTTTGCGGCCACGGCCATCATGCTGATGCTCGGGTTTCTCATCTGCCGCATCATCGTCAGTTCGAAATTCGGCAAGGTCCTGGTCGCGATCCGCGACGCGGAAGCCCGCACCCGCTTCCTCGGCTACCGGGTCGAGGCCTACAAGCTGTTCGTCTTCACGCTGTCGGCCTGCATGGCGGGCGTCGCCGGCGCGCTGTTCGTGCCGCAGGTCGGCATCATCAACCCGAGCGAATTCTCGCCGGCGAACTCGATCGAAGCGGTGATCTGGGTGGCGGTGGGGGGGCGCGGCACGCTGACCGGTGCCGTGCTCGGTGCTGTGCTAGTGAACTACGGCAAGACGACCTTTACCGTCTGGCGCGCTCGTCCCCTATTGGGCCTTCGGCGTCGGCATCTTGGTCGTGCTATCCTTGGCGGCGAGCATGCTGCGTCCGGCGATCGGCCGCCTGATCGTCGGCGTGGTCGTGGGCCTCGCCGTCGGTGCGTTGGCGGTTCCGTTGGCGTTAGCCGTGCCCACCTGGACACTCCTGCCGTACTGGTCGTTTTTGGCAGCGGGCGTTGGCTTGCTCGCCGCCATGGGAACGAGCTGGGACGCTGGGCCGGTCGGAGCTTTGCTAGGCGCGCTCCTGTTCGGTCTTTTCTACACGCCGCTCGAGACCGTCCCGCTCTCGTCGATTTGGCTGTTCGCGCTTGGCGGCCTGTTCGTCGTAGTCACGCTCCTGTTGCCCCGCGGGGTGGTCGGGACAGTTCAACATTGGGCTGCAGAGCGGCGGGCCCGTGGCGCGGCGGAGATCGCCAACAGTGCCGCCGTCCCTGAGCCCTCGCCACGGCCAGCGGAGTAGCCGATGGATCCTCGTACCACCTCGGCGCTGCTCTACCTCGACGGCATCACCGTGTCGTTCGACGGTTTCCGCGCGCTCAACAATCTCTCCTTCACCATCGAACCCGGCGAGATGCGCGCCATCATCGGCCCGAACGGCGCCGGCAAGACCACGATGATGGATGTGGTGACCGGCAAGACGCGGCCGGACACCGGCGACGTCTATTTCGACGGCAAGTACGACCTCTCGCGTCTGGACGAAACCCAGATCGCGCTGCTCGGCATCGGGCGCAAGTTTCAGAAGCCGACCGTGTTCGACATGCACACCGTCGAGGACAACATCGGGCTTGCCCTCAAGGACGACCGGCGCGTGCGCAAGACGCTGTTCTGGACCGAGACGCCCGAGGAGGCGAGCCGCACCGACCGTATCCTCGAGATCATTCGCCTCGCGCCGTTGCGCGAGCGGGTGGCGGGGTCGCTGTCGCACGGGCAGAAGCAATGGCTCGAGATCGGCATGCTGCTGGCGCAGGAACCCAAATTGATGCTGGTCGACGAACCGGTCGCCGGCATGACGGATGCCGAGACGCGGCAGACCGCCGAACTGCTCAAGGAGATCAACCGCGAGCGCACCGTGGTCGTGGTCGAGCACGACATGACGTTCGTGCGCGAACTCGGCGTCAAGGTCACGTGCCTGCACGAAGGCTCGGTGCTGGCGGAAGGAACGATCGACCAGGTCTCCGAGAACGAGCGCGTGGTCGAAGTGTATCTGGGGCGGTGACCCGAGGTAGAATCAAATGCTGAAGGTCAACTCCATCGATCTGCACTACGGCGCCGCCCAGGCGCTGCGTTCGGTCTCGCTCACCGCCGAGCCCGGCAAGGTGACCTGCGTGCTCGGGCGCAACGGCGTCGGCAAGACCAGCCTGCTCGATGCGCTCGCCGGCCAGCAGCCGATCAGCAAGGGCTCGATCACGCTCGATGAGTCCGACATCACATGGCTCAAGCCCGATGAGCGGGCGCGCCTCGGCGTCGCTTATGTGCCGCAGGGCCGTGAGATCTTTCCGCTGCTCACGGTGGAGGAGAACCTCAAGACCGGCTTTGCTCCGCTCTCGCGCGAGGAGCGCACCATTCCGGACGACGTGTTTTCGCTCTTCCCGGTGCTCAACGGCATGCTGCGGCGGCGCGGCGGCGATCTGTCGGGTGGTCAGCAGCAACAGCTTGCCATCGGCCGTGCGCTGGTCATGCGCCCGCGCGTGCTCCTCCTCGACGAGCCGACCGAAGGCATCCAGCCCTCGATCATCAAGGACATCGGCCGCGCCATCTCCTACCTGCGCAACCTCGGGAAGATCGCGGTCGTCCTGGTCGAACAATATCTCGACTTTGCGCAGGAACTCGGCGACCATTTCGTCGCCATGGACCGTGGCGCCGTGGTCTACGCCTGCAGCCGCGAAAATATGGATGAAGCGGCGCTGCGCCGTGCCATGGCGCTTTAGCATTCTCCGTCACGCCCGGCCTTGGGCCGGGCATCCACGTCTTTCGTTATTTGACGGGGCAGACGTGGATGGCCGGGACAAGCCCGGCCATGACGAACCGAGAGACTGTCGTGGTTGAGGCGATCGCAAATCACATCGCGCAGACGTTCGCGGCCAATCGCGCGGTCGGAGGGATCGTGCTGACGGCGCGTACCAGGGACGGCATCACGCGGCGCGCGCGCGTCCATGAGCACGGCTCGCTGCGCGTGCGGTGTCCGGGCGCACCGGCCGAAGAACTCGAAGCCATCGTTATCAACTCGGCGGGCGGCATGGCGGGCGGCGACCGATTCGCGCTCGACATCACGGCCGAACGCGGCGCGCGGCTCGTCGTGACGACGGCGGCGGCCGAAAAGGTCTATCGCACGACTGATCCCGCGGCGAACGTCGAGGTCAGGCTAACGGTCGAAGCCGGCGCCTCGCTCGCCTGGCTGCCACAGGAGACCATCCTGTTCGACCGGACGAAGCTGCGCCGCACGATCGAGGTCGATCTCGCCGACGATGCAAGGCTCCTGCTCGCCGAAGCGATCGTGTTCGGCCGCTCCGGCATGGGCGAGGCGATCCACGATTGTGCGCTGCTCGATCGCTGGAACGTGCGTCGCAACGGCCGGCTCATCCACGCCGAAGCGATGCGGCTTGAGGGCGCGGTCGCCCGGAAGCTTGCGCGGCCCGCGGTCGGGAACGGCGGCGTCGCGGTCGCCACCGTGCTGGCGGTGCCGGGCGACGACGCGACGGCCGCGGCTGTGCGCGCGCTCGAAGGGCAGTTCCGCGGCGAGGTCGGCATCTCGGCCTGGAAGGGGCTGGCGGTCGCGCGACTGTGCGCCGCCGACGGCGCGGCGCTCCGGCACGATCTCATCGGCGTGCTGTCCGTGCTGCGCGCGACGCCGCTGCCGCGCCTCTGGCTTAACTGACGGCCGCGCGGCAAGATATCGGGAAGGACTCCAAGGGCAGAGCATGAATCTCACTCCGCGGGAAAAGGACAAGCTGCTGGTCGCCATGGCGGCGGTGGTGGCGCGCCGGCGGCTCGAGCGCGGCGTCAAGCTCAACCATCCGGAGGCGATCGCGCTGATCACCGACTTCATCGTCGAGGGCGCGCGCGACGGCAGGACGGTGGCGGACCTCATGGAAGCCGGCGCACATGTGCTCACGCGCGCGCAGGTGATGGACGGCATCCCGGAAATGATCGTCGAGATTCAGGTCGAGGCGACGTTTCCGGACGGCACGCAAGCTCGTGACGGTGCACGAGCCGATCCGATGATTTGCACGATCGTGCAGCATGTCCGCACGGCCATGACGGAGTGCGATGAGCGCAATGATCCCCGGCGAAATGTTTCTCCAGGACGGCGAGATCGAGCTCAACAAGGGCCGCAAGACTGTGACGGTCACGGTGACCAACACCGGCGACCGGCCGATCCAGGTCGGCTCGCACTATCATTTCTTCGAAACCAACCCGGCGCTGAAGTTCGATCGCAAGGCCGCGCGCGGCAAGCGCCTCGCGATCGCGGCCGGTACGGCGGTGCGTTTCGAGCCCGGGCAGACGCGCGATGTCACACTGGTCGAGCTTGCCGGCAAGCGAACGATCTACGGCTTCCGGCAGGACGTGATGGGGAAGCTCTAGCCACACGATTAAGCGAGGGAATGGTCAGTTGGACTGGCTGTCCGATCTGTACTTGCTATCCGCCGGTGAAACGTTGGATTCTTGCTTCGCCTGGCCGAATTGATTGCGCACATGCGGTCCCAAAATGCAACGGGCAGGCCGAAGCCTGCCCGTCGAGCCCTACGTGGCGCGCACACTCGCAAAGAGCCTCATAATCCTGGTGAACAGTTGGAAGTGGCCACGACCAACAGAAACCAAGCGTCTCGAGACAGCCCTTTGTTCGGAACGCGGAACGGCTGAGCTGGGAATGATGCTACGCGACGGGCGCCGAAATGCAACGTGCGACGCCCTGTGCATATAGTGGAAATCGGGAATTACTCATGGCGACCAAAATCTCTCGCGCCGTCTACGCCGAAATGTTCGGGCCCACCACCGGCGACCGTGTGCGGCTCGCCGACACCGACATCATCATCGAGGTGGAGAAGGACTTCACCACCTACGGCGAGGAGGTGAAGTTCGGCGGTGGCAAGGTCATTCGCGACGGCATGGGCCAGAGCCAGGTCACCAACAAGCAGGGTGCGGTCGATACCGTCATCACCAATGCGCTGATCCTCGACCACTGGGGGATCGTGAAGGCCGACGTCGGCATCAAGAACGGCAACATCTTCGCCATCGGCAAGGCCGGCAATCCCGACATCCAACCCGGCGTTACCATCGTGATCGGCCCCGGCACCGAGGTGATCGCCGGCGAGGGCAAGATCCTCACCGCCGGCGGGTTCGACACCCACATCCACTTCATCTGCCCGCAGCAGGTCGACGACGCCCTGATGTCGGGTATCACATCGATGCTCGGTGGCGGCACCGGCCCGGCGCACGGCACCTTCGCCACCACCTGCACGCCGGGGCCGTGGCACCTCGGCCGCATGATCCAGGCCGCTGATGGGTTTCCGGTCAATCTCGGTTTCGCCGGCAAGGGCAACGCCTCGCGTCCGCAGGCGCTGGAGGAGATGGTCAAGGCCGGCGCCTGTGCGCTCAAGCTGCACGAGGACTGGGGTACCACGCCAGCCGCGATCGATTGCTGTCTCGGCGTCGCCGAGGACTACGACATCCAGGTGATGATCCATACCGACACGTTGAATGAAAGCGGCTTCGTCGAGGACACTATCAAGGCGTTCAAGGGCCGCACCATCCACGCCTTCCACACCGAAGGCGCGGGCGGCGGGCACGCGCCCGACATCATCAAGGTGGCGGGTCTCAAGAACGTGCTGCCGTCGTCGACCAATCCGACCCGGCCGTTCACCCGCAACACCATCGACGAGCATCTCGACATGCTGATGGTGTGCCACCACCTCGATCCGTTGATCGCCGAGGACCTGGCGTTTGCCGAGAGCCGCATCCGCAAGGAGACGATCGCGGCGGAGGATGTCCTGCACGATCTCGGCGCGCTTTCGATGATGTCGTCGGACTAGTCAGGCGATGGGCCGGCTGGGCGAGGTCATCATCCGCACCTGGCAGACCGCCGACAAGATGAAGAAGCAGCGCGGGCGGCTCAAGGAAGAGAAGGGCGACAACGACAACGTCCGTGCCAAGCGCTACGTCGCGAAATACACCATCAACCCGGCGATCGCCCACGGCGTGTCGAAGGTGATCGGCTCGGTCGAGAAGGGCAAGCTCGCTGACCTCGTGCTGTGGTCGCCGGCGTTCTTCGGCGTGAAGCCCGACTGCATCATCAAGGGCGGCACCATCGTCGCCGCGCTGATGGGCGACCCCAACGCCTCGATCCCGACGCCGCAACCGGTGCACTACCGGCCGATGTTCGGCGCGTTCGGCAAGGCGCTCACCGCCTCATCGGTGGTGTTCGTATCGAAGGCCGCGCTGCGCGGCGGACTGCGCAATAAACTTGGTGTCGAGAAACAGTTCGTCGCAGTCGATAACACCCGCAAGATCACCAAGAAGAGCATGGTACACAACGGCGCCACGCCCGACATCAAGGTCGATCCGGAGACCTACGAGGTGACGGCCGACGGCGAGCTTCTTGACCTGCGCACCAGCCGAGGTATTGCCGATGGCGCAACGGTACTTCTTGTTCTGATGAAGCGCGCCTCGCAAATTCGATCGGCGGGAAACTGGGATGCGAGCAGGGCAGTCGATCGCGTCGTGCTCGACGCGTTCGAGCGTCATCGCCGCCGCATCACCCTGACGGGCGAACGGGGCACGATCTTCCTGCTCGATCTGCCACAGGCGGCCGCGCTGCGCGACGGCGACGGATTGGTACTCGACGACGGCTCGGTCATCCGGGTCACCGGCAGGCCCGAGCCGCTGGTGGAAATCGCGGCGGCGTCCGCGCACGACCTGGCGCGGCTCGCCTGGCATATCGGCAACCGCCACACCGACATGCAAGTGGTCGGAGACCGCCTGCGCATCCGGCGGGATCACGTGTTGGAGGCCATGCTCCGCGGATTGGGAGCGCAACTTACGCCGATAGAGGCGCCGTTCGATCCGGAGCCGGGCGCGTATGCAGCGCATCGCCGATGCGAACGGCGACAATGACTAAGGCGCATTCCGGCAAAATTGCCTCGCGCTCTTTCCTGCGCTCGTCCCCGCGGAAGCGGGGACCCAGGCCTCTTCACGCAGCAGGTGGAAAGAAAGCGCTGGATTCCCGCTTGCGCGGGAATGACCGGAGAGAGATCGAAGATATCGCCAAGCCGAATTCGGCATGGGCGGATCCTCTTACTGCCGCCGCGCTCTACCGCATGATGGCATGGCTCTCGCCCTCCTATCCGATCGGTGCGTTCTCCTATTCGAGCGGCATCGAATGGGCGGTTGAGGCGGGCGACGTCCGCGACGCCGCTTCGCTGCAGGACTGGCTTTCCGTGATGCTGGGGGAGGGTAACGGATTTTGTGACGCGGTGCTTTTCGTTCACGCGCACCGCGCCACGGCCGCCGGTGATAACGCGACGCTCGCCGCAGTCGCAGAACTCGCTGTGGCCTTTGCGGCTTCGAAAGAGCGATATCTCGAAACGACGGCGCAGGGCCGCGCCTTCCTGGAGACCACCCGCGCGGCATGGCCGTGCGCAGCGATCGAGCAGCTTGCACTAGTCCCGGAAATTGCCTTGCCGGTGGCGGTTGCCGTGGCTTGCGCCGGCCACGCGATCCCGCTTGAACCTGCGCTCGCGGCCTATCTGCATGCGCAAGCCGCCGCGCTTATCTCGGCCGGCGTGCGGCTCGTGCCGCTCGGGCAGACCGACGGTCAGCGCGTCCTGGCGGCGCTGGAACCGGTCGTTGCGGCGACCTTGGCGCGTGCGGTTGTCACGCCGCTTGATGAGCTTGGCGGCGCCGCGTTCCGCGCCGATATTTCCAGCATGCGGCATGAAACGCAGTACACGCGGCTGTTCCGGTCATGATCTTATCCGGTACGAACCGTACTACCGTCATGGCCGGGCTTGTCCCGGCCATCCACGTCTTTCTTAAGCTGATGGAGCAAGCGAGGCGTGGATGCCCGGCACAAGGCCGGGCATGACGATGGAGAGAGTGGCAATGTCTCATCAGCACGGCCCCTTGCGCGTCGGCGTCGGCGGCCCGGTCGGATCCGGCAAGACCGCGCTGATGGACGCGCTGTGCAAACGGCTGCGCGACCGCTACGAGATCGCCGCCATCACCAACGACATCTATACCAAGTGGGATGCCGAGTATCTCGTGCGCAGCGGTGCGCTCGCGCCCGAGCGTATTGCCGGGGTCGAGACCGGCGGCTGTCCGCACACCGCGATCCGCGAGGATGCCTCGATCAACCTTGCGGCAGTCGCCGACATGCGCAAGAAATTTCCCGCGCTCGACCTGATCCTGATCGAATCGGGCGGCGACAATCTCGCGGCGACATTCTCGCCGGAGCTCGCCGACCTCACGATCTACGTCATCGATGTCGCGGCGGGCGACAAGATTCCCTCGAAGGGCGGGCCGGGTATCACGCGTTCCGACCTGCTCGTCATCAACAAGATCGATCTTGCGCCCTATGTCGGCGCCTCGCTCGAGGTGATGGAACGCGACGCCAAGCGCATGCGCGGCGCGCGGCCGTTCGTGTTCAGCAATCTGCGCATCGGGCAGGGGCTCGAGGAGATCGAGCGCTTTATCACGCAGAAAGGCGGGCTTGGGGAGAAGTGATGTCAGCCCTCCACGTCATGGCCGGGCGTGTCCCGGCCATCCACGTCTTCGCCCATCGGCTGTCAAGATAAGACGTGGATGCCCGGGTCAAGCCCGGGCATGACGGAGGAGAGAGCGTCACCCGTTCGCACCAGGCCGACCTTGCGCAACAGCGGTTCGTCGGTCACCCGCAGCAGGATCGCATCGGCGTCCGCCTTGATGGCGTGCTGGTGCCAGCACGGCACCGTCACGACGTCGCCGACCGCGAGGTCTTCGTTCACGCCGCCTTCGATCTCAATGTGCGCACTGCCGCTGATGACCGAGTAGAGGTTGTTGACGGTGGTCTTCGGCGTCTCATGCCGCGCGCCGGACGGCAGGCCGGATCAGGTGAAGCCCGATGGTCGGCAGCGCGTCCTTGGCAATCTCGATCGTTTTCGCATCGTTGCCCGCGCCGAGCGCATCGCGCGCCGGAATGCGATAGAAGGCCGGTGCCGGACGCGTCACCGCTTCGAAGCCCACCGGGTTGGGCTCGAAGAACATCGCCTCGGAATGCTGCACGAACGGCACGTCGAGGAAATCGATCCAGTAGCTCGTCGCGTCGCTCTCGTTGGCGTGGCCGTGCCAGCACCAGGCGGGCGTCAGCACCACGTCACCGGGGAGCATGTCGACGCGTGCGCCATCGACCACCGTGTAGGTGCCGGGCTTCGCCTCGACCACAAGCCTAAGCGCGGCCGCGGTGTGGCGGTGCGAGCGCGCCGTCTCGCCCGCCTTCACCATCTGATAGGCGGAAACGATGTTGCGGCTGGTGGCGTAGATGTTGTTTTCGATCGGATTGACCAGGATGAGGTTGCGCCGCTCCGCCTGCTCGACCGGCACGAACTCGCCGGCCTGTTCGAGTGCCGCGCGCGCGGCGGCGTAACGCCAGACCGCCGGCTTGAACACCGGACGCGGCTGCGGCCACATCGCGGGCGCCGGACGCGCCCAGCCGGGCGAGAAGCTCTGGCGACTGAGGTCGCGATAATAGGGAGCGCGGATATCCTGGTTCATGGGCTAGTGTCCCGTCTGCGCAGCGTGCACCGCTGACTTTCGGCCGCTGGGCCGCAATTCGTGCGCCACATTAGCGTAGTCGCGCGCCCCGCGCACGACATCGATGACGGCCCGCGCATCGTCGGGTTCCGCATCGGCGCGCCACGCGACGTGGCCGTCGGGCCGCACCAGCACGAGGCGGCGCTGATAGAGCGCAGCGATCTCCGGCAGATCGAGATCGATGACCTGGAGCGGCAGGCCCGCCTTGGCCGCTGCCTCGCGCAGGCGCTCGCCTGCCGGCGCATCGCTGCCGAGCCGCAGCAACACAAAGCCGCGGCCGAACAGGTCGAGGGTCGAGCGGCCGTCCGGCAGGAAGGCGTGCGGCGCGCGATGTCCCGGCCGGGCGGTCTGCGTGTAGGTCGAGGTTTCGAGCGGCGGCTCGGGCGTGCCGTCAGGCCAGATGACGGGCGAGCCGTCATAGCGGTAGCCGAAATGGAAGCCGAGCGTGTACCACTCGTGCTTCATGGTCGCGCGTGAACCAGGCGCCGTAGTCGCGGCGCGCCGCGTCGCCCTGCGGCCCGGACTGAAACACCTCGGGCGGCGGCAGGCGCTCGCGCGTCGACAGCATGCGCACGAGGTTCGAGCTCGCCTCGGTGACGTTGCGCACCGCGACCGGCCGCCGCTCCATTTCATACGAGCGCAGCAGTTCGGCGCCGCCCCAGCCGCGGATGCGGGCTTCGAGTTTCCAGCCGAGATCGACCGCGTCCTGGATGCCGGTATTCATGCCGAAGCCGCCGGTCGGCGACATCAGGTGCGCGGCATCGCCAGCAATGAAGACGCGTTGCGTGCCGTAGCTGTCCGCCACCAGCTCGCGCCGCACCCAGCGCATGATCGACAAAATCTCGTAGTCGAAGTCGCGGCCGGCGGCGCGCCGCAGCGCCGCGCGGATGTCGTCCTCGCTGTGGCTGATCTTGTCGGCCGAGCCGACGATCGACATGCGGAAGCGGTCGCCGCCGTTGATCGCCACGATGGTGAGCCAGGTCCCTTCCGGCCCGACAAAGATGAAGCGGTAGCCCGGCTTGAAGCGATGCAGCGCGGAGAAGTCGGTGCAGCGGAACATCACGTTGGTGGTGTAGGTGAGCGCGGGATTTCCGCTCATCGTGATGCCGAGACGTTCGCGCACCAGGCTGGCGCCGCCGTCGGTGCCGACCAGATAGTCGGCCGAAATGGTTCGGACCGCGCCGGTGATATGATCGCGTACAGTCGCGATCACCCCGTCGGCGGTCTCCTCGAACGAGATCAATTCGGTCGAGTATCGCAGGCTCACATGCGGGAAGGTGCGGACGAAGCGTTGCAGGATCGGATCGAACATGTCCTGCGGGACGCGCTCGCGTTTCTGCGGGCTCTGCGGCGGACATTTCTCCTGTGCGCGCCCGGGGAACGGTTCGCGCCCGAGTTCGTAGCCGTCGAGGCCGGTGACGTAGATGCAGTCCTGCGGGTAGTCGCCGGGATAGGGCGCGTCGCGCACCCAATCCGCGATGCCCCAGCGCCGGCAGAACTCCATGGTGCGCGGGCCGACGATGTCCATCCGCGGCTGCTCGATCGTGCCGTCGGTCTTTTCGATCAAGGTGCACGGCACGCCACGCCAGCCGAGGTCGCCGGCAAGCGCAAGGCCGACCGGCCCGGCACCGACGATCAGGACCGGCGTGTGCTCGGTCATGGTGTGCCCTCGCCGTTACGGTCCTCATCCTGAGGAGCCGCGCACAGCGCGGCGTCTCGAAGGATGGCCACGGGCATCGGCGCTTGCGGCCATGCTTCGAGACGCGGGCTTCGCCCGCTCCTCAGCATGAGGTCAGTACCTGTCATCGCCTTTCATGCCTTTCCGAGCCTGAAGAGATAGCCCATTATAGCCGGTCATCGCGGGGACAATCGAGCAATCGCAAGACACCGGCGGACGAGGGAGCCCATACGCCATGCCCAATGTGCCGATTACATTCGCATGCGGTCTCTACGACCGTATGCAGGCGCTCTACACCGGGGAGGTGAAGCCGGAAGGCATCGATCTCAATTTCCTCGCCATCGACGACCCGCGGCAGATCTTCGACCGCATGGGCAAGAACCAGGAATTCGACGCCTCCGAGATGTCGAGTTCGGACACGATCACCCGGCATGCGGCCGGCCGGCGGGAAATGGTGGCGCTGCCGGTGTTTCCCTCGCGCGTCTTTCGCCATGGCTTCGTCACCGTCAACCGCAGGTTTGTGAAAAGTCCGAAGGACCTCGAGGGCAAGCGTATCGGAACCCCGATCTACACGCAGACCGCGGCGGTCATCATCCGCGGCATGCTGAAAGACGAGTACGGCGTTAGTTTCTCCAACTGCCATTGGGTGCAGGGTGCGACCAACAGCGCCGGAACGCACGGGAGTCCCAGCCCGCTGCCGCAGCTTCCGGGCGTATCGATCGAGCAGAACAGCTCCGGTCTTTCCTTATCCGACCTGCTGGCACGCGGCGACATCCAGGCGATCATCGGCAGCGGACTGCCGCAGTCGCTGAAGACCAGCCCGGACGTGCGGCGGCTGTTTCCGGATTTCCACGCGGTCGAAATGGCATCCTACCGGCGCACGCGGGTCTTTCCGATCATGCATCTCGTCGCGATGCGCCGCGACGTCTACGAGCGCAACCCGTTCATCGCCAAGAGCCTCTACAAGGCGATGACCGACGCCAAGAATATCGCGCTCAAGAAGATGCGCGACCTCGGCACGCTGCG
The DNA here is from genome assembly GCA_963763365.1 of uncultured Alphaproteobacteria bacterium. GTDB lineage: Bacteria > Pseudomonadota > Alphaproteobacteria > Rhizobiales > Xanthobacteraceae > VAZQ01. The sequence goes on along the minus strand of CAVXOE010000020.1, from coordinate 54,342 downwards.
ATACATGCTCCCGGGTATGGCAGCCGAGCTCGACGAGATCGACGACGTGTTCGATGGCGACCCGTGGCCCTACGGAATCGAACCCAATCGCCCGACGCTGGAGGCGCTCGTGCGCTATCTCGCCGAACAATCGATGATCAAGGCACCCATTCCGCTCGATGAGCTGTTTGTGCCAATCTAGCACCGGAACTGGTTTCAGTGGGGCAAGCTCGCAGAGTTCGTCGGCCTTCGCCGGCGTGTCAATCGACATGGAGCTATGACGGATGAAGCTCGCAAGCTATGTGGCCGACGGTAAGGAGTGCTTCGGCGCGGTGGTCGGTGACGGTGTCGTCACCCTGAACGGCAAGGTCGATTACGCAACGCTGCGCGACGCGCTCGCGGCCGGTGGGCTGGCGGCGGTTGCCAAGGCGGCGAACGGTGGGCGTGCCGACCATAAGCTCGCGGACGTCAAGTTGCTTCCGGCGATTCCCAATCCGGACAAGATCCTCTGCGCCGGCATCAACTATCGCTCGCACGCCGCCGAGACCGGACGCGAACTGCCGAAGCAGCCGAGCATGTTCATCCGCTTGTCCAACACGCTGACCGGCCACGACGGCGAGATGATCCGTCCGTCGGTCTCGCAGCACTTCGATTTCGAAGGCGAGCTTGCGGTGGTGATCGGGACGGGCGGCCGTCACATCCCGGTCGAGCGCGCTCTGGAGCATGTCGCGGGCTACACCTGTTTCGTAGATGGCAGCGTGCGCGACTACCAGAAGTTCTCGGTGACCTCCGGCAAGAACTTTCCCGCGACCGGCCCGCTCGGCCCGTGGATCGTCACCGCTGATGAAATTCCCGACCCGACCCGGCTGACGCTGACCACCCGTCTTAACGGCAAGGAGGTGCAGCACTCCGGCACCGATCTGCTGATCTATTCGGTGCCGCAGATCATTGCGTTCTGCTCGGATTTCACGGCGCTCGCACCGGGCGACGTCATCGCCACCGGCACACCCGAGGGCGTCGGCCATCGCCGCAATCCGCCGCTCTGGATGAAGCCCGGCGACGTGCTCGAAGTCGAGATTTCCGGCATCGGCACGCTGCGCAACCGCATCGTGGACGAGAAATAGACTGAACCGGGAGGAAGCCGCATGCGACCTTGGCTGCGTTTCGTGGGTTTGCCTTGCTTGATGGCGCTGGGAATCTGGGCGTGGAGTTCCGATCCGGTTGCCGCAGCCACCAAGGTATCGTTCGGTCAGGTCTCGCCGACCGCCACCATCTGGCCGGCGGTGGTCGCGACCAAGAAAGGATTCTTCGCGGCCAACGGCGTCGAGATCGACATGGTGTCGATCGGCGTGTCGCCCGGGATGCAGGCGGTGGCGTCAGGTTCGCTCAACATCATGCACAACACCTGCAACGCGCCGATCAGCTTTTTGGAGGCGGGCGGCACCGGCGTGCACATCTCGCTCGTCTCGATGGGCATCCATCCGGGGGTCGTGTTCGGCAAGAAGGGCGTCAAAGGCCCGGCCGATCTCAAGGGCCAGGTGGTCGGCACCTCGTCGATCAAATCCGGTTCGACCGTTCTGCTGCGGCGCGTGCTGAAGGCGCGCGGTCTCGGACCGTCGGACTATGACGTCGTGGCCGGGCAGGGCAGCGCGCAGATTTTCCAGGGGCTGCAGGCGGGCGCGCTCGCGGCCGTCTGGCTCGTTCCGCCGCAGTCGCTGTCGGCCGTCGACCGGCGGGTTCCCGCTGATCGGCACGTTCCAGGAGGTGGCGCCGAAGTTTCCATTCGTGTGCTTCGTCACCAACGACAACTGGGTCAAGAACAACACCGCGGTTGCGCAGGGCTTCGCCAAGGCGTGGCTCTCCGCCGTCGCCTGGCTCTACGATCCGGCGAACCGCGCAGAAGCCGAGAAGCTCCTCGCCGATGAGCTCAAGCTCCAGCCGGCGATCGCCGCCGCCACCTACGACGAACTGATCGCCAAGAGCCCGAACACGTTCCCGCGCGACGGCAAGGTCGATCTGGACGTCCTGCGCGGGATGATCGACGTGATGGTCGAGGGCGAGGAACTGCCGGCGGCGCCGAAGGGCGACTTGCGCCGCTTTCTCGACGACACGATGCTGTCCGGGAACAAGTGACGCCCGGCGCGGCGCTTCCAAGGGCCGATTTTCCAACGCCTAAAAGCTAGGCAGCCGTCATCCGGCGGCTGCCCGGATGGCGGCCATTGCACTTCTGGCGTTTACCCAGACGCGTCAAATTCTTCAAATCTTTCAATATTTGCCGCAGTGGCACGCTCTTTGCTGCTTTGCAGCATAACGTGCGGGCGCGCGGCCGACCGCCCGGCGTTCTGGCGCGTCCGGGTTGCGCAAGAAGGAACCGATGTCCGGCGAGTTCGACCCTGAACAGAAGCGCTATCTAGAGGGATTTGTCGCGGGCCTGCAGATCGCCAAGGCTGCGCGCAACGTCGCGGGCGTGGCGAACGGGGCCGCGGCTCCGAACGCGGCAACCGAGCCGAGCGGCCCGGACGCTGACGCCTTTCGCGCGCAAAGCCGTGTCCTGAGCGCCGGCGGCAAGCTCTCCGACCAGGAGAAATTCAAGCGCGAGTTCAATCCGCTCGACGGCTACGAAAAACTGAAGGCGCAGGCCGCCGTCAACGAATATCCCAAGCCGCCCGACAATTTCCGCTGGCGCTGGTTCGGCCTGTTCTACGTGGCGCCGAATCAGAATTCCTACATGTGCCGGCTGCGGATACCGAACGGCATTCTCACGCATTGGCAGTTTGCCGGGGTCGCCGATCTCGCGGCGCGCTTCGGCGGCGGCTACGCGCATGTCACCACGCGCGCGAACCTGCAGGTGCGCGAGATCGAGGCGAAGAACGCCGTCGCGATGGTCGAGGGCATTCAGATGCTCGGGCTCTCGTCGCGCGGTTCGGGTGCCGACAACATCCGCAACGTCACCGGTACGCCGACCGCCGGCATCGATCCGCAGGAACTGATCGATACCCGGCCCTATGCGCGCGAGTGGCACTTCCACATCCTCAACGAGCGGGCGATGTTCGGCCTGCCGCGCAAGTTCAACGTCGCGTTCGACGGCGCCGGCATCATCCCGGTGCTGGAAGACACCAACGACATCGCGTTTCAGGCCGTCGAGGTGAAAGACGGGTTCGGCGTGGAACCGGGCATCTGGTTCCGCCTGCTGCTCGGCGGCATCACCGGCCACAAGGACTTCGCGCGCGAGACCGGCGTCGTGGTGAAGCCTGCCGACGCGACCAAGGTCGCCGATGCGGTGGTGCGCGTCTTCGTCGATCACGGCGACCGCACCGACCGCAACAAGGCGCGGCTGAAATACGTCATCGACCGGCTCGGCATCGAGAAGGTCGTGTCGCTGACCGAGGAGAAGCTCGGCCGCAAGCTCGATCGCATTAGCGCGGACGCACTACAGCCGCGGCCTGCCTTCGATCGCCTGGCGCATATCGGCGCGCATGCGCAGAAGCAGCCGGGCCTCAACTGGATCGGCGTCGTGCTCCCGGTCGGGCGCATGACGGTCGAGCAGATGAACGGACTCGCGGCGATCGCGCGCGACCTGGGCGATGGCGACATACGGCTCACCGTCTGGCAGAACCTGCTGATCTCCGGCGTGGCTTCGGAGCGCGTGCAGGAGGTCGAAGAGCGGATCGCGGCGCTCGGCCTCGCGACCAGGACGAATTCCATCCGCGCCGGGCTCGTCGCCTGCACCGGCAACATCGGCTGCAAGTTCGCCGCCTCCGATACCAAGCGCCACGCCGAAGAGATCGCGCGCTGGTGCGAGGAGCGCGTGACGCTCGACGGCCCGGTGAACATTCATCTCACCGGCTGCCATCACTCCTGCGCGCAGCACTATATCGGCGACATCGGCCTTCTGGCCTGCAAGGTGCAGACCTCGGAAGACGGCGATGCGGTCGAGGGCTACCACATCCATGTCGGCGGTGGCTTCGGTCCCGATGCGACCCTGGCGCGCGAAATCTATCGCGACGTGAAGGCCGAGGACGCGCCGAGCGCGATCGAGCGCGTGCTCCAGGCCTATGTCGCGCATCGAGCCTCGCCGCAGGAAACCTTCCTCGACTTCGCGCGGCGGCATGATGTCGATGCACTCAAGGCGCTGGCAGCGGGCGGTGCACCGCAATGAGCTCGCAGCGCATGCCGCTCCCATCGCTCATTCCGGAATCTGCGCCGTTCAGCGCCGACCAGCGCACCTGGCTCAACGGATTGTTCGCCGGCCTCCTTGCGCTCGACTCAGGCGTCACAGCGCTGTCGCCGGAGCAGGCCGCCGCGCTGCTGCCCGGCGGTCTCGATCTCGCCGGTGCCTCGCCGGCGGCCGAGCCCGAAGATGACAATGCGCCCTGGCACGACCCGGCCATGGTGCTCACCGAACGCATGAAGCTTGCGGAGGGACGTCCCCTCCGCCGGCGGCTGATGGCCGCCATGGGACAACAGGACTGCGGACAATGCGGATACAATTGCCTGGACTATTCCGACGCCATCTTCTCTCAAAAGGAGGAGCGGCTGAATCTCTGCGTGCCCGGTGGCAAAGAAACCACCCGCATGCTCAAGACGCTGCACCAGGAACTGGGCAGTCCTTCTACGCAGCCCGCGCCGGTCAAGTCCCCAAGCCCACCGAGCCTCCCTGCCGCTGCTACGGCTGCACCGGTCGCCGCGGCCGCATGTTCGCGTGAGAATCCGGCCGAGGCGCGGTTTCTCTCTCGCGCGCGTCTCAACAAGGCGGGCTCGCAAAAGGAGACCTGGCACATCGAATTCGATCTGACCGGCAGCGGTGTCGACTACACCGTCGGCGATGCGTTCGGCATCTTCGTGGCGAATGATCCGGCGCTTGCCGACGCGGTGATCGCGGCGCTTGCCGCCCCGGCGGATTTCCCGATCGGTGGACGCACGCTGCGCGAAACCTTGATCGACGGCGTGTCGCTTGGGCCCGCGCCCGACATGCTGTTCCAGTTGCTTTCCTACATCACCGGCGGCGAGCGCCGGCTCAAGGCCAAGGCACTGGCCGCCGGCGAGGATCCCGATGGCGACGCCGCCACGCTCGACGTGCTGGGCGCGATCGAGAAATTTTCCGGCGCGCGCCCCGATCCCGAGGCCTTCATAGAATTGCTCGATCCGTTGCAGCCGCGGCTTTATTCGATTGCGTCCTCGCCAAAGGTCGATCCGGCGCGCATGGCGCTTTGCGTCGATACCGTGCGATACACCATCAAGGACCGCGCACGCCTTGGCGTGGCATCGACGTTCCTCGCCGAGCGCACCAAGCCGGGCGACACGTTGAAAGTCTACGTGCAGAAGGCGCATGCATTCGGCCTGCCGGCCGATCCCGCCGTGCCGGTCATCATGATCGGGCCCGGCACCGGCATCGCGCCGTTCCGCGCTTTCCTGCACGAGCGGATGGCGACCAAGGCGCCGGGGCGCAACTGGCTGTTCTTCGGCCACCAGCGCAGCAACACCGATTTCTTCTACGAGGACGAACTATCCGGCATGAAGTCCGCGCAGGTGCTCACGCGGCTGACGCTCGCCTGGTCGCGCGACGGCGACCAGAAGATCTACGTACAGGACCGCATGCGCGAGGTCGGCCGCGATCTCTGGGCGTGGCTGGCGGACGGCGCACACGTCTATGTCTGCGGCGACGCCAAGCACATGGCGCGCGATGTCGAGCGGGCACTGATCGATGTGGTCGCGACGTTCGGTGCGCGCTCGACCAATGAGGCGGTGGCGTTCGTCGCAGACCTGAAGAAGAGCGGCCGCTACCAGCAGGATGTGTATTGAAGCCGCATGAGCACGCCACGCATTCCCACTGAAGCACGCGAGCCGCGGATGGAGCCGTTGGCTCGCTTGCCAGTGTTCCTGTCGCTCGACGGCAAGCGCGCCGTCGTCGCCGGCAATAGCGCGGCGGTGGCCTGGAAGGCGGAACTCCTGTCGGCGGCGGGCGCGGCGATCGATGTATTCGCCGATCAGCCTTGCGAGGAGTTGCGAGAGATCGTTGCGCAGGCTCCGCGCGGTCCGATTACGCTTTGCGCCCGTGCTTGGGTTGCGGCCGACTTCGACGGCGCCGCGATTGCCGTCGGCGGCTTTGACGACGAAAGCGAGGCGGCTCGCTTCGCCGAGGCCGCGCGCGCGGCCGGCGTGCCGGTCAACGTCATCGACAAGCCGGCGTTCTGCGATTTCGCCTTCGGCTCGATCGTCAACCGCTCGCCGCTTGTCATCGGCATTTCGACCGACGGCGCGGCCCCTGTGTTCGGTCAGGCCATCCGCGCCAAGCTCGAAGCCATGATCCCGCGCGGCTTTGCGCGCTGGGTTGCTGCTGCGCAGCGCTGGCGCGCGGCCGTGAAGGAGACCGGGCTGGCGTTCGAGGCGCGGCGCCGATTCTGGCAACGCTTTACGTCATTCGCGCTCACCAATCCCAACCGCGAGCCAGATCAATCCGATTTCGACCGGCTCATCGATGAGACTCGCGACGAGGCAAGCGCGGCACAAGCCGGCTCGGTCACGCTGGTCGGGGCCGGCCCCGGCGACCCGGAACTGCTGACACTGCGTGCGGTCCGCGCGCTGCAATCCGCCGACATCATCCTGATCGACGATCTCGTCGCGCCCGAAATCCTGGATTTCGCCCGGCGCGAAGCGAAGAAGATGATGGTCGGCAAGACCGGCTTCGGCCCGTCCTGCAAGCAGGACGAGATCAACACGCTGATGGTCGCGCTCGCCAAGGCCGGCAAGCGCGTCGTTCGGCTCAAGGGCGGCGATCCGATGATCTTCGGCCGCGCCGGCGAGGAGATCGCAGCGTGCCGCGCGGCCGGGATCGGGATCGAGGTCGTGCCCGGCATCACGGCCGCGCAGGGTGCGGCGGCGCGGCTAGAGGTTTCGCTGACGCAGCGCCGCGAGGCGCGGCGGCTGCAATACGTGACGGGCCACGCCGAGAACGGACATCTGCCCGACGATACGGATTGGCAGAGCCTCGCCGATCCAGCGGCCAGCACGGTGGTCTACATGCCGAAGCGGACGATCGCCGAGTTGGCGGAGCGCGCCATGACGGGCGGGCTCCCGGCGGATACGCCGGCGGTGGCGGTCGCAGCGGCGACCCGGCCGGACGAGAAGATCGTCGCCGGGACGGTGGCGGACATCGGCGCTAAGCTTGCCGAGCTCCAGGCGACCGGTCCGGTGCTGGTGTTCATCGGGCGTGCGTTTCGCGAGGCGGTTCCCGCCCTCAGCACTTTAGCATCTGAAGGCCGTCACGCATCCGTCATTGCGAGCGAAGCGAAGCAATCCAGTACGGTGCCATAAGCCTGGATTGCTTCGTCGCCCCTTGGAGCTCCTCGCAATGACGAACAATCACTCCTGAAAGGCCTCCTCGCGCTTGCTGCGGATCGCCGGCAGCGCGACGAGCAGGATCAGCAGGGCGGACGCGATCAGAAGTCCCAGGCTGATCGGGCGGTTGATGAAGATCATCGGATCGCCGCTCGAGATCCGCATGGCACGGCGCAAATTCTCTTCCATCAGCGGTCCGAGCACGAATCCGAGGATCATCGGCGCCGGCTCGCATTCGAGCCGCATGAACACGTAACCGGCGACGCCGAAGAACGCCGCCAGCATGACGGCCGCGGCCGAATTATTCACCGTGTAGACGCCGATGCCGCAGAACAGCAGGATCGACAGATAGAGGAAGCGGTACGGCACCTTCAGCAATTGCACCCACATGCCGATGAGCGGCAGGTTGATGATCACCAGCATCAGGTTGCCGATCCACATCGAGGCGATCATGCCCCAGAACACGTTCGGCCGCTCCGACATGATCTGCGGGCCCGGCTGGATGCCGTGAATGGTGAGCGCGCCGATCATCAGCGCCATGACGGCATTGCCCGGGATGCCGAGCGTCAGCATCGGAATGAACGAGGTCTGCGCGCCGGCGTTGTTGGCGGATTCCGGGCCGGCGACGCCCTCGACCGCGCCGTGGCCGAACTCCTCGGGATGCGCCGATACTTTCTTCTCCAGCGCGTAGGCGGCGAACGAGCTCAAGGTCGCGCCGCCGCCCGGCAGCACGCCGAGAATCGAGCCGAGGCCGGTGCCGCGCAGCACCGCCGGCCAGGCGCGGTCGAAGTCGTCGCGCGTCGGCCACAGCCGCGTGATCTTCTGCGAGACCAGCGAACGCGTCTCCTGCGGCTGCGTCAGGTTGGCGATGATCTCGCCGATGCCGAAGATGCCGATCGCCAGCGTCGCGACGTCGAGCCCGTCGGTCAGTTCGGTGATGCCGAAGGTGAAGCGGGTGCCGCCGGTGTTGCCGTCGGTGCCGATGAGCCCGACCAGCAGGCCGAGGATGATCATGGCGACAGCCTTGATCACCGAGCCGTGCGCCAGCACCACCGCGGCGATGAGGCCGAGCACCATCAGCGAGAAATATTCCGGCGCCCCGAACGATTGCCCGACCTTTGCCAGTGGCGGCGCGAAGGTGGCGATCAGCGCGGTCGAGACGCAGCCCGCGAAGAACGAGCCGAGCGCCGCCACCGCCAGCGCCGCGCCCGCGCGGCCCTTCCGCGCCATCTGGTGGCCGTCGATGCAGGTCACGACCGACGATGTCTCGCCCGGCAGATTGACCAGGATGGCGGTGGTCGAGCCGCCATACTGCGCGCCGTAGAAGATGCCTGCGAGCATGATCAGGCCGGAGGTCGGCTCGAGCTTGAAGGTGAGCGGCAGCAGCATCGCGATCGTGGCGATCGGACCGATGCCGGGGAGGACGCCGATCAGCGTGCCGACGAACGCGCCGATCAGCGCGAACAGCAGGTTCGCCGGCGTGAGCGCGATCCCGAAGCCGAGCGCGAGGTTATGGAAGAGCTCCATCTACCACTCCGGCCAGACCGGGATCGTGAGCCCAAGCCCCATGATGAAGATCGCCCAGGAGAGGAGGATCAGCACCAGCGCGGCGGCGAGCGTTTCGACCGGCTTGAGGTCGCGCGCCGCCAGCGCGCCGAGGCCGATCAGCAGCAGGATCGCGATCACGAGTCCGAGCCGCTCGAGCGACAGCGCGAACGCGATCAGGCTCAAGGTGACGAAGATGACCGGCCGCCAGGCCGCGAAGCCGCGGCCGGTGGGTAGTTGCCGCGTGGATGCGCTCTCGTAGAGTCCTTGCAGAAATATCACGGCGCCAAGGCCGAGAAGAAGCCAGCACAGAAGACGCGGGATGTAGCCCGTGCCCATGCGCAGCGCAGTGCCGATCGGATAGTCGCGCGAAATCCAGAGACCGAGCGCGCCGACGCCGACGAACATCAGCCCCGCCAGCACGTTCTTGCGGGCGAGCAGGCGCCAGGGCGGCGCAGACGGGGGCTGTTGCTGTTCACCGAGGCTCATGATGACGGGTCGATAGACATCATGGTGGGTTCTCTCGGTTGTCATGCCCGCGAAAGCGGGCATTCAGTCAACATTGGCGACGATCCGGCACGGTACCGCAAGTCAAAGGATACTGGATCATCCGCTTTCGCGGATGATGACAGTGAAACCGCGGCTCGTTCCGCACTTCACCCGTCCGCCGCCGGAATGACCGGCAGCAGCAGATACGACTCCCGCTCGCCGCCAGCATAGATCGTGTTCGTCCCGGTGTTGTAGTCGGCGTGATAGTGCATGTAGGACTGGCTGCCGGCACCGTCGCGCGGCTGCACGTCGAGGCGGATGCGGTGGCCGCGCTTGAACACCATCGAGGTCGGCCAGATTTCGACATCGACCTTGACGATCTCGCCGGGCTTCAGCCAGAGCCGCCGCTGGTGCTTGTGATAAGGCCGGTAGGGCAGGGTGAGTTCGGGATCGAGCTCGCGATGCGAGACCCGCAGCCAACCCTTCGCCACCGGGACGGGCGTGCCCTGCTGGCCGGTTTCCAGCACTTCGTTGCCGTCGGCGTCGAAGTTGCGCAGCGTCAGGAACAGGTCCATGTCTTCGCTCGAACTCGACACCCAGAAGCTCGCGGCGAGCGGGCCGGTCACCTCGACGTCCTGCGGCAGCGGCGGCGTCTCGAGCGCGATGCCCATGCCGGGCTTGATGCCACCACCCATCACTTGCGACGAGGCGGCCGAGGTCGAGCCCATCGAGCCGAGGCTCGACGCCGGATAGCTGCGCGAATGGGTTTCGTCCGGATTCGTGGAGACGAGCCCGGCGGCGTTCGTGGGCATGCCGGCTGCCGGCGGAGAAAGATCGAAATAGAGCTTCTGCCAGCGCGTGCGTGCGAGCGGCCACTCGTGCTCGTCGCGCCATTCGATCTCGTCGCGGCCCTTGCGGATTGCCAGCCTGACCGGCGGCTCGTCCATCACGCCGTTGTCGATGCCCTTGAGCCAGTAGTCGAGGAAGCGCAACTGATCGCGCCGGCCGTCCTCGGTGTAGAACGGGTGCACATGCGATCCGGTGTGGATGCGCAGCTTCTTGTGCTTCGAGGCCGCGCGCATGAACGCTTCGGTGTTGCCGCGCAGGTGCAGCGCCATGCCGGTCCAGTTGCCGACCGTGAACATCGGTACCGTGATCTTGTCCCACTGCGCCTGCGCGCCGCGAAATGCACCGCTGTCGAGATTGTTGGCAAGCCAGAAATGCAACGTGTTCGCCTGCCAGGCATTCGGAATGTGCTGCGAGGCGCGCCCGACCGTGTGGTGCATCAGGTGCGCGGTGAACCAGTTGGTCATGAACACGTTGAGCAGGCCGCCATGAAACAGCGCATCGCGGTAAAGATCCGCGAAGCCCTCCCAGGGGATGATGGCGGCAAGCGACGGCGGCTGCAGGTTGGCGACGAACCACTGGTTGATGGCGAAATACGAAATTCCGGACAGCCCGACCTTGCCGTTGCACCAGGGCTGCGCGGCCGCCCATTCGATCGCGTCGTAGAAGTCGACTGCTTCCGCCAGCGACCACGGCTCGCACTGGCCCGGTGATTTTCCGCTGCCGCGGCCGTCGACCCGTACGGCGGCGTAGCCTCTCGGCACCCACCATTCCGGGTTGACGGTCTCCCAGTTCATGTACGGGTTCGGCTTCTCTTCCAGCGTGTCAGGGCGGAACCCAGAGCTTGTCCTTCTGGTAAGGCCCGAGATTGAGGATCGCCGGAAACTTGCCGCCGTCCGTCCGGACGGAAGACGTCAGCCTTCAACCGGGCGCCGTCCCGCATCGGAACGTCGACGTCTTTCTCGACGCGCATCGAATAGCTTGCGGCAGCCGGCACCGGCTCCATCTTCATGACTGCGTTCCTCCCCGCGCGACCCCAGTCCACCGACCTCATGCTGAGGAGCGGGCGAAGCCCGCGTCTCGAAGCATGGCGATGCGTTCGGCATCCGCGGCCATCCTTCGAGACGGGCGCTGCGCGCCCTCCTCAGGATGAGGTCTCTAGTTGTCCGGCAGCTCGACCTTCACTTCTTCGGTGACTTTCTTCCAGTACGCCGTCTCGGCGGCGTTCCATGCGCGGGCATCCGCGATCGACGCATTCGGAACCGCCTTGATCAACTGCCGCTTGAACGCGGTCTGCACCGGCTCGGACGCGAGCGCCTGCACGGTTGCCTTGTGGATTGTCGCCAAGACATCGGGCGGGGTGGCGGCGGGCGCATAGAGCGCCGACCAGAGGCCCTTGCCGTTGGCGTAGCCAAGCTCGACCGTGGTCGGGACGTCGGGATATTCGGGCAGACGCTTGTCGGACATCACTACCAGCGGGCGAAGCTGCCCGCTCTTGATCATGCCGACGGAACTCGCGGCGTTGACGAACGCGACCTGGGCGTCGCCGCTCACCAGATCGTTGGTGATGGCCGCTCCACCGCCCTTGTTCGGAATATGAAGCAGCTGGATGCCCGCCCATTTGGCGAAGGCTTCGGTGTCGTAATGATTGTTGCTGCCGATGCCGACGCTGGCATAACGGACCTTGCCGGGGTTGGCCTTGGCGAGCGCGATGAACTCCGCGTAGGTCTTGGGCGCGAAATCCTTGGTGGTGGCGGCGAGGATCAGCGGAACCTCGCCCAGCCGCGTCACCATCAGCACGTCCTTGTCGTAGTCGATCTTCATCTTCTTCTTGTAGATGATCGGCGTCAGCACGTTGGTGCCCGGGTTGCCGACTTCGAGCGTGTAGCCGTCGGGCCGCGAGCGCGCCATTTCCTCGATCGCGATGATGCCGAAGGCGCCGGGCTTGTTCTCGATCACGATCGACTGGCCGAGGATCGGCCGCATCTGATCGCCGACGATGCGGATGACGATGTCGGTGGCGCTGCCGGCGCCGAACGGCACAACGACCTTGATCGGCTTTGTGGGGAATTTGTCCTGTGCCTGAGCGGACGCTCCCGCGACTGCGATGAAGCACGTCGATGTGAGAAGGATGAACAGCCGTTGCATGTTTGTTTCTCGCGTTATGCCTTACACTTGAGTGTCGCCGCGAAAGCGGGGACGACAAGTCGTCAGATCAATCCGTCAGGTCGATCTTCACCTCGGAGGTGATCTTGCGCCAGTTGGCGAGTTCGCTCTTGAGCCAGGCCTGCGATTCATCCAGCGACTCGCTCGGCTTCACGCTGACAAGCTGCTTGGCGAAGCCCTCCTGCAAAGCCGGGACTTTCGAGGCCTCGACGATCGCCTTGAACAGGGTCGCGAGCGTCTCCTTCGGCGTGCTCGCGGGTGCCAGCATGCTCTGCCAGTGCAGCGTACCGACGCCTGGATAGCCGGCCTCGGCCAGAGTCGGAACGTCGGGATACTCCGCGAGGCGCTGCTCGGCGAGCACCGCGATCGGCCGCATCTTGCCGGCCTTGATCATGGCGGCCGAGGTCGCCGCGTTGATGAACGCGGTCTGCGCGTCGCCGACGACGAGATCGTTGACCATGCCGGCGGCGCCCGATTTGTTCGGAATGTGATTCATCTCGACGCCGGCGCGCCGGGCGAAAATCTCGGTATCGAAATGCGGGAAGCTGCCGACACCGGCGCTGGTGTAGCGCAGCTTGCCGGGGTTCTTCTTGGCGTACGCGACCAGGTCGGCAACGCTCCGGACGTCGAAATTCGCCGTCGTGGTGACCAGGAACGACGGATAGATCGCGAGCCGCGAGACCGAGACCACGTCCTTCTCGAAGTTGACGGAGAACTTTTTCCGAAACAGCACCGGCGTGATCGCATTGGTCGAGACGTTCCCGACATAGAGCGTGTGGCCGTCGGGCTTGGAGCGCGCCATTTCCTCGATCGCCACGATGCCGAAGGCGCCCGGCTTGTTTTCGACCACGAACGACTGACCCAGGATGTTCTTGAGCTGCTCGCCGAAGAGCCGCGACGTGATGTCGGTCGCGCCGCCCGGAGCGTACGGCACGACGATTTTCACGGTCTTTGACGGGTATTTGTCCTGTGCCGAGGCGGTATCCGGGGCGAACGCCAGACCCAGCAACGCGACAGCGAGAGCAAGCCGTTTCATCATGTCCTCCATCCCTGGCCGGTCCCGCCTCTTTTTCTGTGGGCGGGTTCGCACGGAGTGTAGACCATGCTCCGGCGCCGATACAGGCGGCCCCGGCGCGCGATCTTGTCGCCCCTATTCAGGCGGCCTTGATGCCGTGCAGGCTGTGGGAGGCGTCCTTGGCGGTGAAAAACACCACGTCGGCTTCGGGACTTGCTCCGCCCGAGTGGATGACGTTCGAGGGTACGTAAACGACCGAGCCGGGCTTTGCCTCGATCTCCTTGTCGCCGATGCGTCCCCGGAAGGTGCCTTCCAGGATGTAGATCCATTGCTCGTTCGGGTGCGAATGCGGCTCCGCACCGGTACCGGCCGGCATGCGCATCAGCGCGACGATCATCCGGTCGCCTTCGACGCAAGCGCCGTTGGCGGTGGAATAGTCCGGCCCGCCGAGAATGTGGTTCACCTGTGCAAGGTCGAAGACATATTCGCCACCGCCCGCGCGCTTGGCGCCGGGCGTACGCACAACCTCAGCTTGGGCCATCTACGCTTCCTCCGCTGATCGACGGTCAGGGCCGTGCCGCGATATTTGTTCTTTAGACCGCGCCGACCGCCCGCGACGGCGCGCGATCGCCGACGCCGAGCAGCGTGCGTGCCCGCCCGCCCAGGATGGCATTCTGCTCGGCCGCCGGGATCGACAGATTTTTGACCTGCAGCACGCCGTCCGGCATGCCCATGTCGAAGGGATAGTCGCTGCCGAGCAGCACCTGGTTGGCGCCGGCGCTGCCGACCAGGAATTCCAGCACCTCGGTCGAGTGCGTGATGGTGTCGAAGTAGAACCGCTTGAGCGAGTCGGTCGGCGGCTTGGGCAGCTTCTTCTTCGGCTCCTGGCGGACGTGCCAGCCGTGCACGAACCGCCCGGCCTGGTAGGGGACGAAGCCGCCGCCGTGCGACAGGCAGATCTTCAAGTTCGGGTAGCGCTCCAGCACGCCGCTGAAGACGAGGCACGCGGCGGCGATCGTGGTGTCGAGCGGGTTGCCGATCAGATTGTTGAGGTAATACGAACCGAGCCGGTCCATCCCGGCGACGTTGATCGGATGAATGAGAATGAAGGCGCCAAGCTCGGCCGCCGTCGCCCAGACCGGTTCGAGTTCGGGGTCGTCGAGATTCTTGCCCGCGATGTTCGAGCCGATCTGCACGCCGTTGAGGCCGAGCGTCCGCATGGCGTGGCGAAGCTCGTCAGCCGCGAGCTTCGGCGCCTGCATGGGTAACGTCGCGATCGCCAGGAAGCGGTTGGGATGCGTCTTCACCAGCTTGGCAAGCTGCTCGTTCTGGATGCGCGCGAAGCCCGCCGCCACCGCGGGCGGTTGCGCATAGACGAATGTCTGCGGACAGACCGACAGCACCTGCACGTCGACCTTAGAGGCCGCCATGTCCTGCAGGCGGCGGTCGAGATCCCAGCCGCCACGCGGGAAGTGGCGGTACACAGTGCCGGCGACGTCGAGCGTACCGAACTGCTCGTCGACCTCGGAGAGTTTCGGCGCGACCTTGGGCGCCTCCCGCTGCAGCAGCCGGATCGTCTCTTCGGTCAGCACGTGGGCGTGAACGTCGATCGTTTGCGTGGTCATAGTCCCCTGCTCGTGAATGCGACCGCTAGTGCGGCGGATTTGACGTTCCTACCAGTCATTGCCGCGAGTTCTGCGTAGGAACGTCAAATCCAAGGCCGCGCTAGAATTATAGAGTTGCTAGTGTCCCTTTGGTTCCGACGCTTGTAAACGCGTGTGCCGAACAGGGATGACAAGCGTCGGAACCGGGACACTAGCGAGGCTGAAAGACTAGTCCAACTCACCCGGCAGATCGAGTGGCCCATCTCCGGAAGGCCATGTTAGATTGAACGCCAACTAGCGCGAGAGTGCATTGCGGAGCCCTGAATGCTCGACCAACCCGCGACCTACCGCCGTCCCCAGACGCAGGGCACCCGGCCGCGACTTGATTTCCAGGATCACGTCGCCGACCTCGAGGCAAGCGGTCTCCTGGTGCGCATCGACCGCCCGATCAACAAGGACACCGAACTGCATCCGCTTGTGCGGTGGCAATTCTTGGGCGGCGTCCCGGAGAACAAGCGGCGCGCCTTCCTGTTCAGCAATGTGACCGATTCCAAGGGTCGGCATTATGACATCCCGGTGGTCGTCGGGGCGCTGGCGGCCTCTCCGGACATCTATGCCATCGGCATGGGGCAGGAGGTCGATCGCATCGGCGAAGCCTGGATGCGGGCGATTGCCAATCCGATCGCGCCGATTTCAGTGGCGGAACCGCCATGCCAGGAGGTCGTGGTTACCGGTGACGAGTTGCGCAAGCCGGGTGGCGGAGTGGCGCGCCTGCCGGTTCCGGTCTCGACGCCCGGATTCGATTCCGCCCCCTACCTGACCGCGACGCTATGCATCACCCGCGATCCCGATACCGGCATCCAGAACATGGGAACTTATCGGGCGGCGCTGAAAGCGCCCGACCGGCTGGTCGTGCGCATGGTGGCGCGGGAGGCGAGCGGCGCCGGCGGCTATCTGCACTGGCTCAAATACCGCGAGCGCGGCGAGCCGATGCCGATCGCCATCGTCATCGGCTGTGCGCCGGTCGTGATGTTCACCGGCCCGCAGAAGCTCGCGATCGACCTCGACGAACTGGGCGTCGCCGGCGCGCTCGCCGGCGCCCCGATCGCGATGGCCAAGGCGAAGACCATCGACATCGACGTGCCGGCGACTTCGGAGATCGTCATCGAGGGGCTGATCGATCCGTCGCGGCTCGAACCCGAGGCGCCGTTCGGCGAGAGCAACGGCTACGTGGCGCTTGAAGGCTACAACATGCCGATGCAGGTGACGGCCATCACCCACAAGCGCACGCCGATGTTCGCGTCGATCATCAGCCAGGTGACTCCAAGTGAATCCAGCGTGATCAAGAAGGTCGCCTACGAGCCGCTGTTCCTCAACCACCTGCGCGATCACATGGGCATCAAGGGCATCCGCCGCGTCGTGATGCACGAGCGGCTGACCAATCTCCGCCCGGTCATCTTCCTGCAACTCGCCGACGGCACGCCGCGCACCGAGGTCTGGCGCGCGCTGCACGGCGCGGCGACGCTGCAATCGAACTGCGGCAAGATCGTCATCGCGGTGAGCGAGGATATCGATCCCGCCAGCATGGACGCGGTGCTGTGGTCGTTCGCCTATCGCACCAATCCGATCGAGGACGTGCACCTCGTGCCGCATCGCGGCGGGGTGCAGGGCGCGCAGTACGGCCCCAAGACCTCGGACTCCGGAATGCTGGTCGATGCCACGCGCAAGTACCCGATGGCGCCGCTCGCGCTGCCGACGCGCGAATACATGGAGCACGCGCGGGCGCTGTGGGAGGAACTCGACCTCTATCCGCTCAACGTGCAGTCGCCCTGGCATGGCTACAGCCTGGGCGACTGGACCGATCGCTGGGAGACGTTTGCGCGCCGCGCCGCGGCGGGCGACTGGGAGCTTTCCGGCAACGACACCTTGGCGCGCCAGCGCGGCGGTCTCCTGCCGGAGTCTCCCGCCCGTTTCGACGAGAAACCGTCCAAGCCCAAGGACTGATAAGCCCAAGGACTGACAAGCCCGAGGACTAACCGGAGCATCCAGGATGGCGCGGCTTCCTTACCTCGACCGGGCGGACCTTCCGCCCGAATTCCAGGACTTGCTCGAGCGCAACATCAACCTGCACCGCCTGCTGGTGCACAGTCCGATCGCGACGCGCGCCTGGCATATCTTCGCGCGCTTCATCCGGCACGAGAGCCGGCTCGATCCGCGCTTGCGTGAGCTTGCCATCCTGCAGGTCGGCTACATCGAACGGTCGGAGTACGAGTTTTCCCATCACATCAAGATCGGCCGCGAGTACGGTGTCAGCGACGACGACATCCGGGCGATCGGCGAGGAGACGGCAGGCCGGTCGAGTAATCTCGATCCTCTCGCGAAGGCGGTTCTGCGCGCCGCGCGTGAGATGACCCAGGGGCTGGCGATCTCGGAGCGGACGTTCCAGGAGTTGCAGCAGGGCCTCGACAACGAGCGGCTGACCGATCTCGTCCTGACCATCGGGTTCTACAACGCGGTTGTGCGCATCCTGGCGACGCTGAAGATCGACGTCGAGGACGACTACAAGAAATATCTCGACGAGTTTCCGCTGCCGAAGGATTAGAGCGGGATGACTCGCAGGCTGAGCCGCAGCCCCCGTCATTGCGAGCGTCAGCGAAGCAATCCAGTCTCTAATTCTTCAGACGAAGACTGGGTTGCTTCGACGGCTTTGCCGTCTCGCAATGACGTCGCGCGAGCCGGAAATCATCATGCCGTAGGCCCCATCGAGGTTTACGCGCACGTGTTGGTGAGCGTGCCGATGCCCTCGATCCAAACCTTGACCACGTCGCCAGGCTTGAGAAATTCCTTGCGCGCGAGGCCGACGCCGGCGGCCGTGCCGGTCAGGATCAGGTCGCCCGGCTGCAGCGTGATCATGGTCGAGAGGTGCGCGACCTGTTCGGCGAGCGTGAAGATCATCTTGCTGGTGTTGGAATCCTGCTTGATGACGTCGTTGACCCACAGCTTGAGGTCGACCTTCTGCGGGTCGGCGATTGCTTCGCTGGGCACGATCCACGGGCCGAGCGGGCAGGCGCCGTCGAAATTCTTCTGGCCGAGCCAGTCGAACTTGAACGGCGAGGTGTCGGAGACGTGCGGGCGCTTGGTGAAGTCGCGCGCCGAGAGATCGTTCGCGATGGTGTAGCCGGCGACATAATCGAGCGCGCGCTCGATCGAGACGTTGCGCGCGGGCAGGCCGATCACCGCGGTGAGCTCCGCCTCCCAGTCGACCATCTTGGAGTAGGGCGGCAGCTTGACCGTGCTGTCCGGCGGCGCGAGGCAGTGCATCGCCTTGATGAAGTGCCAGGGATTGAGCCCGACGCTGTGCGGGTCGGGCTCCGGCGCGATGTTCTGCACCTTGGCCATTTCCAGCATATGGTCGGTGAAGTTCGCGCCCGCGCAAAAAATGCCGCTCGGGTTCTGCACCGGCGCCAGGAGCTTTGTGCCGTGCAGCGGCAAGCCGCCGCTTTTCCCGGCCGCATCCTTCGCGGCAGTGCGCAGGGCATCCCGTGCCGACGGCCAGTCGCGCAGCACGTCGAGCATCGTCGCGTAAGCCGGGCGCCCGGTCACCGCTGCGATGTCATAGATCGTATCGGCAACCACCAGTCCGGCACGCGGCCCTTGCGGCGATTGGTACGTCACCAGCTTGTAGTCCGACATGCGTTTTTCCCCCGATCCACGGACCCCGTCTGGCCACGCGGTGATTATTGGTGTTCTCTCACAGCCGGCTCATGATACGATACGATTGTACCAAAGAGTAGTATCGACTACCGGCGGGACGGGAATGACCGAGGTTTCGGAAAAAGACAAGAGCGGCCGCGCACGGCCGCGCGTGATCGACTTTCACGCCCACATCCTGGTGCCGGAGGTCTACACGGTTGCGGCCGAGCACAACATCTTCTCCGAGCTTCCGACCGATCCCGGCGTCACCGACGAGATGCGCGACAAGATCAGGGAGCGCGCCGGGCTCGTGCTCGGCCGCATGAGCGATCTCACGGACCGGCTCGCCAAGATGGATGCCATGGGCGTCGACGTGCAGGTGCTGACCGCGAGCCTTGTGCATCAGGGCCTCGAATGGGCCGACGCGCAGACAAGCCTCAGGCTCGCGCGCACCACCAACGACTGGATCGCCAAGGCGGTCGCCTCCCATCCCGACCGGTTCATCGGGCTCGGAACCCTGCCACTGCACGTGCCGTCGCTCGCGGTCGCGGAACTCGAGCGCTGCGTGCGCGAGCTGAAGCTGCGCGGCGTCGGCATCTCGACGACGGCGGGCGGCTTGGAATTGGGCGACCCGCAACTTGCGCCGTTCTGGGCGAAGGCCGAGGAACTGGGCGCCGTGGTCTATATCCATCCCGGCGGCAACCGCGACCGGCGCTTCAAGCGGTTTCATCTGTGGAACAGCGTCGGGCAGGCATTCGAGGAGGCGATGGCGATTGCGTCGCTGATCTACGACGGCGTGCTGGAGCGTCATTCGCGGCTCAAAATCTGTATTTCCCACGGCGGCGGTTACATGCCGTATTACATGGGCCGGATCGACCGCAATTACGTCGAGAAGGCCAATACGCGCGTCAACATGTCGAAGCCGCCGCTCGAATACCTGCGCATGCTGTACTACGACTCCTGCGTCTATGAGCGGCCGGTGCTGCAGCATCTCGTCGACAAGGTCGGCGCCGATCGGGTGGTGCTTGGCTCGGACTATCCGGTGGGCGAGATGAAGCCGGTGGAGTTCGTGCGCGACACCGCCACGCTCTCGGACGCGCAGAAGGACCAGATCGTGACGGCAAATGCCGGGGCGCTGCTCGGGTTAGTCAACTAGAGGGGGGCACACTGAAGGTGCCATAGGCTCCGTTCGTCGCTTTCGCGGGGACGAACGGAAAGAGAGCATTTGAAGGTGGGACGGAACGCAAAATGAAAGAACGGCTTTTCTATCCGATTTCAACCGGCGAGCTCGAGCGCCGCTGGGCGGCGGTGCGCAAAGCGATGGCGGAGCGCAAGATCGATGCGCTCGTCATGCAGCAGAACAACGACTGGCTCGGCGGCTACGTCCGCTGGTTCACCGACACGAACCTGAGCAACGGCTACCCGCGCACGGTCATCTTTCCGGCCGCCGATCTGATGACCGTGGTCGACATGGGGCCGTTCGGCGCCCGTCGCAATCTCGACGGCGCGGACGAGACCAATCGCGGCGTCGGCGAAATGATCTTCACGCCGGCCTTCACCAGCGTGGCCTACACGGATGAATATCAGGCCGAGCTGACCGTCGCCGAACTGAAGCGGCGCGGCTACCGCACGGTCGGATGGCTGGGCAGCGGCGCGATGCCGTACAAGTTCGTGGTGCGGGTCGAGCGTGAGCTTGCGGGCAGCGTCACCTTCGTCGATGCGACCGAATTCGTCGACCTCATCAAGGCGCGTAAGAGCGAGGAGGAGATTCAGCTCATCCGTCTCGCGGCCGAGATGCAGGACGAGATTTTCGCGCGGGTGTGCCGGAAAATCCGGCCCGGCATGCGCGACAACGACATCACGGCGCTCGCGCAATACGAAGGCCGGATCCTCGGCAGCGAGCAGGGTTTGTTTCTCGGCTCGTCGGCGCCGCTCGGACAAGCTTCGCGGTTCATCGACCGCCATCTGCAAGGCCGCGCGCTGCGCGAAGGCGAGCACTTCAGCATTCTGATCGAGAACAGCGGACCGGGCGGCTTCTACACCGAGATGGCCCGCACCATGGTGCTCGGCAAGGCATCGAACGAACTCATCGACGGCTTCGAATCGATGAAGGAGGCGCAGACACATACGCTGCGCCTGCTGAAGCCCGGCACGCCCTGCGCCGAAGTGGCGGCGAAGCACGACGAGTATATGCGTGCGCACGGGCTGCCGCCGGAATTGCGTCTCTACGCGCATGGGCAGGGCTACGATCTGGTCGAGCGGCCGCTCATTCGCGCCGACGAGACCATGGCGATCGAGGAGACGATGAACCTCGCGGTTCATCCCGGTTACGAGACCCCGTCGATCTTCGCGGTGATCTGCGACAACTACCTGATCGGACCCGACGGACCGGGCGAGTGCCTGCACAAGACGCCGAAGCAGGTCTTCGAGCTGTGATGCCCGCATGACGATCGACGTACTGAGCATCGGCTCGTTTCCGCAAGCCACCAACGACGAACTGGCAAGACGCTTCGCGGTTACGCACCATTTTCAGCAGCCCGCACCGGACGTCTTGAGCGGCGAGCTCAAGTCGCGGGTGCGCGCAATCGCCACCGAGGCCAATCGCGGTGCGAGCCGCGCGCTGATCGCGGCGCTGCCCAATCTCGAAGTGATCGGCGTGTTCGGTGTCGGGACCGACCTGATCGACCTGGCGGCGGCGCGCGAGCGCCGCATCCCGGTGACCAACACGCCGAATGTCCTGACCGACGAATGCGCCGACCTGGCGATCGGCCTCATGCTGACGTCGGCGCGGCAGATCCTGTTTGCCGACCGCTATGTGCGCGACGGATCGTGGGCGACAAAGGGGCCGATCCCGCTCGGGCGCAGCGTCGGCGGCAAGACGCTCGGTATCGTCGGCCTCGGCGGCATCGGCCGCGCGATCGCCGACCGCGCGGCGGCATTTCGCATGCGCATCCTCTACCACGGGCCGCGCCGCAAGCCCGACGCGCCTTACGAATATGTCGCCGACCTCATCGAGATGGCGCGGCAGAGCGATTACCTGATGGTCGCCTGCAAGGGCGGGCCGGACACGCATCACCTGGTATCGGCCGCCGTCATCGATGCGGTTGGGCCCAGTGGCACGCTGATCAACGTCGCGCGCGGAACGGTGGTCGACGAGCCCGCGCTAATCAAGGCACTGGCGGAGGGCCGGCTCGGCCACGCGGCGCTCGACGTATTCGAGCACGAGCCGCGCGTCCCGCCGGAGCTGCTCGCGCTTGCGAACGTGATCGTGCAGCCGCACCAGGGCAGCGCGACCGTCGAGACCCGCACGGCGATTGGGCAGCTGATGATCGACAATATCGCCGCGCATTTCGCCGGCAAGCCGCTGCTGACGCCGGTGCGCTGATAGAGGACATCAGGTCGCGTGCATGGCACCCGCTGTTCGGTTAGCTTGCCGTTCGGTTAGCTTGCGAGAATAAGGACGCGACCAGGGGAGGGGCCGCGGTACCATGACTGAGCCGCAGATCGTCATCGAGGGCGTGCATCACCTCTACCGTCCGCCGAACGGCCGGCCGGTGCTGGCGCTGGAGGACGTGTCGCTCGACGTCCGGCCGCGCGAATTCCTCGCGCTGCTCGGTCCCTCGGGCTGCGGCAAGTCGACGCTGCTCTATCTGCTCGGCGGTTTCCTGCCGATCGAGAAGGGCCGCATCCTGATCGAGGGCAAGCCGGCCGGCGCGCCGGGGCCCGACCGCGGCATCGTCTTTCAGCATTTCGCGCTGTTTCCCTGGAAGACGGTGCGCGCCAACATCCTCTACGGCCTCGAGCGCATGGGGCTCGCGCGCGACGAACGCGAGAAGCGCGCGCAGGCGTTCATCGATCTCGTCGGCTTGAACGGTTTCGAGGACAGCTACCCGTCGCAGCTGTCGGGCGGCATGAAGCAGCGCACCGCGATCGCCCGCACGCTCGCGTTCGATCCGAAGATCCTGCTGATGGACGAACCGTTCGGCGCGCTCGATGCGCAGACAAGGAGCCTGATGCAGGAAGAACTGCTCGGCATCTGGCAGCGCACGCCCAAGACCGTGATCTTCGTCACTCACGACGTGCAGGAGGCGGTCTATCTCGCCGACCGCGTCGCCGTGATGTCGGCGCGGCCGGGACGCATCAAGGCGATGGTCGACACCAAGTTCGACAAGAACGATCCCGATATCTTCAAGAACAAGGCCTTCGTCGAGAAGGTCGACGAGATCTGGAACCTCGTGCGCATCGAGGCGATCAAGGCGCAGGGAGGCCGCGCGTCGTGAAAACGCTGCTGCGATACCTCCCGCTCGTGATCATCGCGCTCGCGTGGGAGATCGGCGCGCGCACCGGCATCGTCTCGACCTTGGCGCTGCCGCCATTGAGCGAAGTGATCATGTCGTGGCTCGATCTCCTCAAGAGCGGCGAGCTCATCACCAATGGGGCGGCATCGCTGTGGCGCGCCGTTGCCGGGCTGTCGCTCGCGATCGTGGTCGGCGCCGCGCTCGGCATCTTCATGGCGTGGTGGAAGCCGGTGAACGTGCTGCTGAGCCCGCTGGTCGAGATGTTCTATCCGATGCCGAAGTCCGCGCTGATCCCGGTGACGGTGCTGTGGCTCGGCTTCGGCAACGGCTCGAAGATTCTGCTGATCTTCCTCGGCTGCATGCTGCCGGTCACCATCGGTGCCTACAACGGCGCGCGCTCGAGCGAGCAGGTGCTGGTCTGGTCGGCGCGCAGCATGGGGGCGAACCGCCTGCGCATGCTGTGGGACGTGGTGGTGCCGAGCGCGATGCCGGAACTGCTCAACGGCATCCGCACCGCGCTCGCGCTGTCGTTCATCCTGCTGGTCACCTCGGAACTGATCGTGGCGCAGTCGGGTCTCGGCTATCTCATCGGCTTCCTGGGCGCCAACGGCAGCTATGACGCGATGTTCGCGGTCGTGCTCACCGTCGCATTCCTGGGCTTCGCAGCCGACCGCGGCTATCTCGTCGTGATGCAACGGATGCTGCGATGGCAGGAATAGCGCGCGCACCGTCGGAAGGACTTGCGGCCGCGTCAACCGGGCCGGCGGCGCGCCGTATCGTCCGCATGCTGGCGTGGGGCTTTGCGCACATCTTCTCGATCCTGCTGCTCGCGGTTGCCTGGGAAATGGCGGCACGCTCGGGCGCAGTGACGCCGTTCATGCTGCCCAAGCTCAGCGCCGTGCTGGAGCGGATTTGGTCTGATCTTCTCTCCGGTGAATTGCTGCTGAACACCGGCCTGACGGTCTATCGCGCGCTCGCCGGCTTCCTGATCGCGGCGGTCGGCGGCATTCTGCTCGGGCATGGCGATTTCGCGCCGTGGCTTTGTGCACTGGTTCTTCGACCCGATCATCTCGGTCGGCTTTCCGATGCCGAAGATCGCGTTCCTGCCGGTGGTGATGCTGTGGCTCGGCGTCTACGACACGTCGAAGATCTCCATGGTGGCGTTCGAGGCGATCTTCCCGGTGGTGACCGCGACCATCATCGGCATCCGCGGGGTCGAGCGCGAACTGCTCTGGTCGGCGCGCAACATGGGGGCGAACGAACGCGAGCTTCTCTGGCAGATTTCACTGCCCGCCTCGTTGCCGCAGATCATCACCGGATTGCAGGTGGCGTTGCCGATCGCGCTGATCGTCGGGATCGTGTGCGAGATGCTGATGGGCGGCTATGGGCTGGGCGGCGCCATGATGACGTCGTCGCGCTTTGCGGACTCGCGCGGCGTCTTCGCCGGCATCGTCGAGATCGCGGTGATCGGCTACGTGCTGGTCAAGGGCATGGCGATCGTGCGCCGGCGCCTGCTGCTCTGGCACCAGGAAGCGCTGGCGCCGAGCACCGTGTGATTGGGGCCGCCATGATCCGTGCTAATCCACCTTCGTGCCCGACAGCTTGATCACCCGCTCCCATTTCTCGATCTCGGATTTGGCGAAGGCCCAGAAATCCTCCGGGCTGCCGACGATCGGCGTCGAGCCGAGATCGACCAGCCGCGCCTTGATCGCCGGCGAGGTCAGCGCGGCGTTGAATTCACGGTTGAGCCTGCGGATGACGTCGGGCGACGTACCGGCCGGCACGCCCACTCCGTACCAGATCACGGCCTCGTAGCCCGGCACGGTCTCGGCGATGGTCGGCAGGTTCGGCAGCGTTTCGGATTTGGCCGCCGTGGTCACCGCCAGCGCGCGAATCTTGCCGGATTGGATGAGCGGCAAGGTGCTGACCATGGCGTCGAACATCACCTGGACCTGGCCGCCGACCAGATCGTTGAGCGCAGGAGCCGAGCCGCGATAGGGCACATGCACGAGGTCGACGCCTGCCATCGCCTTGAAAAGTTCGCCCGCCATGTGGCTCGTCGTCGCGACGCCGGCCGATCCCATGTTGACCTTGCCCGGGTTGGCCTTGGCGTAGGCGATGAACTCGGCGACGCTGTTCACCGGCACCGACGGGTTCACCACCATGACGCTCGGTCCCAGCGCCGAGCCTGCGACCGGTGCAAGCTGCTTGAGCAGGTCGAACGACAGCGATCGTCTGTTCACCGTGGTATTGATCGCGTTGGCGGAGGTGACCGAAATCAGCGTGTAGCCATCAGGCGGAGAATTCACCACGAACTCGGTGCCGATATTGCTGCCGGCGCCCGGCTTGTTCTCGACCAGTACGGGCTGGCCGAGCCGTTCCTGCATCCAGGCGCTTAAAATCCGGGCAATGACGTCGGTCGAGCCGCCCGGCGGAAAGCCTACCACCCAGCGGACCGGCCGCGACGGGTAGTCCTGCGCGGCGGCGCCGACGATCAGCATCAGGCCAATCCCGGCCGCGAGCCAGCCGATCCGGATTCTCGATGGAGCCGACCGACGGATCGTCATCGCGGCCTCGTCGTTCGACGAAGTCGCGCAGCGCAAAACAGGCATCTGGAACGCTCCCCTGTTTGGCCGCGGAGCAACCAGGCTTCCAGGCAGCCAACGATCCGGCAAGGCATCGTTTCACAGTCCTTCAGCCAGTCAAGCGGAGGCCGGATGTCAGCGCGACAATGCCGCGCCCAACAGAGAGTTGTGTCGCGGATGGCTTGACCGGCGAGGATGCGGCGAAAGATAATTCATCGCGTTGCCGGCGATGGTTCGAGGGCGAGGCGATGCCCGTCGAAACGCCGGCCGTTGCAAGCGGAGGGCACGCGATGAACGTCACTGTGCGCGATACCGGCCTCACCGAAAGCAAGAAAAAGATGGTGAGCGGGACCTATCTGCGCAACGCGTGGTACGTCGCCGCGTGGTCGGATGACCTCGTGGATGGCCAGCTTCTTCCGCGCAAGATCATGCACGAGCCGGTCGTGCTTTATCGCAAGCCGGACGGCAACGTGGCGGCGCTGGAAGATCGCTGTCCGCATCGTTTCGCGCCCCTGCACATGGGCAAGATCGTCAAGGGCGATTGCGTGCAGTGTCCCTACCACGGACTGGAATTCGATTCCTCCGGCGCGTGCGTGCTCAACCCGCACGGCACGAAGAACATTCCGCCGCGCGCCCACGTGCGCAGCTATCCGACGACCGAGAAGCACAAGGCGATCTGGATCTGGATGGGCGACCAGCCGGCCGACCCGTCGAAGGTGCCGGACTTCAGCGTGCTGGACAACGTGCCGGAGATGCATGCGACCAAACGCGACCGCCTCACCATCAAGGCCAACTACGAGCTGATCATCGACAACCTGCTGGACCTCAGCCACACCAGCTACCTGCACGAGGGCATCCTCGGCAACGCCGACACGGTCGAGTCCGACATCGCCGTCGATCAGGAAGGCGAGGACATCGTCGTCAGCCGCTATGCTACCAACGTCATCGCGCCCGGCATGTTCGCGCAGTTCTGGCCGTCGGACCCCGGCCGGGTCGACAAATTCACCCGCATGCGCTGGATGCCACCGAGCAATCTGCACCTCCTCACCGGCACCTGCGCGATCGGGGCCGTTCCCGATAGCGGCACCGGCTATCACGCCATCCACATGCTGACGCCGGAGACCGACAACACCACGCACTACTTCTTCACCGCCGTGCGCTTCAACGTGAAGACGCCCGACGACAAGGTGAACGCGCAGCTTCAGGACAAGATTTCGACCATGCGCCGCTTCGCGTTCGAGGAGCAGGACGCGCCGGTCATCGAAGCGCAGCAGCGCATCATCGACGAGGCCGTGACGCCGGTCGACCCGGTTATCCTCGCCATTGACGTGGGGCCGGTCCGCTACAAGCGCATCCTGCAAAAGCTGATCGACGGCGAACGAACGCAATAGCGCGCCCATCGAGATGCAGTCATCGTCGCGCACCCTGAGGTGCCCGAGCGTAGCTCGGCCACCTCAGGATGACGGTCGTCGGTTGTTCTCGCGTTACTTCAGCCGCTTCGCGGCCTCTTCGACGATGCTGAGATCGGTGTATTTCTTCACGTCGAGGTTTCCGCGGATGAAGCCCATGTCCTTCGTCATGTCGACGTTCTTCTGCAGCGCCACGAGGTCGGGCAGCATGTTCGGATCGTGGTAGGTGTCGCGCTTGGTGAACAGCCAGTCGAAGCGCTCCGGCGGCTGCTTGGTGACGCGGCCGGCGATCTCCATCGCCTCCTTGTGGTTCGCCGGGTCGGTATACCAGCGTGTGATCCGCAGCGTGTCCTCCATGAAGTCGACCATGGCGGCGCGGTTCTTGTCGAGGAATGGCTTGCGCGCGGCCCATACGATCATGTCGGTGACGCCAATTGCATCCCGTTGGACAAAGAGCGTTCGCCCGATCTTGCGCAGTTCGGGGTCGTACGCGAACGGCAGCACCGCCGGGATCATGTCGACCTTCTTCTCGGCCAGCATGGCGCGCATGGTCGGGAACGGGGCCTCGATGATGGTGTAGTCGCGCTTGTCCTCGAGCCCGAACTTGCGCAGCATCGCCCGCATCGCGACATCGACCGCGCTGCCGGCCGCGTTGGTCATCACCGCCTTGCCCTTGAGGTCCTGGACCTTCTGGATGGGGCCGTCCTTCAGAACCATGTACTCCTGCGAGTAATAGCCCTCGACGCCGTCGCGGAATTCATCCGCGATGATGCGCATGTCGTCGAGGCCCGCGTTCTGGATCGCGATGCCGAGCGTCGAATAGGCAAGGTTGGAAATTTCCAGTTCGTTGTTGGCGAGCGCGGTGATCATCGGGGGCGTGCCGGGATAGCGGACCGGCTCCATGACGTAGGATTTGCCCCAGTGCTTCGCGAGGTCCTTCTTCTCCGAGAGGATCGACGCCCAGTTGGTGACCGGAGCCACCCACGAATTGCGGATCTTGATCGGCTCCGCCTGCGCCGCGACGGTGCCAAGGACCGCGACGGTGAGGCCGGACAGCAAGAGTTTCATTGCGCGCATGGGCGTCCTCCAGGTGATGGCTGAATTTTTTTCGCTTTCTTGGTAGCGTGCTAGGCTGTTGCAGCCTTTGCAAGTGCCGAATTGGCGCACCGCAAACGTGCGCGCCGCGTCGACGCGCCCGGCGTCGCGATCGTGCCTATGGCGAGGCTTCCTCCAGGACGCGCCCTTTGGTTTCGACCGCGAACACGGCGGTGATGACGGCCGCGAGCGCCGCGACCGAACCGAACAGCATGAACACCGACGGCAAGCCGCCCGCGATCATCATGCCCACGATACTCGGCCCGATGATGGATGCGAATTGCAGCCAGGCGGTGGCTGTTCCGACCGCGATCGCGCGCGCGCGTGTCGGATAGAGTTCCGGCGTGTAGAGATAAACGCCGATATTGATCGAGCTGACGAAGAAATACGCGATGGTGACGCAGGTCAGCACCTGCTCGGCGGTCGGTGTTGCAAACGAGGCAAGCGACATCAGTGCGATCGCTGCGCCGGCGAACGCCAGGGCGAACCATAAGCGCCGCCCGACATGATCGATAGCGAGTGCGCAGATCAGCGTGCCGAGGAGCCCGACCGCCTGCGTGATCAGGCCGTAACGCAACGATACGTCGAGCGGCAGCTTGAACAGGGTCCGGTACAGGGTCGGCATCCAGATCGAGAGCCCATAGTTCACGAAATACGCGGCAAACCAGATCACCCACACGACCAGCGTCCGACGCAAATAGATCGGGCCGAACAGATCGGCCCACGAGGCGGGCTTGTCGAGCGTCGCCACGACCGGTTGCGGTGGTGGCAACGGCTGGCCGGTCGCTTTCTGCGTCTCGTTCTCGATCACCGTCATGGCGGCTTCCGCCTCGGCCGCACGGCCGCGCACCGAGAGCCAGCGCGGCGATTCCGGCAGCAAGCTTCGCAACACCAGGGCGAGGAACGCCGGCAGTGCGCCGATGACGAACATCCATTGCCAGCCGAACGCCGGCACGACCCAGAGCGCGATGAGGCTTGCCCCGGTGAGGCCGATCGGAAAGACCAACTCGTAGAGCAGGACGAAACGGCCGCGGCCTTTCGCTTTTGCAAGCTCGCTGATGAACACGGCAGCGACCGGCACCTCGCCGCCAAGCCCAATGCCCTGGATGGTGCGGAAGACCAGCAGCGAGTTGTAGTCCCAGGCGAAGGCGCACACGAGGCTCATCACGGCGAACAACGCGATCGACCAGATCATCGCGGTCATCCGCCCGTAGCGCTCCGCGATCCAGCCGAACAACAGCGCACCGATGAACTGGCCGACAAAGCCGGCCGAGATCATGAAGCCGATCTGCGGAGGGGTCAGTTTCCAGAGCGGCACGATCACCGGCAGGATCGTGGCGATCGCCAGCGCATCGAACGCATCGAAGAAGGTCGCAACGCCGACGATGATGCGCGCCTTCACCTGCCACCAGGAGACCGGCAGGCGCTCCAGTCGCGCGACGATATCGTCGGCCGATCCGCGGCTGCTGGCGGCGGTTGTGACGCTGGCCATGATGTCCTCCCCGGCTTGGAACGCGGGCCGCGCTCTTATTATTGTTGGCGCAGTCCCAGCAGATTGGCGGCATTGTTGTAGCAGACGTCGTCGCGGAGCTTGCCGTCGAGCTCGACGCCGTCGATGAAGTGCGCCGCCTCCTCGACCGTCTCGAACGGATAGTCGGCGGCGAACATGACCCGGTCGCGCCCAAGTGCCTTGAGCGTGCAGGTGAGCGGCTCGGCCGAACACATTCCCGAGGTGGTGACGAAGACATTCTCCCGGATGTACTCGGAGGGAGCCTTCTTGAGCTTGAGGCCGTGAAACTCGGCGCGGCTGTCGAACCGCCACAGCAGGAAGGGCAGGGTCTCGCCAAGGTGGCCGAGCATCAGCTTGCTGCGCGGGAAGCGGTCGAAATGCCCGCCGACGATGAGCCGCAGTGCATGCGAGCCGGTCTCGAAGCCCCATCCCCACATCGGCCGCATCAGCACCTTGTAGCCCGACAGCACGGAGGGCTGTGTGACCGGGTCGGCTGGGTGCAGGTAGATCGTGGCGCCGAGCGCGTCGGCGCGTTCCCAGAATGGATAGAGTTCGGGAGCGTCGAGATACTGCCCGTGGGTGTGGCCGTTGATCATGGCCCCGCAAAATTTCAGTTCACGCACGCAGCGCTCGAGCTCGTCGGCCGCGGCCTTGGCATCCTGCATCGGGAGATGAGCGAAGCCCGAATAGCGATCGGGCCGTTTCGCGATTTCCTGCGCCAGGAAGTCGTTCGACTCGCGCGCATTGCGCACGGCCTTGGCGGCATCCCGCTCGGCCTGCACGCCGGGTCCGGCGATCGCCAGCACCGCCCGCGCGATACCGGCCTGATCCATGCCCTGCAGACGCAGTTCGCCGAAATCCGTGAGGCACTGAAAGAAATGCTCGCCGCGCTCACGCGGGACTTCGGTCATCGTCGGCCGCCAGTATTCGATCAGGCCGGGCGACAGGAAATGCTCTTCGAGCGCGATCTTTTTGCTCATGGTTCCCCTTGACCGATTCCTACCCTTGTCTTCTGTACCGTATTTTGGTCAAAGCGTATCAATGCGTGAGCCAGCCGGCAAGCTGCGGCGCGACTGCAACGTGGCCGGCCTTGGAGATTGACGTGCAACGACAGAACGGCCGCAACCCCGGCAGCGAAAAGAGCCAGGTGCAAGTCATCGCGCGTGCGGCCGCGATCCTGCGCGCGCTCGAGGATGAGCCGGTGGGACTGAGTCTCGGGCAGATCGCGCAGCGCGTCGGTCTCGCGCGCTCGACGGTGCAGCGCATCGTCGCTGCGCTGGAGGCGGAGAAGCTCGTGATCGCCGCGTCGCCGACCGGGCGAGTGCAACTCGGGCCCACCATCCTGCGGCTCGCCGCGTCGGCGCGCACCGACTTCGTCTCGATCGCGCGTCCGTTCCTGACGCGGCTTTCGCAGGAGCTTGGCGAAACCGTCGATCTTGCGAAGATTCAGAAGGATCACCTCATCTTCATCGATCAGGTGATCGGTCCGCAGCGGTTGCGCGCGGTTTCGGCGATCGGCGAGACCTTTCCGCTCTATTGCACGGCCAACGGCAAGGCCTATCTGGCGCAATTCGACGAGATCGCGATCGCCCGTCTCATCGGCACGAGCTATGAGCGGCGGACGCCGAACACGATCACGCGGATCAGCGCATTGATCAAAGACCTGCGCGCCGTCCGCAAATCCGGCATTGCCTTCGATCACGAAGAGCACACGGTGGGGATTTGCGCCGTCGGCGTGGTCATGCGCGACCTGCTCGGCAACGACATCGCCGTCTCGGTTCCGGTGCCGGCCCAGCGGTTCAGTGACCAGCAGAGACAGATCGTCGAACGGCTCAAGGCGACCGCGCGGTCATTGCGGGATCATCTCTCCGCCGTCGCGGCGTGAGCTGGAAACAAGATTCTCCTGGTCCAGGTTCTGGATTGCTTCGCCTTCGGCTCGCAATGACGGGGGCGTCATTGCGAGGAGCGCAAGCGACGAAGCAATCCAGTCTGCTTTAGATCGCTGCTTGCGCGAGGCGCGCTCCCGCATGTATGCTTTGTCGATACAAGCGTACCATATGGCGGGACAAGCGGCGTTGCGCGCCGCGGCATCAAGATAACCCGCAAGCGCTCAGGGAGGCGTGTGGTGGCCAAGAAAATCCGTGGCGTGATGTTCGAGGAGAACCTCAACAACAGCATGGGGCTTGAGTTCTATAACCTGTCCCATCGGTTCGGCTATCAGTCCCCGAACTGGCCGTATTTCGAGGACGTGAAGATCGAGCGCATCCATTACATGGCGAAGTCGGGCGTGCTGTCGCAGCGCATCACGACCTCGATGCACAACACCACGCATATCGATGCGCCTGCGCACGTCATCCAGGGCACGCCCTTCATCGACGAGGTGCCGCTGCCGCATTTCTTCGGCTCCGGCATCGTGGTCTCCATCAAGAAGAAGATGTGGGAGCAGATCACCTACGATGACCTTGAAAAGGCCGCCGGCAAGGTGGTGCGGCCGCGCGACGTGGTGATCGTCAACACCGGCTGGCATCACCAATACGAGGACAGCGAGGACTATTTCTGCCGCGCGCCGGGTTTCGTGTCGTCGGCCGGCGAGTGGTTCGTCGAGAAGAAAGTGAAGGTCGTCGGCCACGACACGCAGGCGAACGACCATCCGCTCGCCACCGCGATCGGCCCGCAGCGCAACGGGCCGCTGCATCCGCATCTCGCCGAGGAATACAAGAAGTGGTCCGGCGGGCGCGACTGGAAGGACGACTTCCCCGAATGGGAGCCGGTGCATCGCATCCTGTTCAAGAACGGCATTCTCGGCATCGAGAATGTCGGCGGCGACCTCGACAAGGTCACCGGCAAACGCTGCACATTCGCGTTTTTCCCGTGGAACTGGGACCGCGGCGATGGTTGCATCATCCGCCTCGTCGCCATCGCCGATCCCAAGGGTTCGTTCCGGATCGAGAAAGGGGAGAAGTTCTGATGATCGTGCGCAAATTTTCCGAGGCCAAGGCCTACGACGCTCCCAATCATCGCGACTACAAGTCGTTCCGCGTGTTCGGTGCCGAGATGGGCGGCTCGCAGACGCTCGTGTTCGGCATCTCGCATTTCCTGCCAGGCGGCGGCGCCGGACCGGACGCCTCGCCGCCCGAGAAGATCTACTACGTGCTGGCCGGCGAGTTGACGGTGATCGCCGGCGGCAAGGAGACGGTCGTGAAGCCGGGCGATAGCTGCTACATCGGCCCGAACGAAAGCCGCGAGATCGTCAACCGCGGCCACGAGGTCTGCACCATCGCGGTCGCGGTCGCGCCGGTGAAGTGATGGTAGAGCTGTGCAGCAGAATTCCGTCATGCCCGGCCTTGGGCCGGGCATCCACGTCTTGCTTGCTGACAAGTCGTAAGTAAGTCGTGGATGGCCGGGTCAAGCCCGGCCATGACGAGGAACATTCAGTGCCCAATCGGCGAGTAGTCCCATGTCCGAAGACTTCCTGAAAAATCCGTCGTCGCTGTTCGACGTCAAGGGCAAGACCGCGATCGTCACCGGTGCGTCGGGCGCGTTCGGCGCGCTCGCCGCCAAGGTCTTGGCCGGCGCGGGCGCCAACGTCGTGCTGGCGGCCGGCAATGCGGGCGAGTTGAAGAAAGTCGCCGCGGAATGCGAGGCGCTCGGCGGCAAGGTTGAATCCGTGGTGCTGCGGCCGAATTCGGCGGAGAATTGCGACAAGATCGTCGCGGCCGCGGTCAATCGCTTCGGCGGCGTCGATATCCTGGTGACGGCTTCCGGCATCAACAAGGTCGCCAAGATCGTCGATCAAGCGCCCGAGACCTTCATGGAAGTGATGGACGTCAACGTCACGCAATCGTGGCTGATGGCGCGTGCGGCCGGCAAGCAGATGCTGGCGCAGGGCAGGGGCGGCAAGGTCATCTTCATGTCGTCGGCGCGTGGGCTGCTCGGACATCCGGCCGGCTACACGGCCTATTGCGCGTCGAAGTCGGCGATCGACGGCGTCACCAAGGCGCTCGGCTGCGAGTGGGGCGCGACCGGCATCACCGTCAACGCGATCGCGCCGACGGTCTTCCGTTCGCCGCTCACAGCCTGGATGTATGAGGACAATGAGAACGCCACCAACGTGCGCAAGGGCTTCATCGGCCGCGTGCCGAAAGGCCGTCTCGGCGAGCCGTCGGATCTCGCCGGCCCGCTGTTGTTCCTCGCCTCCAAGGCCTCGGACTTCTACACCGGCCACATCCTTTATGCCGACGGCGGCTACACGGCGGGGTGAACTTATATGTCTGCCGTGCACTCTCCTGCCTGCCCTCCTCCCGCGAGCGCTTGCGAGCGGTGGGGAGGGTCGACGCATCGCAGGCAAGTTTACGCAGCCTGCGAAACTTGGCTGCGTGCGCGTCGGGGTGGGGGGCCTTTCTCGACGAAGAATGCCCCCCACCCCCGACCCCTCCCCACCACTCCGCTTCGCTGCGTGGGGGGAGGGGAGGCCGCGCGGGCTTGCCGACGTGACACGCAGCCATGAGCAGAGCGCGCATCGCCGTGATCGGCGCAGGCCTGATGGGGCATGGCATCGCGCAGGTGTTCGCGCTCGCCGGCCACGAGGTCACGATCTACGATCCGGTGATGGCTTCGCTGGCGAGCGTCAAGGCCCGCATCCTCGCCAACCTGAAGGACCTTGGCGACGATCCGTCGGCAGTCGAGCGCGTTCAGCCGTGCCACGACCTCGGCGATGCGGTGAGCGAGGCGGACTACGTGGTCGAGGCGGTGCTGGAAGACTTGCCGCTGAAGCAAAAATTGTTTGCCGAGATCGAACAGAAGGTGCGGCCCGACACGATCCTCGCCAGCAACACTTCGGTCATTCCGATCACCAAGATCATGGAGGGGCTGAAGGATCGCTCGCGCGCGCTCGGCACCCATTGGTGGAATCCGCCGTTTCTCGTGCCGTTGGTCGAGGTGATTGGAACGCAATGGACATCGCCGCACGCCATTGAGTGGACCATCGCGCTGCACAAGGCGGCGGGCAAAATGCCCGTGCACGTCAAGAAGGACGTGCCCGGCTTTGTCGGCAATCGCCTGCAACATGCGCTGTGGCGGGAAGCGATCGCACTGGTCGAGCACGGTATCTGCGACGCCGAGACGGTGGACACCGTGATCAAGGCGAGCTTCGGCCGGCGGCTCGCCGTGCTCGGGCCGCTGGAAAATGCCGATCTCGTCGGCACCGACCTGACGCTCGCGATCCATCAGACCGTGCTACCGGCCATCGAGTTGCGGCCGGGTCCGTCGCCCTATCTCGAAAAGCTCGTGTCGGATGGGCGGCTCGGCTTCAAATCGGGCGAAGGCTTTCGCGCCTGGAGCACGGCGGATCAGGCCGCGCTGCGCGCAAAGGTCTTGCAGCATCTGAAAAAGGCTCGCGCGCAGGACTGAAGCTGCGCGTTCCGGCAACCGATATTCGACTTTCGACTTATCCGTCGTGCTGCGCTGCGGCGATAGGATGAGCCGACTGCGACAAACCGCGTCATGGCAGCGGCCGCCTTGGCACGGTGAACAAGCAAATCTTTCCTGACAAGCCGAACGCTTTTGATCTAGACTTGCGGCACGGACCGGAAGCCGAAGAGGCCGTCCGATCAAGATCGACGGCTGCAAAAATAAATCGGCAACGTCCGAGCGGGAACCCATGGGAGGATTTCCAATGCTCGCGGGCAAGCTCAATCGCCGTCGCTTTCTCAAGACCACCGTCGCCACCACCGCCGTAATCGCCATGCCGTATGTGCGCGGAGCGTACGCCGCCGGCAAGTTGTCGATCGGATTCTGGGACCATTGGGTGCCCGGCGCCAATAAAGCCTCGCAGCAATTGTGCGAAGAGTGGGGAGCCAAGGAAAAAGTCGAGCTGCAGATCGACTACATTACGTCTCAGGGCAACAAGAACCTGCTGACGATCGCCGCGGAAGCGCAAGCGCGCTCGGGCCACGACATCTTCGCTTTCCCGACTTGGCAGCCGGCCGATCACGCCAACCGGCTGGAGCCGGTCGACGACATCATGGCCGAGCTGATCAAGATCAACGGCAAGGTCAACCCGACCTGCGAATACCTCGCCAAGCCGGGCGGCCGCTGGGTGGCGGTGCCGGCGGCGGTCGGCAGCCAGATCAAAGGCCCGTGCTCGCGCATCGATCTCATGAAGAAGCACGCCGGCATCGACGTGCAGGCGATGTATCCGGCGGGCGCGCCGCCCAAGGCCGACGCCTGGACGCTCGACGCCATGCTCAAGGCCGCGGAAGCCTGCCACAAGGGCGGCCATCCGCTCGGCATCGGGCTCGGCGGAACCGAGGACAACGTCGACACCGCAGGCGCGATCTTCCAGTCGTTCGGCGCCGACCTGGTCGACGCCAAGGGCAACATCTCGGTCAAGAACGACGCGGTGCGACAGGCGCTCGAATACTACAAGAAGCTCGGCCAGTGGTTGCCGCCCGACGCGCCGGCCTGGGACAACGCGTCGAACAACAAATACCTGATCGCCGGCAAGGGCTCGCTGATCATGAACCCGCCGAGCGCCTGGGCGGTTGCCAAGCGCGACGCGCCGCAGGTCGCCGAGCAGCTCTGGACGCACGGCATGCCGTCCGGGCCGAAGGGGCGGTATGCGCCGTTCCTGCCGTACTTCTACGGCATCTGGAATTTCAGCAAGAACAAGCCGGCCGCCAAGAGCCTGCTGCTGTATCTCTCGCAGCCCGCCGCAATCGAGAAGATGGTGGAGGCGAGCCAGGGCTACGACCTTCCGGCCTTCGAAAAGCTGACCACGCTCAAGGTCTGGGCCGAGGAAGGCCCGCCGAAGGGCACGCTCTACCACTACCCCAACCCGCACAATCACCAGATCCTCTCCGTGGCGGCGCAGCCGGCACCGCCGAAGATCGCCGTGCAGATCTACACCCAGGCGATCCAGACCAAGATGGTCGTTCGCTTCATGCAGGGCGAGCCGCTCGAAAAGACGCTGGCCTGGGCCGAGAGCGAGGTCGAAGGCTACATGCGGACCTGAGCCCGTAGTCCGTGCGCTGCCGCCCGGCAAGCCTGGGCGGCAGCACGGGTGCGGCAGGAGGTGGCGCATGGTCGACGCGACATTACAATCCGGTACCGCAGTAGTAGCTGGCGCGCGCTCGCGCTCCGGCTTCCGCAAGGCGATGGCGCGCAAGTCGACGATCGCGCTGCTGATGACGCTGCCGCTCATTCTCCTCGTCGTCATCCTGGTGATCTATCCGGCGTTCTATTCGATCCATCTCGCGACCTTGAACAAGTCGATGGAGCGCTACGTCGGCTTCGACAATTTTCTTTTTCTGTTCAAGCGCGAAACCTTCTGGATGGTGGTGCGGCAGTCCTGCATCTTCGCCATCACGGCGGTGATCTTCAAAGCGCTGATCGGCTTCATCGTCGCGCATTTCGTCCACAACATCCCGTCGAAAGGCCAGCGCAAGTGGCGCGGCATGCTGCTGGTGCCGTGGGTGATCCCGCCGGCCATGAGCTGCCTTGCGTGGCTGTGGCTGTTCGATCCGTCCTACAGCGCGTTCAACTGGGTGCTGGCGCTGTTCGACATCGGCCCCATCCCCTGGACCGGCGACGCCAACTGGGCACGCTTCTCGGTGATCCTGGTCAACATCTGGATCGGCGCGCCGTTCTTCATGATCATGTATCTCGCCGCGCTCAAGTCGGTGCCCGAGCAGCTCTACGAGGCGGCCGCGATCGACGGCGCCAACTGGTGGCAGCGCATCTGGTACGTGACCTTGCCGATGATGCGCAACATCATGGCGATCACCGCGCTGTTCTCGCTGATCGTGACCTTCGCCAATTTCGACATCGTGCGGATTCTGACCGCGGGCGGCCCGATCGACCGCACGCACGTGTTCGCCACCTGGGCGTTCTGGGTCGGCATCCAGGGCAACGACATTCCTTTGGGCGCCTCGGTGTCGCTGTTCATGGTGCCGATCCTCGTCGGTGGCGGCGATCTTCATTCTGCGCGACGTGAACCGGCGGGCAGGAGAGATGTCATGACCGCCGCATCGCTCCCGGCCGATGCCGCGCCCGTCCGACGCGCCAAATACGGCAGCATGAGCCACGACCGCCGCTGGGCGTTGCGCTGGTCGTATTTCTTCCTGACGTTATTCGCGATCTTCTTCCTGATGCCGCCGGTCTACATGCTGATCACCTCGCTCAAGAGCAGCATGGAGATTTCGGCCGCGACCAATCCATGGTGGGTCAAGAATCCGACGCTCAGCAACTACATCGAGCTCCTGACATCCTCGACCTATCTCACGTTCTTCCGCAACTCCGCGATCGTCTCGGTCTTCGTCGTCACGATCACCATGCTGATCAGCGTGCCGGCGGCGTTCGCGCTCTCGCGCATGCGGTTCTGGGGCTCGGCCACGCTCGCGACCGGCATTTTCCTCACATACCTCATTCCGGAGACGCTGCTGTTCATTCCGCTGTTCAAGATGTTCGCCGTGGTCAACGAATGGACCGGCATCCAGCTCATGAACCGCTGGTGGGTGCTGCTGATCGTCTATCCGACGCTGACGGTGCCGTTCTGCACCTGGATCATGATCGGATACTTCGCCTCGATCCCGAAGGAACTCGACGAGGCGGCGCTGATGGATGGCGCGAACTACCGGCAGATTCTCACCCGCGTCTTTATCCCGGTGGCGCTGCCCGGCCTCATCGCCGCGACCATCTTCGCCTTCACGGTGTCGTGGGCGCAGTTCCTCTATCCGCTCGCGTTCACGACGTCGGCCGATCAGCTCGTACTGCCGGTCGGCATCATCACCACGCTGATCAAGGGCGACGTGTTCAACTGGGGGCAGATCATGACCGGCGCGCTGCTCGGCGCCGCGCCGCCGCTCATCATCTACGCCTTCCTGATGGACTACTACATCGCCGGCCTCACGGCCGGCGCCACGAAGGGCTAGCCCATGGCGCAAGTGTCGCTTCGCAAGGTGGTCAAGCGCTTCGACGATACCGAGGCGGTGCGCGGCATCGATCTCGACATCGCCGACAAGGAGTTCGTGGTGCTGGTCGGCCCGTCGGGCTGCGGCAAGTCCACCACGCTGCGCATGATCGCTGGCCTCGAGGACATCAGCGACGGCGAGATCAGTGTCGACGGCACGGTGGTCAACGACGTGCCGCCGAAGGACCGCGACATGGCGATGGTCTTTCAGAACTACGCGCTCTATCCGCACATGACGGTGCACGAGAACATGTCGTTCGGCCTGCGCCTCAAGCGTTATCCCGAAGCCGGAGATCGCCAAACGCGTGCAGGAAGCCGCCCGCATCCTCGACATCACCGAGCTGCTCGAGCGCAAACCGCGCCAGCTCTCCGGCGGCCAGCGCCAGCGCGTCGCGATGGGCCGCGCCATCGTGCGCAATCCCAAGGTGTTCCTGTTCGACGAGCCGCTCTCCAACCTCGACGCCAAGCTGCGCGTGCAGATGCGCACCGAGATCAAGCGCGTGCATCAGAAGGTGCGAACCACTACGGTCTATGTCACCCACGATCAGATCGAGGCGATGACTTTGGCGGATCGCGTCGTGGTGATGAACCGCGGCATCATCGAGCAGATCGGCGCGCCCAACGACCTCTATCACGCACCGCTGACGCGCTTCGTGGCGGGCTTCATCGGCTCGCCGGCGATGAACTTTATTCCCTGCCGGCTGGAAGGCGAGGAGGACGCATTGCGGGTGCGGCTGGCCGACGGCATCGCGCTGGCGGTGCCGCAGTCCCGCGCGGCGCGTTATCGCCCGCACGTCGGCCGCGCCGGGTTGATCTTCGGGCTGCGCCCCGAGCACCTGACCGAAGTCAAGCCGAACGGCGAGGCCAACATCGGCACGTTGGACGCCGCCATCGAAGTGGTCGAGCCGATGGGAATGGAGACGCTGGTCTACTTCACGATCGCGGGCACCGAGGTGTGCGCTCGCGTCAGCCCGAACGCCGGCGCGCGCGTCGGCGCCGTCATGAAGCTCGCCGCCAAGCTCGACAACATGCACCTGATCGACGAGGCGGGCCGGGTGCTGTGATCCGCGACGCCTCATGCTGAGGAGCGTCGCGAAGCGATGCGTCTCGAAGCATGGCCGCAAACTCGGTGCTCGCTGCCATCCTTCGAGACGCGTCGCTACGCGACGCTCCTCAGGATGAGGGCGGAACAAGCTTCTCCGTAACCAGCCCCGCCACGCGTTCGCCGAACGCGCGCGTGCCGAGCGGCCCGCCGAGATCGCGCGTGCGCCATTCGGGCTTGGCGATGGCCTGGTCGAGCGCGGCTTCCATTGCGCCGGCGGCCGCGATGAACGCATTGTTGCTGCGCCGCTCGCCGAGCCAGGCCAGCAGCATCGCCGTCGAGCCGATCAGCGAGGCGGGATTGGCGAGGTCCTGCCCGGCGATATCCGGCGCCGAGCCATGCTGCGCCTGCGCCACCCCGTGATGCGTGCCGGCGTTGATCGAGGCCGCGAGCCCGAGGCTGCCGGAAATCTCCGAGGCGAGATCGGAGAGGATGTCGCCGAACATGTTGGTGGTGACGATGACGTCGAATTGGCTCGCGTCGCGCACCAGCAGCGCCGCCATCGCGTCGACGATCTTCTCCTCGTATTCCACGTTGGGATGCCGCGCCGCCACGGCGCGCGCGCATTCCAGGAAAAGTCCGTCCGACACGCGAAACACATTCGCCTTGTGTACCGCCGTCACCTTCTTGCGCCGGCGCAGCGCCAGCGCATAGGCCGCCTCGACGATGCGCGTCGAGCCTTCGCGTGTGATCTTGCGTACCGATAACGCAAGGTCCGGCGTCGGCATGAATTCGCCCGAGCCCTGGAACATGTTGCGGTCGGCGTAGAAGCCTTCGGTGTTCTCGCGCGCGATGACGAGATCGACGGGGGCGCCGCAGCGCGGCGGAAATCCGCCGCGGCTCTTCGCCGGGCGGATGTTGGCGAACAGGTCGAGGCGCTTGCGCAAACCGCCCGACGGATTGATGCCGCCGTTCTCGACCGGCGGGTAGGCGTTGTGATCGACCGGCCCGAGGATGACACCGTCGGCCGCCCGCGCCGCCTCGACCGCGCTTGCCGGCAACGTCGTGCCCTGCTCGCGCAACGCCTTCAGCCCGATCGCGACCGGCGTCAGCGTGAGCCCCAGCCCGAAGCGGCTGTCGGCCGCGTGCAGAACCGCGAGCGTCGCGGCCGTGATCTCGGGGCCGATGCCGTCCCCCTCCATGACCACGAGCCTGGCCGGCAGCGACGATGAGGCGGTCACCATGCGTCTCCTCTGCGAATTGGTCGGATATGCCCTTCCGGCGAAGCCAACAGTGGCAGTTTGCCATCGACGATCATTTTCCACCCGCGCAATTCTAATTTGTTCTTGGAATGTTCCGATTTCGTGGTATTGTTCCTACGTGCTTGAAGTGTACGTGGTGCGGCCTGCTTTCACGAGGCATCGATGGTCCCGTTTCTTGCTCGCGTCGCGTCAGTTGCGGTCTCCTTGTCGTTGATGGGTGCGGGAGCTTCCGCGCAGGACCGGCGGCAGAACCAGCCCGGACATTTCGACTTCTATGTCCTCGCGCTGTCGTGGTCGCCCTCGTTCTGCGAGGCGGCCGGTGAGCGGGGGACGCCGCCGCACCAGCAGTGCGGCACGGCGCGGCCGTACTCTTTCGTGGTTCACGGCCTATGGCCGCAGTACGAGAGGGGCTTTCCGGAGTTCTGCCAGGTGCCGGCGCCGCGGCTCGATCGCAACATCGTGTCGTCGATGCTCGATCTGATGCCGGCGCCACGGCTGATTTTTCACAACTGGGACAAGCACGGAACCTGCTCCGGCCTCGGGCAGCGCGCCTATTTCGACGCGGTGCGCAAAGCCCGCGCGGTGGTGAAGATTCCGGAGGCTTACATCGAGCCCAAAGAGCAACTGAGCGTGACACCCGACGAGGTCGAAGAGGCGTTCGTGACGATGAACCCAGGCCTCAGCCGCGACGCCATTTCGGTGACATGC
Source organism: uncultured Alphaproteobacteria bacterium (assembly GCA_963763365.1). Lineage (GTDB taxonomy): Bacteria > Pseudomonadota > Alphaproteobacteria > Rhizobiales > Xanthobacteraceae > VAZQ01. The sequence goes on along the minus strand of CAVXOE010000020.1, from coordinate 12,790 downwards.
GACAGTCGGCGGCTGGGCGAAGTCCGGATCTGCCTGAGCCGGGATTTGCAATTCCGCTCCTGTCCGGAGATGGAATCGCGTGCCTGCCGGCGCGACCGGCTGGTGATGCCGCCGGTGCGTGGGGGCGGCGCAGCGGCTGTCTCGCGCTGAAGGTCCGCGATGGTGGCGCGGTCCCTCCCTCGCTTGCGGGGGAGGGTTGCAGGGGGTGAATCCGCCCGCATTCCCCCATTCCCGCAACCGGGCGATGGACGACAGCCACCAGTTCGCGCGGCTCTCTGCAACGGAGTGGTAAGGGTAACTTCCTAGGCTCGCCTGGACATTCTACATGAATGAAACGGGCAATGGGCCGCATCAAGGACTACGTCAGGTTCATCGCCTGGCAGACCGGGCTGAGCTACCTGCTCATGTGGGCGGTCACGTTCTGGGCGCTCGACTACGGTGCGGCGGTCTTCGGTAAGTCGGGGGTTTGCCACCCCAACGCCGCCAAGGAATTGTTCTACTGGGTGTGCGATCCATCGAGCCCGCTCAGCATTCTCTCGACCGTCGTCAACGTCGCGCTCACCGCGACCGTCTGGGCTCCCGTCTATATCGCCGCGGCCAGCGTCCAGCCCGACGCCATGACGGTCGCCCTGCCGATCATTTTGATCCACGTCGTGGGGTTGCCGCTCGGGCTGTTCGTCCTGGTGCGGACCGTGGCGGCCGTTCTCGATTTTGGGCGCAGGAAAGCGCGGGGAGGGGGGAAGGAAATTGCCCGATCCGCGGACTTGGCACGGCCGGAACAGGCGAAGCGCGCGAATCCGGCTCCGCCGCAGCCACGGAAAGTGGTGCCGCCGCGCAGCGAGTTTGGCCTGCGCACGCATTCCGATGCGAGGTCCGCGGCCGGCCAGCGGCAAGCGCGGGGCTGAGTGCCCTTTCGCGTCGTAATCGAAACTCAGGAATGTCGGGTCAGAGGGCTGCGCGCAGGTGCGCGTCCAGCCGATCGATATAGGTCTTGAGATAGCGCATGCAGCGTGCGTCATCGAGAACGGCGAGCGCCTTGCGGCCGTCGCGCGCGGTGCTGTTCACATCCGCGTAGAACGACTGCAGCGGCCGGTCGAGCAGGGCGGGACGGTATCCGTCGAGGCTCGGATGGCCGTAGCCGTAAACCAGGGTTGCTGCGATCAAGGTTCGCCACATCGTTTCAGCGTACCGGGCGAGATATCGCCTCGACGCTAAGCGCGATGGTAAAACTTTAGCAATCCGACCCGTTTTACCTCCGCCTGGCGGAATAACGCCCGGACGAACCGCCCCATGCGCTCATGAACTATCGTCACGCCTTTCATGCGGGAAATTTTGCCGACGTGCTCAAGCACGCGACGCTGGTGCGCATTCTCGTCCACCTGCGCGCGAAACCGGCGGCCTTTCGTGTGATCGACACTCACGCGGGGGCTGGCCTTTACGATCTCGCCGGCCCGGAGGCGAGCCGCAGCCCGGAGTGGCAGGGCGGCATTCAGCGTCTGTTGACCATGCCGATCGGGGCCGCTTCGCGCGAGTTGCTCGCGCCCTATCTCGACATCGTCAACGGCCTCAATACCTCCGGCCGCCTCGCCAGCTATCCGGGTTCGCCGGCCATCGTGCGTGCGCTGTTGCGCTCGCAAGACCGCCTGATCGCGTGCGAGACCGAGCCTTCCGCCGCCGCGGCCCTGTCGCGTTATCTCGACGGCGACCGGCGCAGCAAGGCGTTGCCGATCGACGGCTGGACCGCGCTCTACGCCTATGTACCGCCGAAGGAGCGGCGGGGCCTGGTCCTGATCGATCCGCCATTCGAGGACGCCGGTGATTTCGCGCGGCTCGTGCAGGGCCTTGAAGCCGCACACCGCAAGTGGGCGGGTGGCACCTACCTCCTCTGGTACCCCATCAAGGACCGTGAACAACCGGACGCCTTGGCGCGGCGCCTGCGGCGCACCGGCATTGCCAAAATTTTGCGCGCGGAACTGCGCGTGGCCGCCTCCCGCGATCCGGGGCGGCTCGCAGCGTGCGGGCTGTTGATCGTCAATCCACCCTGGACGCTCGCCGGCGAACTTTCGGTCCTGCTGCCGGAATTGGCGGCCGTTCTCTCCGATGCCGGCGCCGGAACGAGCCGCGTCGATTGGCTGACGGGTGAAAACGAGTTTCGCCACTTTTCCACAAGCCCGGATTAGTTTAATTTTTGTCGCGCTGGCTTTGACGTTCCGCCTCCTGTGGGGGCCGGCGGAGTGACGGAGGCCGTGAAGCGGCCGCCCCTTTCCCCGTTTGTGAATGTCCGGCCGAGCCGCCGCGCCATGCGGGCCGGCGGCGTGGCACCCACGGGGAAAGGAGTTTCCCGATGGCCATGGCAGGTACCGTCAAATTCTTCAACGCCGAACGTGGCTACGGTTTCATCAAGCCGGACGATGGCGGACGCGATGTCTTCGTTCACGTAACGGCGGTCGAGCGGGCCGGACTCAAGTCACTCAACGAGGGCCAGCGCATCTCCTTCGATGTCGAGCCCGACAAGAAGGGCAAGGGCCCGAAGGCCGTCAACCTTGTCATCACCGGCTAAAGCAGGCTGACTCCAAACTGAACCGGCGACGCTTCTGCGAGCGGCCGCCTCCATTCACCTCGGCGTATCGAACATCGCCGGGACAGATCGAGATGACACCCATGATGATCCTGCGTTCGTCTCCGGCTTCTCCCTTTGTGCGCAAAGTGCGTATTGCCGCCGGTATTCTCGGTCTTGAGCCCGAGATTACGCTCGAAAATGCCGACACATCGAGTCCGAACGACCCCATTCGCCAGCAGAACCCGCTCGGCAAGATTCCGGCGCTGCTGATCGAGGATGGCAGCGTATTTTTCGACTCGCGGGTGATCCTGGACTACCTCGACCATCGCGCCGGTGGCGGCAAGATCGTGCCGAAGGATCCAGCAGCGCGCATCGCGTCGTCGCGGTTGCAGGCGCTGGCCGACGGCATCTTGGATGCCTCCATCCTGACCGTCTACGAGGCGCGCTGGCGGCCGGCGGAAAAGCACGAGGCGAAATGGCTCGATCATCAGGCCGGCAAAGTCACGCGCGCTTTGGCGGCGCTCGAAGCGGAACCCCCGGCGCTCGACACTCCGCCCACTGTCGGACAGATCGCGATCGCCTGCGCGCTCGGTTATCGCGATTTCCGTTTTGGCGATGCCTGGCGCAAGGACCATCCGCGGCTTGCCGCCTGGCTCGACGCTTTCGCCGCGCGCGTGCCGGCATTCGCTGCGACCAAGCCGCCGACGTGAGGTCGCGCGCTTGTCGCCCCGCCGCCCAAAGCAAAACCCCGGACCGTGAGGTCCGGGGTTTCGCCGCGCAGAGGTCCGACCAGGGGATCAGAACCGGACGTTGATGCCGCCGCGCAGGAGATTGGCGTAGTACGAAACGTTGGATCCGGGCAGCAGCCCGCAGTTCAGGCCGCAGTTGAAGTCGCCCAGCCCGACGTAGAGATATTCGACCTTGGCGGTGAAAGCGCTGCCGAAGATCGCCACTTCGAGTCCCCCGCCCAATGCCCAACCGGCGTTGGTGAAGCTGCCGCCCGGAAAATACGTCCGGTTCGCCCGAATGTCGCCGAGCGCGACACCGCCCGTGAGGTAGGGCAGGAAGCGGTCGAAGGCGTAGCCGAAACGGCCGCGGATCGTGCCGATCCAGGCATTTCGGGTATCGCAGCCGAACAGGCAACTAGTCGTGCTGCCTTTGATGCCCGCCCAGTCGATATCGGTCTCGATGCCGACCACGAACCGATTGATCTGGAAATTGTAACCGCCGGTCAGGCCAACCACGCCGCCGGACACACTGAAGCTGTCGATGCCGTCCCAGTTCGAACCGCCGTAACCGCCGCCGCCGTTGATGCCGACATAGAAGCCGGTCCAATTGTAGAGCGGGCTGTAGAGCGGCCCCGGAGCCAACGGCGGCGCCGGGTACATGAGATCGGCTGCCGTGGCCGACCCGGTGAGCGCCAGCGCGGCGACTCCCGCGAGAAGGAAGCGTTTCATCCCCTGATCCCTCCAACAATTCGATTTTAATAGTATTGGTAATCATCGATGCGTCTAGTGCAAAAATACAATGGCGTCGTCCAAACTATTCGTAGGGGATCGGTCATCTATACTTGCTTATATTAAGCTTTATAATACGTAAATATCAGTCATTGTTAGTTAATGATCGCCAAATAATATTGGTAAAAACTTGGATAAGATTCCCGCGCCCTAAGCAGTTGACACCTCGCGGGGCTGGGTAGCCGCTGCGGCGCCAAATCCCTACCTTCCGACCCATGGCCGGCCGGAAGAAAGACATCGATCCATCGACCGAGCTCGTCGAGGAGGACGACGAGCAGACTTTGCCCGAGCTCGAGCAGGAGGTCGCCGGTCAATCGATCGATCTCGCGGCCGCCGTCGGACCGCTCGCGGCCGGCCGCGCCGCCATCACGCGCCACGCCAAGCACGCGCCGTCTTCGCCCGGCGTCTACCGGATGATCGATGCCAACGGCGAGGTGCTCTACGTCGGCAAAGCGAAGAACATCAAAAAGCGCATCGTCGCCTACACGCGGCCGACCGGCTACGACCCGCGCATCGAGCGCATGATCGCGGCGACCGCCTCGCTCGAATTTGTCTCGACCGCGACCGAGACCGAAGCGCTGCTGCTCGAAGCCAACCTCATCAAGCGGCTGCGTCCGCGCTTCAACGTGCTGCTGCGCGACGACAAGTCGTTCCCCTATATCCTGATCACCGCCGACCACTGGGCGCCGCAGATCTTGAAGCACCGTGGCGCGCGCACGCGGCCGGGCAAATACTACGGCCCGTTCGCCTCGGTGTGGGCGGTCAATCGCACCATCACCGCCTTGCAGCGGGCGTTCCTGCTGCGCTCCTGTTCGGACGGCTTCTTCGAAAGCCGCACGCGGCCGTGCCTCCTCTACCAGATCAAGCGCTGCTCCGGCCCGTGCACGCGCGAGATCGAATTCGCCGAGTACACCGAGCTTGTGCGCGAGGCGAACGATTTCCTCTCCGGCAAGAGCCGGGCCGTCAAGGAAGAGCTCGCGCACGAGATGGAGACCGCGTCGGGCGTGCTCGATTTCGAGCGGGCCGCGATCTATCGCGACCGGCTTGCCGCGCTCTCGGCCGTGCAGGGTCACCAGGGCATCAATCCACGCAACGTGGAAGAGGCCGACGTCTTCGCCGTCCACCAGGAGGGCGGGTTCAGTTGCGTCGAGGTGTTCTTCTTCCGCACCGGCCAGAACTGGGGCAATCGCGCGTACTTCCCGAAGGCAGACCGCTCGCTCGCCGCCGGCGAAGTGCTGGGTGCGTTCCTGGCGCAGTTCTACGACGACAAGCCGTGCCCGCGTTGCATCCTGCTCTCGCATGAGATCGACGAGCGCGCGCTGCTGGCCGAGGCCTTGAGCACCAAAAGCGGCATCAAGGTCGAGATCGGCGTGCCGCAGCGCGGCGAGCGCAAGGAACTGATCGACCACGCGCTCGCCAATGCGCGCGAGGCGCTTGCCCGCAAGCTCGCGGACACGTCCTCGCAACGCAGATTGCTCGAGGCGTTGACCGAAACCTTCGGGCTGCCGCGTGCGCCCCGGCGCATCGAGGTTTACGACAACAGCCACATCCAGGGCTCGAACGCCGTCGGCGCCATGATCGTCGCCGGGCGCGAGGGATTTCAGAAGAACCAGTACCGCAAGTTCAACATCCGCTCCGCCGATCTCGCGCCGGGCGACGACTTCGGCATGATGCGCGAGGTCCTGAGCCGCCGCTTCAAACGGCTGATCGACGAAGCGCCGCGGGCGGATGGAAAATTGCGGGGCGGTGAATTGGGCTCGATCGATTTAGTGGCGGCCGAGCCCCGCACTCCGTCATCCTCTCCACTTGCTCCGTTACCCTCTCCCCTTGTGGGAGAGGGTGGATCGCCTGAGCGAAGCGAAGGCGAGCCGGGTGAGGGGGCTGTGTGCCGGTGATTGAGGCTGCCCCCTCACCCGCCCTCGCTGCGCTCGGGCACCCTCTCCCACAAGGGGAGAGGGTAACGGAGCAAGCGGAGAGAGCAACGGAGCAAGCCGTAGAGCGCGTGGGCCCGAACGGATGATCGACGAAGACGAAGCGCAATCCCCCTGGCCCGATCTCGTGCTGATCGATGGCGGGCGCGGGCAGCTCAGTGCCGCGCGGGAGACGCTGGCCGCGCTTGGCATCACCGACGTGCCGCTCGCCGGCATCGCCAAGGGCCCGGACCGCGACGCCGGAATGGAGACCTTCTTTCTGCCAGGGCGCGAGCCGTTCAAGCTCAAGCCCCGTGACCCGGTGCTCTATTTCGTGCAGCGGCTGCGCGACGAGGCTCACCGCTTCGCAATCGGTTCGCATCGCGCCCGCCGCCGGCGTGACATTCGCGAGGGCGGGCTGCAGGAAATCCCCGGGGTCGGCCCGACGCGGAAGCGCGCGCTGCTCCATCATTTCGGGACGCTGAAGGCCATCGAACGTGCGGCGCCGGCCGACCTGGCCAAAGTTCCCGGCATCAGCGCCGAAACCGCACGCAAGATCTATGATTTCTTCCACGAACGCGCCGGTTAGCGCCCCCGTTGCGGGCGCCGCGGCAAATCCCCATTTTCGCGGGGTCAATTCGCTGTCACGAACGCGTGTCGCGATTGCTTTAGAGTGGGCAATCGGGTTTGTAGCTTGCACTCCGGCCGTTCAGATCGGGTCCTTGCGGCGAAATCACTGGGGATGAGCCGGAGGCTTTCCCTTTTGATGCAGGGGCAGGAAGGGTAGTCTCTCGGGCCATGAAAGCTGTCGCATCGAGACCATTACCGGCGCGGCCGCTCGCGCTCCCCAATCTCCTGACCTATTCGCGTATCGTGGCCGTTCCCCTGGTGGTCGGCTGCCTCTATTGGCAGGACATCCTGCAGGGCGGCTTGTGGCTGCGCTGGGTGGCGCTGTTCATTTTCATTTGCGCCGGCGTGACCGACATCCTCGACGGCTATCTCGCCCGCAAGTGGGGCGAGCAGTCGACCTTCGGCCGCATGCTCGATCCGATCGCCGACAAGTTGTTGGTGTCATCGTGCCTCCTGATGCTCGCCGCCGACGGGACGATCCGCGGCTGGTCGCTGTGGGCGGCGATCGTGATCCTGTGCCGCGAGATTCTGGTGTCGGGCCTGCGCGAATATCTCGCCGAACTGCGCGTGAGCGTGCCGGTGACGCAACTCGCCAAGTGGAAGACGACGTTGCAGCTCGTCGCGGTCGGTTTCCTGGTAGCCGGCCGGGCGGGCGATGTGGTTTTGCCGATGGTGACCCCGATGGGGCTGACGCTGCTCTGGCTCTCGGCGTTGCTGACCCTGTACACTGGCTGGGACTATTTCCGCGCCGGGGCGCGGCACTTGATCGAGGATTAGTGTGGCGGATTTGACGTTCCTACCAGTATTGCGGCACGACCGTCGTAGGAACGTCAAATCCAAAGCCACACTAGATTCATAATGTTGCCAGTGTCCCCTTTGAAATCCGAAGTTCGCTGAAGGGGGCGCGGTGAAATTGGAGCGAACTTCGGATTCGGGACACTGGTGTGAAGTTGCGTTATTTTGCGTGGGTGCGCGAACGCGTCGGCAAGCCGGAAGAAGAAATCGAGCTTCCCGCTTCGGTCACGACGATTGCCGATCTCATGACCTTTCTGGCGCAGCAGGGCGAGGAATACGCCTATGCGTTCGAGAACCCCAAGGTGATCCGCGCCGCGGTCGATCGCGCGCATGTTCGCGCCGACACGGCGATCGCGGGCGCGCACGAAATCGCATTCTTCCCGCCGATGACCGGCGGATGATGCCTGCGGCCCAGCGCCGCCTTGGAGTCCAAGCCGGATGACCGCCACCATCCGTTTGCAGCTTGAACCGTTCGATACGGCGCAAGAAACCGCGCAGCTCACGCGCGGCCGCGGCGATATCGGCGCGGTCGTGACCTTCACCGGCATTTGCCGCGGCGACGAATCCGGCCGGCCGCTCGTGGCGATGACGCTCGAGCACTATCCCGACATGGCGGAGGCCGAGATCGCACGTCACGTGGAATCCGCGCAGCAGCGCTGGCCGCTGCTCGGCGTCACCGTGATCCATCGCTACGGACGGCTCACGCCCGGGGAAGAGATCGTGCTGGTCGTCACCGCGTCGTCGCACCGGCAGGATGCGTTCGCGGCGGCTGAATTCCTGATGGACTACCTCAAGACCCGCGCACCGTTCTGGAAGCAGGTCGAGTATGCCGACGGTGCCGACTGGGTCGACGCGAAGCGATCCGACGACGCTTTGGCCGACCGCTGGGTGCGGCCGTCCGGCGGACGCGAAGCCGCCGAATGATTGGCCGCGCCGTAGGATCGCCGCGGCCCAGAATGGAATTTACGTAAATTTTATGCGCGCACGCGCTTACGCCTACGTTGCAACGGAGTAAGTTTGCCGCGGATGGCTTGAGTTCGGATGAGCTTCGGCTCGGAGGGCAGACTCATGGTCCGCATCCTTACGGCGCCGGCAACGGCGGCGCTCGCGCTCGGCTCCGCGCAGGCCGCGCAGGTCAGCTACTATCAGCTCCCGTCCTATCAAAGCTTCCCGAGCGACAAGCGCGGCGCCAACATCCGTCAGATGCTGGGACGGCCGGGCGAGGCGTGGGGCGGCGAATCTGGGACCGACCGTTTGGTGGTCGTGCGTGATTGAGCGAGGTTCGGCGCGGCATCTGCCGCGCCGTTTCATCATGGCCGCCGCGGTTCCAGATGCAGGGACCGCAGCGGCGTCAACACAAAAACTGCATCATCGGAGTGAGCCCATGTCCCAACGACTACAAGTCTTCATGAAGCTCGTCCTACCGTTGCTCGGCTGTGTGCTGGCAGCGGCGCCGGCCGCGGCCGACGGCTCGACGATCGCGGGCACCGGCGCGGTGACCGGCATCGTCACGGCCTCGAAGCCGTTCACGGCCGCGCAGGTCTATCTGCGCAACGCCGAGAAGGGCGTGACCTTCATGGTCTACACCTCGGGCGGCAAGTATCAGGCGATCAATCTCTATCCAGGCGAATACGAATTGACCGTCGGGCGGCGCGGCTTCACCTCCGATCCGCAGAAGGTCACGATCAAGGCCGGCGCGACCTCGAAGGCCGATGTTGCCCTCAAGGAGGCCGATCTCACTCCCAAGCCCGGCGTCAATGGGCCCTCTACCGTCGTTGCCTATCCGGGCCGCGCCACCATCACCGAGAAGGACGTCGAGTTCCACACCGACTACGACAAGGTGCATCCGCCGGCGCCCGGCCGCCAGGTGCTGGAGCGCGTCTGCATGTCGTGCCACGGCATGAATTTCTACTCGCTCAAGACCTGGGACCGCGCGACCTGGGACGCCGCCATCAACACCATGAGCAAGCGCATCAACGGCGCCGATGTGGCCGTTCCGCCCGGCAAGATGACGCCGAAGGACCGGCAGCTTCTGCTCGATTATCTCGCGACCTATATGGGCCCGAACGCCAAGAAGCGCGCGCTCATGATCGAGTCCGATATGCCGCTCGATGAGGCGGCGCTCGGCAAGGCGATGTACGTCGAATACGAGATGCCGAAGCTCGGCGGCAACACCCGTCCGGTCGGGCAGAACCCGTACTTCGATCCGGACGGCAACGTCTGGATGACCGATCGCGGCACCAAGAACGGCATCACCAAGCTCGATCCGCGCACCGTGAAGTGGGAGACCTATCCGCTGCCCGAACGCGGCATCCCGCACGGCATCACGGTCGACTCCAAAGGCATCGTCTGGTGGGGCGAGACCGTCGGCTCGAAGTTCGGCCGGCTTGACCCGAAGACCGGCAAGATGGACCGCTATTCGATCGATCCGAGCGGCGTGTTCAAGACGCGCGGCCACGACCCGATCGTGGACGCCGAGGACAACATCTGGCTGACCGTCATCCGCGGCAACCGCCTTGCCAAGTTCGACCAGAAGACCGGCAAGATCTCGCTCTACGAGCCACCGACCTTCGGCTCCTATCCGTACGGCGCCGACAAGGACAAGCAGGGCAACATCTGGATGTCGCAGTTCACCGCCTGCCGGATGGCGAAGTTCGACCCGAAGGAGGAGGAGTTCACCGAATACCCGGTGCTCACCGCCTACGAAGACGACCCGTACTGCCTGATCCGCCGCGGCAGCGTCGATCACAACGGCATCGTCTGGTACGGCGTGTTCTCGAACGGCAAGATCGGCAAGCTCGATCCGGCGACCGGCAAGATGGTCGAATACAAGATGCCGGTGGCCTTCGCCGAGCCCTACGACATCTGGGCGGACAAGGACAACAACATGTGGATCGCGGACGGTGCCATGGGCGGGGCGATCATCAAGTTCGACCAGAAGACCGAGAAGTTCACTTTCTATCCGGCGGTGCAGCGCGGCGATCTGCCGAAGATCGAAATCACCCGCGACGGCGCCATCTGGTACAACCCGCGCTCGGCACTGAAAGGCGCGGTTGGCGTGCTCTATCCCGACATGACCAAGATGACGGGCTTCGAGGCGAAATACTGAGATCGAAGCGGTCCGCAAACGCACGAAGGCCGCCAACCGGCGGCCTTCGTTTTTGTCGGCATCCATGCGGCTTATGCCGTCATTGCGAGCGGAGCGAAGCAATCCAGCATAGTGTTATGAAGTCTGGATTGCTTCGTCGCCCTGCGGGCTCCTCGCAATGACGCCGGAATACACTTCAATAACAAGCTTGCGAACACGCGGACAAGCGCGGAGCCGAATGTTCCAGCGTCTTGGCAACGCTTGCCAGCATGGCGCCGAGCTCCTGCGGATCGACGTGATCGGCGTTCATCGCGAGGCGGACCATCGGATCGGCCAGCACGTTCTTCAGCGTCAGTTCTTGATATATCGGTTTCATCTGAATGCTCCTGTCGGATTGCAAACCCCTGGTGAAGGCGCGTCGATTACGACAACGCCGGATAGTCCACGTAGCCCTTCTCCTCGCCGGCATAGAACGTGGCCTGATCGGGGGCATTGAGCGGCCGGTCGCTGCGATAGCGCGCCGGCAGATCCGGATTGGCCAGAAACGGCACGCCGAACGCGACCAGGTCGGTTTCGCCGCGGGCGATCGCCGCATTGGCGGAACGCGCATCGTAGCCGCCGTTCACGATCACGGTGCCGCTGAAGATGTCGCGCAGGATCGGCGTGACCCGCAGCGTACCGGCAGGCGCCGCCATCGGACCGGCAATCGCTTCGCCGATATGGATGTATCCGATGTTCAGCCGGTTCAGCTCTTCCGCGATGTGCGAGAACGTCGCCACCGGGTTCGAGTTCGACATCGAGTAGCCGGCGAATTGCGGTGAGAGCTTGTAGCCGACGCGTTCGGCGCCCCAGACGTCGATCACAGCTTGCGTGATTTCGAGCGGAAACCGCGCGCGGTTTTGGATGCTGCCCCCGTAGGCGTCAGTGCGCCGGTTCGCGCCGTCGCGTAGGAACTGGTCGAGCAGGTAGCCGTTGGCGCCGTGCAGTTCGACGCCGTCGAACCCGGCCGCCTTGGCATTCTCCGCCGCGGTGCGGAATTGCGCGACGATGCCGGGCAGTTCGCTGAGCTCGAGCGCGCGCGGGGTCACGATCTTGACCTTGCCGTTCTGGGTGAAGGCCTCGCCTTCGACCGCGAGCGCGGAGGGAGCGACGGGGAGTTCGCCGTTGTGGAAGTCCGGATGCGAGACGCGCCCGACGTGCCAGAGCTGCGCGAAGATACGGCCCCCGGCCTTGTGGACGGCATCGGTGACCTTGCGCCAGCCGGCAACCTGCGCCGGCGAGTGCATGCCGGGGGTGCGGATGTAGCCGACGCCGCGCGGGCTCACTTGGCTGGCCTCGGTGATCTGGAGGCCGGCGGACGCGCGTTGGGCGTAATAGGTGGGGGCGAGCGGGTTCGGGACATTGCCCTCGATGGCGCGGCTGCGTGTCATCGGCGATAGGACCATGCGATTCTTGAGTTCGAGGTCACCGAGACGGTACGGCGAGAAGAGGTTTTCGGTCCCCGCAGTCGGGCGCGGGGTGCTTTGGACGCTGGGTGCAGTGGCTTCGGCGGTGGACATGTTGGGCTCCTGACTGGCGGGAACTAAAAACTCGGTGACTGCCGTCTGATCTTGTGGTACTGACCGGTAACACTACATCATAGGTACTGACCGGTAACACCCGTGTCAAGAGGAAATGCCGCTGTGATCGTCAAATCCGCCTTAACGCACGAGAAAGACGAGAGAATTCCGCCCCGGAAGCGCCTGCTCGAAGCCGCTGGCGACCTGTTCTACCGGCATGGAATCCGGGCTGTGGGCGTCGAGGCGATCGCCGAGGCCGCCGGTACCAACAAGATGACGCTCTATCGCCACTTCGCGTCGAAGGACGAACTCGTGGCGGAATACCTGCGGGAATCCGCCAAGGACGCCGACGTTTGCTGGGCCGGATTTGAAAAAGAGCACCCGGGCGATGCGCTGGCGCAGCTTCGGGCCTGGCTCAGGGAGATGGCCGCGCACGTTGCCAGCACCGACGAGCGAGGCTGCCCGCTGGCCAACGCCGCGGTCGAACTGCCGGAAAAAGGTCACCCGGCGCGGCGGGTCATCGAAGAGGCCAAGGCTGCGCTCCGGTCTCGATTGGTCCAGCTTTGCGGCGAAGCCGGACTGAGCGAGCCGGATATGCTGGCGGACGAACTTCACCTCCTGCTGGAGGGTGCGCGCGTCACCGCGCAGAGCGTCGGCTCGGACGGACTGGATGCTCGCCTGATCCGCATGGGAGAGGCGATGATCGCCTCTCACTCTTCCCGCTAGAGTCG
>CAVXOE010000019.1:0-202485 GCA_963763365.1 uncultured Alphaproteobacteria bacterium | reverse complement strand
GGTCGGATTGGCCCGGAGCCAGATCGGCGGTCTCTCCGCCATAGGACGCGGCGCGCTGCCCCTCCTCCGCATGGTCCGCTACGGCGCGCAGCCGTGACACCAGGTCGGCATTGCGCTCGCGGGCGGCAACAGGGGCTTGAGCGTCCGGCGCCGGCAAGGCCAGATCCGTGGTCATCACCGGATCGGCCGGCAGCGCGGCATCGACCGGCTCGGCCGGCAACTCGGCGGGCGGCAGCATGCTCGGCGCCATGCGCGCCTCCGGCTCATCGCTAAACGGTTTGCGCCCGGTCGACCGGTTGATCTCCGCCTCGCGTTCGCGCGCCTGCCGCGCCTCGAAGCGCTCGCGCGCGCGGTACCACCAGTAATAGACCTGCTTGACCGCGCGGCCGACCTTCCCGCCGGCCCAGACGAATTCGTAGGGCGAGAACAACCGCCAGACGTCGTCGGCATCGACAATCCCGCGGGTAACGATGTTTCCGGCCATCGCGGTCGTGTTCAACCCATGGCCGCCGAAGCCGCTCGCCATCCAGAAGCCCGGCGAAAGCTCGCCGATCTGCGGCATCCGGTGCAGCGCATTGCCGAGCACGCCCGACCAGGCATGTTCGACCTCGACGTTGCCGATCTTGGGATAGACCTCGGCGATGTCGGCCTTGAGCTTGTCGACAAACCGGCGCGGATTGGCCTCCCAGGTGGTCGAGCGCCCCGACCAGAGCAGGCGGTCGCCGTCGACGATGCGATAGTGGTTGTCGGCCAAGTCGGTGTCGCTCACTGCCCCGCGGTAACGGATGGCGCTGAGCAGCCGCGGACCGAGCGGGGCGGTCGTGATCAGGTAGCTCCAGATCGGCAGCAGCGTCCCGGCGGCTCGCGGCATCAGCGCGCCGAGATGGACGTTGCAGGCGAGCACGATGTGGCTTGCGCGCACGCGCGCCTTCGGCGTGTCGACGCGCTTGCGCACGCCGTCAGGATCGACCGCGAGCGCGGTCGTGCCTTCGAAGATGCGGGCTCCGGCGGCCTCGGCGGCGGCCGCAAGCCCCAGCGCATAATTAAGCGGTTGGATGTGAAAGGCGCGCGGGAAGTGCATGGCGTGAAAATAATGCCGGCTTCGCAGCACTTCGCGCACGCGCTCGGTGGGCCAGCCCTCGATCGCCGTCCCCAGCACCTGGCCGTAGAGCTTGAGGTCGGCCACCGCCTCCTCGGTCTTGTCGACTTTGGAGACCTTGAGCCAGCCGTCGACCGGCGCAACGCCCGGCATCTGTGTCTCGCGGATGGTGTCGCGCACGTAGTCGAGCCCCATCTCGGACAGCGACCACAACGCCTTGGCGTGATCGAGTCCGACCCGGTTGATCACCTGGTCCATCGAGACCGCGAAACCCGGGAGGACGAAGCCGCAATTGCGGCCCGATGCATTCCAGGCGACGCGGCGGGCCTCCAGTACGACCACCGACCAGCCGCGCCGGGCGATCTCGTACGCCGTGGTCAGGCCGGCAAGGCCGGCCCCGATGACGCAGACGTCGACATCGAGATCGTTGACGAGCGGCCCGCGTTCGGGGACCGGCACCATGGTCGCGGAATACCAGCTCGGGCCATAGTCCGACTGGTCGGGCGCGTTCACGTTTTCGTCCTTGCCGTTCACGGCACCAAAGCCCCTTCCGCGCTGGCGCAAGCGATTTCGGCCTAGGTATCCGCAAAACTTGCGTCACAACAAGGGCCTATTGCGTTTCCAGTTCCCGGGAATCGCAAACCGCTCTACACTCTCATGCCCTGAAAGCGATGCTGCCGCCATGCGCCTGATGCTGCTTCGACATTCCAAGTCGGACAAAGCCGAACCGGGCGTGCAGGATCACGTGCGCGCGCTCAACCCGCGGGGCCGCAACGACGCGGCAAAGCTCGGAGCCTATCTGGCGCGGCACGCTCTCGTCCCCGACCGCGTGCTGGTATCGACGGCACGGCGCACGCGCGAGACCTGGGAGGGCGTCGCCGCCTCGCTGACCTCGACCCCGGCGGTGAAATTCGACGACCGCCTCTACAACAGCAGCGCCGACGGCATCCTCGCCTCGATCAAGGAGACCGAAGGCGCCGGTCCGACACTGCTGGTCATCGGGCACAATCCCGGCATGCACGACATCGCGATGCACCTCATCGCGTCGGGCGACGTCGAGGCGCGTGAACGCCTGAGCGAGGGATTGCCGACGTCCGGTCTCGTGGTGATCGATTTTGCCGGCCGGCAATGGTCGAAGGTCCATGCGCAAGGCGGACGCCTGGAGCGGTTCGTCACTCCCCGTTCGCTTGCGGCCGGTCCTGCGTGACGAACCGACAGGGAGGGAGCATGTACAAGCAAATCCTGGTTCCCATCGACCTCGGCTCACCGGAGCTCAACAAACCCGCCATGGAGACCGCGCTGATGATGGCGGGGCAGTCCGAGGGCACGCTGCGGCTCGTCAATGTCCTGCCGCTCACGCCGGTGATGCTGGCCGAATACGTCCCGCCCGACTTTGAGATGCAGCAGCGCAAAACGACGGAAGATGCTCTCGCCATTATCGTCAAGGAAGCCGGCATTGAGCCATCGCGCATTTCGTCGACGGTGCGACAGGGCGGCATCTATCAGGAGATTCTCGAGGAGGCGAACGAGATCAAGGCCGACCTGATCGTGATGACCTCGCACCGGCCGCAGCGCCACGCGGTGCGCACCTACTTCCTTGGCTCCAACGCGGGCCACGTCGTGCGCTACGCCAAGTGCTCGGTGCTGGTGGTCAGGAACTGAACCGCGAGCGTCAACGCAGCGGGACGAGATCGGCCGGCACCGCGTCGGGCCGATAAGGGCGCGGCCGGTTGCGCTGGAAGAAGCGGCCGCTGTACCAGGCGAACAGGGCGAGAAAGCCGCCGAGGAGCGCGACTGCCGGCCATTCTCCGATCAGCATCGCGCGGACGACGAGGGCTACAGTCGCCAGTACCACCGCGGCGAAGGCCGCAAGTCCCGGCCAGTAGAGAAAGCCCGCCACACCAGCCTGGAAGTGCGTCCGGCCACCGTCTGCCAGTCGGATGTGCAACGCCCGGACAAAGGCGCCGTAGGCTTCGATTTGGCTGCCCTGCTCCACCATGCTTTGCCAAGAGCTCGACGCGATCATCAGCCGCGGACCGTTCGTCGACCATAGCTCGGTCAGAAATCGGTTCGTCTGCATTGTGATCGGGCGGTACGACAGCCGCACGTACGTGATATTTCCGTAGGGCGTGCGGCCCTGATGCCGCCCTGCCCGCCATTCCAAGGCATCGGGCCGGAGCCAGAATTCCCACGGCGCGCCCATCAGCGATGGCTTGTAGCTGTAGTAAGGATCGTCGGGTTCGCCGGATCCGGGGCCTGTTTCGCCTTGCGCCATGGTTCGAAGACTACCTCTCGGGAGAGAGCTTCTCGACCTTCCGCAGTTGCGGAAACACCCACATCCAGATCAGCATGACCGCAATGGCGCCAATGCCGCCGACCATCGCCGACGGAACGGCGCCGAGCCATGCGGCGACCGTGCCGGCGCGAAATTCGCCGAGCGTGCCAGACGAACCCGTGAACAGCGCGTTCACCGCCGCGACCCGTCCGAGCATATCGTAGGGCGTTCGCATCTGAATGAGCGATTGCCGGATGACGACGCTGACCGCGTCGGATGCGCCATAGACCGCGAGCGCCAGGCACGACAGCGTAATCGACGTCGACAGCGCGAACACGAGACTTGCGATCCCGAACGCTCCGACGGCCGCGAACATGATGACGCCGGCGCGCCGTTCGATGGCGTGGCGCGCCAACCAGCCGGACACCGTCAGCGCCCCGACCGCCGGAGCCGAACGCAGAAGACCGAGCGCCCACGGCCCCGCGCCGAGGATGTCGCGCGCGTAGATCGGCAGCAGCGCGGTGACACCGCCCAGCAGCACGGCGAAGAGATCGAGCGAGATCGCGCCGAGCAGGATCGGATTCGTCCGCACATAGCCGAAGCCCGCGAACAAAGTCTCAAGCGTCACCGGCTTGCGCTCCTCCTTGCGGCGCGCGATCTCGACGAGGGCGATCAACACGCTGGCGCACATGAAGATGATGGTGCAGATCGCATAGACGCCGGTCGGGCCGAAGCCGGCGTAAAGCAGCCCGCCAAGCGACGGCCCGCAGATGGTGGCGGTCTGCTGCGCGGTCGCGGACGCGGCGATCGCGCGCGGCAACAGCGTCCTCGGCACAATGCCGGGCAGAATCGAGTGCATGGTCGGGATTTCGAACGCGCGCGCCGTTCCCGACAGGAACAGGATCGCGAACATCGCCTCGCGGCCGAGCCACCCCTGCCAGGTCCCCACCATCAGACACAGCGCGGCCAGCGCCTTGCCCACCTGGCATACGGCAGCAACAATCCGGCGGTCGAACAGATCGAGCAATTGCCCAGCAACAACGGACATCACCAGGATCGGGAAGAACTGCACGAGCCCGACTAGGCCGAGATCGAGCGGATTGTTGGTCAGTTCGTAGATCTGCCAACCGACGGCAACACCCTGCATCATGAAGGCGCCGTTGCTGAAGGTGCGCGCGCACCAGAACAGCATGAACGAGCGATGGCGCGACAGGCGCATCGGCGAGGCGGCAGGCTCGGCCATTGTCAGGTTGGGCCCGGGCTAAAGCGGAATGGCGAGCAGCGTATCGATCAGCCGGCTGTCGAGAATGACCACCTTCTCCGCAAAGCGCGGCTCGCTGTCGACGTGATCGAGCACGATCCGGTCGCGATAGCAACCGGTCGCGAACATCATCGTCTCGCCGGTGTGCATGATGCGCGCAACCATGAAGCTCGTCGTCGCATGCACCTGACCTTCTGCAGCAGGGGTCAGCACCGGTGCGCCCAGCACATGACGGTAGCGCTGCGCCTCGTAGACGTTGGCATCGCGCAAGGAGCGGACGCGGTCGCGCAGCATCGCGCGCGACGTCGCATGGATCAGCCCGAGCGGCAGGCCGCGCTCGACGTTCTCGGCCGTTGTGATGCGATAGCGACCGTGTTCGGTAAAGAAATCCGGCCAGGCTTCGAGCTTGTTGTCATCGATCGCGAGCGCATAACGTGCGTTGAGATCCTCCACCCGAAGCTTGGTTGCGATGTCCATGTGCGCGAGGTTGTCCGCAGCCGTCACAGCGCCATGTGCGCGCGGTAGGCCTTCCAGAAGCCGCGCACTGCCGCCTCGGTGACGCGGCTCTCATCCGAGGCGACGCTCGCGCCACCCATCTCGACGACGGAAAGCTCGTCCTTCGCCGATTGCACGGCGCGCTGCACGAATCCCGGCGCGGCGCCGTCTTCCATCGAAATGTAACCCGCGGGACCGATCAGGTTGGCCTGCAGCAGGCGCCGCTCGGTCATCGCCTCATCGTCGTCGACGAACCCGAAGCACGTCCAGACAAGCTCGGTTTTCTCCAACTCCAGCGGGATGAGCCGGCGCACCGCGAGGCTGTTGCGGGTCTGCTGCAGCGTGAAGGTCGGAAATACCGTGAGGATGTGCAGCCCCACCCCGTCGCCGTATTCATCGTGCCACTCGAGAACTTCAGGCGCTTCGAGCTTGAAGCTTTCCTGCGCGGCGCGCATGCCGGCGTAGTCTTTCTTGCCGGTTTCACCGGCCATGATCGAATAGCTGACGTGGTTGCCGCCGCTCTCGCTGACGATCAGGCCGCCTTTCTGCGACAAGCGGTTCATCTGGAATGTCGTGAAGAACGTGTGCAGCAAGCTCGCGTGATAGCTGTCCTTCACGTTCTCCATGTAGAGCTTCCAGTTGTTCGGCAGCAACTGGCTATATCCGCCGAGGAGCTTCACCGGCGCCCGCATGACGCGGCGGATACGCGCGGCGATCTCGGGGCCGAGATACTGCTCAAGCGGCGGCGTCTCCGCCGACAGCGTGCCGAAGACGAGGCCCGCCAAGGTCGCGAGCTTCAGCTTGCGCGGGGGATATGCGTCCGGCTTGGCGTCCGGCGGCATGCCGCCTTTACCGCCGACCCCTTTGCGGAATGCGACGCCGGTGAGCGTGCCGCAAAGGTCGTAGCTCCAGTTGTGATAGACGCAGATGATGTCCTTCGCCGAGCCGCTCTCGTTGAGCACCAAGAGCGAGCCGCGATGCGCGCAGCGGTTCTCGAACGCGTGCAACGCGCCGTCCTTGTCGCGTGTCACCACCACCGGCATCGCGCCGAGCGACGAGCGCCGATAGGTCTCCGGCGCCGGCAGTTCGGCTTCGAGACAGAGAAAATTCCAGGTCGGGCCCTGAAAGATGCGCTCCTGCTCGGCGTCGTAGACGTCGCGGTCCCAGTAGACCCAATAGGGCACGCGCGTGAGCCCCTCGGCGGGCCAGGGTTGCATACCGGCTGCGATCGTCATTCGATCCCTCGTGTCCAAGGGACAGCTTAATCCAATTTCACGCCGGCTGCCTTGATCACATTGTGCCAGCGCTCGATTTCTTCGCGCATATAGGCCGCCGTCGCCTGCGGGGTGCCGCCGATCGGCTCGGCGGAAAGCTGCGTCAGGCGGGCAACGATATCGGGCTGGCGCAGCGCCTCGTTCATGTCGGCGTTGATCTTGTCGACGATGGCTTGCGGCGTCTTGGGCGGCGCCACGACCGCGAACCAGGCCGCCGATTCGAAGCCGGGCAATGTTTCGGCGATCGTCGGCACGTCCGGCAGCGAGGCCATGCGCTTGGGCGTTGCGACCGCGAGCAGCTTGAGCTTGCCGCCGTTCACCAGCGCCAGCGAGACGCCGAGGTTGTCGAACATGATGTCGACGTTGCCCGCCACCAGATCATTGAGTGCAGGCGCCGAGCCACGATAGGGCACGTGCTGCAGCTTCACCTTCGCCATCAACTGAAACAGCTCGGACGTCAGGTGCGAGGTCGTCCCGTTCCCTTGCGTGGCCGAGGTCACCTTGCCGGGGTTGGCACGCGCGTAGTCGATCAGTTCGGCGACGCCTTTGAACGGCACGTTCGGGTTGACCACCAGAGCATTCGGCACCCGCCCCATGATCATGATGGGCACGAATTCGGTCGGATCGAAGCCGAGCTTGGGATAGAGATTTTGGTTGATCACCAGAGGCGGCGGCGGCGCCGACAGGAGCGTGTAGCCGTCGGGGTCGGCCTTGGCGACGGCCTCGGCGCCGATATTGCCGGCCGCTCCTGTGCGATTCTCGACCACGACCGGCTGGCCCCATTTCTTCGAAAGCCAGTCGGCGAACACGCGCGGCATCACGTCGGCGGTTCCGCCCGCCGGAAACGGCACGATGATCTTGACCGGGCGCGTGGGGTAGTCCTGCGCGTGCAGGCGCGGCAGCACCGCAAGCGAGGCAGCGAGAGCGATGAAGAGAGCAAAGCTCCATCGGACGAACGGAATGTAGTTCGCCGCACCTCGAACGAGATAAGCCCGGCAAACCATCTCTCGCGTTCCGTTCTCAGGCCCGTTGATCATCTGACACTTCATTCGACGGTGATCTTGGCCGCTTCGACGACCGGCCCCCAGGTTTCGAGGCTCTGCCGGACTATGTCGCGCATCTGATCCGGCGAGGAACCGAGCGGCTCCGCCTCAAGCGCGAGAATCCGCGCGCGCATCTCGGGCGTCTGCAGCCCCTGATGAATCGCGTCCGATACCTTCTTCGCAATCTCCTTCGGCGTACCCGCCGGTGCCGCGACTCCCATCCAGGTGTCCGCATACACGCCGGGCAAGGTTTCCGCGATGGTCGCGACCTTCGGGTAGTCCTTCGGACGCTGGCGGGCGCCGGTCGCCAGGAACTTGAGCTTGCCGGCGTCGATGTTCGCCTTGTTGGCGACGAGATAGTCCGGCACGAGCTCGATATTGCTGGCAAGCAAGTCGTTGATCGCCGGCGCGCTGCCGCGATAGGGAACCTCGGTCATCTTGAAATTACCCTTGAGCATCAAAAGCTCGCCGAGGAGATGACCGGTGTTGCCCTTGCCCTGATGGCCATAGTTGATCTTGCCCGGGTTGGCGCGCGCATAGGCGAGCATCTCGGCAAAGTCGTTGGCCGGCAGTTTCGCGCTCCCGATCAGGATCAGCGGATAGGTGGCGAGCACGCTGATCGGCTCCATCGCGCGCGTATCGAACGCCGCCTTGGCGAAAACCAGATGCGTGATGCTGTAGGTGAGTTGCGGTGCACAGAGCAGCGTGTAGCCATCGGGGGGAGCGCGCAGCACCTGCTCGGTGCCGACACGCCCGCCCGCGCCACCCGGCCGGTTCTCGACCACGATCTGCTGTCCGAGGATGCCGGTCGCCTTATCGGCAGCGAAGCGGCACAACAGGTCGGCGGTACCGCCCGCCGGTAGCGGCACGACCATCGTGATCGCGCGACTGGGATAGGCAGACTGTGCCTGCGCGACCTCGACGGCCGAGACGAGAACAAGACCGGAGATTGCGCAAGCCGTGACAAACCGAATCATCTTTCCTCACTCGTAGAATTGGGGCGACAACTTCTGCGTATCGCGCAGCGCCTTGTCGTGGTTGATCCAGAGCTGAGCATGTTCCTTCGCCATCACGTCGGCCATGCGCTGCATTGACGCGACACTCTTGTCCTTGCTGTTGTTGTTGGAGGGCACCCGGCGGTTGTCCCAATTCTCCTTGAAGTGCACGGCATCGCCCGAAAGCAGAAGCGCGCCGGTCTTCGGCAGCTTGACCAGCAGGCTCTGGTGACCGGGCGTATGTCCGGGCGTCGAAAGAATCACAATGCTGCCGTCGCCGAAGACGTCGTGATCGCCCTCGAGCTTGTTCACCGGCTGCTCCGGCTTGAAGCGCGGGCCGAGCGGCGCCGGCCAATCGTACTCGGCCTTCTGCACCAGCAGGGTCGATTGCGGGAACATCGTCACGTTGCCGATATGGTCGGGGTGGGAATGCGAGACCGCCACGAACTTGATGTCGGCGGGTTTGAGCCCGAGCTGCTCGAGTTGCGACGCCAGCGTCTTGGACCGCTTCCAATGGGTCATGCGAGGATCGGCGGGACGCTGCCCCTCCGGCATGGCGGCGATGGCGTCCGCGAGGCCGGTATCCCAGAGGAACCAGCCCTGGGCGTGCTTGATGAGGTAGCAGTTGTCGACGAAGTCCATCGACTTGCCTTCGTTCACGCCCGGCGACCAGCGCGATATGTCGCCGGCAACGCCCTCTCCGCAGTTCAGGATGTAGAGACGCTCGACGCCGGGCTTGGCCTGCGCGGCGGCCGGCCCGGCATTGCCCAGACCCAACGCAAGGACCGCGATCGCGCAGACGAGAAAAGTGTTTCTCATGACGATTCCTCCATCGCTTGGGCCGTTCGGTGCCGCTTTTTCATGCCCAATTTCCGTGCGATCGGGGCGGGGAGCCCTCTTCTATCGCACTACACGTTCTGCTAACCATGATGCCTTAGTGTGTGAAAATGCAGCCATTGCTCGGCCCATGATGGAGAAAAGGCCGAGGGTTCACAACAGGGCGCAGTCGTTGATGCGAGCGCGCCACGAGGCCAACACGAGGTCCCTATGATCAACCCTTCCGTCCGTGCCGTCACCTTGGCGGCGGCGTTTACGTTTTTCGCGGCGTCCGTGAATTCCGACGCGAATGCGCAGAAAGCAAATTCATTCGACGGTCCGTGGAGCGTGAACATCTCAGTGTCGCGCGGGGATTGCAGTTCCAACGCCTTGTACGGCGTCGTGATCAGGGGTGGCCGCGTCTCCTATGCCGGCGGAGCGAATGTCGCCGTGTCGGGCAACGTCAGCGCGAGCGGGGCCGTGAGCGTGCGCGTGTCCAGCGGTGGACAGAGCGCCTCTGGGTCCGGCAAACTGCGGGGCAACAGTGGCGGCGGGAGTTGGTCTGGCCGCGGCAACAATGGAGCGTGTTCCGGCAGCTGGAGCGCCAGCAGATCCGGCTGAGGCCGTCTATCTCCGGTCATGTTTGAGGCCTAAAGGCTGCTGGAAGCGGGCGGCCCGAGGTATCTTTGGCTGGTCACGCGATTCGGCCTCGCATGACCGGGTGCAGGAACCGGCCCACGGCCCCAGAAATGCTAGAATTCTACGGAATTTAGCACTTCGATATGATCGGAGAGCACCCCGTGCATAGGTTGCGCTTTTTTGCCCGATTTGCCGCCGGCCTGATTGCCTGCGCCTTGGTGATGGCGCTGCCGTCGTTCGAGGTCGCGCCGGCATTTGCCCAGAAGCAGACGCAGGGCAAGAAAAAGGCCGACAAGAAGGGGCCGCCGCCGATCCCCGCCAAGGAGCAGGCGGGCGAGCGCGCGCCTTTCACGGTGGATGAGGTCGAGAGCGCGGTCGTGCTCGACATCCCGAATGCGCGGACCTGGGGCGATTCGGAAAGCGGCTTCGCCCGGATGCTGCCGCAGGCAAACGGGCCTTGGCTGGCGATCTCCGGCGGCGGCGCAGACGGAGCATTCGGCGCCGGCTTGCTGACGGGGTGGAGCCAATCCGGCAATCGTCCGGAATTCGCGATGGTCACCGGCGTCAGCATCGGTTCGCTGATCGCACCATTCGCCTTCCTCGGATCGAGCTATGACGAGGAGTTGCGCAAGAATTTCACCACCATCTCGGCCGCCGAGATCTTCGA
The DNA here is from genome assembly GCA_963763365.1 of uncultured Alphaproteobacteria bacterium. Taxonomy (GTDB): domain Bacteria; phylum Pseudomonadota; class Alphaproteobacteria; order Rhizobiales; family Xanthobacteraceae; genus VAZQ01. The sequence continues at coordinate 191,921 of CAVXOE010000019.1, read as the reverse complement.
GGACCGCCTCACCCGCGACAGCCTGTTCGATTACTGGCCGCTCCGGCGCGCCATTGCCGAGCGCGTGACGCCGAAGATGCTGTCCGATATCGCGGCGGAGCACCGCCGCGGGCGGCGCCTGCTGGTGGCGACCACCAACCTCGATACCGGCCGCCGTAGCGTCTGGAACATGGGTGCCATCGCCGAGCGCGGCGACGAGAAGGCGCTCAAGCTGTTCCGCGACATCCTGCTGGCATCATGCAGCATTCCGGGCTTCTTCTCGCCTGTCGCCATCGAGGTCGAAGCGAATGGCAAGAAGCTGCAGGAGATGCACGGCGACGGCACGCTGACCGCGCCGTTCTTCGTCGTGCCGGAATCGATGATCGCGCCCGGCAGCACGTCGCGGCCGCCGTTCACGCAGCTCTACATCATCGTGAACTCGAAGCTTTCGCCTGAGTTCAAGCTGCCGGATCGCAATATTCCAAGCGTGCTCGGCCGCTCGATCGATCTGGCACTGACCTCTGCGCTGCGGGCCGAGATCATCCTGATGGAAGTCGGTGCGGCACGGCACGGCATCACCATGCGGGTCGCCAACGTCGATCAGGCGTTCAACTTTCCCTCGCGTGGGCCGTTTGACGGAAAGTACATGCGGGCGCTGTTTGATTTCGGGCTTGAGCAGGGCAAGAAAAGCCTCACCGTTCGGAGAGGCGCAGGCGAGCCGTATCCTTCGCGGCGCCGCGAACCCCTCGCCCCCTACCGGCGCTCAGTAGTCGCGGGAGGCCCGCGCGCGAGCGCAGAGGGTTTCAGACAAGACTTTTCCGCTGCTCTACCTGCTGCGTGAAGCGACCCCGGACCAAGTCCGGGGCGGTTGCATTTTCCGCGAACAAGCTTCGTTCCCCCGTCCGACCCCGGAGCCCGGTACCTTCCGCCCACCTCGCCAATGCGCCGTCAACCGTATTTGAACCATTTCGTGAGATGGTACGACCAAAGGGGTGGCGCACACAAAATAACCCAAATTCACGCACTTTGACCCCGGAGATCGGGCCGGCGCCGGCGTGAAACAGGACGAGGGGCTACTGTCATGACTGCAATGGCGTTCACCCGTAAGCATGCTGTGCTCGGGGTTCTGGCTCTGTCGGCGGCGATCGCGCTTCCGATGTTGAGCCCGGCCGAAGCCGCTCCGCCCAGCTACGACGGGCTCTGGAGCGTGGTCATCACGACTCAGCAGGGAATTTGCGAGCCGACGTACCGGGCGCCCATCCGGATCAGCAAAGGCCACATGGCCAACGCCGGCGGCGGCCAATTCACGATCAGCGGCCGGGTCGGCAAGAACGGCGCCGTCGTCGTTCAGGTGTCTCAGGGTGCCAACAGCGCATCCGGCAGCGGCCACCTCAATGCCACTCGCGGCGGCGGCTCCTGGAGCGGCGGCCCGTGCGCGGGCACCTGGCACGCCGAGAAGCGGGCCTGATCGAAATCTCGATCGTGACCAGATCGCTACGGATTTGAGTGATGCCCGGGCCCCTCGCCCGGGCATCATTTTTTAGAGCCCCCGGCGCGCCGCGCCAGGCAAGTGGCTCCCGCTCTTTGTCGGTGTCATGCAGAACACAAGCCGTGAATTTCCCGGCATCCTGATTTACATGTGTGCCCTCACCTTCGGTGTCCTGGCCGCACTTGCCGTCCTGATCTGGTTCAGCCATGCCGGTTTCGATCCGGTCAGCACCTGGCGGGACCTGTTCTCCGCAAAGGCCCTGCAATTGCGCGCAGCCGGGCCGTGGTGGGCGATCGCCGGCGCCGCCTTCATCGTCAGCGGGGCAACCGCAGCGGCGCTCAGCCGCCTGCCGCTTCCCTGGCATCGTTTTCGAACGGTGCGGTGGCTCTCTGGCGGTGGTGCTCGTTTTCGGCCTCGGCCATATCGGCCATTCGGCCGCGGCTGTCGCCGGCAAGGCCGGGATCGGCGCCGACGTCGCGATCAGCCTTGCGGCCCTGGGCCTTGCGGCCGCCATGGCACTCCTCGGCGCATATTTTACCGCCCGCCGATAGGCCCGCCGCGACTGATTTCTATCCTTAGTTGCATTTCAAGCGGCAAGTACCTGCTTTCGGCAAATTTAGAAAAATTATCTTGGCCGGCCTTTGAACCTTGACCGTTCTGGCGCGACCAAGGGTCAAGCCGTCTTGCGACCTTTTGCGGCTCCGTTCCGATTCCGGGGTGGGGCGGGGACTTCCGGAGACAAAAAGAATGGCAGTTGCCGACTACGCCCCCAGCCAAGCCAGCACATCCGGCCCCTCCCCGCGGGTCGCAGCGTTGCTGACGCTTCTGACCCCGGGGCTCGGCCACATCTATCTCGGTCTCGTCTGGCGCGGGATCGCGCTTTTTGCCCTGGTCATTGTCGCCGACACGCTTCTGATGTTCTCGCTGATGGGGGTCCTGGCCCGTTTCTGGATGTTTGCCATCAGCCTCACACTGCTGTTCGGGCTATGGCTCTTTATCGTGATCGACGCCACCATGCGGGCGTCCCGCATGCGCGAGCATTCGCGACAGGCCTACAATCGCTGGCCGGTTTACGCCGGGATCGCCGCCTTTGCGTGGCTGATCACGGCAATACCGTTCGCCTACGCGGCGCATGCCAAGGCCTCAGGCCAGTTGGGCTATTTCCACGCGACCGCAGGAAGCATGGAACCGACCTTGCGCGAGGGCGAGTACGTGCTGGCGGACGCCACCTATTACCGGGCCCACAAAGCAAGCCGGGGTGACGTCGTCGTCTATGTCCATCCGAAGCAGCCCGGTACGCACTACATCCGGCGCGTGGTCGCCATCGAGGGCGACCGGGTCGCCGTGCGCGGCGGCCGCGCGGTGGTGAATGGTATGGCGGTCGAGGAGCCGTACGTCGATGTTGGCGACCCGAACGCGCCCTTCAACAACATGCCCGAGACCAGGGTGCCGAACGGCCAGGTATTCGTCCTGGGCGACAGCCGTGCCCACAGTCCCGACAGCCGCCAGGTCACTACGCACGGCACGGTTCCGGTGACGAGCCTGATCGGCCGCGTCACCGACGTGGCTTTTTCGCGCATCGTGACCCGTATGGGCCGCTGGATCGGAACACCCAGCCGGCTCTGACGCGCGCCCATTCTCCGCCCGTTTAGCTCGGACTAACGCTGCGCGGCCATGCGCTCGATCAGGCGCTTCTTGCGCTCGATGTCGCGCGTGAGCCGCTGCCCGAAGGTGGCACGATCCGCATAGTAGGTCGGCGGCTGGGCCGCGCGCTTCGCGGCCGTGAGGTAGGCCTCTTCCTTGGCGGCACCGGCGCAGGCGCTCTCCAACTTGGAAAGTATCTCTGCCGGCGTGCCGGCTGGCGCCAGCAGACCGCCAAAGCTGACCGGCGCGACGTCGAAGCCCTGCTCCTTGACAGTCGGCGCATCCGGAAACGTCGGGTGCCGCTCTTCGGCAAACACCCCGAGCACCCGCACGTTCTGTCCCGGCACCGAGCCGAGCACCAGCGCGCCGACGTCGATCTGGCCGCCGAGCACATCCGTGAGCACTGCCGGATCGCCGCGGTAGGGCACCTGGCCGATGCGCAGATTTGCGGTCTGCAGGAATTCCTCGGTCGCGAGATTTGGAATCGAACCCGGCCCCTGATGTCCGTAGGTGATCTTGCCCGGCTCCGCGCGTGCGGCCGCGACGAGATCGGCAAGCGACTTGAAGCGCGACTCGGGACGTACCACCAGCACCATCGCGTTCGACACCGTCTGGCAAACCGGCACCAGGGCATCCGATTTGTAGCCCACCTCGGCGGGCCGCAACGCCGGCAGTACCGAGAGCACGTAGACCGCGCCGAAGAGCAGCGTGTAGCCGTCCGGTGCAGCACGCGCGACGCTCGCCGTGCCGATGGCGCCGGCGCCGCCGGCCTGGTTCGTCACCACGAACGGCTGCCCGAGCCGGCTTGCGAGGCCGACCGCAAGCGCCCGCGCGAGGCCGTCCGTGGTGGAGCCAGCGAGCGTCGGATTGACCATGGTGACGGTGCGGCCCGGATAGTCGGCCGGCTGGGCGTGCACGGCGACATTCGTGGCGACGAAGAGAGCGAGCGCCCCGACGGCTATCCGAACGTGTGGACCGTGCATTTCGATTTCCTCTCCCATGCGCGCGCCTTCTGTGGCGCCGGCTTTTCTGACCGCCGATCTTAGCGCAATCACGCAGAGAGAAAATCGCCCAGGGGATGGGCGAACCGCCTTACGCGACCTTCGCGTTCGTTCCGGGCAATTGCCGACGGCCGAAGGTCACCTCGGACACCTCGCGCGGGTGGCCGAAGAGATAACCCTGCATCTGCCCGCAGCCGGCCGCGCGCAGCAGTTCGAACTGCTCGGCCGTCTCCACGCCCTCGGCGGTCGTGATCATATTGAGGCTGTGTGCCAGGCTCGTCACCGCGCAGACGATCGCCGCGCAATCGGAGCGCGTTGATATTTCGGCGACGAATGAGCGGTCGATCTTTATCTTGTCGAACGGGAACATGCGCAGGTAGCTCAACGACGAATAGCCGGTCCCGAAGTCGTCGAGAACGACCGATACGCCCAGGTTCTTGAGCTGGTGCAGTTTCGAGACGTTCACCTCGTCGTCACGCAACAGGATCGATTCGGTGATCTCAATCTCCAGGCGGTTAGGGGCGAGATCAGTCTCGGACAGCACCCGCGCGACCGTCTCCACGATATTGCCCTTGCCGAACTGGATGGGCGAGAGATTCACCGCGACCTTGAGATTCGACGGCCAGTTCGTCGCATCCGCGCAGGCGCGCCGCAGAATCCACTCCCCGAGCGGGACGATCAATCCGGTGCCCTCGGCGATTGCGATGAATTCTCCCGGCAGCACGATCCCGCGATCGGGATGCATCCAGCGCACCAGGGCCTCGAAGCCGCACGTTTCGCGCGACACCGCGTCGATCACAGGCTGATAGTAGAGATCGAATTCGCCGTTTTCGATCGACCTGCGCAGATCGATCTCGAGCTCGTAGCGGGCGCGCGCCTGCTTTTCCATCACGGGCTCGAACAAGCGCCAAGCATCGCCGCCCCCGGCCTTGGCCTGATAGAGGGCAAGATCGGCGTTCTTGATGAGCTGTTCGGCTTCGCGGCCGTGCTCCGGCGCAAGGACGATCCCCACGCTGGTTTCAACGTTGACGCGATAGCCGTCGAGATCGTACGGCTCGCCGATGGCACGCAGGACGCGGTCTGCGAGGGCGACCGCACGTCCCTGCGACGCGTGCTCGACGGGCTGCAGGATCGCGAATTCGTCGCCACCCAGGCGCGCAACAACATCCGCCGCCTGCACGCACGACTTCAGGCGGCCCGCGACCTGCTGGAGGAGACGATCGCCGGCGAGATGGCCAAGCGAGTCGTTGACCGACTTGAAGCGATCGAGATCGAGCAGAAGAATATTGAACCGCTCGCCACTCTGGCTCAGCCGCGACACGGCGTCGTTCACCTGCGACTGAAACAGCGCCCGGCTCGTGAGCTCGGTGAGGGTATCGTGGTGGGCAAGGTGCAGGACCTCCCGCTCGGCCCGCGTCTGCTCGGTGACATCCTGGTGGGTGGTGACCCAGCCGCCGATCTTGAGCGGGCGAAGCGAGACCGCATAGAAGCGCCCCTGCCGTGTTTCGACAATCTTGTCGACCGGCCTGCCCGCCCGCAATTCCCGCAGCGACTTCTCGAGGTACGTGTTGATCTGCTCGGACGTCGTCATGCCCATTTCAGTGCGCTTCGCGACGATCTCGCGAATCGTATCGCCCGTCTTCATCTGGTCCGGGTTGAGCCCATACATCTCCATATAGCGATGGTTGACCAGCAGCAGGCGCTCGGAGGCATCGAACATGGTAAGCCCCTGAGACATGTTGTCGAGCGCGGTGTCGAACCACAGATTGACGCGTTCGAGTTCGTCCTTTGCCGCGATCAGCCGCTTTTCGCGCACCGCTCCGACCGCGATGGCGATCAGAATGGTGAGGGTGAGAAGCGCGGCAATCACCAGATAGCTGCGGGCGACCTTGGTCCACTGATTGAATACTTCGGATTCCGAAATGCCCGCGACGGCGATCAGCGGCAAGCCCTCGAGTCACGCGGTAGGACACCAACCGCTTCACGCCGTCCAACGCACCGGGCTTGTTCCAATAGTTGCCTGAACGATGACAGTGCCGCGCGCTTGAGAACGCCGGCAGTTGGGAAATTTCTGTCCGATGATGCTTGCTTGTGACGCATCGCGCGAGGTGCGCGAATAGATCACTCCGTCGAAATCGATCAGAGAGACGCCGCTATCCGTTCCGAGCTGCAGGTTCTGAAACAGATTTTGCACCTGCGACAGATCGAGCGAACTCGCAACGACCCCGGCGAACGAACCGTCCGGCGCCGAGAGCCGGCGCGTCAGCACAAGGCCCCACTTGCCTTGGTTTCGCAGGAAGATCGGCTTGCTGACAAACAGCCGGTCCTCGGCTGCCGCGGCATGCGCCGCGAAGTGTTCCATATCCGAAATGTTGAAGCCGAGCGCGGACGGGCCGTAACTGCTGGCCTTGATGACGCCGTCCGGCCCGATCAGCGAATACTGGAGCGTCAGATCCTTTCCCGAAGCGATCCTGCGTCGGCCATACGATGAAATCGGTCTCGTCCGGATGGTCCTCATAGAACCGGCGCAGGAGAAGCAGCGTATTGTCCGCGTTGGTCAACAGGCGCGACACCGACTCGGCATACAGGCGTACGACGTTCTCGCCGCTGCGCTTGGCGTCGTCCTCCTCGACGGCGCGCGACTGTATGAGCAGGTAGCTCAGCGCCGCAAAGATGAACGCCAGCATCGCGACGCCGAGATAGGTCGTCGGTTGCGCCAACGCCCGCAGCCACAGCCGAGCCTTGTTGTTGTTCATACCGCGCCCGGATCACGCTCATCCCTACACGAAATACATGCACGAATTGCGTTATAATTGTCTTGCGCCCTGGGGCCGTTGGGCCGCGTCAATCGGATAGTTTTTCGAACACTTCAATAACTTGTATCAATGCTCAATGGATGCTTGAACGAACGAAGCTAATTTTCACCGACGTATTCAGATTTGCGAAACGAAAGCCTTCGAGATTTGTTTACGATGTTGCCACGTATCCTGGCATTGTCGCTTTCCGGTTCATGCCAACGTATGCCTTTGCGCTTCGCCGCGCATGCAAAGCGGAAACCCGACGAAACCATACGTTAGCTAACGCACCAATTCCCGCATCGCGGCGTCAAGGCCCTCGAGCGTCAGCGGATACATGCGGTCGCCGAGCAACTGCCGCATCATGCGGATCGACTGGGTGTAGTCCCACTCGCCTTCCGCCACCGGGATTGAGCCAGACGCAGGCCGGATAGGTGCGCGCGATGCGCTCCATCCAGGCGCTGCCCGGCTCGTCGTTGTAGTGCTCGACCGAGCCGCCCGGCGCCATGATCTCGTAGGGGCTCATCGACGCGTCGCCGACGAAGATCACCTTGTAGTCGTGCGGATACTTGTGCAGCACGTCCCAGGTCGGCGTGGTGTCGCTCCAGCGCCGGCGGTTCTCCTTCCACACTTTTTCGTACAGGCAATTGTGGAAGTAGAAATGCTCCATGTGCTTGAACTCGGTGCGTGCCGCCGAGAACAGTTCCGCCGTCGCCTTGATGTGCCAGTCCATCGAGCCGCCGATGTCGAAGAACAGCAGCACCTTCACCGAATTGTGCCGCTCCGGCCGCATCAGGATGTCGAGATAACCCTTGTGCGCGGTGCCCTTGATGGTGCCGTCGAGGTCGAGTTCGTCCGGCGCGCCGGTGCGGGCGAACTTGCGCAGGCGGCGCATCGCCACCTTGATGTTGCGGGTGCCGAGTTCGACATCGCCGTCGAGGTCCTTGAACTCGCGCTTGTCCCACACCTTCACGGCGCGGAAATTTCGGTTGCCGTCCTGGCCGATGCGGATGCCTTCCGGATTGTAGCCGTATGCTCCAAAGGGAGACGTGCCGCCGGTACCGATCCACTTGCTGCCGCCCTGGTGGCGGCCTTTCTGTTCCTTGAGGCGCTCGCGCAGCGTCTCCAGCAGCTTGTCGAGGCCGCCGAGCGATTCGACGAGCTTCTTCTCCTCCTCGGTCAGGTATTTTTCGGTGAGCTTCTTCAGCCACTCGGTCGGGATTTCAGCGAGCAGCGCGTCCTGCAGCAGCTCAAGCCCCTTGAACACGTGACCGAACACGCGGTCGAACTTGTCGAGGTTGCGCTCGTCCTTCACCAGCGTCGCACGCGACAGATAGTAAAACTCCTCGACCCGGCGGGAGGCAAGATTGTGCTCCATCGCCTCCATCAAGGTGAGGTATTCGCGCAGCGTCACCGGCACGCCGGCGGCCTTGAGGTCGTGAAAGAAGGTGACGAACATGGCCGCAGCATAACGCGGCTCATGCGAGGCCGCCATGTCTCACCGAGCGCGAAGCGACTGTGATTGCGCCCTCCCCCTTGCGGGAGAGGGCAGCGTCGAATTCTCAACGAGTTGGATTGGATGAGGGGTCGGGACTCACCAGAAGGTCAGGCCCCCCTCACCCGTCCTTTATGTTGAATCGCTGCGGCTGCCCTCTCCCGCAAGGGGAGAGGGCGCAATAACGGGCGCCCGACATACTGCTCAACACGAGCGGTGCCAATTGCCGCACGCGGCTGGCAGACCTCGGAAAAAAATGCTTCGCTGGGAAGAACGATTGCAAAGATAAGACGGAGGACGTCCATGATCGAACCGGCGCAGCGCGCGCTTGCAACGATGCTCGCGGTGGCCGCGCTGGCGTGGCCTTCGGGAAGCCGCGCGCAAGACTATCCGAACCGCCCGGTGCGCATCGTGCTGGGCTTCACGGCCGGAACCGGCGTCGACATTCTCGCGCGCGTGGTCGGAGCGCGATTGAGCCAGACCCTCGGCCAGCAGTTCATCGTCGAGAACAAGGCGGGCGCCGGCTCGATCCTCGCCGCCGACACGGTCGCGCGCGCGCCGAAGGACGGCTACACGCTGCTGATGGCGACGGTGTCGAATTCGATCTCCACCGCGCTGCATTCCTATCCGGCGGTCGACTTCCAGAAGGATTTCGCGCCGATCGTGCGCGCGACCACGCAGCCCAACATCCTCGCCGTGCATCCGTCCCTCGGCGTCAAATCCGTCAAGGAGTTGGTGGACCTCGCCAAGGCCAAGCCGAACGAACTCTCCATCGGCTCCTCCGGCACCGCGACCGGCACCCATCTCGCGGGCGAATTGTTCAAGATGCAGACCGGCGTGAAGATGGTGCACGTGCCCTACCCGGGCAGCCCGCAGTCGGTCGCCGACTTGATCGCGGGCCGCATCCAGGTTCTCTTTGCGCCCTCTTCCACCATCCTGCCGCACGTGCGCGACGGCAAGATCGTGGCGCTCGCATCGACCGAGGCGAAGCGCACCAGCGCGGCGCCCGACCTTCCGACCATGCAGGAGGCCGGCCTGCCGGGCTACGAGGCCGGGCTGTGGTTTGGGCTTCTCGCCCCGGCGGGCACACCAACGGCGGTGGTCGACAAGCTCAATCGCGCCATGAACGAGGCACTCAAGACCGAAGAAGTCGCCAAGGCGCTGGCACCACAAGGGATCGACGTGGTCGGCGGCAGCCCGGAGGAATTCGCGCGCTTCATCGACGCCGACGTGAAACGTTGGGCCGCCGTCGGCGAGACGGCAGGCTTGCGGAAATGAACTCTGCCAGGCGATTTGCGCTCGCGCTCGGCCTGTTGGTCGCCGCTGCGTGCGCCGCGTGCGCGGACGATTATCCGGCGCGGCCGGTGCGCATCATCGTCGGATTTGGACCCGGCTCGGCCGGTGACATTTCCGCGCGCGTGGTCGGGCAAAAGCTCAGCCAGATTCTGGGGCAGCAGTTCGTGGTCGAAGCGCGCCCCGGCGGCGGCAGCAACATCGCGGCCGAATTCGTCGCCCGCGCGCCGAAGGACGGCTACACGCTCCTGCTCGGCAACGTCGCCAACACGGTGAGCGCGGCGCTCGGCGGCAACACGTCGTTCGATTTCGCCCGCGACCTTGCGCCGATCGCGCCGGTGACCGCATTGCCGATCCTGCTGGCCGGTCACCCTTCCATCGGCGCAACGAACGTCAAGGAACTGATCGCCGCGGCCAAGGCGAAACCCGAGCAGATCTTCTACGGTTCGTCGGGCGTCGGCACTGCCGCACATCTGGCGGGCGAACTGTTCAACGTCACCGCCGGCGTGAAGATCGTGCACGTTCCATATCCCGGGAGCGCGCAGGCGCTGACCGACCTGCTGGCCGGCCGCATCCAGCTCATGTTCGGAGCCGCTTCCACGTCGCTGCCGCATGTCGCCGACGGCAAGCTCGTCGCATTCGGCATGGCGCAGCGCCAGCGCGCCACGCTCGCGCCGCAGATCCCGACGCTGAGCGAGCAAGGCCTCGTCGATTTCGATGCCAGCCTCTGGTTCGGGTTGATGGCGCCGGTCGGCACGCCGCGCGACATCATCGACAAGCTCGCGCGCGCCGTGAACGAGGCGATCAAATCCGAGGAGGTGATCGCACCGCTGCGCACGCAAGGCATCGAGCTCACCGGCGGGAGCCCGGAGGATTTCGCGCGCGACATCGCCAGCGACATCAAGCGATGGACGACGGTGGCCACGGCCGCCGGCCTGAGGAAATGAGCCTCGCGAGAGGGGCTCCAACGCGACAAAAAGCGACGGAGGAACAACCATGCCCACGATCACGCCGCCGCACCGGCGGCTCGCACAAGTCCTTGCGCGCTGGGGAATCGTTGCCGTCCTGGCAATGTGCGCCGCAGCGACTGCGTCCCGGGCGCACGCGCAGGACTATCCGAACCGGCCGGTGCGCATCATGGTCGGCTTCGGGCCGGGCTCGTCGGCCGACATCACCGCACGGGCATTGAGCCTTCGTCTAAGCCAGATCCTCGGCCAGCAGTTCGTGGTCGAGATCAAGCCGGGCGCGGCCTCGGGCGTGGCGGCGGAATTTGTCGCGCGCGCGCCGAAGGACGGCTACACGCTCTTCCTCGCCTCCTCCGCCAACCTGACCAACCAGGCGATCAATCCGAACGTGTCGTTCGACATGGTGAAGGACTTCGCCCCGATCGCGCTCGCGACTTCGGTTCCGATCATGCTGGTCACTCACCCGTCGACCGGCGTCAAAAACGTGCAGGAGCTGATCGCGCTCGCCAAGGCGAAGCCCGGCGAAGTGCTCTACGCGTCGACCGGCGTCGGCACCGCGCCGCATCTGTCGGGCGAATTGTTCGCCCAGCGCGCCGACGTCAAGCTCGTGCACGTGCCCTATCAGGGCAGCCCGCAAGCTGCGACCGATCTGCTGGCGGGGCGGGTGACCATGATGTTCTCGCCGATTTCCGCCGTCATCGCCCAGGTCGAAGCCGGCAAGCTCAAGGCGCTAGCCTCCGCCACCAGCAAGCGTCCGGCCATCGCGCCCGACGTACCGACCATGGCGGAAGCCGGGATGCCCGACTTCGACACCAGCATCTGGTTCGGCCTCGTGGCACCGGCGGGCACGCCACGCGAGATCATCGACAAGCTCGCGCGCGCGGTCAGCGAGGCGCAGAAATCAGAGGATGTCTTGAAGGTGCTGCGTGTACAGGGCTTCGACGCCATCAGCGGCGGTCCGGACGATTTCGGCAGGAGCATGCAGAGCGAGATAAAGCGCTGGACCGACGTGGCGCAGGCAGCGGGCTTGAAGAAGTGAAAGTGATGCGGGCTGTGCGACGGTCCTCTTCGGTCATGGCCGGGCACAGCCGTCCGAAGGACGGCGTCGCTTCGCTCCGCCTATGGCCCGGCCATCCACGTCTTTTTTCTTCCCTCCCGAGCGCGCTAGAAAGACGTGGATGCCCGGCACAAGGCCGGGCATGACGAACGAGAGTTCTCATCGCTCGGCATGTCAAGGAACCTCCCCTATCTGGTCACCGCGCTCGCCTCCATCCTGTTGCTGCTGGCGCCCGCGATCTGGAACGGCTTCCCGCTGCTCGAATTCGATACCGGCGGCTATCTCGCGCGCTGGTACGAGGGCACGCTGGAGGTCAGCCGCTCGACCGTCTACGGCCTGTTTCTCGTGCTGCTGGCTCGGCCGGATTTCTGGCCGGCCGTGATCGTGCAATCGGCGCTGACGGTGTGGGTCGTCGCGCTCATCCTGCGCGCGCAGGGGCTGGGCGGACGGCCGCTCGTTCTGCTCGGCACCGTGGCGGTGCTCGCGGTAACCACCACGCTGCCGTGGATCACCGGCATTCTGCTCACCGACATTTTCGCCGGGCTTGCCATCCTGGCGCTCTATTTGATCGTGCTGCGCGCCGGCACGCTCGCCACGTGGGAGCGGATCGCGCTCATCGTGCTGGTGGCGTTTTCGGCCGCGACCCACAGCGCGACCCTGGCGGTGCTGATTGGCCTGCTCATCGTCGGCCTCGCGGTGGTGGTGTTCGACCGCGCGCACGTACCGGTCGCAGGATTGGTACGCGGCGCAGTGGCGCTCATGCTCGGCGCGGTGATGCTCGTCGCCGCCAACTACGCGGTCGCCGGCCGGCTCGCCTGGACGCCCGGCGGCATCGCGCTCTCCTTCGGCCGGTTCCTGCAGGACGGCATCGTCGCGCGCTTTCTCGCCGAGCACTGCCCCGATCCACGCTTCCGGCTCTGCGACCATCGCGCCGAGATCCCGACCGATGCCGACGAGTTCTTCTGGGGCGAAAGCATCTTCGACCAGCTCGGCCGCTTCGACGGCCTCAACGACGAAATGCGCACGATCGTGCTTGAAAGCATCAAGGCCTACCCGCTCTGGCAGCTTGAGGCCGCGCTGTCGGCCAGCGTGCGTCAGCTCATTAAGGTCGCGACCGGCGAAGGCGTTGTCGTCGACATCTGGCACACCAACGGCATGATCGAGAATTTCGTGCCTTCCGCGCTGCCGGCGATGCGCGCCGCGCGCCAGCAGAACGGCGAGATCGATTTCAAAGCAATCAACAGGCTGCATGTACCGGTCGCGCTTGCGTCGATGGTGCTGCTTGTTCTGTTACTGATCTTAGGCGGGCTATATGCCATGCGTTCCGCCCGCTCAGTCCCGCGCAAGCGAGAATCCAGCCTGGGTCCCCGCTTGCGCGGGGACGAGCGGAAAGAGACGAGACCGCTCATAGCCGGCGACTTGATGCCGCTTGCGATCACAGTCGCGCTTGCGATCCTCGGCAACGCGGTGGTGTGCGGCGTGTTCGCCAATCCGCACGATCGCTACGGCGCGCGTATCGTCTGGCTGGCGACCTTTGTCGTGCTCATCGCTCTTGTCCGCGCTGCGCTCGCACGCAACAGAGTTGACGGCTAAAGATATTATCTTTACTATTGTTACCATATTCACTTGTCTGGCGAATAAATTACCAGTATTTCAAAGGCTTACATGCGACTGCACCCGGCCATGACGGCGAACGAGCGGACGGTGATCCCGTTCCGCACCGCCACCATGTCGACCCAGATCATCGCCCAGGTGCGCGAGGCGCTGTTCGCCAAGGACCTGCGGCCGGGCGACTTTCTCGGCACCGAGAAGGACCTCGCGGCGCGCTTCGGCGTGAGCCGGATCGTGGCGCGCGACGCGCTGCGCACGCTCGAGGCGCAGGGCATCGTCGACATCAAGGTCGGCGCCGGCGGCGGCGCGCGGATTTCGCAGGGCAATGCCCGCCTGTTCGCAGAGGCGCTCGCGGTGCAACTGGACCTCACCGGCGTGACGGTCGCCGAGATCATGGACGCGCAGCGCGCCATCGAATGCCTCGCCGCCGAACTTGCCGCCGTCAACGCCACGCCCGAGGATCACGCGAAGCTGCGCGCGCTCAACGACGAGGCCGAACGGCGGATCGACGATGCGGTGGCCTATACGCGCCTCGGGCGCGAATTCCATCTCGCCGTGGCAGAGGCCTCGCACAACCGCGTGCTGGTCGTACAGCTCATCTCACTGCAGCACGTGTCGTGGCCGGCGCAGAATCCGACACTCACCCCCGAAGTGGCGAAGCGGATTCTGACCGTGCATCAGGAACTCGCATCGCTGATCGAGATGCGCGATCCGGCGGGCGCGCGCCGGCTGATGGACGACCACGTCAAGATGATCGGCGCGCGCCGCGTCGCCGAGCATCGCGGCAAAGACTCGATAAAACGAGATTGCTGCTGAGCTTCAATTTCGACCAGACGACAAGGACCACAAAGGAGCGAAACATGGCCAAGGACAAATTCATCATCGAACCGCACTTCCGCCTGCAGGAATGGGTGGCGGAGGAGAAGGGCTACTTCAAGGATGAAGGGCTCGACTACGTCTTCCAGGAAAACATCAAGTCGACGGACGGCGCGCATCACTACAAGGGCGACAAGGTCGGCGCGATGCAGGCGATCGAGAAGGGCCGCACCTCCGACGTGAGCTGCGCCTGTCACTGGACCGTCGGCGTTGCCGCCTCCAAGGGCAAGGGCCGGCTCTACGCCGACGTCTATTCGGTGGCGCCTTCCGGCGTGTTCGTGCCGAAGGACTCGCCGGTGCAGAAGCCAGAAGATTTGGCGGGCGTGCCGATCGCGGTCGGCTACCAGTCGGGCAGCCACTACTCCACGATCCAGGCGCTCGAGCAGTACATGCCGGCCGACAAGATCAACCTGACCTTCGCGGACGGCATGCTGTTCCACCGTCTCGACCAGTTGCTCGACGGCAAGACGCAGGCATCCGCGCTGTTCTCCGGGCCGTACTACTTCGCCGAGCAGCTTGGCTTCCGCAAGATCATCGACAATACGTTCATGATCGCCACCTCGATTTCCGGCGATCCCGATCCCGAGGATCTGAAGAAATTCTTCCGGGCGCTGCGCCGGGCGCAGCGCGACATCGACCTCCGCCCCGAGAAGTACACGCACTACTACAAGAACGAGTTCCCGGCGCGCTATCACAGCCGCATGGACACGCGCCGCTGGGGCCCCGGCGAGCGGCTGGTGTTCGAGCCTTACACCAAGGAGGTCTACGAGGAGACCTTCCAATGGATCGCCGACCACGGCATCTTCGCCGACACCGGCATGGGCGCGGGCAAGTACGAGGAAGCCGTGGTGTCGCTCGCGCAGTAAACGCCGGCCGGCGTTATTGCGCCCTCTCCCACCCGGGCCGCGCTTGCGCGCGCCCGGGCGCAGGCTCTTGCGGGAGAGGGCATTGACACGTCCGCAAACTCGGATGGGTGAGGCGTAGCGGCAAGTGACCCCTCACCCATTCTTTGTGTCGACCTGCTGGGCCGCCCTCTCCCGCAAAGGGAGCAGAACTCATTGCAGAATTCGCACCCCGCACGGAGGTGTGACTGTTCTTCGTTTCGCTTAGCGGCGCTTGGTGCGGGCGGGGGGACTCGAACCCCCACGGGGTTACCCCCAACGGATTTTCTTACCAACTACGGCTTTCACCGCCGCCGTTCTCCGGCGTTTGTGGTCTGGACTATCCCTTCACCGTAGCGCATCCACGCCTTAGGTGCTGCCCGTCTAGTCTCTACACCTTCCCTTTGAAGGGCTTGGCTCGGGATTGCCATTTCACAGGTTCCCCCGACTTTGAGCAGTTCTGCATCTCGGGTTTCCCCGAGAGCACTCAATTTTCGCTTAAGTCCGTTGCGTCTACCATTCCGCCACGCCCGCGTGACGCACTTATATTTCTACCGCGTGTGAGCGCGCGCACCAACAAAAAACACTCGAACGCATCATAACCGTGCTTCATCCTTTGTGACGTCTTCGACATGTTTCTTGGCCGGCTTTGGCCGCCGTACGTTGATGGCGGCCGCGTCCAGGCTGTTCTTGATGTGCGAGGCGTAGTACTTCTCAATCATTTCCACGCTGGTGCGACAGTTCTTGGCGATCTGATAGATGTCCGCCCCCTCACGGAAGCAGATGTAGGTGTGCCGCAAGCTGTAGAGCGTTCGCCGCTGACGGTCTCGGTCGAACTTCAATTCCTTCTCTTCGAGGATTGCATTGAAAAGTTGGTGGTGCGACTTCGGAAATATCCGGTCATAGGCTGCGGCTTGTTGCGCTTCGCTAGTCGTCGGAAAGGAAGCACCGCTCCCGTTGTGCTCTTGCAATAGCCAACGCCGCGTTTCCCGCGGACCTCGATTTCCAGAATTGTCTTGTCAGTCCCCTCGTCGCGAACAATCTTCACGTCGCGATATTCAAGACGAAGCACCTCATCAGGCCGCAGGCCGGTGTTTGCCATGAACAGAACCATGTCGTGGAGTTGTCCGTATTCCCAAGCAAAGCGATTCTTCTTCGGCATTTGCACACGGTGGCGCGTCGCCTCATACAGCTTCCTGTACTCCTCAGGGGAAAACCACGCTCTGTGTGAGATCTTGCCATTGCTGCGGTACGGCTCGGAAAGATCGGGCAGAGACTGCAACCATTGCTGTTTAAGTCTGCTGTGTCTACCATTCCACCACGCGGCCTGCGCTGCGTAGCGCGTTGCCATGCTTCGAGACGCGTTGCTGCGCAACGCTCCTCAGCATGAGGGCCAGGAAACTCGGCGTAGCGCCAGCGCCGTCAATCCTTGAGCGCGTGGCCCCAGATCGCTTCCCAGTCCTGCCCGGCGCTGTCGGTGACGCGGCCGTCCTTCTCGTGGAACTTGTTCGGGATCTGGAACATCGCGAGCATCAGCCCGCCTTCCGGCGTCCAGGCGACATGCCGGCTGCCGGGTTCGCGCCAAACGAACTCGCCCTTCGTGACCTCGAGTCCGGCCGCCGGGCCTTCCTTGTCGACAAGCTTGCCCTCGAGCACATAGGTCTGCTCGATCCTGACGTGCTCGTGGTCAGGCAGGACCGCGCCCGGCTCGAACTTCATCAGCGCCGTCACCAGGCCGGTCTGCGCATCGAACAGCAGCGTCTTCATCACGCAGCCCGGAAAGCGCGTCTTCTGCCATTCCATGTTGGCCGGGCGAACGATGTGCGAATGCTCGTCGGCGGCGGGCTTGGCCTTCGGCGTCACGGCGTCCATGGGGTCACCTCCTGCAATCGGGGTTCCGTCTTTGCGGCGATCATAGCGTCAATACGCGGGCGCGTCTGCCCTCACGCAAAATGACGAGGCATGCCGGCGCCGGACTTAGTTTTCCAGCTTGATCTTCGCCCGCTCGATCACGCCGGCAAACTTCTGTGTCTCGGACTCGACGAAGGTCTTGTATTCCGCCGCCGTCATCGCCCGCGGCACGATGCCCTGCACGGTGAGAATCTCCGAGCGTTTCGGATCCTGCAGCGCCTTCACGACGATATCGTTGAGCCGCGTCACGATGGGCGCGGGCGTTCCGGCGGTACCGAACATGCCGAACCAGTTGAGCAACTCGTAGTCCTTGAGCCCCGGCGCGCCCTCGGACAGCGGGGCAACGTCCGGCAATTGCGGCATGCGTTCGCGCGAGGTGACGGCGACCGCGCGCAGCTTGCCGTCCTGCATCAAAGGCAGCGCCGCCGCGAGGCTCGCAAAGCTCATGGTGACGGCGCCGGTCGCCACGTCGGTCACCGCCGGCGCCGAGCCGCGATAGGGCACGTGCAGCACGTCGGTACCGGCCATGCTGTTCATCAATTCGCCCGCGAGGTGCTGCGGGTTGCTGATGCCGGACGACGAGAACGAGAGCTTGCCGGGATTGGCTCTTGGCATAGGCGATCAGGTCCTGCGGCGTCTTCACAGGCGAACTCGCCGCCACCACCACCACGCACGGCACGATGCCGATGAGCGCCACCGGCACCAGTTCGCGCATCGGGTCGTAGGTCATCTTCTCCTTGTAGACGTGGTGATTGATCGCGACCTCGCCGGAGGCCGCCATGAGGAGCGTGTGGCCGTCGGGTGCAGCCTTCGCGACCGTACTGGCGGCGATCATCGCGGCGGCACCGGTGCGGTTTTCCACAACGATCGGCTGGCCGAGCGCGGCCTTCATCGGCTCGGACAGAAGCCGCGCCACGATGTCGACGCCGCCACCCGCCGGATAGCCGACCAGAATCTTGATGGGTTGCGTCGGATAGCTCTGCGCCGCGGCTTCGCGGACGCCCAGCAGGGCCAGACCCGAGGCCGCGATCAGGCCGCGTCGCGTCAGCATGGCTCCTCCGAATTTCGGGCGCTCTGCCCGGCTTATTTATTTGCGCATGATCTTTCCGAAAACCGGTTCCCACTTTTCGGGATCATGCGCTACATCTCACTGCCGCGGATCGGCGGCTGGAAGGCGAGACCGGTGTCCCAGGGAAAGTAAATCCAGGTGTCCTGCGACACCTCGGTGATGAAGGTATCGACCAGAGGCCGCCCCATCGGCTTGGCGTAGACGGTGGCGAAATGCGCCTTCGGAAGGAGCTCGCGCACCACTCGTGCGGTCTTGCCGGTGTCGACCAGGTCGTCGACGATCAGCACGCCCCTCCCCTCACCGCCGCCAAGCGCGAGGATGCTCGGGGCCACGCCCTTGAGCACCTGCAACTGGCCCTGGGTCTGGTGGCTGTAGCTCACCACGCAGACCGTTTCGATCAGGCGGATGTCCAGTTCGCGCGCGACAATGGTCGCCGGCACCAGTCCGCCGCGCGAGACGCAGACGATGGCCTCGAACGGCCCGGCGCCGGCGAGCCGCCAGACCAGCGCGCGCGCGTCCCGGTGAAACTGGTCCCAGGAGACCGGGAACGCCTTCTGTTGCTGTGGCTGGGCTTGGCTTTGCGGTTGCGGCATCGACTGCGCCATTATGCTCTTTCCCTTGTCCCCAGGCCGCCGGCTGGAGTTACTGGGCCCTCTCCCGCGAGGGGAGCGGGCACAATCGCACCGCCGGCGTTTAACACGCGCGTTCTAGCGCATGTCGAGGACAAAATCGAACCGCGCCGTCAAGCTGTCACCAGCTTCCGCCATGCGCATCAACAGTTCCTTGCGGAACAGGAAGTCACGCTGGTTGCCCGGCTCGTCCGGAAAATAGAGCTGCGTGGTGAGGACAGGCCGGTCCGGCGCCTGCACCTTGACGTGGTAGTGGCGGGTGCGGCCGGGATAGATCGACGGCAGGATGGTGCGGAAGCGGTAACGGCCCTCGCCGTCCGTGAACAGATGTCCGCGATAGTGAAAGGCACGGTTGTCATACTCGCCGAACTCGTCGCAATGCCAGAGATCGAGCAGCGCGCGCGCCACCGGACGGCAGCCGCGCGTGAGCACCTGCCCGGAGATCTCGACCAGCCGCCCCTTGGTGTTCGGCTCGAGCAGATCGGTACGCTCCGGCGAACTCGGCTTGAAGTATGGCCCCTCGATCTGGCGCAACGTGGGTTCGTCGCCGTCGTGGCAAGCAGGCGTTGTTGCCGCATCCTGCGCTACGGCGAAACGCGGACAGGCGGCCGCAAATCCGGCACCGCCGGCCGCGAGCACACCGCGCAGCAACCGGCGGCGGAAGGGATCGATATCGTCATTCGTCACGTCAAGGCTCCTCTGCGGCGCGTTCACGGGCCGCTTGTCTGCGCCCCGCGCACTCGCACCAGCATGTCCTCGACGGCTTTCTTCGCGCTGGCGAGCTTGCCCGCATCGCGCGCGCGCAACACCACGTTGGTATTCGGCCCGCGCGCCGGATCGAAGAACGGATAGCTGCCGATCGCCACATCGGGGTTGGCCTTGGCGATATCGCCAAGCTGGCTGCCGATGTCACCTTCGCGCAAATTGGCGAGCACCGTCTCCGACATCATGCGGACGCCGGTCTTGAGTTTCGGCGCCACCTCGTCGAGCATCGCCTGCATGATCGATGGCACGCCCGCCATCACGATGACGTTGCCGATCCAGATGCCGGGCGCGCCCGAGACCTTGTTGACGACAAGGTCGGCGCCTTTCGGGATGCGCGTCATGCGCATGCGCGCGTCGTTCATCGGCGTTCCGGTCGCGGCGAGACGCTCCTGCATGATGGCGAGCGCACGCGGATCGACGTCGATCGACACCCCGAAGGCCTTCGCCACACAGTCGGCGGTGATGTCGTCATGCGTCGGTCCGATGCCGCCGGTGGTGAAGACGTAGGTGTATTTCGCGCGCAACGCATTGAGCGCGTCGACGATGGCGGATTCTTCGTCGCCGACGACACGCACTTCCATCAGGTCGATTCCGACTGCCGTGAGATATTCGGCGATGTAGCCGATGTTCTTGTCCTTTGTGCGTCCGGACAGGATCTCATCGCCGATGACGAGCAGCGCGGCGGTAACGAGGTTCGCGGGATCGCTGGAATTCGCGGCGGTCATTGGGGGTCCTTCGCTCCGGCCCGGGGGCTGCGGGTCGCCCCCTACCCTGCCATTGTGCGTTATGATGCTTCAAGTCACCACCGAGAGCGTGGGGACATTTGACGGGGTGCAACCCGTCGGGGAGGAAGTCTCGATGCCGGCGCCCGTGCGTCCGATTGCCTATGCCGAGCCGCGCATTGTCCGGCACGATGCGCTAGGCGGCAGCTCTATTCTGCGCTCGACGGTGCCGCTGGCGCCCTATGAGCCGAGCCTCGCGCGGCTCTTTCGGGCGGCAGTCGAACGCAACCCGGAGGGCCTGTTCCTGGCCGAGCGGACCGCCGATGCGGCTTGGCGGGAACTGACCTACGAGGATGCCAGGGAAACGATCGATGCGCTCGCCCAGGGCCTGATCGAACGCGGCCTCTCGGCGGAGCGGCCGGTGATGATTCTCTCCGGCAACAGTGTCGACCACGCACTCCTCACGCTCGCCGGCCATACCGCCGGCATTCCGGTCGCGCCGATTTCGGTCGCGTATTCGTTGCAGAGCCAGGATCACGCCAAGCTCAAGCACATCGCGGCGCTGCTCAAGCCCGGCCTGATCTATGTCGCCGACACTGCACCGTTCGCCAAATCCCTCGCCGCGCTCGACCTCGGCAGTGTTGAGATCGTTGCCAGCCGCAATGGCGCAAATCTCGCCGACGTCACCCTGTTCGATGACCTCGCTGAAACCCGTCCTGGCCCGACGCTGGATCGGGCGATGGCGGCGATCCGCCCCGACACCATCGCCAAGTTCCTGTTCACCTCGGGATCGACCGGCCTGCCGAAAGGCGTGATCAACACGCACGGCATGCTCACCGCCAACCAGCAGCAGATCGCCCAGATCTGGCCGTTCCTCTGCGAAGCACCACTGGAACTGCTCGACTGGCTGCCCTGGAACCATACCTTCGGCGCCAATCACAACTTCAACCTCGTGCTGCGCCACGCCGGCACGCTCTACATCGACGGCGGCCGGCCGGTGCCGGGCCTGATCGAACAGACGGTGAAGAACCTCGGCGAGATTTCACCCACGGTCTATTTCAACGTGCCGGCGGGATATGCCGCGCTGCTGCCATTCCTGGAGAAGGACGAGGCGCTCGCGCACTCCTTCTTCGCCAAGCTGCGTCTCATCTTCTACGCCGGCGCGGCACTCCCGCAGGATCTGTGGACGCGGCTCGAGTCGGTTTCCGAGCGCATCACCGGC
Organism: uncultured Alphaproteobacteria bacterium; assembly: GCA_963763365.1. GTDB lineage: Bacteria > Pseudomonadota > Alphaproteobacteria > Rhizobiales > Xanthobacteraceae > VAZQ01. The sequence continues at coordinate 170,517 of CAVXOE010000019.1, read as the reverse complement.
CAGCGCGTGCCGATGACGTCCTCGTGGGGAATGACCGAGACCTCGCCGCTCGCCACCGCCGCGCACTTCCTCATCGACCGCGCAGGCCAGATCGGCGTGCCGGTTCCGGGCGTCGAGCTCAAGCTCGTGCCGGTCGGCGAGAAGCTCGAAGTCAGGGTGCGCGGCCCGAACGTCACGCCGGGCTACTGGCAGCGTCCCGATCTTACCAGTGCGGCCTTCGACGAGGAGGGCTTCTACAAGCCGGGCGACGCGGTGCGCTATGCGAACGTCGCCGAGCCGACGCGAGGAGTCGTATTCGACGGCCGCCTGACCGAGGATTTCAAACTCACCACCGGCACCTGGGTCGCGGTCGGTGCGCTGCGGGTAGGTGTGCTCGCGGCCACGTCGCCGGCGTTGCAGGATGCCGTCATCGCCGGCGAGAACCGCGAATTCATCGGCGTGCTCGCCTGGCTCAACCCGGCCGGCTGCCAGCGGCTCATCGGTGCGGAATGTTCACTTGCCGAACTTGCGCGCCACCCGGCCGTGCGAGAGCACGTGCGCGCCGCGCTCGCCAAATGGAACGACGCGCATCGCGGCTCCTCCGAGCGCGTCGCACGGGTGATCCTGCTGCCGGATGCCCCCTCGATCGACGGCAACGAGATCACCGACAAGGGTTACGTCAACCAGCGGCTCGCACTCGAACGGCGCCGCGTCGAGGTCGAGCGGCTCTATGCCGGCGCGCCGGATGGCGACGTGCTCGTGATCCCGAATGCTTGAAACATTAGAACCGCGATTGGCGCCTGGCTCATGGCTGATGATGTAAAATGATATTCAAGATCATCGCCTTCATCGCCGCCGCCATTCCGATCATTCTGTTCGTGCGCTCGATGTTCTTTCGGCGCCCCACAAAGGTCAGCGAAGGCTTTCAGGAATTCAAGAAGCAGGCGAACCTTGCCGTCACGATCTTTCTCTACCTCATCGCGATTATTGTCGCGGTTGCGCTCGGCAAACTGCTTTGGACGTGGTGGGCGCCGCTCTGACGCCGAAAGGGAGTGTCTGCCATGATCGTTCTTCTCCGCGCGCTGATCTGCTTCACCATGCTTGTGATGGCCGGGCTTGTGATGTCCGGCGGTGCAACCGCGCAGAACTGGCCACAGCGCCCGATCAAGCTGATCGTGCCGACCGGGCCGGGCGCCGCGACCGATGTCATGGCGCGGCTCTTGAGCGATGGCGTCTCGCGCACGCTCGGACAGCCGATGGTGGTCGAGAACATGCCGGGCGCCTCCGGCATCGTGGCGCATCAGGCGGTGGCCCGCGCGACCGCGGACGGCTATACGCTCCTCTTCACCAACACCTCCGGCATGGCGATCAACCCGGTGACGTTCAGGCAGCTTCCCTATGACCCGGCGCGCGATTTCGCGCCGGTCGCGATGGTCTGCAGCCTGGGACCGCAGATGCTGTCGGTCAATGCGGACCTCCCGGTCACATCATCGAGCGAGTTCTTCGCCTACGCCAACGCGAACCGCGGCAAGCTGTCCGTCTCCTTCGACACGACGGCGGGCGCGGCGGCGTTTGCCGCGAAGCTGCTCAACCGGCGTGCCGACCTCGGCCTGATCGAAGTGCCTTACCGCTCGGCCGCGCAGATGAGCCAGGACGTCGCGAGCGGCGTGACGCAGGTGCTGGTCAGTTCGGTCGCCGCCGCCAACGCGGTCGTACAATCCGGCAAGGTGCGGCGCATCGCGATCATGTCGGAGAAGCGGTTTCCCGGCTTGCCCGACCTGCCATCGCTCAGTGAAACCATGCCGGGCATGGTCATGGACGGCTGGTTCGGCGTCGTTGCGCCAGCCGGCACGCCCGCCGACATCGTTGCCCGGCTCAATCGCGAGATCGGCGAATATCTCAAAGGCCCGGAGATTCAGAAGCGGCTGTGGTCGTTCGGCCTCGCGACCGAGGGCGCCGGAACGCCGGCAAGCACCGGCGAGTTCATCAGCCAGCAGCAGGAACGCTGGCGTGCGTTGGCGAAGGAGTTGGAGATCGTGCCGCAATAAAGCGGCCCGCATCCGTCGGCCCATGATGACCGCCGATTGAGCAAGCCCCGCAACGAGCATACCTTGCGTCGATAAGGGCGCCCGCCACCGAGAGCTTCGGTGCGGCGCTTGGAATAGCAGCAGGAACCCGCGATGCACCGTTTGCCTCAAATTCTGATCGTCGTGATCCTCCTGGTGCTGGGCTTCTACGTGGGACAGCCGTATCTCGACCGGATGCTGTTCTCGGCCTCGACGCCACGCGCGGTCACGCCGCGCGGCAGCCTCGCCGACATCGAGCGCACCACCATCGAGCTGTTCGAACGCGTGTCGCCGTCGGTGGTGCAGGTGGTGGCGCGCGCGGGCGGGCCCGAAGCCATGCAGTCCGAGCCTGACGATGCCCAGAGCCAATCGGGTACCGGGTTCATCTGGGACGCCGCCGGCCACATCGTCACCAACGATCATGTCGTGCATGGCACGGACCAGGTCGCGGTGCGGCTCTCGACCGGGCGCGTGCTGAAGGCGCGTATCGTCGGCACCGCGCCCAACTACGACCTCGCCGTACTGCGCATCGACGACACCCGCTCGCTGCCCTCGCCGGTCGCAATCGGCAGTTCGGAGGACCTGAAGGTCGGACAATGGGTGTTCGCGATCGGCAATCCGTTCGGGCTCGATCAGTCGCTCACCACCGGCATCATCAGCGCGCTCAAGCGCCATCTCCCGACCGAGGGCGGGCGCGAGATCGCGAACGTGATCCAGACCGACGCCGCCATCAATCCCGGCAACTCAGGCGGGCCGCTGCTCGACTCGGCCGGCCGCGTGATCGGTGTCACCACCGCGATCCTCTCGCCGTCCGGCACCAGCGCCGGCATCGGCTTTGCGATCCCGGTCGACACCGTCAACCGCGTGGTGCCGGAAATCATCGCGCGCGGATATGTGCCGACGCCCGGCATCGGCATCGCCACCGCCGGCGAGGACGCGGCGACACGCGCCGGCGTCGAGGGCGTGGTCGTTACGCGGACCGCTCCCGGCTCGCCGGCCGAGCGCGCGGGGCTGCGCGGGATCGACCAAAACAGCCGCAAGCTCGGCGACGTCATCGTCGGCGTGAACGGCAAGGCGGTCCGCCGGCTGCCCGACCTGACCGAGGAACTCGAGCGCGTCGGCGTCGGCAAGAAGGTCGCGCTCCAGGTCAAACGCGACGGCCGCGAGGTCACGCTGGATGTCGAGGTGACGGATATCGGCAAGCGCCCGTAAGGCCGCCGCGTGCTCCTTTCCGGTCGACGATCCGCCCAATTCCGGCTACTGACATCCGCCCGCCCACAGGAAGAAACAACGTGATCGATCTTTACACCTGGACCACCCCGAACGGCCGCAAGGCTTCCATCATGCTGGAAGAGATCGGCCTGCCCTACACCGTGCACGCCGTCGACATCACCAAAGACGAGCAGTTCAAGCCGGAATTCCTCAAGATCAGCCCGAACAACCGCATCCCGGCGATCGTCGATCGCGACACCGGCATCGCGCTCATGGAGTCGGCGGCGCTGATGATCTATCTCGCCGACAAGACCGGCAAGCTGCTGCCGAAAGAGGGCGAGCCGCGTTATCGCGTGCTGGAGTGGCTCGAATGGCAGATGGGCGGCCCGGGGCCGATCTTCGGGCAGGTGCATCACTTCGTGAAGTACAACAAGGGCAAGGCGCCCTACGCGGAGGAGCGCTTCTCGAAGGAGGCGCACCGGCTCTACGGCGTGCTCGACCGGCGCCTCGCCGGCCGCGATTTCGTCGCCGATACCTATTCGATCGCCGACATCTCGATCTGGCCGTGGGTCTCGCGCTTCGAGTGGCAGGAGGTCGACCTCAACAAGTACCCCAACGTCAAACGCTGGTACGTGAACATCGCCAACCGCCCGGCCACGCAGAAGGGCTACAAGGTGCCCAAGGACGTGGGTGAAATCCCGATCCCGGCGTAACGGGCGCCTGGTCGGACGGGACGGCTGCGTGTGAAGCCGTCGTTGCGAGGAGCGCCAGCGACGAAGCAATCCAGTTATCTCTGACCGTCCGACGATCCTGGATTGCTTCGCCTTCGGCTCGCAATGATGGACGGCGCGGACGCTCTTCGCCGTGGCTGCCGTCGGCGCCCGTGCACTGGTCAGCCACCGCCCAAATCCTGGGCAGCGGCGGGCGGCAGCGCCCGCCCAGGCGGCGGCCCTCCGCCCCTCTCCGCTCCCCCCTTGGGTTGGCGCGCGGCTTGCAGGTAGACTGACGAAAGAGACTGGCTGGGACGCGCGAATTCGCGTGGGTTGCGCGGGCGTGCGACCGGGAATGACAATGGCGGTCGCGTTTGACGAGATGAAAGGGACGGACGGGGCGTTACGGCCAGCCTATGGCGAGCTATCGCGCTGGCTCGAGGAGGTCCCGCACGACGTGCTCGACCGGCGCCGGCGCGAGGCCGAGTTCCTGTTTCGCCGGATCGGCATCACTTTCGCGGTTTACGGCGAGGCGGACGCGCAGGAGCGGCTGATCCCCTTCGACGTCCTGCCCCGCATCCTGGCCGCCGCCGAATGGGACCAACTGCGCGCCGGACTGGAGCAGCGGGTCAAGGCGATCAACAGCTATATCCGCGACGTTTACGGCCGGCGCGAGATCCTCAAGGCCGGCATCGTGCCGGAGGACCTGGTGTTCCAGAACCCGGTCTTCCGACCGGAGATGAACGGCCAGAAGGTGCCGCACGACATCTACGTCCATATTGCCGGCATCGACATCGTGCGCGTCGACCCCGAGACGTTCTACGTGCTGGAAGACAATGCCCGCACGCCCTCCGGCGTCTCCTACATGCTGGAAAACCGCGAGATCATGCTGCGGCTGTTTCCCGAGCTTTTTGCCCGGCATCGTGTCGCTCCGGTCGAGAACTATCCCGACGAACTCCTGGCGACGCTCAAATCGGTGGCGTCATCGTCGTCCAATTCCGATCCGACCGTCGTGCTGCTGACACCCGGCGTGTTCAACTCGGCCTATTACGAGCATTCGTTCCTGGCCGACAAGCTTGGCGTCGAGTTGGTCGAAGGCCGCGACCTCTTCGTCAAGGACGAGATGGTCTACATGCGCACCACGCAGGGTCCCAAGCGCGTGGACGTGATCTACCGGCGCATCGACGATGACTTCCTCGATCCGCTCGCCTTCCGGCCGGATTCCGCCCTCGGCGTGCCCGGCCTCCTCGCCGCCTACCAGGCGGGCACCGTGACGCTCGCGAACGCGGTCGGCACCGGCGTAGCCGACGACAAGGCGGTCTACAGCTACATGCCGGCGATCGTGAAGTTCTATCTTGGCGAGGAGCCGATCCTGAAGAACGTGCCGACCTGGCGCTGCCGCGAGGAGGAGCACCTGTCCTACGTGCTCGATAATCTCGAAGATCTGGTGGTCAAGGAGGTGCACGGCTCGGGCGGCTACGGCATGCTGATCGGGCCGAAGGCCGACAAGGCGACGATCGCGACTTTCCGTGCCAAGCTCAAGTCGAACCCGAAAAACTTCATCGCACAGCCCACACTTGCCCTCTCGACCTGCCCGACCTGCGTCGAGGAAGGGGTCGCGCCGCGCCACGTCGACCTGCGGCCCTTCGTGCTCACCGGCCGCGACCGCATCCGCATCGTGCCCGGCGGCCTCACCCGCGTCGCCATCACGCGCGGATCGCTGGTGGTGAATTCGAGCCAGGGCGGCGGTACCAAGGACACGTGGGTGCTGGATCAATGAGCCGCGACAGTTCTCTCCGACACGCCGGCGCTCTCTCCACCCCCCTCCCCCCGCGCGCGTCTTCGCGCGTGGTGGGGGGGGTCGGGGGTGGGGGGCGGCGCTTGCGGCACCTGAGTCGCCGAACTCTCTACCCCCCACCCCGGCCCTCCCCACCACTCACTTCGTTCGCGGGGGGAGGGAGCGCACCGCCTTCGCCGCGCAAACAGGGGCGTCACACGGAGTGGCGGCGTAAATGCTCTCGCGCACCGCCGACAATCTGTACTGGCTGGCGCGCTATGTGGAGCGTGCCGAATATCTCGCGCGCATCCTCGAAGTGACGCAGCGCCTCACCACGTTGCCGCTCGCCTATGTCGGCGAGACCAACGAATGGGAGTCGGCGTTGCTGACGGCCGGCTGCAACCACGCCTTCTCGCTCGCCTACCCTGAGGCGAACGAGGAAACCGTCATCGACTTCCTCTGCTTCTCGACCTCCAATCCGTCCTCGATCCGCAACTGCTTCGAGGTCGCCCGCACCAACGCGCGCGCGGTGCGCACCGCCCTGACGGTCGAGATGTGGGACGCCATCAACGGCACATGGCTGGAGCTCAAGCGCTTCGGCAACGGCCCGACTTCGCGCGAGGAGTTCATGCGATTCCTGCGCTGGGTGCAGGAGAGTTCGCTGCGCTTCGACGGTTCTGCCTACCGCACCATGCTGCGCAACGACGCCTATTGGTTCTCCCGCCTCGGCGTGTTCCTGGAGCGCGCCGACAACACCGCCCGCATCCTCGACGTCAAGTATCACATGCTGCTGCCGGCCGATCAGCGCGTCGGCGGCCCGCTCGACTATTTCCAGTGGGCCGCGATCCTGCGATCGGTGTCCGCACTGACCGCCTACCACTGGGTCTACCGGGAGAGCGTCAAGCCCTGGCTGATTGCCGATCTCATCATCCTGCGGGACGAGATGCCGCGCTCGCTGGCGAGTTGCTACGAAAACCTGGTGCGTCATCTCGACCAGATCGCCCGTGCCTACGGCCGTCAGGGCCCGGCTCAGCGACAGGCGCGCGCGGTGCGGGCGCGGCTCGAAAACAGCCGCATGGAGGAGATTTTCCAGAGCGGACTGCACGAGTTCATCGGCGAGTTCATCGACAGCAACCATCGCCTCGGAGCGGCCATTACCGAACAATATTTGATGTGATAGACACGTTTTCCTAGACGTCGATGCGTCTGGATTTCGTGCCCGTCCGGTCCCATGCTCATTCGCATTTCGCATCTGACCAGCTACCGCTACGAGCCGCCGGCCGCGAGCGTGATCCAGATTCTGCGCATGACGCCGCGCAATCACGACGGCCAGTACGTTGCGCACTGGCGGATCGACGTATCGACCGATTGTCGCCTCGACCAGCACGAGGATGCCTTCGGCAATATCAGCCACGTTTTCACCGCCGAAGGCCCTCTGCCCGAGCTTTCCGTGCAGGTCGAGGGCGAGATCGAGACGCGCGACGCGCAGGGGATCGTCCGCGGCGAGGTCGAGCGCTTTCCGCCGAGCCTCTATCTGCGCGAGACCCCACTCACCACCGCTGACCCGGGCATCGTCGAATTTGCCTTGGCCGCCCGCGACGCCGCCAGCGGCGATGTTCTGGGCACGCTGCATGCGATGCTCGACCGCCTGCACGAAACGATGACCTTCGACACCGGGCCCACGGACACGACGACTCCGGCGGCGGAAGCCTTCGCGCTCAAACGCGGCGTCTGCCAGGACTACGCCCACATCTTCGTCGCGGGTGCGCGCGGCCTCGGCATTCCGGCGCGCTATGTCGGCGGCTACTTCCTCCGCGGTGACGGCGTGAGCACCCTCGACGCCGGCCACGCCTGGGCGGAGGCCTACGTGCCGGAACTCGGCTGGGTCGCGTTCGACGCGGCGAACGGCTTCTGTCCGACCGACGCGCATGTGCGCGTCGCCATCGGGCTCGACTATCTCGGGGCCTCGCCGGTACGCGGTACGCGACACGGTGGCGGCAACGAGACGCTCTTTGTCCGCCTGCGGGTCGAGCAGGCCGCCCAGCAGACCCAGAACTGATCCACCGTCCATCTCCGCACCACCACGTCGGCAAAAAAGTTGCGCAATCATTGCCGATCCTCGGTCCGGCTCGCTATAAGGTCTGTCTGGACTTGGGGAGGCTGATCGACCGCCATGACCTATTGTTGTGGGATCCTCGTGCGCGATGGACTGGTGATGTTCGCGGACACCCGCACCAACGCGGGCGTCGACAACGTCGCGACCTTCCGCAAGCTCCACCTGTTCTCCGATCCCGGCCAGCGCATCATGGCGATCGCCTCGGCGGGCAATCTCTCGATCAGCCAGTCGGTCGTGAGCATGCTGCGTGAGGGCTGGGAGAATCCGGAGACCGGCGAGGTCGAAACGCTGATCAATTCGCCGACCATCTTCCAGGCGGCGCAACGCGTCGGCCGCACCATCCGCCAACTGCACAGCATGGAGGGTAAGGCGCTCGAAGCTTCCGACGTAAGATTCGACGTGGCGTTTCTGTTTGGTGGCCAGATCCGGGGCGAGCGGCCGCGTCTGTTCATGCTCTACTCGGCGGGCAATTTCATCGAGTGCACCCAGGATACGCCCTACCTGCAGATCGGCGAACATAAGTACGGCAAGCCGGTGCTCGACCGCGCCATCACCTACGACATCGACCTCTATGACGCGCTCAAGGTCGGTCTCGTCTCCGTCGACTCGACCATGCGCTCGAACCTGAGCGTCGGCATGCCGCTCGACGTTCTGATTGTGCGCCGCGACGCCTGCGACGCGGAGCTCAACTACCGCATCGAGCCCGGAGAACCTTATTTTCATGACCTGCGCGAGCGCTGGTCGGCGGCGCTGCGGGCGGCGCATGCCGGCATTCCCCGGCCGCCCTACAGGAACCTGCGCTGACGCCGTGTTGCTCTTTACCGACGGTTAACGGCACCGCGCGAAATCGCTCGTCTGTGCTCGCCAATTGCGCCTAACTGCCGCGCGGCAAGCCAATTGCAAACATTCTGACGTACCCTTCCAGCGCGCAACTGCGCCCAGGGAGATAAGAACCTTTTGGCCTGGAACCTGTCCGAACCCGAGCAAGGGGCGAAGACGGTCGGTTGGAACCACATACGCCTGAGCGTGGTGGTGCCCATCGGCGTGATCGTCGTTGTCGCGATTATCTGCGTTGTGGTGGCGGTGCTCAGTTCTGCCCGGCGCGCGGATGAGGTCGCGCTCGATCACGAGCGCCAGTTATTCACCCGCTCCCTGACCAACCATGCCGAACGCGTCCTGCGCGAGACCGCGAGTGTCGCCACGTCGGGAGTGGCCGTCCGGAAAATCCGCGACAACTTCAACTCGGAGTGGGTGCAGATCTATGTCGGGTTGCGCCTGCAATCGTTCTTCGATCACGACTTCGTCTTCGTAACCGACTCGAGCGACCGTTTCCTTTTTGCCTCGCTCGGCCAGCGCAGCGTCGATCCGAACTGGTTCAACTCGATGCAACCCGACGTCCAGCAGGTCATCGACGGCTTGCGCGGCCGCGCGCCGCGCGCTTTGACGATCGGCGCCGACCTCGAGCCGTCAAAGCCCCTCGCGTCGAACCGCGCCTTGCGCGTGCAGCCCTTTCTGGGCCGGCCCGCCATCGTGGCAGGTGTGGCGGTCACATCGTCCGACGACGCCGCATCCGAACTCGACACGGCCGTGCCGATCGTGCTCAGCGTCAAATTCATCGACGATGAGGTTCTGGCCGAGATCGCCTCGCGCCTGCAACTGCGAAATCTGCGCAAACTCGATGACCGTCCGCTGCCGCCCGAGGACTATGCCTTCGACTTGACCGACGGGTCTGGGACGTCGATTGCGCGTTTTGGCTGGACGCCCATGCGGCCTGGCGCCGAGATCGTGCACAGCGTCATCCCATTCATCGCGGTCGCGCTCGGAGGATTTGCGCTGCTCGCCGGGCTCGTGCTCCGCCACATGCGGCGCACCGCGGCGACCATCGCCTCCGGCGAGAGCCGGCTGCGCCACCTCGCGATGCACGACCCGCTGTGCGGCCTGCCCAACCGGATCTTCTTCGGCGAACGGCTCGAAGAGATCATCAAAAAGGTCCGCGACGGCGGCCAGACCTCGGCGGTGTTCTATATCGACCTCGACCACTTCAAGGACGTCAACGACACGCTCGGCCACCCGGTCGGCGACGAACTGATCCGCAATGTGACGCAGCGCATCACCCGCACGCTACGCGGCGACGACCTGGTGGCGCGTCTCGGTGGCGACGAATTCGCGGTCATTACGACCGGCGGCTTCGACCATGTGACGCTGCAGGCCATTGCGACGCGAATGATCGCGACGATCTGCGCGCCCTACAGCATCAACAATCAGACCATCGTGATCGGCGCCAGCATCGGGATCGCGGTCGTTCACGCGCACGTCGGCGGCGCGGCCGACGTCATGCGCCATGCCGACATGGCGCTCTACCGTGCGAAGAACGAAGGCCGCAATCGCGCCTGCATCTACGACGAGGCGATGGACGCCAACCTGCTCAAGCGCAAGCTGCTCGAGAACGACCTGCGCTTGGCGATCGAGAATGGCGAGTTGCGGGTTGCCTACCAGCCGATCGTCAACACCAGCGGCGAGATCATGCTGGGCGTGGAAGCGCTCTGCCGCTGGACGCACCGCGAGCGCGGCGAGATCAGCCCGGCCGAATTCATCCCGGTCGCCGAACACTCGGGGCTGATTATCGCGCTGGGCGAGCAGGTGCTCCATCGCGCCTGCCTCGACGGCAAGGCGTGGCCCGGGATCACCGTCGCGGTCAATGTTTCGCCGCTGCAGTTCCGCCGCTCCGATTTCGTCGACGTGATCGAGCGAACCCTCGCCGAGACCGGGTTCGACCCGGCCCGCCTCGAACTCGAAGTCACCGAATCGACACTGCTCGGCAACGTAGACTCGGCCGAACTCGCGATGTTCCGCCTCAAGATGCTGGGCGTGCGGCTCGCGCTCGACGATTTCGGCACCGGCTATTCGAGCCTGCAATATCTACGGCGCTTCCCGTTCGACAAGCTCAAGATCGATTCGAGCTTCGTGCGCTCGATCGAGCGTGCGGCCGACGCCGCCGCCATCGTGCATGCCGTGGTGAGTCTCGGCCGCGGTCTCGGCATGAAGGTGACGGCCGAGGGTGTGGAGACCGCCGAACAGCATCTCTTCCTGCGCGCCGCCGGCGTGCATTCGCTGCAAGGCTTCCGCTTCGGACGTCCCGGCACGGCTGCGGAAATCACTCAACGCCTCGCAACGCCGGCGGCATTCCGGATTGCCGACGACGTCACGGAGTTGGCGAAGGCCGGCTGACGCTCAGTCGAGCTTGAGGCCGATCGACTTGATCACCGGAGTCCATTGCGCGATTTCCGCCTCGACAAACGCCCTGGTCTTACCGGGGTTTGAATCGAGCTCGGCCTCAAATCCCGAGGTCAGCAGCATCCGCTGATAATCCTTGTCGGCCATGGCGGCACGCGTCGCTTCCGCCACTTGCTCGATGATCGGCTTCGGCGTCCGCGCCGGCGCGAACAACCCGATGAAGTTCTGCGAGGTCATGCCGGGTAATCCCGCCTCGACCGCGGTCGGGATGTCGGGCGCCGCGGCGAGCCGCTTCGGCGACGTGACCGCGAGAACCCGTACCTTCCCGGTACGATGCAACTCGATGATCTGGGCGGTGATGTTCGGTATCGCCAGCGGAATCTGTCCGCTGATCAGATCCGTGATCGCGGGACCTGCGCCCTTGTACGGCACATGCACGATTTCGGGCGTGCCGGCGAGCTTCTTGAACAGTTCGCCGGTGAGCTGGTTCACCGAGCCCACGCCGGCCGAGCCGTAGGACAGCTTGCCGGGATTGGCCTTGGCATAGGCGATCAATTCGCCGAGCGAATGCACCGGCAGCGCGGGATGCACGACCAGCGCCAGCCCGGTGACGACCAGAAGCGCGATCGGCTCGAAATCCTTGATCGGATCGTACGGCGTGCGGCTCGCGGCGACCGGATTGATGACCAGGGCGCCGCCTCCCCCCAACAAAATCGTATAGCCATCGGGTTGAGCGCGCGCGACCGCGACTGCGCCAAGCGAGCCGCCGGCGCCGCCGATGTTCTCGATCACGATGGTGCCGAGCGCGGTTTTCATCCGATCGGCCCAGGGTCTGCCCACCGCATCGAAAACCCCGCCCGGCGCATATGGGACGACGAGTCGAATCGGCCGCTCCGGGAAGCGCGCCTGGGCAAGCGCCGTGCCTCCTATGCCCACCGGCACCGACAGCGCGGCCACTCCCAACGCCAGCACATCACGTCGCCGCATCGCTTGCTCCCGGTGTGATCCGACACCTGCGGATTGCTCGACATTACCGCATTGCCACCGCCCGCCGGCAATGACGATAATGCCCGCAAACAGGAGGGCTCCAGGATGGTCGAAAAGGTCGCGGTAATCACGGGCGCAGGCACCGGCATCGGCAGGGCGGTCGCGTTGGCGATGGCGAAGGACGGCTATGCCGTCGTGCTCGCCGGCCGCCGTGCGGACAAGCTCGAAGAAACAGCGAAGGAAGCCGGCAACGCCAAGACGCTTTCCGTGCCGACCGACGTGAGCGACGTTGAATCGATCAGGGCGTTGTTCGCGCGCGTCAAAAAGGATTTCGGCCGGGTCGACCTTCTGTTCAACAACGCCGGCATCGGCGCACCCGCCGTGCCGATGGAAGAACTGCCGATCGAGACCTGGAAGAAGGTGGTCGACACCAACCTGACCGGCATGTTCGTGTGCACGCAGGAAGCCATCAAGATCATGAAGACGCAGGAGCCCAAGGGCGGCCGCATCATCAACAACGGCTCGATCTCCGCCCACACGCCGCGCCCGCGCTCGGCGGCTTACACGGCCACCAAGCACGCCGTCACGGGCCTGACCAAATCCACCGCGCTCGATTGCCGCAACGACAGCATCCTGTGCAGCCAGATCGACATCGGCAATGCCGCCACGCCGCTGACCGACCGGATGGTGCAGGGCCAGGGCGTGCCGCAAGCCGACGGCAGCTCGAAGGTCGAGGCGCGCATGAACGCCGACGACGTCGGCAAGGCCGTCGTCTACATCGCCAATCTGCCGCTCGATACCAACGTCTTGTTCATGACGGTAATGGCGAACGGCATGCCCTTCGTCGGACGGGGTTGATGCGCGGGGGCCATTCGCGCTCTTGGAGGCAAGCCATGCGTCTAGCGAAGCTGCTGTTGACGGGCCTCGGTCTTGCGGTGGCGCTTCATGCCGCCGCGGCACAGAGCGTCGAGCCGGTGAAAATCCGCGTCTCCTGGATCGCGCCGATCACCAACTGGGCGCCGATGCTGTTGGAAAAGAAGGAGCTGGCGCGGCACCTGGGCAAGTCCTATCAGCTCGAAGCGGTGCGCTACGTCGGCACGCCGCAGATGATCACCGCGCTCGCCAACAACGAACTCGAAATCGCCAACCTCGCATTCTCCACGCTTCCGATCGCGATCCTGAACGCCGGCCTGAGCGACCTGCGCGTGATCGCCGACGAGTTGCAGGACGGAGTCGATGGCTACTACTCGCAGGAGTACATGGTCTTGGCCGATGGGCCGGTCAAAAGCGTCGGCGACCTGAAAGGCAAGGTGGTGGCGACGGTCGCGGCCGGGGCGGCCGTGGACGTCGCCATGCGCAGCATGCTGCGCAAGCATGGGCTTGAGGACAAGCGCGACTATGTGATGGTGGAGGCCCCGCTCCCGACCATGCGGGCGATGCTCGCCGACCGCAAGGCGGACCTGGTGCCGGTCGTCCTTCCCTTTGCGCTCGATCCCGAGTTACGGCGAATTTCTCGGGTGCTGTTCTACAACCGCGATGTGGTCGGCGTGACGCAGTTGCTCTCGTGGTGCGCGCGGCAATCCTTTCTCGATAAGAATCGCGCCGCCATGGTCGACTTCATGGAGGACACGCTGCGCATCACGCGCTGGTACCTCGACCCGGCAAACCATAGCGAGGTGGCGGCGATTGCCGGCCGCCTGACCAAGCAGCCGCCGGAGCGCTTCGACTGGCCGTTCACCAGCAAGGACTATCACCATGCGCGGGACATGAGGCCGAACCTCGATGCATTGCAGAAGAACGTCGCAATGATGAAGGACCTCGGCTTCGTTCAGAGCGAGATCGACGTGAAGAAATACACCGACCTCAGTCTCATCGACGCCGCGCTTCAGCGCCTGAAGTAGGCAGGGCGATCGCTCAGCTGATCTTGCTGACCGTCACCTTGGTCCCTGCCCTCACCTTCGCCAGCACCTTCACGTCGCCGGCGATCCTGGCGAAGATGTTGCACGGGCTTGCCAGCCGGCACTCGTCGCCTTGCGAGATCGGAGTGCGGCCGAAGCCAAGCGCGATGCAGTGGCCGTCCGGCCAGTAGGCCACCTCGCCCGGCGTCACAACCGCGCGCGCATCCTTCTCGCGCGCGATGTCGACCGGAATCTCGAAATAGACTTCCTCGCCCCATGTCATCGCGGCCGAAGCGAGCGGCAGCGCCGCCGCGATCGCCTTGGCGGTCGGGGTGTCGAGCAGATCGGCCTCCAGCGCGAGCGCGCCAAAATCAAAGCGGATGCGCACAACATTTCCCTCCGGTCTCATTGCCGGGCGTGACCCGGCAATCCATCATGGCCGCGTCATTGCGAGCCGCAGGCGAAGCAATCCAGAATGGGTGCGCGGGTCAAGCCCCGCGCGGGGGTATGCAAAATCTGCAATCAGCATTTGGCGTCTTTGTTCTTCTTGCCTTCGCCTGGGCGATCAGCGAGAGCCGACGCGCCGTTTCGTGGAAGCAGGCCGCGATCGGGCTCGCCGTCACGTTTGCGACCGCTGCGCTCCTCCTCAAGGTGCCGGGCGTCAGCGCCGCCTTCGCCGTCATCAACGATGCCGTCGGCACGATCGCCAGCGCCACCAAGGCCGGTACGTCGTTCGTGTTCGGCTATCTCGGCGGCGGCACCCTGCCCTACGACGTGAAGGTGCCGGGCGCCGACTTCGTGCTGGCGCTGCAGGCGCTGCCGGTCGTGCTGGTGATGAGCGTGCTGACCACGCTGCTGTTCTATTGGCGCATCCTGCCGCCGGTCGTGCGCGGCTTCGCGTGGCTGCTTGAACGCACGCTCGGAGTCGGCGGCGCGGTCGGCCTCTCGACAGCGGCCAACATCTTCCTCGGCATGGTCGAGGCGCCGCTGTTCATCCGCCCCTATCTCGCCTCGCTGTCGCGCAGCGAGTTGTTCATCGTGATGACCGGCGGAATGGCGGGGATCGCCGGCACCGTGCTGGTGCTCTACGCCACCATCCTCGGCCCGGTGATCCCGGACGCAGCCGGCCATTTCGTGATCGCGTCGGTGCTGGGCGCGCCGGCCGCGATCCTGATCAGTCTCCTGATGGTGCCGGAGACCGCCGAGAAGCACACCGATGCGCTACTCGACACCGGGCCGGTCGCGACCAGCACGATGGATGCCATCGTGAGGGGCACAGCGGCGGGCCTCGAACTTCTGCTCAACATTTGTGCCATGCTGATCGTGCTGGTGGCGCTCGTTTATCTCGCCAACGCGATCATCGGCGTGCTGCCGAACATCGGCGGCACGCCGATCACGTTGCAGCGGCTGCTCGGCTACGCGATGGCGCCGGTCTGCTGGCTGATGGGCATCCCGTGGGACCAGGCGCCGATCGCCGGCGGCCTGATGGGGATCAAGACCATCCTCAACGAGTTCATCGCCTATGTGGAATTGTCGAAGCTGCCGCCCGGCACACTCGACCCGCGCTCGCGCCTGATCGTGCTTTACGCGATGTGCGGCTTCGCCAATTTCGGCTCGCTCGGCATCATGATCGCGGGGCTTGCGACCATGGCGCCGGAGCGGCGCGACGACATCGTCTCGCTCGGCTTGAAGTCGATCGTGTCGGGCACGCTGGCGACCTGCCTGATGGGCGCGATGGTGGGGGTGCTGACGTGAGCGTCAGGCGCAACATCTAGATGCCGGCCGAATTATCCGTTCGGCCTGCTACAGCCCATCGCATCTTCACCCGCCGTTTTCGGCGGGCCCGCTTAGTGCAAGCGGAACTCGCCGTTGATGGCGCGAATCTCGGCCGGTTTGATCAGCCGCGAATGCGCCACCGTCACCGAGTGCAGCGGCCCTTCCAGCTCTTTGAGCCAGAAGGCAAGAAAACGATTGAGCGCCGGAAACTTCGGGCACAGATCGTATTCCTGCCAGACGTAGGTCTGCAGCAAACTCGGATGATCGGGCAGCCGGTAGAGTATTTGCGCCGTCGTGAGACCGTAGCCTGCAAGCTGGCGCTGGAAATCCTTCGAAGCCATGATTCCCTCCGTCCCCTAACGTCGCAAGTGTGATCCGTTTTCCCGTACTGACAAGCCTAAAAATTGAATATTGTTCCTAGAATCAAGGCATTAGCAGCATTTTGACCACACTGCTGACAGCCCGTTGACCATATTTGAAATCGCGCAACTTCGCGCTGGCACTCCGCCGATACGAGTGCTAGACGTTGTCTGACCGATGTTGGCACTCGATGGCGGCGAGTGCCAAATTTTTTCCAGGCGGATCTTGCGACCCCAAATCGAGCTTCCTAACTGGGCGTCTGGAGGGACCCGGCGGCACTTTCAGCCGGCGGTCCACCGTCAAAAAACTTCATCCGTGTCAACGAATTAGGAGAAGCCCATGAAATTCCGTCCGCTTCACGACCGCGTCGTCGTCAAGCGAATCGATGCCGAGGAGAAGAGCTCCGGCGGCATCATCATTCCCGACACCGCGAAGGAGAAGCCCTCGCAGGGCGAGATCATCGCCGTCGGACCGGGCGGCCGCGACGAGGCGGGCAAGCTCATCCCCATCGACCTGAAGGTCGGCGACCGCGTGCTGTTCGGCAAGTGGTCCGGCACCGAGGTCAAGATCGACGGCGAAGACCTTCTCATCATGAAGGAAAGCGACGTCATGGGCGTGCTGGATGTGCCTGCGTCGAGCAAGCGCAAGGCCGCCTGAACAGACCGCTGATCCAGAGAATTCGGAGTTAGAAACAATGGCTGCCAAAGAAGTGAAATTCGCAGTCGACGCGCGCGACCGCATGTTGC
Source organism: uncultured Alphaproteobacteria bacterium (assembly GCA_963763365.1). GTDB lineage: Bacteria > Pseudomonadota > Alphaproteobacteria > Rhizobiales > Xanthobacteraceae > VAZQ01. The sequence goes on along the minus strand of CAVXOE010000019.1, from coordinate 153,656 downwards.
GCGGCGTCGACATTCTCGCCAACGCGGTGAAAGTGACGCTCGGTCCCAAGGGCCGCAACGTCGTGCTCGACAAGTCGTTCGGCGCTCCCCGCATCACCAAGGACGGCGTCACCGTCGCCAAGGAGATCGAGCTCGAGGACAAGTTCGAGAACATGGGCGCGCAGATGGTGCGCGAGGTCGCGTCCAAGACCTCCGACATCGCCGGCGACGGAACCACCACCGCCACCGTGCTCGCCGCCGCGATCGTTCGTGAAGGCGCCAAGTCGGTTGCCGCCGGCATGAACCCGATGGACCTCAAGCGCGGCATCGACCTCGCGGTCGAAGCCATCGTCGCGGACCTGCAGAAGAACTCGAAGAAGGTTACGTCGAACGAGGAAATCGCCCAGGTCGGCACCATTTCGGCCAACGGCGACGCGGAGATCGGCAAGTTCCTCGCCGAGGCGATGAAGAAGGTCGGCAACGAGGGCGTCATCACGGTGGAAGAGGCGAAGAGCCTCGAGACCGAGCTCGACGTGGTCGAGGGCATGCAGTTCGACCGCGGCTACATCTCGCCCTACTTCATCACCAACGCCGACAAGATGCGCGTTGAGTTCGACGACCCGTACATTCTCATCAACGAGAAGAAGCTGTCGGGCCTGCAGGAGCTGCTGCCGCTGCTCGAAGCGGTGGTGCAGACCGGCAAGCCGCTGCTCATCGTGGCCGAAGACGTGGAAGGCGAAGCCCTCGCCACCCTCGTGGTCAACAAGCTGCGCGGCGGCCTCAAGGTCGCGGCCGTGAAGGCGCCGGGCTTCGGCGATCGCCGCAAGGCGATGCTGCAAGACATCGCGATCCTGACCGGTGGCCAGGCGATCAGCGAAGATCTCGGCATCAAGCTCGAGAACGTCACGCTCGCCATGCTCGGCAAGGCCAAGAAGGTCATGATCGACAAGGAGAACACCACGATCGTCAACGGCGCCGGCAAGAAGTCCGACATCGAGGCGCGCATCAGCCAGATCAAGGCGCAGATCGAGGAGACCACCTCGGACTACGACCGTGAGAAGCTGCAGGAGCGTCTGGCCAAGCTCGCGGGCGGCGTCGCGGTGATCCGCGTCGGCGGCGCGACCGAGGTCGAGGTGAAGGAGCGCAAGGACCGCGTGGACGATGCCATGCACGCGACCCGCGCGGCGGTCGAAGAGGGCATCCTGCCGGGCGGCGGCGTCGCGCTGCTGCGTGCGGCCGAAGTCCTCAAGAAGGTGCGCACGCACAACGACGACCAGAAGACCGGCGTCGAGATCGTGCGCAAGGCGATCCAGGCTCCGGCGCGGCAGATCGCGACCAATGCGGGCGAGGACGGCTCGGTGATCGTCGGCAAGATCATTGAGAACTCGCACTATGCGTTCGGTTTCGACGCGCAGTCCGGCGAATACGTCGACATGGTGAAGAAGGGTATCATCGACCCGACGAAGGTCGTGCGCCAGGCGCTGCAGGGCGCGGCTTCGGTCGCCGGTCTGCTCATCACCACCGAGGCGATGGTCGCCGAAGTGCCGAAGAAGGGCGGGTCCGGCATGCCGGCGATGCCGGGCGGCGGCGGCGGAATGGGCGGCATGGATTTCTGATCGTCCGAACACGAAGACAACGGAGAAGCCCGGGCAATGCCCGGGCTTTTTCGTTGCGGGGCCGCGGATGCCGGATTCACAAATCCAAGGGCGCGGAGTCCGGAAGAGGATGGTGAAACGTATTCATGTAGAGAACAAAGCTCAGATCACCCGAGGGCTTGCGCTCGATGATCCAATCCTCGCCGACGACCGCCTTGATCACGTTCGGCGCCGGCCGTCCGGCAACCTCGACCTGCCAATAGACGCTGCCCGTGACCCTTACCCGCTCGGGCGATACATTCAACGGCGTCAATGTGACATGGCCTAACCGGTGAATCTCATTGATCCACTTCGTGTGCAGCTTGTGGTGCTCCACGAAGCCAAACGTGACGCCGTTCGCAAGCACATAGATCCGCGCGTGAGGGTCCAGGAAAAATGCCGCCTGATCGGCGGCTGAACCGCCACGCGCGACCGTGTCGAACCACCGGTTCGCGAAATCATGCACCTCGTCCGACGTGATCATCGATTGCATCTCCGGTGAAGCGGGCCTCGCACCGGCGCAATCCTATCGGCACTACATGTGCCTGCTCAATTGCGACAACGGCGCCCCGGACCCTACCGGTCGCGCTTTTGTCCGGTCCCGCTTCATTGCGAATGGAGCCGTCAGGGCCCAAAAATGCTGCCCAGAAATGCCAACGACCACGAACAAGAGGTGCGCGTACATCCGGCGTCACCTGTTGATCCGTGGTCGTCAAAGCGACGGAGCCTCGCGGCTGCGACATCGCCATGACGTGTAATGTGGGAAGGGACGTCTGGTTCCGCAAGAGGCGAAAAGACTTGGCCTAGCCGCTTTGCTCCGCGAGGCGCTCGACCTGAAAGTCGAGCACCTGTCCGCCCCGCCGTCGATCCAGGCGGCCGCTACTCGGCCGGTGCAACAGCGCGCACGCGACCGCTCTCCACGTCGTGGACCAGGATTGCAACGCCGATGGTCCCCACGACGAAACCGAACGCGATGATCGCCGTCACCGCGAGCACCAGGTCGAAGCCGCCGCGGCTGTGCAGGAGGGCGATCATCGAGATCGCCGCACCCGAGATCACATAGGTGATGAAATAGCGCACGGCGTAAACGCGCGCGCGCCAGACGTCCGCGGTGTAACGCGCGATCACCACGTCGTTGACCGTCACCTGCGCGTAGATGAAGGCCATTGCGAAGGCCAACGCCAGCAGCAGCGTCGGTCCGCCCGCATAGGCCACCCACACCACTCCGACAAACTGCAGCAGCGCCACCGCCGCAAAGACAAGGTGCGGCGGATAGCGGTCGAGGATGCGCCCGACCGTGAACTGCGCGACGGCGCCGCAGAGGAACACCGCAGTGGCGATGCCGCCGATCGCGGTCAGCGAAAAGGCACTGCCGATGCGCTCGTCGAGCAGCTTCGGCAACGCGATCGTCACGGTGTTGAACACGAGACCGGCCGCGGTTCCGATCAGAATGAACAAGCCGAACACCGAGGCCATGACCCAAACCGCAAGCCGCACATCGGGCGCAGAGCTGCGCCCGGCGGCCTCATGCCGATCGTCCGGGATCAGCGCGAGATAGGCGACCCCGGTGGCGACGCAAACCACCGCCGGCACGAGAAAAGCCGCACGCCAGCCGACCCACGCCGTCAGCACCGCGGTGATGCCCGCGGCAAACGCCACGCCGAGATTGCCGCAAACACCGTTGAAGGCGAGCGTACGACCGCGATTGACCGCCGCCTCCGCGACGATCGCGGTGCCGACGGGATGATAGATCGCCGCGAACAGGCCGAGCGAGAACAGGGCCACCGCCAGCGCGACGAAGTTCGGTGCGAAAGCGGCGGCGGCGCAGCTGAGCCCGATGCCGACGTAGAACACCGCCATCATGTTGCGCCGGCTCCAATGGTCGCCGAGCCATCCCGCCGGCAGCGAGAAGATGCCGAAGGCGAAGAACGACGCCGTGCCGATCACCAGCAGTTCGCCGTAGGGGCGGCCGTAGACCGCCTCGAGCCCGATCACCACGGTCGGAAAGATCAGCATCACGTAATGGTCGAGCGCGTGCGCAAAATTGATGAACCCGATGGAAAGCCGCCGCCTGGCCGGGTCGGCCGCATCTATAGTCGCAAGGACGGGTTGTGCCATTTGGTCTTCGGAGGTTGGGAGCGGTCCTTATTCGGCAGGCGCTCCGGCTCATTCGCATATTTTTTCAGCATATAGCGCGATTGCGGGCCGGTTTTCCACGCCGAATATCGCAAGGCTGAACGGCGCCGCCCATCGCTCCCGGCGCCCTGTTGCCCGTTTAACGCACAGGTTGTGAAACCGCTGATTGGCCTCAATCCGACCTTGCCACCCAGGTTGTCCCCGGTTGTACTGGCTGGAGCCGGTGCGAGTGCGTTGCACCGATAGGGCGCCAAGGGGGCGGCCTCCATGCGTAGGGTAGCGGGCGTCGCCGCGAGGGTTATCGCGGTGTTTTGTTGTGTTCGTTTGGCTGGCGCTGCCCATGCCGAGATGGCTGCCGGCGCCGAGCAGGTCCCGCATTTTCTCTTTTTCACCGGCACCGACCTCTGGCGCTTCGGTGCGTTCATGCACGGCGGCGCACTGTGGTCGCCGGACGGCGTCAATCGCGAAGGCTTCACGCTCAAGGTCTTGATGGCTGGAGGCGCCTATCGCTACCTGTCGGGGACGACGGATATCACCGGGAAGCAGCTTCTCGGCGCCGTGCTCCCCGGCTGGCGCTTCAAGCAGGAGCGGTTCGAGACCACGGTCTATTTCGGCCTCGACCTGCAGAACCACAAATTCTTTCCGGACGATCCGCTCAACGCCTTGCGCGGCACGCACGTCGGCGCGCGCTTTGCCGCCGACGTCTGGCTCGAACCGACCGAGATCATGATGGTGTCGACGGCATTCTCGGTCTCGACCATCCGTTCGAGCTACTGGGGCCGTGCCCAGTTCGGCGGGAAAATTCCGGGCCTCGGATGGGTTGGGCCGGAGGCGCAGGTCTTCAGTGACCTCGCCTATCGGCAATACAGCGCCGGGCTGCATCTGACCGGGTTCAAGATGGCGGAATTCGAGTGGTCGGTCGGAGCGGGCTACGTGCTCGATACCGAACGCCGCACCGGACCCTATGGGCGGCTGGGGCTGAACTTTCGGCAATAGCGCCGTCAGTCCAGCGTCCGCCGGAAGCGCGTCACCGCGATCGTCATGGCGATCAGCGTCAGGCCGGCGAGCGCAAGCGTATCAAAGCGCAGATCGGAGATGGTCGCGCCCTTGAGCATGATCGCACGTACGATCCGCAGATAATGCGTGAGCGGCAGGAACTCGCCGACCCACTGCGCCCAGTTGGGCATGCCGGCGAACGGAAACATGAAGCCCGACAACAGGATGTTCGGCAAAAAGAACATCATGGACATCTGCATCGCCTGCAACTGGTTCTGCGCCACGGTCGAGAAGGTGTAGCCGATCGACAGGTTGGTCGTGATGAACAGCGTGCTCAGGCCGGCGAGCAGCGCAAGGCTTCCCAGCAGCGGCACGCCGAACAGACCCATGCCGAGCCCGATGATCAGCGATGCCTGCACGAAGCCCACCATCACGTAGGGGATGATCTTGCCGAGCATGATCTCCACCGGCGTGATCGGCATGGAGAGCAGGCTCTCCATCGTCCCGCGCTCGATCTCACGCGTCACCGACAACGCGGTGAAGATCAGCATGGTCATCGTCAGAATGGTCCCGACCAGGCCGGGCACAATGTTGAGCGAAGTGTTGGCGGCGGGGTTGTAGCGCGCGTGGGTTCTGATTTCGAACGGCAGGTTTGCCGGATCCGGAACGGCGCGATCGTGACTGAGCGCCGTGAGCACGAGTTGGTTCAAGGCGCCGAGCGCCGTGCCCGAGGCGACCGGGTCGGTGGCGTCGGCCGCGACCAGTAGCGCCGGGCGGTCGCCGCGGCGCACCGCACGCTCGAAGTTCGCCGGTATCTCGACTGCAAACAACACGCGGCCGGACGCCAGCAGCTTGTCGAATTCGGCCTCGTTGCTCAGCACATGCGTGACATGGAAGTACTTCGTGTTCTCCAGCGCCTTGAGAATCGAGCGGCCGAGATCGGTCTGTTCCTGCAACAAGACCGCGGTCGGGAGGTGCCGCGGCGTGGTGTTGATGGCGTATCCGAACAGCAGAAGCTGCACCAGCGGGATCATGATGATCATTGCGAACGACACCCGGTCGCGCTTGAGCTGGATGAATTCCTTGATCAGCATCGCGCCGGTACGACGCCAGAATCCCCTTGCGCCACGTTTTGGAGATGTTGTCATCGCGCAATTCCGAGGCGGCTTCTCCCCTCCACCCGCGAAGCGTAGCGAAGCGGTGGGGATGGGGTCGGGGGTGGGGGCTCTTCTTCGTGCCGAACTGGCGTTCCCCACCCCGGCTCGCTCACTTCGCTCACATCGCCGACCCTCCCCACCGCCATAGCGCGTCGAAGACGCGCGTAAACGCGCTTGTGGCGGGGGGAGGGTTGGGTGCGGCACGGCCGCGATAAGACATCGGCGGACCGCGTTCATTGGAAATTATCCCGCGCCGTGCCCATGAGATCGATGAACACGTCTTCCAGCGAAGGGTGCGAGCGTGTCCAGATCAGGCCCGGCCGCTCACGGTAAGGCGCAATCGCCGCGTCGAGCGCCGCCTCGTCGCGCCCGGCGACGTGCAGGCTGGTGCCGAAGGGCGCCACCATGTCGACGCCGGGCGTCGCGGCGAGTTCTTCGGCGAGCTTCGAGAGGCCCTCGCCGTCGGCGGTCGACACCGTATAGGTCGCAAGGTGCGCGCTTGCGATCACGTCTTCGACGGTGCCGTGCACCAGCAGCACGCCATAGGCGATGTAGGCAATCTCGTGACAGCGCTCGGCTTCGTCCATGTAATGGGTCGAGACCAATACGGTCAGGCCATCTGCGGCGAGCGAATGAATCTCATTCCAGAATTCGCGCCGCGCCTTGGGATCGACGCCGGCGGTCGGCTCGTCGAGCAGAAGAAGCTGCGGGTTGGGCAGCGTGCAGGCGCCGAGTGCGAGCCGCTGCTTCCAGCCGCCCGAGAGTTCTCCCGCAAGCTGCTCCTCGCGGCCCTTGAGGCCGAGCCGCTCGACCATCGCGCGCGCGGCCGCGGTCGGTTTGGCCATCCCATAAAGCCGCGCGACGAATTCGAGATTCTCCCGCACCGACAGATCCTGATAGAGGCTGAAGCGCTGCGTCATGTAACCGACATGGCGCTTGATCTCGTCGGCCTGGGTGCGGATATCGTAACCGAGGCAGGTGCCACGGCCCTCGTCGGGCGTGAGCAGCCCGGTGATCATGCGGATGGTCGTGGTCTTGCCGGAACCGTTGGGGCCGAGAAACCCGTAGATCGTCCCGCGCTTCACCTGCATGGACAGATTGCGCACCACCGGCCGGCCGCCGAAGGACTTCGACAGCCCATGGACATCGATCGCGATCTCGTGTGCGGTCGTCACGGCTTCGGCTCCAGCGTCACGCTGACCGGCTGGCCGACGCGCAACCGCTCGGGCGTGGTGGTGCGCGCCTCGATGAGAAAGACGAGCTTCGAGCGTTCCTCGAGGCTGTAGATGACCGGCGGCGTGAATTCGGAGGAACGCGCGATGAAGGTGATCTTGGCGGCAATGTCGCCGCCGCAGCCGTCGCAGTGAATCTTGACCGGGTCGCCGAGACTGATCCTGGGCAGCGTCGCCTCGTTGACGAAGAAGCGCACTTTCAGATTGCCGGGCGGCAGCAGCGCGACGATGGCCTTGCCGGCCGGCACCATCTCGCCGACGCGGAAATAGATCTGCTGCACCGGACCGGCGACCGGGCTGAACACCTTGCGGCGGGTCAGCCGGGTCTGCACCGAGTTGAGCCTGGCCTGCGCTGTGCGCAATGCCGCTTCGGCGTCGTCGAGTGTCTTCTGAGTGCCGGCCTGTGTCTTCATCAACGTCACGGCACGGTCGTAGGCGAGCTGTGCGTTCTTCACCGCGGCCTCCTGCATCGCGACATCGGCACGCTGCAGATCGGCATCCAACGTGAAGAGCGGCGCGCGCAACTCCACCACGTCGCCTTCCCGCACCGACAGCGTCTCGATGCGCCCGGCCTCGTCGGGGCCGACAAAGATCATGTCGGCCTCGATCCAGCCCTGGAACGTCGGCTCGCGTTCGTTGTTGCAGCCGCCCAGGACAAGAGCCGCGCCCAACATGACCGCCAAGGCGAAGGCACGATTGCTCATCGCACGCTCCTCTCGCCGAACAGCAGATCGAGGTGGGCGCGCATCAACGCCTCGATATCAAGCGGCGCGAAACGCTCGAACAGGCCGTTCCACACCACCGCCATCAGCGCCGGCGCCACCAGGAGCTGGGGAAACCGCGCCAGCGCATCGTTCTTGAGTTCTCCGCGTTCGACCGCGCGCGCGAGCAAGGCGCGCATCGCCGCGAGGATCCGCGAGATCACCTCCCGGTAGTAGAACTCCGCAAGGCTTGGAAATCGCGGACCCTCGGCGATGATCAGACGGATCACATCCTTGCGGCGGGTGCCGTAAATCTCGCGCACGAACAGGTCGGCGATGATCCGCGCGATATCGGCGACCGGCATGTCGCCCGTGGGAGCCGCCTCGATCGCGCCCACCAACGGGCCGAGCATCGACCGTACCAGTTCCTGGAACAGCGCTTCCTTGTCGTCGAAGTAGAGATAGATCGTGCCCTTGGCGACGCCGGCCCGGCTGGCCACGTCCTCAAGGCGTGTTGCCGCAAACCCACGCGCGGAGAACTCTTCGAGCGCGGCGGCGAGGATCGCCTCCCGGCGCTCGGTACGCCGCTCCGCACGGGCACTCTGCCGGTTTCCGTTTTTGGCGGCGGGTCCGCCGGTTCCGATCTCAGCCATAGAGCGCATCCATAAAATGACTGACTGGTCAGTCATTTTATAAGCGCTGGCTGAAATCCGCGCAAGGGGGATCGAGCACAGCTCGATGAATTCTTGGGGACGCTGCCGCTGGGCAGCACAGGCAGAGGTCAGAGATTGCAACCGGGGGAGCGTCAGCCCTTGGCGTCGCAGGCCCAGGCGCGGATCACGCAGTCCTTGCCGCCTTCCTGGTAGCAATTCTTCAGGGCCGTATTCTGCGCAATGCCGAGGCGCGGGGCGACCGCGTAACCCTGCGCGCCGCAGGCGTTACGTCCGTCGATGGCGATCGCGCCGCAGGCGCGCTTCACCGGGACGACCTTGCACCCACCCGCGCACTTGCCGAGCGCAGCCTGGGCGGCCGCGGGCTCGTGGCTGTAGTCATAGGCGAAGCCGTAGGCCCCGCATTTCCCGACCGCGAGTGCGCCCGCTGCCTGCCCGGTTACGGTCGCGGCAATCAACAAGCTCGCCGCCAGCGGCACGAGTACCAAAACAAGACGAAAGCCGGTCACCGACAGCCCCTCTCCCGCGAAGACCGGCGCGAGACTATCGACGAAGCCTTGCAAGTTGGTGAATGGAGTTCCCCCGCCGCTAGTGTCCCAATTCAGAAGTTCGCATCATCTGGCGGCACCCCCGTTTGCGAACTTCAGAATTGAAGGACACTAGCAAATCATTGATCTAGTGTGGCTTTGGTTCAGAAGCCCGCATTTCGAACTAGCCCGCAAGAACGATGCGGGCTTCTGAACCGCCACACTAGCGGTGCATCATTTGTTCGCGTTGCATTTGCACAACTACCAAGCGCCAAAGCGGCCGCACGCCCGACATTGGCCTTTATTGTTCTATTGTTTCGGCATGGGCGTAAGAGGGGGAGTTCAAATGAAAGCACTGTTTGCGACGTTGGCGTTTGCCGCTGCGATGACGGCATTCACCGCATCGGAGGCTTCGGCCTGGGTATGCCGGGCACAGGGCATGTACTCGCGGGGCTACGGCAGCGGCTACTTCATCGCCGACGCCAAGATCATCGCACTGCGCAAATGCGAGCGCCGCAGTCCGGTGCCGGTTTGCACGATCCTGTGGTGCCGGCCGTAAGCGGTCACTCCAGGACGGTACGTTAACGAAACCCCGGGTCGTAGCCCGGGGTTTTCGTTTTCGGCGGCGATCAGTTAGGCGCCTATGCGCCCTCCATCTCCGCCTTCACGCCGTTGAGCGCTTCCGGCGTGTCGACATCGATGAACGCCGCCTTGCCGTCGACAGGCACCTCGACCACCGCTTCGGGATAGCGGCCGATGAGATGGCGCGCGCCGACGTCGCCTTCGACCGCCATGAGATCGGGAAAGAAGCGCCGCGACCACAACACCGGATTGCCGCGCTTGCCCTCGAACGTCGGCACGACGATCAGCGCGCCGCGCGCGGGATCGAAAGCGCCCACGAGCTGGTCGATCAGTCGTGCATCGACCTGCGGCATGTCGCCGAGACATACGATGGCACCGTCGGCATCCGGCGGCACCGCCGCGATGCCGGCCTTGAGCGAAGTGCCGAGTCCGTCGGCAAATTCCGGATTATGAACCAGCCGCACCTGCAATCCGGCAATCGCCTTCTCGACTTCGGCGCGCTGATGACCGGTGACGACGATCACTGGCTTGGCGCGTGATGCCAGCGCCTCCTCCACGGCAATGCGCACGAGCGGGCGGCGCGCGATCTCGGCGACGAGCTTGTTCGGGCCACCCATGCGGGTCGAGCGGCCGGCCGCCATGACGATGGCGGCGATGCGGCGGCCGACGTCGGTGACGGGTTCGTCGCGCGGCTGCGGCCTGGTCACGATTTCCATCAACAGGCCGCCGACGCCGAGCCCGGTGATGGCCGTGCGCGGTACGGCAAGGCCCGCCAAGAGCCGCATCAGCACCCAGTCGAAGCCGTTCTCCTTCGGCGAACGCGCACAGCCCGGCGCGCCGAGCACTGGCCGGCCGCGCGCCTCGCCGACCATGAGCAGATTGCCGGGATCGACCGGCATGCCGAAATGCTCGATCCGACCGCCGATCGCCTCGACCGCGGCCGGGATGACGTCGCGCCGGTCGGCGATGGCGGAAGCGCCGAAGATGATCACGAGCTCGGCGCCCGCCTTGAGCACCTCGTCGACCGCCTTGGCGAGCGCGCCCTGCTGATGCGGAACACGCCGCTCCGCCACGATGGTGGCGCCCGCCGGCGCGATGCGCGTTTCGGTGATCTTCAGGGTCTTCTCGATCACCTTGGGCGACAAACCGGGCAACAGGGTCGAGACGACCCCGATCTTGCGCACACGATAGGGCGCAACCCGCACCAGCGGCGCCGCCGTGCGCACCGCCGCCAGCGCCGCGTCGCGCGCCTTGCCGGCCACCGCAAACGGAATGATCTTCACGGTCGCGATCATTTCGCCGGCGACCACGGGCTTATAGGCGGGCAGCGTCGCGAACGTGATCGATTCATCGACCTCGTTCAGCCGGTCGATCGCATCTTTCTCGACCACCAGCACGCCGGCGGCCTCGGCGAACAGATTGGCACGGCCGGTGAACGCGCGGTCGACCCGCACGCCCTCGCCCACGAGCGCAGCCGCGATTTCGGCCGCCGCCGCATCTTCCGACACATCGCCCGGCTCGAGCCGTGCCACGACGATCTCGGCGATGCCGGCAGCCTCGAGCGCGGTGACCTCGGCCTTGCCGATCAGGGTGCCTTTCTTGAGCACGAGGCCACCCTGGCGGATCGAATGCACTGCGATCGCGCCTAAGGCCTCCGCAACCGGCACCGCGCCGAACTTCATGCGGCCTGCTCCCGCGCCTTCTTCTCGCCCGGCTTGTCGTCCTGCTTCTCACCCTGACGCAGCCGCGCGGTGATCTCGCCCATGATCGCCACCGCGATCTCGGCCGGCGAGACCGCCCCGATATTGAGGCCGATGGGCGCATGGATGCGCGCGAGCGCGGCATCCGAGAACCCCTGCCCCTTGAGCCGTTCGAGGCGGCGGCCATGCGTCTTCCGCGAGCCGAGCGCGCCGATATAGAAGCAGTCGCGCGCAAGCGCATGGGTGAGCGCCGGATCGTCGATCTTCGGATCGTGCGTGAGCGCGACGAACGCCGTGTAGCGATCGACCCCGAGCGGCGGCAGCGCCACGTCCGGCCACTCGGCGATCACCTTCACGTCCGGAAAGCGCTCCGGCGACGCGAAGGCGGTGCGCGGATCGACGATGGTCACGTCATAGCCGAGAAGCTTGGCGACCGGCGCCAGCGCCTGGCTGATGTGGACGGCGCCCGTGATCACAAGCCGCGCGGACGGCACGTGCACGGTAAGGAACACCTTGCCCTGCGGCGTCTCTTCCATGCCGCTCTTGCCGCTGCGGACATGCTTGTCGAGCACCTCCGCGAGCGGGTCGCGCGCGATATCCGCCTGCTTGACCAGCCGCTGCTCGCCGCTCGCCACGTCGGTGACGACGACGACGGCGCGGCGCGCGGTGCGTTCGGAATTCAGTGCCTTGAGGATGTCGAGTTTCATGGCGGCTGTTACTCGACCTTCTCGACGAACACCCGGATGGTGCCGCCGCAGGAGAGGCCGACCTTCCAGGCGGTCTCGTCGGCCACGCCGAATTCGAGCGTCTTGGGCTTGCCGCTGTCGATCACGTCGAGCGCCTCGGTCACCACCGCGCCCTCGACGCAGCCGCCGGACACGGAGCCCAGGAAATTGCCCTGATCGTCGATCACCAGGTTGGAGCCGACCGGACGCGGCGCCGAGCCCCAGGTCTCGACCACCGTTGCGAGTGCCACCCCGCGGCCGGCCTTGCGCCAGTCCTCGGCAGCCTTGAGGATGTCCTCGTCGCGCGCCAGCGTTTCCATGGTCTGCCTCCGTCTCGCAAATCACCCGTGTGAATTAGCACCTGCGCAACAACTTAGATATGTCATGCGACCTTGTTCAGCCAAGCCTTGGGGTCGCTCCTGTCATGTGCCGACAGCGCCCGCACCAGGTCGGCCATGGACTCCAGATTGTGAATAGGCCGCAGTTCGTCAACGTGCCGCACCATCGCGCGGATGCCCTTGGCCTTGGCCTCGAAGCCGGAAAACCGCAGCAGCGGATTGAGCCAGATCAGCCGCCGACAGGAGCGGTGCAGCCGGTCGATCTCGAAGGCGAGCCGGTCGTCCGGGTCGCGCTCAAGCCCGTCGGTGATCAGCAGCACGATCGCGCCCTGCGTGAGCACGCGCCGTGCCCAGAGCTTGTTGAACGCCGCGAGCGAGGTGGCGATGCGGGTGCCGCCCGACCAGTCGGCGACGTTGACCGCGCAAGCGGCGAGCGCCTCGTCGGGATCACGCGCCTTGAGCGCGCGGGTGACGTTGGTCAGCCGCGTGCCGAACAGGAAGGTATGCACGCGCTTGCGCGCGTCCGTCACCGCGTGGAGGAAATGCAGGAAGAGCCGGGTGTATTGGCTCATCGAGCCGGAAATATCGAGCAGCGCTACGATCGGCGGCGCCTTGCGGCGGGGACCTAGATATTTCAGGTCGATCACCGCGCCACCCGCTTTCATGCTGGCGCGCAAGGTGCGGCGCAGGTCGATGCGGTGGCCGTGCGGGTTGGGCGTAAGCCGCCGTGTCTTGACCTCGTCGAGCGAGAGCACCAGCCGCTTGATGGCGTCCTTGGCGGCGGCGATTTCGGCCGCCGTCATCTGCGCGAAGTCTTTCTTCTGCAGCACCTCGCGGTCCGAGACCGTGAGCCGCGCGTCGATTTCTAACTCCGGCGGCTTTCGCTCGTTCTCCCCCTGCCCGGCGAGGAGCGCCTCCTGCACGCGTTGGGCGCCGGGCTTGGGCTTCTCGTCCTCGCGCGGGGGCGCCTGCGGCAGCATCGTGGCGAGCAGCTTGTCGATCGCGTTCTTGCGGCGGAAGAACAGATGGAACGCCTGGTCGAACAGGAGCGTGTGCTCGTGGCGCTTCACGAACACGGCGTGCAGCGTCCAGTAGAAGTCCTCGCGCGTGCCGACGCCGGCGGCTCTCACCGCGGTCAACGCATCGAGCACGGAGCCCGGCCCGACCGGGATGCCCGCCGCCCGCAGCGCGCGCGCGAAGTAGACGATGTTCTCGGCGAGTTGGCCTTCGGCCGCGCGCTCCGTCACCCTCTCCCCTTGTGGGAGAGGGTGGGCCGAGCCCCGGACATCGTCCGGGGCGAGGACCGGGTGAGGGGTCAGCGCGCGAATGAAACTCACGACACCCCTCACCCGTCTCGGATTTCGCTTCGCTCATCCTCGCCACCCTCTCCCGCAGGGGGAGAGGGTAACGGAGCAAGCGGCAGCATCTTACGAGCTAATCGAATCATCGTCGTACGGCCCGCACTCATTCCGCCGCCCGCAGTTCGGAGCGCACCTGATCGAGCAATTCCTTCGCCTTTGAGCCCTCGATCTTCGCGATGTCGTCCTGATACTTGAGCAGCACACCCAGCGTGTCGGAGACAGTGGCGGGATCGAGCGCCACCGCATCGAGCTCCGACAGTGCCGCCGCCCAGTCGAGCGTCTCGGCCACACCCGGCGACTTGAACAGGTCTTCCTTGCGCAGCGCCTGCACGAAATGCACGATCTGCTCGGACAGCGCCTTGCCGATGCCCGGCATCTTGGCGCGCACGATCTTCAGTTCACGCGCGGCGTTGGGATAGCCGACCCAGTGATAGAGGCAGCGGCGCTTGAGCGCATCGTGGATCTCGCGCGTGCGGTTCGACGTGATCACGACGACCGGCGGATGCGCCGCTTTGACGGTACCAAGTTCCGGGATGGTGACCTGAAAATCCGCCAACACTTCGAGCAGGAACGCCTCGAAGGCCTCGTCGGCGCGATCGAGTTCGTCGATCAGCAGCACCGGCGCGCCCGCGGTGTCGGGTTCGAGCGCCTGCAGCAGCGGCCGCTTGATCAGGAAGCGCTCGGAGAACACATCGTGCTCGAGCCGCTCGCGGTCGTGCTCGCCCTGCGCCTCGGCGACGCGGATCGCGATCATCTGCGCCGCATAATTCCACTCGTAGACCGCTGCCGCTACGTCGAGACCCTCGTAGCATTGCAGGCGGATGAGACGGCGCCCGAGCGTCGACGAGAGCACCTTGGCTATCTCGGTCTTGCCGACGCCGGCCTCTCCCTCAAGGAACAGCGGTCGGCCCATCTTGAGCGCGAGGAAAAGCACGGTCGCGAGCGAGCGGTCGGCGAGGTAGTCGGCCTTGCCGAGCAGGTCGAGGGTCGCGTCGATCGAGGCCGGAAGAGCGGGCGGTATCGTCTTATTCGTGTTCATGCGCGGCAATCTAACGCCGAATCCGCCTGTCGTCCCCGCGAAAGCGGGGACCCATCGTGCAAAAGATGCAGGCCTTTAGGGCTATGGTTCCCCGCTTGCGCGGGGATGACAGCGGTAGTGCCGGCCGAGGATCACTCCGCAGCCGCGGCCACCGCGCGGCGCGCGAGCACGCCGATAAGATGGGCGCGATACTCGGCGCTGCCGTGGATGTCGCTCGCCATGCCGTCGGCCGGAACCGTCATCCCTTCCAGCGACTTCGCGCCGAAGCGCTTCTTCAGCGCCTCCTCGAACGAGGTCACGCGGAACACGCCGTTCGAGCCGGCGCCGGTCACCGCCACGCGGATTTCGGAGCTACGCTTCGACGCGAACACGCCGACCAGCGCATAGCGCGAGGCCGGGTTGGGGAATTTCACATAGGCCGCTTTGTTGGGCTTGGGGAACTGCACCTTGGTGATGATCTCGTCGTCCTCGAGCGCGGTCGTGAACAGCCCCTTGAAGAAGTCGTCCGCCGCGATGCGCCGCTTGTTGGTAATAATGGTCGCGCCAAGCCCCAGGCAGGCCGCCGGATAGTCGGCGTTCGGATCGTTGTTGGCGACCGAGCCGCCGATCGTGCCGCGATGGCGCACAGCCGGATCGCCGATCAGGCTGGCGAGATGGGCGAGCGCCGGGATGTTCTCCTTCACCACCGCCGAGGTCGCGACCTCGACATGCGGCGTCATCGCCCCGATGGTGAGCGAGCGCCCGGACATCGCGATGCCGGTCAGCCCCTCGACCTTCGCGAGATCGACGAGATTCTTCGGTCCGGCGAGACGGAGCTTCATGGTCGGGATCAGCGTGTGGCCGCCCGCCAGAATTTTCGCTTCCTCCTGCTTGGTGAGCAGGCTCGCGGCCTGCCGCACGGTAGCCGGCCGGTGTTGGTTGAATGCGTACATCGTGATGCTCCGTATGCCGTCTGTCTTCACTCTCCCCGCGGGGAGATTCCTAAGCTGCCTTGCGGCTGTTGACCTTCTGTAACGCCTGCCACACCGCCTGGGCGGTCGCCGGCATCGCCAATTCCTCGGTGCCGACGGCGTCCGTCAGCGCGTTGATCACCGCGGCCGGCGCCGCGATCGCGCCGGCCTCGCCGCAGCCCTTGATGCCGAGCGGATTGGACGGCGACTTGGTGGTGGTCATGTCGACGTTGAGCACCGGCAGGTTATGCGCGCGCGGCATGCAGTAGTCCATGAACGAGCCGGTGACGAGCTGTCCGTCCTTGTCGTAGACGGCGCCTTCGAGCAGCGCCTGGCCGACGCCTTGCGCGATGCCGCCGTGCACCTGCCCCTCGACGATCATCGGATTGATCACGGTGCCGAAGTCATCGACCGCGGTCCAGGCGACGATCTCGCTCTCGCCGGTCTGCGGATCGACCTCGACCTCGCAGATGTGGCAGCCGGCCGGGAAGGTGAAATTCACCGGGTCGTAGAATGCGCCTTCCTTCAGGCCGGGCTCAAGCTCGGCGCCGACGAACTTGTGGGCGATGTAGGCATTGAGCGCAACGTCGCCCCAGGCCGCCGACTTGTCGGTTCCGGCCACGGTGAACTTGCCGTCCTTGAACACGATATCGCCTTCGGCGGCTTCCAGCACATGCGCGGCGACCTTCTTGGCCTTGGCCTCGACCTTGTCGAGCGCCTTGACGATCGCCGAGATGCCGACCGCACCGGAGCGCGAGCCGTAGGTGCCCATGCCGAACTGCACCTTGTCGGTGTCGCCGTGCACCACGCTCACGTTCTCGATCGGGATACCGAGCCGCTCGGAGACGACCTGCGCGAACGTGGTCTCGTGGCCCTGGCCGTGGGCGTGCGTGCCGGTGAGAACTTCCACTGAACCCGTGGGATTCACCCGCACTTCCGCCGACTCCCACAAGTCCGACGCCGCATCCAAGCGAGCCGACCGCTTGGCTCGGCGCAATCCCGCAGGCTTCGATGTAGGTCGAGAAGCCCACGCCGCGCAGCTTGCCGTGGCGGGCGGACTCGCGCTTACGCTTGCCGAAGCCGGCATAGTCGGCGATTTCCAGCGCCTTCTTGAGCGAGGCGTGGTAGTCGCCGGCGTCGTAATTCATGATCACCGGCGTCTGGTGCGGGAATTTCTTGATGAAGTTCTTCTTGCGCAGGTCGGCGGGATCGACCCCCTGCTCGCGCGCCGCGACTTCCATCAGCCGCTCGACCACGAAGGTCGCTTCCGGCCGCCCGGCACCGCGATAGGCATCGACCGGGACGGTGTTGGTGTAGACCGCGTCGACCTCGCAGTAGATCGCCGGGATATCGTACTGGCCCGAGAGCAACGTGCCGTAGAGATAGGTCGGCACCGACGAGGAGAACGTCGACATGTAGGCGCCGAGGTTGGCAACGGTTTTGGCGCGCAGTGCCGTGACCTTGCCGTCGCCGTCGAATGCCATCTCCGCGTGGGTCACGTGGTCGCGGCCATGCGCGTCGGTGAGAAACGCTTCGGTGCGTTCGGACACCCACTTCACCGGGCGGCCGACCTTGCGCGACGCCCACAGGCAGACGACTTCCTCGGGGTAGATGAAGATCTTCGAGCCGAAACCGCCACCGACGTCGGGCGCGATCACGCGCAGCTTGTGCTCCGGCGCCATGCCGACGAAAGCCGAAATCACGAGCCGCGCCACGTGCGGGTTCTGCGTGGTGTTCCAGAGCGTGAGGTTGTCGGTGCCTGAATCGTACTCGCCGATGGCGGCGCGCGGCTCGATGGCGTTCGGCACCAGCCGGTTGTTGACGATATCGAGCTTGGTGACGGATTTGGCGTTCTTGAATGCGGCCTCAACGGCCTTCTGGTCGCCGAGCTGCCATTGGTAGATCGTGTTCGCGGCCGCGACCTCGTGAATCTGCGGCGCGCCTTTGGCTTGTGCTTTCGCCGGATCGGCGACGGCGGGCAGCACCTCGTAATCGACCTTGATCTTTTCGGCCGCGTCCTTTGCCTGCGACAGCGTCTCGGCGACCACGAGCGCCACCGCATCACCGACGTAGTTGGCATGGCCGTGCGCGAGCGCCGGGTGCGGCGCCATCTTCATCGGCGAGCCGTCCTTGGAATGGATCATCCAGCCGCAGATGAGACCGCCGATCTTGTCGGCGGCGAGCTCGGCGCCGGTGAGCACGGCGAGCACGCCAGGCATCGCGGAGGCGGCCTTGTGATCGATGCCCTTGATCTTGGCGCGCGCGTGCGGCGAGCGCAGGAAACAGGCGTGCCCCTGCCCCGGGCGGTTCACGTCGGCGGTGTAATTGCCCTTGCCGGTGATGAAACGCTGATCCTCTTTGCGGCGAACCGCCGCACCGATGCCGGTCGCGCTCATGGCGGTCTCCTCCCTGGATGACGCCCTTCGCCCAGCTTCTGCCAGGTCTCGTGACGGGCCTTACGCCTTCGCCATGGCCTTGGCGCCGGCCGCGATCGATTTCACGATGTTGTGGTAGCCGGTGCAGCGGCAGAGGTTGCCTTCCAGCTCATGGCGGATGGTGTGATCGTCGAGGTCGTTGCCCTTGCGGCTCACCATGTCGACCGCGGTCATGATCATGCCGGGCGTGCAGTAGCCGCACTGCAGGCCGTGGTTCTCGCGGAAGGCTTCCTGCATCGGATGCAGCGGGCCGTTCGGGTCGGCGAGCCCCTCGATGGTGGTGATGTTGGCGCCCTCGACCTGCCAGGCGAAGACCGTGCACGCCTTCACTGCCTTGCCGTCCACGTGCACGACGCAGGCGCCGCATTGCGACGTGTCGCATCCCACGTGAGTGCCGGTGAGCCGCAGGTTCTCGCGTAGGTACTGCACCAGAAGGGTGCGCGGGTCGACATCACCGGTGACGGCTTTGCCGTTCACCGTCATAGCCACGGCGGACATGGCTTTCCTCCTAAAAGTTGGGCCAAAGGCCTCTATTTTCGCGCCGTCAGCCGGAACCGGCGGCAGATCGGATCGAATTCGGGGCGATTTTGCCCCGGGGCGTGGATTGGAACAAGTCAACTGTGAACCCCGAGGCCACGGCCGGTCAAGGGTTTTGGACAGATTCGTGCGCTCGGAGCGGCGAAAACAGACCGGATTGCCCCGGATCAGCCCCCGGACGTTACCGCAACCTTGAACCGTTCGAAGAAGTCGTCCGCGGTCTTCTTCGCCGCGCTGTTGATCAGGCGCTGGCCAAGCTGCGCAAGCTTGCCGCCGATCTGCGCCTCGACATTGTAGGAGAGCAGCGTCCCGCCATCCTTTTCGGCAAGCGAGACCAGCGCAGCGCCCTTGGCGAACCCGGCCACACCGCCCTCCCCCTCGCCGGAAATCCGATAGCTGTTCGGCGGATCGAAGTCCGAGAGCCGGACCTTGCCCTTCCAGCGCGCCTTCACCGGCCCGATCTTCACGGTGGCCGTCGCCTGGAATTCGTTGCCCGGGAGCACGTCGAGTTGCTCACAGCCGGGGATGCAAACCTTCAAAACCTCCGGGTCGTTGAGCTTGACCCACACCGCTTCACGGGTGGCGGGAAGCTGGACTTCGCCGGTCATGGTCATCGCCATGGGTACTGCTCCTGTCGGGCGGGCCTTCGCTCGCAATTGATCTGCCTGCCGTCCGGCACCGGGCCCGGTCAGGAATGTGACGTAAAGGTAATAGGCAATGGCGTCCGCGTAGGAAAGAGCCATCACCGCGGCGGGGGTTGGCGGGACGCATACACCGGGCTAGTTGTGTTGCGGTATCCGCGTGGCACCTATGAGCAATGCGCCGACCACGTCTTCGCTGTTGACGCCGCAGCTCTCGAGCGCGGCCATGCGTGCCGTCCTTGATGATCGCGCGCGGCTGCAACACATGCTCGATGTCGAGGTCGCGCTGGCGCGAGCCGAAGCCGCCATCGGGATGATTCCGGCATCCTGCGTCGATGCGATTGCGCAAGCCGCGCACGCGGAAAAATATGACATCGCGGCGCTCGGCAAGGAGGCCATCGACTCCGCCACTGTGGCCGTCCCCTTCGTCAAGGCGCTCACCGCCGAAGTCGCCAAGGCAGACGCCAAAGCCGCCAACTACGTGCACTGGGGCGCCACCAGCCAGGACATTCTCGACACCGCGCTCGTGCTCGAGCTGCGTGCCGCAATCGACGCGCTGTTGTCCGATCTCAATCGTGCCATCGACGCATTCGTGGCGCTGTCCGGAAAGCATCGCCGCACGGCCTCGGTGGCGCGCACGCTGATGCAGCACGCCGTGCCGATGCCGTTCGGACTGAAGCTTGCCGGCTACGCGGCGGCGCTCGGCCGTTCGCGCGAGCGGCTCCGGCGGCTGCGCCGAGAAGCGCTGGTGCTGCAATTCGGCGGAGCCGCCGGCACGCTCGCAGCCTTGGGCGAGCGCGGCATCGAGGTCTCCGAGCGGCTCGCGGGGCTGCTCGATCTGCCATTGCCGGACGCGCCCTGGCATACCCACCGCGACCGGCTCGCCGAGGTCGCTGCGGCGTTCGCCATCCTCGCCGGCACCTGCGGCAAGATCGCGCGCGATGTGGCGCTGCTGATGCAGACCGATGTGGCAGAGGCGTTCGAACCGGCGGTCGCCGGGCGCGGCGGCTCGACCACCATGCCGCACAAACGCAACCCGGTCGCCGCCACCCTGGTGCTCGCCGCCGCGAACATGGCTCCTCCCCTCGCTGCCGGCATTCTCGCCGCGCAGGTGCAGGAACACGAGCGCGCGCTCGGCGGCTGGCAGTCGGAATGGCCGGCCTTCGCCTCGCTTGCGCTGGCAACGTCGGGAGCGCTCGCCGGTGTCGCCGATATCGCGCAAGGCTTGGAGATCGACGCCGAGCGCATGCGCGACAATCTCGCGACCTCGCGCGGATTGATCATGGCTGAGGCGATGACGTTTGCGCTCGCCGGCAAGCTCGGCAAGTCCGAGGCGCGCGGCATTGTCGATGAAGCGGTGCGCAAGGCGGTGGCCGGCAAGCGCGAATTGCAGGACGTGATCGGCGAGGACGCGCGCGTGAAGGCGCATTTCAGCCCGCCCGAGCTTTCCAAGCTGTTCGATCCGATGCTCTACCAGGGCGTCGCGCAGAATTTCATCGACCGCATGATCGGATCGCCGGCGCTGCGCGGGACGAAGCGGTCGTAGCCGAACGACGGCGAGTTTGTCGCTCCTAACCCATCACGTCATTTGCGAAGATGGGACGCGCAGTCGGTTGTTTCGCAGGCGAAAGCGCTATTCCCGTATCAGCGGGTGCTGATGTTCCGCACTGTTGACCCGCGCTGCGTAGAGCCTGATGGCGGCCAGGATCGTGACGACCGAGCCTGCCAACAAATGCACAAGCATGGCGATCGTCTGCCCTTCGAAATTTAGAACGCCAGCCGCGGCCAAAACCCAGAGGCCAACGGTCAGGTTGACCCACTCAGCCCACTCCTCGAACTGCGCAAGCTCCATGGTTGCGACCAGCGCTACAATCGCTCCCATGTACCAAGCGTTTTGCGTCGCCGGATCCGACCAGAAGTCGAAAATCCACGGCGAGGCAAACAAACATGCCCCTACGACCAGATTGATGGCGTCAGGCACAGAGATATTTTTCCATTTGATCGGCATTTAGGACTCGCTTGAGGTCAACCAATAGATAGCACTGGGAAATTGACCTTCAATCGGCGCAATGGCATCGCGGCATGCATGGCACCCATACCTTTCCAAGGTCTCCTTCACCGGAAAGCTGCCAGCTCGCTGATTGAAGAACCCACCGCCTAGCGAAAAGAGAGCTGGCATGGATGACACGGCGGCGGGTGTAGGGGGTTTGACGTCCTATCCGCATTGCGGTGAGCGGTTGGTAGTATACAGGTCCAGAATCCGTACCGCATCGGTTGGACTTGCCGTGATATGTTGTCGGGTATGACGGGATACGGACAGTTCTGCTCCATGGCACGCGCCCACGAAGTGCTGGGCGGCCGGTGGACGCTTTTGATCGTACGGGAAATCCTGTGCGGCAGCCGCCGCTTCAACGACATCCGCCGGGGCATTCCCCGCGTCTCCCGCACCATCCTTTCGGAACGGCTCCAAGCTCTTGTCTTCGCCGGGGCGGTCGCCCGGACCGACGGTCAGCACGGTCCCGAATACGAGCTCACCGAAGCAGGTCAGGAGCTGGCGATGCTGGTGAGCGCCCTCGGCACATGGGGACAGCGCTGGCTCGCGCGCGAGCCGGCGAAAGAGGACCTCGATTTGGAGCCGTTGTTGGTCGATATGCAACGGCGAGTCCGGTTTGCGGCCCTACCCAAGGATCCCTTCGTGGTGCGGTTCGAGGTTCGCGGGCACCACAAACGTTTCATGCTGCTCAAGACGACCGAAGCTTCACTTTGTCATCAAAACCCAGGCTTTCCCGAGCCGGTATGCGTACGGGGACCGCTGGCGGCCCTCGTCGCCTGGTGGCGCGGCGACGTAAGCTTTCTCGAGGCCCAGAGAATGGGGCTGGAGATCGACGGGCCCAAGGCGCTTACCCGCGCCTTTCCGACGTGGTTCGACCTCTATCCGTTCGCCCACATCGGACCGGCCGGACGCAAGACAGATAAGAGCCGTACGCGCGCTCTGACCGCGATGCGCGCGTCGTGACCCTGAGGATCGTCCGCCTCGGTGGCCCCCGCCATCCGCAAGAGGGAACGCGCATCGGCACGGTGCGGCGTCCGCCGCGTGGCGTTCGGAAGGAGCGCTACGCAATCGACGACTGGTTCGACGTTTGGTTTCCCGACCTCGCCCCCAGCGCCGAACTGATTGCGCAAGGTCAGGCGGTGTTGACGGAAACTGAATGGAAGCACTTCGTCCGCGCCTTCAAAGCGGAGATGAATGTGCCGACGGCCCGGCGGACGCTCGACCTGCTGGCGGCGCTCTCGCATGGCACTCATTTATCGATCGGCTGCTACTGCGAAAACGAGGCCCGCTGCCACCGGTCCGTGCTTCGCGAACTCCTCACGGACCGCGGCGCAAGCCTCGGGTAACCGAGGCCGCAACGACCGAGGCTGTGCTCGCTGACGGTCAGGATTCCGTACCCCATGAGTGCTGCCGCTGAGCCTATTGGACTTCTCGTTGCTCAAAGTCCGAACCGAAAGGAAAGTCCATGACCGCTCATCTGCTCATCATGTATCCGCACCCCAAGGACGCGAAGGAATTCGACCGCGCCTATCGCGAGGAACACCTGCCATACGCGGGCCCGAAGCTGAAAGGCGCGACCGGCGTCGTGACCAAACGCGTGGTCGGACCGTCCTTCGCACCGCCGCCCTATCATCTGATCTCCGATGTCAGCTTCCCGACGATCGAGACGCTCAAGGCAACCGCTGCCTCAAGCGGCAAGGAAGCGTTGGCCCACGCGGCGTCGATCAGCTCTGGCGGTGCGCCGACAATTGTGGTCGTCACCGACGACGCTTAAGGCGTCTGATAGCCGGACCAAGGCCGCTGTGTCGACCTTGGTCCGGATTTGCTAAGCTTCGTTTCCGCGTCGCAGGGTACGGTCGTCCTGTCACTCAAATGACTCACTCAAATGACGAGCGACATGCAGTCGATGTCCGTTTTTTGTCCAACTCGGATTTCCCAGCGTGTCGGCTTTTGTGCTGCTATCGGAGAAATGGCGGACATCGAGCGCGCCTGACCAAGCTCGCTGATTGATGAGTACACTGCCTGGCGAAAGAGGGCTGGCATGGACGACAAAGAGCGCGAACGGCGCGGCGTCGAAATCCGCCGCAAGGTCTTGGGCGACGCCTGGGTCGATCGCTCCGAGGCGAACCGCAATTCGTTCAACGGCGAATGGGCCGACTTCATCAACCGCTGCGCCTGGGCGGAGGTCTGGACGCGGCCGCATTTCGACGAGCGCACGCGGCGCATCCTCGTCATCGGCACCATGATCGCGATTGGCCGCTGGGACGAATTCCGCATGCATGTGCGCGCGGCGCTGACGCAGGGCGGGTTTTCCGCCGACGACATCAAGGAGATCATCCTGCAGCAGGCGAACTATTGCGGCGTGCCCGCCGGCAATCACGCCTTCCGCGAGGCCGCCGAAGTGCTCAAGGAACTCGGCAAGCTGAAATGACTGTCTCAAGGCTGGCGCGTACCAGCGCGGGCTGATTTTAGTCTGTGAATCGCAACCCCCGTCATTGCGAGCGTCAGCGAAGCAATCCAGCTTTTATTCAGAAGAACCGGATTGCTTCGGCGGCTTCGCCGCCTCGCAACGACGTCGCGCTAACCGGAAAATTATCCCGCGCTAGCCTGAGGCAGGTAGCCGAGCCGCGCCGGCGAGCATAGCTTCGTCCGGTTGAGGCCGCTCGTCAGTTACCACGACGCCGGATGTCTCCTCGATCTGCCGTTCCAACACGATCACGATCATGGCCCCGGTCAGCAGCAGAAACTGCGTCATCTCCAGCCGGATCAGAGCCGCATCGTGGGCGGCGAAGGCCGGCCAGATCCACAGGATGAGCACCGAACTCGCGAACAGCAGGACGATGTCGAGCGTTTCGCGATTGGGCTCGCGGCGCATGAGCAATGCGCGTGCAAAGTCGATCAGGTAGGCGACGAATGCGACCGCGATCACCAGTTTGACGCCCGCAAGCAGTTGCGAGGTGCGGATGAGCCCGTCGAGATTGAAATCGAACACATTGCGGAAATAGCTCGCGGCGGTGCCGTGCAGATGGTCCTCGAAACCGTTGAATGGCGAGGTGAGCACGCGCACCGCGTCGGTTGCCCACACTGGTGCGAAATAGCAGGACACCAAAGCGGCGTTGACGAAACCGAGCCGTGGAAAAGACCGCATTGCAAGCCTCCCGTCGCAAGCCTCCCGTCGACGCCCGGCGGGCCGCGGCTCAGTGGCCGGAGCGTCTCATCGGGACGGACGGAATGGGCCTACAAGCTTACAATTGGGCGCTCAATCGAAACGCTTTGTTAACCTTATCGGGGCAAGCCGTCGGCCCGGCGGCCGGAACCCGCAAATCAACGGATTTCATCGGCAATGAGGGAACAATGCGCCGATCTTGATCGACGCATTGCCTGTTCCAGACTAACGTCGAACTCGATCGTCGCACAAAACGATCATGGAGTTGTTGTTTGGCCATTCTCAACGTGCGGCACACAACCATCTACCGTTACAGCCGCCCGGTTCGGATCGGCGAACACCGGTTGATGCTGCGACCGCGGGACAGCCACGACCTCCGCCTGATCAAGACCAATTTGACGACCTCGCCGCCGGCAACCATGCGCTGGCTGCATGACGTGTTCGGCAATTCGATCGCCATCGCATCGTTCGCGGAACCTTCCGCCACATTGCGGATCGAAAGCAATCTCCGGCTCGAGACGTACGTTGCGTCAGGGCCGGCGTTTCAGGTGACGCCGGAAGCGGCGAGCTACCCGTTCATCTATTCGGCCGATGACCGTATTGATCTCGGCCGGATGCTCGAGCGTCATCATCCCGATCCGGGAGGCCGGCTGGAGTCGTGGGCGCAAGGCTTCGTCCGCAGCAATCCGACGGACACGCTGGCGCTGCTGGCCGACCTCAACATCGGTGTCGGATCGTGGATCAAGTACCAAAGCCGCGAAACCGAAGGCACGCAGACGCCGGTCGAGACGCTCAATCGCGGCTGGGGCTCATGCCGCGACTTTGCGGTCCTGCTCATCGAAGCGGCGCGCAGCCTGGGTTTCGGCGCCCGCGTCGTGACCGGATATCTCTACAATCCCTCGACCGACGCCGGCTCAACGGCCGCCATTGGGGCCGGAACGACCCACGCCTGGGCAGACATTTATGTGCCGGGCGCCGGCTGGATTGCCTACGACCCGACGAACGGCACGATGGGCGGTGAGAACCTGATACGTGTCGCCGTCACCCGGGACATATCGCAGGCCATCCCGATCTCCGGCAGCTTCGTCGGCACGCCCTACAGCTATCTCGGCATGACGGTCGACGTCGCGGTCGTCGCGGAAAGTCAGAGAACACCTTCAGTTTCCCCGGCAGGCCCCTCGCCCGCGCCTAATCCCACCGCGCGCACGACGACCTGATGAAAGGCACGATCAGCCACCGCGCGCGGCACGGAACTCGTGCGGCGTGGTGCCGGTCTGCTTGCGAAAGAAGCGCGCAAAGTGGGAGGGGTCCGAGAAGGCGAGATTGTAGGCGATCTCCTGGATCGACTCAGCCGTGAAAACGAGCTGACGCTTCGCCTCGGTCAGCACGCGATGGCGGATCAGGTGGCCGGCGGTGACGCCGGTCGCGCGCTTGACGTGATCGTTGAGGCGATCGACCGTCATCGCCAGCTTGCCGGCATAGAACGCCAGCTGCCGCTCCTTGTGGAAGTGCTCCTCGACCAGGTTGCGCAGCGCTTCGACGGTGGCGCCGGTCGGTTCGAGCGGGACCGTTCCGCTGCCCGCGCGCGAGCGGCTGGTGGCGACGCGCGCGACCTCGACGGCGATCAGCGCCAACAGCCCGCGCATCGCGATACGAAAACCCGCGCGTGCCAGGAACGCCTCTTCGGTGAGGTCGGCGGCGAGCTTCGCCAGCCGCGCGCGCTCGGCATCGCCCAGCGGCACAACCGGATCGGTGGCGAGCGTCTTCAGGCGCGCCAGCGCCTCGCCGCGGCGGTCGCCCATCGCTTCGGCGACATCCTCGGTGAACGTCATCACCTGGCCATCGGTCACAACCGGGCGGAAGCGAAAGCCATGCGCCACCGTCGCCGGCACCAGGATCGCGCACGGAGCTTCGAACGAAAGCGTGGCGGCCTCGAATGTCATCTCGCCGCCGCCCTGCTCGATCAGAAGGATCTGGAACAGATTGCGATGGCGGTGGGCGCGAATGACCCAATCGTGGATCGATGAACGCGACGAAATCGTCTCGACATGAATGAAGTCGAACGCCTGATCGTCAGGCGGGTCGCCGTAGAGATGGAACAGCGGTAGCGCGGCTGTGGCCATGGCGAAATCATAGGCCGGCGCGCCTGCGGAGAAAATGTGCACGGTGGCCGCGGGCACCGCCGTGCACACGATTCGACCAAACGAAAGGGCCCCGCCGGATCGGCGGGGCCCTCGAAAGCTGAGACGGTTAATGGGTGAAAACGGTCAGCGGTCCTGCTGGTTCTGACGATCGGACTGGTGCCCGCCCTGCTGACCCGGATGGTCGCCGCCCTGGCGCTGCTGGCCGGGCTGGCCGGGTTTCTGCTGACCGCCCTGCTGCTGGCCGGGCGGATTGGTCTGGCTCTGCTGGCCGGGCTTCTGGTTCGGGTTCTGTTGATTGGGGTTATTCATATTCTACTCCTCGAGGATTTCGTGGATCGAACTCCACCAGCATCAACGTCTGGGGATGAAGAAAGTTGCCCCGCGATCCCGATAAATTTTCGTTAAATAACAATAACTTGAATAGCGTTTCGACGCGGAACTGAGGCGAAATCACGGCGGCAGGGCGGAACCCACACCCTGCTTGTAGGCGCGTTCGTGATAGACCAGCGCCGGACCGCTCGGACCAAGCCGGACGGCCTCGACGGCGCCGAAGAAGACATTGTGGCTCCCGACCGACCTCACTTCCACGATGCGGCAGTCGAAGGCGATCACCGCCGAGGTCAGGACCGGAGAGCCGGTCTCCAGCACCGTCCAATCTCCGATGCCGAAACGGTCGCTCCCGTTGACGCCGGTCCGCCCCGCGAAGGTGTCGGCGATCTTGGCCTCTCCGGCTCCCAGCGTGTTGACGCAGAACACGCCGTTTTCCACCACCGCCGGATTGGTCTGGCTGCGCCGGTTGAGGCACATCAGCAACATCGGGGGCGCGTCGGAGACCGACGTCACCGCGGTCGCGGTCGCGCCCGCTTTGCCGCCGGGTCCCGCCGTCGTGATGACGTGAACGGCCGCGCCAAGTCGGCTCATCGCTTCGCGGAAGGCCGCCGCATCGACGATGTTCACCGTGGCCGGACCTACCGCCGCAAACGCGCCTTCCATGGCGTCATCGGGGCGTTGGTCGATCCAGCTCATGGAAGCCTACTCCGCGGCACGCTTGGTCGGGGCCAATCCCGGATACGCCACGTCGTCCGGATCGATCCAGGTGTCGCCCGTCCAGCCATTCTCATCGTAATCCGCCAGGCACTGATCGGCGAGCGCGATCATGCCGTCGATCGTTCCGGTCTGGCGCGCATTCCACAGATTCTGAATCCGGATGTCCTCGTGGTTGCCGGCGTAGTTCATCTCGTAGAGTTCATGGCGTCCGCCGAATTCGGTGCCGACCGCATCCCACAGGAGCTTCATCACCTTGATGCGCTCCTTGTAGTCGATGCCGTGCGAGCCGCGGACATACTTGGCGAGGTATTTGTCGATGTCGGGATTGCGGAAATCCTTGGTCGAGGACGGCAGATAGATCAGCGCCGAAGCCACGATCTTCTGCACGATCTCCTTGACGCGGCCGTAGGCCTCGCCCGCGAACACGCGATAGCTCTGGCCCGACTGCGTGTTCGGCAGCACCGCATCGCCGACCCACGGCACCGGGTTCATCGCCATCGCGTCCGAGATCGCCCAGAACAGGTTGCGCCAGGCGATGACCTCGCCGAGCATCGCCTGGTTGCCGCGGAATTCGTCCGCGCCGGTGGCGCGCAGCGCCTTGACGATGACGCCCGCCAGGAAATCGAGCTTGACCGCGAAACGCGTGCAGCCTTGCAACTGGAACCCGTTGCTGAAGCCCGAGCGCGGATAGAACGTCTTGATCTTCTCCAGGTCGCGATGGAGCAGCACGTCCTCCCAGGGGATGAAAGCATTGTCGAACACGAAGATCGCGTCGTTCTCGTCGAAGCGCGACGACAACGGGTAATCGAACGGCGAGCCCATGACGCTCGCCATCATCTCGTAGGAGGTGCGGCACAGGAGCTTCACTCCGGGCGTATTCATCGGCGCGATGAACATGACCGCAAGGTCGGTATCGTGGGTAGGAACAATCGCGGCGTTCTGGCCGAGGAAATTGTAATGCGTGATCGCCGAGGACGTCGCGACCACCTTCGCGCCCGACACGTAGATGCCCGAGTCGGTTTCCTTCTTGATGGTAATGAACACGTCCTTCACTTCGTCGGCCGACTTCGCGCGGTCGACCGGCGGGTTGACGATGGCGTGGTTCATGAACAGCACGTTCTCCTGCGCACGCCGGTACCAGGCCTGCGCGTTGCCGGAGAACTTGCCGTAGAATTGGTGATTGGCCCCGAGCGTATTCATCAGCGAGGCCTTGTAGTCGGGCGAGCGCCCCATCCAGCCATAGGACATGCGCGCCCATTGCGCGATCGCGTCGCGTTGCGCGATCAACTCCTCGCGCGAATGTGCGGCGCGGAAAAACTTGTGGGTGTAGCCGCCCGAGCCGGTATCGGTGGGTGAGGTCAGGAGGTCCTTGGTCTTCGGATCGTGCAGCGCATCGTACAGCCGCGCGATCGACCGCGCCGCGTTGCGAAACGCCGGATGCGTCGTAACGTCGTCGACGCGCTCGCCGTAGACATAGACTTCGCGGCCGTCATTGAGGCTGGCGAGATATTCTGCGCCGGTGAACGGCCGGCCTTTTGCGCCGATGGCGTCTTCGGACTTCGTCAAGCTTTGTCGCGACCTCGAGGCCGCCTCCCGCGGAACGATACCGCAGGCAAAGGCATTCGGAGCCACCTGTCAATGCAAGGCGTGCCGCCGGCTCCGACATGACCGACATGCGACGAGGAGACCGCCAATGACGGTCTCCTCGCGGGATGCGGGATAGAGCGGGAGGCAGGCCGGCTCGGCCGGCCATCAGTGCATCCCGCCGAACGCCCAGATCAGCAGCAGAATCGGAACTGGCACTCCAAGCAGCCAGAGCAGCGCATAGCGGCCCATCTTCGTCCTCCAGTTGGTTGGTCCGCCCGGATAACTGTCGACCGGAACAATGGTTCCTGGCCGGACCGGCACGCCGGTGCACGCCTTGTTTCTCGCGTTGCCGGGCGAATGGCTCCCTGGTACAGACACCTGCGGTGCCGGACCGCGGGGACGCTCCAGAACGGAGCGGTGAGGCATGGAAGTCTTCGTCCAGCAGCTCATCAACGGCATCACGCTCGGCTCGATCTACGGCCTGATCGCCATCGGCTACACGATGGTGTTCGGCATCATCGGGATGGTGAACTTCGCCCATGGCGACGTCTTCATGGTGTCGGCGTTCATCGCGCTCATCACCTTCCTCATCCTGACCACCTGGCTCGGGATGACATCGGTCGCGCTCGCACTCCTGATCATCCTGATCGTGGCCATGATCCTGACCTCGGTCGTCAACTGGACGATCGAGCGCGTCGCCTACCGGCCGCTGCGCGGCTCGTTCCGGCTGGCGCCGCTGATCTCCGCCATCGGCATGTCGATCTTCCTCTCGAACTTCGTGCAGGTGGCGCAGGGCCCGCGCAACAAGTCGATCCCGCCCATGATGCAGGGCGAGTTCGTGCTGATGCACAGCAACGACTACCAGGTGACGCTGAGCTACAAGCAGCTCACCGTCTGGGTCGTCACCGCCGTTCTGCTGGCGGCCTTCTGGTGGCTGGTGAGCAAGACCTCGCTCGGGCGGGCGCAGCGCGCGTGCGAACAGGATCAGAAGATGGCGGCGCTGCTCGGCATCGATGTCGACCGCACGGTCTCGCTCACCTTCGTGATCGCCGCCGCGCTCGCCGCGGTCGCCGGCACCATGTACCTGATGTATTATGGCGTGGTGAGCTTCGCCGACGGCTTCGTGCCCGGCGTCAAGGCGTTCACCGCGGCGGTGCTGGGCGGCATCGGCTCGCTTCCCGGCGCGGTGATCGGCGGCCTTCTGATCGGGCTGATCGAGACCTTCTGGTCGGCGTATTTCTCCATCGACTACAAGGACGTCGCCGCCTTCTCGATCCTCGCCATCACGATGATCTTCCTGCCGCAGGGTCTGCTCGGCCGGCCGGACGTGGAGAAAGTATAAACATGGCGGACGAGGCGCCGCACTTCGCGTCGCGCGCCGATTTGCGCCGCGCGCTGCGCGAGGCGGGATGGGCCGGCCTGCTCGCGCTCGCACTGTTCACGCCGCTCGTGGGCTTCAACACCGTCCAGAACATCCGCAACGAACTCGTCCTGGAGACGCGCTGGGGGCTGCTCGCCTCGCTCGTCCTCATCATTGCGGCGGCACGCTTTCTGCAATCGCTGGTGATCGCGCCATGGCTTGCCCGGCGTGCACGCCGCACCGAGCATGCGCCAGCGAGCGGCCCATGGGCTCGGTTGACGCCGTGGCTCGGCTCATTCGCCATAGGCTTTGCGGCCGTCTATCCGTTCATCGTACTCCTGCTCAGCGGATTCCAGGGCGGCGTGAAGTGGATCGACAATTTCGGCGTGCAGATCCTCATTTACGTCATGCTGGGTTTCGGCCTCAACATCGTGGTCGGGCTCGCCGGCCTGCTCGACCTCGGCTACGTCGCGTTCTACGCGGTCGGCGCCTACTCGTACGCGCTGCTGGCGAAGACCTTCGGCCTGTCGTTCTGGCTGCTGCTGCCGCTCGCCGGCTGCCTCGCCGCGTTCTGGGGCATGCTGCTCGGGTTTCCGGTGCTGCGCCTGCGCGGCGACTATCTCGCCATCGTGACACTTGCCTTCGGCGAGATCATCCGTCTCGTTCTGATCAACTGGGTACCGGTGACCAACGGCTATGCCGGCATCAGCAGTATTCCCAGACCTACCTTCTTCGGGATTCCGTTCAATGCCGACGACGATGGGTTCGCGGCGGTATTCGGGCTCGAGTTCAGCCCGCTCTATCGCACCATCTTTCTCTACTATCTGATCCTCGCGCTCGCGCTGCTCACCGCATTCGTGACGCTGCGGCTGCGGCGGCTGCCAATCGGGCGGGCGTGGGAAGCCTTGCGCGAAGACGAGATCGCCTGCCGCTCGCTCGGCATCAACACCACCAACACCAAGCTCACCGCGTTCGCGACCGGCGCGATGTTCGCCGGCTTCGCCGGCTCGTTCTTCGCCGCGCGCCAGGGCTTCATCTCGCCGGAAAGCTTCACCTTCATGGAATCGGCGGTGATCGTCGCGATCGTCGTGCTCGGCGGCATGGGCAGCCTGCTTGGCGTTGCGACGGCAGCCGTCATCATGATCGGCGGCACCGAGATCATGCGCGAGCTCGATTTTCTCAAGCTCATCTTCGGCAAGGACTTCGAGCCGACGCAGTACCGCATGCTGCTGTTCGGCCTCGCCATGGTGCTGATCATGATCTGGAAGCCGCGCGGCCTGATCGCAACGCGCGAACCCACCGCCTTCCTGAAGGAAAGCAAGACCATCTCCGGCTCCCTGGTGCGGGAGGGCCACGGATGACGGCGCTACATGACGCCGCGATGCAAGACGCCGCGACAAATGGCGCGCGACCGGCGGCCGACAGCCCGTCCGTGACGCCTCACCCGATTCTTCGGGTCGAGCACCTGAGCATGCGGTTCGGCGGCCTGGTCGCGGTCAACGACGTCTCGTTCAGCGCGCGCCATCGCGATATCACGGCGCTGATCGGGCCGAACGGCGCCGGCAAGACCACGGTGTTCAACTGCATCACTGGATTCTACAAGCCGACCGAAGGCCGCATCGTCCTGCAGTCCGGCGACAGTAGCGTCTGGAACGAGGTCGAGGCGCTGACCGAGCGCGGCACCCGCAGCTTCGTGCACGGCGACGGCGCGCTGTTCCTGCTGGAGCGCATGCCCGATTATCTGGTCACGCAGAAGGCGCGCGTGGCGCGCACGTTCCAGAACATCCGGCTGTTTCCCGGCATGACCGTGCTGGAGAACCTGCTCGTTGCGCAACACAACGCCTTGATGCTCGCGTCAGGCTGGACGGTGCTTGGCGCGTTCGGCGCGCCGACCTACGCCAAGGCCGCGCGCGCCGCGACCGAGAAGGCGCGCTACTGGCTCGATACGATCGGCCTCACCGAGCGTGCCGACGATCCGGCCGGTGCCCTGCCCTACGGCGCGCAGCGGCGGCTGGAGATCGCGCGCGCGATGTGCACCGAGCCGGTGCTGCTCTGTCTCGACGAGCCGGCGGCCGGCCTCAATACGCGCGAGAAAGGCGACCTCGCCGAATATCTCAATGGCATCCGCGACACGCACGGCACGTCGATTCTCCTGATCGAGCACGACATGTCGCTGGTGATGGACATCTCCGACCACATCGTCGTGCTGGACCACGGCGTGCAGATCGCCGACGGCACGCCCGAAGCGGTGCGCAACGACGCCAAGGTGATCGCCGCCTATCTCGGCGTCGAAGAGGAGGAAGTCGTCGAGCGCGAGGTGGTCTCGTGACCGCGCCGCTCCTGAGCGTTCACGGCGTGAAGGCCTTTTACGGCCACATCGCCGCGCTCAAGGGTGTCGACATCGAGGTCGGCGAGGGCGAGATCGTTGCACTGATCGGCGCGAACGGCGCCGGCAAGTCGACCCTGATGATGACGATCTTCGGCAATCCGCGCGCACGGGAGGGCCGCATCACGTTCGCCGGCCGCGACATCACCGAACTGTCGACCCACGACATCGCCCGTCTCAAGATCGCGCAGGCGCCCGAGGGCCGCCGCATCTTCGTGCGCATGACGGTGTTCGAGAATCTGCAGATGGGCGCGGCGATCTGCGACCCGGTGCATTTCAATCACGATGTCGAGCGGATGTTTGCGCTCTTTCCGCGCCTCAAGGAGCGTGCCGGCCAGCGTGGCGGCACGCTCTCGGGCGGCGAGCAGCAGATGCTCGCGATCGCGCGCGCATTGATGAGCCGGCCGCGGCTCCTGTTGCTCGACGAGCCGTCGCTGGGCTTGGCGCCGCTGATCGCGCGTCAGATCTTCGATGCGATCAGAACGCTCAACACGCAGGAGAAGCTCACCGTCTTCCTGGTCGAGCAGAACGCGTACCATGCGCTTGAAGCTCGCCCACCGCGGCTACGTCATGGTCAATGGCCAGATCACGTTGACCGGCCGCGGCGCCGAACTATTGGAGCGGCCTGAAGTGAGGGCGGCCTATCTCGAAGGCGGCAGGCACTAGAAGGAACTGCATGCGCTTCTCGATCCCAGAGATGCTGACGGAGGAACATTCGCTTGGCGTGTTCCTGCTGGTGTCGGTCGCGATGGGAGGCGGCGCGGCCTGGCTTGCCGGCCGGGCGATTGCCTCGACCTGGCGGCCGGCGTGGCATGTGGCGGCTTACATGCTGATCCTGGCTGTCGCCGTGCGCTTCATCCACTATGCGCTGTTCGACGCCAACTTCTTGTCGGTGCACCACTATCTCGTCGATTTCGCGGTCTGCATGGGTTTCGGCTATCTCGGATTCCGGTTGATGCGGGTGCGCCAGATGGTCACGCGCTACAACTGGATCAACCAGCGCGCGGGCCTCTTCACCTGGCGCCGCCGCGACGATGCGCCCGCCGCGGATAAGTCAAAATCGGGGTGACATTCTACCCTTTTGCGGCTTCAATCCTGCCAAGAGGCGGTCCGGGACCGCTCGATTTTGCTGCCCATGACACGCCTCACACCATCCAAAAACGGGAAACACTCCATGAAAAAATGGCTCACGCTCGGCCTTGCCGTCGGCATCGGCCTTTCACTCGCGAGCGCCGCGTCGGCGCAGGTCAAGATCGGCGTTGGCGGCCCGATCACCGGCGGCAGCGCAGCCTTCGGCGCGCAGCTCAAGAACGGCGTCGAACAGGCGGTCGAAGACATCAATGCCGCCGGCGGAATTCTCGGCCAGAAGGTCACCGTCGTCGTTGGCGACGACCGCGCCGACCCGAAGGAAGGCGTCTCGGTCGCCAACAAGTTCGTCGGCGACGGCGTGAAGTTCGTGGTCGGGCATTTCAATTCCGGCGTCACGATCCCGGCGTCCGAGGTCTACCAGGAGAACGGCATCCTCGACATCACGCCGGCTGCGACCAATCCGAAGCTCACCGAACGCAACATGTGGAACGTCTTCCGCACCTGCGGCCGTGACGACCAGCAGGGCGCGGTCGCCGGCGCGTACATTCTCAAGACGCTGAAGGGCAAGAAGATCGCCTTCATCCACGACAAGACGACCTACGGCCAGGGCCTTGCCGACGAGACCAAGAAGGCGATCAACAAGGGCGGCTTGAAGGAAGTGATGTACGAGGGCGTCAACAAGGACGACAAGGATTTCTCCGCGCTCGTCTCCAAGATCAAGGCGTCCGGCGCCGACCTCGTCTTTTGGGGCGGGCTGCACGACACCGGCGGCCTGATCCTGCGCCAGATGCGCGACCAGGGCATCAAGGCTCCGCTGATGGGCGGCGACGGCATCACCGACGACGAGTTCGCGGCGATCGCCGGACCGGGTGCGGAAGGCACGCTGATGACCTATGGCCCCGATCCGCGCAAGCGCCCGGAGGCCAAGGAGGTGGTGGAGAAGTTCCGCAAGAAGAACTTCGAGCCGCAAGCCTACACGCTTTACAGCTACGCCGCCGTTCAGTTGATCAAGCAGGCCGCCGAGCAGGCGAAGTCGCTCGATCCGAAGAAGGTCGCGGCCGTGCTGCATTCAGGCAAGAAGTTCAAGACCGTCATCGGCGATATCGGTTACGACAAGAAGGGCGATGTGACGCGCCTGGATTACGTTGTGTATGTCTGGAAGAAAGACCCGAGCGGCAAGATCACCTACACCGAGATCGAGTGACCACGATCCACGATTGATCTGAAAAGCCCGTCCCCTCCGGACGGGCTTTTTTTATCCGATCGTCTGCAGCGCCGGAAACAGCTCGAGCAGCCAGGCGTTGAATTGCGTGAAGAAGCCGGCAAGGAACGCGATACCGGTCAACACCAGCAGGCCGCCCATCACCCGCTCCACATGCGCGAGGTGCGAACGGAAGCGCGCCACGAAGGCCGCGAACGGCTCGACCGCGAGCGCCGCGATCATGAACGGAATGCCGAGCCCGAGCGAATAGACGGCAAGCAAGCCCGCGCCTTTCGCGAGCGTGGCCTCGGAGGCGGCGACCGCCAGGATCGCCGCCAGGATCGGACCGATGCACGGCGTCCAACCGAGCGCAAAGGCGAGCCCCATCACGTAGGCGCCCCAGAGGCCGACCGGTTTTTGCACGTCGAAGCGGGCCTGCCGGTGCAGCAGGCTGATCGGCGTGAGGCCGAGGAAGTGCAGGCCCATCACGATGATGGCGATGCCGGCAACGATCGACAGCGCATGCGAGTAATAGCGCACCAGCCCGCCGATCACGCTCGCGCTCGCGCCCAGCGCGACGAAGACCGTCGAGAAGCCGGCGACGAACAGCATCGCGGCGACGACGGTTTCGCGACGGACCCGCGGCTCGCGCTCTCCGCCCGCTAACCGCTCGATCGAAGCGCCGGTCAGAAAGACAAGATAGGGTGGCACCAGCGGCAGCACGCAGGGCGACAAGAAACTCACAAGCCCTGCGACCAGCGCGGCCAAGATCGTGACGTCGGCGCTCATGGCCGATAGATGCCTTGCAATCGCGCCGCGATGCAAGCCGCGCAATCAGACTTCGCCGTGATGTGATGGACGCGTGAAGGCTTCCGGTTCATGCTTGCGCCGGCGAACTTCATCTCGGCTTCAAGGGACCTAAATGGCGCGACGCAATCTGATCACCGATGTCGCCGGCATAAAGGTCGGAAATGCTCACGACGCCGGCCTTGCCTCGGGCGTGACCGCGATCGTCTTCGACGAGCCCGCGGTTACGTCTGTCGACGTGCGCGGCGGCGCGCCGGGCACCCGCGAGACCGACTTGCTGGAGCCGCACCGCACGGTCGAACGCATCGACGCAGTTGTCCTCTCCGGCGGTTCGGCATTCGGGCTCGACGCGCCCACCGGCGTGCAGGCGTGGCTGCGCGAACAGGGCCGCGGCTTTGCGATCGGCGATATCCGCATTCCCATCGTCAGCGGCGCGGTACTCTTCGACATGCTTAACGGCGGCGACAAGAACTGGGGACGTTTTCCGCCCTATCGCGATCTCGGTTACGCCGCCGCTGCCGCGATCGATCACAGCTTCGCGCTTGGCACGGCGGGTGCCGGCTTCGGCGCAACGACGATCAAATACAAAGGCGGCCTTGGCTCGGCGTCCGCGCTGACGCGCGACGGTCACATGGTCGGCGCGCTGGTCGCGGTGAACGCATGTGGCAATGCGAATGTCGGCGCCGGTCCGCAATTCTGGGCCGCGCCATTTGAATTGGACAATGAGTTCGGCGGCCTCGGCTTTCCGGCGGTGATACCGCCCGACGCGTTGGTGCCTGTCGCCAAGGGTCGGCCGGGTGAAAATACCACCATCGCCATCGTCGCGACCGACGCGACGCTTTGGAAGGCTCAGGTTAAGCAATTTGCCATTATGGCACAGGACGGCCTTGCTCGTGCCCTGTACCCAGCGCACACTACTCTCGACGGTGATACAGTGTTTGCCGCTGCTACGGGGCGGCGATCACTCGGGGATCCGGTCAACGAGCTCGCGGAGCTAGGCGCCATTGCGGCCAACGTCCTCGCGCGAGCTGTAGCACGTGCGGTATTCGAGGCGACAGCGCTGCCCGGAGGCCTGCCAAGCTGGCAGGATTGCCACAGTCAGCGTTTATTGCGCCGATAGCGCCGCCGTTCGTTGACTCCGCCCTGATTTCGCCACTTAAGATGTCGTTAACCTTCGACGGCTGGGGTTGCGCCTGGGGTGCGGGTCGTCGAACTGGAGGATGAGCCATGCGTCTTGCGGCGGCGGCATGTGGAATTGCGATCCTGGCATGTGTTGCAGTTGTCGGGGCAGTGCTCTCCAAGAGCGTCTCCATTTCGGTTTCGGCGCCAACTCCGGAGGTGGCGAAATCGACAACACCGTCTAAGGCCAAGGCGGTGCGCACGGTCACTGAAGTGACCGACTCGCGACCGCTCTATCCCGATTATCAGCCGACGCCGCGCCCAGCCGCGCCACCGATCGCGACGGCTCGCCCTGCTCCGCCGGTCGCGGCCATTCCCGCCACGGCTCCCACGGCGCTGAGCACAACCGGCCAAGCCTCCGCTCCGATGCAGACTGCCGCACCAAGTCCGGCAACGACCAGTCCGGCAACGACGAGTCCTGCAACGACCAGTCCTGCGACAGCATCCGCTACGCCGGACGCTACACCGGCTCCCGCCGCGCCGGCCCAGACCGCGGAGACGCCGGCTGAGGCGAAGCCGATGGTACTCGCGCAGACGGCACCCGCTCCTGCAGCGCCCGCTCCGGCACCGGCCCCCGCCGCCGTGAACTGCCCGGGCAATCCGAATGCGCTCGGCGTCGCCCGCGTCGTCGAAATCGACACCACCGGCGGTCCGGGCTTCGGCTTCGAGCACTTCAAGAGCCACGACTTCCTGCGCGAAGGCGAAGTCGTGCTGACTTTCGACGACGGCCCGTGGCCGCGCAACACCCCGGCCGTGCTGGCCGCGCTCGCCCACCATTGCACCAAGGCGATCTTCTTCCCGATCGGCCTGCATGCCACCTACGAACCGACGATCCTCAAGCAGGTCGCCGCCGCCGGACACGCCGTTGGCTCGCACACCTGGTCGCACCAGATGCTCGACAAGACCAAGGGCAAGTTCAGGGTCAACGGCAAGATGGAGGTGAAGGAGTTCGACCCGAAGGAAGAGATCGAGAAGGGCATCAGCGCGGTGCAGTGGGCCGTCGGCGGACCGACCGCGCCCTACTTCCGCTTCCCGGGCCTCAAGCATCCGCCGGAACTCGTGACCTATCTCGGACAGCGCGGCTTCGGCATCTTCTCGACCGACATGGACTCGTTCGACTTCAAGCTGCGCAAGCCTGAGCAGGTTCGCCAGTCGATCATGGCGAAGCTGAAGAAGCACGGCAAAGGCATCATCCTGATGCACGACTTCCAGCACTCCACTGCGGAAGCCGCCGCGGCGCTGCTCGACGATCTAAAGGCCGGTGGCTACAAGGTCGTGTTCATGAAGCCGAAGTTCGCGGCGACGACACTTCCCCAGTATGACGAGATGGTCATCAAGGAGATGAAGCTGCCGACCGTCGACGGGCGGCCGACCTCGAGCGTGGTGCGCACGGTCGAGTGATCTCGCCGGCCATTCGGGGCTGAATTCCACGCCGACCGCCTCTAGTGTGGCGGTTCAGAAGTCCGCTTCATTCTTGCGGCGAGTTTCGGAGTGCGGACTTCTGAACCAAAGCCACACTAGATCAATAAGTTGCTAGTGTCCTTCGATTCCGAAGTTCGCAAACGGGGTTGCCGCAGAATGATGCGAACTTCGGAATGGGACACTAGCGGTCGGCGTTCTGCTTCGGGATGACGAAGCTCAGGCGCCGAACCGTTCCGCGCGGTAGGGCGCGGGGTCGCAGAACGGCGCCTCACCGGCGATCATCTCGGCCACCAATCGCCCGGTGACCGGCCCGAGCGTCAGCCCCCAGTGCGCGTGGCCATAAGAGAGCCACAGCCCGTCATGGCCCGGAGCGCGG
Organism: uncultured Alphaproteobacteria bacterium; assembly: GCA_963763365.1. Classification (GTDB taxonomy): domain Bacteria; phylum Pseudomonadota; class Alphaproteobacteria; order Rhizobiales; family Xanthobacteraceae; genus VAZQ01. The sequence continues at coordinate 114,498 of CAVXOE010000019.1, read as the reverse complement.
CCGATGACTGGGCGCGAATTGGCAAAGCACGGCCGGCTTCCCATCCAGGTCGTGGTTTCGACCGCCTCACCCAGCGGAAACAGCCCACGCGCAGACGGCAGCAAACGGTCGAACTGTACCGGCGTCGGACTTGCGTCGCGTGCGGCGAATTCCGCTCCCGTGGTGATTCGGATGCCCTGCTCCATCGGAGCGATGCAGTAACCGATCTCGGCGTCCACCACCGGGCGGGTGAGGCCGGCGTTACCCTGTGGACGGAAGTGCCGGTGGTAGCCGCGCTTGACGGCAAGCGGCAGCCTGATTCCGAGCGGCGCAAGGATGTCCGGGGCCCACGGCCCGAGCGCCACCACCATATTCGGGGTATCGAGCGGCCCCTCCTCGGCATCGACACGCCAGACCTTGCCGTCACGGCGCAAGGTCCGCGCATCGCCGGTGAGCACGATGCCGCCCAGTGCCTTGAAGCGCGCCGCGTAGGCGCGCGTCACCGCCAGCGGATTGCTGATGCTGGCGGCGCCCGGCCAATGTATGGCGCGGTGAAAGACCGGCGACAGCGACGGTTCGAGCACGCGCGTCGCGTCCGGATCGAGCACGCGCTGTTCCAGGCCGAACTTCGCCGCCACTTCGCGCTCGCGCGTGGTGTCGGCAAATGCAGCCTCGCTGCGGTAGAGCTTGATCCAGCCGTCCTTGCGCAGATAGCGCGTGGCGCCCGCTTCCGTCATCAGCGATTCGTGCTCGGCGATGGCGCGGCTGAACAGCGGCCGCATCAACTCGGCGAATTCCAGGCGCCGCTCGGGCGTAGAATTCGCCCGGTAGGCCAACAGCCACGGTGCCACCTGCGGAAGAAACGACAGGTGGTAGTTGGCTTCCGGCGCCTGCTTCAGCGCGACCCGCAGGAGCGAGCCCAGGTCGCGCGGGAACGGGTGCGGAAACAGCGTGTTGCCTTCGATCACACCGGCATTGCCGTAGGAGGTCTCCTCCCCCGGGTTGCGGCGATCGAGCAACGCGACGCTCAGCCCGCGCTTGGCGAGATGCAGCGCAATGGAGGTGCCGACGATGCCGGCGCCGAGCACGATCGCGTCGGTACGTGCCATGACGAGCTTTCTCAAACGCTTGCGCCGCCCCGGGATGGGGCGGCAAAGCCTCGGTAGTATTGAAATATGGGGATGCGATGGCGGTCCCACGAGCCGCCCGCGACGGCTCGCCGTCGGTGCAGACTTGATAGTTGATGTCGTGCCTCAGACGAAAAAAAAGTCCCCGGCGGGCGGTACGGCATGATTGCTGAGCGTGATGGTCTCATTGTGGGCGTCGAGACCGGAATGGATCTGCCACTGGTCGGTGACGCCGATCTGCGTGAAGGTTGCGCCTTGAGCCGCGGTGCCGAAGCCTGAGAACATCAAGATGTCGTGCTCGCCGACGCCGTCAAAATCGCTGACGGCCGCACCGTCCGCGGTCCCGCTCACGAAAAAGAAGGTATCATCCCCGCCGCCGCCGGTGAGCGTGTTGGCGCCGAGCGTGAGCCAGGGTGTCGTTGCCACCCGTGCCGGTACCCGTCAGCCCCGCGCCCACCAGACATAGAGCGCCTCGACATTGTCCGGCAGCGCGTAGCTCACGGTCGCGATCACGACGTCGCTGCCGCCGTTCGCCGCCTCCGTCACCACGTCGCCGGTGTTGTTGACGTATGTAGAGGTCGTCGCCGCCGAGCCCCACCAGCGTATTCGGCCCGCCGCTGCTGAGCAGACTTGTCGCCGCCGCCCGTGCCGGTACCGGTCAGCCCCGGCGCCCAACACATAGAGCGCCTCGACATTGTCCGGGATGGTGTAGCTGACGGTCGCGATCACCGTGTCGCTGCCGCCGTTCGCGGCCTCCGTCACGGCGTCGCCAGTATTGTTGACAATGTAAACATCGTCGCCGCCAAGCCCCACCAGCGTGTTGGGACCGCCGCTGCTGATCAGCTTATCGCCCCCGCTCGTGCCGGTGCCGGTCAGCCCGGTGCCCAAAACATAGAGCGCCTCGACATTGTCCGGGATGCGTGTAGCTGACGGTCGCGATCACCGACGTCGCTGCCGCCATTGGCCGCCTCGGTCACCGCGTCGCCGCTGTTGTTGACGTATGTAGACGTCGTCGCCGCCGAGCCCCACCAGCGTGTTGGCCCGCCGCCGCTGATCAGCTGTCGGCGCCGCCCGTGCCGGTACCGGTCAGCCCGGTGCCCAACAGATAGAGCGCCTCGACATTGTCAGGCAGCGTGTAGCTCACGGTCGCGATCACCGATGTCGCTAGCCGCCGTTCGCCGCCTCCGTCACCGCGTCGCCGGTGTTGTTGACGTATGTAGACATCGTCGCCGCCGAGCCCCACCAGCGTATTGGGCCCGCCGCTGCTGATCAGACTGATCGGCGCCGCCCGTGCCGGTGCCGGTCAGCCCCGATGCCCAACATATAGAGCGCCTCGACATTGTCCGGGCATGCGTGTAGCTGACGGTCGCCATCGACCGTGTCGCTGCCGCGCATTGGCGGCCTCAGATCACCGCGTCGCTGAGCATTGTCGACGAAGTAGACGTCGTTGCCGCCGCCGCCCGCCATCGTGTCGGCGCCGCCGCCGCCATTGATGACGTTGGCATTGCCGTCGCCGGTCAGCGTGTCATCGCTGGCGCCACCCGTAATGTTCTGGAAATTTGCAACCCCGCTGGTTCCAGTAGCCGCACCGGTACCGAGATTAACCGTGACGCTGCCCACAAAATTCGAATAATTGAGCGTGTTGGTGCCACCGCCGCCGTCCGAAAGGCCGGTGATCACCGAACTCGTGCCAATCCGCAACGTGTTGTTGCCGGCACCGAAAAGAATTGCCGTCCCGCCGCCGCCCGTGATGGTACCGTTGTTCACGATCACGTCGGCAAACGTGCTGACGATCTTGATGCCGATCGAATTCGTCCCCTCGATCGTTCCGTCGTTGATGACGGTGGTCTGGAACGGCGCGTTGCCCTGCGAGCTGTTGTCGATCAGGATTCCGAGCCCGAGACCGCGGATGGTCGCACCGGTATGGTTGGTGATCGTTCCGCTGCACGCCGTCGGCGCCGCTGTCAGCTCGCCGCGAAGCCGCCCCTGATGGTTCCGGAATTGGTGAGCGAATTCGTCGCGCTCGCCGACCCGATGCGTACGGCGTCCTCGACATCCGCTCTGATGGTTCCGGAATTGGTGATATTCATGACGAACGTGCCGCCAGTGGCGGCGAAATCGAGCGCCTGTCCGCTGGTCGACGCGATCAAGCCGGCATTGCCGAGCGTGAGCAGGCCGGCGGTGACGACGGCGCTGCCATTGGACGCAGCGGCGATTTGCAGTGCATCGTCGACGCCGCTGATGACGCTGCCGGCCGTGAGATTGTTGATCGTCACGTTGACGGTCGACGAAATCGTATTCTCGAAGCGGATGGCGCGTCCGCCACTGGCGGTATCCTGGATCGTGCCGCTGTTCTCGATGTCGGCGCCGTTGGCGGAGACCGTGAAGCGGACCGCCTGCGCGTTGGCAGAAACTGAAAGGCTGCCGGTCGCCGCAACCGTGAGCGTGTCGGCTGCGGCCATGGTGATACGCGCAGTCTGAGTCTGGCCGGCTGCGACGGTGAAGGCTGTCATGGTGGGGATCCAGTCGAACTACAGGGAGGGAAGGGAATTGGGGCTTTATTGAACGGCATTTTCCATAACAGTCGGATGACAAGCCGGCACGGCATGGCTATCTTCCGGCCACGACAGGCGGCAAAAGACGGCGAGAACAACCGACGAATTTCGATGGATAGAGGAGAGAAGCCGGGGCATAACGGAAGCGCGATGCGCCGGTTGCGCGAGCGACACGCGTAGAGGAACCGATGCCCCGCCCACTAGTGATTTCCCCCTCGATCCTGTCCGCCGACTTCGCCCGCCTGGGCGAGGAAGTGCGCGCGGTCGACGCCGCCGGCGCCGACTGGATCCACGTCGACGTCATGGACGGACATTTCGTTCCGAACATCTCGATCGGCCCGGACGTGGTGAAGGCGCTGCGGCCGCACAGCCAGAAGCTGTTCGACGTGCATCTGATGATTGCGCCGTGCGACCCCTATCTCGAAGCCTTCGCCAAGGCCGGCTCCGACATCATCACGGTGCATGTGGAATCCTCGCCGCATGTCCACCGCTCGCTGCAGGCGATCCGCGCACTCGGCAAGAAGGCCGGGGTGACGCTCAATCCCGGCACGCCGGAGAGCACGATCGAGCCGGTGATCGACCTCGTCGACCTGATCCTGGTGATGTCGGTCAATCCCGGTTTCGGCGGCCAGAGGTTCATTCCGTACGCGGCCGAGAAGATCGCGCGGCTACGCGCGCTCGCGGGAGGCCGCCCGATCGACATCGAGATCGACGGCGGCCTTACGCCGGACAACGCCGCGGAGGTCGCTCGCGCGGGTGCGAACGTGCTGGTGGCGGGCTCGGCGGTGTTCAAGGGTGGCACACCCGATCACTACCGCGCCAACATCGCGGCGATCCGCAACGCGGCTGCGCTGGCGCGCGGGGAGGCTGCCTGATGGGCGTGTTGATCGACGGCAAATGGACCGACGGCGAACTGCCGCAGGAAACCGGGACGGGCGGCGAGTTCAAACGCGCCGACAGCCGTTTCCGCGACCGCATCACGGCCGATGGATCGTCCGGATTCAAGGCCGAGGTCGGGCGCTATCACCTCTACGTCGCGCATGGCTGCCCGTGGGCGCACCGCACCTTGATCTATCGCGCGCTCAAGGGCCTCACCGACGTGATCTCAGTAGCCTATTCGGTGCCGGGGCTGCGCACGCAGGGCTGGACGTTCGAGAACGACCCGAAATATCCCGACTGCACGCCCGACACCGTCAACGGCTTCCACTACATGCATGAGGCCTACACGGCGAGCGAGCCGAACTACACCGGCAAGGTCACGGTGCCGACGCTGTGGGACAAGAAGGAGAAGCGGATCGTCAACAACGAGTTGCCCGACATCATCCGCATGTTCAACAGCGAGTTCGACGGCATCACCGGCAACAATCACGATTTCTATCCGAAGGCGTTGCGCGGCGAGATCGACCGGCTCAACGACCTGATCTATCCGAACGTCAACAACGGCGTCTATCGCTGCGCCTTTGCCAAGACGCAGGCCGCGTATGAGGCGGCCTACGACTCACTGTTCGCCACGCTCGATGAACTGGAGGCGCGGCTGTCGCGGCAGCGCTATCTCGTCGGCGACCGGATCACCGAGGCCGACTGGCGGCTGCTGCCGACGCTGCTGCGGTTCGACGTCGCGTATTTCTCGCTGTTCCGCTGCAACATGAAGCGGATCGCCGACTATCCGAACCTGCACAATTACATGCTGGAGCTTTATCAGGTGCCGGGCATCGCCGAGACCGTGAAGCCGCGCTACTACGTGATCAACTACTGGTCGATCGCGCGGCTCAATCCGCTCGGCATCATTCCCAAGGGCACGCCGGTCGACCTTACGCAACCGCACGACCGCGCCCGGCTCAATTGATCTTGAATGCGCGGCCTCTCCGACTCCCCTCCCCCCGCGCAGCGAAGCGCGGTGGTGGGGAGCGGTCGGGGGTGGGGGGAAACAGGAATCAGGGATCAATAGCCGATCATCAGCATGTGAGCGTACGCTCTGACGACTGAGTTCGGAGTGCAAGCCCCCCACCCCACCGCTTCGCAGGGGGAGGGTAACCGCGGCGCCGCTTAGTCCTTACTTCGCATTCGCCACATAGGCGCGTGCGGTGGCGATCTCCGGGCGCACCGGGTCGGCCGCCTCGCCGAGCGCGACCGCCTCAGCGTAGTGCTGCTTGGCCTTCGCCGTGTCGCCGGCCTTCTCGGCCGCCTTGGCCGCGCCGATCGTGGCGCCGAGCCGGTGCGGTTCCTTCGCAAGCGTCGCCTCGAACGCCGCCAGCGCCTCCTTAGCCATGCCGCGCTCAAGCAGCATCGCGCCATAGAGCTCCCGCGCCGGCATGATCGGCCCCGGCGTTACCGGCGCCTTCTCGGTCTTGTCCTCCGCCGCGGCGGCGGCGCTCAGCGCCTTGAGTGCCTCGTCGTGCTTGCCTTCGGCATAGAGCAACCAGGCGTTTGCCACCTGCCACTGGATGTCGACAATCTCCGACCAATAGGCATCCTTGGCCTCACGCAGCTTGTCACGCAGCTCGGCAAGCTTGGCAACATCGGCTCTGGCGGCCTCCGGCTTGCCGGTTCGCGCCGCGCCGATCGCACGCGCGAAATGCGTGATCGCCATGACATGCGCGAATTTCACCGGCTGCACGTCAAGTTGCGCCGCACGCTGCCAGTCGCCGCGCTCGATCGCGTAGCGCGCCGGGCTTGCCGCCAGCGCGTAGGGCGCGCCCATGATATCCGGGTTGAAGTTCTTGGAGGCCGCCATGTCGTCGATGACCGCGCGCGCATTGCCGTCCTGCCCGAGCTGCAGGTAGGCATAGACCATGTAGTCCTGGCCGTGCAGTTGATCGCTCGCCGCTTTGTCGGCCTTCGCGGCTTTCACCGACGCGATATTGGACGCAATCGATTCCTTCCAGTAGCCGACGCGCGTGAAGATGTGCGATGGCATGTGCTGGGCGTGCGGCGCCGCCGGCGCGATCGAGGCATAGAGCCTGGCGGCGTTCAGCCCTTTTTCGGCGATCGGCGGATAGTCGGAGAGATGGATCAAGTAGTGCACCACGCCCGGATGCCGCGGCTGGCGCTTCAAGATCGGCTCGAGGATTGCCGTACCCTTGAGCTGATTGGCGTAGGTCTTGTCGGCGGGTGAAGCGGCGACGTTCAGCGTAATCGCATAACCGATCTGCGCTTCATCATCGTCGGCGTATTTGGCTGCCAGTGCTTCCATCGCCTTGAGATAGGATGCGACGCGGGCGCGATGTTGGATCTTATCGTGATCGACATACATCACGCTCAATGCATCGATATAGTCGCGCTCGCGCTGCGTCTTGGCGCCGACCTCCTTGGCCTTCTGAATCGCAGCCAGACCCTGTGGCAGGTTGGACGCGGGCGGCGCGTTGTGCGGGTTGTTGAGGAGCGTCAGCGCCACGCCCCAATACGCCATGCCGCAGGTCGGATCAGCCTTGGCGGCATCCTCGAAGATTTCCTTTGCCTGCGTGTACCAGAACGAATGCTGGTAGCGCATGCCGCGATCGAAGCGGCGCTGCGCGATGTCGTTGCACGAGGTCGCGAAATGCACGGTGCCGAAGCGCTGGTCGACGTCGTCCTGCGCGAGCGCCGGCTGCGCGGCTGACAATCCGGCGGCGAAGCCGGCCGCGGCGGTAAGGATCAATGCTGGCTTGTTCATGGGAAGCCTCCTGTTCGGGGCATCGCCCGTTCGTGCGGGCTGTCCGTAATTTCTTGTAGCCTAGCAAAATGGCCGATGCGCGACAATTCAGCCTCGACCGAATACCGCCCGGATTTGAGTGGCTGGGATTTGAGCTTGCGGGTCCGATCTGCTAGAGCGCGCTCGCTCGCATTTTACCAAAAGGCCGCCGATGATCCCGCGCTACACCAGACCCGACATGGCCGCGATCTGGGAGCCGCAGACGCGCTTTCGCATCTGGTTCGAGATCGAGGCGCACGCGGCCGACGCCATGGCCGAGCTCGGTCTCATTCCGAAGGATGCGGCCAAGAAAATCTGGGACAAGGGCAAGCCCGCGACCTTCGACATCGCGCGCATCGACGAGATCGAGCGCGAGGTCAAGCACGACGTGATCGCGTTCCTCACGCACCTTTCCGAAATCGTCGGTCCCGAGGCGCGCTTCGTGCACCAGGGCATGACCTCCTCCGACGTGCTCGATACTTGCTTCAACGTGCAGCTCGTGCGTGCCGCCGACCTCCTGATCGCCGATACCGACAAGCTGCTCGCCGCGCTCAAGCGCCGTGCGTTCGAATACAAGATGACGCCGACCATCGGCCGCTCGCACGGCATCCACGCCGAGCCGACGACCTTCGGGCTCAAGCTCGCGCAGGCCTATGCGGAATTTTCCCGCGCCAAGGAGCGGCTGGTGGCGGCCCGCAAGGAAGTCGCGACCTGCGCGATCTCCGGCGCGGTCGGAACCTTCGCGCAGGTCGATCCGCGCGTCGAGGCGCACGTCGCCAAGGCGATGGGGCTCGCGGTCGAGCCGGTGTCTACTCAAGTGATCCCGCGCGACCGCCACGCCATGTATTTCGCCACGCTGGGCGTGGTGGCATCGTCGGTCGAGCGGCTGGCAATCGAAATCCGTCATTTGCAGCGCACCGAAGTGCTGGAGGCCGAAGAGTTCTTCTCCGAGGGGCAGAAGGGTTCCTCCGCCATGCCGCACAAGCGCAACCCGGTGCTGTCGGAAAACGTCACCGGGCTTGCCCGCATGGTGCGCGCCTACGTGACGCCGGCCTTGGAGAACGTCGCGCTCTGGCACGAGCGCGACATCTCGCATTCCTCGGTCGAGCGCATGATCGGCCCCGATTCGACCGCGACGCTCGACTTCGCGCTGGCACGGCTCGCCGGCATTATCGACAAGCTCGTCGTCTATCCGGAGAACATGCAGAAGAACCTCGACCGGCTTGGCGGCCTGGTGCATTCGCAGCGCGTGCTGATCGCACTCACGCAGAAGGGCGTCGCACGCGAGGAGGCCTATCGCCTGGTCCAGCGCAACGCCATGAAGGTGTGGCAGGCCGGCGGCGATTTTCTCGCGCTGCTCATGGCCGATGCGGACGTTCGCAAGCATCTGAGCGAGGCCGAACTCAGAGAGAATTTCGACCTCGGCCACCACTTCAAGCACGTCGACACGATCTTCCGGCGCGTGTTCGGCACGGCCTGACCGGCGCTGCGCCGACAATTGCGGGTATTTTTCCACCTCCTTGATTGCCCGACTCAGGGGCGTCACCTAACGTGCCGGCAAATCACGCGGTACGGAGGGAGTCATGAGCCGTTTGGTCCGTGTTCCCGGGGCGGCTAACCAGCCACAGGGCACCGTTTCCCCTGACAACTATCTCGAGCGCATCACCAAATATGTGCCGGGCGAAGTGCTGGCGTTCTTCGTCTTCGTCAATGTCATCCTCGAACAGGCGCAGAAAACCGGCGGCAAGAGCGCCGCGATGGCGGGCGTCCCGGTCTCGATGGTGGCGCAAGGCGCGCTGATCGTCGGCCTCGTGCTCACGCCGCTGTTCGTCTGGTACGTGCGGCAGAAGGGCGATGCCTGGATCACCAATGCCCTGGTGTCGACGGCGGCCTTCCCGTTCTGGGCCTATGCGCTTGGTGCCGTCGCCTTCGCGGATTATTGGGACGGCAACTTGGCGGCGATCCTGCTCGCGACCTTCACGGTGATGAGCGGCCTGATTTCGCCGCTCCGGCCAAAGGCCGCGAAGCAACAGAACACGGCGCCCGTTCCGCTGCGAACCGAGCGGCCGCGGCTCGACCTGATCGGGCCGAATCCGGCCTGATGCCAAGCGGCAGCCGCTAAGGGCGGGCACCGACCGTTGCGAGGCGGCCGGACTTTGCGTACCAACGGCCCGCCGTGCCGACCCCACCGACCATCCTCGTGTTCGATTCCGGGCTCGGCGGCCTCACGGTGTTCCGCGAGGTCGCCAAGGCGCGCCCCGACGCGCGCTACGTCTACATCGCCGACGACGCCTTCTTCCCCTATGGCGACCAGGACGAAACGGCGCTGATCAAGCGCGTCGTCTCGCTCATGGGCGAACTGATCGAAACCTTCCGCCCCGATCTCATCGTCATTGCCTGCAACACCGCCTCCACGCTGGTCCTGCCGCACCTGCGCGCCGAGTTCGGCGTGCCGTTCGTCGGGACGGTACCGGCGATTAAACCAGCCTGCGCAGGGTCAGTCACGCGGCGGGTGTCGGTGCTGGGGACCAAGGCGACCGTCAGCCGGGAATACACCCGCAAGCTCATCCACGACTTTGCCAACGGCGCGGACGTCACGCTGGTCGGCTCGCCGCGATTGGCCGCGCTCGCCGAGGCAGAGCTGCGCGGCGAGCCGCTTGCGGACGCGGACGTCGCCGCGGAGTTGTCACCCTGCTTCGTCGATGAGGGAGGCCGCCGCACCGACACGGTGGTGCTGGCCTGCACGCACTTTCCGCTGCTGCTTGAACGGTTCGAGCGGTTGGCCCCCTGGCCTGTCCGCTTCATCGATCCGGCCCCCGCCATCGCGCGGCGCGTGGTCGACCTGATCGGCCCCGCGAACCCCGGCGGGGCGGCGGCAGCGGCCAGTATCGTGTTCACGTCGCGCCGCCCTCCCCCGCCGGCCCTGCGCGTAGCGCTGGCGCGCCTCGGAATAGAGCCGTAGCATTGCTCCGTCCGGCATCGCCCAGGGCGGATCCGGCGACTGGGGAAGACCACATGGCGAGCGACCCTCCGAAAGTCCGGCGCACGTTACAGCTTCGTTTCACGTTGCCGGGAGCCAACCCGGCGCACCTGATCTCGATGATCAGGGCCGCGGCGCCGTTCTACGAGGTGTTCGGGGCCGGGCGTTCCCGGCTCCTGCAGAACGTGGACGATCCCGCGCGCTTTGTTCAGGAGATCGAATACGAGCTGCACGAGGTCGTCGAACTCAACCGCCAGCGCGTCGCCAGCGACCCCCGCGTGCAGACCTACCTGCAGACCTGGCGTTCGATGCTGCCCAATGGCGTCGAGATCGACGTCTATCGGGAGGTCGAATAGCGCTTTGATCTGAGTAATTTAGCCGGAGGCTAGGGACGGGGCCGCAGAGCCGATCGGGCCGCTGCCGGGTTTGACTTGGGCGTCCATACCGCCTAGATACCGCGCGCCGCGCGAATTTCGCGCGGCGTTTCGCGACCCGTGGTTCTGGCCGTGGCTTCGGCTCAAAACCTGTCGGTTCCGGTTCCGCCGGGACAGAGGAGGGCGCGATCCTCTCATTCACCCACGATGAGGACGCGATGACCAAGCGCCACGACGCCAAGTACAAGATCGACCGCCGGATGGGCGAAAATGTCTGGGGCCGCCCGAAGAGCCCCGTCAACAAGCGCGAATACGGCCCCGGCCAGCACGGCCAGCGCCGCAAGTCGCAAGCTCTCCGACTACGGGGTGCAGCTCAAGGCCAAGCAGAAGCTGCGCGGCTACTACGGCAACATCACCGAGCGGCAGTTCCGCGGCATCTACACCGAAGCCCGCCGCCTCAAGGGCGACACCGGCGCGCACATGATCGGGCTCCTGGAGCGCAGGCTCGACGCCGTGATCTACCGCGCGAAGTTCGTGCCGACCGTGTTCGCGGCGCGCCAGTTCATCAGCCACGGCCACGTTAGCGTGAACGGCAAGCGAGTGACCATCGCGAGCTATCGCCTCAAGGTCGGCGAGGAGATCGAGGTGAAGGAGAAGTCAAAGCAGCTTGCGCTGGTGCTCGAGGCGACCGGCCTCGCGGAGCGCGATGTGCCGGACTACATCGACGTCAATCACCAGAAGATGACCGCCAAGCTCACGCGCGTGCCGGCGTTCGGCGAAATCCCCTACCCGGTGAAGATGGAGCCGCACCTGGTGGTGGAATTCTATTCGCGCTGAACCATCGTTTTGATGACGCGAGCGGACAGCATCTGCGATGCTGTCCGCTTTCGCTTTTTCAGGGCTGAGTCTGCTCAGGCGTTTTGCCGCCGCATCCTCAGCATGCGGGCAAACACCACCGCACAGGCGCCGAAGAACCCGATCGAGAAAAGCGCCATCAGCCATTGGCCGGGGTCGATGGCCAGCATGAGAAGCCCGCTGGCGACGAAGACGAGCGCGATGATCTCCAGGACCCAAAGCCCGCGCACGCCGTGAAGCTGCGCCTGCGTCGCCATGTTCTCGCCCCACGACATCTTCTCGTCGGAAGGTGCGAAGCCGCGCTTGCGGTACGCCGCCCAGACGGAATAGCCCGCCACCAGAACCAGCGCGACAATAACGCAAGCGAGAAACGACCGCGTCGCCGCCAGGGCGACGATCAAGATCAGCGAGACGGCCTGATAAATCTTGAGCTGGCTGTGCAGCCGCTCGTATTCCTGCTGCGACGGCACGACGTAGCCTTTGCCGAAGATGCCCCAGGGGAAATAGAGCATCCGCCCGTCGGCCGCAGGTTTGAAGTAACCGGAAACGAGGGCGTTGAAATAGCCGGTACGCGTGTCTTGTGAAACCATCATGCTGCTCCTTGTGATCGAAAGCCGTGCGGCCGTCCGGAGGGACGGCCAGGGGCAGCCATTCTGATCGAAGCAGCTCTCAGCCGATGTGATGGCGATCACGGTGCGAGGCGTAGCGCTGGCCTAACGTCGCCGGCTCGCCTCACCGAGATCATTCCGCAGTGCGCGAAGCTCACGCCGTCAACCGCAGCGCGACGCGCTCAGGCCTGCGTGCTTTCCTTGACCGCAACGCCCTTGTCCTTGAGCAGTTGCTGAAGCTCCTCCGCCTGGAACATCTCGCGGATGATGTCGCAGCCGCCGACGAATTCGCCCTTCACGTAGAGCTGAGGGATGGTCGGCCAGTTGGAATAGGACTTGATGCCGTTGCGCAGGTCGTCGGATTCAAGGACGTTCAAGCCTTTGTAGCTCACCCCAATGTGATCCAGGATCTGCACGACCTGGGCGGAAAACCCGCACTGGGGAAATTGCGGCGTGCCCTTCATGAACAGCAACACCTCGTTGCCCTTGACCTCGTTGTCGATGAATTGCTCGATGCCCATTGCCTTTGTCCTTCTGGCGCCATCGGCGCCCCTATCCAATCCGGCCGAACCGGCCAGTCTTGCTGGCAATATATGTAGCGCAAATACGCCGCGCATCCCAAGAGGGGAAAACCTCACAACCCGGCTATTTCTTCGGGTAGGCCCTGTCCCAACGCGCCCAGAATCAGCGCTCCGGCGTGCCGGTCTGCAGCGCCAGCGCATGCAGCTTGCCGCCCATCTCGGCCTTGAGCGCCTCGTAGACGATCTGGTGCTGCTGCACACGCGACTTGCCACGAAACGATTCCGCCAGCACGGTCGCCGAGTAGTGGTCGCCGTCGCCGGCGAGATCGCGGATGGTCACGTCCGCGTCCGGAATGCGGGCCTTGATCAGCCGTTCGATCTCGTTCGAATCCATGGGCATCGGAGTTCTCCTCGACTCGACTTACCCCCGGCTAGCGCGGCTACCCCGGCCCGCTCGCCATGTAGCCGGGCAGCCAGCCTTCAAACCGTTCGCGAAGCTTTGCGACCAGAATGGGGCGCTCGCCCTTGAGGGTCAATGCATCGCCGCCGGTTATTCCAAGCTGCCGGACCGGCACGCCGGCCGCTTGCGCCCGCGTCATCGTTCGCTCGGCGATCGCCGCGCGGACGGTGACCACATAGCGGGCCTGCTCCTCGCCGAACCAGAAGGCATGCGGCGCCAGCGGAGCGGCTTCGAGTTCGGCTCCGATGCCTGAAGCGATCGCCATTTCGGCCAGCGCTATCAGCAGGCCGCCATCGGAGATGTCGTGCGCGGCCGTCGCGACGCCATCCGCGATCAGCGCGCGCACGAAATCGCCGTTGCGGCGCTCGGCCGCGAGATCGACGGGCGGCGGCGCTCCCTCCTCGCGCTGGCAGATTTCGCGCAGATAGAGCGACTGGCCGAGCCATCCGGCGGTCTCGCCGATCAGCAGGATCGCCTCGTCCTCGGCCTTGAAGGCGAGCGTCGCCGACTTGGTGAAGTCGTCGATGAGGCCAACGCCGCCGATCGTCGGCGTCGGCAGAATGGCGCGGCCGTTGGTCTCGTTGTAGAGCGAGACATTGCCGGACACGACCGGGAAATCGAGTGCGCGACACGCTTCGCCGATGCCGCGGATGCAGCCGACGAGTTGCCCCATGATCTCCGGCCGCTCCGGATTGCCGAAGTTGAGGTTGTCGGTGACCGCGAGCGGCTTGCCGCCGACCGCCGTGATGTTGCGCCACGCCTCCGCCACCGCCTGCTTGCCGCCTTCGAACGGATCGGCCTCGCAATAGCGCGGCGTCACGTCGCTGGTGAGCGCGAGTGCCTTCGGCCCGTCGAGCACGCGCACCACCGCCGCGTCGCCGCCCGGCCGCTGCACGGTATTGCCCTGGATGATGTGATCGTACTGCTCCCACACCCAGCGCTTGGAGCAGAGGTCGGGCGAGCCGATGAGATAGAGAAGCGCCTCGACGTTCGACATCGGCGGCGTCACGCTTGCGGCGTCGACCGGCGCGCGCTTCGGCGTTTCGACGTAGGGCCGGTCGTAGACCGGGGCCTCGTCGCCGAGTTCCTTGATCGGCAGATCGGCCATCACCTTGCCGGCGTGCCGCACGATGAAGCGCTTGGTCGGCGTGGTGCGCCCGACGATGGCGAAGTCGAGCCCCCATTTGCGAAAGATCGCCTCCGCCTCCTGCTCCTTCTCGGGCTTGAGCACCATGAGCATGCGCTCCTGGCTCTCGGAGAGCATCATCTCGTAGGCGGTCATCCTGCTTTCGCGGCATGGCACGGCGTCGAGATCGAGCGTGACGCCGAGATCGCCCTTGGCGCCCATCTCGACCGCCGAACAGGTCAGGCCAGCGGCGCCCATATCCTGGATCGCGATCACGCAGTCCTTCGCCATGATCTCGAGGCAGGCTTCGAGCAGGAGCTTCTCGGAGAACGGGTCGCCGACCTGCACGGTCGGGCGCTTCGCCTCGGAGTCTTCGTCGAACTCGGCCGACGCCATGCTGGCGCCGTGGATGCCGTCGCGCCCGGTCTTGGAGCCGAGATAGACGATCGGCATGTCGACGCCGGACGCCGCCGCGTAGAAGATCTTGTCCTTCTCGGCGAGGCCGACCGCCATGGCGTTGACGAGATTGTTGCCGTCGTAGCGGGTGTGGAAGCGCACCTGCCCGCCGACCGTCGGCACGCCGAACGAATTGCCATAGCCGCCGACGCCCGCCACCACGCCGGACACGAGATGTCGCGTCTTGGGATGCTCGGGTGCACCGAACGACAATGCGTTGAGGCAGGCGATCGGCCGCGCGCCCATGGTGAAGACATCGCGCAGGATGCCGCCGACGCCGGTCGCCGCGCCCTGGTAGGGCTCGATGTAGCTCGGGTGGTTATGGCTCTCCATCTTGAACACGCACGCGAGCCCGTCGCCGATGTCGATGACGCCGGCATTCTCGCCCGGTCCCTGGATCACGTGCGGGCCCGAGGTCGGCAGCGTGCGCAGATGGATCTTCGAGGATTTGTACGAGCAGTGCTCGTTCCACATCGCCGAGAAGATGCCGAGTTCGGTGAGCGAAGGCTCGCGCCCGATCAACCCGGTGAGGCGCTGGTATTCGTCGGGCTTGAGGCCGTGGGCGGCGACGATGTCGGGCGTGATCGCGAACGCCTTCGCCACGCGCGCTGGCTTCGGCTCGCGCTTTTTGCGAATTGCGGCCTTGGGCGCGGTCTTTTTGCCGGCGGGAGACCTTGGAGTCGATGTCTTGGCTGTAGCCCATTTGCGCTTGGGCTTTTTCGCGGCTGCCTTCTTGCCGGACGCCGGACGCCGCTTGGATATCCTGGCCGCCGCCTTTTTCCCGGTCTTCGTTTTTTTCGCGGTCCTAGCCATCGGCCCTAAATGTCATTGCCGGGCGCGGCCCGGCAATCCATCAATTCGGTGCGTCCACAGTTGATGGGGTCGCCGGCCCCCGTCGGTCAAGTCCGGGCAGTCCGCACGCCGGCCCCGAATTATGCCGCCTTGGCGAAATGATCGACCAGCCCGGCGAACAGCCCACGGCCGTCGGTCGGCCCGAGCGCTGGTTCGACGTGGTTCTCCGGATGCGGCATCAGGCCGAGCACGTTGCCTTTGTCGTTGAGCACGCCGGCGATCGCGTTGGTGGCGCCGTTGAGATTCCACTTCGGATCGACGCTGCCGTCAGGCGCCGCGTAGCGGTAGAGCACGCGGCCCTCGCCTTCGATGCGCGCGATGGTCTTTTCATCCGCCACGTAGTTCCCTTCGCCGTGCGCGACCGGCACGCGGATCACCTGCCCGGCATTGTAGCCGCGGGTGAACGGCGTGTCGGAGCGCTCGACCCGCAGATAGACATCGCGGCAGATGAATTTCAGTGCCGCGTTGCGCATCAGCACGCCGGGCAAGAGGCCCGATTCGCACAAAATCTGAAATCCGTTGCAGACCCCGAGCACCAAGCCGCCAGCCGCCGCATGCGCGCGCACGGCGTCCATGACCGGCGCACGCGCCGCGATGGCGCCGCAGCGCAGATAATCGCCATAGGAGAAGCCGCCCGGCACCACCACGAGATCGGTACCGGCGGGCAGCGCGGTGTCGGCATGCCAGACCATCGCCGGCTCGCGGCCGGAAATGATCTTGAGCGCGCGCGCCATGTCGCGCTCGCGATTGATGCCGGGGAAGACGACGACGGCGGATTTCATCACAGCCCCAGTTCCGCCTCGGCCCAGCGCAGCACGCGGTCGCTGTTGAGGAAATCGAGCGCCGCGCGATCGGCGTTGGCGATCTGGTCATGATCCGCCGCCACGGTCGCCACCACCACGTCGCACTTGTCGTTGAAGGCGATAGCGACCGCGGTGCGCGGCGCGCCATAGCGCATGTCGACCTGATACGGACGGCTGCGGCCCTTCATCCAGCCAACGGTGATGAAGCGGCCTTCGCTCAGGCCTTTGAACTTGTCGCTGTAGAGTTCGAGGTCGCCGACGCGATCGAGTTCCTCGTCGTCCGACACCCCGGTCGCGCAGTTGCAGAAGCCGAGCTTGGCGCGCAGATAGAGGTTGATCTCGGTGCCGCAATCGGCCGCGCGGCACTGGAAGGCCTTGCCGGTGCCCCACTGGTCGAGCGGGAACGGCCACTTCACCTCGGTCCAGACCGCATGCGGGAGCGGAGCCTGCTTAACACCCACCGTCGCGGCGTCGCGTGCCAGCAGTACGGCAGCACCGCCGGCAAGCGCAGCAACGACGACAGTGGCGCGCAGTATTGTCATCCGACGATCCTAGCGCAGCACTTCCACATCATAGTTTTCGATCACCGTGTTGGCGAGGAGCCTGTCGGCGGCCTGCTTGAGCAGAGCCTCGGCCTGCTTACGGTCGCCGCCCTCGAGTTCGACGTCGAACACCTTGCCCTGGCGCACGCTCGCCACGCCGCTCACCCCGAGCGATTTCAACGCGCCTTCGATCGCCTTGCCCTGGGGGTCGAGGATGCCGGGTTTCAGCGTCACGGTAATGCGGGCCTTCATGATCGAGTCGGTCTCCTAGCTTGCCTCGCCGGCAGTCGCCCGCTCATTTAAGCCCGAATCGCCTTAATGGACAGGGGCGGCAACCGACTGTTCCAGCAGCATGCCGCGCCCGGCGACATGACCGCTTTCGCCAACAAGGCGCATGGCCGCCCAGAAGGCCGCCTGGGTGCTCGACACCACCGGAACGCGGTGGCGCTCTTCAAGAGGTCTCGCTACGCCCAGGGTGCGCAGACCGCCGCAGGAGATCAGCAGCCCCTCCGCGTCCGGCGCCGCGGCGCAAAGCTTCGATCCGAGAGCGATGATGTCGGTTTCGCTCATCTTGCCGGGCTCGCCGAAACCGAACAGGCCGAATCCTTCGAGTCCGAGCACTTCGAATCCCTGCGCTTCGAGAAAGGCCCGCAGCCGGCTGTTCACCTCGTCGGCGTAGGCCGTCGCCACCACGATCCGCTGCGCATCGAAGCGGCGCAGCCCGTCGACCACGGCCTGGCTCATGGTGCTGACCGGCAGCCCCGTTCTGGTCCTGAGCTTCGCCAGCAGTTCATCGTGGAAGTCGGCGCCGCGGTAGAACGTCAAGGACGTCCCGATCACCATGATGGCGTCGACGCCCTTCTCGGCGAGGTGATCCGCCGCTGGAAGGATGCCCTCCCAGGCGCTGTCGTAACCCGTCGGCGTAAGCGACCTCACCCCGACGCCACGCGGAATGAACCGGGCACCGGGATACATCTGCAACCCTTCGTCGGGCAC
This sequence comes from uncultured Alphaproteobacteria bacterium, assembly GCA_963763365.1. Classification (GTDB taxonomy): domain Bacteria; phylum Pseudomonadota; class Alphaproteobacteria; order Rhizobiales; family Xanthobacteraceae; genus VAZQ01. Next base: position 96,594 of record CAVXOE010000019.1, on the reverse strand, counting down.
CTCGTCGACGGCAAACGGCACAACAAGCCCGATGGTGACATCCCTGTGCATGTCAGCCTCCCTCGCCCGCCCCTCATCACCCGGCAGGCGCCTTTGATTCTAGAGGGACCGGCCGCCGGGACAAGTCTGCTTTAGGCGGAGCGGCGAGGATTGCGCCGCATGCCCAATCGCCGGGCACCGGCCGAAACGACAAAGGGCGCCGCAAACGGCGCCCTTCCATCGCTTGCGATCGCCTGTTTCGCCGGGCGGCGGCGCAATCAGCCCTTGACCAGCACCGGCCCCGAGCCCTGCGGGCGCTCGCCCTCGCTCATGATGCCGAGCCGCTTGGCCACCTCTGTGTAAGCCTCCAGCAGCCCGCCGAGATCGCGGCGGAAGCGGTCCTTGTCGAGCTTCTCATTCGACTTGATGTCCCACAGCCGACAGGAGTCGGGCGAGATCTCGTCCGCGACCACGATCCGCATCATGTCGTTTTCCCAGAGCCGCCCCGTCTCCATCTTGAAGTCGACGAGCCGGATGCCGACGCCGAGGAAGACGCCAGACAGGAAATCGTTGACCCGGATGGCGAGCGCCATGATGTCGTCGATCTCCTGCGGCGTCGCCCAGCCGAACGCCGTGATATGCTCCTCGGATACCATCGGATCGCCGAGCTGATCGTTCTTGTAGTAGAACTCGATGATCGAGCGCGGGAGCTGCGTGCCCTCTTCGATGCCGAGGCGCTGCGAGAGCGAACCGGCCGCGACGTTGCGCACCACCACCTCGAGCGGAATGATCTCGACCTCGCGAATCAACTGCTCGCGCATGTTGAGCCGGCGAATGAAGTGGGTCGGGACCCCGATGTCGTTGAGGTGCTGGAAGACGAACTCGGAGATTCGGTTGTTGAGAACGCCCTTGCCCTCGATCACCTCGTGCTTCTTGGCGTTGAAAGCGGTCGCGTCGTCTTTGAAGTGCTGGATCAGCGTTCCAGGCTCGGTCCCCTCATAGAGGATTTTCGCCTTGCCTTCGTAAATGCGGCGACGGCGGCTCATCGGTGTATACCGTGTTTTGTTGATGTCCATCTGGATGCCGTGGCTCCGGTTGATTGTGATGTCCGCGGCGGCGGAACGCGGCGGCGACTAAGAACGTGACCAAGCGACGCGTTCCACCTTCGAAACTAGCCGATCACGTCCGGCAGCACAATCGCGTCCAGCGGCTTTGTTCCGCTCGCTCCCCAGCGCGAATCGCCGCGTCCGCCACTGCCTTGACGATGATAGGACGATATGCAAGGCACCGCGCGCATTTGCTCCGACACGTAAGCGCCTGTTCATGTTAGCATGATCGCTCAACCCGATGGCCGAACATCGCGGCCGCGATATTCGTGCCTTCAGATGACCCATGTTGCCGCTGCGAGCCCTATATGAAGGACCGGTAGACATCTCAACCGAAACATTCGGCAGAGAATGCCGCCCGAGAATTGTGGGGAAGGGTTGACGCCATTCCCGAGACAGAGAGGCACGAATGACCACGTTCGATAAGCGCGAGGAAGGCTTCGAGAAGAAGTTCGCCCACGACGAGGAATTGCGTTTCAAAGCGACGGCCCGGCGCAACAAGATGCTGGGGCTGTGGGCGGCCGGAAAGCTCGGCATGTCCAGCGCAGACGCCGAGGCCTACGCCAAGGCGGTCGTCATGGCGGACCTCGAAGAGGCCGGCGACAACGATGTCTTCCGCAAGATCCGCAAGGATTTCGACGCCAAGGGCGTTGTGGAATCCGACCACCAGATTCGCCGCACCATGGACGAGTTGATGGCGAAAGCGGTCGCCGACATCAAGGCGAGCGGGTGACGCGGTTCCGGTGAGCGACGGCCAAGTCCTCACGGACGACGAGATCACCCGCTGGTACGACGGGAAATCGTTTTCCTCAGACTGGACCACTTGGCACTTCGGCAACTGGACCGAATGGCTGCGCCCGTTCCGCAGCCAACCGGTGCGCGTTCTTGAGATCGGCTCGTGGGAGGGCCGCTCGGCGCTGTTCTTTCTGAACTATCTGCCCTCATCGCATCTTGTCTGCGTGGACACCTTCGGCGGCAGCGTCGAGCACGCCCTCAATCCCTATTTCGCCGCCCTCGTTCCGGAGACCGAACGAAAGTTCGATGCCAACGTGGCGGCGTTCGCCGACCGGATCGAGAAACTCAAGAGCTCATCGTCCACAGTCCTGCCGCAACTCGGCATCGCCTCGCGCCAATTCGACATTGTCTACATCGACGGCAGCCATCGCGCCGCCGACGTCTATAGCGATGCGGCGTTGACGTGGCCGCTGGTCGCCCGCAACGGCATCGTGATGTTCGACGACTACGAATTCGACCAGATGGAAGGTGAACTCGAGCGCCCGAAGCTCGGCATCGACACTTTTCTTGCCGCTATCCCTGGTCAGTATCGGCTTGTGCACAAAGGCTATCAGATCGCCATCGCCAAGCTGTGACACGGCAGACTGGGTCCGCGCCTTGACGGGGTGGTTTCTAGATCGGCAAGCGGGCCGCAATCTCGCGTGCGAGCCGATCGAGCACGGCCGCGAGATCGCATTCGACCTCGTCCGCCGCCACGTCGATAACCTGATAGCCACGCTCCGCAAGCCACACGCGTTTGTCCGCGCGCGCCTTCTGCGCCGCTTCCTGCTCGGCGGCAGGCACCAGATCGATCACCACGCGCAAGGGGAACGAAACGAAGTCGGTGATATGCGCGCCGACCGGCACCTGCCGTTTGAAACCTTGCCCGGCGAAGCGTCGATCCTTCGTAACCGCCTCCCACAGAACGCGCTCGGCCTCGGTCGGATTGCGCCGCAGGAGCCGCGCCAGTCCGCGAACCGGTCCGCGCTCGCCGGGAACTCGGCCCTCGCCATACTCGGCGAGCAGCGCGCGCAGTGCCTTGGCCTCCTCGCTGTCGAGCACGCCGCCGCGCGCCGGCCCCTTGCGGCCCTGCGACAGCGCCATGACGATGCCGTGCAGCGTCTGAATATCCTGCCGCGTGGGCTGCATGCGCGCGAGGATGTTGCGCAGGTTGACCAGCATGGTGGGGCGCTTGTCGAGCGGCCGGAAATATTCGATCTCGTCTAGTCCGCGTTCGAGATTGTCGAAGAACGCCTGCACCTGCTGCTTGGGCGCCGGCTCGGACTTGTGCGGCATGGTAAATGGCAGCTTGTTGCCGGTCGTGTGCTTGAACCACTCGTAGGACAGGATGGCGACGGCCTGCGCGAGGTTGAGCGAAGCAAAGGCCGGATTGACCGGATAGGTCACGATGCAGTCGGCGAGCGCCACTTCGTCATTCTCAAGGCCCCAACGCTCGCGCCCGAACAGCACCGCGACGGTCTCGCCCGCCGCGACGTGCGGCGCGAGAAATGGCGCCGCCGCTTCGGGGCTGAGCACGGGCTTCGCCTGGTCATGCGCGCGTGCCGTCGTCGCCAGCACGAGCGTGCAGTCGGCGATCGCGGCTTCGACAGTGTCGTAGAGCGAAGCATCGTCAAGAATGCGGTCGGCACCGGACGCCGAGCGCTGCGCCTGGATATTGGGCCAGCCGTCGCGCGGCTTGACGAGGCGCAGCCGCGACAGCCCGAAATTCGCCATCACGCGCGCCGCGGCACCAATGTTCTCGCCGAGCTGCGGCTCGACCAGGATGATGACCGGCGCCGGCAGCGCCACCCAGTCCTTCGTCTTGTCGGTTCCGGCGCCGGGCATGCGAGAAAATCCCTAGAACACCAGCACGTCGTCCATGTCGGTCATGTCGGCCAGCGCGGCGATCGGCGCACGGTGGTCGGGGCTGGCATTGAGGCTGTGCATGGCCGAATAATTGGCCGCAAGCAGCCGCACGAGGTCGCGCTTGGCGTCCGCGTGATAGCGGCGTGGCGCGAACTCGAAGGCCAGCGGCACGCGGCTCTCCAGCAACCGGCCAAGCCCGCGGATGATCTGCGGCTCGTAGCCTTCGGCGTCGATCCAGATGAGCCCGAGTTGCTCCGACGCCGGCGCTATCTCGCCCAGCGCTTCGTCGAGACGGACCACGGGAACCGTGATCCGCTCGATTCCATCGTCGGACGGTGGCACTCCGATCGCGTGCGCTCCCTTGTTGCGCGGATGAAGGTGCAGCGTGGCACTTCCGGCGGCCTCGCCCACTGCCTTCGCAACGACCGTGACTGCGTTCGTGAGCCCGTTCGCCTCGACATTCATGGCGAGCAACCGCGCGTTCTTCGGCTCCGGCTCGAACGCGACCGCGCGAGCAAAGCGTCCGGTGCGCAGCGCGTAGACCGTGTGGGTGCCGATATTGGCGCCGACATCGACGAACACGGCGCCGGCAGGAAGCCGGCCATTCGCCGCCAACACGGCCACGGCTTGATCGATCTCGCGCCGTTGCCAGCCGCCGTGCCACATGGCCCATGCCCCTACCACGCGGTCGGAGGGATCGACGAAGAAGCGCGCATCGCCAAGATCGCAGAACACGAGGTGACCGCGCGCAGCGAGCGCGTGCATGACGGTGTCGCGCAGCACCGGACGGCCGACCAGCAGCGGCTCGAGCATCCTTTGCCGCAGCGCGCGGCGGCCGCGGCCGTAGGCTCCTTTGATCTCGCGCCACGTCGGCATTCTCGACAATTCCACCTTGCGGCCAGCGCCAGCCGGCGAACGCGGGACGCTATCTATCACACCTCTAGTGTCCCGATTCCGAAGTTCGCACCATTGTGCGGCACTCTCGTTTGCGAACTTCGGAATCGAAGGACACTAGCAACTTATTGATCTAGTGTGGCTTGGTTCAGAAGTCCGCATGTCGAACTCGCCGCAAGAACGATGCGGACTTCTGAACCGCCACACTAGGAAAATCACGCCGTGCCGAGCAGCCTGGCGGAGGCCCCGCGCCCAGCCATTCCCAATGCTCACGATTTGCCCTTGCGAGGCCGGCGCGAGCGCGCCATAAGGCCGTGCCCGCGGCCTCCTCCGCCGGACCTTTCGGCATCCAGAAACGCGACGAGACCCGCGATCAGATCGATGGCGACCAGAGGTGTTAGCATGCCCAATCTCGAAATCATGTGGACGAAGGTCGATGAAGCCCCGGCGCTCGCGACCTATTCCCTGCTGCCGATCGTCGAAGCCTTCGTGGGCGCGGCGGGCGTGTCCGTGAAGCTCAAGGACATCTCGCTGGCCGGCCGCATCCTCGCAACCTTCCCCGAAAAGCTCACCCCTGGGCAACGGATCAACGACGAACTTACCGAACTCGGCGAGCTCACGTTGAGGCCCGAAGCCAACATCATGAAGCTGCCCAACATCTCCGCCTCGATCCCGCAGCTCAAGGCCGCAATCAAGGAGCTGCAAAGTAAGGGCTACAACGTTCCGGACTATCCGGACAATCCGACGACGGACGCCGAGAAGGAGATCAAGTCCCGCTACGGCAAGGTGTTCGGCAGCGTCGTCAACCCGATCCTGCGCGAAGGCAATTCCGACCGCCGTGCGGCCGCCGCGGTCAAGAACTACGCCCGCAAGAACCCACACAAAATGGGCGTCTGGAGCAAGGACTCCAAATCGCACGTGGCCCACATGTCGAGCGGCGACTACTTCGGCTCGGAAATCGCGACCACGGTCGACAAGGCGACCAACGTTCGCATCGAACTGGCCGGCGCCGATGGCGCCGTCACGGTGCTGAAGGCCAAGACGGCGCTCGAGGCCGGCGAGATCATCGACGCGGCGGTCATGAGCGCCAAGGCGCTGCGCAAATTCTTCGCCGAGCAGATCGACGACGCCAAGAAGCAAGGCGTGCTGTTCTCGCTGCACGTCAAGGCGACGATGATGAAGATCGCCGACCCGATCGTGTTCGGCCATGTCGTTTCAGTCTTCTTCGCCGACGTGATCGAGAAGCACGCGGCAATTCTGAAGAAGCTCGGCGTCAACCTCAACAACGGCTTCGGCGATCTGCTGACGAAGATCGAGACGCTGCCGGAGGCCGAGAAGAAAGCGATCAAGGACGACATTGCAGCCGTCTATGCCAAGCGGCCAGCCCTCGCCATGGTCAATTCCGACAAGGGCATTACCGGCCTGCACGTGCCCAGCGACTTCATCATCGACGCCTCGATCCCGGCGATGATCCGCGAGTCCGGCCGCATGTGGGGCCCGGATGGCAAGCTGCACGACACCAAGGCCGTCGTTCCCGATCGTGCCTACGCGCGGCTGTTCCAGACGGTCATCGAGGACTGCAAGGCCAACGGCGCATTCGATCCCAAGACCATGGGCTCGGTCCCGAACGTCGGCCTGATGGCGCAGAAGGCCGAGGAATACGGCTCGCACGACAAGACGTTCGAGGTTCCGGCGAGCGGCACGGTCCGCGTCGTCGCCGACGACGGCAAGGTGCTGCTGGAGCGTCCGGTCGAGGCCGGCGACATCTTCCGCATGTGCGAACTCAAGGATGCAGCCGTGCAGGATTGGGTCAAGCTCGGTGTCCGCCGCGCGCGCCTCACCAACACTCCTGCGGTGTTCTGGCTCGACAAGAATCGCGCACACGACGCACAGCTCATCGCCAAGGTCGAGACGTACTTGAAGGATCAAGACACCAAGGGGCTCGACATCCGCATTCTGGCGCCGGTCGACGCGATGAAATTTTCACTCGAACGGATTCGCAAGGGCCAGGACACAATTTCCGTCACCGGCAACATTCTGCGGGATTATCTGACGGATCTTTTCCCGATCATGGAGCTCGGCACCTCGGCCAAGATGCTCTCGGTCGTCCCGTTGCTGGCGGGCGGCGGTATGTTCGAGACGGGTGCCGGCGGCTCGGCGCCGAAGCACGTCGAGCAGTTCCAGCAGGAGGGCTATCTGCGCTGGGATTCGCTCGGTGAGTTCCTCGCGCTGGGCGCGTCGCTCGAGCATTTGGGCCATACCTACAAGAACGCCAAGGCTCTGGTTCTTGCCGAGGCGCTGGACACGGCCATCGGCAAGTTCCTCGAGTTCAACCGCAATCCTGCGCGCAAGGTCGGCGAAATCGACAATCGCGGCAGCCATTTCTACCTTGCCCTGTACTGGGCGCAGGCGCTGGCCGCGCAGACCAAGGACGCGGAGCTGCAAGCCCGCTTCAAACCGCTGGCCGAAGCGCTCGCCAAGAACGAAGCCAAGATCAATGGCGAGTTGATCGCCGCGCAAGGCAAGCCGGTCGACACGGGCGGTTACTACATGCCCGATTCCGCCAAGACGTCGGCCGCGATGCGACCGAGCGCCACGATGAACGCCACGCTCGCCGCACTCTAACGCGGAGTCCTGCGGCACCGGACGTCTCCGAGGCCAGGACTCATAAGACGACTCGCTCGATGACGAGCTCATCGGGCGAGTAGATGTCCACGAGTTGCCGCGGCTTTCACGCCACGAAAGTCGATGCTATAGAGCCCACGACGGCTGCAGGGGCGGCGTATTCATAGCGCGCGCCGAATTTCCGTCAATCCAACGACCGTTGCCGATGCCGGGTCTCAAAAGGTGGCTTGTTAAAATGGCGAAAATCAAGGTGAAGAACCCGATCGTCGAGATGGACGGCGACGAGATGACTCGCATCATCTGGAAGCTGATCAAGGACAAGCTGATCCACCCCTACATCGACATCGACCTGCTCTACTACGATCTCGGCATGCAGAAGCGCGATGAGACCCGCGACCAGATCACCATCGATGCCGCCAACAAGACCCTCGAAGTCGGCGTCGCCGTCAAGTGCGCCACGATCACGCCGGACGAAGGCCGCGTGAAGGAATTCAATCTCCACGAGATGTACCGCTCGCCCAACGGCACCATCCGCAACATCCTGGGCGGCGTCATCTTCCGCGAGCCGATCATCTGCAAGAACGTGCCGCGCCTCGTACCCGGCTGGACCAAGCCGATCATCATCGGCCGCCACGCCTACGCGGACCAGTATCGCGCCACCGACTTCAAGGTGCCCGGCAAGGGCAAGCTCATGCTCACCTTCATCGGCGACGACGGCAGCAAGATCGAGCGCGAGGTGTTTGGCTTCCCCGGCGCGGGCGTCGCCATGGGCATGTTCAATCTCGATCAGTCGATCATGGATTTCGCGCGGGCGTCGATGAACTTCGCGCTCAACCGCGGCTATCCGCTCTATCTCTCGACCAAGAACACGATCCTCAAGGTCTACGACGGCCGCTTCAAGGACATCTTCCAGGAGGTCTTCGACAAGGAGTTCAAGGACAAGTTCGCCGCGAAGAAGATCACCTACGAGCACCGGCTGATCGACGACATGGTGGCGGCCGCGCTCAAATGGTCGGGCGGCTATGTGTGGGCGTGCAAGAACTACGACGGCGACGTGCAGTCCGACACCGTCGCGCAGGGCTACGGCTCGCTCGGCCTGATGACCTCGGTACTCACGACGCCCGACGGCAAGGTGGTGGAGGCGGAAGCCGCCCACGGCACGGTGACGCGGCACTATCGCGAGCATCAGAAGGGCAACGAGACCTCGACCAATTCGATCGCTTCGATCTACGCCTGGACGCGCGGGCTCACGCACCGCGCCAAGCTCGACGACAACGCCGCGCTCGCCAAGTTTGCGGCGACGCTGGAGAAGGTCACGGTCGACACGGTCGAAGCGGGTTTCATGACCAAGGACCTGGCGCTGCTAGTCGGTGCCGACCAGAAGTGGCTCTCCACCACCGGCTACCTCGACAAGGTCGACGAGAATCTGAAAAAGGCGATGGCGTAGTTGAGAAAGACGGAACGGCGCGACACGGTCGCGCCGCTCTGATAAAGCTCTGTGATGGCCGTTCCGATGTGAACTACACCTGCGTAGGGGAGGTTTTCGTGCTTCGATCGAATGCCTCAGTGCTCGTCGCCTCGCTTATCGTGCTGCCGATGCTTGCGACCACCGCCTCGGCGCAAGTGCCGGCGGCGATCGCGGCGCCCGGAGAAGCCATAGTGGTCACGCTGCACGCCGAGGGTGCGCAGGTCTACGAGTGCAAGGCGGGGGCCGACGGCAAGCTTGCGTGGGTCTTCCGCGAGCCCGTCGCCACGCTGCTGCAGGCTGGCAAAACGGTCGGGCGCCATTACGCCGGCCCGAACTGGGAGCATGTGGACGGCAGCGCCGTCGTCGGCAAGGTCGCGGCGAACGCGCCCGGGCAAACTGCCAACGATATCCCGTGGCTCAAGCTCGGCGCGGCATCTCATCGGGGACGCGGTACGCTCTCCGGCGTGAATACGATCCAGCGCATCAACACCCATGGCGGCGTCCGCGCCGGCGCCTGCGAGAAGGCCGGCACCTTCCACAGCGAGCCCTATTCCGCCGACTACGTCTTTCTGCAAAAGGGCGGCTGACGGGCGCGAAAGCGATAGCCGCCAGGTGGCCCGCCGCTAGGCGTGCGGCTTCGGCTTGTCGTTCGTTGCCGGTTCTTCGATCTCTTCGGTGACCAGGTCGCCGCGCGGCGTGACGAGTTCGCGGCCGAGGCGGGCGCGCACCACCTCGTGTACACGCTGGGAGAGCCGCGGGTCGCGCTCCATCAAGGCATGGAAATCGTGCGCATCGAGCACCAGCAGGCTCGTGCGCGCGATCGCGGTGACATTGGCGGAGCGCCGGGCCCGCCGCAGCACCGCGATCTCGCCGAAGAAGTGCCCGGCCTCGAGCCGGACGCGCTGATGCGGCAGCTCGATTTCGACCTCGCCGGCGGCAATGAGATACATCGAGTGCGCCGGGTCTCCGCGCCGCACGATCAAGCCGCCGGGCTCGACCTGCTGCGCGCGCAGGAGCCGCATGATGTCGGCAACCTCGAGCGCGTCGAGCCCGGAGAACAGCGGCACGCGCGCCACCATCGCCCAGGTGACGACGAAATCGCGGCGATGAATCTCGTTCGCGAACGCGTTGGCGACGATGCCGACCGGCAGCGCCACCATGATCAGCCCGAGGAAGATGGTTCCGCTGGCGATGAGCTTGCCGGGCACAGTCATCGGCACCACGTCGCCGTAGCCGATCGTGCCGAGCGTGACGATCGCCCACCACATCGCCTCCGGGATGGTGCCGAGCTTGTCGGGCTGCACGCGCCCCTCGACCAGATGCATCAGCGAAGCGGAGATCAGCGTCGCGCCGATCAGGATGACGAAGCAGCCGAACAGCGCGCGGCGCTCCTGATAGAGCGCATCGAGCAGCGATCGCATCGCCGGCGAATAGCGCGTCAGCTTGAGGAAGCGCACGAAACGCAGCACCAGGATGATGCGGAAATCGTTCGGCAGCATGAACGCGAACCAGAACGGCAGGACGGAGATCAGATCGATGATGCCGGCGCTGCTCGTGACATAGCTCCGGCGCGCCGAGTGCGCCGAACGCCTGTACGGCGGATGCAGGCCGGCGACCCACAATCGGGCGGCATATTCGAGCGTGAAGACAACGAGCGAGAAGAGCTCGAAGGCGTCGAACCAGACGGCGTAGCGACGCGCCAATTCCGGCACCGACTCGAGCGTGACGCTGATCAGGTTGAGGACGATGAGCACCATCAGCGCCCGGTCGACGGCGAGGCTTGCCGGGCTGCCCACGCGCCCCTGGTCGAGGATATCGTAGAGGCGGCGCTGCAGCTCCGCGGCCCGGTGGCGGTGTCGTCTCAGCATGGCCAGGCTAGCATGTCCAAGCTCCCTGCCCTCACCTGCCCGATGACGCCCGGGTTCGCCTTGCGGAGGATCAACCTCCGCCGATCGCGGCAGCGATGGCCGCCAGCGCCGCATCCGCCTTGGAACCGTCCGGCCCGCCGGCCTGCGCCATGTCGGGCTTGCCCCCGCCGCCCTTGCCGCCCAGCGCTTCGGACGCTTTGCGCACCAGATCGACCGCCGAGAACCGTGCGGTCAGATCGGGCGTCACGCCGACGACGATGCTGGCTTTGCCATCCTCGCTGGTGGTCACAAGGGCAACGATGCCGGAACCAAGCTGCTTCTTGCCTTCGTCCGCGAGGCCCTTCAAATCCTTGATCTCGATCCCCTCGACCGCGCGCGCCATCAGCTTCACATCGCCGATCACGCGCACGCCGTCGGCCGCATCGGCCTTGCCGCCGCCGCCCATGGCGAGGCGCTTCTTCGCCTCCGACAGTTCGCGTTCGAGCTTGCGGCGCTCATCCATCACTTGAGCAAGCCGCTCCGGCATCTCCTCAAGCGGCACTTTAAGTTCCGCAGACGCAGCCTTAGCCAACTGCCCCAAGTGGTGCGCGGACTTGCGCGCGGTCGCGCCCGTGACGGCCTCGATGCGCCGCACGCCCGCCGCCACGCCGCTGTCGGCCACCCCCCAGATCAGCCCGATGTCGCCGGTGCGCTTGACGTGGGTGCCGCCGCACAGTTCGACCGACCAGCCGAGCGTGTTGCCGGAGGAGCCATCAGGATTTTGGCCCATCGCCACCACGCGCACCTCGTCGCCGTATTTCTCGCCGAACAGCGCGCGGGCGCCCGAGGCGCGCGCGTCGTCGAGCCCCATCAGCCGCGTGGTGACCGGCGAGTTCTGCAGCACGATGTCGTTGGCGATATCCTCGACCTTCTCGATCTCCTCCGCCGTCATCGGCTTGGGATGCGAGAAGTCGAACCGCAGCCGCTCGGGCGCGACCATCGAACCCTTCTGCGCCACGTGATCGCCGAGCACCTGGCGCAGCGCCTCGTGCAGGACGTGCGTGGCGGAATGATTCTGCCGGATGGCGCCGCGGCGCCCATGATCGACGTCGAGCGCGAGCGCGGTGCCGGGCTTGAGCGTGCCCTGCTCGACCATGCCGAAATGCGCGAACACGTCGCCCGCCTTCTTCTGCGTGTCGGTGACGCGAAAGCGCACGCCGTCCGCGCTGATGATCCCGGTGTCCCCGACCTGGCCGCCGGATTCGCCGTAGAACGGCGTCTGGTTGAGGACGATCGCGCCCTCTTCGCCGGCCTTGAGCGCGGCGACTTCCTTGCCGTCCTTGACCAGCGCCACGACTTCGCCTTCGGCGGTCTCGGTCTCGTAGCCGAGAAACTCGGTCGCGCCGGCCTTCTCGCGCAGGCCGAACCAGACGGCTTCGGTCGCGGCATCGCCCGAGCCTTTCCAGGACTCACGCGCCTTGGCGCGCTGCTGCTCCATCGCCGCATTGAACGCGTCGGTATCGACCGCGATGCCGCGCGGCTTGAGCGCATCCTGGGTGAGATCGAGCGGGAAGCCGTAGGTGTCGTAGAGCGTGAACGCGGTCTCGCCCTTGAGCTTGTCGCCGGACCTGAGCGCGCGCGTCTCGTCGTCGAGGATCGAGAGCCCGCGCTCCAGCGTCTTGCGAAAGCGCGTCTCCTCGAGCTTCAGCGTCTCGCTGATCAGCGCCTCGGCGCGATGCAGTTCCGGATAGGCCTGGCCCATTTCGCGAACGAGCGTCGGCACGAGGCGCCACATCAGCGGGTCGCGAGCGCCGAGCAGCTGCGCATGGCGCATGCCGCGGCGCATGATGCGGCGAAGCACGTAGCCGCGGCCCTCGTTCGACGGCAGCACGCCGTCGGCGATCAGGAACGCCGAGGCGCGCAGATGGTCGGCGATCACCCGGTGCGAGGCGGCCTGCGAGCCGTCGGCATCGACGCCGGTCAGGTCGGCGATGTGCATGATGATCGCGCCGAACAGGTCGATCTTGTAGTTGTCGTGCGTGCCCTGCAGCACCGCGGCGATGCGCTCGAGCCCCATGCCGGTGTCGATCGAGGGCTTCGGCAGGTCGATGCGCTTTCCCGGCGCCTGCTGTTCATATTGCATGAACACCAGGTTCCAGATCTCGATGAAGCGGTCGCCGTCGGCATCGGGCGAGCCCGGCGGCCCGCCTGGAATGTGTGCGCCGTGGTCGTAGAAGATCTCCGAGCACGGGCCGCAAGGGCCGGTGTCGCCCATCTGCCAGAAGTTGTCGGAGCCGGCGATGCGCACGATCTTCGAGTCGGGCAAGCCCGCGATCTTCTTCCAGAGGTTGAAGGCCTGATCGTCGTCGACATAGACCGTCACCATCAGCCGGTCGACCGGCAGCCCGAATTCCTTGGTGATCAGGTTCCAGGCCAGCTCGATCGCGCGGTCCTTGAAGTAATCGCCGAACGAGAAGTTGCCGAGCATCTCGAAGAAGGTGTGGTGGCGCGCGGTGTAGCCGACGTTGTCGAGGTCGTTGTGCTTGCCGCCGGCGCGCACGCACTTCTGCGCGGTGGCGGCGCGCGCATAGGGACGCTTTTCGAGGCCGGTGAAGACGTTCTTGAACTGCACCATGCCGGCGTTGGTGAACATCAGGGTCGGGTCGTTGCGCGGCACCAGCGGCGACGACGGCACCGCGGTGTGCCCGTGCTGCTCGAAAAACCTTAGGAAGGCCGCCCTGATCTCGTTGACGCCGCTCATCCGATCATCCACCTAAACGCCCGGCAGGCTTGATGTTTCCGCTGCTTTTAGCGGCGGCCCGGCGCCCTGTCCAGGAACGCCCGGGAACGTCCGTCGGCAGCGCCAAAGCTGTATGCCGCCCTTAACCGTGCCCGGCCGATCGGATATAAGCGTGCCCTCCCCATCGCGCACCACGCCGCGCCGCATCCACCCGCGAATCATCCGGACCAGAAATGAACGCCCCGCCCGCGCCGCGACCGCCAGCTTCGCGCCTTGAAACACTCTTGCGCGCGGGCCAGTTCGTGATCACCACCGAGATCGCGCCGCCCGTTTCGTTCGACCCGCAGGACGTGCTGGCGAAGGCGCTGCCGCTCAAGGGCCTGGCGGACGCGGTCAACGTCACCGACGGGGCGAGCGCCCGCGCGCACCTGTCCGCCCCCATTGCAGCGGCGCTCATGGTGCAGAACGGCATCGAGCCGATCCTGCAGTTCACCTGCCGCGACCGCAATCGCATTGCGTTGCAGGCCGATCTGATGGGCGCGGCGGCGACCGGGGTGCACAACCTGCTGATCCTGACCGGCGACGACCCGAAGGCCGGCGACCAGCCCGACACCAAGCCGGTGTTCGACGTCGAATTCGACCACGCTCTCGGCGATGGCGCGGCGCATGAGCGAACAGGGCGAACTGCCGACCGGACGCAAGATCGCGGGCCGGGCGAGCTTCTTCATCGGCGCCGCCGACGCGCCGGTCGATCCGCCGCCCGGCTGGCAGCCCACGAAACTCGCCGGCAAGATCGCCGCCGGCGCTGCAATTCGCGCAGACCCAGTTCTGCATGGATGCGGGGATCGTGCGCCGCTACGTCGAACGGCTCGCCGCGAACGACGCGACGCGCGGGCTCTCCTACATCGTCGGCATCGCGCCGCTGCGCTCGGCCAAATCGGCGCGCTGGATGAAGGAGCACCTGTGGGGCACCATCATCCCCGACGCTTTCCTCGCGCGGCTCGACGCGGCCGCCGATCCGGGCGCCGAGGGCCAGCGCATCTGTGTCGAGCTGATCGAGGAATTCGCACACATCCCCGGCGTCGCCGGCGTGCACATCATGGCGCCGGCGAACGAAGCGGCGGTGCCGGCCGTGATCGCGGAGGCCCGCAAGCGGCTGCCGGCTCGCTGACGTGGCGGCGGTCTTAGTGACTGTGCCCTCTCCCCTTGCGGGAGAGGGCTACGCTGTCGCCTCCACGCATTCAGATGGGTGAGGGGGTGAACTGCGAGCCACCCCCTCACCCATTTGAGTATGTTGACATGACGGCGCTGCCCTCTCCCGCAAGGGGAGAGGGCGCAATAACCATGGCCTCGGCTCGGATTACTCCTCCGCCGCCTCGTCCTCGTCGCCATCCTCGCCGGCGAGAATCTTCTCGGCGATGAGGCCGGCGTTCTGGCGCACCGCCGCCTCGATCTTGGCGGCGATGTCCGGGTTGGACTTGAGGAAGGCCTTGACGTTCTCGCGGCCCTGGCCGATGCGCTGGCTGTCGTAGGAGAACCAGGCGCCGGACTTCTCCACCACGCCGGCCTTGACGCCGAGGTCGATCAGTTCGCCCGCCTTCGACACGCCCTCGCCGTACATGATGTCGAACTCGACCTGCTTGAACGGCGGCGCGAGCTTGTTCTTGACGACCTTCACGCGCGTCTGGTTGCCGACCACCTCGTCGCGCTCCTTGATGGCGCCGATGCGGCGGATGTCGAGGCGCACCGAGGCATAGAATTTCAACGCGTTGCCGCCGCTGGTGGTCTCCGGCGCAGCCGTACATCACGCCGATCTTCATGCGGATCTGGTTGATGAAGATCACCATGGTATTGGACTTGTTGATCGAGGCGGTGAGCTTGCGCAGCGCCTGGCTCATCAGGCGCGCCTGGCTGCCGGGCTGTACGTCGCCCATCTCGCCTTCGAGCTCGGCGCGCGGCACCAGCGCGGCGACCGAATCGACCACCAGCACATCGATCGCGCCGGAGCGCACCAGGGTGTCGCAGATTTCCAGCGCCTGCTCGCCGGTGTCGGGCTGCGAGATCAGGAGTTCGTCGATATTGATCCCGAGCTTGCGGGCATAGATCGGGTCGAGCGCGTGCTCGGCGTCGACGAAGGCGCAGATACCGCCCTTCTTCTGCGCCTCGGCCACGCAATGCAGCGCGAGCGTGGTCTTGCCGGAGGATTCCGGCCCGTAAATCTCGACCACGCGGCCGCGCGGCAGACCCCCGATCCCAAGAGCAATGTCGAGGCCGAGCGAGCCGGTGGACACCGTCTCCACGTCCATCGACTTGTTGTTCTTGCCGAGCCGCATGATCGAGCCCTTGCCGAAATTGCGCTCGATCTGCGAGAGCGCGGCATCCAGGGCCTTCGATTTATCCATTGAGGAACCTTCGACGAGACGCAAAGCGGCAGGGGCCATAGCTCCCACTCCTTATGACCGGGATTCGGGGGACCGACAACGAACGGTCCGGCTAAGGAGACCTTGTACACTATTTGTTCTCAGTTCGCAATATGTTCTTTTGGGTGGGGCCACGCTGGCACAGGTTCAACTCCTGAGCAATAACGCATTTGATGATGGCCGCCTCAAGTTGGCGAGCCTCGGTCGATTTGGTGTCCGCAGGCGAGATCGTCCAGTATTTCTGATTGGTTCATTCTGCACGGCCACGATGCGCGCCTTTCACCGTTCAGCGTCCGTTCAGATGCCGGACTGTAATCCCCCGTCCGGATTTCGGCCATTCTTCTGGGATGGGCTTCCTGCCAGGGGCTTTATCCGATCAAGGAGCAACTCTCATGGCGAACCAAGATGACGAAGAAAAACAGAACATGCGTCTCATGTGGATCGGCAGCGGCGTGATCGTGCTCTTCATCGTTGGACTGATGGGTCTCAACATGCTCGGCATCATCGGCAATTCAGGCACCGCCCAGACCGACATGAGCAGCCAGTCGCGGACGGCGCCGGAGAAGTAAGGCGCAAGACGGAGCGCTCCCGACAATAAGTCACAACGCCCGCTATTGGACTTTGCATTGGCTCCGTGTCGCGCTGTGGCCGCTGCCGGTGCTGACGCTGTTCCGCGCCGGCCGCGGCGCCGCGAATCTCGTGCGCAGATAGTCCGGCTTCGTCGGTGGCCTCGTCATTCCGGCCTTCGCAATCCGCGGCGTCGCCGGCCGCAGCAACGGCTGCGACCGGTCGGCAAAGGTCTGCACAGCTCGCCGGAATTGATCTAGCGCAATGACAAGGCAGGGCCGGCTGTTGAGGAATCCCCTCCTCGCCTCAAGGAGGGCTTTGCCATGTCAGAACTCGAGTGGACAGGCGTTGTGATGATGATCGGGCTTCTGGTGCTGTGGGCCTGGAGATACCACGCCGCGCGCTAGACCAAGCTCGAAGCTGAGCAGCGGCGGGACAACGGCGGGGATCGGCTGCTGAGTGGGGACGAAGACTTTGCGCACCTGCCGGTGTCCTCGTCCCGCCGCCCGTCAGGGCTTGAGCCAACGGCCGATCCGCTCGGCCGCTTCGCGCATGTCCGCGGTCGCGCCGGCGTAACAGAAGCGGATGAAGTGCTTCCCGCGCACGGGATCGAAATCGGCGCCCGGCGTCGCCGCCACATGCGTCTCGTTCAGCATGCGCTTGGCGAAATCGAAGCTGTCGTCGCAGAAGCGCGACACGTCGACATAGAGATAGAACCCGCCGTCGACCGGAAGAATCTTGTCGAGGCCGGCTTTCGGCAGCCCGTCGAGCAGGATGCGCCGGTTCTCCTCGTAGCCGTGCTTCACCGCTTCCATCTCGGCACGACCGTCGAACGCCGCTTGCGCCGCGATCTGCGACAGCGCCGGCACCGAGATGGCGAGATTGCCCTGCAGGCGCTCGATCGGGCGGATCAGCGGCTCCGGCAGCACCATCCAGCCGATGCGCCAGCCGGTCATGCAGAAATATTTCGAGAACGAATTGATGATCACCGCATTGCCGGAGAAGCGCGCGGCGGTGTCGGCCGCAAATGCGTAGTCGAGCCCGTGATAGATCTCGTCGGAGATGAAGCGGATCCCCTCGCCTTCCGCCGCGGCGCAAAGGTCGCGCAGAGCCTCAGATGACATCATCGTTCCGGTCGGATTGGCCGGGCTCGCGATCAGCAGGCCCTGCAGCGGCTTCTTGCGGTGCGCCGCCAGCAGCATGTCGGGCGTGATCGACCAGCGCGTCTCCTGCGTGGTCTCGATACCGACCGGCTCGCAGCCGAGCGCGGTGAGAATGTTGCGGTAGGGCGGATAGCCCGGCAGCGCGACCGCGACGCGGTCGCCGGGGTCGAACAGCGACAAGAAACGCCAGAATGAAGCCGGCCGACGACCCCGTCGTCACCGCCACCCGCATCGGGTCGATCTCGACGTCGAGCGTCTCCCGATAATGCCGCGCAATACGCGCCCGCAAGGTCGGGATGCCGAGCATCTCCGTATAGGTGATCCGTCCCACGGCGAGCGCCGCCTGCGCGGCCGCGATCGCCGTGGACGGCGCCGGGGCGGCGGGCTGCCCAACTTCCATGTGGATGACGCGGCCGCCCTCGGCCTCGATGCGGGCCGCCGCCGCCATCACGTCCATCACCATGAAGGGCGGAACATCGCTGCGCCGCGAGGGCGCCAGCAGCCGCTTGGCCTTATCCAACATGCCCGATAACCTCATATCCAGCGGGGGTTAACCGCCCCGCTGTCGCCGCATTTCTGCGGCCCATTGGCACCTCAATTTCCCGAAACCACACATGATCGTGAGCGCGGTGAAATCGGTAGCGCGTTGACCGCATTCGGACCCACCCCTAGCGTGCGCGCACGTGCGAGGCGAGCCCTGGTTAACATGATCTGGCTGACATGATCGAGGCGCGAAGAACTATCAGGGCGGGACGCCTGAGACCAGCCGCAAGGATCGTCGCGGCCGTGCACGGCGGCGGCGGTTGCCTTTGCGAGCGTGCCGGCGGCGCATGCGCAGGGCGGGCTGCCGCTCATTCGCGACGCCGAGATCGAGCAGTTGCTGCGCGAATATACCCAGCCGCTGCTGAAGGCCGCCGGGCTGGCGCAGCAGAACATCCAGGTGGTCATCATCAACGACCGCGCGTTCAACGCCTTCGTCGCGGACGGCAAGCGCATCTTCGTCAACGCCGGCGCGCTGATGGAGGCGGAGACGCCCGAACCAGATCATCGGCGTGCTCGCGCACGAGACCGGCCACATCGCGGGCGGACATCTGGCGCGCATTCGCGAACAGTTGGCCGCCGCCTCGACCCAGGCGATCCTCGCCATGCTCCTCGGCATCGGCGCCATGGTGGCGGGCGCACGCTCCGGCAGCGCGAACATGAGCAATGCCGGCATGGCCATGATGCAGGGGCCGCAGGCCGCGATTCAGAATTCGCTGTTCGGCTATATCCGCCAGCAGGAAGACCAGGCCGACCGCGCGGGGGTGAAATTCCTCACCGCGACCGGGCAGTCGCCCAAGGGCATGTCCGACACCTTCAAGCGGCTCGCCGACCAGACGCTGTTCTCAGAACCGCGGCGCCAATCCGTACATGCAGTCGCATCCGCTGCCGAGCGAACGCGTGCAGGCGCTCGAGGGCATGGCGCGGCAGAGCCCCTATTGGGACAAGAAGGACCCGCCCGCGCTGCAGGCGCGCCACGACATGATGCGCGCCAAGCTCTACGGCTTCATGGAGCGGCCGGACGCGCTCGTATCGCCGCTATCCGCTGAGCGACACCAGCCTGCCGGCGCGCTATGCGCGAGCGATCTCGACCTACCGTTACGGCGATCCGCGCTCGGCGGTGGCGAAGATCGACGCGCTGATCCACGTGCAGCCGAACAACCCGTATTTCTACGAGCTCAAGGGCCAGGCGCTGCTCGAAGTCCGGCAAGCCGGCGGAAGCGATCGCGCCGCTGCGGCACGCGGTCGCAGCTCGCGCCCAACGCGGCCCTGATCCAGATCATGCTCGGCCAGGCGCTGATCGCCACCAACGATCGGGCGAAGGTCGACGAAGCGGTGACGATCCTGCAGGCCGCCGTCGCTCGCGCGAGCCGGAATCGCCGGACGTCTACAGCCAGTTGGCGATGGCCTACGGCCAGCAAGAACGACCTCGCGCGCGCCGACCTCGCCTCCGCGCAGGCCGCCTTCACGCGCGGCGACATCAAGACCGCGCGCGAGCTCGCCGGGCGCGCCAAGACCCGTTTTCCCGTCGGCTCGCCGGGCTGGGTGAAGGCCGACGACATCTACAGCTACAAGCCGCCGCAAAGCGCGAACCGGCTTTGATCTCAGGAAGGAAAATCGACAATGCGACTTGATCTCCGCCCGTTCGCCGCCCTGCTGATCGCGGGCCTCCTGGCCCTGCCGATGGCATCGTTCGCGCGTGCGCAGTCCATCACGCCCGAGCAGCGCGGCGAGATCGAGACCATCATCCGCGACTATCTCATGACGCATCCTGAGCTGCTGCAGGACGTGATGAACGAGCTGGAGAAGCGCCAGGCCGCGGCCGAGGCCGAGAAGCATCGCAACGCCGTCAAGGAGAACGCCGCGATCATCTTCAATTCGCCGCGCCAGGTGACGCTCGGCAACCCGCAGGGCGACGTCACGATGGTCGAGTTCTTCGACTACAACTGCGGCTACTGCAAACGCGCCATGACCGACATGCTCGACCTGATCAAGAACGATCCGAAGCTCAAATTCGTGCTGAAGGAATTCCCGGTGCTCGGCGAGGGCTCGGTGCAGGCCGCCCAGGTCGCGGTCGCGGTGCGCATGCAGGACAAGACCGGCAAGAAGTATCTCGACTTCCACCAGAAGCTGCTCGCCAGCCGCGGCCAGGTCGACAAGGCGCGCGCGCTCGCGGTCGCCAAGGAGGTCGGTCTCGACACGCGCGCGGCTCGAGAAGGACATGGCGAGCGACGAGGTCAAGGCGCAGATCGAGGAGAGCATGAAGCTCGCCGAGGCGCTCGGCCTCAACGGCACGCCGAGCTACGTGGTCGGCCACGACGTCGTGGTCGGCGCGGTCGGCCTCAAGACGCTCAAGGAGCGCGATCAACAGCGCGCGCTGCGGCAAGGTCACCTGCTGAGCGACCCTGCTGAGCGGTTCCGCCTCGGAAGCACAAAAGCGGCACAAATCGGGGCCGGCGCGACGGTCGCCGGCCCCGTGCCGTTCCCGGCGGCGCTTTCCCTTTCGGGATCGGCCCCTATAAGATGCGGCAGTCGCGTTGTCGCTCCGTCTGACCGGTCCATGGCGAAAACCATCTACGTCCTCAACGGTCCGAATCTGAATCTGCTCGGCACGCGCGAGCCGGAGACCTATGGGCGCGCGACCTTGCGGGACGTCGAGAAGCTCTGCCGCGAGCAGGGCAAGCGTCATGGCTTCGGCATCGAATTCCGCCAATCGAACCATGAGGGCGAACTGGTCGACTGGATCCAGGAGGCGGGCGCCAAGAAGGCCGCCGGCATCGTGATCAATCCGGGCGGGCTACACACACTTCGGTGGCGATCCGCGACGCGATTGCGGCGGTCATGCTGCCGGTCATCGAGGTGCACATCAGCAACATTTTCGCGCGCGAGCGCTTTCGCCACTTCTCGCATATCGCGCCGGTCGCGAAGGCGAGCATGTGCGGCTTCGGCATCACCGGCTATGCGCTCGCGATCGACGGGCTCGCCGCGATGGCCGGCGCGCGGCGCAAGGGTTGAGGCCGTGGCCGGGAATCGCAAAGCAAAGCCGAAAGCCGCGGTCGACCACGAGCTGATCCGCGAGCTCGCGCAGTTGCTCGACGAGACCGGCCTGACCGAGATCGAGTTCGAGCGCGACGGCCAGCGCGTGCGGGTTGCCCGTCAGGTGCAAATGGTCGCCGCTGCGCCGGCGCGGCCGGGCGGGGCGGAGGCAGCGTTCGGCGCCGAAGGTGCCGGGCTGTCCGAACCCGCGAAGCATCCGGGCCTCGTGACCTCGCCGATGGTCGGCACCGCCTATATCGGGCCCGAGCCGGGCGCGCGCCCGTTCGTCGACGTCGGCAGCCGCGTGCAGGCCGGCGAGACGCTGCTGATCATCGAGGCGATGAAGACCATGAACCAGATTCCGGCGCCGCGTGCCGGAACGGTGATCCAGATCCTGATCGAGGACGGCCAGCCGGTCGAATTCGGCGAGCCGCTGATGATCATCGAGTGATAATAGCGAGTAGCGAATAGTGAGTAGCGAATAGTGAGTGTCGAGACCTCCCCACATTTCCAAGGCCGCTATTCGCTATTCGCTATTCGCTATTCGCTCCAGCGTCATGTTTGAAAAAATCCTCATAGCCAACCGCGGCGAGATCGCGCTGCGCGTGCTGCGCGCCTGCAAGGAACTCGGCATTCCCACCGTCGCGGTGCATTCGACGGCGGATGAGGACGCCATGCACGTGCGGCTCGCCGACGAGAGCGTGTGCATCGGTCCGCCGCCGGCGCGCGACAGCTACCTCAACGTGCCGGCGCTCCTCTCCGCCTGCGAGATCACCGGCGCCGATGCGGTGCATCCGGGCTACGGATTTCTGTCGGAGAACGCGCGGTTCGCCGAAATCCTGAACGAGCACAGCATTCACTTCATCGGCCCCAAGCCCGCGCATATCCGGCTGATGGGCGACAAGATCGAGGCCAAGCGCACCGCCGTGAAGCTCGGCATCCCGGTGGTGCCGGGCTCCGACGGCGGCGTCACCTCCGACGAGGAGGCGCTGGCGATGGCGCAGACCATCGGATTTCCCGTGCTGGTGAAGGCGGCGGCCGGCGGCGGCGGGCGCGGCATGAAGGTCGCCGAGACGCCGGAGAAACTCTCCGAGGCGCTCGCGACCGCGCGCGCCGAAGCCAAGGCCGCGTTCGGCGACGACGCCGTCTATCTCGAGAAATATCTCGCGCGTCCGCGCCATATCGAAATTCAGGTGCTGGGCGACGGCGACGGCCACGCCATCCATCTCGGCGAGCGCGACTGCTCGCTGCAGCGGCGGCATCAGAAGGTGTGGGAGGAGAGCCCCTCGCCTGCGCTCAACGACGCCGCGCGCGCGGCCATCGGCGAAACCGTCGCCAAGGCGATGCGCGAGCTCAAATATCTCGGCGTCGGCACCGTCGAGTTCCTCTACGAGGACGGCAAATTCTATTTCATCGAGATGAACACCCGCATCCAGGTCGAGCATCCGGTGACCGAGATGATCACCGACATCGATCTCGTGCTGGAGCAGATCAGGGTCGCGGCCGGCGGCGAGCTATCGCTCACGCAGGACGACGTGAAATTCCACGGCCACGCCATCGAGTGCCGCATCAATGCGGAAAACCCGGTGTCGTTCCGGCCCTCGCCCGGCAAGATCGTGCACTATCATCCGCCGGGCGGCCTCGGCGTGCGGGTCGATTCCGCCGTCTACCACGGCTACAGCATCCCGCCGTTCTACGACTCGCTCCTCGGCAAGCTGATCGTGCACGGCAAGACCCGCGGCGAATGCCTGATGCGGCTCAAGCGCGCGCTCGACGAATTCGTGGTCGACGGCATCGAGACCACGCTGCCGCTGTTTCGCGCGCTGGTGCGCGAGAAGGAGATCATCGACGGCGAGTACCACATCCACTGGCTGGAGGAATTTCTCGCCAAGGGCGGGATGGCGGGCTGATCGCCGCTCGTCCCTGACGTGCTTTTCGCCTTGACGGGCGGCACCGTGCCGCCAACCATCCGTCAACGGATTCAGATTGCTCTCGATTGGAGGCAACCAAAATGTTCAGGCACTACCGAACGTCCCTGCTGACCGCCGCGGTCTGCCTGCTCGCACCGTTTGCCGCGCAGGCGCAGGGCCAGCAGCCCGCGCTGCCGGAAGGCGCCGGCAAGCAGCTGGTCGAGGGCGTCTGCACCGGCTGCCACCAGACCAACATGATCACGCAAAGCTCGGGCTACACGCGCGAGGGCTGGAAAGAGCTGACCGGCACGATGATCAATCTCTCGGTCGTTCCCGAACAGCAGGCCGCGATCACCGCATATCTCGCCGAGCACTTTCCGCCGAAATTCAACCGGCGCGCCGCCAAGCTCGTGCCCGGCCCCTACGAGATCACCTTCAAGGAATGGCTGATGCCGACGCTCGGTCAGCGCTCGCGTGACCCGATCCAGGCGGAAGACGGCTCGATCTGGTGGGTCGGGCAATTCGGCAACCTGATCGGACGGCTCGATCCGCGCACCGGCGACATGAAGGAATGGCTGCTGCCGGCGAACTCGCTTCCGCACACGGTCGAGCTCGATCCCAAGGGCAGGCCCTGGTTCACCGGCAACAAGAACGGGACGGTCGGCTGGCTCGATCCGGCGACCGGCAAGACCACCGTCTACAAGATGCCCGACCCGAACGCGAAGGACCCGCACACGCTGATCTTCAACAAGCAGGGCATCGCGTTCTTCACCTTGCAGAACTCCAACATGGTCGGACGGCTCAATCCGGAGACCGGCGACATCAAGCTGATCACGGTGCCGGTCAACGACTCCAAGCCCTACGGCATCAAGGTCGACGCCGAGGGCGCGATCTGGTTCTCGTGCAACGGCGCGCCCTGCATCTTCAAGATGGACCCGGCCACGATGGAGCTGAAGGAATACAAGCTCCCGCTCGGCGGCACGACGGTGCGCCGCCTCGACATCGCTGAGGACGGCATGATCTGGTACGTGAATTCGGGCAAGGGCCGCATCGGCCGGCTCGATCCGAAGACCGGGCAGACGACCGAGTGGGATTCGCCGAGCGGCCCGAAGTCGCATCCCTACGCGATCGTCGTGATGAACGGCGCGGTCTGGTACAACGAGTCGGGCGTGCGGCCCGACCCGTTGGTGCGCTTCGACATCAAGACCGAGACGTTCCAGAGCTGGGCGATCCCGTCCGGCGGCATCTTTGCCGGCATCTGGCGGCACGGGCGTGGCACGCGCGAGGGCAACCTGCTCATCCACCAATCCAGCACCAACCGCATCATCCAGGTGACGCCGAAGCAGAAGGCCGCCAGCCGGTAGCCGCCGACCAATGATTGAATGAGCTCCGGTGTCATGCCCGCGAAAGCGGGCATCCAGTAGCTGCGCGCATGCTCTGCGGCATGAAGATACTGGATCATCCGCTTGCGCGGATGATGACAGTGAGTTTGCTGCGCGGGCAGCGCGCTCACTCGATCTTCGCGCCGGTCACTTCGATCACGCGCTTCCACTTCTTCTGTTCGTCGCCGATCAGCTTGGCGTAGTCCTCCGCCGTGCCCGGCGTCGGCGCGCCGCCGATCGCGGCAATCTGCTTGATCACCTCGGGCGAAGCGAGCGCCGCGGTCGCGGCGTCGTGGATGCGCTTGCGGATGTCGGCGGCAGTGCCGGCGGGCGCGATCAGGCCGTAGAAGCTATAGGAGACGACTTGCGGAAAGCCGAGCTCGGTGGTGGTCGGCAGTTCGGGCACGAACGGCGAGCGTTGCCGGCTCGTGATCGCGAGCCCTGCCACCGCGCCGGACTTGATCTGTTCGAGCACGGCGGGAAGGTCCGGCAATAGCGCCTGTACATGCCCGCCGAGCAGGTCGGTCAGCGCCGGCGCCGCCCCGCGATACGGCACATGCACGAGCTTGATGCCGGCCTCCATGTTGAGGAGTTCGCCGGCCAGATGCGTGGTGGTGCCCGAGCCGGCCGAGCCGAAATAGACCTTGCCGGGATTTGCCTTCGCGGCGTTCACGAGATCGGCGAGCGTCTTGAACCCGCTCTTGGGTCCCGCGACGATCACTCCGCTCACGTTGGCGATCGGCGCGACGGGAACGACATCGCGTTCCACGTTGTAGGGAACCGTGGTCATGAACGGGATCGTGACCAGCGCGCCCGGTCCCGTGAGACCGATGGTGTAGCCGTCAGGCGCCGACTTGGCGACGGTGTCGACGCCGATCGCACCTCCCGCCCCGCCCTTGTTCTCGATCACGACGGACTGCTTGAGCGTCGCGCTCATCGAGGGTGCGATCGCGCGCGCTACCATGTCGGCTGGACCGCCGGCCGCGAACGGCACGATCAGCCGGATCGGTTTTGCCGGGTAGTCCTGCGCGGCGAGCGGCGTCGCGAAGAACAGACCAAACGCCAGCGGCAGCAACACGCACAATCGTTTCGGCACGGCGACTTTTGTCATGGCGTCGAGCGCCTCCCTGCTGACGACGACCTGCAGCCATCGTGGCGACCGCGGCCGTTCTGTTATCGCGACCATTCTTGAGGTGGGCAAAGAGGTTGTCCAGGGCAGCCGGCGATCGGCCGCAGGCTCACGGCAAGCGTGGCAGCATGACCGTGTCCTCGAGCATCGCCTTGTCGAAATCGGTGATGAGGACCTCGACCCGCAGAGTCCAGCGCCCCCCGACCGGGATACGAAGATCATCGACACGCCAGCTCGCTTCGCCTTCGGCGCGCGCGGCCGCGCGCCGCAGCGGCTCGATGCCGGCCGCCGGGTTGGCGAGCACCAGCGTCACTTCCTTGGCGGCAAGCGGCCGGAAGGCGCCGTCGAGCACCTGTATGCGCGCGCTGGCCGAGTCCGCGCGGTCGCGTTCGATCTCGATCTGCGCCATCGCCTTCTCGCCGTGGATGTGGACGGAGACGGTCGTGGCGGCGGCGAGCGAGCGCGGCGGCGGCGTGAAGCGCCAGAGCGCCACCAGCGCGAGGATCGCCAGCACGATGACGAACTCGGCCGCGATCGACATGCGCAGCGGCCGCGCCGCAGTGGCGCCTTGTGCGGCGAAGCGCGGAACGAGCCAGTAGCGGTTTGCCGCCGCCAGCACGAGGAGCACGGCGACGGCCGAGAGCTTGGCGGCCAGCACGCGGCCATAGCCGGTCGTCCAGAGTGCATCGACGTGGCCGAGTTGCACGATGGCGAGCCACGCGCCCGACATCGCGAGCAGTGCGAGCGGAACCGGGATCGCACGGGAAAATCGCCGCAGCGGCGCATCGCCGGGCGGCGACGCGCGCAGCGTCGCCATCAACGGCAGCAGCGATCCGGCCCAGAACGTCACGCAGACGGCGTGCACGAACACGGCCGGACGGCTGACGATGCGCGGCGCGGCGTTGCTGGCGTGGCCGCTGAGCGCCAGCGCGAGGCCGACGCCGACGAGCGCGAAGAGCGAAAGCGCGCGGGCGATGCGCGGCGTTGGCGCGGCGAACGAGAACAGCGCGGCGAACAACGCGAAGGCCGCGGCGATCGCGGTCAGGCCGTAGGCGGTGTCGAGACCGGTCTCCCAGACCGATGCGCGTGCAATTTCGCGCAGCGCCAGATCGAGCGCATCGAGCCCTTGCAGGCCGACCGAGAGCGGCACGGCGAGCAAGCCCGCGATCAGAGCAGCGATCACAAATGGTTCGGCGGTGGGCGCCGCAATGTCCATTCCACTGGCACCGCGCAACACGCTGTGGTCATTCCCTCGCAAGCGGGAATCCAGCGCAACAAAGTCTGGGTCCCCGCTTTCGCGGGGACGACCGGAGGGATTTGCGCCGATCCATGCCCGGAAGAAGGCGCCGCCGATGCCGACGAACAGCCCGAGATAGATCGCAACCTTCGCGGCCCACAACGCCACGCGCACGCCGGGATCGGCAATCTGTAACGCGTCCTCCTGAGGGTGCGCGCTCGGCGCGCCGATCGAGAAGACAAGCGAACCGCCGACCGGATGCCCGTCGGCCGAGATCACGCGCCAGCTCAGGACATGCGTGCCGGTCCCCAAAGGCGGAACCGCGATGTTGAGCTTGGCGTCGGCGGCGCCGATCTCGCCGAGCGCAACGGTGCCGCCGCCCGGCCCGATCAGGCGGATAGCAAGCGGCGACACCGGTTCGTTGAACGTGAGCCGCAGCGAAGCCGGCGCCTGCGCGATCACGGCGCCGTCGGCGGGCTCGGCCTTCACCAAGGTGGCATGCGCGAAGGCGCTCGTCGCATGCAAGAAGACGACGAGCGCCGCCGCCAGAACCGTCGCGAAGAATCGGCGCACCGGACGCGGCGCTATCGCTTCGGCAAAAGCTTCAGCCCAGGCGCCGGCTCCGGATAGTCGCCGGCGTTCTTGCCGTCGGCCGGAATCTCGATCCAGCGGTGCACACCCTTTTCGCACTCCTGCACCACCGGGAAGTACAACACCTTGCCGGGCTCGAGATCGTCGGCGAGATTTCCCTGAAACACGAACTCGTCATATTGCGCGTCCGGCAGCTTGCCGCCCGACCACGCGATCTCGGTCACGCCCTCGCTGAGTTTGGCGTGAAACAGTTCATAGGTCTTTGGATACTTGCCGGTGACGGTGGTGAGCGTCCAGCCGGGTTTCGGCATCGGCTTCGCGCGGATCACCCCGTCGGGAATGCGCACGCGCACGGAGGTCGTGGCGGTTCCTTCGCAGCCGTGCGGGACGCGCAGCACGGCCTTGTAGGAGGCGCCGACTGGCGCCTCGCGGGATTCAAGCGTGATGTGGGCAGTGGCAGGACCAACGATAAGGATGGCGCCAATGGCGCCGAGAAGAAGCTGACGAAGCATTCGAAGTCTCCAAGCTCAAAGCATGTGTGCGGGCCTGCGCCCGCGATGGCAGGACGGGCTCAAGCCCGGCTTGGAGGAGCCTGCGAAAATCCCGCGCGCACCGCGCCGCGAGTCACGACGATCGTGAAGCTTGCAAGAACCGGTAGCGCGGCACCGTGAAAATCGGCTCGCGCGAAGTTCGGCAATGACGGCGGCGCCAGCGCGGGCGCGCTCGACGCGCAACAATAGGCGCAGCAGAGATGCCAGGCCGTGTCGGTGCCGGGAGCCGCCGGCTCGGCCGCTCCGCTCCCCTCCTCCGCCATGGCAGATGACGGCGACGCCCAGCGGATCAGCAGCGACTATGCCGCCAGCCTGTGCGGCCGCGATGCCGGACAGGAACGCCTGCACGACGACAAGCCATACGGCGATCAACGTGATCGCGCGTCGCCAGGGCTGTGCGGCAAATCCGGTTGGCACGGGAACCTCTCGCGTGGCACCCTAGCATAGTCCCGGCGCGGGAATCACCCGCCACGAAGGCAGCGCACCGCATCGAGCCTTATGGCCAACCGCGAATCCACCGTCATCGAGATCACGCCGGAGGTGCTGCTCAAGGCCTATGCCTGCGGCATCTTCCCCATGGCGGAGAGCGCCGAGGACCCGGCGCTCCATTGGGTCGAGCCGGAGATCCGCGGCATCATTCCGCTCGACCGCTTCCATCTGCCGGCGCGGCTCGCGCGCACGGTGCGCACGGACCGCTTCACCGTCACGGTCAACCGCGACTTCGACGCGGTGCTCGACGGCTGCGCCGCGCCCCAACCCGGCCGGCCACGCACCTGGATCAACGCGCGCATCCGCACGCTCTACCGCAAGCTGTTCGAACGCCGTCATTGCCACAGCATGGAGGTCTACGACGGCACGACCCTCGTCGGCGGTCTTTACGGCGTCACGCTCGGCGGCGCCTACTTCGGCGAGAGCATGTTCCATCGCGCGCGCGATGCCTCCAAGGTCGCGCTCGTCCATCTGATGGCGCGGCTTCGGGCCGGCGGCTTCACGCTGTGCGACACCCAATTCGTGACCGAGCACCTGAAGATGTTCGGAGCGATCGAGGTACCCAAGCAGCAATATCACAAGCTGCTCGAAGCCTCGCTGGTGGGCGAAGGCAACTTCGCGGCGCTCGGCATCGATCGTCCGGTGACCGGCGCCGAGGCGCTGGCACGGCTGGCGGACGCCGAACGGTAACCGGATCAGAAGCGCGGAGCTGGAGCCTGAGTCTGCTGCGGGCGCTGTTGCGTCTGCGGCGGACGCTTGGGCGCGGCCGGAGGCTTTGCGGCCGGCTTGGGCGCGGATGGCGCGGGCGATGTGTCCGCGACGGGAGCGGGCGCAGGCGCGACCGGCGGCGACTTACAGTCCGACAGCCAGACGTCATAGATCGGGTGCTCGACCCCGTGCAGGCCCGGGCTCGCCGCAAACATCCAGCCGGTGAAGATGCGCTTGACCTCGCCTTGCAGCGTCACCTCGTCAACCTCGACGAAGGCGTCGGTGTTGGGTGTCTCGGTCGGCGGGCGGGTGTAGCAGGCGCGTGGTGTCACCTGCAGCGCGCCGAACTGCACGGTCTCGCCGATCGACACGTCGAAATTGATGATGCGGCCGGTGATCTTGTCGAGCCCGGAGAACAGCGCGCCCTTGTTGACGATCTTCTGCGACGGCGGCTCGACGACGACTTCGTCGCCGGGCGGCAGTGCGCCGTCGGCGGGCGGCGGCGCTGCGCCGCGTGGCGGAAGCTGGCCGGGCGGCAATCCGGCCTGCGGCGGCTGAGCGCCCGGCGCGCGCGGATCGACCGCGGCGGTGCCGGGGGGCGGCGGCAGCGGCTGCGACTGGACGCCGCCGCCTGGCGGCGGCGCGGTCGGGATGTTGGCCTGCGGCGGATACGGCTGCTGCTGTTCCTGCTGATACTGCTGCTGCGGCGGATAGCCTTGCTGCTGCTGATACTGCCGCCGGTCAGGATAGCGATCATCCTGATACGGATCGTATTGCGGCTGCGGGGCGGGGCGGCCGCTCGGCACCCCTGCGGGAGGGCGCGGCGGTGTGCCGAACAGCGCCTCGAACGGGTTGAACTGCGCCTGCGCGGGCAACGGGCCGAGAGCGGCACCGAGCGCGGACAGCGCAGCGATCAAAAAGGCCGTGTGTAGTGATCGAGCCATCAGTCAGCGCAAGCCAATCAAAACGGCGCGGATCGGCGCCCCCGAACGGCCGACTAACACTCGGAATACGGCAGGGAAAGGGCGGGCAACACCCGAAATGCGCCGATCCACTGCCGAATTTGACGCTGTTTCAACGGCTTAGGAACACGGCGACCGGCCGGGTCACTGCCCCGGCGTCCAGGCCTTGTAGTCGCCGGTAGCCTTGGGACGGCGGCCCTGAGACAGCGTCGAACCGATCGGCCGGTGCGCAGCAGGGGTGCCGGTGAGGTTCGGCCGGTGCGGCTTCCACCAGGGAAGCGGAACGACCTTGTCCTCGGTCGGCGGCACGTCGACGGTGTGATGCATCCAGCCGTGCCAGGACGGCGGGATCGACGAGGCTTCGGCAAGACCGTTGTAGATCACCCAGCGGCGCTCGAATCCGAGCACCGGATCGATCTTGCCGCCCTTGGTGCGGTAGTAGAGATTGCCGAACTCGTCCTTGCCGACGAACTCGCCGTAGAGCCACGTCCACCACTGCGTCCCGAGTGTCTCGCCGTTCCACCAGGTGAAGACGCGCGTAAGAAAGCGTTTCATCGACGATCGTTCCCGCAAAACCTGCGCGGCTTGATGACATTGCATTGCAACAATGTCCAGTCCTGCAGCCCGGCGCGCCTGCGGAGCTACTTCTTCCCCGCCTTGCGATCGGGATCTGGCACGTCGCCGATGCGCATGTTGTCGAGGGCGCGGTCGGCAAAATGGGGGATGAAGCCGTAGTCGAGCAGCCGCTTGCGCGCGCTCGCGATCTCCTGCGGCGAATCGAGGTATTCGACCGCGAACACCGGTTTGCCCTCGGCAGTGAGGAGCTTCAGCTTGGCGACAGTCGCAGCAATTGATGACGGCTTGTTCGGCTTATCGTCTTTCGTTTCGCCGAACAGGATATCTTCCTTGCCGATCCCGTCGATAACGCCGCGGTAGGCCGCATCGGACAGCAAGGCCTCGCCGTTCTGCGGCACGATCAGAAAGCCGGCCTTGCGCGCGCGGGCGTGGGCGGCAAGCTTGCTGACAAAGGCGATCATCAGAGCGGGCGCATCCGATTTCTTCTCGAAGAATTCGAACTCGTCGACCTTGTCGAGCCAGACGCCGTCGAAGCCGGCCTTGATGATGCGGTCGAGATAGCTGTTCTCGCCGGCGAAGATGATGTCCTGCCAGCTTGGCTCCCAGTAGCGCACCGCGTAGTTACCGCGCCACTCGGTGTTCTGCCGGTCGCGCCAGGCGGGCGCGAACCAGCCGAACAGCCAGCCCCAATACCACTTCCAGTAATAACGGTACTTCTCCGCCTCCCCGATCGACAGATACGACAGCACGATGCGGCGGCCGCCGTCCGGCTTTCGCTTGAGCTTCTCGAGGTCGGCGGGCGTGAGCGCCTCAGCATCCGTGCCATCACGTGAATAGTCGATGACGACCATGTCGTACGGGCTCTTCGCGATCACGTCCGGGTCGACGCCCTGAAGCTGATAGCCCCAGCTTTTCGCTGCCGCGAGCGTGCGCGCGAGGTTCTGTGTCTCGGCGCGTGCAGGCGCCTCGCCAAAGAAAGCCGTCAGCAGGATTGCGAGCGCCGTAAGCGCGCCAGCCGCAGCCGTGTCCCGCTACCCGCGGATGCGCCGCATGCAACCGGATGAGCGAATGAAGGCATGATGCGAGCCACCTTGCGCCAGGTCACGCGGCCGACGGTCGCCCCGATGGCCGGGCGACAAGAAAGCCCGAGCGGCGGCGCCGCGTCAAAGGCCGAACGCGGCTTGCGCCACGTTATGCACGGCCATCGACCTATCGAGACCGTAGAGTGAGGCCTGCGACCTTCGTGACATTGCAACGCGGTTGCCGCACCGCTTATGTTCTGGCCCAAGCGCGCGACACGGCGTCCGCGCAAAAAGACCAAGGAAACGCCCATGCCGCAAACCTCGACTCTCGGCACGCGCTTGAAGGCATGCGCGCTCGCGGCACTCTCATTGATATTCGGCGCACAGGGCGCGGCGCTGGCGCAAGGCTGGCCCGAGCGGACCGTGCAGGCGATCGTGCCGTTCGCGGCCGGCGCCGCCAACGACATCGTCGGCCGCATCGTGCTCGAGCAGGTGTCGAGGCAGGTCAACAAGCCGATCGTGGTCGAGAACCGGCCGGGCGCCGGCGGCACGCTCGGCGTCAGCGCGGTCGCCAAGGCGCAACCCGACGGCTACACCATCCTGGTGCATTCCTCCTCGTTCAGTTCCGCTTATTCGCTCTACAAGAACCTGCCGTACGACACGCTCAACGACTTCACGGCGGTCGTGCCGCTCGGCAAGACGCCGACCGTGCTGGTCGTGCCGCCGTCGAAGGGTTTCAAGACCGCCGCCGACCTGATTGCCGCCGCCAAGGCCAAGCCCGGA
Source organism: uncultured Alphaproteobacteria bacterium (assembly GCA_963763365.1). Classification (GTDB taxonomy): domain Bacteria; phylum Pseudomonadota; class Alphaproteobacteria; order Rhizobiales; family Xanthobacteraceae; genus VAZQ01. Next base: position 64,229 of record CAVXOE010000019.1, on the reverse strand, counting down.
GCGATGAACTTCGCCTCCGCCGGCATCGGCTCGGTGTCGCATCTCGCGGCTGAGCGCTTTCGCTTGAGCGCCGGCATCGACGCGCAGCATGTGCCGTTCCGCGGACCGAACGAGGCCTTCACCGAACTGATGGCCGGGCGGATCGATTTCTACTTCCTGCCGCTCGCGCCGGCGCTGCCGCTCGTGAAGGAAGGCCAGTTGCTCGCGCTCGCCGTGAGCACGGACACGCGCGCGCTGGCGCTGCCGGACGTGCCGACCACCACGGAGCTTGGGTTGAAGGATTCGTCCTACCTGTTCTGGACCGGCATCTTCGTCCCCGGCAAGACGCCGCGCGACGTGATCGGCAAGCTTTACGACGAGAGCCGCAAGGCGTTGCAGGTTCCGATTGTGCAGGAGCGGCTCGCCAAGGTCGGCACCGAGCCGATGACCATGAGCACCGACGACTTCGGAAAATATTTCCGCGAGGACGTGGTCTCCACCGCCAAGCTGATGCAGCAGGTGGGCATCAAGCCGAGGGAGTGATCTGGATTCTCATTCTGTTTGAAGCTCGCGTCCTGATCGCATCAAGTCGCGAGCTTCGGCAACAGGTCCAGTGCGTTGTTGCGCTCGATCGCGGCGAGGTCCGCGGCGTCGAGCTGCAATTCGGCAAGCCCCGCGATCGTGGCCTGCGGCGACCAGAACGGATAGTCGGAACCGAATAGGAGCCGCGACACCGGCGCGACCTCGCGCAAGGCCGCGTAGGGACCCGGCGTGTTGGCGCCGATCACGTCGTAGTAGAGCTTGCCGAGTTCGGCCATCACGCCGTTCGGCACGCGCGCGCCGAGCTCGGGGCGGTTCTTCGCCAGCCCGACCAGGCGGCTCGCCAGCATCGGCAGCGCACCGCCGCCGTGCGAGAAGATCCAGCGGATGTCGGGACAGCGCGTGAGCGTTCCGCCGAACATCAGACTCACGATCGCGCGCGTCGTGTCGAACGGAAATTCGATCGTCGGCGGCGGGATGTCGGGAATGACGCTGGTCAGGAAGCTCGCCGCCGTCGGGTGGAAATAGACGACCGCCTTGCGCCGGTTGAGTTCGTCGAACACCGCTGCGAAGGCTTTGTCGCCCGGCCATTTGTCATCGTAGTTGGTCATCAGCGCGATGCCGTCGGCCTTGAGCACGTCGAAGGCATACGCGATCTCGCGCAGGCTGCCTTCGGTGTCGGGCAGCGGGAGCGCCGCGAAGTGGCCGAAGCGGCCCTTGTGATCGCTCTCGATCGTCGCGCAGGCGTCGTTGCATTCGCGTGCCAGCGCCCGTGAGGCGGCCTTGTCGCCGAACCAGACGCCGGGCGAGGAGATCGACAGCACCGCGGCGGCGATGCCGTCGCGGTCCATCACGTCGATGGCCTGGCTCGGCTGCCACGCCAAGAGCTTCGGGTAGAACGCGTGGGTCGTCTGCTTGAGACGGTCGCCGATCGCGCTGACGTATTTCGGCGGATAAGGATGATGGTGCGTGTCGATGCGGTGCGGCGTCATGCGTCAACTCGTGATGTGATGTGAACTTTGAATGCGCTTGCTGGGCCGGCGGCGTTTGCTACTCCGCCTTGACGCCGGCCGCCTTGATGATCGGCCACCACTTCGCGATCTCGGCGCGCTGGTAGGCGGCGAGCGCCTCGGGCGTCTGCTGATCGCGCGGCGGGACCTCGTAGCCGATGTCGAGGAGCCGCTGGCGCACCGCCGGATCGGCAAGCGCCTCCATCACGGCCGCGCTGAGCCTCGCGATCACCGGCTTGGGCGTGCCCTTGCCGGCCCACAATCCGCCCCAGACCGAGACGTGCATTCCGGGCAGCCCGGCCTCGTCCATGGTCGGAATGTCGGGCGCAGCAGCAAGCCGCGCCGGAGCAGTAACGGCAAACGCCTTGATCTTGCCGGCCTGCACGTGCGGCAGCGCATTGGTGCGCTGGTCGAACGTCATGTCGATCTGTCCGGCGATCAGGTCCTGGATCGACTGGGCCGACCCGCGATAGGGCACGAGCTGGAAGTTCGTCCCTGTGCTGTTCTGAAACAGCACGCCACTGACGTGCGACGCGCTGCCGATGCCGGAATTTCCCATCGTCGCCTTGCCGGGGTTGGCCTTGAGCCAGGCAATCAGGCCCTTGAGGTCGTTCGCCGGCACGGAGTTGTTGGCAAGGATCATGAGCGGCTGCGTCGTGACCAGGCCGACCGGTTCGAAGTCCGCGATGAGGTCGTACTTGAGCGAATAAACCGCGCCGTTGACGACGTGGGTCGACCAGTTGCCGACGCTGAGCGTGTAGCCGTCGCCCGGCGCCTGCGCGACGCGGCCGACGCCGATGCTGCCGCCCGCCCCAGTGACGTTCTCAACCACCACCGGCTGTCCGAGCGTGCCGCGCATGTGCTCGGCGAGCACTCGCGCACGGGTGTCGCCAGGGCCGCCGGCGGCAAACGGCACGATCATGGTGATCGTGCGCGCGGGGAAGGTCTGCGCCAGGGCGGTCCCGGCCAAACCAAACGCACAAAATCCAGTCAGCGATAGCAAGAAAGTCCAGCGCGATGGCATTGCGTCAAATCCTTCACCCAGATCGCGCCGATTTCGCCCGATCGCGCGCAGCAAAGCCCACCGACACGCCGCGTGCACAACGCGCCGACCGGCCAACGTCTAGCACGATGAGCGTGATTTATCCGCGACGAATTGGCGGCTGCGATACCGGGTCGGCAAGGTCCGTGCCGTTCTTGGCCGCGAGGTGGATCGCGGCACGGATGCGCGCATAGCTTGCGCACCGGCAGAGGTTCGTCATGGCTCCATCGATATCCTGATCCGTCGGCTGCGGATGCTGCTTGAGCAACGCGGCTGCCGCCATGATCATTCCGGACTGACAGTATCCGCACTGCGGAACGTCAAGCGCGATCCAGGCTTTCTGGACCGGATGGCTGGTGTTGCGGGATAGGCCCTCGATGGTGGTGATCTGCCGGCCTTGCGCGGAGCCGACGGGCAGCACGCAGGTTCGCACCGGTGCGCCGTCGAAATGCATCGTGCAGGCGCCGCAGGCACCGACGCCGCAACCGAATTTGCTCCCGGTCAGTCGCAAGTGCTCGCGCACCACCCACAGCAGCGGGACATCGTCCGGCCCATCGAACGAGGCGGGTTTTCCATTGACCGAAAACTTCACCGGCATGACGAGGTGCCTTTCAGTGCGCGCATTGCTCAGACCGCCGCTTTGAACGCGTCATCGGGGAACGGCATGACGTCGAGCTTGCGGCCGTTCGCATGCAGCAAAGCCTGCGCGATGGCAGGCGCCACCGGTGCCAGCACCACCTCGCCGACACCTTGGGGCGGGCGGTCGCTCGGCTGAATGAGCGCGACGATCTCCGGCATCTCGTCGATGCTCAGGAGCGGATAATCGAAGAAATTGCTCTGGTCGGTGCCGCCGTTCGAGAACGTGATCTTGCTCTTGAGCGTGTTGGTCATGGCGAAGCCGATGCCGCCTTCGATCTGCGCCTTGAGCGTGTTCGGATTGACCGCGAGGCCGGGATCGACAGCGCAAACCATGCGCTTGACCGCAAACCTGTCGCCTGCGCGCCTGAGTTCCGCGACCGTTGCAACGTAAGTTTTGAACCGGCCGCCGCGCCCGATGTAGCAATTGAATGCGATGCCGCGGAACGTGCCGGATGGCGGCGGGGTCTCCCAACCGGCCGCTTGCGCTGCCGCATCGAGCACGCGCACGGCCAGCGGATCGTCGGACAGCAGGTGCTTGCGGTACTTGTACTGGTCGATCTTGGCGTGCTGGGCCAGCTCCGTAATGAAGCTCTCCCAGAAGAACACCGCCGCGGTCGAGCCGACCGAGCGCATGAAGTAAACCGGCACCGGCAGCGGCGTGTCGACGGTCTCGACCAGAAAATTGGGCAGCCGGTAGCTCTGGTTGTAGATGCCGTCGACCATACTCTCGTCCCAGTCGCCCGCGGGCGTATGGTCGAGCCAGCTCTTGCGCGTGGCGTTGAAGAGCGACTGGCCGGCAACGCGAGCGTGGACTGCCAACGGGTAGCCCGTTTCGTCGAGCACGGCCCGCATGCGGCTCCCGGCATTCGGACGATAGACATCGTGCTGCATGTCTTCTTCGCGCGAGCGGATGAGCTTGACCGGGCGTCCGACCGCCTTCGAGGCGTGCACGGCCTGCACGACGTAATCGGGCACGATCTTCCGGCCGAAGCTGCCGCCGAGAAACGTGACGTTGACCGAGACCTGGTCGGCCGGGCAGCCGACCGCTTCGGCAACCGCCTCCTGACACGCCGTGACCGATTGGATCGGCCCCCAGATTTCAACTTTGCCGTCGCGGTAGCTCGCCGTCGCGTTGACGGGTTCGTGCGGTGCGTGTGCGATGTGCGGCAGCACGAAGCGCCGTTCGATCACGTCGGCGGTGCGCTCCGCGATGATTTCGCGCGGGTTGCCGTGGACCAGCGCCGGAACGCCCTTCTCCGCGCTCAGCGCCGCATCGAGCAGCGCATCGATCTTGGCGCTGGACAGATCGCCCTGCGGCCCGCCGTCGAACACCACGTCGAGCGTGTCGATGGCGCGCTTGGCCTGCCAGAAATAATCGGCGATCACGCAGACCGCGTTGTGCCCTCGCTCCGGCTTGCCGGGCGGCTGCTGCGAAGCGTCGTCCTCGTTGGCAATCGGCACCAGCGGGAGTTTCACGATCGCCCGCACGCCCGGCATCTTCAGCGCATCGGCTTCATTCCGGATCGCGATCACGCGCCCGGTAAAGGACGGCGCGGTCTTGATCGCGGCGTTGAGCATTCCCGGGACGGTCACGTCGATGCCGTAGATGGCGCTGCCGTTGCACTTCGCCGGCGTGTCGAGCCGCGCGAGCGGCTTGCCGATGAGCCGGAACTGCGCGCGTTCCTTGAGCCGAGGCGCCGGATTGAGCGGCAGGCGCGACGCGGCGGAGGCGAGGTGCCCGTAGCTCAGCGTACCGCCGCGCGGGTGAATGACGGCGCCCTTCTCGGTGCGGCACTCGGCGGGGTCGATCTTCCAGCGCTCGGCGGCGGCGCGCACCAGCACCTCGCGTGCCGCCGCGCCCGCGACCCGCAGCCGGTCGTAGAGCGCCGTGGTCGACATCGAGGCGCCCTCCTTCTGCGCGGGCGCTTCCTGCCGGAACGCGATCTTGTAGGCCGGCTTGCCGGTGACGAACCGGACCCGGACACGCTCCCAGTCGGCGTCGAGCTCGTCGGCGAGAATCTGCGGCAGCGCCGTGTAGGAGCCCTGCCCGACCTCCGGCTGGGACAGCCCGAGCGTGACCTGCCCATTGGGGGCGATCATGATCCAGTCGGTAATGCCGAATTCGGTCTCGCGCTTTTTGACCGCGGCGAGGACCGGCCGCACGGTCACCGGTACGAGCAGCGAGGCGCTGCTCAGGGCAGCCCCTGCGAGCAGGAAGCGGCGGGAAACGGGTCGCATGGCCTGGGTTCCGAACGGGCCGAACTGGACGCGCCCTGACTGGACGTGCCGCATCGGCGTGCGGCCGACCCGCGGAGCTTAGAATCGCCGGCCTTGAGGAAGGCTGAATCAATCGATGAAAGAGTGAAGGTCGCGGAGGCGCTTTTGTCGCCGGGCAATTCTCTCCGACGGAGAATCACCGATCCCAACGGAAACAGCGGCAAAACCGACAGCGGGCGGTGGCGGAGTGAGGTGGCCGGCTCCTGAGCGGGGGCCGGGCGAGGCGCCGCGCCGTACCCTTCCGAGGATCCTGCCAGCAAATTTTTGCGCTTGACAGAAACCGGTGACAACCGCGTGACGGGAAAAGCCCACAGCCGGCCTTTCCAAAGACCCGCGAAAATCCAATACTTGTTGCACCGCACCCTGAGTCGTCCCCGTATTTCACAGCTTCGCACCAGTGGTAGCGGTTGATTCATATTTTGATACTAGGTCTTGACGGGCGCGGCGGGCTTGGCCTAGCTTTAACCCGTTCGGCGCGAGTGGTTCGAAGTCCGCCGGGCACCTCCTGACAGGGTCCCGTAGTCACCACTCCGCCGGCCAAATCGGCTTACGGAGCCTGGGATCATCACGCCCACAGGATGTGCTCCGGACGCGCCGCAACGATCCGTGGCCAGCCTTCCAAGGCTGCGGACTGGGCGTTGAGCTGAGGCAGACAGATCTGAGACGAGGCCACTTGGGGCGCGGCCGGAGGCCGGACGCGCTCACGGGAATCGTGTCGGCAAACAATGCGCCGGCGACCTATATTAGCGGGGAGTTCCCGCAGGTTGCCGCGCCAACACAAAGGGGCAAGAGATGCGGATCGAGCGGCGCTTTACGACCGAAGGACAGTCAGCCTACGCGGGCATCGAATTCCGGCTGACCACGAGCGAGATTCGCAATCCCGACGGCTCGGTGGTGTTCCATGCCGACAACGTCGAGGTGCCCACGTCCTGGTCGCAAGTGGCCGCCGACGTCTTGGCCCAGAAGTATTTCCGCAAGGCCGGCGTGCCGGCGCGGCTAAAGAAGGTCGAGGAAGAGACCATCCCGTCCTGGCTGTGGCGCTCGGTCGCCGATGAAGCGGCGCTTGCGGAGTTGCCCGAGAAGGAGCGCTCGGTCGGCGAGCATTCCTCAAAACAGGTGTTCGAGCGGCTCGCCGGCACCTGGACCTACTGGGGCTGGAAGGGCCGCTATTTCGACTCTGAAGCCGACGCGCGCGCGTTCTTCGACGAGCACTGCTGCATGCTGGCGATGCAGATGGCGGCGCCGAACTCGCCGCAATGGTTCAACACCGGTCTGCACTGGGCCTATGGCATCGACGGCCCGAGCCAGGGCCACTTCTACGTCGATTTCCAGACCGAGAAGCTCGTCAAGTCCAAGTCGTCCTACGAGCACCCGCAGCCGCACGCCTGCTTCATCCAGTCGATCAACGACGATCTCGTCAACGAAGGCGGGATCATGGACCTGTGGGTGCGCGAGGCGCGGCTGTTCAAGTACGGCTCCGGCACCGGCACGAACTTCTCCTCGTTGCGCGGCGAAGGCGAGCGGCTCGCCGGCGGCGGCAAGTCCTCCGGCCTGATGAGCTTCCTCAAGATCGGCGACCGCGCGGCGGGCGCCATCAAGTCGGGTGGCACCACGCGCCGCGCCGCCAAGATGGTGATCGTCGACACCGATCACCCCGACATCGAGCAGTTCATCGACTGGAAGGTACGCGAGGAGCAGAAGGTGGCGGCACTCGTCACCGGCTCGAAGATCAACCAGAAGCACCTGCGCGCCATCCTCAAGGCCTGCGTCAACTGCGAAGGCTCGGGCGACGACTGCTTCGATCCCGACAAGAACCCGGTGCTGCGGCGCGAGATCAAGGCCGCGCGCAAGAATCACGTGCCGGACAACTACATCAAGCGCGTCATCCAGTTCGCCAAGCAGGGCTACACCGACATCGATTTCCCGGTCTACGACACCGACTGGGATTCCGACGCCTACCTCACCGTGTCGGGACAGAACTCGAACAACTCGGTGCGGGTCACCGACGAGTTCCTCAAGGCGGTCGAATCCGACGGCGACTGGGACCTCACCTGGCGCACCAAGCCGGGCAAGATCGCCAAGACCCTGAAAGCGCGCGACCTGTGGGAGAAGATCGGCCACGCCGCCTGGGCCTGCGCCGACCCCGGGCTGCAGTATCACACCACGGTCAACGACTGGCACACCTGTCCCGGCGTCGGGGGCGATCCGCGGCTCGAATCCGTGCTCGGAATACATGTTCCTCGACGACACGGCGTGCAATCTCGCGTCGATGAACCTGCTGGCGTTCCGCAACGCCAAGACCCGCGCGTTCGACGTCGAAGGCTACGAGCACGCGATCAGGCTCTGGACCGTCGTGCTCGAAATCTCCGTCCTCATGGCGCAGTTCCCCTCGAAGGAGATCGCCAAGCAGAGCTACGAGTTCCGCACGCTCGGCCTCGGCTACGCCAATCTCGGCGGGCTGCTGATGTCGTCCGGCCTCTCCTACGATTCGGATTCCGGCCGCCAGATCGCGGGCTCGCTCACCGCCATCATGACGGGCATCAGCTACGCCACCTCGGCCGAGATGGCGAAGGAACTCGGCCCCTTCCCCGGCTACAAGAAGAACCGCGAGCACATGCTGCGCGTCATCCGCAACCACCGCCGCGCCGCGCACGGCGCGCGCAACGGCTACGAGAAGGTGGCGATGCCGCCGGTGCCGCTCGACCACAAGGCCTGTCCCGAATCCCGAAGATGGTCGCGCACGCCACCGCCGCCTGGGACCGCGCGCTCGAACTCGGCGAAGCGCACGGCTACCGCAACGCGCAAGTCTCGGTGATCGCGCCGACCGGCACCATCGGCCTGGTGATGGATTGCGACACCACCGGCATCGAGCCCGACTTCGCGCTGGTGAAGTTCAAGAAGCTCGCGGGCGGCGGCTACTTCAAGATCATCAACCGCGCCGTGCCCGAAGCGCTGCGCGTGCTCGGCTATTCCGAATTGCAGCTCGCCGAGATCGAGGCCTATGCGGTCGGCCACGGCTCGCTCGGCCAGTCGCCCGGCATCAATCATTCGACCTTGCGGCAGAAGGGCTTCACCGACGAGGCGATCGCCAAGGTCGAAAAGGCGCTGCCGACCGCCTTCGACATCAAGTTCGCCTTCAACAGGTGGACGCTGGGCGAGGAGTTCTTCGCCACGCTCGGCATCGAGCCGGCGAAGCTCGCCGACCCGCGCTTCGATCTCCTCTCGGCGCTCGGCTTCACCAAGCGCGAGATCGACGCCGCCAACATCCACGTCTGCGGCGCGATGACGGTCGAGGGCGCGCCGCACCTCAAGGCCGAGCACTACCCGGTGTTCGACTGCGCCAATCCGTGCGGGCGCACCGGCAAGCGCTATCTCTCGGTCGAGAGCCACATCAAGATGATGGCGGCGGCGCAGCCGTTCATCTCGGGCGCGATCTCGAAGACCATCAACATGCCGAACGACGCCACGGTCGAGGACTGCAAGGCGGCGTACCTGCTCTCCTGGAAGCTCGCGCTGAAGGCCAACGCGCTCTACCGCGACGGCTCGAAGCTCTCGCAGCCCCTGCAGAGCCAGTTGATCGAGGACGAGGAGGACGAGGACGACGTTATCGAGGCGTTCATCGAGAAGCCGCAGGCGGCGCGCGTCTCGGCGCTGGCCGAACGCGTGGTCGAGAAGGTGGTCGAGCGCATCGTGGTGATGCGCGAGCGCGAGCGCATGCCCGACCGTCGTAAGGGCTACACCCAGAAGGCGGTGGTCGGCGGCCACAAGGTCTATCTGCGCACCGGCGAATACGACGACGGCCGGCTCGGCGAGATCTTCATCGACATGCACAAGGAAGGCGCGGCGCTGCGCTCGATCATCAACAACTTCGCGATCGCGGTCTCGCTCGGCCTGCAATACGGCGTGCCGCTCGACGAATATGTCGACGCCTTCACCTTTACGCGCTTCGAACCCGCGGGCCCGGTGCAGGGCAACGACTCGATCAAGTACGCGACCTCGATGCTCGACTACATCTTCCGCGAACTGGCGGTGAGCTATCTCGAGCGCTTCGACCTCGCGCATGTCGATCCGAGCCAGACCGGCTTCGACGCGCTCGGCAAGGGCGTCGAGGAAGGCCGCCCGCCGGCCGCCTCGCAATACGTCTCGAGGGGGCTCACGCGCTCGCGCACCGACCGGCTCGGCGTGATCGCGGGCGGCGCGCGCGAGGCGGGCACGGTGTCACCCTCCCCTGCAGGGGGAGGGTCGGACCGCGACGCGGTCCGGGGTGGGGTGCCGTCGAACGTCACCGCCTTCGCCGGCCGCACCGAAGTCTCCGGCACCGCCGCGCTCAAGGCCGAGCCCGAGCAGAAGCTCTCGCCCGCCGAACAGCTCGAAGCGCACAACCTGCCCTTCGTGCGCGGCGAGACGCGCGCCGACGCCCGCGCGATGGCGGCCGAGAAACGCGCCGAAGCCAAGGCCAAGGGCTACGAGGGCGAAGCCTGCGGCGAGTGCGGCAACTTCACCTTGCTGCGCAACGGCACCTGCATGAAGTGCGACACGTGCGGCGGGACGACGGGGTGTTCGTAAGCTGGGACTCGCCGACACCCAAGACACCTCGGTCCTTCACCACTACGTACCGAGATGGTACCAGCGCCGATTTCTCGGCGCTGGTCAAACTCGTTTTCGCTACTACCTAGACCTCAACCCAGACCTGATAGCTATTAGGAACGGGAAGCCAATCTACCGAAGTGCCGAATTGGAATGGGGGCCGGCAAGATGTTTTGCGGAAGATCACTTTTATTCTTCCAAACTTCTTGAGCGCTCAGACGCACTAGAACGATTTCTTTTTGGCCCTCTAGATGATTTCGGTGCCCGCGGCTTGCGCATCGTTGAGAACAACTCTTGGCAGGAGCACGGTACGGATTGTATCAGCTGGGTGCTGGAATTCTTTGACGCACTGAAACTTCGAACACCAAAAGGGTTGGAATGGCTCTACGCGCAGGCTCTGGGGACCACAAAGCTTGCCGATCTAGGCTGGATTACAACCAGAGCTCCTGACCTTAGAAAGGAAATCTCCCTACTCACGTTACAACGATTGCGCTTGTTGAATGCCACCACATGGTGCGAGGCGGTTTGGGAACTCGTCTCGGCCGATCGATCGGACATCAAGTTCATCTGCTCCGATCATCCCGTGACAGTGTACAATCCGGCGTTCTTCCCCTTTGCGACCAACATGCGGTACCCAAATGAGCCGTCAATACTATTGCGGGCCACCCGAACATTAATTCCTTTAAGCTTACGCTCTTGTCTCATACTTACAAACTTGGAATACGCAAGGGAGCCAGGAAAGAAACTCTGCACGCCCCGCACCCATGCGCGATATTTCGGCCAGCCCCGGATGTTCAACATTGAGAGCATATTGCGCGGGCGTGAGCTAACTTCTGAACAAGTGGCGACAATTAACTTCATAATCAAGCGCAGAGCTAAGCGATATATCGCTGCGGCAAGCCCAGAATGGCTTTATCCAGAAAGAGTGTTGAAGACTCAGCATTGGTCGAAATTGGATTCGGTCTTGCTACCTAATGAAGACGAGGTGGCATTCCATTACGGGGGTGAATTCTTCTGGGGCAACGACAAGTGGATGACAGGTGTAGACGAATTCGGCCGCCCGTTAGGCCGCCGACGAATTGAGGAGGCGCACAAGTCTCACGAGCGCCTCAAGGAGATGTTGCGAAAGCGTAGCCGTGGAATGCAGTGAGCCGGCGGTGAGCGTCACTTATGACCAAAGCACAGCTTCTGAGCCTAGCCGTTAATGCAACCCTCGCACGGATATCTGGCCTGTCTGCCTTTTCACGTACCGAATCTTGCGCGCCAATCAACAAGTCGCGGATGAGATGGCACTTCAGCGCAGGGACATGCTTCGACCGATTATTTCCGTTGGGCCGGAGGTCGACGGCTACCTTGTAGCGAGTAGCCCGGATTGAGCGCAGCGAAATCCGGGGCGCGCCATCCACGGACAGGCCGGTCCCGCATTCCGCTTTGCTCCATGCGGGCTACAGCTCCGCCGGCTGGCGGCTCTCTCATTCGAACCGGAATGTCTGGTCCGAAAAATCCAAGGCCACGTTGATGCGCCCCTCGTTGAGCGACCACGCATAAAGCTCGTACTGGCGCGCGCCCGAGGCGTGCATGGGGTCGGCATCGGCGATGCGGCGTGCTTCGGCCTCGTCCTTGGCGCGGATGATGATCAGCCCGAACGCGGGGCGCGTCTCGCCGGGCGGCGTCGCCGGCCCCGCGCCGTACATGATGCCCTCCTTCTCGATCCTGATCTGATGCTCGAGGTGCGCCTTGAGATGCCGGGCGAGTTCCTCGGGCGGCGCCACCGGCCGCGAGATGATGATCCACAGGCGCTTCTTGAGCATGCGGGCATGCATCTCGTCGGCGGTCAGCTCGGACGGCGTGTTCATAACTGGCTCCTACTACTCCAGCCCGTAGGGCGCAATACGCTGCGCTATTGCGCCCTACAAACCTAGGCCTCATCGTTCCAGGGCTGCCGGCGCGCACCGTGCAGGATGCGCAGGATAGTCACTGCGTCCGGGCCGATCTCGTAGTAGATGACATAAGGATATCGCCCGAGCGGAAGCCGGCGTACGTCAGGACGCTGCTCGACGGCTTGCGCCGCTTCGGGCAGGTCGGCGATGGTGAGCGAATGCGACCCGCATGCGAGCTTCGACCCGCTCGGCTCCCAGAGGACTCCACTCCGACAGGAATTTGAGAATCTCATCGAGGTCGGCCAGCGCCGGCTTCGAAAGGTCGAGCCTCATCCGCGCCGATACTTAGCGAATACCGACTCGATCTCTTCGCCGGTCGCGATGTCGCCGCGCCGCGCGGCGGCAAGACCTTCGTCGATCTTGCGCAGTTCTTCGCGCGTCGCGTGATAGGTGCCGGCCTTCACCTCGCGGTCGATTTCAAGGGACAGGTCGGCCAGTTCCTGCTGCGCCCAGTCGGGCCAAGTCTCGGCAAGCGTGAGGACATCCTTGATCGTCTTCGTCATGTTGACCGTCTACCACGCGGCGCTTTTTGCGGCAACGAGCAAGCACCCCAGCAATGCGGGGCGCGCGCTTCAGCCCCACCAGGCCAGCACCAGCGCGAACAGGATCGCGCCGCCGCCGATCATCAGCAACTGGGTCTGGAACTTGCCGTAGAGCTCGGCATCGCCATCGGCCTCGACGAACGGCGGCGCGCGAAACAAGACATCGGTGATGGCGCTGGCGAATCCGATCGCGAGCGGCGCGATAATGAACGCGCCCAGCACGATCGCGGGCAGCCCGAGCATCGACATGCTCTTCGGCAGATGCGTGAGAACGACCCCGATGAGCGGCACCACCGCCCCCATCAGCAGCACGGCCGTCAGCACGAACCACGCCGCGAACGCCGCCGAGGACCGGTCGGCGACGATGGCGCGCAGCCGCGCCTGCTCGGCGTTCGTATAGTTGAAGCCATGCCTTCGCCAGCCCAGAAAGCGGAACGCCACCACCATGTTGGTGGCCCAGCCGCGCAACATCATGCGCTGGAAGCGCGTCAGCATCCTGTGGCCTGGTCTCTCATTGTCGGCGTTGCGCCCCGCACCGTGCATCGCGGCCTTGGAGCGTAGCGCGGACGGTGTTTCCGCTCCATCCCGGCGCACCTCACCGGTGCCTTGCCGTCCGCGCGGCCGCAACGCATGATCGCGGTCCTCGCAACGACCGGAGGTTTGCCATGACCGCCTTCAATGCCGTGCGCTTCCGGGTGAAACCCGGATGCGACCAGGAGTTCCTCGACGCTCACAAGAAGGTCGAGGGCAACTGGCCGGGCATCCGCCACGTCAACATGATCAAGACCGGCGAGCGCAGCTACTGCATCATCGCCGAATGGGACGACATGGAGTCGCTCGCCAAGGCGCGGCCGCACATGGTCGCGACGCTCGACAGCTTCCGCCACACGCTCGAAGACCTGGGCGGCGGGCTCGGCGTCACCGACCCGGTGGCAGGTCCGGTGGTGCTGAACCTGAAGTGAGGTCTCAATCCCGGCGTGGATAGGGCGAGGGCACGAAATCGGCCGGCACGATCATTTTGCCGATCGGCCAGAGCGCCAGCCCGGCGAGCTTGAGGTGCGCCCAGCCGAACGGGATGCCGATGATGGTGATGAACAGCAGGACGGCGATGACCAGGTGGCCGAGCGCCAGCCACCAGCCGGCCAGGACCAGCCAGATGATGTTGCCGACCATGCCGAACGCCCCGGTGCCGACGTCGTCCTGCCCGAGATATTCGGCGCGCGACACCGCCTTCTGGCCGAACGGCAGCAGCGCATAGATCGCGATGTTGAAGGCCGCCCGCGCCCAGGGGATGCCGATGATGGTGATCGCCATGATGACGGCGGCGATCGCCCAGCCGACCGCCATGCCGAAGCCGCCGAGCACGATCCAGAGGATATTGAGCAGGATGGAAAGGGGGGACATCGGCGTTGCTCCCTGATAGCGGCGTACCGCCGTCATATCGGAGGACGCGGCTCCGGTTCAAGCCCATGAAACCAAGCATTGTGGGACCGGCCACCGCGGTGTCCGTTGACCTGAATCAATCGCGCCTGCCTGCTGCCGTGCGATCCTGCTTCGACAATCGTGCGAGGTTCGGATGACAAGGCATTGGATCGGGAACGCTGTGGCGGTCATTGCGGCGATCTGCGTCACAGGCGCCGCCCACGCGCAAACCGAGATCGGGAAAAACGAATTCCTGCGATCGTGCGCTTCGTGTCACGGCGCAACCGGCAAAGGCGATGGCTACGTCGCCAAGGCGCTCATCAAACGCCCGCCGGACCTGACCAAGCTTTCGCAGACCAACGACGGCGTATTTCCATTCTCGCGCATCTACGACACGATCGACGGCCGCGTCGAGGTGATCGCGCACGGGCCGCGAGAGATGCCGGTGTGGGGAGATTTCTACGTGCGCGAGTGGAATACCGGCCTGCCGCCGGCGCTCGCCTCCAAGGACATCGCCGAAGCGATGATGCGGGTGCGCATTCTCGCACTGATCGAGTATATCGCGTCGCTGCAAGGCAAATAACCAGGCCCGCCGGCGATACGAATTGCGACGCCGGCCTTGCGCCTGCCGCCCTACTCTTCCGGCTCGGTGGTGAAGTAGAGCGGATAGCCTTTCTCCTTGCCGAGTTCGGTCGCTTCCTTCGCCTTGCGTCTCGGCCACGTCGCGCGTATAGACCGCGATCACGCAGACGCCGCGCCGGTGCGCGGTCATCATCACGTGGTAGGCGCGCTCGGCGTTCATGCGGAACACCGCCTTGAGCACCAGCACGACGAATTCGCGCGGCGTGTAGTCGTCGTTGATCAGAATGACCTTGTAGAGCTTGGGCCGCTCGGTCTTCGTCGCAGTCTTCGTGCGCGGTTTGACGAGCGTCTTGGCCATGGCGCCAGTTCCTCCACCGACCGGCTGCGTCTCCGACGGCGCACGGGGCTATTTTAGCGTCCCACCCGGCCGTTGGCATCGGGTAATCTGGCGACCTTTTTCGCGGGAGCGCGCCATGGACCACCGCCAGAAAGTCGAGCGCCTGCTGGACGACTTCACCCAGCGCGGCATAGGCCGCTACACGGCCGCACCGCCGATCTATCGCCTGCTCTGGTGGCTCGGGCTTGAAGTTCCGCCGCCGCACTTTGCGGGATTCTGGCCGCTCGCGCTGTCCATGGGGCTGTTCTTCGCCGTCACCTGGGGCCTGCTGATGTGGCTCCTGCTCTGGCGCTCGGAGGATATGCCGATCGCGGTCGGCATCGTTACCTCGCTGCTGGCGGGGCTCGCCTTCGGCCTCATCATGGCGGCCTATTACCGCTGGCGCGCGAGCAAACTCGCGCTGCCGCGCTGGGACGACTATCCGCCCACGCCTTAGCGCCGGGTCATTGCGCTCATGCAAAAGCCCCCGGCACCGCCGGGGGCTGCAACGCAGCCGCGATCCCTCCGGCCGGTCGCTTACTTACAAGGCGCCCAATAGCCATGATAGGTCGAGACGCCACCGCTGCCGACCACCCAGCAGAGACCGCCGTAGCGCGCGCCCTGGTCGCCCATGGGCGGTTCCGTCGAGACCGCATGCCTGCCGGCCGCCGAGGCCGACGCTACCGCCATTGTGAGAACGACCGCCGCTGCCGCAGCGAGTGCGAGATTTTTCACCGAACTTGTCCTTTCGAAAAAACTCTTGTCGCCCGCAATCAGAATGTCGGGGACGCGCCGCGTATTCAAAGAAATTCCGCCGCGGAAAAAACAAATTCGATGTAAAGCGCGCGCATGCGCGGCGTAACCACGATGTCACCACACCGTAAACGCGCCGCTCAGAGGCTGCGCCCGTCGAACGGCGTGACCTTGAGCGCGGCGATATCGACGTCGTCGAGGCAGCGCACGTTGACGGCAACCATCTCGGCGCCGCTCGGCGCAAGCCCGCGCGAGAAGGATCCGACCCCGCATTGCGGACAGAAGAGGTGATGAATGGTGCGTTTGCCGAACTGATAGTCGCGCAGGTCGTCGTTACCGGCGCGCAACGCAAAATTGTCGGCGGTGACGAACGTCCACAGCACGCCGCGCTTCTGACAGATCGAGCAGTTGCATTGCGCCACGGTCGTGAGGTCGGCGGTCACGTCGAAGCGCACCTGCCCGCAATGGCAGCCGCCGGAATAGTTCTTGGTGTCCGCCATGTCGGCCTCCGGTCTTGGACGTTTCGACTGCGAGACGGCCGGCGGCCGGCTACTTCGCCTGAAACTCGATCCGTTTGTCCGGCCGCTCAAGGTCGACGTGCAGCGCCTCGCACAGCCGGTTCGAATAGTTCCACATGCCGCAGAAGACCGTGAGCTCCACGATCTGCTTCTCGGAAAAATGCCGGCGCATCGCCGCGAACGCCTCGTCGTCATCGCGCGCCGTCATGCGCGTAACGGCATCGGCCCAGCGAACCGCCGCCTTCTGCCGGTCGTCGAGGTCGGGAGAGCGCATGTAGTCGTCGCCCTGCGCGGCGGCGATCTGTGCGTCCGAAAGCCCGACCTTCCGGCCGAGCGGGACATTGTGCGACATGCAATAGGCGCTCTGGTTGAGCGCCGACGTCTTGATGATGACGAGCTGCTGGATTTTCACGTAGTCCGGATCGCTCTTGACGTTGTCGAGCCGGATGCTCTGGTTCGGCAGCATCCAGCCCGCGAGCGCGGCGGGCTGATGGGCCAGCACCTGCGAAAAATTGCTGATCCGGCCCCACTGCTTGAGGACGCCGTCGTAGACCTCGCGGGCCGCCGCGTCGGCCTCCTCCGGTTTGATCATCTTGACGCGCGCCACACGGGGCTCCTGCCGCACTTCAATTCAGGGCCGCAATTCCTACATAGGACCTTGGCAAATGCAAATGCGAGAGCTCGGACCATGATGACGTTCTGGCGCTACCCCGCCGTACTCCTGACCGCGATAGGTGTCCTCATCACGCTTGCTCCGGCAAACGCGGCCGACGAGCCGGATCTCATCTTCCGCCGCTCGACCGTATTCAAGTGGCTCACGCCGAACGACAAGCTCGCCACCTATGGCCTCGACGATCCGGATGTCGACGGCGTCGCATGCCACTTCACCGTGCCGGAAAAAGGCGGAATCTCCGGGTGGATCGGCGTCGCCGAGGAGGTGTCCGACATCTCGCTCGCCTGCCGGCAGACCGGGCCGATCCATTTCAAGGCGAAGTTCGCGCAGGGCGAGGACATGTTCCGCAAGCGCCGCTCGATGTTCTTCAAGAAGATGCAGATCGTGCGCGGCTGCGACGCGAAGCGAAACGTGCTGGTCTACATGGTCTATTCCGACCGGCTGATCGAAGGCTCGCCGAAGAACTCGACGTCGTCGGTGCCGATCATGCCGTGGGGCACGAACACCGAAGTACAACGCTGCGCGGATTTCGTCGAGAAGTGACCCGGCGAAATCACGCGCAGCCTCGCGCCCCTTTGACCCGGCGGAAAGGGGACGCGGTGGGAACCTATTGCGTCGGCTTGCCGGGCAGATAGCCCGCCGCCGGTTCGAGTTTCGCGGCCTGCCAGGCAGTGGAAACGGCAAGCGCGGCCCACGCCATCCGGGCGGTGCGCATGGGATCCTCCCTGTACGTTCTTATTGCGGTCAGCCTATACCGCCTGCCCCGCCGCCTCCAGACCGTATCCGGCGATTTTCACCGGCTTGGATTGGCGCGCGTGCGACCGCTAGAAGGTGACGACGCGAGTGTCCGGCTCCTTGGCGGCGGCGTGAAATTCGTTCATGCCGGCGATCTTCACACGCTTGTCGAGCATAGGACTGGCGAGGCCACGCACGTCGACGCAAGGTTTGCACGCCCACATCGTCACGTTGGCGTGGCTCACGACCTCCTCGTAGCGGTTGGGCGGGCCGACCGGCACGAGTTTGGCTCCCGCGCGCTCGACCGCCATCAATACCGGTCGTGAAACAGGATGAGCGTGACGCGGTCGCCCGCCTGCACCGCAGAGGCGGCGAACAGAAAAGGCAGCATGGTCCGGGTCGGATCGGTCGGGCCGCAGCTTCCGGATATGGCGAAGTGCATCGTTTCCTCCTTGCAGCGTGTTGTTGGACGACGCTCGGGCACCATCATAGACAAAAAAATTTCGCCCAGCAGAGCTGGGCGAAATTCGTCAGTGCAATCCGGTGACGCGCAGGATCAGAGATTGCACTTGCGCCTCGACTGCAGCCAGCCGAGCTTGCCCCAAGCGCCGCCGTAGGTGTTGGAGAAGGCAACCGCCCTCCAGCCACCGCCCAGCGGAGCGTTGATGTCGTTGTGCCAAACCTTGCAGTCGCCGTTGGTCCACTGAACGACGACCCATTCGGGACGCCATAGCGCGGAGGCCGACGGGGCGACCGAGGTGAGAGCCAGCACGAGTGCTCCCAGAGCGAGCGCTAAACGCTTCATTGTGGGTATCTCCTGATCGAAAAAGCCACTGAAGGTCGGGTGCCGTCCCAACCTCAATGTGGCATCATAGTGGAAGAATTGCGTTAGACCAGCGGCAAGAACGACGACTGCCGAAATGCCCGCGAGCGTGGCCAAAAAACCATAGTTTAGAAAATGGATGAAATAACAGCGAGAAGCGGCATTCCTTACCGAACGAAACGCGCTGAAACAACCGGGCCTTTTTGTGGCGGTCGGCCCCAAGCGCGACGCCAGTTCCCACTCTTCAGATGAATGTGATGAGCAAATCGCCCCGGCGGCAGCTAGAACGCTTCCGTCAAGGACTCGGGGCATCTCATGAACATTCAGGATACCGCGACAAGGCTCGCGCCGTACGTGCTGAGCATCTTGCGCATCGTGGCCGCGTTGCTCTTTCTCGAACACGGCACGTCGCGCCTGTTCGGCTGGCCGTCGCCCATACCGACGCCCGCGCTCCTCTCGATGTACTGGTTCGCCGGCGCGATCGAACTCGCCGGCGGTATCTTGCTGCTGCTCGGTCTGTTCACGCGCTGCGCGGCATTCGTCATGTCAGGCGAAATGGCGTTCGCGTATTTCATCAGCCACGCACCGTCGGGCTTTTTCCCGATCCTCAATCGCGGCGATGCCGCCATTCTCTATTGCTTCGTGTTTCTCTACATCGCATTCGCCGGTGGCGGACCGTGGGGTATCGATTCACTTATTCGCGCAAAACGCGAAACGTCTTCGCGCTGATGCGCGACACCATGTCATGACTGTTCCTGTTGCGCGGCGGGTGTACTCTACGAACGAGTCGCGCGCGGCCAACGGGGCGGCCAAGGTGCAGATCATCGAGCAGACACCACAGCGATTGGTGCTGGGATCGGCTTCGACCACGCTGACGCTCGACAAATCCGCCGGTACCGCAAGCTTGCAGCGCAAGATGGCGTTCTGGGAGCTCAAACCGGTCGAGTGCCCACTCGCGAAAATTGCAAATGCGTCGATCAGCACGTCGATCGATCGCCCGGGTGTTGAGATCAGCAATACAGTGTTGACGCTGCGCGGCGGCGAAGACTGGATACTGCCCAATTCCAACAAGCAGAATGCCGAGAACTCGACGAAGTCGATCCGGGAGTTTCTCGGTTTCGGCGTCGCCTGACAGGCTCTTTCGTCGGAAGAGCGTCGCGACGCTGCGGATCAAAGTCCCTTGATCAGGCCGGCGTCGATGAGCAGCCGGTTGAAGCGCCGCGCCTCCGCGCCGCCCGCGCAGGCGTAGAACAGCCCCTTGCAACGCTGTTGAATTCTTTTCTGCTCGGTGAACGAGGGATCGAGCGGCAGCCCGGCGGCCTCCTGCAGGACCAGCGGGAGGTAAGGCCCTTCGATCGTTTCGAGCGCCGACGAAAGCTCCTTCGGTTCAAAGTTGACCGTGTCGATGGCGTAATAGGTGGTGTAGTAGCGCGGATCGAACCGCATCAACCGCTTGGCGCGCGCGGCATCGTCCAGCCAGGGTTCGAGCAGGGTCGAGGCAAAATCCGGCTGGTGGTCGCCATAGCGCACCAGCAGGAATGACTCGTCCGGAAAATCGCGCTTGAGACGCTCGAGCAGCGCCGCGTAGTCATGGAAGCTCAAGGTCTGCCGCCGGAGATATTCATCGACCAGCGGCTGGTTGCCGAGATCCTTCCACTCCGGCATCAGGTCGGGCCGCCAGCGGTAGTCCCACGGATAGTGGTTCTCGGCGAGATAGACGAACAGGAACATCGGGCCCTTGGCGCGCTCGCGTCCGATCGTGCGCAGGGCCGCGTCGTAATAGAAACGGTCGGCCTCGATCTTGTCGGTGCCGAGCGCGGCCTGATCGGTGAAGCTCTGCACCCCGGTCGTGGTCTGGAACGCCTTGGCGCTCATGAAGGCGCCCGACGCCGGATAGATCGAGAACGTGCGGTAGCCGCAGCGGCGCAGCGCTTTCGGCAGGCCGCGCTCGACCCGGCCGGCGGCGATGTGCGTCACATAGTAGGCGAAGCGGCCGAACGACCGCGCCGAAAGCCCGGCGAGGACGTTGTATTCGGTGTACCAGCTCGGGCCGCCGGCACCTTCGGCGATGAAGCGCCGCGCCTTGCCGTCGAACGAGCGGAAATGCTCGCCATAGCCCTCCGGGACCTTGATCCCAGGGGCGCTGCGAATGTCGAAGCTCGACTCGTCGTGCACCAGAATGATGTGCGGCGGCTTCGCGGCGGGCGCGCAGGTTGCCTCCGGCAACGTGCGCAGGCGCTCGGTGAGATGCGCGGTCGATTCCAGGTATCCATTGCGGCTCAGCTCGGAGATCGCCTGGACGCCGGAGCGGACGAACTTCGATACATAGGCGTCCGGAAAGAACGCCACCCACTCCTCCTGCGGAAACGCGAGCGACACGCCGGTAAGTCCAGCGAGACACGCGAGGAAGCCCGGAAGCGCAAATCGCAGGCGGACCCGCAAGGCGTCGAGCCACCACAGCAACCCCAGGACCGGAACGATCAGCGCGGCGGCGACCATCAGTTGGCGATAGAGGTCCGGCATCACCGCCAGCAGAAAGCTGATCGTGTCGCCGTTGATGATCCAGACATCGAGGAAATTGGCGGTCATCCAGACGATGTCGTACTTGAGCCGCGACAGCAGGATCATCGCGACGATCAGCCCAAGAGACAGCGCGGCCGAGACGAGCGGCCGGCGCAGCAGGGTGAGCCAGAAGAAGTTGGCCAGGCCCCAGGTCAACAAGAAGACGGATTTGGAAACCGGGTCGGTCTCGCTCCAAACCATGAGGCCAAGCGCGACGAGATTCAGGGCGACGATCAGAGCGATAGAGATAGCGTTGCGCCGGAAACCTGCATCTCGTGCGGTCCAGCGGCGAGCCAAAGATGACGCGAAGGGCGGCATGGCGGTAGGCCCGTGCCCGGCAATGATCGACAGCGACGCCCGGCACACGAGCGACTGTCATAAAAGTGCATTCAATTTGTCATTTCAAGGTCAAAAACATCGAAGAGCGCCAAGCGCGACAAAATCGCCACAGCAAACTTGCCGGCGATGAACGCGCGTTCATGCGCGCTAGAATTTGAGCAGGCCGGCGTTGATCAGCAGGCGGTTGAAGCGCCTCGCCTCGGCGCCGCTGGCGCAGAGATAGAAGGCGCCACGGCAGCGCTGGAGGATTTTCTTCTGCTCGCGGAACGACGGATCGAGCGGGACCCCGGCGCCTTCAAGCACGACGATCGGCAGGTGCGGCGCGTCGAGCGTGTCGAGCGCCGAGCCCAGGTCGCGCGGCTGAAAATTCACGCCGTCGAGCGCGTAATAGGTCGTGAAGTAGCGCGGGTCGAACTGCATGATGCGCTGGGCGATTTCCGCCCGGTCGAGCCCCGGCTCCAAGTGGTACTTGGCGAACATCGGCTGGTGGTCGCCGAAGCGCACCAGGTAGAACGGCTCGTCCGGGAACTCGCGGCCGAGGCGCGCCTTGAAGTCCGCGTAGTCGCGCACGCTCATCTCCTGGCGGCGCAGATACTCGTCGATCTCGAACCCGTTGCCAGGATCCTTCCAGTCGGGCACCTGGTCGGGGCGATAACGGGAATTCCACGGGAAGTGATTGGTCGCCAGGTAGACAAAGATGAACAGCGGGCCGTTGTCGTGTTCGCGCGCGATCACCCGGGCGGTCTGGTCGTAATAGAAAGCGTCGGTGTCGGCCCGCCCGGTGCGCATCTGCCTGGCGTCGAGAAAATGCTCGATGCCGGTCGTGGTCTGGAAACGCCGCGCGCCGACGAAGGCGCCGAACCACGAGTAGAGACTGTAGGTCTTGTAGCCGCAGCGCCGCAACGCATACGGCAGCCCGCGCTGCACCCGGCCGGCCGCGATGCGGGTAACCGACTCGGCGAACCGCCCGTAGGACCGCACCGAGAGGCCGGAGAGCACATTGTACTCGGTGTACCAGCTCGGCCCGCCCGCGCCCTCGACCACGAAGGCCCGCGATTTGCCGTCGATTGAACGGAACCGATCCTGATAGTTCGGCGGCAGCTTGACGTTGGGCATCATGCTGGCGTCGAAGCTCGACTCGTCGAACACCATCACGATGTGCGGCAGCTTGCCGGCCGGCCGGCAACTCGCGCCGTCCGCGGCGTCGATCCGGCCCGACGCGGTGGCGTCGGCATCGAATACGCCCAGCGTCGCGAGATCGATCGCCGCGACCACCGCCGAGCGTGCGAACTTGGAGACGTACTGCCGCAGCCAGAATTCGTCTTCCCGATCCATCGGCAGTGCAAACGACAGCGCGCTGAGCGCCGCGAAGCACGCAAAGCCTCCGGCCAGCGCCGTGAGGCGCCCTACCCGGAACTGATCGAACCGCCACAGCAGCGTCAGCACAACGGCTGCCGCCGCGACCCCAAGGGCGACCTTCCAGGCCAGTCCGGGAAAAATGTTCAGCAGGAATGAGAACGTATCGAAATCGATCAGCATCACGTCGACGAACGTCGCCGTCATCATCAGCACGCTTTGCTTGAACTTCGACACCAGGATCAGAACGACGATCAGCGCCAGCGACAGCGCACCCGACACCAGCGGTCGGCGGAACAGCGCCAGGAAGATGAAATTGAGAAGGCCCCAGGTCAGCACGAAGGCCGCGCGCGCGGCCGGCTCGTCCTCGGTCGCAACCAGAATAGCCAGCGCGGCCAGCTGCACGGCCACAAGCGCCGCGACCTGCACGACGTAACCGCGGTCCAGGAATGCGGCGGCGAGGCGATGTTTCAGGAGAAGAACGGCGGGCGGCATTGACTCGGAACAGCGGCCGCGCTCCGGCCGAAGCCCGTGCTTCGGCACCGACGCGGCCCGCCGTCATCATTCTGTAATAAATCCGTCATGACAAGGGCTGAGGTGCCGCGGGAGCGGCAATCCGTCTGCGACCATTGTCATCGCCCGATGCGTAGCTGCGCCGCGACCGGCAGCCCGAATTACATCGCGACCGCGACGCGGCGTCCCCTCTCCCGCTTGCGGGAGAGGGTGGCGAGCGCGTAGCGCGCGCCGGGAGAAGGCAGAATCCTCAGGAAAGCGGGCCCCTCACCCGCCCTCGCGCGCAGCCAAGTTTAGGCAGGCTGCGTAAACTTGCCTGCGATGCTCGGGCACCCTCTCCCCGCTTCGCGGGGCGAGGGGAACCACGCCGCACGAGTTTGCCAAATGCGACGGTCCTGCGCTTGCGGAGAGAGCGCACCGAAATCGCGGACGGTCTTGCTACTGCCCCAACTTGGCGTTGGCCTGATCGACGAAGCGGTTGGTGTAGGTCTTGGCGAGGTCGATCTTGGCCTTGGCGATCTCCGGAACCGACTGGCTGAACACCGCCAGCACCGCTTCGGCACCCTTCGGGTCCATCTTGCCCGTGGTCGAGAACATCGGCAGCGTGTTCTTCAGCGCCGCGAGGTAGAGGCCCTTGTCGGGCCCCACCAGGTCGTCCGGCATTTTCGCCATGACTTCCTCGGGCGTATGCGAATGAATCCACCTCAACGTGCCCACGATGGCGCCGGCGAGCGCCTGCGACTCCTTCTCGTGCTTCTCGATCCAATCGACCCGCGTATAGAGCGCGCCGCCCGGATATTCGCCTCCGAACACGCCGAGCGTGTCCTTCTGGGTGCGGGTATCGGCGAGGATTTTGAGGTCCTTGAACTTGCCCTGCAGCAGCGTGATCGCCGGGTCGAGCATGATGGCGGCCTCGACCAGTCCGCGCTCCATGGCGGCAACCGCGGTGGCTTCGAGCCCGATTCCGACCACCGCGACGGAGTTCGGATCGACGCCGTTCTTGGCCAGCATGTATTTCAGAAAGAAATCGGTCGAGGAGCCGGGTGCGCTGACGCCGACCTTCTTGCCGGCGAGATCCTTGATCGACTTGATGGCAGCGGTCTGAGTCGGCGACACCACCAAGGCGAAGCCCGGGTAGCGGTCGTACACGACCAGCGCCTGCATGAACTGCTGCTTGGCGGCGAGATTGACGCAATGGTCGAAGTAGCCGGAGACCACGTCGGCGCTGCCACCCAGCACCGCAGTGAGCGCCTGCGAGCCGCCCTTGAAATTGATCAGTTCCACGTCGAGGCCGGCCTTGTCGTATTCGCCAAGCTGCTTGGCCAGCATGGTGGGCAGGTAGCACAGGCACCCTGCCCCACCGACCGCGATGCTCAGCTTCGTCTTGCCCTGCGCCAGCACGAGACCGGATGTCAGCGCCAATGCGCCGATGGCGACGATCAGCCGGCGGAAAAGCCCTGCGACCATGACGTTTCTCCTTGGAACTTTATTTGGCGCCACCATAGGCCAGCGCATTTCCCCTGCCTAGCAGACCGCGTCAGGCCGTGGCCGCCGCGACCGGACGCCACACCAGAAGGCGCCGCTCCGCCAAGGTGACCAGGTAGTCGATCACAAGCACGAAGGCGGCCAGCACGAACATGCCGGCGAAGACGCCAGCGACGTCGAACACGCCTTCGGCCTGCTGGATGAGGTAGCCCAGCCCCGCGGCCGAACCGAGATACTCACCCACCACCGCCCCCACCACGGCGAATCCCACCGCGGTATGGAGCGAAGAAAACATCCAGGACAGCGCGGAGGGCCAATAGACGTGCCGCATGAGCTGCCGGTCGTTCATGCCCAGCATGCGGGCATTGGCGAGGATGGTCGGGCTCACTTCCTTGACGCCCTGGTAGACGTTGAAGAACACGATGAAGAACACCAGCGTCACGCCGAGCGCGACCTTGGACGCAATGCCGAGCCCGAACCAGAGCGCGAAGATCGGCGCCAGCACGACGCGCGGCAGCGCGTTGATCATCTTGACGTAAGGATCGAACACATCAGCGATCGTCGGCTTGCGGGCGAACCAGAAGCCGATCAGCACGCCTGCCACCGAGCCGATCACGAAAGCGAGCACGGATTCGACCAGCGTAATCCAGAGATGTCGCCAGATCGTTCCCTCCACGAACCATTTGACGATGCGGTGGGCGACATCGAGCGGCGTCGAGAAGAAGAACGGCGGCAGGAGCTTCACGCCGCCGATCGGCACCGTGGTGAGCACCTGCCAGGCAAGCACCACCACCACGGCGACCAGGATTTGCAGGAAGAGGAGCTTGATGCGGTGCATGGCCAGCGGACAGTGTTCCCACCGTCATGCCCGGCCCTGCGCCGGGCATCCACGTCTTTGTCTCTCTGCCATCAAGGGCAGAAGACGTGGATGGCCGTGACAAGCCCGGCCATGACGTTGAGAACGATCGCCTTACTGCTTCGAGAAGATGCCGATCAGGCCGGTCGCCTGCTTCACCTTGCCGTCGAGCGCCTTGATGACGTCGTCGCGCGTCATCCCCGCCGCCAGCGCATTCGGCTCGAGGTCGGTCGCCATCAGGGTGAACGTGTAGTGATGCAGCGGGCCGGGCGGCGTGCACGGACCGAAATAGTGCGGCAGTCCCATCAGGCTCTTGCCGCCGACATACTTGTCGGTCTGCTTGCTCGCCTCGCCTTCCGCAAAACCCGTCACCGTCGGCGCGATGCCGTAGGCGACCCAGTGGCTGACGCCACCCGGCGGCCGGCCTTCCGGATCGAACATCAGCAGTGCGAGGCTCTTGGTGCCGGCGGGCACGTTCGACCATGACAATTCGGGCGAGACGTTCTCCCCGGTGCAATTCGGATTCTGCTTGTTGTTGCCGGCCATCTTGGGCGCCAACCGTTCGCCGTCCTTGAAGTTCTTGGACGTGATGGTGAAGACACCTTGCGCGCTCGCGCCCTGAGCGCTCCACCCGATCGCCAGCGCGACGCCGCCAGCCAGCAACAGACTACGCTTGAGCCACATGAGATTTCCTCCGTTTTTGGGTATTTGTGGGCTGACTTCGGCATATCCGGCCGCCCATCAGTTGCAGTTTAGCCGCCGGAAGCGGAGCAAGGCAATCATGCCGGCGCGGATTTAACCGCCCCCGGTCTGCGCATAGCCCTTGAGCACTTCGGTCTTGAGCATCGACCAGATTTCACGATGCAGGTCGTGGAACCCGGGTTCGATCCTGATCTCGGCGGTATCGCGCGGGCGCGGGAGTTCGACCTTCCAATCTCCGATGATGCGCGCGGACGGTCCCGCCGACATGATCACCACGCGGTCGGACAGCGCGATCGCCTCTTCCAGATCGTGCGTGACGAACAGCACCGCCTTGCGGTCGGCGTTCCAGAGATCGAGCAGCAGGTTGCCCATGATCTGCCGGGTCTGCGCATCGAGCGGGCCGAACGGTTCGTCCATGAGCAGAATTTTTGGATCGCGGATCAGGACCTGCACAAGCCCGACGCGCTTCCTTTGCCCGCCCGACAGCATGTGCGGATAGCGCCCCCCGAACTCGCCGAGCCCGACCCGCGTGAGCCAAGTCTGCGCGCGCTCGCGCGCTTCGGCCGTCCGCACGCCGGCGGTCTCGAGACCGATCGCGACGTTCTCGAGCGCGGTCTTCCAGGGAAACAGCGCCTCGGCCTGAAACAGATAGCCGGCCTGCCGGTTGAGGCCCGCGAGCGGCGCACCGAAAATGTCGGCACGTCCGCCGGACGGCGCAATCAGCCCGGCCGCGACGTTGAGCAGGGTCGATTTGCCGCAGCCGGTCGGCCCGACGATGGCGACGAACTCGCCATCGGCGACCGCGAGCGATGCGTCCTGCACCGCCGTGTAGCTGCTTCCATCGGCAAGGCGGAACGTGATCGAGACAGTGTCGAGCGCAACGGCGGGTGCGCGCAACTGTCCGCCCGACTCCCGAACCTCGCCGTTGAGTGTCGACATGTCGCCCCTCGCTGGGTCAATCATGACCTAGCGTCGGCTTGAACGAAAGCTTCACGTCGCTCCGGGTTGCAAGCTCCGTGTCCCGCGGATCAGTTCCGGCTCTTATCGACGAGAGCCCGTTGCTTGATCCACGGCATCATGGCACGCAGCTTCTCGCCGACCGCCTCGGCCGGATGCGCGGCGAGCTTGTTGCGCATCGCCTTGAACGAGGTCTGGTTGACCCGGTTCTCCAGCATCCAGTCCTTGACGAACTTGCCGGACTGGATGTCGGCGAGAATCTTCTTCATCTCCGCCCGCGTCTCGTCGGTGATGACGCGCGGCCCCGAGACATACTCGCCGTACTCGGCGGTGTTCGAGACCGAGTAGTTCATGGTCGCGATGCCGCCTTCATAGATCAGGTCGACGATCAGCTTCATCTCGTGGATGCACTCGAAATACGCCATCTCCGGCGCGTAGCCCGCGTCGACCAGCGTCTCGTAGCCCGCCTTCATCAATTCGACCACGCCGCCGCACAGCACCGACTGCTCGCCGAACAGGTCGGTCTCGCACTCCTCGCGGAACGTCGTCTCGATGATGGCGGCGCGGCCGCCGCCGATCGCCGAACCGTAGGACAGCGTCAGGTCGTGCGCATTGCCCGAGACGTCCTTGTGCACGGCCATCAGCACCGGCACGCCGGCGCCGCGCTGATACTCGGCGCGCACGGTGTGGCCGGGGCCCTTGGGCGCGATCATCATGACGTCGAGATCCGCACGAGGTTCAATGAGATTGAAGTGCACGTTGAGTCCGTGCGCGAACATCAGCGCCGCGCCGTTCTTCATGTTGGGAGCGAGCTGGTCGCGGTAAATCTCGGCCTGCAACTCGTCGGGCGTCAGCATCATCATGATGTCGGCCCACTTGGCGGCCTCGGCGACCTCCATGACCTTGAGCTTTTCGCCCTCGGCCTTCTTGACGCCCTGCGAGCCCTTGCGCAGCGCCACCGCCACGTCCTTCACGCCGGAATCGCGCAGGTTGAGCGCGTGGGCATGGCCCTGGCTGCCATAGCCGACGATGGCGACCTTCTTGCCCTTGATCAGATTGATGTCGGCGTCGCGATCGTAATAAACCCGCATGGTTCTTATCCCTTGTCCCGGTTTTCGGCCTTGCTTCTAGGACGCCCGGCCACATCCCACAAGTGCTCCTTAGCAAGATGCGGGAGCGACGAATATGCCTGACCTCGCAGGCGGTTACAGCACCATTGGCACGATGCTGGCGACCAGCAGCAGTGCCATGACAACATTAAAAATGCGAGCCTGGCGATCGCTTCGGAGCACCTTGCGAAGCGCAACGCCGAAACCCGTCCAGGTCAGAGCCGACAGCAAGGTGGCGACGGAGAACACCGCGAACATCACCGCAAAGTCGCGGACCGCACGCTCCGGATGCAAATAAAGCGCGGCGGCACCGAGGGCGATGATGACGCCCTTTGGATTGACCCATTGGAACGCTGCGGCCTGCAGGAAAGTCAGCGGGCGCGCTGCGCCGTCCCCCTCGCTCGCCGCCCCGGCGTTTGCGACCTTCCATGCGAGCCAGAGCAAATATGCGGCGCCGATAACCTTGAGCGCGATCTGAACTGCCGGAAACGCCACGATCAATGCGCCGAGGCCGCCGCCCGCCGCGCAAAGCAACAGGGCGTAGCCGACGACGACACCCGCCATGTGCGGGGTTGAGCGTGCCAGGCCGAAATTGGCACCCGAGGCGGTGAGCATGATGTTGTTAGGGCCGGGCGTAAACGACATCACGAAAGCGAACGACACCAGCGCGACAAACGTCTCAAGCGGCATCACATCCCCTCTGGGCCGCGGCTGATGGCGACGATGCCGGTGCGCGAGACCTCGACCAGGCCGAGCGGCAGCATGAGCGCGACGAAGCTCTCGATCTTGTCGGAGGCGCCGGTGATTTCGAACACGAAGCTTTCGGTCGTCGCGTCGATCACGCGGGCGCGAAAGGCATCGGCGAGGCGCAACGCCTCCATGCGGTGCTCGCCCTTGCCGCGCACCTTGACCATGGCGAGCTCGCGCTCGAGATGCGGTCCCGCGGTGGTCATGTCGATGACGCGGTGGATCGGCACCAGCCGGTCGAGCTGGTTCTTGATCTGCTCGATCACCATCGGCGTGCCGCGCGTGACAATCGTAATGCGGGACAAATGCTTCTGGTGCTCGGTCTCCGAGACCGTGAGCGAGTCGATATTGTAGCCGCGGCCGGAGAACAGCCCGATCACGCGCGCGAGTACGCCCGGCTCGTTGTCGACCAGCACCGATAGCGTGTGGGTCTCGACCTGTTGCGACACAGGTGCGGCGGGGTAATGGGAGGTGCTTGGGGCTGCGGTCGTATTCACGAGACTTGCTCCGTGACCCTCACCCCTTGTGGGAGAGGGTATCCGAGTTCCGGGAGAGGGTGACGGACACCCGCACTGCTTGGCGGCTAAACCATCACCTTGCCTTCTTCGGTAATGGCATCCTCGATGTCCTCGGCGGCGCCGCCGAGCAGCATCTCGTTGTGCGCGCGGCCGGACGGGATCATCGGGAAACAGTTCTCTGTCGGATCGACCACGCAATCGAAGATCACCGGCTTCTTCACGTCGATCATCTCCTTGATGGCGGCGTCGAGATCGGCGGGCTTCTCGCAGCGGATGCCGTGACAGTGATACGCCTCGGCAAGCTTGACGAAGTCGGGCAGCGCCTCGCTGTAGCTTTCCGAATAGCGCCCGCCATGCAGCAACTCCTGCCACTGGCGCACCATCCCCATGTACTTGTTGTTGATGATAAAGACCTTGATCGGCAGCCGGTACTGCGCGGCCGTCGACATTTCCTGCATCGTCATCTGCACCGAGGCTTCGCCCGCGATGTCGATCACCAGCGAATTGGGATGCGCGAGTTGCACACCGACCGCCGCGGGGAGTCCATAGCCCATGGTGCCGAGACCGCCCGAGGTCATCCAGCGGTTCGGTTCCTGGAACTGATAAAACTGCGCGGCCCACATCTGGTGCTGGCCGACTTCCGTGGTGATGTAGGTGTCGCGATCCTTCGTGGCGGCGAACAACCGCTCGATAGCGTATTGCGGCTTGATGATGTCGTTCGAGTTCTTGTAGGTGAGCGACTTCCGTGCTCGCCACTTGTCGATCTGCTGCCACCAGGCCGCCAGCGCCTTCTTGTCGGCCGAGAGTGACGAGGCGCGCCACAGCCGCACCATGTCTTCGAGCACGTGCGCGCAGTCGCCGATGATCGGGATATCGACCTTGACGTTCTTGTTGATCGAGGACGCATCGATGTCGACGTGGATCTTGCGCGAACCCGGCGAGAACGCGTCGAGCCGCCCGGTGATGCGGTCGTCGAAGCGCGCGCCGATGCAGATCATCACGTCGCAGTCGTGCATCGCCCAGTTGGCCTCCCAGGTGCCGTGCATGCCGAGCATGCCGAGCCACTGCTGGTCGGCGGCCTGATAGGCGCCGAGCCCCATCAAGGTCGAGGTGATCGGAAAGCCGGTGAGCTTGACCAGTTCGCGCAGGAAGTGGCTCGCCTCGGGTCCGGAATTGATGACGCCGCCGCCGGTGTAGAACAGCGGCCGCTTGGCGTGCGCCATCAGCTCGACGGCGGCCTTGATGCGATCGAGGTCGCCCTTGACCTTCGGCCGGTAGCCCTTGTGCTGGAATTCCGTCGGCTTGGCGTAGCGCCCGGTGGCAAACTGCACGTCCTTTGGAATATCGACGACCACCGGCCCGGGCCGGCCGCTCGACGCGATGTGGAACGCCTCGTGCAGCACGTGCGGCAGGTCCTCGATGCTCTTCACCAGGTAGTTGTGCTTGGTGCAGGGCCGCGTGATGCCGACGGTGTCGCATTCCTGGAAAGCGTCGTTGCCGATGAGATGGGTCGGCACCTGCCCGGTGATCACCACCAGCGGAACGGAGTCGCAGAGCGCATCGGTCAGACCGGTGACCGCATTGGTGGCGCCCGGGCCGGAGGTCACCAGCACGCAGCCGACCTTGCCGGTCGAGCGCGCGTAGCCTTCGGCCGCATGCACGGCGCCCTGCTCATGGCGCACCAGCACGTGCTGCAGGCGGTTCGACTGCTGGAACAGCGCGTCGTAGATCGGCAGAACGGCGCCGCCCGGATAGCCGAACAGGTGCTTCACGCCCTGGTCGGCAAGCGCCTCGATCACCATTTCGGCGCCGGTCATTTCCTTGCTCATTGTCCGCTCCACCCGCTGCTGTCGTCCCCGGAATCAAAAAGGGCCGCGAGGGCCCTGACCGCACACCGCCAATCGCGCGATGGCCTAGCCACCGCCGGCGGTGTGCCGTCCTACCAGTACGATGCTAAGCGAAATAAAATTGCGCACGCGCGCGACCTTTCGTCATTTACTTGCGGCGCGATTTATAAGGTCTCGGGATTACCGCGTCAAGCGCGTGCCAGAGGTTCGGCTCCCGACAGGGCGGTCAGGCCGCGGCCGAAGCCGCGAGCGGCATGTTCCGGGCCGGTTGGGTTCGGACCGGCGCCTTGGGCTCGGCTTGGGAGCGGGCCTGCGCCGGATCAGGCTTTTCGACCTGGAAATAAGCCACCTGCTCATCCATGGCCTTGACCTGCTGGTCGAGCGTCATGGCGGTCGCGGCGTTCTCCTCCACCAGGGCGGAATTGCGCTGCGTGAGGTCATCCATTTGCGTCAGAGCCTTGTTGACCTCCTCGACGCCGCTCGACTGCTCGGCACTGGCGGCGGCAATGGCCGCCACGATGTCGGCGACCGCCGCGATTGCGTCGCGAACTTCGGTCAGCGCCGCGCCGGCCTGGTTGACCAGGGCGACGCCATCTTTCACCTCCTCGCCGCTGGTGAGGATCAGCCGCTCGATGTCCTTGGCGGCTTGCGCGGAGCGCTGGGCCAGGCTGCGGACCTCCGCCGCCACCACCGCGAAGCCCCGTCCGGCTTCGCCGGCGCGCGCAGCCTCGACCGCGGCGTTGAGGGCCAGCAGATTGGTCTGCCGCGCGATCTCCTCGATCACCCCCATGATGTCGGAAATCTTGCGGGACGACTGCTCGATCCGCGACATCGCCTCGATCGCGCGGACCGCCACTTCGCCGCCGCGCTCGGCGACGGCGCGCACCGCGCTCCCGGACCGGTGTGCTTCCTGCGCGCTTTCGGAGTTCTTGCGCACCGCCGCAGCAATCTCCGCCATGACCGCGGACGTCTCCTCCAGGCTCGCGGCCTGCTCCTCGGTGCGCTGCGACAGGTCGGTGGTGCTGGTCGCGATCTCGGTGGAAGCATTGCTCACTTCGCGCGCGGACATTTTGATGCCCGCCACAGCGCTGCGCACGCGAGCTTCCATGATTGCCATCGCGCAGGCGATACGCCCGATCTCGTCCTTGCGTTCGGTCCCCGGGATCTCGACGGAAAAGTTGCCGCTCGCCAGTTCGTCCAGCGGCTTTGTCAGCGCCCGCAACGGCCGCACGATCGTCCACACGGAAATGACCAGCGAAGCGAGCAACAAAGCCACGCCAAGCGCCAGCAGAGACACGTTGACGACGAGCGTGCGCAGCGCCGCGGATTTGAGCTGCGCGGTATAGGCCTCGCTCTCGGTGCTGGCGCCGAGCATGATGTCGAGCAGCGTCGCAAGCAGCGGCGTCGTCGTCTCCGCCCACTCCGCTATCGCCATCGGATAGGGCGCTCCTTCCGCCGACACCTTGCGCATCCGATCGGCGAGCGGCTGAAACTTCCCGAAATAATGCTCCTTGGCCGATTTCACGCCCTGGGTCACACTGGCATAGTCGTCCGGCCTGAGATTGGCCTCCAGCAGTCGCCACAGCATCCCGACCTGAGCCCGGATGCTCGCGATCACTGTCAGGTCTTCGGCGGGAATTGCCCCCTTCGCCGAGAGCGCCTTTGAAATGGTCGCGCGCTCGCGGCCGGCGGTCTCCCGCAGGTTCCACGCCAGGACGCGAATGTTGGCAAGCCGCGCCAGTTCGGTGTCGAGCTTGCTGGTGTTGCCCAGCACACCGTTCCACAGCTTCTGGGCGGTTCCGACGAATGCCGACAGCACTCCGTATGAACTCTTCACGACGTCGGGATCGCGCTGCGCCTTGTCGAGTTTGATCGCATCGTCGGATCGTGCGCGATACTGCTCGGCCTTGGCTCTGGCAGCGTCAAACTCGGCCATCGCGGCCGCCTTGTTCGGAAAGTCCTGATCGCGCAGCAGGGCGTAGGCGGCGTCGATCTTGCTCCTGGCGGCGCCACGGTAGCGGGCAATATTCTGCAGGTCGGTGGCGGTGGCCGGGCCAGCGGCCTGCAGCGCGTTGCTGACGAACTGGCGCTCGATCAGGATTTCGTAAACGCCGGCGATCAGCGCGTTCGCCGCAGCGTTTTGCTGATCGACCAACTGGGCGGTGCGGTAAAAGTGCAGCGACCGGCTGGCATCCCCGATTAAGGCCCAGGCCGTGATTGGCGTGATGAGCGCCAAGATCAAGGCGATGCGTGTTGAGATCTTCAGATTGCTGAACTTCATCACCGGCCCCGGTTGTGGCACCCCGATTTCACAGCGCAGTGTTGAACGCAGGCCTCTAATAAAATACAAATTTTACGTGATAATTACTAAACGTAAGTTATTGATATATATTAATAATATCAATATCGGACGTATGCCCCAGGCCGAACACCTTGCTCATTCGCCAAGATGTGATTGCCGACGATAATCGGCTGCGGGCAATTGAATGGGTGTGACCATCCTGGCCGTTATGGTATCGCGCAATCGGGACAGGTCGAGCAAATGCCATTCCTGCGCGAACGGGCCGGACGCTGGTCGCCGGTGAAGATCGTGGCCTTCGCGGCCACGATCCTGCCGGCGCTGTGGATCGCCTGGCAGGCCTGGACCGGCGACCTCGGTGCACGTCCGATCACCGAGGCGATCCACCAGGCGGGCGACTGGGCGCTGCGTTTTCTCCTGCTCACGCTCGCGATCACACCGGCACAGCGCATCCTCAACTATCCCCGTATCGTCCTGGCGCGGCGCACCTTCGGCGTTGCATCGGCGTGTTACGCAGTGCTGCATCTCTCGCTCTACGCGCTCAACGAACACTTCGACCTGTTCAAGGTCGCAAGCGAGATCGTGCTGCGGTTCTATCTGCTGATCGGAGCGGTGGCGCTGATCGGACTGATCGCGCTCGGCGTGACCTCGACTGATGCCGCCATCAGCCGGCTCGGATCGCAGCGCTGGAACGCTTTGCATCGGCTCGTCTATGTGATCGCGGCGATCGCGACCGTGCACTTCTTCATCCAGTCGAAACTCGAGATTTACGAACCGGTGCTGATGGCGGGCTTCCTGATCTGGCTGCTCGCCTATCGTGTGCTCTACCGGCGCAACAACGGTGTGACGCCCCAGCACATGCTGGTTCTGACGATTGTCACCGCGCTGATGACCGCATTCAGCGAGGCCGCGCATCTACATGGCGGCCCGCGGGTTCGAAGCCTGGCGCATCCTGCCCGCGCATTTCGACCTCGACATGGACGTGCGGCCGGCCTGGTGGGTGCTCGCTGCGGGACTGTGCATGACGGCGCTCGGTTGGTGGCGCTACAAGCCGTCCCGTCCGCGGTCGAGAACGCGCACGATTTCCCCGAATGCACTCTCCGGTGCGACCCAGGTCCAGTCCGGCAGTTGATTGCGGAACCAGGTGGCCTGCCGCTTGCTGTAGCGCCGCGAGTCGCGCTTGGCGCCTTCAACCGCTTCGGCGAGCGTGATCTCGCCGTTGAGGTGACGGGTCAGCCACGGCACGCCCAGCGCCTTCATTGCCGGCAGCGCCGGATCGAGGCGGCGGCTGGCCAGCGCCGCGACCTCCGCAAGCGCGCCGCCACCCAGCATCCGGTCGAAGCGCTGATCGATCTGGCGATAGAGCCGCTCGCGATCCGGCGCGAGAAAGACCTTGATGGCGCGTTGGGGATCGAGCACAGGCTTCATGCCCTCGCGGTGCCAATCGGTGAGCGAGCGGCCGGTCGCCTCGACGACTTCGAGCGCGCGGGTGATGCGCGCACGGTCGCCGGGCATCAACCGGCCCGCAGTCGCGGGATCGCGGCGGGTGAGTTCGGCGTAAAGCGGCGCGACACCCTCGGCTACGAGACGCTCGCGCACGGCCGAACGGATGCCGGCAGGAATCGGCGGAACCGCGGCGAGCCCTTGCGTGAGCGTCTTGAAATAAAGGCCGGTGCCGCCGACGACGATCGGCACGCGCCCTGCCCGCTCCGCTTCGGCGAGCGCGGCACCGGCATCGACACACCAGCGCCCGGCCGAGTAATTCTCCGCCGCGTCGATCTGGCCGTAGAGCCGGTGCGGCACGCGCGCTTCCTCGTCCGGCGCCGGGCGCGCCGTGATGATGCGCAGGTCGCGATAGACCTGCATGGAATCGGCATTGATGATCGTGCCGCCGAGTTGCTCGGCAAGCGCGAGCGCCAACGCGGACTTGCCACTGGCAGTCGGGCCTGCGAGCAGGACCGGTGTCATCGCGCTGCCAGCCGGAGACGGCGCCGCCCACGGCCGGGCCTTCCATCATTCGCTTGCAGCAATCGCATGCCCCGGCAATAAACAAAAATCCAGCGGACGACCATCCATGCCTTTCGTTGCCACCCTGATCGGCTCCCCTGACGGGCCTGCGCTCGACGATGCGGTGCTCGGCCGGGCGGCGGCTATCCTCGGGTCAGGCGAACCCGTCTGGCTTGCCGAGCGGATCGCCGCCGACCTTGCGATCCCCGGTGAAGCGCAACTCGACTGCCGCCGTCTGGCCGGCGAGGTGCGCGCAGCGCTCGGCAACGCGCCGATCGACGTCGTCGTGCAGCCGTTGGGACACCGCCGCAAGCGCCTGTTCCTCGCCGACATGGATTCGACCATGATCGAGCAGGAGTGCATCGACGAACTGGCCGACTATGTCGGCCTGAAGCCGCACGTTGCCGCCATCACCGAGCGCGCCATGCGCGGCGAGATCGCGTTCGCGCCCGCGTTGCGCGAACGGGTGGCGCTGCTCAAGGGATTGTCCGTCTCCGTCGTCGACGACGTGATCGCCAAACACATCACACTCACGAGCGGCGCCCGCACGTTGGTCCAGACCATGCGCGCGCACGGCACCCACACCTGCCTGGTCACCGGCGGCTTCACGCTGTTCTCGCAGCGCATTGCCGCCACGATCGGCTTCGACGAAAGCCGCGCCAACACGCTTGCCGTCGGCCCCGACGGCAAGCTCACGGGCGAAGTGATCGAGCCGATCTTCGGCCGCGACGGCAAGCTTGCGACGCTGCAGGCGCTCACGGCGCGTCTCGGCCTCGACCCGGGGGATACAATGGCGACAGGCGACGGCGCCAACGACCTCGCGATGATCGAGGCGGCGGGCCTTGGCGTCGCGTTTCACGCCAAGCCAAAGGTCGCCGAGGCCGCCGCCGCGCGCATCGATCATGGCGACCTCACCGCGCTTCTCTACCTGCAAGGCTATCGCCGCGCCGACTTCGTCACGGATTGAGGCAAACGAAAAAGGGGCGGCCCAAGCCGCCCCTTTTTGGCATTCTCGCCGGCTCGCGACTATTGCAACGGCAGCGCGACAAACCTCAATTCGCCATCGGCGCCCGCAACCAGGAGCAACGCCGACTTGCGGCCGTCTTTCTTGAGCTTGTCGATCTTGGCCTGGAAGTCGTCGGCGCTCGCCACCGCCTCCTGCGCGATCTCGACGATGACGTCGCCCGCCGACAGGCGCTTCTCGGAGGCCGGCGAACTGGCGTCGACCCCGGTGATGACCACGCCGTTGACGGTATCCTTGATCTTGTAGCGCTTGCGCAGATCCTCGGAGATGTTCGAGAGCTCGATGCCGAGCGTCTTCTTCACCACCGATTTCTCCGCCGGCGCCTCCTGCTTGGCGTTGACGGCGAGCTTCTCGCCGTCCTCGAGCCGGCCAAGCTTGACGGTGCGGGTCTCTTCCTTGCCCTTGCGGATGATGACGACCGGCACGTCCTTGCCGACCGGAGCGTCGGCGACCACGCGCGGCAGGTCGCGCATCTCCTTGATGTCCTGGCCGTCGAACTTGACGATCACGTCGCCCGGCTCGATCCCGGCGGGCTTCGCCGGTCCCTTGTCGTCGACGCCGGCGACCAGCGCGCCGCGCGGCGGCTTCACGTTGAGGCTCTCGGCGATCTCGTCGGTCACCTGCTGGATGCGCACGCCGAGCCAGCCGCGCCGCGTCTCGCCGAACTGCTTCAACTGATCGATCACCGGCATGGCGGTCTTCGACGGCACCGCGAAGCCGATGCCGATCGACCCGCCGGACGGCGAGATGATCGCCGTGTTGACGCCGATCACTTCGCCATCGAGGTTGAACAGCGGGCCGCCCGAGTTGCCGCGATTGATGGCGGCGTCGGTCTGGATGTAGTTGTCGTAGGGGCCCGACTGGATGTCGCGGTTGCGCGCCGAGACGATACCGGCCGTTACGGTGCCGCCGAGGCTGAACGGGTTGCCGATCGCGACCACCCACTCGCCGAGCCGAAGCCTCTCCGAGTCGCCGAACTTCACCGCCTTCAGCGGCTTCTCGGGCTTGACCTTGAGCAGCGCAATGTCGGTCTTCTGGTCCTTGCCGAGAAGCTCGGCCTTCAAACGCGAACCGTCGTTGAAGATGACGGTGATCTCGTCGGCTTCGGCGATCACGTGATTGTTGGTGACCACGATGCCGGAGGAATCGATCACGAATCCGGAGCCGAGCGAGTTGACGCGGCGTGGCGCGCGCTCGCGGTTCTGATTGTCGCCCTGCGGTCCGCGCCGGTTGAAGAAGTCGCGGAACAGTTCGTCCAATTGCGGATCGTTGTTCGGGTTCGGCACTTGCGGCATCGCGTTGTTGCGCGAGGTCTCGACCTTCTGCGAGGTCGAGATGTTGACCACCGCGTCGATCACTCGCTCGGCGACGTCGGCAATGAATTCGGGGCCACGCGCGCTCGACGAAGTCGTGAGCGCCGGTAGCACCAACGCTGCAGTCGCGACCGCGGCAAACGCGGGCCGGCGAACCTGCCGGGCAAGGCGGGTGAAAGTGCCGAGCATGGACGTCTGAGCTCCTGGGATGTTGCTGAGGAAACACTGC
The DNA here is from genome assembly GCA_963763365.1 of uncultured Alphaproteobacteria bacterium. Lineage (GTDB taxonomy): Bacteria > Pseudomonadota > Alphaproteobacteria > Rhizobiales > Xanthobacteraceae > VAZQ01. Next base: position 25,928 of record CAVXOE010000019.1, on the reverse strand, counting down.
CCCCGTCCAGGCATGGACGCAAGGGCGGCTTCTGCATGCAAAATAGGCTTGCGAATTGGGGCGGAATTGGGACCGATCGATGCCTGAGACGACGTCGCGCGGGCCGCTTCGCGCGCTTTATCCACGTATCAGCCAGATCAGCACGACGCCGAGAATCGCCGACACGATGCCGGCGATTCGCAGCGACGTGTCCGGGCTCTCGAGCGCGCTCGCCGCCAGCCGCTTTGCCAGCCCCGGGAAGGCGGCGAAGATCAAGCCCTCGATGACGAACACGAGACCGAGAGCCACAACGAATTCGCCCATGTCGCGTCAACCGGCGCTGACGGCCGCCGCCATCGGATAGGATTGGTTATTTCGCCGGTTCAGTGGCGCGCGGCTTGCCTGAAGGATCGACGAAGAAGCGGAAGAACTCCGAGTCGGGCTTGAGCAGCATGCGCGTATCGCTCGAGCGGAATCCAGTCTCATAAGCCTGCATCGAACGATAGAACGCAAAGAAGTCGGGATCCTTTCCGTAAGCCTCGGCGTAGATGCGGTTGCGCTCGCCGTCGCCCTCGCCGCGCACCTTCTCACCCGTCGACTGCGCGTCGGCGAGGAGGACGGTCACGTCGCGATCCGCCTTGGCGCGGATCTCCTGCGCGCGCTGGGTGCCTTGGGCGCGGATCTGCGCCGCCTCCTGCTGACGTTCGGTCTGCATGCGCTGATAGACCGCCTGGCTGTTCTGCTCCGGCAGATCGGCGCGCCGGATGCGGACGTCGATGATGGAGATGCCGAACGCCTGCGCCTCGGCATTGAGCTGATCGCGCACGCGCGCCATCAGCTGGGAGCGATCGTCGCGCACGACGTGGGAGAGCGTAGCTTCGCCGAGCACGCGTCGCAGCGCCGAGTTGAGCAGGATCGAAAGCTGCGAGTTCGCGCGTTCGACCGAGCCGACGGTCTGATAGAACTTCAACGGCTGGTCGATGCGATAGCGCGCGAAGGCATCGACGACCAGCCGCTTCTGGTCGGAAGCGATCACTTCCTGCGCCGGATTCTCGAGGTCGAGGATACGGTTGTCGATCTGAATGACGCTGTCGATGAGCGGCACCTTGAAATGCAGCCCGGGCTGCGTCACCTGGCGAATCGGTTCGCCCAGGCGAACGACCAGCGCCTGCCGCGTCTGATAGACCGTGAATATCGAACCGTAGGCGATGATCAGGGCGACGATGATGAGCGCGGCCAGGATGCCGCCCGCAAGATTGAGTCTCATCGGGCGCCTCCCGGCTGCGGCGCCGTGGGCGCCGGAGTACGCGGCCGCGTCAGCTCATTGAGCGGCAGATAGGGAACCACGCCGCTTTGGCCCGGCGCATCGATGATGATCTTGTCGGTGCCGCCGAACAGCCGCTCCATGGTTTCCAGATACATGCGTTGGCGGGTCACGTCCGGTGCCTTCTTGTATTCATCGTAGACCTGCAGGAAGCGCGAGGACGCGCCCCTCGCTTCCGCCACGATCTGCTCGCGGTAGGCTTCGGCGGCCTGCGAGATCTGCGCGGCGCGGCCGCGTGCCTCCGGGACCACGCGGTTGGCGTAGCTCTGCGCTTCGTTCTGCACGCGCTCGAGGTCGGCGCGCGCCGCCTGCACGTCGCGGAACGCATCGATCACCTGCGAGGGCGGATCGACCTTCTGCAACTGTACCTGCGTCACCTGGATGCCGGAGCGGTACTGATCGAGCGTCGTCTGCATCAGTTCCTGCACGGCGGTCTCGATGTTCTGCCGCGCGCCGGTGAGAATGGGCTGGATGTTGGAACGGCCGATCACCTCACGCATGGCGCTTTCGGCCACCGCCTTCACGGTGCCCTCGGGCTGCTGGATGTTGAACAGGTAGGCGCCGACGCCATTGGGCTTGATCCGCCACAGCACCGAGAAGTCGACGTCGACGATGTTCTCGTCGCCGGTCAGCATCAGGCTTTCTTCCGGCACGTCGCGAACCGTGCTGCCGCGGCGGGCATCTTCGACGATGCGCATGCCGATATCGATCTTGTTGACCCGCAGGGCGCGCGGCGTCAGCGCGGTCTCGATCGGATACGGCCAGTGATAGTTCAGGCCGGGATCGACTTCGCGGACGAACTTGCCGAAGCGCAAGATGACGCCTTTTTCGTCGGGCTCGACGCGGAAGAAGCCGGAAAAGCCCCAGATGACCACCGCGGCGAGCACGATCAGGGCAAAGCCCTTGCCGCCGATATTGCCGCCCGGCAGCACGCTGCGCAGCTTGTCCTGACTGCGGCGGAGAAACTCCTCAAGGTCGGGCGGCGTCGAGCCGGACGGCTGCGGACCGGAGCCCCAGGGCCCCTTGCCTCCGCCGCCGCCTCCCCCGGTTCCCCAAGGTCCTCCTCCGCCCTGATTACTCCACGGCATCGGCTGTCTCCTCACTCGCGGCCCAGGCCAGCGAGACTGTTTCGATTTGCAGGGGGTTATAGGGGAGGTGTCAGCCGGTTACAACGCGCCTTCCCGGCATGCGGCGGGGCGGCGCATGGCCTTGAAATGCGTTCAATTTCTCCCATCGCCGGCCTGCGGCCCAGGGCTCGTTCGTTCGAACACAAGCACCGTATAGGCCGCCTCGTCGTCCGGGCCTGCGAGGTGGTCGGTGCGGGAAACCTCGCTCCAAATGAGCGGATCGATCGGAGGGAAACTGGTGTCGCCGGGAGGTTGCAGGTGCACGCGGGTCACCACCAGCCGATCCGCGTGGTCGATAGTCTGGGCGTAGATATCCGCGCCACCGATGATCGCAATCTCGTCCGCGCCGCGCCGCAGCGCATCGCCGCGCGCCACCGTGAGCGCGGCTTCGACGCTCGGCGCGACCACGATGCCGGGTCGCGCGAAGGAGGAATCGCGGCTCACCACGATGTTGGTGCGGCCCTTGAGCGGCACGCCGATCGACAGGAAGGTCTTGCGCCCCATCACTACCGGCTTGCCCATGGTGACCTTGCGGAAATGCGCCAGCTCGGACTTGAGCCGCCAGGGCAGCCGCCCGCCTTCCCCGATCACGCCGTTATCGGCGACCGCGACGACGAGGGTGAGCGCGGTCACTTGCGAATTGCGCCGAGATGGCGGCGCGCCAGCCGCTGCGCTCACACCGCCACCTTGGCCTTGATGTGCGGATGGGGCTCGTAGCCTTCGAGCGTGAAGTCCTCGAAGCGGAACGCGAAGATGTCGGTCGCCGCCGGATTGAGCCGCATCCGCGGCAGCATGCGCGGCGGGCGCGAAAGCTGCAGCCGCGCCTGCTCCAGATGATTGAGATAGAGGTGCGCGTCGCCGAGCGTGTGGATGAATTCGCCGGGCGCGAGGTTCGTCACCTGCGCGACCATCAGCGTCAGCAGCGCGTAGGACGCGATGTTGAACGGCACGCCGAGAAAGACATCGGCCGAGCGCTGATAGAGCTGGCAGGAGAGCCGCCCCTTGGCGACGTAGAACTGGAACAGGCAATGGCAGGGCGGCAGCGCCATGCGGTCGACATCGGCCGGATTCCAGGCGGTCACGATCAGCCGGCGCGAATCCGGATTGCGCCGGATCGCGGCGACCACGTTGGCGATCTGGTCGATGGTGCCGCCGTCCGCCGCCGGCCAGGAGCGCCATTGCTTGCCATAGACCGGTCCGAGTTCGCCGCGCTCGTCGGCCCATTCGTCCCAGATCGTGACGCCATGATCGTTGAGATATTTGACGTTGGTGTCGCCGGCGAGGAACCAGAGAAGCTCGTAGACGATCGATTTGAGATGCAGCTTCTTGGTGGTGACGAGCGGGAAGCCGTCGGCGAGATCGAAGCGCATCTGATGGCCGAACACCGACAGCGTGCCGGTGCCGGTCCGGTCATGCTTCTCGGCGCCGTCGGCGAGAATCCGTTCCATCAGGTCGTGGTATTGCAGCATGGTTCAAGTTTCGCACCGATAGGCCTGAGTCGGAAGCCCGCCGGCTTGCCCAAAATGCTTTCGGCGGCGCCGGAAGCGCCGCCGAGTACCAGTGCCGGCTGCGATCCGCCGTGATCAGTTCAGCGGGCCGGCCGACTTGATGATCGGCGTCCAGCGCGCGATCTCGCTCTTCACCAGCGCGCGCAGCGGTTCCTGGCCGCGGCCTGACTTGTCGGGCAGGACGCTGCCGAGATCGAGCAAGCGCTTGCGCACGCCGTCGTCGTCGAGTGCCTTGTCGAGCGCGGCAGACAGCTTGTCGAGCACCGGCTTCGGCGTGTTCTTGGGGGCAAACAGCGCGTTCCAGGCCTGTGCGGAAAATTCCGGCAGGCCGGCTTCCTTGCTGGTCGGCACGTTCGGCAGCACTTCGCTGCGCTCCGGCGTACCGATCGCATAGGCCTTGATCTGTCCGGCCTGCACCTGCTGCACGACGTTGACGATCTGATCGCACATGTAATCGACCTGGCCGCCGATCAAGGCGGTGAGCGCCGGGCCGGTTCCGTTGTAGGGCACCGAGGTCGGCTTTACGCCCAGGATCGAGTTGAGCAGCAGGCAGGTGGTGAACGACACCGATCCCACGCCGGCATGCGCCATGTTCAGCTTGTCGGCGTTCGCCTTCACGTAGCTGACGAACTCCTTCAGATCCTTCGGCGGAAAATCCTTCTTGGCGAGGATCAGGACCGGCGTGCCGGCCGCCAGGCCGATCGGCTCGAAATCGACGTCCGGCTTGTAGGCGAGGTTCGGATAGAGCGCGACGGACGCAGCATGCGTTCCCATATGGCCCATCTCGATCGTATAGCCATCGGGCTGGGCGCGCATCGCGCGGGTCGAAGCGGTCGTGCCGCCGGCGCCGACGATATTCTCGATGATGATCGGCTGTCCGAGCGTGCGCGCCATGTGCTCGGCGACGATGCGCGCGACGATGTCGGTCGGCCCGCCGGCGGCAAACGGCACGATCAGGGTGATCTGGCGGCGCGGAAAATCCGACTGCGCCGACGCAGGCGCCGCGGCCAGCCCAACGGCGAACGCGGCCAATGCGAGACGAGAGAAAAGATGAAGCATGGTGACATCCTTACAAGAGACGAATGGAGCACGAGCCCGCAGGATTAATGCACTGCCGGGGCCGATTTACGGCCCTTCAGTATGGCGGCTGGAATTCCTTTGCACTGGACATGCTGTCGCACATCGCAACGGTGGGCGGATACGACTCCAGCCCACCGCTTCGTGACGATATTACCAGCGCGACGCCGAGAGCCGTCCAGCCGAACGGCTACTCGACGAAGACCTCTTCGCGGCGGCGCTTCATGTTCGGCAGCGCGGCGACAACCAGCAGGAGGAAGGCGACCGCGAGCAATCCGCCCGAAATCGGACGGGTCAGGAACACAGTCGCGTCGCCGCGGGCGATCAGCATGGCGCGGCGCAGGTTCTCCTCCATCAGCGGGCCGAGCACGAAGCCGAGCAGCAATGGCGCGGGCTCGAAGTCATGTTTGATCAGCCAGTAGCCGAACACGCCGTACATCGCGGCGATCACCACGTCGGTCGGCGAATTGTTGATCGAGTAGATGCCGATACAGCAGAACACGATGATCGACGGATACATCAGCCGGTAAGGCACGCGCAGCAGCGTGACCCACACGCCGACCAGCGGCAGATTGATGATGACCAGCATGAGGTTGCCGATCCACATCGAGGCGATCATGCCCCAGAACAGCTCGGGCTGCTTGGTCATCACCTGCGGGCCGGGCACGATGCCGTGGATGGTCATGGCGCCGACCATCAGCGCCATCACGGCATTCGGCGGGATGCCGAGGGTGAGCAGCGGGATGAAGGCGGTCTGAGCGGCGGCGTTGTTCGCACTCTCCGGCGCGGCCACGCCCTGAATTGCACCCTTGCCGAACCGGCTCGGGTCCTTCGCGATCTTCTTCTCGAAGGTGTAGGCAGCGAATGACGCGATCACCGCGCCGCCGCCCGGGAGAATGCCGAGGATCGACCCGAGGATCGTGCCGCGCGCGATCGCGCCGGAGGAATTGATCAGGTCCTGGCGGGTCGGCATCAGCCCGGTGACCTTGCCCTTCAAGACGTCGCGGCTCTCTTCCGGAATTTCGAGGTTGCGGATGATTTCGGCGAACCCGAACACGCCCATGGCGATGTTGGTGAAGCCGATGCCGTCGGCGAGCTCCGCGATGTCGAAGGTCATGCGGCCGGCGCCGGTCTCGAGGTCCGAACCGACCATCGACATCAAGAGGCCGAGCACCACCATGGCGATCGCCTTGAGCACCGAGCCCTTGGCCAGCACGACCGCGAAGATCAGGCCGAGCACCATCAGCGAGAAATACTCGGCCGGCCCGAACAGCAGCGCGAGGCTGGTCAACGGTGCGCCGAGCGCAGCGACCAGCACGGTCGACACGCATCCCGCAAAGAAGGAGCCGATCGCCGCGATGGCAAGCGCCGCGCCGGCGCGGCCTTGCCGCGCCATCTGGTGTCCGTCGAGACACGTTATGACCGATGTGGCCTCGCCGGGAATATTGACCAGCACCGAGGTCGTCGAGCCGCCGTACTGCGCACCGTAATAGATGCCGGCGAGCATGATCAGCGCGCCGACCGGCGGCAGGCCGAACGTGATGGGCAGCAGCATCGCGATGGTGGCAACCGTACCAATGCCCGGCAACACGCCCACCAGCGTGCCGACGAGTGCCCCGATCAGGCAGAACAGGATGTTGTACGGATTGGCCGCAACACCGAAGCCCATTGCGAGGTTGGAGAGGAGTTCCGACATGACGACCTCAACTCAATTGCGTCAACGTGGCCACGGCCACCTGATCAACGGAAGATCAACGACCGATTGCCTTCTGGAGCAGCGTGAACAAGCCCTTGAAGAGGTCACCGAATTGATTGAGCAGAAGCGTCGGCGCGTTTGGTTGCGGCCAAAGCTGGAACGGCAGGTTGAGGAGAATGACAAACAGCAGCCAGCAAAATGCGGTCATCCCCACTGCGGCAATGAGGCTTTCGAGCCAGCGCATCTCCTTCGTCCCCAGAATGGAGAACATGAATGCGCAGAAGGTCGCGATGATCAGACCGAACGGGCGGATCATGACGGCGAACAGCAGGATCGACAGGATCACCAGCAGCGGGCCGCGGATCTTGTAGCGTTCGATCGCGGGGCCTTCCGTCATCGCGCCCATCCCCGCGACCAGAAATCCAAGTCCCGCGAGCAGTCCGGCAAACAGCCGTGGCGCGGTGCCTGGGCCGAATGCAAATCCGCGCTGACCCGGGAGTTCAGCCGAAGCGATCAGCGCGAAGATCGCAATCACGACCAGCGCCAGGCCGCCAAAAAAGTCTTGCGGATTGCGTACCGGCAGGATGCCCGCCGCAGTTGCGATCGCTATGACGGCGACAGCGATTGCCAGCACCCGTGGCACCAAGGGAGCCGAAATGAAGAATGTTCCCCACAGCAGCAGCAACGCCAACACGGCGATGACGACGCCGCCGATGAAATGCTGCTGATGCCCCGCAGAACCCGCCGGTGCCCCGGTTGGGGACGGACTAACGCCCTCAGACATGCTCCCTCCGTAACGAAGCCCCGCAAACTGATGTGCGCTCGGAACTTTCCGTCCATTTGCACACAATTTTTTTCGTAGCACATTCCAATGGGCGACGGAAAGCATTCCGGCCAAATTAAGTTCACAGCACGCCCATTAACCCCAATAGCGCGGCTGCGGCAAAAATCCACAGCGGATTCAACCGGGTGATGTACGTCGCGACCGCGGTCCCTGCAGTCAGCGCAACCGCTGCCCAATTTTGTGCCGTCGCCCACGCGATGACGAATGCGCTTGCGAAGATCAGTCCAATCGAGATCGGAAACAGTCCGGCCTGGATCACGGTCCGCCAAGGCGCATCCTTGAAGCGTTCCCACACTCCACCGACGTAGAACGCAAAGATGCATGTCGGCCCGCACATCGCCAGGGTCGCTACCAGCGCACCCATGGCACCCGCCACGTGGTAGCCGATCAACGTCACGATGATCACGTTAGGTCCCGGCGTCACCTGCGCGATCGCAAAGATGTCGGCAAACTGCCGCCCGGTCATCCAATGCTCGACCTCGACCGCCATGCGGTACATTTCGGGCACCGCGGAATTCGCACCGCCGATCGCAAACAGCGACATGAGCGCGAAATAACCCGCGAGCGCAACGAGCGTTCCGCTTTCGTCCCTCATCGCCGCACCCACCAGGCGATGGCAATGCTCGCGGGCACCAATACCGCGAGCACGAAATAGAGCGGCCAGCGCAGCAACCCGATGGTGGCAAACGTCACCAGCGCTATGAGCGGCGCCAGGCGGTTGCGATCCTTGAGCAGCGGCAACGCCATCTTGGCGCCGGTCCCCATCACCAGGCCGGCGGCGGCCGCCGCCACGCCAGTCAGCATGCGTTGGAGCGCGGAGATTTCGCCGTAGCGCGCGTAAAGCAGGCTGATCAGCGCGACGATGAGGAATGGCGGCCCCAGCAGACCGACCAGCGCGACCGCCGCGCCGATCGGCCCGCGGATCTTCCGGCCGAAGACGACCGACAGGTTGACCACATTCGGGCCGGGCAGGAACTGGCAGAGCGCATAGGCGTCGTTGAACTCATCGGCCGTCATCCACCGGCGCTGTTCGACCAGCATGCGCCGCGACCACGCCAGCACCCCGCCGAAGCCCTGCAGCGAAATCATCGCGAAGGCGGCAAAAACCTCGGACAGCGTCGGAACCTTGGTCGCCGGCACCGGTGCGGCAGGGATATCGGCCATAGCGCCAGACTTACCGTCTCGCCGCGATAGCGACCAACCGATTTATTGCATCGCGCCCATGAGCACGCCCATGACCGCACCCGTGGCCGTGGCCATGACCGCGACGATGACCGCGGCCAAGCCCGGGGAGAAGGCAATTGCGCTCTTTTTTCGCTAACCGATCGCGCCTATATTGGGGGTGCCGGCGCAAGCCGGATATGGCGATAAATGGGCGTCGTAATAAACCTTTCGGACCCGGGGGCAGTACCCGGCGACTCCACCAATTCCCGGGAAGGGTGATGAGAAATCAGTCATCGGAAACACTTTCTGAGCGCTGACGGATCAGACCTTCCCGCCATGGGGTCGAAATAGGATCGACGAGGGCGTAAAGGGCGTGCTTTTGCTCGGCATGGTACCACCGTTATCGGACCAATCCATAGTTGCAAACGACAACTATGCTCCGGTTGCTCAGGCTGCGTAAGCGGTCTGAAATACCGAACTTGAAGTCCTGACGGGTTAAGCTCCGGCAGGCGGGGTTCGGAGGCACCTGGCAACAGAAGCCTCCACTTTCACCTCCCCCCTCGCATTCGCGCTCTATTTTTCTCCCCCGGCACTCATATGTGCGAGCGCTGAACGGCGCCGTGACAGCCTGCAAGCCGGCATCGCGCCGAAGTCGAATCTGGTACTGTTATTGCCTTGGATGGATTGCCCCATGGCCACCGATCACATTCGATACGACCTTCTGGTCCAGGACGCCTTGCGCCGGGTGGTGCGAACGGTGCTTGAGGACGCCAAGAACGGCCTGCCCGGCGAGCACCATTTCTACATCACGTTCGACACCAATGCGGAAAACGTAAAGCTGTCGCCGCGCATGCGCGCGCAGTATCCGAAGGACATGACAGTCGTCCTGCAGCATCAGTTCTGGGACCTCATCGTCACCGAAGAAGGCTTCGAAGTCGGCCTCGCCTTCGGCGGCATCACCGAGCGGCTGGGTGTCCCCTTCGCGGCGGTTCAGCGGTTCGTGGATCCTTCGGTCCCGTTCGAGGTGCGCTTCGAGGAGATCGCCACTGGCGCCGGCGAAACCAGCGCCAGCGAAGAAAGCACGCCGTCCAAGGACCAGACGCCGGCGCGTCCGCCTGCCGAGTTCAAAAGCCCGCGAGGGGCCGCGGGCCTGGCTGCGGTACCGCCGTCAACCAGCCAGACGGAACCGCCGCCCGATCCGGACAAGCCAACCGGCAGCGGCGAAGTCGTACGGCTCGACCGCTTCCGCAAGAAGTAGCGCGCGGCCGTCGTCCGATGGCCAAGCATCGCACCAAGTCCGGCGCTACGGCCGGCAAGGCGGCTCCCGGCAGCACCCGCATCGAGACCGACACGTTCGGGCCGATCGAAGTCCCGGCCGATCGCTACTGGGGAGCGCAGACCGAGCGCTCGCGCCGCAACTTCCGTATCGGCGAAGAACGCATGCCGCTGCCGCTGACGCGCGCGCTCGGCGTCATCAAGCGCGCGGCTGCCGAGGTAAACCACCAGCTCGGCTCGCTCGACGCGCGGCGCATGACCGCGATCGTGCGCGCCGCGCAGGAGGTGATCGACGGCAAGCTCGACGAGCATTTTCCGCTGCTGGTCTGGCAGACCGGCTCCGGCACGCAGAGCAACATGAACGTCAACGAAGTGATCGCGGCACGCGCCAACGAGATGCTGGGCGGCAAGCCCGGATCGAAATCGCCGGTGCACCCGAACGATCATGTCAACATGAGCCAGTCGTCGAACGACTGCTTCCCGACCGCGATGCACGTCGCGGCGGCGACCGAAATCACGCAGCGGCTCATTCCGGCGCTCGCACATTTGCAGGCAGCGCTGGAGCAGAAATCAAAGGAGTTCGCGCGGATCATCAAGATCGGCCGCACGCACACCCAGGATGCAACACCGTTGACGCTCGGGCAGGAATTTTCCGGCTACGCGGCGCAGGTGAGGCTCGGCGGCGCCCGCATGCGCACCGCGCTCAAGGAACTCTATCCCCTGGCGCAAGGGCGGAACCGCCGTCGGCACCGGCCTCAATGCGAAGCCGCAATTTGCCAAGCTCATCGCCAAGCGCATCGCTACGCTCACCGGGCTAGCCGTTCGTGACCGCGCCGAACAAGTTCGAGGCGCTCGCCTCGCACGATGCGATGGTGTTCGTGCACGGCGCACTTGCGTCGGTCGCCACCGGCCTGTTCAAGATCGCCAACGACATCCGGCTGCTCGGATCGGGACCGCGTTCGGGGCTTGGCGAACTGATCCTGCCCGAGAACGAGCCCGGCTCGTCGATCATGCCCGGCAAGGTGAACCCGACGCAAAGCGAAGCCCTGACGATGGTGTGCTGCCAGGTGTTCGGCAACGAGACCACCGTCTCGGTGGCGGGCAGCCAGGGACATTTCGAACTCAACGTCTACAAGCCGGTGATCATCTACGCGACGCTGCAATCGATCCGGCTGCTGGCGGACGCCGCCGTGTCGTTCACCGATCATTGCGTGACCGGCATTCGCGCCAACGAGCCGCGTATCCGCGAGTTGATGAAGAACTCGCTGATGCTGGTCACCGCGCTCGCCCCGAAAATCGGCTACGAGCGGGCCGCGACGATCGCCAAGACGGCGCACGCCAATGGGACGACGCTACGGGAAGAGGCGCTTCGGCTCGGATACGTCACCGCCGCCGAATTCGACCGTTTGGTGCGACCTGAGAAGATGACGCGCCCAGGTTGAAAGTCATAAGCTCAGCCTGGGCGAGCAAACGAATCACCGGACAGTAAATCCTTGTGCGAATTGGTAATTTCTACTACTTTGAGTAGAAATCGACTGAAAAAATACGATATCCTCAAGTTTCTCGATAACACATTCGTGACCGGCTAAATGAGCCGCCATCAGATACCGGAAGCACGCCCGAAACTGTCCCGCTTCAGTCTCGAAGAAGATGAGCGTGTCGATTGTGCAGTAAAATGCCCCCGTATCGGAAACGGGATTAGAACATTTGGATTATTATAGAGAGATATTAATTCAGTTTATCTCAATAATACCTGACAAAAGCATGAGGCAGGTAACACTGTGCCGGGGATTCAACGATCGGCGAAATGACCTTTATGCTCCGGATGATGTATTCGGCTATAGAATACCGCTGGTGGAACCACAGCGGCCTTACGTTAGTTGCAGTGCCACGGTAAGGGCGTATTTCACGCAGAAGCACGAGGGGTCCTGAGGCCAGGACCCGCACTGTCACATACCTGGGTACCGTCGAGTGCAGGGATGGGCGAAATCGTCAACCTTCGCAGAGCGCGCAAGCAGGCCGAGCGGAAATTGAGTGAGCAGGCGGCCGCGGCCAACCGATTGGCCTACGGCCGCAGCAAGGCCGATCGCGCGCTTGATCAGGCGAAGGGCGAGCGCGCCCTCCATGAACTCGATCAGCACCGGGTCGAAACGGGAGACGAGCGATGAAATCACCGGTCGTGAAGCGCTCCATCGTTATCGCGGGTCATAAGACAAGCGTCAGTCTCGAAGATGCGTTCTGGAAGGGGCTCAAGGAAATTGCGGGCGACCGCGACCTGACCCTGTCCGACCTTGTCGCGACGATCGATACCGACCGGCAGCATGGCAATCTGTCGTCCGCCATACGCCTGTTCGTCCTCGATCATTACCGCAATCAGCTCGCCGACGAGCAGAACGCGCGCAGCGGAATGCGCGATACGGCGAGCCGCAACGTGACAAGCGCGCTACGGCCCGACTGACGCCGATCTCGATTACGAACGCGGCGCGAAAAACGGCAGGATATTGATCGGCGGCGGTGCTGGCCGCGCCTGCTCGGCGGGCTTGGGCCGCTGCACCGTGGGCGGACGGATCTGCGGCTTTGGACGAGCCGGCGACGCGTCCGGCTCGGTCCGGGCTCCCACAGGAGGCACCGCAGCCGTAGGCGCAGCGGGGCGGGCCGCCGGAGCAGCGGGATTAAGCGCGGATGTCGCGGGCGGGTCTCTCAGGGCGGGAGATTCCGGCGCCGCGCGCCCCTCGAGGACGTCCAGCTTCTTCGACTGCTGCTCGACCGAACGCAGCGCCAACCAACTCGACAGCGCCGCGACATCGACGGTGCGCTTGGGGGCCGCGAGCGGCCCCTTCAGCGTGATCACCAGTTCCGGCCGGGCGTTCGCAACTCCGCCCTTTCCTTCGGGCCCGGCGAGCGCGACCCGCGCATCGATTGCCGCATCGGCCAGATTGAAGCTACCGCCCGCCGTGAGATCGGCCACCGAAGTATGGACGATCGTATTGTTCAGGCGCGCCTGCCCGGCGGCGATCGCGATCGCCCCCTCGGCAAGCGTGATCGGAAGTGCGTTGGCCGCCAGCGCCTTCTCGATCCAGGTGCGCACGCGCACCGCGTCAATCGGAAGGCCGGCATCGACGGCGCGCATCAGGGCGTCGAACACCGCCGGATCGAGCCGCTCCACCCGTCCGTTCTCCAGCATGAACGAGCCGGTACCATCCAGCGATCCAATCAGCGCGGTCGCGCTGCGCCCGCTGCCCTCCATCGCGAGATCGAGCGTGATGCGCCCTGACAGCGCACCGTCGCCGGGCAGCAGTTCCGCCGCGTTGGCGCCGGTGAACCTGACGTGCCCACGCGCGGCAAGCCCGTCGCCACGGCGCTGAGCCAGCAACTCGCCGGTCATGCGGCCGCCGGCAACCTCCGCTTCGAGATCGTTCAGGCTGAGTTCGGACTCGCTGACATTCAGCACGGTCCGAACGTCACGCGCGAGCAGCTTCGGGGTCAGCATCGCACGGGTGGACTTGATCTTGATCTGCCCCTGCATGCCGCGCAGGAGGCCGCCTTCGAACGGCTCTGCAGGCCATAGCGCAGGCGCGTTTGCATTCAGCGCCGGCATTCCGACGGCGGCGGCAATTGCGGCAGGCACATCGAGCGCGCCGAGCTCAAGCTCGCCATCGACGCGCGTAGGCTGCGCCAGCCCGATGGCAAGCCGCCCGGCAACCCCGGTGTTGGCCACGCTGCCCACGACTTCCGTCAGCGTGACGGTGTCGTCGGCAAGGACAAGCTTGGCGGAGAGCGTCGCCGGGATGAATGGCGCCGGCGTGCCCGATGCTCCCGGCCGCAGCGAGCGGACGCTGGCATTTGCCATCCTGACCGCAAGCGACGCCGTGGGACTTCGCGCCCTGCGGCAGTTGCGTCGTCCCGCTCACCGCGAGATTGAAGGCACCGGCGACAAGCTGGCCGTCGACGGAAAGCTTGCCGTCGAGCGGGCCGGTCAGCGCCACATTCAAGCGCCCGGGCTGCTTGTCGACCGCGATCCAGCGGTCGAGGCCGGCAAGTTCGACCAGCGCCCGGCCGTCGTCGCTTTCAAGCCGGCCGGTAAACTTCGCGTTGGCGGCCTTCAGCAGCGAGAGATTGTCGAGTGCGAAGGCACGGCTCGCGGCGGTCGCATCGCCCTGCAGCGCGAGACGGAATGCTCCGGCACGCCCGTCCACCTTGAAGCGGGCCGCCGCGGCCTGGTTCGCAGCGGCGCCGGCGACTGGATCCACCGCAAGCGACGCGCGCAACATGACCGGCGTCATGCGCCCGGCCGAACGGCGCAGTTCCTCCGCGGCCCGCGGCGCAATCGTCTCGACCAGCGCGACGATGCCGTCGAGCGCGCGCGCGTCGAGATCGAGCGTGATCGCGCCACGCGGCGACTGCCCGCGGGCGTCGATGCGCCCCTTCACTGCCAGCGTCGCGCCGCCGAAATCGGCGAGCGCAAACCGCTCGATCTCCACGCCGTTGGCATCGATCCGCATGGCGATGTCGGCCTGCCTGGCGTCGATCCCGGCGATCTGCGCGCGCGCGACCTTGAGCGACAACTGCCCTTCCCGCGGCCAATCGAATCCCGTGCTGTCGAACACCGCCTTGCCCAGCGCATGGACGCGGTCGACGTCGATCTCGGGTGCGGTGAGCGCGGCATCGATGCGCGCCGGACGGCCTTCGCTTGCCCAGCGGTATCCGAAGTGGCCCGTGACGGTCATGCGGTCGAGTTCCGCCTGGAGCGCATCGACGGCGATCTCTTCGCTGCTCAGCGTCAGGCCGCCGCTCATCCGCAGCGGACCCGCGACCGCGGCCTGCGTATCCGCACGATCGGTCAACCAGGCGAACAAGGCGCGTGGGTCGTTGGCGTCGATCTTGGCCTGCCCTTTGAAACCAACGCCCTTGGGCGTCACTCCCAAGCGGCCGTTCAACCGGACCTGCGTAATACCGGGCGCGCGGAAATCGAGGGCCTGGATGTCCCAGGTCTCGCCGTCCGACTTGAGGTCGGCAGCGACGCGCTGGAGCATGCCCTCGGCGAGCGTCAGCGTCTCGACGTTGACGGCAAACCGCACCGGGAGCGGCAGGTGCATCGTACCGGTGAACTGCTCCGCAAAGGTCTTGATGGCGACCAGCGGATGGCGGCGCGTCGCCTCGGGCAGCGCCAGGATGCGGTCGAGGTCGACCTGCGGCGAGGACAGTTCGCCGTCGAGCTGCGGCGCGCTGCCGAGCGTGAGCTTGGCGCCGCCGCGCAGCTTGGTCGCGCGATCGTCCGGCCCATACTGGAACTCGATCTGCTCGAGCACGGCCGCGCTGCTGTCGCCCTTGATCCGGCTGGTCACGCGCCACGGCTCGACAATCAGTGCCGCCGCACCCGCGGGCGCACGGCCTACCGAGCGCGCCAGCGTGAGGTTGCCTTCGTACTGCGGCACGCCATGGTCGATGGAAACCGACAGGTCGGCGTCCGCGGTGATCGGCCGGTCGATCGGGTCGACGGTGAGCCGCACTTTGACGCTGCCGTCATCGCCCACCCGGCTGGCGAAGAAGCGATACGGATAATGCTGACCGCCGACGACAAATGCGCCCTCGCCCTTGGCGGGTCCGGCGAGCGAGCGCACCTCGCCCTTGAATTCGAGCTTCTCGATGCACGAGCCGCGATCCACTCGCCGCGTCCGCCAGGATGGCGCGGCCATCCTCGATGCTGAGTTGCTGAATGATGATCCCTTCGGGCGCGAAGCCGATCGAAGGCACCGGCAAAGCGAGGCGGCCGGAACTGTCGAGGCCGAGCGCAAGCTCGGGGCCTTCCAGCCGCGCGTCCGCGATCTTCCATTCGCCGCGCATCAGCGACCCGAGTGCGAATTCGATGCGAAGCGCGCGCGCACGCACCTTGCCGGGCTCACCCCGGCGACCGAACTCGATGTTTCGCAGGATCAAGCTTGGGGTCGGCAGCACGCGCGCGTCGATCGCGCCGGCGATCTTGAACTCCAGCCCGGTGAGATTGCTGGCGCGAGCCTCGAACTCGTCGCGATAATGGTCCCAGTCGACCACCAACGGGCCGACCAGCGCCACTACCAGCGCCAGAATAATCGCGATCGCAAAACCGAGCAGGGTCGTCTGCACGCCGTCTCCACAGCAGGTCGTCCGATGTCCTGGCGCCGGACTGTCCTAGCGCTGGACAAGGGGCAGGCCCGGAAAAGCCGGAGCACCGGATTGGGCACGATTCCTACTCCCGGACCATGTATGGCCGGCGAGCGCGCCCTCAAGACCTTGTCCGTTGCATCGCCTACCCCGATCCTTCAGGCGATTGGCTCCAAGATGCAGCGGATTGACGGCAAATCTGTGTCGGGTGGCCGTTTTTGCGACGATTTCGGTGATCGAACACCGAGCGCGGCCGCACTTAACCAAGTGCAACGATCTTCCCGGGGTTCATCAGATTCTCGGGATCGAGCGCCCGTTTGATCGCCGCCATTGCACCGAGCGCTGCCGCACCATGCTCCGCCAGGAGGTATTTCATCTTGCCCTGCCCGACCCCGTGCTCGCCCGTGCAGGTGCCGTCCATCGCGAGGGCACGCTCGACCACCCGCTCGCACAGCCCCTTCGCGACCTTAACTTCGGCTTCATCCTGCATGTCGACGAGCAGCGTGAGGTGGAAGTTGCCGTCGCCGACATGGCCGAGGATGGGCGCCACGAGGCCGAGTTCGGCGATGTCGCGCTGAGTCTCGGTGACGCACTCGGCCAGCCGCGACAGCGGCACGCAAACGTCGGTCGCGACCGCCTGTGCGCCCGGGCGCAAGCCACGGCCCGCCCAGTAGGCATCGTGGCGAGCCTGCCAGAGGCGGGTGCGATCCTCGGGCTTGGTCGTCCATTCGAACGGCCCTCCGCCGAGATCGACCGCAATCTCGCCGAAGCGCTCCGACTGCTCGGCGACGCCCGCCGGCGAGCCGTGGAATTCGACGAACAGCATCGGCAATTCCGGCAGATCGAGCTTGGAGTAGAGATTCGTCGCCTTCACCTGCAAAGCATCCAGCAACTCGATGCGGGCGACCGGAATGCCCAGATTGGATCGTCATGATCGCGGCGTTGCAGGCATCCGCCACGGATGCGAACGGACAGACGCCGCCGGCAATCGCCTCGGGGATTCCCTGCAGTTTCAGGGTGAGTTCCGTGATCACGCCGAGCGTGCCTTCCGAGCCGACCATCAGCCGGGTGAGGTCGTAGCCCGACGACGATTTCTTGGCGCGGCTCGCCGTGGTCATCAGTTCGCCGTTCGGCAGCACGACCTTGAGCGCGAGCACGACGTCCTTCATCGTGCCGTAGCGCACCGCGTTGGTGCCGGAGCAGCGCGTCGCTGCCATTCCCCCAAGCGAGGCGTCGGCGCCGGGATCGAGCGGAAAGAACAAGCCCTGATCGCGCAGATACTCGTTGAGCTGCTTGCGCGTCACGCCCGGTTCGACCACGCAGTCGAGGTCCTCGGCGTGCACTTCGATCACCCGGTTCATGTCGCGGAAATCGATCGATACGCCCCCATAGGGCGCGTTGACGTGGCCTTCAAGCGAGGTTCCGGTGCCGAAGGGAATGACCGGCACCCGATGCGCCGCGCAAATCCGGACGATGTCCTGCACGTCCTCGGTGGCTTGCGGAAACACCACCGCGTCCGGCGGCTCGTTCGCGATCCAGGTCGTGGTGTTGGCGTGCTGTTCGCGCACCGCCTGCGAGGTGACGAGCCGGTTGCCGAATTTCTGCGCCAGCGCGCGTACCACGGCCTCGACAGCCTTGGGATCGCGGCCGCGCGCGGCGGGCTCTGCGTGTGATCTTTCGTTGGACATCGACATGCCTCCCTGCCTGGCAGGTTAGCAGCCGGTGCCCCGAGGATGAAGCGCTATGCCGCGTGCACGAGCTGGGCGAGCTTCCTGCGCGCATAGAACATGCGCGTCTTCACGGTCGCTTCCGGAATGGCCAGGACCTCGGCGGCCTCGGCGACGGACTTCTCGTGGTAGTAGACGAGGTCGATCACTTCGGCGTGGTCCGGCGACAGCTGCTGGAGGGCTTCGCGCAAAGCCTCGCCGTCGCGCTTCTTCTCGAAGGCGACATCCGGCGTGTCGGCCGAATCCGCGATGGCCTCGGCAATCGCCTCGTCGAGTTCGACATGGCGCCGGCGGCGAGAGGCCGACAGCGCCTTGTAGCGCGCGATCGCCAGCAGCCAGGTCGAGACCGAGGAGCGCGCCTCGAAGCGGCCGGCTTGCCGCCAGACGTCGAGAAACACCTCGCTCAGCACATCCTCCGCCAGAGCCTCATCGCGCACGAGCCGGAGAACGAACCGGTACACCAAGACCTGGTGACGCGCGAACAAGGTGCGCATGGCGAACTGATCGCCGCGCGCAATGCGCGCAACGAGCGTCAGATCGGAGGAATTTTCCGGAGCCGAAACGGGGTTCCGCGTCGCAGGAATAGTTCCCGTGTGCGTCAGCGAGAATGTCATGGCAATCCCCTGTATTCACGTCCCGCAGGTCAATCCGCGGTTTGGTGAATGGTTCCTGTAAACTTGTGGGGAAAGATCGTGGCGTGTGGCGAGAATGCGACAAGCCCTCACCCGATTGGAACCTGCGAATCGGAACCGCGCTTGAGCTTGAGCACGTTGCCGACGAGCGAACTCACGCTCGGCACATCGTCCTCGCGGAACGGAATCGGCCGGCACAAATCCATCACGATCACACCCAGCCGCGCCATCCGGTAGGACGCATAGAGTGCTTCCGCCGCGCTTGATGCGAAGCGCTCCGCCACCGCGCCGCCAAGCTGCTGCACCAGCGACGCGCTGGCGATATCGACGGCGCCGAGCTTGCCGGCCTCCACCACCAGCCGGCGCAGCAAGTGCACCGTCGTCGCGGTCGTCGGCCGGTGGCCGTAGGACGCCGCGATCCCCCGCACCATGCGCACACCGCACGCGAGAAAGAAAACCGCGTCGGTCAGTGCGGTCGGGCTGATCGCCGTGATGCCGAACGCGCGCAGCACCGCGGTTCGCACGTGGGCTTCGGCACGGCGGTCAAGCGGTTGCATGACGGCACGGGAGAGGATGTCGATCTGTTGATGCGCCGAATGGTGGAGCTGCACCTGCCGCTGGAAGCTCTCGATCGCCGGCACGGTCTCGCGATCACGCGGCACCACGGCGAGAACCTCGGCGATGGCCTTGCGCGCGTCGGCGGTCGCTATGTGCTCCGGCTGATCGGCGAGCCGCTGGTGAATGGCCTCCACGCTCTTGAGCCGGAACAGGCTGATGAGTTCCCGTCCGATGATGGCGCCCGCGCCAGCGAGACCGGCCGTGACCGCAGTAGCGGCCAGCATCCCCAGCGCCCAGCCGTGCTGAAATGCCGACGAGATCCAGGCCGCCGCGTCCACCATGAGCCAGCCGGCAACGAAGACTGAAAGCCCGGCCAACGCGAATGTCACGACTCGGTCGCGGTGGCGCGCCGGCCTAGCGGAAACCGCCGGAAGCGACACCGGCTCGGTCGGCGTGACGCGTTCAGTCATGTCGGTGACGATCACGCGCGGTGACGGCGCGATCGGCGGCGAATCGAACTCGCTCTCCGGACCGGCCTCGATCACGCGCGCCGTAGGACCTGCGCTCGACTTGATGGGATCGCTCACCGCAGCTTGTCTCCCAAGAGAAACTCGAGTGCGCTGTCGAGATTGATATGGGGAATTCCCTCGACCGGCGACGGATCGATCGCCGGCGGCTCGAAGACCGGGACGTTGAGGAACGGCGTCGCCCATTGGTCGGCGCGCGGCGGGCGGATCGGAACGTTGCCGACGAAGAACTTCGACTGCCGCTTGGCGCCGACCGGCCGGCCGGTGACAACCTGCACCTGGTGACCCTCGATCTCCTGCGTCTCCTCGGCGGTCGAGATCACCGAGGCGATCGCCATGGCATCCATCTGGGCATTGTTCGCCATCATGTCGAGCGCCGGGAACGCCGCCATGTTGCGCAGCAGCGCCGCCAGGTGGTCGCGCTGCACCTCGGGCACATGGTCGGCCTTGGTGGCGGCGAACAGCACCTTGTCGATGTGCGGACCGTTCAGCAGGCGTGCCATCAGCCCGCCGTGTCCGTAGCGGAAGCTGTCGAGAATGGCGGTGAGCGCAAGGCGCGTATCGTCGAAGGCATCGCGGCCGGCGAGCAACGCGCGCAAAACATCGACCAGCACGATCTGCCGACGATAGTGGCGGAAGTGCTCCTCGTAGAAGCGTGCCACCGCCTCGCGCTTGTAGACCTCGAAGCGCTCCGCCATCAGCGCGCCGAGCGTGTGCGGCGCGAACGTCTCGGTGCCCGCGGCAACATCGAGCGGCGCGAACCAGAGATACGGCACGTCGCCCAGGCTGCCGCGGCAGAGGAAGCGGCCCGGCTGCAGGAAACTCAGCCCGTGCTGGTCGCGTGCCTTGACCAGCATCGCGCAATAAAGGTCGTGCGCCTTCCTTGCGACCTCCTCGCTTGCGACATCGTTGGGCCAGTGCTGACCGAGGAATGCGAGAAAATCACGCGCCATCTCGGCGCGAACGCCTTTGCGGCAAGCGTGCAGCATGGCGCGCGACCACTCGGCGTAGGATTGCTCGAGCAACGGCAGATCGAGCAGCCACTCGCCCGGGTAGTCTACGATCCGCACGGTGAGCGTCGCGGCCCTCCCGCGGATTTCGCTGAACAGCTTGCCGAGCCCGCCCGCCGGCGTGAAATGCACGTCGATGCCGACCTCGCTGATGTCAGCCGTGCGCGCGGGCCAGTCCGGCGAGCCCGACACCATGGTCTCGATGTTGCGCAGGTAGGGAAACCGCGGCAGCACCTGGGCGCGCGCGCTCTCGAGATGCGCGGCAGTGAGCCGGCGCTCGCCGACCACGTTCAGCAGCGGCATGCGGTTGGGGTTATGAACGGCGCTCAGCAGGTTGTGGATCAGGCTGGTGGTGAAGACGGTCTTGCCGGACCGGCTGAGCCCCGTCACCGCGAGCGACACCGTCGAACCGGCAAGGTCGGGCAGGCTGATCGCCTTGGCGAGGCGGTCGGACGCCGCGACGACGACGGGGGGCAGCCAGTTGATGTTCACCATGGGCATCGGTCTTGACGGGCCATTCCTGCCGGCCGGGCACAGGCCAGCGCCGGATGCAGGTGGGCGTGAACGGCGGCGGGCGCAAGTGGACGCCCCCGCGCCGGCCATCGTAATGTTAGTCATGCTCGATCGTCTTGACCTCGAACCTGTGTTTTTCGCCCCGCTCGTCTCCTCCGTGATGCGGGTCGAGCCGGCCTGGATCGACTACAATGGCCACCTCAACATGGCCTACTACAACGTCCTGTTCGACCGGACCGTGGACGAGGCGTTCGAACTCCTGGGCTGCGGGCTCGAATACCTGAAGACCCGCGCGCACTCGACCTTCACGGCCGAAGTGCACGTGCGCTATCTGCGCGAGCTGAAGGCCGACGACCCGGTGCGCGTGACCTTCCAGCTTCTCGGTTACGACGAGAAGCGCATGCACTATTTCGAGCAGCTGTTTCACGCCACCGAAGGCTGGGTGTCGGCCACCTCGGAGAACATGTCGCTGCATGTGGACATGACGGCGAAGAAGACCGCGCCCTTTCCGCCCGATGTCTCGGCGCGGCTCGAGCGCATGATGGCGTCGCACCGCAACCTGCCGCGCCCGGAGGCCGCCGGGCGGCGCATCGCGATGCCCGGCCGCTGACGGCGGCGGCGAACCCGCGGCAAGCGCTTGGCAAGTGCCTGTTCCGCCTGTTGGTCCCGCGTGTGCGCCCCTCGCAATGTCGCTGTCCCGCTGCCATCTTGGGGACATGAGATTCGCCTTTCGGTACCCTCGTGGCTGATCCTCACAAGCGCGATCCCATCGACCGCATCGATCCGCCGGCCCCCGCGCCGGGCGGGATCGCGGCGCGCGCGCGGGCGAGCGTGGCGGCGCCCTATCTCAACGATCTCAACCCGGAGCAGCGGCTGGCGGTCGAGACCTTGGACGGTCCGGTGCTCGTGCTGGCCGGCGCTGGAACCGGCAAAACCCGTGTCCTGACAACCCGCATAGCGCACATTCTTAATCTCGGGCGGGCACGCCCCGGCGACATCCTGGCGGTCACCTTCACCAACAAGGCGGCACGCGAGATGAAGCATCGCGTCGGCGCCATGGTCGGGCAGATTGTCGAGGGCATGCCGTGGCTTGGCACGTTTCATTCGATCGGCGTGAAGATTCTCCGCCGGCATGCCGAACTGGTGGGCTTGAAGCCCGACTTCAGCATTCTCGATGTCGACGACCAGATCCGGCTGCTGAAGCAAATCTTGGAAGCCGCCGACGTCGACGAGAAGCGCTGGCCGGCGCGCGTGCTCGCCGGGCTCATCGACTCGTGGAAGAACCGCGGACTCACGCCCGAGCAGGTGCCGGCCGGCGAGGCGGCGAGCTTCGCCAACGGCAAGGGCAAAAAGCTCTACGCCGCCTTCCAGGAGCGGCTGAAGGTGCTCAACGCCGTCGACTTCGGCGACCTGCTGATGGAGTGCATCCGGCTGTTCCGCGAGCAGCCCGACGTGCTGCGGCAGTACCAGTCGCGCTTCCGCTACATCCTGGTCGACGAATATCAGGACACCAACGTGGCGCAGTATCTGTGGCTGCGGCTGTTGGGGCAGAGTTCGGGTGCTCGTGGTCCTGCGGACGCGAGTGTGCCCGCGGTCGGGCCGCGCACTCCGTTACCCTCTCCCCTTGCGGGAGAGGGTGGATCGCCGGAGCGGAGCGACGGCGAGCCGGGTGAGGGGGTCGCGGCGCGTGAAGAAGCCCCCTCACCCGGCGCGCTACGCGCGCCACCCTCTCCCACAAGGGGAGAGGGTACGGAACCCGGCGCACTGGCTGTGCAGGGCAGTCAGCAGCCGAAAAGTGCCCACGAAAATCGGCCGCTGAAGAACATCTGCTGCGTCGGCGACGACGACCAGTCGATCTATGGCTGGCGCGGCGCGGAGGTGGATAACATCCTGCGCTTCGAGCACGATTTTCCCGGCGCGAAGATCATCCGGCTGGAGCGCAACTACCGCAGCACCGCGCATATCCTTGCCGCCGCCTCGCATCTGATTGCGCACAACGAGGGGCGCCTCGGAAAGACGCTGCGCACCGAGGACGTGCCGGGCGAGAAGGTCGAGGTCACCTCCACGTGGGACTCGGAGGAAGAAGCGCGCGGCATCGGCGAGGAGATCGAGCAGCTTCAGCGCGGCAACTACCGCGACGAATCCGGCGCGAGCCCCGCGGCCCCGCACCCGCTGAACGAGATCGCCATCCTGGTGCGCGCCTCGTTCCAGATGCGCGAGTTCGAGGACCGCTTCGTCACCCTCGGCCTGCCCTATCGGGTCATCGGCGGGCCACGATTCTACGAGCGGCAGGAAATCCGCGACGCGCTGGCCTATCTGCGCGTGGTGCATTCGCCCGCCAACGATCTCGCGTTCGAGCGCATCGTCAACGTGCCCAAGCGCGGGCTGGGCGACGCCACCGTCCAGCTTCTGCACGACCACGCCCGCAGGCGCCGCATCCCGCTCACCGACGCCGCGCGCGCCATGATCGAGACCGACGAGTTCAAGCCGAAAGCGCGCAACTCGCTGCGCACCCTGCTCGAAAGTTTCGAGCGCTGGCGCCTCCAGAAGGACGCGCTGCCGCACACCGAGCTGGCCGAGATCATCCTCGATGAGAGTGGCTACACCGAGATGTGGCAGAAGGACCGCTCGGCCGACGCCGCCGGCCGCCTCGACAACCTCAAGGAGCTGATCCGCTCCATGGACGAGTTCGAGAACCTCGCGGGCTTCCTCGAACACATCTCGCTGGTGATGGACCGCGATAAGGGCGAGGACCTCGACGCGGTCTCGATCATGACCTTGCACTCCGCCAAGGGGCTCGAGTTCGACACCGTGTTCCTGCCCGGCTGGGAGGAAGGCGTGTTCCCGAACCAGCGCGCGCTCGACGACCAGGGCCGCGCCGGGCTCGAAGAGGAACGCCGGCTTGCGCACGTCGGCCTCACCCGCGCGCGCCGCCGCGCGAAAATCTATTTCTCCGCCAACCGCCGCATGCGCGGCCTGTGGACCTCGAACATCCCCTCGCGCTTCCTCGACGAACTGCCGGAGGCGCATGTCGCCGTGCAGGAGGCGAAAGGCGGTTTCGGCAATATGGGCGGCGGCTACGGCAACGCCGGCGCCTCGCGCTTCGACGAGATGACGCATTTCGGCTCGGGCTACACCACGCCCGGCTGGCAGCGCGCGCAGGCCAACCGCGCGAAGTCGGCGCGCTCCAGCCGCTACGGCGAACACGGCTTCGGCGACGATGGCTTTAGCGAGGACGCGCAGCGCGACTACGACGCGGACGAGGCGCTTTCTTCACCTCCCCCCTTGAGGGGGAGGTCGGCCGCCGGCGCAGACAAGTCTACGCAGTCTGCGCAAAGGGGCGGCCGGGAGGGGGGTCCGGGCGCCAAGACCGCCGCCTTCGCCCGCGACCGCCGCCGCGGCCCGCTCACCATCGAGGGCGAACTGGTCGCCAAATCGACCGGCACCGTCTCCGACTTCACGATCGGCGACCGCGTCTTCCACCAGAAATTCGGCAACGGCAACGTCACCGCCATCGACGGCAACAAGCTCACCATCGCGTTCGACAAGGCGGGCGAGAAGCGGGTGGTGGATAGTTTTGTGGAGCGGGTGTGATATTAAGAAAATGGGTCCTTCTCTCCTCGTTCCAATGCAGTTAGGAATCTCTTCGCGCGCAAATAGTCAGCATCCGACTCAGGCAATTGTTCCAACAAGGTCTTTGCGCGGCGTGCGAGTTCTTCGATGTCGACGACCTTCGACCATTGCTTACGAGAAACGTGCTCGTAATTTCCCGACGTTGAAATGACGGTGCTTACGAGCACTTCAAAAAGCGCCCGAAGCCCTTTTTTTGTATTCATTGCGTTGTCCGTGAATGAATGCACTTCGCTTCCAAAATCCGCCCCCCACCAGAACCAAAGCAAGCGACCCGGATCGCTCTGCTTCCAAAACGTCCCCTTTCTAGCGACTGACCTAACACGCTTAACCAATATGTCCTGTAATCGAGGAGTCCGAGTGCCAAAATAGGCCTCATCGCGCTCCCTTTTGGCCCCATCCGGATTTACGTCGCCAACTCGCATTCGAAAAAAATCTGAAAGTAGAACTAGGTCCTTGGCACCTTCGGCAACCTTGGCAAACAAGCCAAAGCGTTCATATGAGTTGCTTGGTTCCAAAGCCTTCCAAAGCACGCGGTTCAATCGCGACAGGTTATCGACAAAGAAAAAATCGTGAGAGCGATCATCCTTAAACTCAATATATTTCGGACTTACCTCGACTAGCGCAGCAAGCCAGTTTGACGTAAATGGCCTGTCCGAGCCAAACGCGCCGTCCAAAGCTTCAAGGAAAAGCCTTCGGAGGCGCGGACGGCGCGTTTGGCTCGGACAGGCCATTTACGTCAAACTGGCTTGCTGCGCTAGTCGAGGTAAGTCCGAAATATATTAAGTCTAAGGATGATCGCTCTCACGATTTTTTCTTTGTCGATAACCTGTCGCGATTGCGAACCGCGTGCTTTGGAACCAAGCAACTCATATGAACGCTTTGGCTTGTTTGCCAAGGTTGCCGAAGAGCGTGCCGACCTAGTTCTACTTTCAGATTTTTTTCGAATGCGAGTTGGCGACGTAAATCCGGATGGGGCCAAAAGGGAGCGCGATCAGGCCTATTTTGGCACTCGAACTCCTCGATTACAGGACATATTGGTTAAGCGTGTTAGGTCAGTCGCTAGAAAGGGGACGTTTTGGAAGCAGAGCGATCCGGGTCGCTTGCTTTGGTTCTGGTGGGGGGCGGATTTTGGAAGCGAAGTGCATTCATTCACGGACAACGCAATGAATACAAAAAAAGGGCTTCGGGCGCTT
>CAVXOE010000018.1:0-142053 GCA_963763365.1 uncultured Alphaproteobacteria bacterium | reverse complement strand
CGAGAAACCCGCAGCGACGCGCCGCTGAGTGGAGTTGGCAGGGTGACGCGCGCGGCGAACTCTCCAGGGCGGCCAGCACCATCGAGGCGGAGTACCGCTGCGACTATGCGTATCACGCGCAGATGGAGCCGCTAAACGCTGTTGCGGCTGTCTCGCCTGCCGGCGATGCTGTTGAGATCTGGGCCGGCACCCAGAGCCAAACGACGGCCACCGAGACACCGGCTAAGTTCCTCGGTATCCCGCGCGACAAGGTGAAACTGCACGATCTCCTGATGGGTGGCGGCTTCGGCCGGCGCGGTAATCGCGATCTCGATTTCATCATGGACGCGGTTATGCTGTCGAAGGAAGTCGGGCGTCCCGTCAAGGTGATTTGGACGCGTGAGGACGATGTGCGCAATGGCCGTTTTCGGCCGATCTCAGCGCACTATCTTCGGCTGGTCTCGATGGTTCGGGCAAGATTGCGGCGTGGCACCACCGAATTGCAGTGGACCGCATCGGACCCTACTATGACCCGCTGCTGTATGAGAGGAATGGCGGCAGGGACAATGTCGCAATGCTCGGCGGTGAGCCCCGCGGCTATGACGTTCCGCATCAGCTGGTCGAGCACATCTACCGCGATACCGGCGTGCGGACTAATCCGCTGCGAGGAATTAGTTTCCTAGCCAACAAGTTCGCGACCGAGACGTTCATCGATGAGATCGCACTGAAGCAGGAGATTGATCCGCTCGCATTCCGGCTTGAGCTGCTGAAGAGCAACCCCCGCGCCCACAAGGTCGTCGAGCGTGTCGCGCAAATGGCTGAGTGGAGCGCAAGCGAGACGGCCGCGCACTGGGGATTGCCTATATCGACTATGCGGGAAGCCAAGTCGCTGGCGTCGCTGAATTGTCGCTCGATCGCACCAGCGGGCAAGTCAAGCTGCACAATTTCTGGTGCACGATTGACTGCGGCCTCACCGTACAGCCAGACAATGTCGTGGCACAGACCGAAAGCAGCATCGTCTTTGGCATGGGCGTCGCCCTGAGCGAGCGCATCGCCTTGAGGAACGGCATCGTGGAGCAGTCGAATTTCTACGATTACTACGTTCCGCGTATGAACGAAGTGCCACCGATGCACATCGAGGTCAAACAAACCGACAACCATCCCACTGGCGCGGGCCAGATGGCGACGCCGCTGGTCGCGCCAGCGATCTCGAACGCGATTATGCGGCTCGCCGGCACTCGCCTGCGCCACACGCCATTCACTACAGATAGAGTCAAGAAGGCGTCAGCGTAAGACGGTGCGGGCGCCTCTCTGCCGGCCAGAGCCGAAGGCGCCCATCCTCTTGCGCACGGCCCGAGCTTCACTTACATCGGGAAGTGCCTAAATCTACTCATTGCAATGGCAGCAGGGATGCCATCGGCGGGTTTCTCTCAGTCGGGTAGATCGGGAAGCCGCGGTCTCCACACACCGAGCACCACGTTTGCGATTGCCACCGCGAGCAGCACCCAGAGTGAGTTCTCCTCGGCGCTCAGCGATACGCCAAGTTTTGCAGGGTCGACCGACGTTCCGTCCAAGCGATGTCATGGGGCGTGTTCTAGTTGCGGCGCAAGCGTTGCTGCAAGTGTAGCCGACGGTATCGAGGCCAAGCCGCTTTGCGGGTCGGCCAGCGCCACGAGATCGAAGGACGAAGGACTCGACATGACGCGGGATGGCGAGGCGTCTGCAAAAGCTCACGGTTTCCCAGCATTGGTTCAAATCGGGCGGCGGCGGCGGCAATCACTGGTCGGGTGCCTGTCGTTCCCGAAAATCCCATCCGCGGATTTGCGCCTCATCCTCCATCTCCTTGCTATGTTCGTCGTCAACCTGTCCTTGCTCAAAAGTCCGTTTGGTCTCAGAAGAAGGCAAGCTCAGATCGCGACTGATGATGTTTCATCTCTTGCAGAGAACATCGGCCAGGCTGTGAGCCGGGCAGCATGCATGGATTGTGGGCGTCACTTTATTCGAGCGACGCAATTGTGCGCGCCGCGACCCACGCGAAATAAAATAGATGTGCAGGTTAGGTCACTCGCAACAGCTCACGCAGCGCGCCGTTCGTAGCGATGGTGCAGGCCACCCACCTGTGGGAAGGCGATAACGGCGCCCGCAGGGGGTGGCTGTATCGGGCGAGGTTCTGGACAATCCTTGTTGAGTGAAAGATGTGTCCTGCTCTGGTGATGATACTGAAAATACGCCGACAACACACGACGCAGATGACGCTCATCGAAGATGATGATGTGATTGAGACATTCGCGGCGGATCGAACCGATAATGCGCTCCACATAGGCGTTCTGCCACGGGGATCGCGGCGCAGTGATGACCTCCTCAATACCCATCGCCTGGACACGGTCACGGAAGGTCTGGCCATAGGCAGCATCCCGGTCTCGCAGAAAGCGAGGCGCGCTGTCCCAGGGGAAGGCCTCGGTCATTTGACGCGCTAGCCAGACCTGGTTCGGATTTTGGGTGACATCAAAGTGAATGACCTTGCGGCGGTCGTGGCCGAGGACGATGAGGGTGTAGAGAAGCCGAAAGGTCGCAGTCACAACGACGAACATGTCGATGGCGGCAGTCTCGCGCGTATGATTATGCAGAAATGATCGCCAAGTGGGGGAGGAAGCCCTGGGCCGCCACGGCATGTATCGGCCGACGGTCGCCGGCACACCGCGATGCCGAGTTTGAGCAGTTCGCCGTGGATGCGCGGTGCTCCCCACAGCGGATTGGCCATACTCATTCGGCGGATCAGATCACGGATCTGGGTACTCTTTCTGGGCCGTCCCAGGGGACGTGATCGGCGCCGCCAATAGAGCCGGAAGCCTTTCTGGTGCCACCGGATTACGGTTGCGGGCTTGACCAGCACCATGGCGTCCAAGCATCGCGGCCAAATCCGGTAGTGCCACACCCAGAGCAGTCGGTCTGTCGGGAACAACCGAAGCCGACCTTTGTGCTGGCGCCGGAGTACGCTCACTTGATGCCGAAGGGCAATGAGTTCGAGCTCCAGGGAGGTTCGGCTACGAAGGCGGGAGAAGAGCGCGGAAACGAAGGTGGATAAGATTGCGATCATGCCCACCATGGTATGGTCGGCCCTAGGAAATCTCTAGGCGTTGCCGTGTTTCTGACTTTTGAGCAGGGACGGACCATTTGTGCGTGGATTTACGAATTCGCCATGGACACCATCTGTGAAGGGCGCAGACGAGGTCTTCGGCGGTTATCACTGGTATCCGCATATGATGCGGGCCAATGACGCCGTCGACGAATACGCGCGTATCATTTCCACCGAAATCTGGATTAATTTAACCGCGTGTCATCCAAAGCGGGTGCGGTCCACACGACTATTCTTGCTGACGCAGACCGCACTGACGCTACTTAGGTAAAGACTTTTTCGATAACAGCGCGATAGCTTCCTGCACTGTTGTCATAAATTGGGCAGGGAAGATGATGGTAGAATTCTTTTCAACCGAGATTTCGGCCATGGTCTGGAGGGTTCGGAGCTGAAGGGCCACCGGATGTTGCGTAATAATGTCGGCCGCTTCGCCAAGTTTCACTGCGGCTTGGAATTCGCCCTCGGCGGCAACGATCTTGGCGCGACGTTCGCGCTCGGCTTCTGCTTCTTTTGCCATGGCGCGCTGCATGTTGTCGGGAAGTTCGATGTCCTTAATCTCGACCGCCGTTACTTGCGTGCCCCATGGCTCCGTGTGTCCATCGATGACGTTTTTGATCTGCTCATTAATGCCCGCAGTGTCTGAGAGAAGCTGATCGAGACTGAAACGTCCGACTACATTGCGTACAGTGGTTTGGCTAATCTGATTGATGGCATTGTAGACGTTCTCGATCACGATTACCGATTTTTCGGGATCGGAAATGTGATAGTAGGCGACTGCCGCGATGTCGATGGAAACGTTGTCCTTCGTGATAATTTTCTGCGAGGGAATTTGCATTGTAACCGTGCGCAGGGACACGCGCACCATTTGCTGGACGGGAAAGAAGACGAGCGTGAGCCCCGCCCCACGCACGCCTTCAAATTTACCGAGAAAAAATACGACGCCGCGTTCGTATTGCCGCAGCACGCGAATTGAGGCGACGAGATAGAGAAGTATCACGCCGCCGAGAATAAAGACCCAATGCATGCAGGACCATCGCACATATCACAGTGGTGGTCGAGCGGTTCCTTCCGATGAAAGTAGTAGGACGAACGGGGTGTTCTTGCTGAAAATAAGCGTGTCCATGGCGAATTCGTAATCCTCGCACAAACGGATAGGCCGGGCAGTCTGGCCGGGCCTGCGCCCGATCGGGATTGGTTCGCAGATGCTAATCGTCGCGTTATTGCGAATTCGCCACCCACAGGCCTGCGAACGGACGCTTGGCGAAGACCACCCATTCGATCTTGCGCAGGGGAGCGAGATGCGCCTTGAACGCATCCGGATCGCCAATCCCGCCTGATCGGAGAAGAATTGCAGCTCACCAGCTTCGAATGCTGCCACGAGGCCTTCGAGGAACAACCGCCGAAACAGACGCGAGAGCACGCGCACCGGCAGAAAGAAGCCCGGCCGGCAGGATACCCAGCGTTGGCCGTCGGGGGAGATGCCGCCGCCCGGAACGATGCAGTGGACATGAGGATGATGATCGAGGTTTTCTGCCCCCATGTGTGCAGCACGGCGGTGAGGCCGATCTCGGCGCCGAGATGTTTGGGATCGGCGGCGATCGTCGTAGCGTCCGCTCGGCGGCGGCCTTGAACAGAAGTCCATAGACCTCCGCCTTGTTCTGATAGGCGATCGCGCCGACCTCGGCCGGCAGCGTGAACACCACGTGGAAATAGGGCACCGGCAGGAGCTCGGCCTCGCGCGCCGCCAGCCATCGCTCCGCCGCGCGCCATTGGCACTTCGGGCAATGGCGATTGCGGCAGGAGTTGTAGGCGATGCGCGTATGGGCGCAGTCTTCGCAGCGCTCGACATGGCCGCCGAGCGCCGCCGTGCGACATATCTCGATGGCCGTCATGACGCGCCGTTGGGCGAGGCTCAGATGGGCCTCGTTGGCCGCGCGCCAGCGGCGCCGTGGCGGCGGAAGACATCCGCCACCTCCAGGATTGGACGAGACATGGCCGGCGTATCAGGCCGGCGGTGCCTTCTCGATGTTCAGGTGTTCGAGCGGGCTCTGAATCTGTCGGATCGTGTTGACCGCGACGCGCGTGTAGCGCGTCGTCGAAGCTGATGTTGCGATGGCCGAGCAAGTCCTGAATGACGCGGATATCGACCCCCTGCTCCAACAGATGCGTGGCGAAGCTGTGCCGCAACGTATGCACGGTGACCGACTTGTCGAGACCGCGCCGCCTCGGCCGCCTCGCGGCAGGCCCGTTGCAGACTCGCGCGTGGTGATCGGCTGCCGGACTGGGGCCCTGGGAAAAGCCAGTGGGGCGGCCTGGTGCGTCTCCAATAGTCGCGCAGGATGGCGAGCAATTGCTCGGACAGCATCACGTAGCGATCCTTGCCTCCCTTGCCTGCCGGACGTTGATGACCATGCGCGCGCTGTCGATGTCCTTGACGTGAGCGCGACGAGTTCCGACACTCGCAATCCGGCGGCATAGATCGTGATGAAGGCCGTTCGCATCTTGAGGTTGCTAACGGCCTTCAAAAACCGCTCGACTTCGTCACGCGAGAGAACGGCAGGCAAGGTGTCCGCCCTTCGAGCATAGGGAATCTGATCGGCAACTCGCTTCCGCCCGAGCGTCGTGCCGTAGAAGAATCGCAACGCGCCCATGATCGGGTTGATCGAGTTGGGCTTGAGTTCGCGCGAGACGAGATGGAGGTGATAGTCGCGCACGTCCTCGAACGTGAGCTTGTCGGGAGAGCGCCGGAAGAAGACGCTGAAGTTCGCTGACGCGCGTAACGTAGATCTTCTGGGTCATTCGGCGACATGTTGCGGATCGTCATGTCGTCGATCATGCGCTGCCGCAGCGGCGACATCTTTTGCCTCATGGTGAACTCCTGTCGACTGGACTGCACGAACGTGCAATCCTGACAGACAGGATGTCCGGCGCGACGAGCACTTCCGCATCGCCAGTCCATGCGCAAGGGTCGCGAAAGTAATCTTGTGCGACGTAGCGAGAATGGCTCTGTTGAGCCATATTCCCTATCATTGAGCCTGACGAATTACTTGACCTGGAACGCGCCGATGCTCGATAATCCCGACAAGACCGCCCTGCTGATGGCCGAATTAAAGGCGGCCGTGCCATTCGAAGTCGAATTGACGCCAGAGGTGATCGAGCTTCTCGAGCTCAACATGTTGCCCGTCGCCGTTCAGGCCGAGCATATCGTCTCCGACCTGTCGTATGCCGGCGACGAAGGCGGCATCGTGTGCCACCTCGCTCCGCGATGACAAGGAGGCCCTCTTCATCTCGCTGACCCACGTCCGGGTGCCCCGCTCATGCCCCTTTCCGCGGCAGTCGTCGATTATCAGAAGCATCGCGTGAAAAAGCTGAGAAAGCAGGGCTGCAACTGAGCCCGAAAGGAGTTCAAGCGCTCGAGCATTTTGACCGACGCCATTCTTTTGGAGCAATCACCATGGCCCTCGACAAGTTCGACGTAATCGTCTGGGTGCGGGAAACCAATTTCCTCCCCCGCCTTGCGCAACGAGCTGCTCCGCCTCGCCGCTAATGAACCGGACGAATTAACCAGCTACGAGGGCATGGTAGATTTTCACTGGGGCTTCGCCCATCTCGCCGACGCCGAGCGCATGGCCGCTGCTCTCAGCCCTCTCACCTCCCGGCCCGAGATCGTGCTCCTGCGCCTCTCGAATTACGACAACCTAGATACGTCGGTTACATACAAGGACGAGCGGCTCACCCGACATTAGCCCACGTCCGCGTTCTACCGC
Organism: uncultured Alphaproteobacteria bacterium; assembly: GCA_963763365.1. GTDB lineage: Bacteria > Pseudomonadota > Alphaproteobacteria > Rhizobiales > Xanthobacteraceae > VAZQ01. The sequence goes on along the minus strand of CAVXOE010000018.1, from coordinate 135,171 downwards.
GCAGCGGTTTAGTGCAAGGTTACTTTCGCGCTCGCGACGTGGCCTCGGCGCCGTCCGCCGAGGACCGAGAAATTTTTAATCCACAAGTGCACATCAAGTTGAAAGCTTTGATCGACCCAAATCGCCGCGCTCGGCTGTGTGTGCTGAGAATTGTATCGCAGAGCCCAAGATTTCTGCGATCACCGAATGGGTCGCGAAACAGATATTGCACTAACCCGCTATGCGGGAGGGAGTTCGCGGATAGGGAAGTGCCCAGCTGATCAAACATCCAGGTGTCAAATATCTGTCGGTTCGCGTAACGAAACTTTATGGAATGTCGGCAAGGTTCAATCGGGCTTGAGGCCTGCGAACTTCACCACCTTGGTCCACTTTTCGGTGTCTGCGACGATGAGCGCACCGAACTCGGCCTGCTTCATCGCTGCGCCGCGATCTCCCTGGCAGAACCCGTACGCTGAGCGCCTCATCGGTTCGATCCGCCGAGAATGCTTGGATCACGTCATCATCTTCAACGAGCGCCACTTGCGCCGTGTGCTATCGAGCTATTTTCAATACCATCACGACGCCCGAACGCATCTTTCGCTCGGCAAGGACTGCCCGCGGCCTCGTCCCATACAATCTCCTTCGGCCGGTAGTATCATTGCCTTCCCGGAAGTTGGCGGTCTGCGCCATCGCTATGAGCGTCAAGCCGCCTGAGGGAAAGAGTGTGGATGTTGCTCCGCACCCCGTCCAACTGCCATCACGTTAATTTTGAGCAAGGACAACGGTCAATGCAGAACGTCGCGGACCTTGACCACGTCCGCATCGACTTGAAATGATCATTTCTGAATTGATGCGTTCTTTAAACTCGGCGGAAACGCAGGATTGACCTTAGTGCCGCGCAGAAGATCAACTGCCATGGCCAGAGCTTTGTCGTCCTTGGCGTCGGGCGGAATGTAGGACTGCGAGCCAGTCTGTTCGTTGCCGGCGTCGCCCTGTAGATGGCCGCGCAGCGAGGCCTCACCCTTGGTGCTGGTGTCGGTCTTAGCCTTGATGTCGTCCGGCAGGTCCTGCAGCACTTCGATGTCTGGCGTGATGCCCTTGGCTTGGATCGAGCGTCCAGATGGCGTGAAGTAACGCGCCGTGGTCAATCGCAGCGCCCCGTTGCCGGCGCCGAGCGGGATAATGGTCTGCACCGAGCCCTTGCCGAACGAACGGGTGCCGACCACTGTCGCCCGCCGCCGATCTTGCAATGCGCCGGCGACGATTTCCGAAGCAGATGCAGAGCCGCCGTTGATCAGTACAATCAGCGGCTTACCTTACGTGAGATCCCCGCCGTGCGCAGCGAAACGCTGCATTTCCTCCGGGTTGCGGCCACGCGTGGAGACGATCTCGCCCCTTTGGATGAATGCGCTCGACACCGAGATCGCCTGGTCGAGCAACCCGCCCGGGTTGTTGCGAAGATCGAGGATATAGCCCTTGAGCTTAGCATCGGAGACCTTGGCGGTGATGTCGGCGATCGCCTTCTTCAGCCCATCGGTGGTCCGCTCGGTGAACTGCGTTATGCGGATATAGCCAACGTTGTCGTCTTCTACCTTCGAGCGCACGGAGCTCACATGGATAATCTCGCGCGTGAGCGAGACTTCGACCGCCTTATCTTGGCCCTTTCGCGCGATGGTAAGCTTGACCTTGGAGTTCACTGGCCCGCGCATCTTCTCGACCGCCTGGTTCAAGGCCATGCCCTGAATCTGATCGTCATTGATCTTAGTGATGATGTCGTTGGCCAAGATACCGGCCTTGGAGGCGGGCGTCTGATCAATCGGAGTCACCACCTTCAACAGACCATCCTCCATGGTGACTTCCATACCGAGCCCGCCGAATTCGCCACTGGTCTCCACCTGCATGTCGCGGAAGCTCTTTGCATCCATATAGCTCGAATGCGGATCGAGACCCGTCAGCATCCCGTTGATCGCGTTTTCGATCAGCTTGCTGTCGTCCGGCTTTTCGACATAGTCGGCGCGCACGCGCTCGAACACGTCACCAAACAGAGCGAGCTGGCGGTAGGTATCCGCCACCGCCGCCTTGGCATTTGCAATCGCAAGGACGGCGTGCGGTTGGGTGACGACCAACGTCACCGCCACTCCTGCTGCCGCACTAAGCAGAGCGAGCGAAGTTTTGCGCATCATTTGCGAACCTTTTGCATTGGTGAGTTGTCTACTGTGGCCGGAGATCCCGCATCGAAATAAAAACTCATTGGTCATATGTTCGCGATCAAGAAATGCGCGTCGGCACGAATTTATATCGAAAATTCTGTGTCAAAAATACGAGGTTCTCTGTGAGACAAACGAGGATCGCTAGCGATACAAGCGGCGAGACTGGGTCTCGTTCGTCAGGCATGGGTGTGACGTATGTACCTGATCAACGTCAGGAAACATACTCGTTGTTTCCCCATCACCTAATTAAAGATTGGTAACGGAAAATCGTATTGGGGATAATAGACGAATCGCGTTCGCCTCATTGTACAAAACCTTCAACGTTCAGCGTCAACTCAGCTCGGCCAATACGCGCCGAACCTTCCGAGCTTCGGCCATGCAGACGTGGCGCGGAATGATGGTCGCGGCTTGAGGCTAGCGGTCCACGGTTTTCTGCGTCTGTTATTCTTCAACGTGCAGGCTGCCCAAACCGATGCGTTTCTGCGATAAATTACGAATTCGTCAGGGATAGGATGCGGCTTGGGCCGGCGCCCCCGGAGACAGCTGAGATCTTGGGACCGAAGTGTTTCACCCCAGCCGGCGTATCGTCTGGCAGGTTACTGTGATCCCGCGTTGAGCCAGCAGATATTCGACATCGCGAAAGCTGAGCGTGAACCGGGCATAGAGCCAGAGGGCCTGCTGGATGTTCACGGGTGGAAAGCGATATCCGGCGTAGCTGATCCATGATTGAAGGAAACCCCCGCCGGCAAGCCGGACGACGTGACATACCCCGTCGCCGACTTACTGTAAGCTGCGCAGCTATTTTTGACCGCCCGATCTGTTTTTGATCGAGCCGTCGAGGCGTCTGTGACGCGGCCGGGATAACGCCTTATTTTTTCTTCCGACGAGTCTCTTTTTTTGGAAGTTTTTTTGTTTTAGCCGTATCTGTCTATTCTTATTTCTCTGGCTCAATTTTTTCATGGCTGCCTATCTACCTTTCGAGGGCGACGATGCATTCTGAAACCGTGCGCGTGATTTGCGATCAGGCTTTGCCGACTTGGCGCCAAGCGGCGGTCGCGGCGTGAACCGGTTGCGGGGACCGGGCCATTTGGCCTGCAAACTCCGACAAAAGTGACAGTACCGCGACGAGTTGCTGTTGACGGGGACTTTTACAACTCGCGCCGGATAATCGCAAAGATTTCTCATTGATCGGGTCAACCTGAAATCAGAATGCCGTGGTAGCTATGTGGTAGCTAGGTCTCACGGTCTAAAGGCCGTTGACCTTGATGGCGTCCCCTACGCGCGCGCGAGGGGCGGCGCCGGCGGCGAGCTGCGCGGCGGCTTTCCTTTTTTCGTTCCTTTTTTCGTTTTGGAATTCGGCTGCGGAGCTCGGCATGGCCCTCGGACGTTTTGAGGCCCTCGGGCTTTTTGAGCGATCGCGGCGGCGGCGCTGGCGGGTCGGCAGCTACGGGGTTGCTTCGAGCAGACCCCGATTGAATCTGGAGGCACTTGGGTCTTCACGGCCTTGCGCGCGGTCCACTTGGCACGACATGCGTTTTGGGCGCCGTTGACCTTGATGGCGTCCCCTACGCGCGCGCGAGGGGCGGCGCCGGCGGCGAGCTGCGCGGCGGCTTTCCTTTTTTCGTTCCTTTTTTCGTTTTGGAATTCGGCTGCGGAGCTCGGCATGGCCCTCGGACGTTTTGAGGCCCTCGGGCTTTTTGAGCGATCGCGGCGGCGGCGCTGGCGGGTCGGCAGCTACGGGGTTGCTTCGAGCAGACCCCGATTGAATCTGGAGGCACTTGGGTCTTCACGGCCTTGCGCGCGGTCCACTTGGCACGACATGCGTTTTGGGCGCCGTTGACCTTGATGGCGTCCCCTACGCGCGCGCGAGGGGCGGCGCCGGCGGCGAGCTGCGCGGCGGCTTTCCTTTTTTCGTTCCTTTTTTCGTTTTGGAATTCGGCTGCGGAGCTCGGCATGGCCCTCGGACGTTTTGAGGCCCTCGGGCTTTTTGAGCGATCGCGGCGGCGGCGCTGGCGGGTCGGCAGCTACGGGGTTGCTTCGAGCAGACCCCGATTGAATTTGGAGGCACTTGGGTCTTCACGGCCTTGCGCGCGGTCCACTTGGCACGACATGCGTTTTGGGCGCCGTTGACCTTGATGGCGTCCCCTACGCGCGCGCGAGGGGCGGCGCCGGCGGCGAGCTGCGCGGCGGCTTTCCTTTTTTCGTTCCTTTTTTCGTTTTGGAATTCGGCTGCGGAGCTCGGCATGGCCCTCGGACGTTTTGAGGCCCTCGGGCTTTTTGAGCGATCGCGGCGGCGGCGCTGGCGGGTCGGCAGCTACGGGGTTGCTTCGAGCAGACCCCGATTGAATCTGGAGGCACTTGGGTCTTCACGGCCTTGCGCGCGGTCCACTTGGCACGACATGCGTTTTGGGCGCCGTTGACCTTGATGGCGTCCCCTACGCGCGCGCGAGGGGCGGCGCCGGCGGCGAGCTGCGCGGCGGCTTTCCTTTTTTCGTTCCTTTTTTCGTTTTGGAATTCGGCTGCGGAGCTCGGCATGGCCCTCGGACGTTTTGAGGCCCTCGGGCTTTTTGAGCGATCGCGGCGGCGGCGCTGGCGGGTCGGCAGCTACGGGGTTGCTTCGAGCAGACCCCGATTGAATCTGGAGGCACTTGGGTCTTCACGGCCTTGCGCGCGGTCCACTTGGCACGACATGCGTTTTGGGCGCCGTTGACCTTGATGGCGTCCCCTACGCGCGCGCGAGGGGCGGCGCCGGCGGCGAGCTGCGCGGCGGAAGGCAATAAAGGAGAACAAGGCGGCTGCTAACCAATCGCCTTTGCAAGAGCCCTCTCTACAAAAAGTCCTATTCCAAAGAACGTCTACGCGTCAGCAATTGGACTGTGCAAGGACTCTAAAACTATGCAGTCAAGGAAGCCGTCGAGCGCTGACTTCTGGCGTCCTTTCAGCGTGTAGCGAATCCAACCCGCCTTCGCACAGTCGCGGACAAGAATTCGGCCGTAGCCCCATTATTCGACCTTCTCCCAACAGCGCGCCTTCAAGAGCAATCGCATCGAAGTGCGACGGCAATTCAATTGCACAGTGGATGTGCCATCGGCCGGACGTGCCACGCTCCCATGAACGTAGTGTGCGGGTGCGGATCTCGCCTTTTTCAAGCACAGGCAATACACGAAGACGTTTGCGGTACCGACGAAATGCAGCTCCATATACTGTTCCGTTCAGCAGGTTCATGAAGTGTCGAAAAGCTTGTCTGCACCCGTAATCGTTGATCTTTACCCATGCACCGCTGTCGGACCGGCAGCCTTGCTTCAACGTAAGGGTGACGTCGCAAAATGGACCCCAGTTGCTCGTATCGAAGAACCGTGACTTGGCGGATTCGAAAGGATCGAGAGTGTCGGCGTTTTGTTCGAGAAATTTCTGTGAAGTTGGATTCTCATTTCGACATATCGAGAATGATGCGTCAGTAGGATGATCAGCCGGTGTGCTTGGCAGCATCGAGCGGTTGAGCCCCGAAGCCGCACAGCGGCGCGCCGAGGGCGCGGGGCATGATGGCGAAGGTGTGGGCCACGCGATTAGCGGCGCTGCGGCGGTGCCGGTCGTGCTCGGACGGTGAAGAAGAGGTTGGGCATTCTGCACGTTTCACATTCCGGTCGCCAACCAGACGACGATTATCACCTTCGTCCGCGACAAATAGCAAGGAAGTGACCTGACCTCACACGGAAATACGCTCGTGTAGGTCAGGATAGTCGCGCTTGAGTCGTTCAGATAGAGCCTTGTAGAGTTCTTCCCACTCATCCTCGGTCATCGCGTTTGCGGCCTTTCCGGTTTCCGTAGAAATGGCGAAGCCAGTACGAAGGAAAATTGGAACGCCCATCTTTTTTTCCGCTTTCATGCGTCGCAACATCGAAAAGGTGCGACCGGCATCGGTATGCAATATTAAGGGGTATTCCTTGGCAAGCTTTTCAAGCTTATCCTTGCGAGTCATCTGGCATCCCCCCTCGCTTGCGTTGACGAGCGCGGTCCTTGTCCACAAGCTCGGGGAACATTCGGGCGATTTTGTTCGCAGCGCGCCGCAACTCGCGGGGCGTCATGTGCTGCACCTCGCCCGGTGAGTCCGGGTCGGTGATCCAGGGCATGTAAACTCGATCATCCATGGGCGGTTTCATGGTTGCTGGGCCACCGCGTGCATCAGCCGGTCTTTTTTCACGAGCGCTTATTTGCCTGGCCGATTTTGCTGCAGCTTCCGTGCCCTTCTTGCCCGGAATAGGTAGCAGCATCTCGCCCTGTACCCCGATGCGCTTGTGCCGCTTCTTCTGCGGAGCCGACGCGGCTTCTTCCTGTGCCATGCTGCGGCGGAGCGCATCCATGAGGCTTTCAACGTTCTGCGGTCGTGGAGCTGCATTCTCGCGCGATACCTGGATGCCGGCTTGTTTCTTTTTGAGCATCTCGGCCACGGCCTCCTCGTAACGATCCACGAACTGTGATGGGTCGAAGTCGGTCGCCTTGCTTTGGAGAATATGCTCGGCCAGCTTGAGCATGTCGGGCTCGATCTTCACGTTCGGGATGTCATCGAAATAATCGTTCGTGTCCTTAATGTCGCAAGGGTAGCGCAGTGTCGTTCCCATCAGGCCTTTGTCCCAGGGCTGGAGCATAATGACCCGCTCACGCTTGCCCAATACGACTCGACCGAGTGCCGCCATGCCCTCGCGACGCATGGCCTCGCGGATCAGGGCAAAGGCCTCTAGCCCGGCCGGATCGTTCGGTGTGATATAGTAGGGACTGTCCAGATATCGCTCGTCGATATGCTCGCGCGGGACGAACGAGTCGATTTCGATGGTGTGATTGCTCTCGATCGCGATGGCATCGAGTTCGTCGTCATCCACTGGGATATAGGCGTTCTTTGCGTACTCGTAGCCGCGCCCCTTATCCGCGCCATCGACTGGCTCGCGCGTGATCTCATCGACCAACTGCTGCCGCAGCCGATTTCCGGTCTTTTTGTTGATCTGGCGAAATGAGACCCGCTCAGTTGACGACGTGCCGGTGTAGAGGGCGACCGGACACGAGACGAGCGAAAGCTTGAGGTAGCCTTTCCAATACGGACGCGCGGGGGTCACGGATATCTCCTTTCGGTTGCGAGTGCCCCTTGGGCACCGGCCGCGTCTACGGACCACCTTGCGAGGAGAACGCAGGCTGGTGCGGGCCAATCCGTCGATGCCCGGCTCTATACGCTGTCACTCATGTGGGATGCGGTTTCTAGCGCGCTAATCGGTTCGCTTGAGATGGTTAATGATAGTTGTGGCCATCGCAGTTGCTTGTGGCCCGCGGCACGTTGATGACGGCGCGACGATTGCGAGATTGCCGAATGGCGGAGGCGCGTTTCGACGCTTTTTGAGCGACCCCGCGACACGATCGCCAGGCGGGCAGTCGGCGGATGTCCTCACCGGCCCGCGCGGATCGACCTATTGGGCGGTTAAATCGTTGTAGAGAGCACTACAAAACCGCCTACAAAACAGCGACCTCTTCGCAGAAATTCCTCAATAATATCAAGGCGAAAACTCGGGCTGGGCGGAATCCCTTCGCCCGCTCCAACCCCAAATTCAACTCCGGTTCGGCTTGCCGGTAAAGCCGCGGCCGTGGCCTGCCTCACGGGCGGCCCAGCCGCCGGCGACGCGCCCGCTGAAGATCGACGGACCTAACATCGTGCCTTCGAGACCGGCGCGCCCGTTGATGTGGCCGCCGGCCATGCCTGCGACCTCGCCCGCGGCGTAGAGCCCGGCGACCGGTTCGAAGTGCTTGTCGAGTACGCGACACTGCAGATCCGTCTTGACGCCGCCGAAATTCTTGCGTGCCAGCGGGAAGATCTGAACCGCGTAGTAGGGCGGCGTGTCGAACGCTTTCGATAACTTGAGCGGCTTGCCGAACTCCGGCTCGGTCGCAAGCTGCTGCTCGCAGGCCTTGTTGTAGCGCTCGACGGTGGCGAGGAATGTCTGCTCGTCGACCTCGATCTTCTTGGCCAGTTCGGCGAGCGAGTCTGCCTTGTGGATGAAAGGCGAGTTGTTGAGCAACTCCACCACCTTGGCCCGCACGACTTTGTCACCGTCGCGGTAGTAGGGGTCGGCGACCTCCATGGTGGCGGTCATCGGCGTATCCATGATCGCCCAGGCGTGGCGCGGGCTCTGCGCCAGCAGCGCGGGGCTTGCGGAGTTGCCGCCCGACAAGGCCTCGTTGTGAAACCGGCGGCCTTGTTGATTGACCCAGATGTAGCCGGGCACCAGACGGAACACGAGGCCGCGGCGCTGCGCGGGGTCCCGGTAGTCAGGCGTGGCGTAGACGTAAAACCAGATGTGGTCCATGTGGGTGAGGTAGCCGCCCGCCTGGCGAATGAGCTTGTGGCCGGTTCCGGTCGAGCCGCGCCCCGATCCTTCCAGGACCTTGTCGTTCCTGAGGCCGGGGTTGAACTCGAGCACCATATCGATGTTCGAATTGAAGCCTCCGGTGGCCACGATGACGGCCTTGCTGCTGACGGCGATCGGCTCGCCGGTCTTGGCATTGCGGCCGTCGAGGCCCGTGACGCGGCCGCCCTCGAACCTCAGCCCCGTGATCTCCGTCTCCGGAACGATCTCGCCGCCCTTGTTACGGAAGCCGTCGATGAGATGAGTCATCAGACCCAAACCGTTGCGCTCGGCTCGGGTCCAGCGCGTCACCGAGTTGCCCTCTTGGACCTTCAAGTCGACCCACTTCACGCCGAGCCCTTCGGCCCAGTGATAGAGATCGTGGAGGGTGTGCTCGATGTAGTAGCGAGCCCAGGCCGCGTCGGCCGATGGTCCGCCCCATTCGATCCAGTCCTTGAACGCCAGGTCGGGGGTGTCGTGGATTCCGTGCTCCTTCTGCAACGGCGATCCGACGATCAGGCAACCGCCTCCGGAGATGACGGCCGCGCCCCCGAGTTCGGTATCTTTCTCGAACGCGATGACACGCGCTCCTGCATCGCGGGCTTCGATGCCGGCCGCCACACCGGCGGCGCCTGCGCCAATGATCGCGATGTCGGTCTCGTACTGTTTGACGGCTGCCATGGACGGCCTCTGCTTGCTAAGTGCCCCAAGAGGGCCGGGGCGACTTTGAATACAAGCGCCAAGACGCTGCAAGATGTCGGAGGTTCTATCAGCCACTCACGAGGAGGCGGATGCTTTCGAAGCGGATTGCCTCTCACGCGGGCTGGAGGACCGAGGAGCGCAACCGTTATGGAGCCACCTCGAACGTCCGGTAGATAGGGCTGAGGACGGCGGCCTGAGCCAGCCGAGCTTGCCCTTGAGCCGGCGCTCCTGACGTTTCGAATTGCGCGGGGGGGGGGCGCAAGAATGAACCCCGGCAGGGGGGTTCGCCCGTCCGGGGTTCAATCGTCTCAGCAAATGGAAGCCGGAGTGGTGAAGTCTCCAGCCCGCTGAGCAGTTTGGCCCCGCCTGCGTTAACAGGCGGTTAATGGACTAGCAGATCAGGAAATCGCGGCGATTTCGGGCCGATTGAGTTCCGTTTTCTAGAAATGCTCGAATTTGGGGCCGTTTTTTACGCGATTTTTCTTTTCGAAAAAAGTTTGAACCGGCTCGAACCTTCCCCGAGGTCGGCGCGACTAATGGTTACTCAGGCGAGTTAGACGGCCGACCCCCCGGTCCCCCCCGACCCCCCCTTCGGTCGTCTATTTTAGAGAACCCCGCTCTCCCCGGCGGGGTTCTCGTTATTTGGGCCCCTGTTCAGCCACCCGCCGGGTCCCCGCAGCCGCTTACAGCTCAGCCCATTGCCGCAGCAGGTTGTGATAGGTCGAGGTGAGCGACACCACGCTCGGATGTTCCGGGTGATCGGTGGCGAGCCGCCTGATCGACATGTCGAGATCGAACATCAGCGCGCGCCGGCCGTCGTCGCGAATGAGGCTCTGCGTCCAGAAGAACGACGCGATGCGCGAGCCGCGCGTGATCGGCGTGACGTTGTGCAGGCTGGTGCCCGGATAGACGATCAGGTCGCCGGCCGGCAGCTTCACCTTGTGGGAGCCGTAGGTGTCCTCGACCACGAGCTCGCCGCCGTCGTAGTCGTCGGGTTCCGAAATGAACAGCGTCGAGGACACATCGGTGCGGATCTGCAGCGGCGTGTTGAGATAGGCGCGCACCGCGTTGTCGACATGCGCGCCGAACGTCATCCCCGCGTCGTAGCGATTGAACAGCGGCGGAAAGACCTGCTTCGGCAGGACCGCCGAGAAGAACAGGTCGTTGCGTGCGAGCGCCGCCATCACCATCTCGCCGAGCTCGCGCGCCTCCTGCGAGGCCTCGGGCAGTTGCAGATTGTACTTCACCTTGGCGGACTGCTCGCCCGCAGTGACCTTGCCGTCGACCCAGGCGGCTTTCTGCATCACCTCGCGGCAGCGTGCGACCTGCTCGGGATTGAGGACCTTCGGCACGTGGATCATCATGAGAGAGACCCCCTCGGCACGTTTGGCATACGCTCGCTCGGCGGTCGTCCTCCTGCCTCATCCTGCGGAGCCGCGCGCATAGCAGGCGCCTGCGTACACTTGTCTGCGGTGCGCGGCGTCTCGAAGGATGGCGGCACGCGCCGAACTTGCGGCCATGCTTCGAGACGCGATCTCCGATTGCTCCAAAGCATGAGGGGCGAGGCGTGCGGCTGCATCACGTATGCCCGCGCAGCGTCAGTGCGAACATGCGGCTCGGCGCCGGCACCGCCCAGTTGGTATAGGCCGAACTCGTAGTAGAGCTTGTCCATCAGGTTGTAGATGTTGAACTGCAACGTGACCTTCGGGTTGATCTTGTAGGCCATCATCAGATCGAACCGCCACCAGTCCGGCACGAACGCGGTGTTGGCAACCGTGTAGGGCGCGGCCGATCTGCATGTCGCCCCAGACCGAGCTTTGGTAGAAGGCGCCGGCTCCGACCTGGAAATCCTTCGTCAGATCGTAGGTCGTCCAGATCGAGAAGGCGTGCTGCGGCGTGATCTGCAATTCGGCATTGAGCTGGATCGGGTTCGTCGTCTTGGTGATGCGCGCATGCGTATAGGCGTAGCTTGCGATCATCTGCCACTCGTTGGTCAGATAGCCGGCGGCGCTCGCCTCCCAGCCGCGCGCCGTCACGGCACCGTCGAGGACCGTCACCGTGTTGTCGGCCGGATTGGGCACGCGCAGATTGGTTTTCACCGTATTGAACGCGGCCGTTTGCAGCGTGAGCCGGCCGTTGAGCACCTCTGCCTTGGCGCCGATTTCGGTCGTCTGCGTCTCTTCCGGCGGAATATTGACGAGGCTGAGCGCGCCCGCCACGGTGCTGACGGAGATCGACAGGTTGTCGGCCGACGGGTTGGATGATGTGCCGCGCATCACGTAGACGCTGGTCTTCTCGGTCGGATGGACGACCGCCGCCACCCGCCAGCTCGGATACTTGTCGGTCCGGCTCGAAATGTTGGACGAGCAGGGTTTGCGACCGGCGCGATACTGCTCGAAGGCGTACTCGTCGTAACGCCAGCTTCCCAGCACTTCGAACCATTTGGTGATCTTGATCTGGTCGGCGATGTAGACGCCGGTGTTCTGCGCCACGCCGTAGAGCAACTGGTTCGCGGTGGGAGCAAGCGCGACGCCGCCATAGCGCCACGGGTCGGGATCGAGGAAGTTGGTCGGCGCCATGCCGGCGAAGTTGTTGCGCAGGAAGTCGCGCGACTCCCGCGACAGGTCGAAGCCGGCCGCGACCTTGTGCTCCAGCCACGGCCCGGTCCAGAAGTGCGCCAGCACATCGGTCTGGTTCACGATCTGCGTGTTCTTGACGAGAACCTGCGCGCGGTTCGGCGTCCACAATTGGTTCACCGCGAACGGCGGCGGCACGTTGGCGTTCGGCTCCGGAAAAACGTTGCGCTGCAGCCGGTTCACGTCGTTCAGCCGCGTGATGTTGGTGATCTTGAAGTCGTTGGTGATGTTGTGCTCGACCTTCACCGTGCCGACCTGCGCGGTGACCAGTTCGACGTCGGGGTTGGGACCGCTCAGGATGCCGTACCAGTTGCCGCGCGGGACCGGCGAGACAAAGCGCGGAATGCCGTAGGCCGGCGAGGTGAACGGAATGCCGTAGTCGGGCACGTTGTTGTCGTGCTGGAGGATGTAGGCAACCGTGATCTTGGTATCGTTCGCCTTGTACAAGAGCGACGGCGAGATGCCGTAGCGGTTCTGCCCGATATTGTCGCGTCCCGGCGTGTGGTAGTCCTGAGTCATCGCCACCACGCGGCCCCAGGTGTTGTCGTTGATCTGGCCGTTGGCGTCGACGGTCGCGCGCGCCCCCCACCCGGTGTTGCCCGTGATGGTGCCTTCGACCACGTTGCGCTCGAACGGAAACTTGCTGATCAGATTGATCACGCCGCCGGTCGAGCCGCGGCCGAACAGCACCGAGGCCGGCCCCTTGTAGACTTCGACCGCGTCGACCGCGAACGCATCGCGCGTGTACCAGCCCGGATCGCGCACGGCGTCGCGGAAGATGTCGTTCTGTGCCGAGAAGCCGCGGATGTAGGGCGTGTCGCCCTGGTTGCCGCCTTCTCCGGCGCGGAAGGTGACGCCCGCGACGTTGCGAAGTGCGTCGCGCACGGTTCCGACGTTCTGCTCGCGGATGACCTGCTGCGTCACCACGTTGACGGTCTGCGGCGTGTCGAGCAGCGGCGTCGCGATGCGGCCGACGCCCAGCGTCGACGCCTGATAGCCGGGAACGAAGGGCGGGCCGGACGCACCGCTGTTCGTCGAGGCGGTGGTGGCCGGAGCCTGGACCGGCTGCGCGACTGCGGGGGCCGGAGCGGACTGCGGTGCGGGTGCGGCCTGCACCGGCTGGGCGGGAGCCTGCGGCTGGTTGCCGGTCACCGAGACGGGCGGTAGCGGCGTCGCGTTGGTCGGCGGCGTCGTTGTCACGGTGGTGGGCGGGGTTGCGGGAGTCCCCGGCGCGGTGGTCGTGGTGGGACCGGCCGGTGTCGTGGTGGTCGGTGCCGCCGGCGTTGTCGTCTGTGGCGCGGCCGGTGGGGTAGGCGGCTGCTGCCCGGTCGGCGCCGGAGCCGGAGCGGACGGGGTCTGTTGCGGCTGCGTTTGCTGGGTCGCCGGCGGCTGCTGCCCTTCCGGCGTTGTGGGTTGGGCCGCGAGCTTGGCCGGCGTGCTCAGGCACAGGAGAGCGGCGACGCTCACGAACCCGGCCTTGGATTGGATCAGACGCTGCGCATTGCGTCCCGTATATCTAGACATTGTACACCCCCAAAAACCGCGCAATACTTTAGAATTGCTCAATACTTGCGCGTGTTCATGTATTACTTGTTACATCTGAGACGAAATCAGGCAATGACAAATAGGACACAAGGAAATAGAAACGATTCTGCCACTTTATAATTATTCTTGTAATAGTTCTAAACTAACAAATCCTGGCGAATATATTGATCGTCGCCCTATTTTTCTGTATTCAACGCTGAAGCGCCTCCGGATTCTCCCGAATTGGTGGTTGCTCGCGCTAATTCATCCCCCCATAGAGTTCGCAATGGCATCGCAGCGCGTCCGGTCGGCTCTCTGGTTTTTGCATCGCTGGATCGGCATCTTGCTGGCGGTTTTACTTGTGCCGATTGCGGTTTCGGGCGCGTTGCTGGTCTGGCACGATCATCTCGACAGCGTAATCAATCCCGGCCGTTACGCGGTGACGGGCGCGCAAATGGCGCAGCCATTGTCGGCGTACCTGACAAATGCCGCGCAAGTCTTGCCGGAAGGTGTGCGTGCTGCAGGGGTGCGGTTTCCCGCGTCGGACGGCTGGCCGGTCATCGTAACGGCGCGCGGCGCGCCACGATCCGAGGGCGGTCCACCCCGTTTCTTCAACGTCTATCTCGATCCGCCGACCGCGCGCGTGCTGGACGCCGTCGATTACCGCTCGTCGCTGTTCGGCTGGCTGCATCGTTTTCACGAGAACCTGACGATCCCGGAATATTCCGGCCGCGCCGTCGTCGGCTGGGTCGGCGTGGGCATGCTGATCCTTTCGCTCACCGGAATCTGGCTCTGGTGGCCGCGCAATGGCGCCTTTCTGCCCGGACTTCGCTGGGGGCGTGCCGCGCACACCACCACCAACCTTCACCATCTCCTGGGATTTTGGATTTCGATCCCGCTGGCCGTGGTATCGGCGACCGGGATCTATCTTGGCTTTCCGCAGAACGCCCGCTCCCTCATGTCGTCGGTCGCAGCGATGAACCCGCAAGCGGGACGGCCGAATTCCGGCACGATCGCACGCGACGCGCGGCTTACGCCGCAGGCGGCGCTCGATCTGGCGCAGAAAGAGCAGACCGGCGCCCGTCCGGTGGTCGTATTCCTCCCCGTTGTCAGCGCGGGCGGTGGCGAGCGCGGTCGCCCGCGCGGGCGAAGTCGCCAATCCGGGGGAGGGCGCAAGCCCTCCGATCTGGCGCGTGCAGGTCCGCTCACCGGAAAACGGCGAACTGACAACGCTCATGGTCAACGATCGCACCGGCGCGGTCGCCCGGCTGCCGGCTCCGCTCGCCGGCGATCGTGCTGCGCAGTGGATCCGCTGGATTCATGAAGGCAGCCGCGGCGGGTCGCTGTGGCAATTCGTCGTGTTCCTGACCGGCATTTTTCCGGTGGTCTTCATGGTGACCGGTATCGTGATGTGGCTGCGCGGGCGGCGGGCGCGGAGCGCGCTTGTTCGGGGCGCGCCAGGCAAACTACAGGCTGCGGAATGAGCGGGCTTTCCGGGATAATCGGGCCTTGATAATGTTACATTATAACGTCAAATTCCGCCGCCATGCTGAAACCGGGGCGAGGTGAGGCCACCGAAATGCAGTTGCGGGACGTGAGTACAGGGCGAGTTGCCAAACACCTTGAGGGCCTGCACCGGCTCTATCTGCGTGGTGCGATCGCGGTCGTCATGATCGGGGCGCCGCTCGCGGCATGGGCGCAGGAGCAGCCTACGCCGTCCACACCTCTCGCCGCTCCGGCGGTGCCGGAAGCGCCTCCCATAGTTCCGGCGTCACCACCGGTGAGCGCCGCGGTCCCGGTCCAAAGCCCCGTCGGAGCATCCGATCTCACCCCCTGGGGCATGTATCTCAACGCCGACCCGGTGGTGAAATCGGTGCTGATCGGGCTGCTCATCGCCTCGATCGTGACCTGGACCATCTGGCTCGCCAAAACCGTCGAACTCTTCGCGGCCCGGCGGCGTGTGCGCGCTGCGTTGGACGCGCTTTCTCGTGTGCGCACCTCGGACGAGGGCGCCGAGCAGCTTGCCGATGCGGGCAACGAGGTCCGGCGCTTCGTCGATGCGGCCGCGACTGAACTGAAGCTTTCTGCCGGCGTGGTGGAGACCGATGGCATCAAGGAGCGCGTCGGATCGCGTCTCGAGCGTCTGGAAGCCGCGTTCGCGCGCCGGATCAGCCGCGGCACGGGCGTGCTCGCGACCATCGGCGCCACCGCACCTTTCGTGGGCCTCGCCGGTACCGTCTGGGGCATCATGAACAGCTTCATCGGTATTTCGAAATCGCATACCACCAATCTCGCGGTGGTGGCGCCC
Organism: uncultured Alphaproteobacteria bacterium; assembly: GCA_963763365.1. Taxonomy (GTDB): domain Bacteria; phylum Pseudomonadota; class Alphaproteobacteria; order Rhizobiales; family Xanthobacteraceae; genus VAZQ01. The sequence continues at coordinate 119,426 of CAVXOE010000018.1, read as the reverse complement.
GGCATCGCGGAGGCACTGTTGGCGACCGCTTTCGGTCTTGCAGCCGCCATTCCGGCCGTGGTGATCTACAACGTGTTCGCGCGCCAGATTACCGGCTATCGCGCGCTCCTGGGCGATGCTTCGGCCGAGGTCATGCGGCTCGTCAGTCGCGATCTCGACCGCCCGGCCGGCGTCACGATGTCGCCGCCGCGCCGGCCGGCCATGCATGCCGCTGCGGAATAAGAATTGGTCCAAGTAGAGACAGTATTCGCGGGTGAATCATGAGCGTTCGTCTGGACCACGGCGAAGACACGCTGTCCGAAGTCCACGAAATCAACGTTACGCCGTTCATCGACGTGATGCTGGTGCTGCTGATCATTTTCATGGTGGCGGCGCCGCTCGCCACCGTGGATATCCAGGTGAACCTTCCGGCATCCACCGCCGACCCGCAGCAGCGGCCGGACAAGCCGCTATTTCTGACCGTCAAGGCCGATAACACGCTCGCGATCGGCAATAATCCGGTCTCGCGCGAGGGACTGCGCGGTACGATCGATGCAGCCGCGAAGGGGGACAAGGACACCCGCATCTTCCTGCGCGCCGATAAGGCCGTGCCCTACGGCGAAGTGGTGGAGGTGATGAATCTCCTGCGTCTTGCCGGCTATCTCAAGGTGGCACTGGTCGGATTGGAGAAGGTGACCGGGCCATGATGGAACTCAAGGCGGAAGATCTGCTCGATGTCCGCCGCTGGGCGATCTGCGGCGCGGTGGTGGTGGGCGCCCATGCGGGTTTCGCCGCCGCCATGGTCACCTGGAACGACAGCGCCGACCTGTCGCTGCCATCCGCCGCGATCGTGATGGATTTCGCACCGGTTGCGGCGTCACCCACGCAGGTCGAGAACGAGTTGCCCCCGGGACCCGAGCAGGTGATGTCCGACGCGTCGCCCGACCGGCCGACCGAGAGCATCGAGGAGAAGCCCGAAGAGAAGATCGAGCAGAAGGTTGTCGAGGAGGAATTGCCGGAATTGCCGCCGGCTCCCAATCCCGAAATGGCGGTCGCTCCGCAGGAGGTGAAGGAAGCCGCTCCGCAGCGCCAGGAGCCGCGCCCGCCGGCACCGGCGACGACCGCGCCGCAAGCCATCCCGGATCAAACGGCGTCGATAGCCGTCGCGCCCATGCAGGGGCCGCAGAATATCAAGCCGTCGAATGCGCTGCCGACCTGGAAGGTCAAGGTCGCCGCACTGCTCGAACGCAACAAGCGCTATCCTTCGCAAGCGCAATCGCGCCGCGAACAGGGCGTGGTCCAGCTCTTTTTCAGTCTCGACCGCCAGGGGCAGGTGCTCGCGGCAAGGGTTGCAGCGAGTTCCGGCTCGCCGGCGCTCGACGACGAAGCCATGGCGCTGGTGCGCCGCGCGCAGCCATTCCCGCCGCCGCCGCCGGAATTGGCCGGTGCTCACGTCGATTTGACCGTGCCGGTCCGCTTCAATCTTCGCTAGCAATAATGGGCCTTCGGGCCTGTTTCCGCAGCGCATCAAGACTTGTGCGGGCATTGTGAGCCGCCGCGATCCAGCCTATGTGCGTGGGCAGAGCCAAGCTCGAGGGTGGGAGCCTTGACATCACAAGCACCAGGACCCGAGGCCACCGCGGCGTCGCCCGGACTTTCCCGTCCGCTCCTGTTGGTGGCGGGGGCGTTCGGCGTTCTGCTCGCCGGAACGGTGGCGCTCTGGGCGCATTACGGCACGGCGGTGTTCTACGAGATGATCGTCGCTGGGCTTGTCGCCTGCTTCTAGCTTGGCCTGGGCCGAAAGCGACCTGACATGACCTCACGCAGCGTGCGCATCCTTCTGGTGGCCGGAGCGTTTCTTGCCGGGCTGGTGCTTTGCTTCGCCGTCGTCCTGCTGGCGAGCGGGCGCTTCTCTGCGCCGAGCGTGCCGCAGATCGCGGCGATCGGCGGTCCGTTCAGCCTGACCGATCAGAACGGCCGCACGGTGACCGACCGCGACCTGAAGGGCCATCCCTTCCTGGTGTTCTTCGGTTTCACCCATTGCCCGGATGTCTGTCCGACCACGCTGTTCGATGTTTCGGAGATCCTGCGCGCGCTCGGTCCCGACGCTGATCGCGTGCGCGCACTGTTCGTGACGGTCGATCCGGAACGCGACACCTCGCAGACGCTCAAGGACTACCTGTCGAGCTTCGACCCGCATCTTACGGCGCTCACCGGCGATCCCGAGGCGGTTGCCGCCGTCGCCAAGGCGTATCGGGTTTATTACAAGAAAGTGCCGCTCGCCGAAGGCGGCTACACAATGGACCACACGGCGATCGTCTATCTGATGAACAAGGACGGCAAGTTTGTCTCGCCGTTCAATCTCAAGCGGCCCACAGAGGCTGCCGCCGCCGATTTGCGCAAACATATCTGAGCGGAGCCGCCGGGGGATGAATCGCAAGGATCGTCGCGTCGCCGGCAAGCGCGGCGGCAGTTCTTCGGGTTCGGCGACGACGACGAATGGCGGCTCGTTGTTCGCGCTTGCGGTTCGGCATCATCAGAGCGGGCAGTTCGCCGAAGCCGAGCAACTCTACCGGCGGGTTCTTGCCGCGGACCCGGGCCATTTCGCGAGCCTGCATCATCTCGGTATCATCGCGCTGCAAAAGGGCCAGCCGCAAGCTGCCATCGAACCGCTCGGACGGGCGATCGCTGTCGACGGGCGCAATCCGGAATGCCATTACAACATCGCCTACGCCTTCCAACTGCTCGGCAGCCTGAACGAGGCCGTCAGCCACTATCAGCAGGCGGTACGGCTCAAGCCCGACTACGCCGTGGCGCACACCAATCTCGGCAACGTGCTCATGCAGGCAGGCCGCAACGCCGAGGCGGTCGCGGCTTATGAACGCGTCATCGGCCTCAAGCCGACCGCCGAGGCGCACTGCAACATCGCGAACGTGCTGGCGCGCATCGGCCGGCCGGACGAAGCGGTCGCGCAGTTCCGGCGCGCGCTGGCGCTCAAGCCCGATCTCGTTGCCGCGCACAACAATCTGGCCAATGTGCTGGCTGGGCAGGAGCGGCATGACGAGGCGCTCGTTCATGTTCAGCGCGCGCTCGCGCTCGCCCCGAACATGGTCGAGGCGCACGTCAACCTCGGCAACATCTTGCTGGCGCAAGGCAAGCTCGACGATGCGGCGTCGCAGTTTCAGCGCGCACTCGGCATCGATGCCGGCTCCGCCGACGCGCACGCCAATCTCGGCAACGTCCTGCTGGCGCAAGGCAAGCTGAGCGACGCCGCCCAATGCTATCAGCGCGCGCTCGCATTGAAGCCGGAGTCGCCCGAGGCCAACAACAATCTTGGCCTCGTGCTCAGCGCGCAGGGCGAGTTGGCGGAGGCCGGCCGCCGCTTCGAGCTAGCGATCGCCCGCAAGCCGGAGTTCATCGAAGCCTACAACAACCTGGCGCGCGCACTGCTCGCGGCCGGGCAGGCCGACGGCGCGCTCGATATCCTGCGGCGCGCGCTCGCGGTGCGCGAGCTGCCGGAGACCAAGGCGCTCGTCGCGCAGTGCCTGCGCGGCCTGCGGCATTTCCCCGAGAGTGGCGACGTCCGCGCGCTGATGGTGCGGGCGATCTCCGAACCGTGGGGACGCGCCAATGATCTCGCGCCCGCCGCCGCGAAGCTGGTCAAGCAGACCGGGGCGATTGCGGCGTGCATCAAGCGGACGACGGACGCGTGGCCGCGCCGCCTCACCGCGGATGAGCTGTTCGGCCCGGAGGGGATCGCCGCTGTCGCGCGGAACTCGTTGCTGCAATGCCTGCTGCAGACGGCGGTCGTCGGTGACGTTGAGCTCGAACGCTTTCTCACGAATGTGCGCTACGCGGTGCTGCGCATCGCATCGGACGCGAACGCGTCTGCGGCCGTCGACGAGACGGTACTCGGTTTCGCCTGTTCGCTCGCGCGGCAATGCTTCATCAACGAGCAGGTCTTCGCGCTGAGCGAGGATGAGCTTGCGCTGGTGCGGAGGTTGCGGGACGAAGCAACCTCTGCCGTCGCATCCGGAAATGCGATACCGGCTCTCCGGATTGCCGCGCTCGCGAGTTATGTCCCGCTCCATTCGCTGCCGGGGATCGAAGTGATTCTGGATCGGCCATGGCCGCCGGCGCTCGCCGCGGTCCTGACCCAGCAGGTGCGCGAGCCGGCGCAGGAGCGGGCATTGCGCGCCGCGATCCCGGCCTTGACTCCGATCGAGGACGACGTGTCGCTGCGGGTGCGGCAGCAATACGAGGAAAATCCCTATCCGCGCTGGACCAAGGCCGACCTGCCGCAGAAGCCGCTGCGGGTCGATCAGTACCTGCGCAACAAATTCCCCGCCGCGACATTCCGCCCGCTGGCAAAGTCCGATGTCGATATCCTGATCGCAGGTTGCGGAACCGGCCAGCACGCGATCGAGACGACGCGGCGCTTTGCCGGCGCGCGTGTGCTGGCGATCGATCTCAGCCTGACGAGCCTCGCCTACGCGGTCCGCAAGACGCACGAGCTTGCCGTGCCCGGTCTCGACTATGCGCAGGCCGATATTCTCAAGCTCGGATCGATCGATCGCACGTTCGACCTCATCGAGGCGTCCGGCGTGCTTCACCACATGGCCGACCCGTTCGCCGGCTGGCGTGTGCTGTTGTCATTGCTGCGGCCGGGCGGCCTGATGGCGGTGGCGCTCTACAGCGAGATTGCGCGTGCCGAGATCGTCAAGGCGCGCGAGTTCATTGCCGCGCGCGGCTATGGCTCGAGCGCGGACGAGATTCGCCGCTGCCGGCAAGATCTCATCGCGCATGAGAACGGTGCGGCCTTCCGGAATGTCTGCGCGTCGAGCGATTTCTTCAGCACCAGCGATTGCCGCGATCTGCTGTTTCACGTGCAGGAGCATCGCCTCACGCTTCCACACATCGCGGCCTTCCTCGCCGAAAACAATCTCGATTTCATCGCCTTCGAGCTCGACGCCCGGACTGCAAGTCAGTATCGCATGACATGTCCCGCCGACCGGGCGATGACCGACCTTGCGTCTTGGGATGCCTTCGAATGCGAGCATCCCAGCACATTTTCCGCCATGTATCAGTTCTGGGTGCAGAAGCGCGCGTGAGCGTTACGCCGGTACGCCGCTTGGGTCAGGCGATCTAATCGCCGGCGATGCGCTCCCGGCGAACTTGCATTACATCGCCGGCTCTTTGTCGAACCAGGCCCAGGTCGGATCGATTTCCTTTGCGTCGGTGGCCTGCTGCATCGCCTCGCGATTGATCTGGTTGAACACCTTTCCGCCCTTGCCGGTGACGACGACCTTGGCGCGGATCAGGAGCCACCGGTCGCCGAACTGGCAGGTGTAGGGCGCCACGCGCAGCCCACCGAGTTCCTTCCACGCGCCCGGAAAGCGCATCCCGTCGCACGGGATGTTTTCGATCGTCTTGCCGAGCTTCGCCATCTCGGCGGCAGCATCGCTGTCGAGCTTCGGCGACTTGGCGAACAGCGCCTGCTTGTCTTCCGGGGTGAGGCTGCCGACCTGACCCAACTGCCCCGAATCGAACGCATGCGCCGGCCCGGCGAGCAGCAGCAGCGACATCAGAACGACTCTCGGCAACATGGATTTCTCCTTGGGTAGGTTTGCTAGCATCACGTGAAAAAGGTGTCGACACCAGCCGGGGCGATCTCATCTTTCGTCGTTACGACAGCGTTGCGGTTGTCGCCGATGCGGCGGTACCTCGCTTGGGCTCGACGCGCACGGGAATCGCAAAGTGAAAGGTCGAGCCCTGGCCCACGACCGACTCCAGCCAGATCTTCCCGCCATGCAACTCGATGATGCGCCTGGAGATCGCGAGGCCAAGTCCTGTCCCGCCCTTGCGGCGCGACGTCGGGTTGTCGGCCTGCTGGAACTCCTGAAACAGCTTGGCCTGATCGGCAGGCGAGATGCCCGGCCCGGTGTCGCGCACCGCGACCTGGAATGAGCCATCCGCCGAGGAGCCCTTGATCGACACTTGGCCGGTGTCGGTGAATTTGATCGCATTGCCCACGAGGTTGAGCAGCACCTGGGTCAATCGGCGCTCGTCGCCGTAGCCCTGCGGCAGGTCCGGAGGAACGTCGACCTTCAGCGCGACTCCCTTCGAGCTGGCAAGCGGCTCGACCGCGCTGAAGACATTGAGGATGACGTCCTTGAGCACGTAGGGCGCCAGCGAGAGCGTGAGCTGGCCGGCCTCGATCTTCGACAGATCGAGCACATCGTTGATCAGCCCGAGCAGATGCTTCCCGTTGGAATCGATACGCCGCAGCACGGTGCGCATCTTGTCCGGGGCCTGCCCGTAGATGCCGTCGATGATCAGCTCGGTATAACCGAGGATGGCGTTGAGCGGCGTACGAAGCTCATGGCTCATGTTGGCGAGGAACTGCGACTTGTGCTTGTTCGCTTGCTCGAGCTGCCGGTTCATGCCTTCGATGAGGACGGTCTGACGCCGCTGCAGCAACAGGAAGCACAGCCCGGCGGTACCGATCAGCGCAAAATAGATCAACAGATACCTGAAGGAGAGCAGGTTCGCCGCGATCGACTGGCTGATGATCACCTCCTGGATGCCGCGAACGTCGCCCACCTTCCAGTCGCGCTTCGGGCTTTCCGGATGAGAGTTGTGACAACCGACGCAACTTGCCTCCATGATGACCGGCACGATGAGACGGACGCGGTCGGTGAGGATCGTTCGCGTTGCGTCGGTGACCTCCCGGCTCGGGTCGGCGCGCAGCTCTGACAGCGCGCGCTTCTCGAATGCGTCGAAGTCATGCGGTGGCCGGTTCGTGAACGGGTAATCGGAGAAAAAGCGGTAGCTGATATCGTGCTGCCGCTCGCCCAGCACGCGGCCAAGCTCGAGCGAGAGCGTCGCCGGGATGGGGATCGCGCCCGGGACGGATTCGTAGTTGTGCACCACCTCGGTCGATCCCGGCGACGCCAGGACCCGGTCGACGACGTTGCTGGCGTAGTAGCCGCGGATGCTGGTGATGACGGAGTTGAGGTCGGCCGCCTGGCGATACAGCGCCGCGTCCGACAGGTTGTTCAAGTCGAGCCACACCGCGATCGGCAGCCCTGCGACCAGTGCGATCACCAGAAGAACCAGAAACAAGCCGCGCCATCGTGGTTCGGCTGCGGTCGTGGGCTGCATGAATGGAACTTTCCGGCGAACGAATGCTCTTGGTAGCATATCGCGCATGGCTTTTTGAGGGACCGTAGACAGGGCGCACCGCCGGATGGCGGCTACTCCGCGGCTTCACGGCGGAACTTGCGATCCCCGCTGACCTCGCGATAGAGGGCACCTAGCGCCGCGCGGCCGTTGAGCTTGGCGCGGCGCGAGCTGCGGGCGAGCCCGTGCTCGGTTTTCTCCCAGCGCTGGGGTGCGCGGACAAGCTGGTAGAGCGCGCGCCAGGCCGCGAGCGATAAGAGCAGCCAGTGCAGCGGCACGAGCACGAGCCACCAGGCGACGCGTCGCAGTCCCCGCCGCGCCAGGCCGCGGACGCCGAGAAAGATCGAGGTGAAGTAGCCGGCGCCGAGCGCCGAAACGTAGAGCGTGGTGAGGATGGTCGCCAGGACGCCGTCGGTTCGCACGAACGGCAGCCCGGCGATCCCGGCATAAACCAAGGCCGCCAGAATGAAGGGATGAATGAGTGCGGCCAGCACGCTGCCGCCGACCACAAGCTGGAACGACACAAAGCCCATAAGCCCGAGGTCTGCGAGCAGCCGTCCGGGCGATCGCATGTGCACGAGCCAAGTTTTCAGCCACCCTTTGAACCAGCGCGTGCGCTGGCGCAGCCAGGCGCCATAGCGGACCGGCGCTTCCTCGTAGGTGCTCGACCGCACGATCGTCGAGCGATAGCCGAAGCGCGCGAGCCGCACGCCGAGATCGGCGTCTTCGGTCACATTGTACGCGTCCCAGGCGCCGACGTTGCGCAGCGCGGCGGTGCGGAAATGATTGGACGAACCTCCGAGCGGCAGCGGCAGTTCGAGCGCGGCAAGCCCGGGCAGGAACAGATCGAACTGCGCCGCGTATTCGGCGGTGAATAACCGTGCGAGCCAGTGGTCGTCGGTGTTGTCGATGGTGAGGCTCGCCTGCACGCAGGCGAGATCGTCGCCCGCGCTCAGGAACACGTCGAGCGCGCGCCGGAGCTGATCCGGTTCCGGCCGGTCTTCGGCGTCGTAGACGGCGGTGAAGGAGCCGCGCGCGAACGCGAGCGCGGCGTTGAGCGCCTTCGGCTTGGTGCGTGGCCCGACCGTCGGCGCCGTGATGATCTCGAACGGCGCACCGAGATTGAGACGCAGCAGCGCGATGCCGGTCTCCAGGTCGTCGGCCTCCGTGACGAGCTTGATATCGAGCTTTTCAGCTGGATACGAAATTTCTTGCAGCGCTTTCACCAAACCCTCGACCGCGGCCGCCTCGCGGTAAAGCGCCACGATGATGGTGTAGACCGGCAGGCCGCGCTCCGAGATGCGCGCCGGCCGGACGAGCGGTGGCGAGAGGAACGAGCCGGTCAGCCGCAGCATCAGCCAGGCCAGAAATGCGAACGCGGCGCCGGCTTCGATCGCCGTCCTGGTTTCTCCCGGAAACACGTAGAGCCCGGCCAGCAACGCGATCGCCGCAGCGGCGACCCAGACCGGCAACCGCCAGCGCCGCGGCGCGGCCGAGAACTGCGGCCACCTGGTCAGCAACTCCCGGTCGGCTTTCGCCCCCAGGGCCGCGTCGGCGTGCCGCGCGACAAAGCGCGTGAGTTCGGCGGTCGAGGCAAGACGGATGCGGCGGGCGAGCCAGGGGGTGCGAGACAAGAGCCTGGTCAGCGTGCGCGCGGCCAGGTGACGGGGCGCGACAATCCAGGTGAGTTCGCCGCCGGAATTGAGCGGAAGGAGGCCGGCGCCGGCTGCTGCGAGCAGGCGAGGGTCGTCGAGCGGGCAGGCGTGTCGTGGCACTTCATCGAGGCTGGCGCGCCCGACGCCGAGCCAGCGCGCGAACGCCGTGAGGTAACGATCCTCGTCGATCGCGCCTTTGGCAATCAACACCCGGTCGGCGCCGGTGCCGAGCTCGGCCGCCCGGTGCTCCGCCGTGGCGATGGTTTGCCAGGGCAGGTGGGCGCGGACGCAGTCGATCTCGGGGCAGGGGGGCGGCCGGTGATCGGGGACGCTGCGGGCGGCGGACGACAAGCCGGCGGGCCACAAGCCGGCGAACGGCTTCGGCGAAAACGCCGGCCGCCACGCCCGGTCGAGGACCAGGTCCTCCCAGTACGCCATCACGCCACTCCACGCGACGCCACTGATCCGCCCCAACCGCCTTGTTTATGAGGGTCAGGCGGTCTGTATTCTGGGGTATTAGCTCCCGGTACAACCTAGAGATTAACGTGTCCCGATACCTCTTGCGAAGCCCAAACATGCTGCTGCGCCTCTTTTCTCTGGTCTTTGGTCTGCTGGTGCTGGCCCCGATCGTCGGAGCCGGCCCCGCGCCGACACAACTTCCGCTCACGGACCCCAACGTGCAGGTGCCGGGGTTCTGGGACCCGCGGCGTCGGCCGGAGCGGCCGGATCTTTCCCGGGTCAACGTCATCCGGTTCATCACCGAGATCGACTATCCGCCGTTCAATTTCGCCGGGCCCGACGGCAACCCGCAAGGCTTCAACGTCGATCTGGCGCGTCTCCTGTGCGAGGAGCTCAAGCTCATCTGCACCATTCAGATGCGCCGCTTCGAAACCATGGTGAACACGCTCAATTCGAACCAGGCGGATGCGGCGATTGCCTCCATTGCCGTGACTGCGGACATGCGCGGCAAGGTCGATTTCACCGACCCCTACTACCGCACGCCCGCGCGCTTCGTCGCGCGCCGCGACTCGGCGATCGACGAGCCGTTGCCCGAGAAGCTCGAGGCCAAGAAGGTGGCGGTCGTCGGCGGCACTGCACACGAGGCCTATCTCAAGGCGCTGTTCACCGAGGCGGAAGTGCGGCCCTATCCGAACTCCGACGCGGCGCGACTCGCACTCAAGAACCGCGAGGTCGACGTGTTGTTTGCCGATTCGATCTCGCTCGCCTTCTGGCTCAACGGCACGGATTCGGAGAACTGCTGCAGCTTTCGCGGCGGCCCTTTCATGGACAGCCGCTATTTCGGCGAAGGGATCGCAATCGGCGTGAGACGGGGCAACGACACCATGCGGCTCGCGCTCAACTGGGCGATGTTCCGCGTCTGGGAGCAGGGCAAGTTCACCGACCTGTGGCTGCGCTATTTTCCGATCAGCCCGTTTTGACCGCAAGCCGCCTGCACTGAAGCCGGTTCAATTGGTTTGACGCCGCGGGCCGCGGTTTCTAGTGTCCGCGCGCCTGGAGAGAGCTTATGTCGACCCTCGACATTCCGACCGCCCCGAGCCTGCGCGAAGTCGCCGAGCAATCGAACGCCTGGCCGTTCGAGGAGGCGAAGAAGCTCGTGGCGCGGCTCAGGCGCAAGCCCAAGGACGAGGTGATCTTCGAGACCGGTTACGGCCCCTCGGGCCTGCCGCATCTCGGGACGTTCGGTGAGGTCGCGCGCACCACCATGGTGCGCCATGCCTTCCGCGTGCTCACCGACGACAAGATCAAGACGCGGCTGATCGCGTTCTCCGACGACATGGACGGGCTGCGCAAGGTCCCGGACAACGTGCCGAACAAGGAGATGCTGGCGTCGCATCTCGGCAAGCCGCTCTCGCGCATCCCCGATCCGTTCTCCAATGAATATCCGTCGTTCGGCGCCGCCAACAATGCGCGGCTGCGCGCCTTCCTCGACCAGTTCGGGTTCGAGTACGAGTTCATGTCGTCGACCGACTGCTACATGTCCGGCCGGTTCGACGCGGCCTTGCTCAAGGTGCTGGAGCGCTTCGACGCCGTGATGGACATCATGCTGCCGTCCTTGCGCGAAGAGCGCGCGCAGACCTATTCGCCGTTCCTGCCGATCTCGCCGACGACCGGCATCGTGTTGCAGGTGCCGGTGCTCGCGCATGACGCCAAGGCCGGCACCATCACGTACGAGGACCCCGACAGCAAGGAGCATGTGACCACGCTGGTCACCGGCGGGCGCTGCAAGCTGCAATGGAAGCCGGATTGGGCGATGCGCTGGGTCGCGCTCGGCATCGACTACGAGATGGCCGGCAAGGACCTGATCGATTCGGTCAAGCTCTCGGGCGAAATCTGCCGCGCGCTCGGCGGCACGCCGCCGGACGGCTTCAACTACGAACTCTTCCTCGACGACAAGGGCCAGAAGATTTCCAAGTCCAAGGGCAACGGCCTCACCATCGACGAGTGGCTGCGCTATGCGTCGCCGGAATCGCTGGCGCTGTTCATGTACCGCGAGCCGAAGGCGGCGAAGCGGCTCTACTTCGACGTGATTCCGCGGCAGGTCGACGACTACCAGCAGTTTCTCGATGGCTACGAACGGCAGGATGGCAAGCAGCGGCTCGGCAATCCGGTCTGGCACATCCATTCCGGCAATCCGCCGAAGCCCGACATGCCGATCTCGTTCTCGATGCTGCTGACGCTTGTGTCGTCGTCGAACGCGGAGAACGCCGATACGCTGTGGGGCTTCATCGGCCGCTACCGGCCGGGCGTGACGCGCGCGACCCATCCGCGGCTCGACCGCCTCGTCACTTACGCCATCCACTATTTCCACGACTTCGTGCTGCCGACGAAGAAGTTCCGCGAGCCGGCGCCGGCCGAGCGCGCGGCGCTCATGGACCTGCGCGACGCGCTCTCGCGGCTTCCCGCCGACGCGACCGCGGAGAAAATCCAGGACGTGGTCTACGAGATCGGCCGGCGCGAGCCGTTCCTCGACCACAAGAAGAAGGCGAAGGACGGCCAGCCCGGCGTGTCGCTCGACTGGTTCAACATGCTCTACCAGGTGCTGCTCGGCCAGGAGAAGGGCCCGCGTTTCGGCTCGTTCGTGGCGGTCTACGGCCTGCAGAACACCATCGACATGATCGACGGCGCGCTCGCGCGCAGTGCCTGACTTCGTGCCGCGAACTCGACGCTCATGACTGTGCCCTCTCCCGCAAGGGGAGAGGGCACAGTCACGAGTGTCGGCGCCGTGAGCCGGGACATGATCCGCCACCGCGCTAGGATCGCCGCCTCACGGCTGTCCCGCCCGCAATGACCCTCTCCGCCTCCGCCCTCGCCGTCATCGGCGTCACCATCGTGTTCTCGTCGTTCCTCTCGGCCGTGTTCGGCATGGCGGGCGGAATGATCCTGCTCGGCGTGCTGCTCGCCTATCTCGACGTCGTCGGCGCGATGATCCTGTTCTCGACCATCCAGTTCTTCGTCAACGGCGCGCGCGTGGTGCAATGGCGGGACTACGTCATCTGGCCGATCTTCTACTGGTATCTCGCCGGCGCGGCGGTGGCGTTCATCATCATGTGGACGATCGCCTTCGTGCCCGACAAGGCGACGGTCTATCTCCTGCTCGGCATCATGCCGTTCGCGATCGAGCTCCTGCCGGCCGCCATGCGGCCCAACATCGAATGGCGCGGCGTGCCGGTGGTCACCGGTTTTCTGACCACGATCGTGCAGATTCTGTCCGGCGTCGGCGGGCTGATGCTGGATGTCTTCTTCCAGAAGAGCATGCTCGACCGCAAGACCGTCAACGCCACCAAGGCGGTCGCGCAGACCTTCAGCCACGTCGTGCGCTGGACCTATTTCGGTTCGCTCGCCGGCATGAGCAATCTGCGGCTCTGGATCGTGGTGCCGGCGGTCGCGCTGGGAATTGGCGGCGCCTGGCTCGCTCCTTACGTGATCGAGCGGATGACGGACCACGGTTTCCGGCAATGGACGCGCGCGCTGATTTTCGCGATCAGCGTCGTCTACCTGATCCGCGCCGGCTTCCTCTTGTGGCACGGGTGACTGATGCCGCATGTTCCGTCCTTATCGGACGCCGTAGCCCGGCACGCCGAGGTCCCGCGACGGCCGGTACGTCAGGCATCAGCATGGGCTCGCAAAATGCTCAAGGCGAGCGCAGCACGAAGCGCCGGTTATCTTTCTGCACCGGGCGTGCATTCATCGGGTAGAGGCGCGCGAAGCTGTTGATGTCGGCGTCCGACACCTGAACCGGATCGGCGAAGACGTACCAGTCGGCGGTCTCGGAGCACGGCGGGGTGGTGAGCGATCCTTCGTAGCGATAGTAGCCGCGCTTGGCCGGCAGGAAAGCGTTCGGGTCGATCTTCGGATCGGCCTTGACGACAGGGCCTTCCCGGTTCGGCATCGTCAGGACGATCTCGTTGAACGCCTTGTTCGGACGGCCGCCGGTCAGCAGGACGCTCACGATGGCGAGATTGCCGGCCGCGTTGGAGTGGACGAATTGTGCCTCCATCGGAAAGCTCGCACCGTTGACGGTGTGCTCGCTCGGGCGGTGGAAGTGAAACTCGACGAGCCGGAAGTTTGCGCCGCTCCCGACGGAGAACGTGCTGCTCTCGCCCATGTTCACCTGGATCGTGCGGCCGGTATTGATCAGGCTCTCGGCGGTCTTGGCCCAGGTGATCTTCAGCGGCTGCAGTTGCGCCTTGATGGCTTCGCCGATGTTGATCGGCGACTGCTGCACGCCGGCCGAACAAGCCTTGTTGGCGGGGTCAAGCTCGCCCCACTTGTCGGGCCCCGACGCGCCTTCGTAACTCCAATTGGCGCCCTCCGCGAAGCCTTCGGGTGCGCATAACAGGCACAGCGCGAGCCCGGCGAACAGCTTCAACGCCTCACGACGGTGCATGGCGGCCTCCGGGCATTAATCGTTTGGTTGCGACCAGTAAGCCGGAATCGTAATTCGGGAATCAAGCAAAATCGCCGACGCTTTGATGACGGATCGGCGACTTACTGGCTCGCCCAGACGATGCGTGCGATCCACACCACGTCGCGCGCCGGCAGGGTGCGTTCCTTGTGGGCGGGATTGAGCGGGCGCAGCTCGATCGTTTTCGAGGTCCGGCGCTTGAGTTCCTTGACGGTCACCTCGCCAGCCTTCGTCTTGACCACCACGCGGTCGCCGCGGCGGATCGGCGCGGCGGGCGAGACCACAATCACGTCGCCGTCGCGGTAGGCGGGCATCATCGAGTTGCCGGAGATTTCGAGCGCGTAGGCGTGCTCGTCGTTGACCGACGGAAAGGCGATCTCGTCCCAGCCGCGGCCGACCGGAAATCCGCCGTCGTCGAAATATCCGCCGGCGCCTGCTTCGGCGAAGCCGATCAGCGGCACCGCCTGCGTCACCGTGCGGCCGGCGTCGCCGATGAGCTGGACGAAGGTGTCGATGGTGGTAGTGGTGGCGTCGAGCGCCTTGGCGACCGATTTGGTCGAGGGCCAGCGCGGACGGCCGTCCGGCGTGATGCGCTTCGACTTGTTGAAGGTGGTGGGATCGAGGCCGGACTTCTTCGCCAGGCCGGATGGCGAAAGCCCCGAGCGGGCGGCAAGGCGATCGAGCGCCGTCCAGACCTGGGAGTGACTGAGCATCATGGGCATGATCCCGAATGGAAGCCGCAGCGGCCGGACTTTTGTCCAGCATTTAGGAATTATAGCCGTGATCCCAAACCGTCCAGCAACCGTTGCGAGTATATGGTAGCTGAGCAACTAATGCGAACGGTGGGGCGCCGAGAGAGGCAAGAGCGAGGCAAGAGTTGCGACGCTTCAAACTATCCCCGACACTGCGCCCGGAAGGGGCGGATGGTGACGACAACCATCTATAAAATCTGCGAACGTTCGCTTTGGGATGCGGCGGTTCGAGCCGGCGTTTTTGCCGGCGCGCCGGTCGATCTGCGCGACGGGTTCATCCATTTCTCGACCGCCGGGCAGGTGACCGAGACGGCCGCCAGACATTTCGCCGGGATTCCGGACCTGGTGCTGGTGGCTATCGATCCCGAAAAGCTTGGCCCAACGCTGAAATGGGAAGTATCGCGCGGCGGCGCGCTGTTCCCCCACCTCTACGCCCCACTGCCGCTCGCGGCGGTGCAGTGGAGCAAGCCGCTCCCGCTGGGTGCCGACGGGCGGCATCTCTTTCCGGAACTGGTGCCGTGATCGGTCTCCTCGAAGCCTGGGCGCGGCCGATCCTTCGCCTGCTCGACCCCGAGGATGCCCACCGGCTTGCCGTCCTGGCGTTGAAGATCCCGCCCCACGTCAAGCTCACGCCCGACGATCCGAGCCTGGCGGTGCGGGCCTTCGGTCTGAACTTCCCCAATCCGATCGGCATGGCGGCGGGGTTCGACAAGCACGGCGAGGTGCCGGACGCGCTGCTCGGTCTCGGATTCGGCTTCGTCGAGATCGGCACCGTGACGCCGCAGCCGCAGACCGGCAATCCGCGCCCGCGCATCGTCCGGCTCAACGCCGACGAAGGCGTGATCAACCGCCTCGGCTTCAACAGCGACGGTGCCGCAACGGTGCTGCGGCGTCTCGCGGCGCGGGCCAATCGCGGCGGCATCGTCGGCGTCAACATCGGGGCCAACAAGGAGGCCATCGACCGCATCGCCGACTATGTGCGCATGATCGAGACCTTTGCGCCGGTCGCGAGCTACTTCACCGTCAACATCTCCTCGCCGAACACGCCGGGCCTGCGCGAATTGCAGCAGGGCAAGATGTTCGACGACCTCCTCGCCCGCGTGATGGACGCGCGCGAGCGCATGAGCCGCGCCGCCGGCATCACGCCGGTGCTGATCAAGATCGCGCCCGACCTTACGCTGAGCGAGCTCGACGACATCGTCGGCGGCGCGCGCCGCCACAAGGTCGACGGCATGATCGTCGGTAACACCACGATCAGCCGGCCGGGCGGCTTGCGGGACTTTTCGGCGAGCGAGCCGGGCGGGCTTTCGGGGCGTCCGCTGTTTGCCCTGTCGACACGCATGCTGGCGGAGACCTATGTGCGGGTCGAGGATGCGTTCCCGCTCATCGGCGCCGGTGGTATCGATTCAGGCGAGGCGGCACTGGCCAAGATCAGGGCGGGCGCGTCGCTCGTGCAGCTCTACAGCGCGCTGGTCTACCGCGGGCTACGGCTCATTCACTTCATCAAGGCCGATCTTTCGGCGGCGCTCAAAAAGGGCCGTCATGCCGGCATCGACGAACTCGTCGGTGCGGATGCCGCCGCGATGACGGCGGAAGATTGGCCGGGGTGATCGTCCGTCATGGCCCCGCACAAGGCCGGGCATGACGGCGGCGGTTACTGCCCCTTCGCGGCGCGCATCAGGCGCATGATGAACCAGATCGGCACGACGATCACGGCACCCAAGAGGAAATAGCGCCAGAGCCAGAGCACCGCGTCGAAGCCCATGTTCCAGATCGCCCGCATCAGGTCGTCGATGCTGCGCAGGATGTTGAACGGGTCGAGCCCCAGCACCTTGAGGATCACGCCGATCAAGACCGACAACAGCACCAGCCGGAAGAGCACCGACAGCGGCGGTCCGCCGAAGAAGCGGGTGAGGGGATTGGCGTCGATTGTGCGACGGGTTGGTTCGTCGGGTCGTTGCGTCGGAATAGCCATACCCAAGCCTATCACACTTCCGGTGCGCTGGTGACATTGCCTGCGCGGCCGGCCTCGATCTTTTCCAGTATCTTTTCGAGCGTATCGAGGCGGTCGGCCTCGCGCGGCGGCTTGTCCCAGCGCAGCCGGCTGATGCGGGGAAAGCGCATGGCGAGGCCGGATTTGTGCCGGGTCGAACGTTGCAGCCCTTCGAACGCGACTTCCAGCACCAGGCCCTCGTCAGCCTTGTGCACGACCTCGCGCACCGGCCCGAAGCGGTCGACCGTGTTGCGGCGTACGTAGCGGTCGATCCGCAGCAGCTCCTCGTCGGTGAAACCGAAATAAGCCTTGCCGACCGGCACCAGCTCGTCGCCGCCTTCGCCGTTCGCCCAGACCCCGAAGGTGTAGTCGGAATAATACGACGAGCGTTTGCCGTGACCGCGCTGCGCATACATCAGCACCGCATCGACCACGAACGGATCGCGCTTCCATTTCCACCACGGGCCCTTTGGGCGGCCCGGGAGATAAAGCGTGTCGCGGCGCTTGAGCATGATGCCTTCGACTGCGCCCGCGTCGTCGCCCGCGCCGGCCGCGGCCGGGTCCTGGCGCGCGGCTGCCAGCTCGTCCCAGGTGGCGAACGGAACGAGCGGCGAGAGGTCGATGCGAGGATCGTCGAGCTGCGCAATGAGCGCTTCAAGCCGCGCGCGGCGCACGGTAAACGGCAACTCGCGCAAGTCCTCGTCGCCTTCGACCAGCAGATCGTAGGCGCGCAGGTGCGCGGGGAATTCGGTGAGCAGCTTGGCGTTGACGCTCTTGCGGTTGAGCCGCTGCTGCAAGACGTTGAAGCTTTGTACGCGGCCGTCGCGCACGATCAGAAGCTCGCCGTCGATCGCGGCGGGCAGCCGCAGCGCATCGACCAGGTCGGGGAAGCTGCCTGAAATATCCTCGCCGGTGCGGGAATAGAGCCGCGCCACGATGGCGCCGTCGTCGCGCGCGCCCGCCGCGGCTTGCACGCGGATGCCGTCCCATTTCCATTCGGCGGCGAAGTCAGCGGGATCGAGTCCGGCGAAATCCTCGAGCGCATGCGCCAGCATCGCCGGGCGGAACGGCGCCGGATCGAGGTTCGATGGTTTCCCGGCACGTCCTTCCAGCCAGGCGAAGAGCTCGGTGTAAGGCGGCTTGAGCCCGGGCCAGACGAGTTCGATCTCCTGCGGGTCCTTGTCGCCGAGAGCGGCGGCCGCGGTCTTGGCAAGCCGCGCCGAGACGCCAATGCGCAATGCGCCGGTGACGAGCTTGAGCAACGCCCAGCGTCCGGTCTCGTCGAGCGCGTCGAGCCATTGCGCAAGTCGCGCCGGCAGTTGCGCCTTGCCGAGGGTGGAGAGTGTTTCGACGACGGTCGAAAGAGCGGGGGAGTGCGGTTCGTTGCGTGCAACAGCCACGGTGCGCTCCCCTCCTCCCATTCGCGCAGCGAATGGTGGGGAGGGGTCGGGGGTGGGGGGCGCTTCGTGATCCATCGCATCGCCCCCCACCCCTGACCCCTCCCCACCGCCATAGCGCGTCGAAGACGCGCGTAAACGCGCTTGAGGCGGGGGGAGGGGAACAGAGCGTGCGCTTCGAAGGAGTTGCGATTCACCGTCAACGCCGACCGGCCACATCAGCGCGACCGTCTCGGAGAGGTCGCCGACATAGTCGTAGGACAGTTCGAACAGCACCGGGTCGGTGCGCTCGGCGATCAGTGCGCGGATCACGCCCGGCTTGGCGTGGCGGAAACTGAGCGCGCCGGTCAGCGCCGCGAGTGCGTAGCCACGCTCCGGGTCGGCGGTGGTGCGGAAATAATCGGTGATCAGGCGCAGCTTGTTGTTGCGGCCGGGTTCGTAGACAAGTCGATCAAGCAACTGCGCGAAGCGAATCATGTGATGAATGCGATGTCGGGATTGTGGGTGGCGATAACGCTACTCGCCCATCCCCTGCGTTTCGTCCTATAGGTAGTCCGCATTGCGACAGGTGGAAGGTGCGGCATGGCAAATCTACATCGCCGGGAGTTGCTCGGAGGCCTCGCTGCGGCAGCCGTCGGATCGTCGCTCGCCGGCGCACAGCCGACCAGGGTGATCCCCTCCGAGCCGCCGGTCGAGGGGCCGTTGAGCACGGCCTCGGTCGGCGCCCTCTTGGCGCAACACAAGGTGCCGGGCGCCAGTCTCGCCATCGTCCAGAACAACGCGATTGTCGCGACCTACGGCTACGGCACCGCGCAGCCCAACCGGCCGGTCACGCCAAGCACCCGCTTCCAGGCTGCCTCGATCAGCAAGACCATCAACGCGCTCACCGTGCTCAAGTTCGCCGAGGCCAACGAGTTCCGCCTCGACGATCCGGTGAACCAGCACCTCAAATCATGGAAGCTTCCCGACAACGCGCTGACGGCGGCGACGCCGGTCACCATCCGCATGCTGCTCAACCACACCGGCGGCACCACGGTGCATGGCTTCGGCGGCTATCCGCCCGGCGCTCCGCTGCCGACGCTCATCGAAATTTTGAACGGCACTCCACCCGCCAATTCGGCAGCGATCCGGGTCGATGAGACACCCGGCAAGGCGTCTGGCTATTCGGGCGGCGGCAGCATGGTGCTGCAGCAGTTGATCATCGATGTTTCGCTCGGCAGATATCCGGCGGTCGTGAGCAACGTCGTCTTCGAACTGCTCGAAATGCGCGACAGCAATTTCGAGCAGCCGCCGGATGCGGCCGAGCTTGCGCGCTGCGCGTTCGGCTACGGTGACGATGGCACGCCGCTTCCCGGCGGCTTCATGGTGCATCCGGAACTCGCGGCGGCCGGGCTCTGGACCACCGCCAACGATCTCGCCCTGATGGTGATCGGCATCATTCAGTCGCGCGCCGGCCGGCCGGGCGCGTTCCTCGCGCAACGTCTGGCCGACGAGATGCTCGCGCCCGGTCTCGGCAGGGCGGGCCTGGGCACGTTCATCGACGACAAGGGCATGTTCTGGCACAACGGCGGCAACATCGGCTTCCGCTCGCTCTATGTCGGCGATCCGGTGACCGGCAACGGGATGGCGGCCCTGACGAACGGCAACAAGGGCGAAGAGGTTTATATCGAACTGCGCCGGCGCGTTGGCGCGGCCTATGGCTGGCGCTGAGTCACTTCGTCGGCGACTTCCTCCGCCTCCTCCTCCTCGTCGCCATAGCCGACGATGTCGAGCGGCCGCGCCTTGAGGCCGTGCGTCACGCACCAGTGCACGAGCGCATCCTCCTGGCCATGCGTGACCCAGACCTCGGATGCGCCGGTCGCCGCGATGGTGGCGGTCAGTCCATCCCAGTCGGCGTGGTCGGAAATCACCAGCGGCAGCTCGATGCCGCGCTGACGCGCTCGTGCGCGCACCCGCATCCAGCCGGAAGCGAACGCGGTAACCGGATCGGGAAACCGCCGCGACCACAGGTCGGTCAGCGCCGAGGGCGGTGCGATGGCGATCGAACCGCCCAACTCGGCTTTCTTCGCGCCGCTCACGAGGCGTAATTCGCCGAGGTCCATGCGGTCGGCGTAATAGCGCGTGATCTTCTCCATCGCGCCATGCAGGTAGACCGGAGCGCCATAACCGGCCTTGCGCAGCAGCGCGATGACGCGCTGCGCCTTGCCGAGTGAATAGGCTCCGACGAGATGTGCGCGTTCGGGGAACAGCGCGACCGAGCGCAGGAGCTTGGCGATCTCGCCGTCCGGATCGCCGTGGCGAAACACCGGCAGGCCGAACGTCGCCTCGGTGATGAACACGTCGCAGGGCACCAGCTCGAACGGCGTGCAGGTCGGATCGGGCGTATCCTTGTAGTCGCCCGAGGCCACGATCCTGAGGCCGTTGGCTTCGACCGCGATCTGCGCCGAGCCGAGTACGTGGCCTGCCGGATGGAAGCTCACGCGCGCGCCGCCGAGCGTCAGCGTCTCGCCGTAGCGAATCGCCTGCGTGCGGCCGGCGAAATTCTCGCCGTAGCGCAGCCGCATGAAGTCGAGCGTCTCCTGCGTGGCCAGCACGGCGCCGTGGCCCGGCCGCGCATGGTCGGAGTGCCCATGTGTGATGAGAGCCTTCTCCACCGCGCGGGTCGGGTCGATGTGGAAGCCGCCAAGCTTGCAGCAAACGCCGGATGGGGTCGGAATCAGAATGTCTTCGGGGCGCATTTGCCTAAGATAGGCTTCGGTTCGCCCGGCGCGAGCCCGACGGAGGACGATATGACCATCGAATTGCGAATGCTGGGACTGAGCATCCTGCTCGGTTTCGTTCACATCATTCTCAGCGCGAACGCGACGACGCGGCAATACGGTCTCGATTGGAACCTCGGTCCGCGTGACGAAACGCAGCTTCCGCTCGACCGCATGGCCGGCCGGCTGCAGCGCGCTCTGCGCAATTTCAGCGAAACTTTTCCGCTGTTCGCGGCTGCCGTTCTGGCGACGCAGGTTGCCGGGCGCAGCGGAACCCTGACCCAGATCGGGGTGCAGCTCTATTTCTGGGGCCGCGTGGCGTACCTGCCGCTCTATGCCTATGGCGTCACGTTTATTCGAACCGTGGCGTGGGGCGTCTCGGTGCTCGGCATCGGGCTCATTCTGCTCGCGTTGATATAGACCATGGAAGCATAACAACTGCACAAATCCTGACTCGTCAGCGGCTACCCAACTCGTCAACCGGCGCGGCTTGCTTCACGGGTTCACGCTCGCCGGGAAAGCCTTGCCACCCATGACGGTGCCGAGCACCTTGATGTCTTTCAGCTCATCGGGCGAACCGACGTCCAGGGGATTGCGGTCGAGAATGGTGAAATCGGCGAGCTTGCCGGCTTCGATCGAACCCTTCTTGTCGTCTTGCATCAGCAGGTAGGCCGCGCCGAGCGTCACCGCGTGCAATGCCTGCGGAATGGAAATGCGTTCACCCTCGCCGAGGACGCGCCCGGACATCGTCTTGCGCGTCGTTGCCGCCCACATTGCAAACAGCGGGTTTACTGGCGTTACCGAAGCGTCCGAATGCAGGCTGAAGGGAATTCCCAGGCGCTGCGCACTTCCTGCGGGATTCATGCGCCTCGCCCGATCCGGTCCGGCAAAGGTCGAATAATGCAGGTCGCCCCAGAAGTAGATGTGGTTGGCGAACAGGTTCGTGGCGGTGCCAAGCTGCTTCATTCTCAGAAGCTGGTCCTGCGTCACGAACTGATTGTGCTCGATCCGGTGCCGGGTCGCGAGCCGCGGATACTGTCGCTGCGCCGCGTCCAGTGCGATCAGCGCCATTTCGGTCGCCTGGTCGGCGTTCGCGTGGATGACGGCCTGGAATCCGCGCTTATGCACTTCAAGGACCCATTTGCTCAGGTCTTCTTGCGAAATGTTTGCGACCCCGTTTGCAAATGTCCGGTAGTAATTGGGCCACTGGAATAGTCCGGTGTATCCCTGGATCGATCCGTCGACGACAAATTTGACGCCGCCGAAGCTGAGACGATCGGTGTCGGATTTGTGCATCTCGGTGAGATAATCGAGCCCGCCCTTCGCGGCGATTTCTCCCTGCTGAAAAACCTGGATGATCGGATTGAGAACGATCCGGAGCGGAAAGTTGGGATCGGCCGCAACGGTCTGATAGGCCTTGTAACCACCCGGAAGGCTGCCGAACGACAGATCCGCGAACGTGGTCACTCCGGTACGATGCGCGAGTTTGGCGGCGTCCCACGTGGCCTTCACCAACGTCTTGGCGTCGAGCGGCGGCAGCTTCGCGACGAATGTGAGCGCCGCCTCGATTTCCTCGATCTCGCCGGTCGGCTTGCCGTCCTTCTTGACGATCCCGACGACGTCGGTCTTGTCGGTTATTCCCGCGATCTCGAACGCCTTGCTGTTCGCATAGTAAATATGCATCGAAAGATTTTCGATAAAGATCGGATGACCATTCGAGATCGGATCAAGATCGGCGCGCGTGAGCGGCGAGTTGCCGTAGAACTCCGGCTGATAGCCCCACGCAATCAGCCACCCTCCGTTGGCCGGCATTTTTGCGGCAGCATCTCGGAGGCGATCGACGACAGCCTGTTTGGTCTCCAATCCCTTGACCGGAGTTCCGTCGGGCGCGGTCCGATCGAACCGACCGGCGTACACGCCCTCCCAAAGCACGCCGGTGATCTGCGGATGCATGTGCGCTTCGATGAAGCCCGGGACGATCACGGCGTCTTGAAAGCGACGGTCGATATCCAGGTCCTGATTGGTGACCCAACCGCGGACTTCGTCCAGGGTGCCGACACCGAGGATTTTGCCGTTCATCACCGCCACGGCCTGCGCAGTCGGGGTGCCCGGATCGAGCGTCACAATCGTCTTGGCCGTGTAGATGGTGATCTTCTGTGCGGGCGAATCCGCCACTGGCGCGGAGGCGGCGGGAGCGATCGTGTCGATGCCGCGCGGTTCGCGTACCAGTTCGGTGTGGGCGAATGCCGAAATGGGCGCCGCCAGGAACGCCGCGACAAGCAGAGATCGGTTCATCGTTTGCATGGGTTGTCTCTTGAGCCTCGTGATTTTGGTTGGGTCGCCTATCGAATGCGCCATTGCAACCGCGCGTGCGGCCGGCAAGCTAACAAGGTCGTGTATCAGGGGCAAAGCCGCACCGTTTACAGCGTCAATGCGGCGTTCTCAGCTTTGTGAGGACTTAATGAATACGCCGCGCGTTGGCGCGAATCCAGCGCCGGGTCAATTGTATCGTGTTCAGCCGAGGCCATCGCTGCGAGTTGATCATCCACGCTGTCGTTGTGCTCGACCGCACGGCAATCAGGGATTAGGTCTTGGGGGTGAATGCCCTCGATCCGACCCCGTTCCTGCCGGAGCCTTTCACCCGCTGGTTTGCGGCGCGCGGCTGGACGCCGCGTGCGCACCAGTTGGAACTTCTGGCGAAGGCGCGGGCGGGCCGTTCGGTATTGCTGATCGCGCCGACCGGTGCCGGCAAGACGCTGGCGGGATTTCTGCCGAGCCTGGTTGAGTTGAGCGCGGCCGCGCCGCGCTCCCGGTCTATTCCCCTCCCCCCGCCTCAAGCGCGTTTACGCGCGTCTTCGACGCGCTATGGCGGTGGGGAGGGGTTAGGGGTGGGGGGTAATTCTCATCGCGACGAGAGGCCCCCCACCCCCGACCCCTCCCCACCGTTCGCTGCGCGAACGGGAGGAGGGGAGCGCACCGTGCTTGCGGCACAAGCAGGGGCAACGCCCGCCCCGCCGGCTCATCTCCACCGGCCGCGACATCCGCCGCGAGGGCGGTCTGCACACGCTCTACATCTCTCCGCTCAAGGCGCTGGCAGTCGACATCGCGCGCAACCTCGAGCAGCCGGTGGCCGAGATGGCGCTGCCGATCCGCATCGAGACCCGTACCGGCGACACGCCTGCATCAAAGCGCCAGCGCCAGCGGCGCGACCCGCCGCATATTCTGCTCACCACGCCCGAGCAGCTTGCGTTGATCCTTGCCTCGCCCGATGCACCGTTTTTGTTCGGCTCGCTGCGGCGCATCGTGCTCGATGAGTTGCACTCGCTCGTCGTCAGCAAGCGCGGCGATCTTCTTTCGCTTGCACTCGCGCGGCTGTTCACGCTGGCGCCCGAATGTCACCAGCGTCGGCCTCTCGGCGACGGTGGCCGTGCCGGACGATCTGCGCCGCTATCTGGTGCCGCAGCGCCCGGGTGGCGCCGTGCTCGCCGACCTTGTGCTGGCGGACGCCGGCGCCGCGCCCGACGTGCGTATGCTCGATACCGCCGAGCGGCTGCCCTGGGCCGGGCACTCGGCGCATCACGCCATCAACGAAATCTACGGCCTGATCAAGCAGCCACAAGACCACGCTCGTTTTCGTCAACACCCGAAGCCAGGCCGAAAGCATCTTCCAGGAGCTGTGGGGCATCAACGACGACGGCCTCGCCATCGCGCTGCATCACGGCTCGCTCGATGTCGCGCAGCGCCGCAAGGTCGAGGCCGCCATGGCGGTCGGCCGGCTGCGCGCGGTGGTCGCCACCTCCTCGCTCGATCTCGGCATCGACTGGGGCGACGTCGATCTCGTCGTCAATGTCGGCGCGCCGAAGGGCGCTTCGCGTCTTCTGCAGCGCATCGGCCGCGCCAATCATCGCATGGACGAGCCCTCGAAGGGCGTGCTCATCCCGGCCAACCGCTTCGAGGTGCTGGAATGCACCGCCGCCATCGAGGCCATCGCCGAGAATGCGCAGGACACGCCGGCGGCGCGCATCGGTGCGCTCGACGTGCTGGCCCAGCACATTCTCGGTTCGGCCTGCGGCGAGGCGTTTCTGACCGATGAACTTTTCGCGGAAGTCACCAGCGCCGCGCCCTATGCGTCGCTCGCCCGCGCCGACTTCGACGCCGTGCTCGATTTCGTCGCCACCGGCGGTTACGCGCTGAAAGCCTACGAGCGCTTCGCCAAGATCCGCCAGGGCAAGGACGGCCGCTGGCGCATCACGCATCCGATGATCGCGCAGCGCTACCGCATGAATGTCGGCACGATCGTGGAAGCCGACATGCTGAAGGTACGGCTGGTGCGCTCGCGCGCCTCCAAGATGATCCCGCGCGGCGGCCGCATCCTGGGCGAGGTCGAGGAATATTTCATCGAGATGCTGACGCCGGGCGACACCTTCGTGTTCGCGGGCGAGGTCCTGCGCTACGAGGCGATGATGCAGGACGAGGTGTATGTCTCGCGCGCCAACTCCGAAGACCCCAAGGTGCCGGCCTACGAGGGCGGCAAGTTTCCGCTCTCGACCTATCTCGCCGATCGCGTGCGCAAGATCATCTCCGATCGCCGCGAGTGGCGGCCGTTGCCCAATCAGGTGCGCGAATGGCTCGAAATCCAGGAATGGCGCTCGCGCGTCCCCGGCCCTAGCGAGCTGCTGGTCGAGACATTTCCACGCGCCGACAAGCACTATCTCGTCTGCTACCCGTTTGAAGGAAGGCTGGCGCACCAGACTTTAGGCATGCTGCTCACGCGCCGGCTCGAACGGGCGCGGCTCAAGCCGCTCGGCTTCGTTGCCAACGAATACGCGCTCGCGGTCTGGGGGCTCGGCAACGTGGCGCAGAAGATCGCGCGCGGCGAGCTTTCGCTCGACACGCTGTTCGACCAGGACATGCTGGGCGACGATCTGGAGGCCTGGCTGGCCGAATCCGCGCTGATGAAGCGCACTTTCCGGACTTGCGCGATCATCGCCGGGCTGATCGAACGGCGCTTCCCCGGCAAGGAAAAGTCCCGCCGCGAGGTCACGATCTCGACCGATCTGGTCTATGATGTGCTCCGCAAGCATCAGGGTGACCATATTCTGCTGCGGGCGGCCCGCGCCGACGCTGCGACGGGCTTGCTTGACATCCGCCGATTGGGCGAGATGCTGGCCAGGATCCGGGGCCGGATCGTGCATAAGGCGCTCGACCACCTCTCGCCGCTGGCGGTGCCGGTGATGCTGGAGATCGGCCGCGAATCCGTTTACGGCGAGGCGTCCGAGGGGCTGCTGGCGGAGGCCGAGGCGGAACTGGTGAAAGAGGCGATGCAGTGAGCGATCTGGCTCAAAGCGACGAGAGCTTGCCGCAAGCCCGGGCGGCCTCGGCTCCGCGCGCGAATGGCGCCGATGCGACCGAGCAGGCGATGGAGATTTACATCGCCGGCGTCAGGCTGGTCGCCGACTGCGCCGGCGCGCTCTTCTGGCCGGAGGAGAAAGCGCTCATTGTCGCCGACCTGCACCTGGAAAAAGGCTCAAGCTACGCCGCCCGCGGCGTGCTGCTGCCGCCCTACGACACGGCCGCGAGCTTGGCTCGGCTTGCGCGGCTCGTCGCGCGCTACGCGCCACGTGCCGTGATCGCGCTTGGCGACAGTTTCCATGACGGTGAGGGCCCCATGCGTCTCACCGAGGGCGATCGTGCGGCTCTCTTCGAGTTGCAGCGCGGCCGCGACTGGCTCTGGGTCGCCGGCAATCATGATCCCAATCCTTCCGACCAGGTGGGCGGCAGTTATGCGGCGACGCTGGCAATCGGCGCGCTGATGTTCCGGCACGAGCCGCAGCCCGGTGAAGCCACAGGTGAGGTCGCCGGCCACCTGCATCCCATGGCGCGCGTGAGCGGGCGCGGGCGCACGGTGCGGCGGCGCTGCTTCGCCAGCGACCGCAAGCGCATCGTGCTGCCGGCTTTCGGCGCCTACGCGGGCGGACTCAATGTCCGCGACCGCGCCTTCGCCGACATTTTCGGCACGCCGACCTTCACGGCGCATATGCTGGGCGAATCGCGCATCTACGCCTTCGCGGCGACGCACTGCCTGAAAGACTGATCAATCCCGGCGGAACACGATGCTGGCGAACCAGCCAGTACCGAACGCCATCATTGCGGTCGCGAGGCCATAGAGCGTGCCGTGATAGCGGGCGGCGTTGCTGACCACCTGCTCGAAACCGGCCTTGTAGACTTCCAGCGCGGTGGGCGTGCGCGCGATCGATGCGCCGTCGGCGAACAGCCGCACGTCGACCTCGTAGTTGCCGACCGGCACCGCCGCCGGCAGCGGGATCGAGGCGCGGAACAGCGCGGGCGTCAGGAATGTGACCCCGTTCGACACTTCGCGATAGAGCTTGAGATCGCTTCTGATCTTCAGGAACGCCGCGCGGAACGACTCGTCGGTGGTCGCGTCGGCGGGGGCGCCATCGTTGCGCTGGGGCAGCGGGAAGTAGTCGAGGCCAAGCTGCAGCCGTTGCAGCGTCTCGGCGCTGGCAATGGCGTCGAGCGACCGGTTGCTCAGCACCGCCAGATAGGCCGGCGCATTCTCGAACACGCGCGAGTCGGTGTTGACCCAGATGCCGAGCACGCGCGACTTGCGGAAGGTGACCAGCGTCTGCCGCGGGCCGGTCACGGTCACGAGGATGTCGTAGCCACCACGGCGCGGACGCGAATTCGCATCCTGCTCGATGCCGCCGAACAGCACGACTTCCTCGCCAGTGAAGTTCGACGTCACCATCACGCGGTGATTGGAGAGCGAGGCGACCAGCCGTTCGGCCGCGGCGGGATTCGCATGCCCGATCAGCATGGCTGCCGTGGCGAAGAGCGCGACCGTGGCAACGGCCGTGGGGGAGCGCGCCGTCATATGCCGCCCTCCATCGACCGGATGGAATAGAGATTCTCCGGCTGCACCACCAGTTGATACGCGAACCGGATGCCGACCGCGAGCACCAGCAGACCGAGCAGCAGCCGCAGCCGCTCGCCCCGCATCCGCTGTCCGGCTCGCGCGCCGAACGTCGCGCCGGTGACGCCGCCGACCATCAGCACCAGCGCCAGCACCGCGTCCACGAGGTGATTGGTCGCCGAATGCATGACGGTCGCGGCCGCCGCCGTCACCAGTGTGAGCACCATCGAGGTGCCGATCACGGTCGCGGTCGGCACGCGCAGGACGTAGATCAACAGCGGCACCAGCAGGAAGCCGCCACCGACGCCCATGACGGCGCCGATAAAGCCGATGGCGAAGCCAATCACCCACACCGGGATGGCCGAGACGTAGATGTGCGATCGCTTGAAGCGCAGCTTGAACGGCAGGCCGTGGACCCAGGTATGGCTGCCGGGGCGGCGCAACTCGACCGGTTTGCCCTGCCGCACCCGCATGATCGCGCGCACGCTCTCGGCGACCATCAATGCGCCGACGACGCTGAGGAGGACCACGTACGAGAGGCCGATCGTGATGTCGAGCTGCCCCACCGCCCGCAGTGCGGTGAACAGCCAGACGCCGAAGGCGGTACCGATGATGCCGCCGGCAAGCAGCATGCAGGCCAGCGCAAGGTCGAGCGATTTGCGCCGCCAGTAGCTGATCGCGCCGGACATCGAGGAAGCGGCGATATGGCTCGAGACGGTCGCGACGGAAACCGCCGGCGATACGCCGAGGAAAATCAACAGCGGCGTCATCAGGAAGCCGCCGCCGATGCCGAACATGCCGGAGATCACCCCCACCGCGAAACCGATCGCCAGGATGACGAAGACATTGACCGGCAGGTCGGCGATCGGGAGGTAGATCTGCACGGACGCTGTTCCGTCGGTTCTTGACGTGGCGGCTCCCGCGCGACGGAGGTCTCCGCCATGCGGGAATGGTGAACGGGTCTCGACCGGCTTCGCGGGGCGCGGACCGAAATGGCCTTCTACGAAATCGCAAGAGGAGCCGGTGGGCTGACCTTTGCAGATTCATGTTGAGGCGTCGCCGGCACGACGCCCCGCGAATTCAGGCACGGGACTCAAGCGGCAGGTGGCGGCACTCTATCGCCGTTCGCGGCGGCAGGCACGCCTCATGGAGATTTTTATTGTGCAAGGCTGCGGTCGGACGCCGCAGCTAGAACCCGGGACGCGGGGTCGACAGGTCGAACCTCATCTGGGCTTCCATCTTCGGGCCCGAACTCGAGGACCGGCGCTTGCTCGCCGGCGGCGTGGTCGGTGCGGTGGGCGCGGCGGGGGGAGCCGAAACGGTCGGCGCGTCCCAGCCACCTGACGGAGTTTTGACCGTAACGGCCGCCTCGGGTTGCGCCTCGGGCTTGAAGCCGTCGATCACCGCCCGCGCATTCTGCAGCGATTGCGGGTCAAGGCGGGACGCCAGATCGTCGCGCTTCTTCTCCGATTCCTTGTCGCCTTCGCGGGCAGCGAGCGCGAACCAGCGGTAGGCCTCGGCGAGGTTTTGTTCCACCCCGACGCCGCGAGCGTAGAGGACGCCCAGGTTGTAAAGGCTATCCGACATCCCGTAGGCGGCGGCCTTGCGGAACCATTGCGCCGCGGACTGGTAATCGGGCTTGCCGTCCATGCCTTCGGCGTAGAGCACTGCCAGGTTGTGCAGCGCCTTGGCATTGCCCGCTTCACCCGCCTGGATGTAGAGGCGGCGCGCCAAGTCGAGGTTCTTCTTCACGCCGAGCCCCTTTTCATAGAGGCCGCCGAGACGGAATTGCGCCGGCGCCGATCCCTGCTTGGCGGCGCGCTCGAACCACTCGGCCGCCAGCCCGAGGTTCTGCGGCACGCCCCGTCCATCGACGAAGCGCATCGCGACCTCGAATTGCGCGGCCGCATCGCCCTTGGCTGCGGCGGCGCGCAACGCCCCGGTGATCCCGGTCGGCAGCTTTTCGCCCTCGTTGGCAGCACTCGTTGACGGGGCGGGCCCGCTCGGTCGGGCGTTGGCGGCCGGTGCCGGCGAGGGAGCGGAGGTCGCGACCGGGGCAGGAGCCGCGGTCGGAGCCGCCGGAGCCGGAGCCGCCGGCACCGCGGCGGTCGGCTCGATCGAGCCCGTGACCTCACGTGGCGCAAGCGTTCCGCTCGGGGGCGGGAAGCTCGGCGTGGGCAGGAGCGACGACTGCCGGTCGGCCGCCGGCTTGACCGGCGTGGCGGGAGCTTCGGTTGCGGCACGCGGAGCGGGAGCCGGCTCGACCGCCTTCGGTTCGGCTTGCGTCGACGTCGTCGAGGTCGCGGGCTCTTCCTCGTGAGAGGAGAGCCAGTTCTTCACGATGTTGAGCGAACCAAGCACGATCGCGAGGACGCTGAAGCCGATGATGAGTGCGCGCGCGTGCTTGCGCAGCGGTGCGAGGAACTTGCTGGGACGCGCCACCCGGGCGGCCTTGTCGGTCGCGCGCGCTCCGGTGCGCGCCGGCGGTTCGCTGGCGGCGGCCTGTGCGGCGCGGCGTGCGGCGGCGATGAAGTTCGACTTGCCGGCGGGATCGGGAATGACCGGCGGCTTGACCGTGCCGAGCGCGGCTTCCGACGCGGCGATGCGATCCGCCGGGGAGCGGCCGCGGACGGCGCCCGGTTCGAGCGGATGATCGGGCGGCAGGTTCGGGTCGATCGGCCGCCGCTCGGCCGCAACCGGCAGAGCGGGATTCGGCCGCGGTGGCTCCGGCGCGAACTCGATCGGTTCCGGCGCCGGGGAAAACGGCTCGGCGGTCGGCGGCAGGGCGGGCGCTGCCGCATGCGGCACGGCGGCCTGCACCGCAACAGACCGCGTGGGCTTCGGCTGCGGCGCGGGCTCTGACAGGGCGGAGGCGACCGGCGCACGGAGCGCCACGGCGGCGGGAGCCACGGTGGCAGCCATCGCCGGTCCGGACGGTGGCGCAACCGGCGTTGACGCCAAGGCGGTGTTGACGGCGTGGTCGATCTTGTCGCGGAAGTCGGTCTCGATCGTGGCAAGCCGGCCGACGACGTCTTCGAGCGCGCCGTGCACGGACTCGAGCGAATCCTGCGTCCTGCGCTCCATCTGCTTGAGACCGGTGACGTCGCGCAGCAGCGCGTCGACCTCGGGCGCCGGTTCGCCGCCGGCGGCGCGGACCGCGTTGGGGAGGCGCTGGTGTTCGAGATGGATGAGGAGTTCCGCGAGGCCGCGTTCGATCGCTTCGAGATGGTTGAGGCGGTGATCGGAGGCGTCGAGCTTTTCGACGAGCGTGGCGATCCGGCCTTCAAGATGAGCGAGCGCCGTCTGGTCGCGGCCGCCGACCTGGATATTCTCGATCTTGTTGATCAAACCGGCGACCACCGTTTCAAGTTCGCGCGGTACATCCTGGCCGTTCTGGTTGCGTGCTTCGAGCGCGTCGGCGAGCGTCCCGATCCGCCGCTCCAGCATGACCAGCATCTCGGAATCGCCGGACGAACTGGTGGCCTGGTCGACCTTTATGGAGAGTCCCCGAACCTCTTCGGCGAGATTCGCCAGCGCGTCGTTCGAGGCCACATGCGTGACGATGCCGCGCATGGCGACAATGGCGCCTTCAAGCTGCTTGAGGGCCGCCGGATCCTGGCTGTTGCCGGCGATCAATTCTACTTTCTGCGAAAGTGCCTTTATCGCTTCGCCGAGACCGGCGAGGCTTTCGGCCGGTGTCAACGAGCGGAGCGCGTCGCGCACTTCCGCGAGCCCGTTCTCGAGGCCTGTAAGCGCCGTGGCGTCGGCTCCGGTCTGCCGGGTCTGGTCGATGCGGTCGGCAAGCTTGCGCATCTCGCCTTCGAGCGCCTCGACCGCCTTGCGCGGCATCGCATCCTGCAGCATGACGCCGATCTCGGCGAGATCGTCGCGCAGCGTGTCGACGGCCTTGTCGAGACCGCACGGGCGGTTGAGCGTCTCGATCTGGCTGTTGATCTGGCGGAGCTGCTGCTCCAGTCCGGAAAACTCCTGCGTGAAGGCGCGCGGCAGCGCGTCGGACGGCAGCGGCGATGCTGCCGGTCCGGGTGGCGCTTCGGCCGCCGTTTCGGCCGCCGCGGACTGCGGGTCGTCGAGCGTCCGCTGACGATCGGCGATCTCCAAGAGCGCCTGATCGAGCGGCGTCGCAGGAGTGGCGGGCAGACGCGTCCGGTTGCTCTCTGGATCGAGGTCGGCGAACGCGCGCTTGACACCGTGCATGCGCTGCTCGATTTCGCGCTTGCTGGAGTTGTTGTCCGTGATCAACTGATCGAGCTTGTGGTCGAGCTTGGATATGACCTCGGCGAACTGGCGCGCGGCCTCGTCCTGGCCGCTCGCAGGCTGCGGCATTGCCGACTGCGGCCGCGAGATCGACTCGAGCTGCTGCGTAAGGTGGTCGAGGCGGTCCTTGACCTCGGCAAAGCCCTCGTCGACCGCCGGCAGGACCGGAGCCGGCTGATAGGCCCTGGTCGGGCTCTCGACACAGTGCTGCGGACGCGGCGAGCGCGCGTCTTCGGTGCGATCGGACGTCCAGCGGGCGGGGCCCGGCGGCAAATTCCCCCGCATCCGGCGCAACTCTTCGGCGCGTTCGATATAGTTCGGATCGAAGTCGTGCGGCGCGGAATGCCGGGCCGGCGGCGCAGCGTGCTGCTCCGGCGTGTCGTGCTGCTCCGGCGCGACGCCTTCGTCGATCGCCGTGTCGGTAATGACGCTGTCGAGCCATTGACCGACAGACATGCCCGAGCGGCGGGCGGCCTCGCGCGCGGTCTCGCGTGCCTGCCGCCTGACGCCTCGTACCTGCCACCGCACGTCAGATTTCATGCTCGCATCCAGGAGCGGCGGTCGCACTTCGCCTGTGCGCCGGCCGCCGGTTAAAAGATAATGACTGTGCGCTACGCCCCGGCCCCGGTCGGCAGTTTTTACTGCTTTGGGTAAATAGTCGATTAACGGCCGCGGGGGGCGCACCGGCCTGTGGCTTGCAGGTGACACCGGGATTACCGGGATCAAGCACATCACCCAGGCCAATGCCTGCGATGCGCGCTCGTGCGTCGGATTTGAATCCAGTGCCGCACTGGAGCCATCGAGCTGCTAGCTACATTAGTGCCGGATGGTCGTGCAGAGTGCGAAGGCCGGCGGCTTTGGCGCGGACTTCATGAGATCGCGGCTCTCGAACGCGCCTTCCGGGCTGACCATTTCGAGCGAGGCCAGAATCCGGTCGATCTTGCTGGCCTCGTGGGCAAACGGAAGCAGCAGCCGCTCGAAGTGCACGATGCGTCCGTTGCGGTCGTTCATCTCGGCAATCGTATAGACCGGCAGTCGCGTCACCAGCACCTGCGTATAGGTCGCGAGTGCGGCGTCGCGGTAAAGCGGCGGAAGAACTTCATCGAGATACCTGCGCTCGCCGACCTTGCCGAATGCTTCCTCGATACGTTTGCCGCGATAGCGAGTGAGCAAGCGGGAGCGTCCGGCGTTTTCCACCACGTCGCAGAAATAGAGCGATCCCGCCATCGCGGCGAGTTCCTTGGTCTCCATTCCCTTCCAACAGGGCAGCGGCGATGCCGCGCGCATCTCGTTCCATCTGGACAGCAGCCATCGCTGATTGATGGACCGCACGACGTCCGGCCGCGAATTGACAAACTCCATGGGATTCCCCTCCCGCGCGACGCACGACTTTTGTCGGATCATGGCCGGTGTTGTCAACGGGCGCGGCCAGGCTCGCTCTGATTGGCCGCAGCTTGTATGGTGAACGATCAACAGGGAAGACCGAATGGATTCGCTCAATATTCCCCGGCCAGCCTGGATGACCGAAGACCTCGTGTTGCTCGAAGAGCAGTCGCGGCGCTTCGTCAATGCGGAATTTGCGCCGCATATCGAACGCTGGAATGACGAAGGCATGTATGACCGCGACGTCTGGACGAAAGCGGGCGCGGCCGGTCTTCTCTGTCCGGCGATCCCGGAGGAGTACGGTGGCGTCGGTGGGAACTTTGCACACGAAGCTGTGATCAACCGCGAGATCAGCCTCGCGGGTTTCGACTCGTTCGGCGCGCCGCTGCACTCGGGAATCGTCGCACCCTATATCCTGCATTACGGCACGGACGAGCAGAAGCGCCGCTGGCTGCCGAAGCTCGTGACCGGCGAACTCGTCGGTGCCGTCGCGATGAGCGAGCCCGGCACCGGTTCGGACCTGCAAGGGGTCCGCACCACCGCGAAGAAATCCGGCAACGGCTATGTGCTCAACGGCTCCAAGACCTTCATCACCAACGGGCAGCACGCCAATCTGATCGTCGTCGTCGCCAAGACAGACCCAACGGCGGGCGCCAAAGGCGTGTCATTGATGGTCGTGGAGACCGACAACGCGCCGGGCTTCCGCCGCGGCCGCAAGCTCAAGAAGCTCGGCATGGATTCCGCCGACACCTCGGAGCTGTTCTTCGATGACGTGAAGCTGCCGCCCGAGAACCTGCTCGGTACCGAGGAGGGCCAGGGCTTCGCGCAGCTCATGAAGGACCTGCCGCGCGAGCGCTTGATCGTCGTGGTGCACGCCCAGGCGATGATCGAGCGGGCGCTCGCGCTGACCATTCCGTACGTCAAGGAACGCAAGGCGTTCGGCAAGCCGATCATGGAGTTCCAGAACACCCAGTTCGTGCTGGCCGAGTGCAAATCGGAAGCGACGATCTCGCGGGTGTTCCACGATCATTGCATCGAGCGCTACCTCAAGGGCGAGCTCGACACCGTGACCGCCTCGATGGCGAAGTACTGGATCACCGATCTGCAAGGCAAGATCATCGACCGCTGCCTGCAACTGTTCGGCGGCTACGGCTACATGGACGAATTCCCGATCTCGCGGCTCTATCGCGATGCGCGCGTGATGCGCATCTACGCGGGCTCGAACGAGATCATGAAGGTGATCATCGCGCGCAGCTTGTGATGTAAGCGGCGCAAGCCGGCTGTCAGTAGCACTCGGCCCACCGGCCGCGTCCGGGCAGCGCATCGGGGTCTTGCAATGCGGCAAGCGCGATGCCGTCCAATTTCGCCGCGTCCGCTTCCGCTGAACTATGCTGTGTCACTGCGCGGTCGATGCCTCTTTTGCGTCGTGTAGAAGTTTGGGTCGTTGCTGTTGCGGTGATCATGTCGCTCTCCTTCGACTGTATGATCGCCCTCTTG
Organism: uncultured Alphaproteobacteria bacterium; assembly: GCA_963763365.1. Lineage (GTDB taxonomy): Bacteria > Pseudomonadota > Alphaproteobacteria > Rhizobiales > Xanthobacteraceae > VAZQ01. Next base: position 84,693 of record CAVXOE010000018.1, on the reverse strand, counting down.
CGCCGACATCCGCGTGATTCGATGTGATCGCCGTCACGCCGGCGACATACGTAGTGGAAATCTGCGGCGAGGCGCGCGCGGCAATCGCCTCTGCGGACGCGGCCAGCCGCTCAATTCAGTTCAGCTTTTGGGTGCTTTGTCTTTCTCCGCCGCCTTGTCGAGGCGCGTGCAGAGGAGTTCGTGGAACGGCTTGGGGCTGAGGATGTCCTTGCGTGTGAAGTCCGCGTCCGCGAGATAGTCGCGCACCAGGAATCCATCGAGATCATAGAGGCGCACGCGTCCGGCTGTCGGCGGCTGCTCGCGCGGCCAGCTCGCGGCGATGTCGCGCATCAATTCGCGGTTCTCGCTCAGGGAGCGCGCGTTCTGCAGGACGAGCCTGCCGCCGAACGCCGACACGCGCGAGCGGACCTTGCCGCCGAGCTGCCCGGCCGTCTTGAGCGGGCGCTGCTCGGCGAACTCGACAGGGCCGGACGGCTGCGACAGCGGCGCGACCGTGACGCGGGCGACCGCGCTCTTGCTCTGTTCGCGCACGCGGTGATGGCCCATCTCGCCCTTGAGATAGCCGTGGGCGAAATGGCCGCGCAGCGCGACGGCGATCGGCTCGTCCGCCGCCATGGGCTCGCGCAGCATGACGGCTTCGATCTGCCGGTCCTTCGCCCAGTCCTGATAGAGCCGGAAGATGAAATCGCGCGCGGGCGCCGCTGTGCCGACAGGGGCGACCTCGACGAGCGCATCCCAATAACCGTCCGGGCCCATGGTGACGATCTCGCGCCGTGCGGTCGCGATTGCCGACTCCAGATGAAGAAGCCGATCCGACAGGCGGGCAAGATCGGCGCGCGTCGTCGCCGGCTTGACGGCGCCGGCGAGCGACAAGCCCCACTCCTGCAGCCATTCGATGCGCGACACGGTTTCGAGCGCGCGCGTGTGCTGCGCCAGCGCTCCGCCGGTGCTGTCGAGGTCGCGCCAGAAGGTGTGCTCCTTGCGCGTGCGGTCGATTTCTTCGATCTCGCCGCGCAGGCGCTCGACGCCGGCTTCACGCGTAAGCTCCGCGCAGGCGGCCCGCGCGGCTTCGGTCCGCTTGTTGATGTCATCGCGCGTCAGGCGGTCGCCGGCCCGCGTGCGGATCGGCGCCTTTTCGGCCTTCGCATGCAGGCTGTCCGGGCGTGTCGGCGACCCGCACCCGCACGCGTCCGTCCGTGACACCGACCTCGATGAGCGAGCCCGCTTCGGGCGCGCGCTCCATCAGCAGCGTGGCGATCGGCAGGATCACCTGCCGGCGCATTTCGCGCTTGATGCCGCGGCCGCCGTAGCGCGGGTTGAAGCCGGCGGCCAGCACGTGGTCGATCACGTCGGCATGCACATCGACGATCAGGTTCCGCCCGGCGATGCCTTCGCGCTTGAGCGTCGCCCGCAGGTCGGCGCGCGCGATCCTCGCGGCCTGCTCCTGCGTCAGCGGATGAAACAGCACGACATGCTGGAAGCGATTGAGGAACTCGGGGCGGAAATGCATCTCGATCGCGCTCATCGCCTTGTCGGCGTCGTAGCCGCCGCCGTTGCCGCCGAAGCCGATCGCGGTGGTCATGCCTTCGAACGCGCCGACGTTCGAGGTGGCGATGATGATGGTGTTGCGGAAGCTCACCGTCTCGCCCTTCGGCGTGGTCAACCGGCCTTCGTCGAGAAGCTGGAGGAACAGGTCCTGGATATTGCGGTGGGCCTTCTCCAGTTCGTCGAACAGCAGCACCTGGAACGGCTGCAGCCGCACCGGGTCGATCAGCCGCGCGGGACGCTCGGGCGAAGATGCCTGCCCGGCCCCGACCAGCATCTCGAACGAGTGGAAGTCGGTGAATTCCGACATGTCGAAGCGCAGCATGCGCCGGTCGCTGCCGAAGAAGAATTCCGCCAGCGCGCGCGCCAGCTCGGTCTTGCCGACGCCGGTCGGTCCGACGAACAGGAACGAGCCGATCGGCTTGTTGGTGTCGTGCAGCCGCGCCTTGTAGAAGGCGATCATCTCGACGACCGCTTCGATGGCGGCTTCCTGCCCGACGATCCGCTCGCGGAACCAGTCGCGGATGTTGGCGGCGGATTTACTTTCACTCCGGGAAACGACGAACAGCGGCAGGCCGCTGTGGATGGCAAACACCTTCTCGACGAACAGCGGCGTGATGGTCGCGTCCTCGCCGACGGCAAGCTTCTGGTCGCGATAGTCGCGCACCTTGCCGATGAGATCGAGCACCGGACCGGGACCGGCATTGGCGGCGTGAAAGGTCTCGCACAGCTCGAACAGCCGCTCGCGCGCGTCGCGTTGGATCGCAAGTCCGATCGAGTTGGCCTCGTTGTCCGCGATGACCCGCATCTCGGTCGCGGACAGAGGCTCGATCCGGATGATGTCGAAACGTCCGAGCAGCTTGGCGAAGCGGTGCATCTCCAGAAGTTGTTCGGCCGTGACCTCGCTGATCAGCCGCAGCCGGCCCTCGGCCAGCCGCGGCTGCATCGCATCGAGCAGATTGGCCTTGCTCTGCGAGGTCGTCCCGACCGTCGGCAGGTTCCACACGTCGACCACGTTGAGGACGGTGTTCGAGCGTTCGCACTCGGTCATCAGCCCGGTGAGCTTGGATTCCCACTCGCCGAGGTAGCGCGTCCCCGACATGATCTGCGCGGTGGTGAAGCGGCGAATGCCGATCTCCAGTTCGGCGAGCCGCTGCGCGACGCCGTGCAGCACGGCGGTCTTGCCGACGCCGAGCGGGCCGACGAGCAGCACCGACCGGTTGGCGATGAGCGCATCGACCACCGCCTGGATATCGGCGTCGCGGAACGACGGCAGGCGCGCGCGCTGCGCGGCCTCGGCCAGATCCTGCCCCTCATTGAGAACGTTGGCGACGTCCATGCCGATCCGGTATTTGCGCCCGCTCCCCTTCCATTTCTGCAAAATATGGCAGAAAAGATTCCAACATCGCAAATCGTCCGCGAAAGCGGCACATAAGTGAGGCCGGGAGACGCTCGATGCCGGACGCATTCATCTATGACCACGTGCGCACGCCGCGCGGGCGCGGCAAGGCCGACGGCTCGTTGCACGAGGTGACTGCGCTCAATCTCGCCGCGCAAACGCTGGGCGCGATCAAGCAGCGCAACGCGCTCGATCCGACCTTGGTCGACGACGTGGTGCTCGGCTGCGTCGATCCGGTGGGGGAGGCGGGCGGCGACATCGCGCGTGCCGCAGCGCTTGCGGCCGACTACGGCAACAAGGTGCCGGGCATCCAGATCAACCGCTTCTGCGCGTCGGGCCTCGACGCGGTGAATTTCGCCGCCGCCGAGATCATGTCGGGCCAGCATGAGATGACGATCGGCGGTGGCGTCGAGTCCATGAGCCGGGTCGGCATCGGCGCCGCCGGCGGCGCCTGGCCGATGGACCCCTCGCTCGCGATCAAGACTTATTTCATGCCGCAGGGTATCTCGGCCGATCTGATCGCCACCAAGTACGGATTCTCGCGCGACGACTGTGATGAATATGCAGTCGAGAGCCAGAAGCGCGCGGCGGCGGCCTGGGACGGCGGCCGCTTCGCCCGCTCGGTGATCAAGGTCAAGGACGTCAACGGCCTCACGCTGCTCGATCGCGACGAGCACATGCGGCCTTCGACCACCATGCAGTCGCTCGGGCAGCTCAAACCGGCGTTCGCACAGATGGGCGCGCTCGGCGGTTTCGACGCGGTCGCCACGCAGGCGCATCCCGAGATCGAAGCGGTCAATCACGTGCACCACGCCGGCAATTCGTCCGGCATCGTCGATGGCGCCGCCGCCGTGCTGATCGGCAGCAAGGATGCGGGCGGCAAGGCCGGTCTCAAGCCGCGGGCGAGAATCAAGGCGTTCGCCAATATCGGCTCGGAGCCGGCGATCATGCTCACCGGGCCGGTCGATGTGACGGAGAAGGTGCTGCGCAAGGCCGGCATGTCGCTCGACGACATCGATCTTGTCGAGATCAACGAGGCGTTCGCGTCGGTGGTGCTGCGCTATCTGCAGGCGTTCGATCTCGATCCGGCCAAGGTCAACGTCAACGGCGGCGCCATCGCGATGGGCCATCCGCTCGGTGCCACCGGCGCCATGATCCTCGGCATCGTGATCGACGAACTTGAGCGCCGCAACCTCGCCACCGCGCTGATCACCTTGTGTATCGGTGCCGGCATGGGCACCGCGACGATTATCGAAAGAGTTTGAAAATGCCGAAGATCGATATCGCCAATCTCAAGATCGAAGCGACGACCGGCTATCCAGAGCCGTTCCGGCAGGCGGTGGCGGGCCGTTCGCGCAAGCGGCTGGGCAATGCCGTTGGGCTCGATCAGTTCGGCGTCAATCTCACGACGCTCAAGCCCGGCGCGTGGTCGTCGCAGCGCCATTGGCACATGGCCGAGGACGAACTCATCTACATGCTCGAAGGCGAGGTCGTGCTGTGCGAGGACAACGGCGAGACCGTGCTCAAGCCCGGCGATGCGGCGGGCTGGAAGGCGAATGCGCCCAACGGTCATTGCCTGATCAACCGCGGCACACGCGACGCGGTGTATCTGGAGATCGGCACGCGCTCCAGGCGCGACCGCGCCAGCTACCCCGACATCGACATGGTCAACGAGAAGGACGAGACCGGCGTGCGCTACCTGCACAAATCCGGCGAGCCGTATCCGAAGTAGTGACAAGCGATATTCGAAGTAAATCGTCTGAATGGCGAAGCGATGGCGGTCGGTTCCCCTCCCCCTGCGAAGCGGTGGGGAGGGGTTAGGGGTGGGGGGCATTTCGATTTTCTCCGCACGCCCCCCACCCCCGACCCCTCCCCACCATCGCTGCGCGATGGAGGGAGGGGAGAAGGAGAGACCGCCGTCGGAGAAGAGGGAGTGCGATGAGCTACAGCAACTTCAAACTCGATATCGACGCGGACGGCATCGCGCTGGTGACCTGGGATGCGCCCGGCCGGTCGATGAACGTGATCGACCCCAAGGCGACCGAGGAACTCTCTGCCATCATCGAGCAGGTGGCGACCGACACGGCGATCAAGGGCGCGGTCATCACCTCCGGCAAAGAAGCGTTCTGCGCCGGCGCCGACCTGACCATGCTGGAGACCTACGGGCGGCAGTTCGCGGAGGCCGCGAAGGCGCGCGGCGAGGAGGCGGCCGCGGCGCTCATCTTCGAGGAGAGCCGCAAATGGTCGGTGCTCTGCCGGCGGCTCGAGACCAGCGGCAAGCCGTGGGTGGCGGCGATCAATGGCACGGCGCTCGGTGGCGGCTTCGAGTTGTGTCTTGCCTGCCATCATCGCGTCGCCGCCGACACCGCCAAGACGCGCGTCGGGTTGCCCGAGGTCAAGGTCGGGTTGTTTCCGGGCGCCGGCGGGACGCAGCGCATCGCCCGCATGATGGTGCCTGGCGACGCGCTGCAATTCCTGCTCAAGGGCGACGCACTCGACGTCGCGCGGGCGAAGGGGATGAAGCTCGTCGACGCGGTCGTGCCGGCGAACGATCTCATTGCGAGCGCGAAGGCGTGGATCAAGACGGTCGGCAAGGCCAAGGCGCCCTGGGACGAGGAGGGGTTCCGAAATCCGGGCGGCGCGGTCTATTCCAAGGCCGGGATGCAGACCTTCCCGCCGGCGAACGCGATCTATCGGCGCGAGACCTTCGACAACTATCCGGCCGCGCGCGCCATCATGCAGGTGGTGTACGAAGGGCTGCAGCTTCCCTTCGATCTTGCGCTGCGCGTCGAGTCGCGCTGGTTCGCGCACATCCTGCGCACGCCGCAGGCGGCGGCCATGATCCGCACGCTGTTCGTCTCGACGCAGGAATTGAACAAGGGCGCGCGCCGGCCGAAGGGCGTGCCGGCGACGAAGCTGAAAAAAATCGGCGTGCTCGGCGCGGGCTTCATGGGTGCGGGCATCGCCTATGTCAGCGCGCAGGCCGGACTCGAGGTGGTGCTGATCGACCGCGACCAGGCGAGCGCCGACAAGGGCAAGGCGCATTCCGACAAGCTGATGACCGACCAGGTCGCCAAGGGCCGCGCCAGCGAAGCCGCGCGCACGGCCCTGCTCGCGCGCATCACGCCGACGCCCGATTACGGCGCGCTCAAGGATTGCGATCTGGTGATCGAGGCGGTGTTCGAGGACCGCAAGGTCAAGGCCGAAGCCATCGCGAAAGCCGAAGCCGTGATCGGCGACGGCGTGGTGTTCGGCTCCAATACCTCGACCTTGCCTATCAGCTTCGCTCGCCGAAGCCTCGAAGCGGCCGGCGCAGTTCGTCGGCGTGCATTTCTTCTCGCCGGTCGAGCGCATGATGCTGGTCGAGGTCATCCGCGGCAAGGAAACGGGCGAGAAGGCGCTGGCGGTCGCGTTCGATTACGTCCGCGCGATCCGCAAGACGCCGATCCTGGTGAACGACTCCCGCGGCTTCTACACATCTCGTGTCGTGGGAACTTATCTGCGCGAAGGCCACCTGATGCTGGCGGAGGGCATCCCGGCCGCCATGATCGAGAATGTCGGGCGGATGTCGGGCATGCCGGTCGGGCCTTTGTCGTTGAACGACGAGGTCGCCGTCGATCTCGCCTGGAAGATTCTGAAAGCCACCGAAGCCGATCTCGGCGCTGCGGCGGTCGATCCGCGGCAGAAGGCGCTGCTCGAAGAGATGGTGGAAAAGCGCGGCCGGCTCGGGCGCAAGAACGGCAAGGGTTTCTACGACTATCCCCAAGGCGGAACCAAGCGGTTGTGGCTGGGGCTTGCCGATCTGCAGCCGCGCAAGCTCGATCCGGATGCGATCGACGTTTCAGACTTGAAACATCGCCTCCTTGGCATCCAGGCGCTCGAAACCGCGCGCTGCTTCGAAGAAGGCGTGCTGACCGACGTGCGCGAGGCGGACGTCGGCTCGATCCTAGGCTTCGGCTTTGCGCCGTTCTCCGGCGGCACCTTGTCCTACATCGACATGATGGGGACGCGGGCGTTCGTCGAACAATGCCGCCGTCTCGAAGCGTCGTGCGGGCCGCGCTTTGCGCCGCCGCCGCTGCTCATCGACATGGCCGCCAAAGGCGACAGCTTCTACGGCCGCTTCGCCCAGACCGCCCGCGCGGCGTAGCAGCACGCGCTAACGCAGCGAGATTCGGCACCGACCGTGCGGCAACTGAACCCTCCCCCCGCCATAAGCGCGTTTACGCGCGTCTTCGACGCGCTATGGCGGTGGGGAGGGTCGGCGAAGTGAGCGGAGCGAGCGAGCCGGGGTGGGGGGCTCGTTGTACTGAAAAGAGTGCCCCCCACCCCCGACCCCTCCCCACCGCTGCGCGGGGGGAGGGGAGCCGAGCACCTGCCGCAAGGCGAAAAGCGGTGCCGGTTACGCCGCCTTCGCCAGGCCTTCGGCCTGCAACGCATCCTGCACGCGCGGACGCGCGGTGACGCGCGCCATGAAGGCGCTCACGTTGCGATAAGGCGTGAGATCGATCTGGTGGAACTGCGCCCAGTTCAGAATGGTGAACAGGTAGGCGTCCGCCACCGTGAAGGTCGAGCCGGTGAGATAGCTCCGGCCGGCGAGCTTGCCGTCGAGATAGGCGAACTGCTTGGCGAGGTTCTCTTTCACCGCCGCCTTGTAGTCCTTCGGCGTGTCGGGCTTCCACAGCGGACCGAAGCCCTTGTGCAGTTCGGTCGCGATGTAGTTGAGCCACTCCTGCGCGCGGTAGCGCTCCTTCGTTCCTGGCGGCGGGAGCAGCCCCTTCGCGGGCGCCTGGTCGGCGAGATACTGCAGGATGACGGCGGCTTCGGTGACCACCTCGCCGTCATCGAGCCAGAGCGTGGGGACCGCGCCCTTCTGGTTGATGGCGAGGAAGTCCTCGCCGCCCTGCGTGGTCTTGCCGGGGAATGCGACGCGGTCGAGGTCGAAGTCGAGCCCGGCCTCGCGCAGCACGATGTGGGGTGCGAGCGAGCAGGCGCCGGGGGAATAATAGAGTTTCATGGCTGGGATCCTGGTTACGTGCGGGTTGCGAGGTATCAATTCATGCATGTGCATCTATATAGATGCCGATGCATCGAGATGTCAATATCCATGCAGATGCATTGATATGCATTGATGCAAATGCATGAAAATGCTAGGATTTCCGGACCTGAGATTCTCGCAAGACACGCCAAACGACCCCGCCACACGTCACCGCCAAAGGAAACCGCCAAAGGAAATCGCAATGCCGCGCGCGCAGCCGCAGGACCAACCCTCGCAGGAGACGACTGCCGCCTGGGCGCGCCTCGTGCGCGTGCAGCAGGGCGTGCTGGCCTTGGTCGAGCGCGACCTGAAGAAGGCCGGCCATCCGCCGCTCGCCTGGTACGACGCACTGCTCGAACTCGCACGCGCGCCGGAAGGTGCGATGCGGCCGCGAGATCTCGAAAAGCAGATGCTGCTGCCGCAGTATTCGACCTCGCGCCTCGTCGATCGCCTGGTGGAGGCGGGGCTCGTCGAGCGCAAGATCTGCCCGGTTGACGGCCGCGGCCAGTTCGTCGCCATCACGGCCGCGGGGCGCGCCTTGCAGAAGAAGATGTGGGAGACCTACGCGCGCGCCATCGAGCGCCACGTCGGTGCCAAGCTCAGCAGCAAGGAAGCCGCCAGCCTCTGCGACCTGCTATCGCGGCTGGCGACTTGATGCGGGCGTTGTGATCGCGATGAGAGCGTGCTCGCGCCGCTGCTTACCCTCCCCCCGCCATAAGCGCGTTTACGCGCGTCTTCGACGCGCTATGGCGGTGGGGAGGGTCGGCGGCGTGAGCGAAGCGAACAAGCCGGGGTGGGGGGTGTCGCGCAAGAAGTTGCCCCCACCCCCGACCCCTCCCCACCGCTCGCTGCGCTCGCAGGGGGAGGGGAGCGCACCGCCTTTGCGTCGACAATTTTGATGAATTGATGCAACCGCTGCCGTGCTAGACGGTGGCCGCAGAAAGTGCGCAGGGAGGCCACCATGAAGCTCTATATGCATCCGGTATCGATGACGACCCGGCCGGTGCGGCTGTTCATCGCCGAGAACAACATCCCGATGGAGGAGGCGTTCATCGACCTGATGAAGGGCGAGCACTACGGCGACGCCTACACGGCGGTCAATCCCAACCGCATGGTGCCGATGCTGGAGGACGGCGATTTCCGGCTCACCGAAAGCTCCGCGATCCTGAAATATCTCGCCGACAAGATCGGCTCGCCGGCCTATCCGAAGGACCTCAAGGCGCGCGCCAAGGTCAACGAGATGATGGACTGGCTCAACACCAACTTCTACCGCGACTGGGGCTATGGGCTCGCCTATCCGCAGCTCTTTCCGCATCACAAGCGGCGCAGCGACGAGGCGCAGGCCGGCGCGATCGAGTGGGGCGCCAACAATTCGAAGAATTGGCTCAAGCTGCTCAACGACCACTGGATCGGGCCGAAGAACAACTACCTCTGCGGCAACGAGATCACCATCGCGGACTATTTCGGCGCGGGCCTCGTCACGCTCGGCGAACTGCTCGGCTGCGATTTCTCGCCCTATCCCAATATCCAGCGCTGGCTCGGCAACATGAAGAAGCTCAAGAGCTGGGACAGCGTCAACGAGGCGTTCAACGGCCTGCACGAAATGGTGAAGGGGCAGAACTTCGTGCGCGTCTGAACGGAAGTGTAACGCGACGGGCCGCCGTCAACGATCGCGGAAGCGCACCAGCGTCACGGAGGGCTGCTTGCGGCATCCTTCGATCGCGGCGGCGAGATCGTCGGCGCGATAGAAATCATACTCGTGCAACGGCACGATGCGCGTTTCGAGCGCCGGATCGAGCGGACGAACCCCGGCGCGAAATTTCAGCACTGCATGCGCCGCGTTGACGGCGACGATCTCCCAGATCGCATCGACCAGCGACCGGTCGCAGATGCGCTTGTTCTCGGAGACCGTCACGAACGCACCGGGAGCAAGCTCTCCCATGGGCCCTGCGCCAGCCGGCCGCTGCGGGCCGGACTTGCTGTCGTTTGAGGTCATCGATTCCCCTGCAAACTCTCGGCCGCCCCCATATAAATTTCTCGTAAACATAGGCGCGCAGGGTTTGGAGCTGTCAACCCCTCCGTCCGGCCAGGGGCTTCGCCGGACAAGGGAAACCGGCAATTCATCAGGGAGTTATGCCGGCAAAAAAAGCCCGGCGATGCGGTCGAGAACCGCTTATTTCACGCGCGGTGGCTGTGTTGAAAGTTCCAGGGACAAAGCTGATGCGATAGGAATATTTGGACAGGCGTCACGCTGCATCTCTCGACATCAATATCGCGAGACGGGGAGCGATGACTTGGTGGTCGCGCGGACTTGCGACAAATCGGCCCAAGCTCCGGCGCCCGCGAGCGCCCAGGTACGTAACAGATCCGGCTTCCCGCGCGTGTTGACCGCGGGCGATCAGCGACGACCCAAGGATCGCGCGCCGGCGTCGTAAAAATAACGATGCCTGTCCCGACCAGGTCCTGTCGGTGCCGCGGAGGCCCGCTCTCGGCGATGGCGCGCTGACATTGCCCTTGGGCGCGGCCCGCGTGTATGGTCGCGCCCTTTCCGCCGGGACGCCCGCATGGCTCGTGACCAAGTCGACATGACGCCGATCGAAACACGCGACGAACTCGTCGCGTGGTTCGAGGCGGGCATCAAGCCGAAGTCGGAATTCCGCATCGGCACCGAGCACGAGAAATTCGCGTTCACGGTCGAGGGACACAGGCCGGTTCCCTACGACGGCCGGCGCAGCATCCGCGCGCTGCTCGAGGGCATGCAGCATCTGCTCGGCTGGGAGCCGATCACCGAGGACGGCAACATCATCGGCATGTTCGACGTGACCGGCGGCGGCGCCATCTCGCTCGAGCCCGGCGGCCAGTTCGAATTGTCCGGCGCGCCGGTCGAGACCGTCCACCAGACCTGCTCCGAACTGATGGCGCACCTGGCACAGCTCAAGGAGATCGCGGAGCCGCTCGGCATCGGCTTCCTCGGCCTCGGCATGGCGCCGAACTGGACGCGCGCCGACATGCCGACGATGCCGAAGGGCCGCTACAAGATCATGACGGCCTACATGCCGAAGGTCGGCTCGCTCGGCCTCGACATGATGTATCGCACCTGCACGGTGCAGACCAATCTCGACTTCTCGTCCGAAGCCGACATGGTGAAGAAGCTGCGCGTCTCGCTCGCGTTGCAGCCGGTCGCGACCGCGCTGTTCGCCAACTCGCCGTTCACCGAGGGCAAGCCGAACGGCTTTCTGTCGTTTCGTTCCGAGATCTGGCGCGATACCGACGGCGACCGCTCGGGGATGCTGCCGTGGGCGTTCGAGCCCGGCATGGGGTTCGAGCGCTGGGCCGACTACGCGCTCGATGTGCCGACCTACTTCGTCAAGCGCGGCGACCGCTACATCGACGTCGCCGGAAAATCGTTCCGCGATCATCTCGCCGGCAAGCTCATTCCGGGCGAGCGCGCCACCATCGCCGACTGGGCGAACCACATCTCGACGATCTTTCCCGAGGTGCGGCTCAAGCGTTATCTCGAAATGCGCGGCGCCGACGGCGGCCCCTGGCGGCGGCTGCCGGCGCTGCCGGCCTACTGGGTCGGCCTCCTCTACGACGACGCGTCGCTCGATGCCGGCTGGGAGATCGTGAAGGGCTGGACCGCGGAGGAACGGCAGAAGCTGCGCGACGACGTGCCCCGCCTTGGTTTCAGGGCGGAGATTCGCGGCCAGAGCTTGCTCGATCTTGCGACGGTCACGTTGCGGCTCGCGCGTCAGGGACTGGCGCGCCGCGCGAGGTTCGACGCCAACGGCCACGACGAGCAGCGCTACCTGCGTCCGCTGCAGGAGTTCGTCGCCCGCGGCATCACACCCGCCGAGGAACTGCTGGAGAAATTTCACGGGCCCTGGGGCGGTAGCGTCACGCCGGTATTCACCGAATACGCGTATTAGCGCGCACGTCTTTGATTCGGGGCGAACCCATCCCGGAGAGCGCGCGCGGGGTGCCAATCGCTCCCTCATGATCTTCATCAAATCGGCTATCGTCCGCGCGGCCTAGGCTCCGACCGGCCACCATCCGGCGCGCGGGAGATCAATGACCGCATATTGGGCGCAACCACCCCAAGTTCTCTTCGCCGAGTTGCAGGCCAGCCCGCGCGGCCTCGGCGCGGAGGAGGCCGCGCGACGGCTCGAGACCGTCGGGCCGAACCGCCTGGCCGCGAGCGAAGGAACGAATGCGCTGCGGCTGATCCTGCGCCAGTATGAAAGCCCGCTGGTGCTCATCCTGGTGTTCGGCGCGTTTGTATCCTTCGTGGTGCGCGAATGGGTCGACGCGGTCATTATTCTGCTGATCGTGCTCGGCAGCACGTTTCTCGGCTTCATCCAGGAATATCGCGCCTCGCAGGCCGTGCGGCGCCTGCGCGACACGCTGGCGCTCAGGGTCTGCGTGCTGCGCGACGGCCGGCAGCAGACAATCGACGCTCGCCACGTTGTTCCCGGCGACGTGGTGCTCCTTTCGGCCGGCAACCTGGTGCCGGCGGACGGGATCGTGCTCGAAGCCAGAGATTTCCTGGTCTCGCAGGCGGCGCTGACCGGCGAATCCTTTCCGGTCGAGAAAACGCCCGGGCCGACGCCCAACGACGCCACGCTGCAGCAGCGCGTCAACAGTGTCTTCCTCGGCACCTCGGTTCGCAGCGGGACCGCCAAGATTCTGGTCGTGCACACCGGGCAGGCGACCGAACTGGGCCGCATCGCCGGGCGGATCGGCAAGGCCCCCGAAGCGACCGACTTCGAGCGCGGCATCCGCCGCTTCGGCTATCTGCTCACGCGCATCATGATGGCGATCGTGATCTTTGTGTTCGCGGTCAACCTGCTGTTTCAGCGTCCGTTGATCGAGTTGCTCCTGTTCGCGGTCGCGCTCGCCGTCGGCCTCACGCCCGAACTGCTCCCGGCCATCGTCAGCGTCACGCTGTCGGCCGGCGCCCGGCGCATGGCGAAACGCGGCGTGATCGTTCGGCGTCTCGAGGCGATCGAGAATCTGGGCAGCGCCGACATCCTCTGCACCGACAAGACCGGAACGCTCACCAAAGGCGTGGTCGAACTGACCGGCGCGGTCGACATCGACGGTGAGCCCTCCGAGCGCGTCTTCCAATATGCCGTGACCAACTCGCGGCTCGAAACCGGGATCGACAATCCACTCGATGCGGCCATCGTCGCGGCTGCCGACCGGCGTGGTTTCGCCGCGACCGACCCGGCGAAGATCGACGAGATCCCGTACGACTTCATCCGCAAGCGTCTTACGATCGTGGTGGCCGAGGGGGAGGGGGCCAAGACCCACCTGATCGTCACCAAGGGCGCCTTCGACACCGTGGTCGAGTGCTGCCAGCACGTCGCGGTCGCTTCGCAGACGGTGCCGCTCGATGCCGCCCTCCGGCAGAAGCTCGACGACTACTACCGGACGAAAGGCGGCGAGGGATTTCGCGTGCTCGGCCTCGCCACGAAGAGTGTCACCGCAAAGGAGCGCTACGATCGCGGTGACGAGACCGGCATGGTGTTCGAAGGCTTCCTGCTGTTCTTCGACCCGCTGAAGGAGGGGATCGAGACGACGGTCAGCGAGCTCGAACGACTAGGAGTCAGCGTCAAGATCGTCACCGGCGACAACCGACACGTCGCCATGCACGTCGGCGCGGCGGTCGGGCTCGATCCGTCACGCATGCTGACCGGACAGGAGCTGAACGAAACGCGCGAGGAGGCGCTCTGGCACCTGGCCGAGCAGACCGACCTGTTCGCCGAGGTCGATCCGCAGCAGAAGGAGCGGATCGTGCGCGCGCTGCAGCACCGCGGCCACTGCGTCGCCTATCTCGGCGATGGCATCAACGATGCGCCCGCGCTGCAGGCGGCGGACGCCGGCGTCTCGGTCGACCAGGCGGTCGACGTCGCGCGCGAGACCGCCGACATCGTGCTCCTTGAGCGCGATCTTGGCGTCCTGAAGGACGGCATCGTCGATGGCCGCCGCACCTTCGTGAACACCATGAAATACGTGTCGATCGCAACGAGCGCCAACTTCGGCAACATGATCAGCATGGCATTCGCCACCTTGTTCGTGCCGTTCCTGCCGCTGCTTGCCAAGCAGATCCTGCTCAACAACTTCCTGTCGGATTTCCCCTCGGTGGCAATATCGACCGACAACGTCGACCCGGGTGCCGTCGATCAGGCGCGGCGCTGGAATATCCGTGAAATCCAGATATTCATGCTGGTCTTCGGGTTCATCAGCACGGCGTTCGATTTCCTGACATTCGCACTGCTGCTGGGGTTTTTTCACGCCGGCGAGGCGCTGTTCCAAACCACCTGGTTTGTCGTGTCTGTGCTGACGCAACTCGCTGCGCTGCTGGTGCTGAGGACCCGCCTGCCGTGCTGGAAGAGCCGGCCGAGCACGCTGCTCATCGTCTCGACGGTGATGATCGCCGCGGTCGCGATATGTCTGCCCTATCTCGGGTCTGTGGCGCGCGCGTTCGGCTTCGTACCGCCGCCGCTGCCGCTTCTCCTGAGCGGCTTCGCCATCGTGATGCTCTATATCTGCGCGACCGAGTTGGGCAAACAGCGCTTCTATCGGAAAATGACCGGCGGCAAGGGCATCGACGCGGGCCGCGACACGTCGATGCCTTCGCGGTGAGCTCGCGCTTACTCGCCCTTCGCGCCGACGGCGCGCACGACCTTGCCGAATTTTTCGGTTTCCGTGGTCATGAACGCGGCGAATTCGGCCGGTGATGCCGACGCGAGCGCGACGGCACCCTGATCGCTGATCGCCTTGACGATGTCCGGGCTGCGCGTCGCCTGCGTGAATGCCGCGTGCAGCTTGCCGATCATGGCATCGGGCGTGCCGGCCGGCGCGACCAGCCCGAACCAGGCGTCGAGCGCCAGGCCGGCGAAGCCGGCTTCGGCGGTGGTTGGAATCTCCGGCAGGACAGGCATGCGCTGTTCGGCCGTGACCGCGATCGGGCGAACCTTGCCGGATTGCAACAGCGGCGCGATGGACGCATAGGCGACGAAGAAGAAATCCACCCGCCCGGCGGCGAGATCGACACCGGCGGGTCCGGCGCCGCGATAGGGCACGTGCACCATCGGCGCGCCGGTGCGCGCCTTCAGCATCTCGCCGAGCAGGTGCCCGCTCGCGCCGGTGCCTTGCGACGCAAAGCTCAGGCCGCCGGGTCGCGACTTCGCCATCGCGACGAGGTCGGCGACCGATTTCGCCGGGCTGTCCGCCGGCACCGCGAGCACCTGCGGGAAGCTCCACATCAAGGTGATCGGCTTGAAATCCTTTACCGGGTCGTAAGAGAGCGAGGGGTAGAGCGCGACGTTGGCGGCGTGCGTGCCGGCATTGGCCTGGAACAGCGTGTTGCCGTCGGGCAGCGCCTGCTTGACCGCCGCCGCGCCGATCGCCCCACCGCCGCCACCACGCGATTCAATGACGAAGATCTGCCCGGTGGTGTCACCGACCTTCTTGGCGACCAGCCGCTGCAGGTTGTCGGCGCTGGCGCCCGGCGTGAACGGAACCACGATGGTGATCGGCCGCGAGGACAGCGGTTCGGCGTCGGCGTGCTGCGGAGTCATTGCGAGCGCGAGCGCGGGAAGGATCAGCGATGTCCCGAAGATTGCCGCTCTCGTCATGTGCCACTCCTGATGGGCCGCGCGCAATGAAGTGTGGCAGCATGTGACGTCCCTCTGGCGGCGGCAAGCCCTGCGCCGTGTATTCATAAAATCGGGAAGCCCGAGGGATGTTCGCTTGTTCTCCGACAGCGGCGGAAAAGCAGGCATTCAACGACTTCGGCTTCGGGCCACATTTAGACTCACGCATGCCACAATATGATCGGCAGCGCGGTCTATTGACGACGGGCGGTAAAGCGGGAACCATCCACACCTTCTCAAACTTACTTCCTCGGGATTCCCGTCTGGCAGAGGCCCGGGGTGGTAGTTCAATCGGGGCATGACGTGAAAAATCAATTCACAATAGCGCCATCCGCCGAGGCGATCCGGCGCCGGCGTCCAGCAATTGTAATGCTCGCCGCCACGGCCGCGCTGACGGTGCTGTCGGCGGCGCCGCCCGCCGGCGCCGCGCCCCGTAAGCCGGCTCCCGAGCGCACCGTCGAAGCCGCGGCCCCGCGCGAGGCCGGCGAGCCGATCATGGCGATCGTGTCGATCAAGAGCCAGAAGGTAACCTTCTACGATGCCGACGGCTGGATCGTGCGCGCGCCGGTGTCGACTGGAACGACGGGACGCGAGACGCCGGCCGGCGTCTTCAGCGTGGTGGAGAAGAACAGGGACCACCACTCGAGCCTCTACGACGACGCCTGGATGCCGCACATGCTGCGCATCACCTGGAACGGCATCGCGCTGCACGGCGGGCCGTTGCCCGGATATGCGGCTTCGCACGGCTGCGTGCGCATGCCTTTTGGCTTTGCGGGAAAGGTTTTCGACAAGATGCATATCGGCACCCGCGTCATCATCTCGCCGAACGACGCAGAGCCGGTCGCGGTCTCCCATCCGGCGCTGTTCGCGCCAAAGGCAGACATCATTGCGGCTGCGCCGGCGCGCGCCCAAACACTCGCCCGCGAGGCGGACGAGGCGGCCAAGCTGGCGCAGCAGACGAAGGGCGCTGCTGCGGCCGCGACGAAGGAGGCGGCGCCGCTCACGGCAGCGTTGAAAAAGCTGGAAGCGCTCAAGACCCGGGCCGACGCAGAGCTTACGGCCGCCGAGAAGTCGCTCGCCGCCGCCAAGACGGACCAGGCCAGGGCGAAGGCCGAGGAGCGCAAGGAGAAAGCCGCCGCCAAGGCCGCCGAGATGCAATCGCAACTCGACACTGCCAAGGCCAACGCAAAGGCGAAGCTCGAAGCGGTCGCGGCGGCCCAGGAGGCCGCCAAGGCGGCCGAGGCCAAACGGGATGCCAGCGCCAAGGCGGCCAGCGATGCAAAGCTCGCGCTCGAGCCGGTCTCGATCTACATCAGCCGCGCGACGCAGAAGCTTTACGTCCGGCGCAATACACATAAGCCGGCGCCGGACGGCGGTGGCGAGGTATTCGATGCGACCATCGAGGTGCCGATCACGATCCGCAATCCCGAAAAACGGATCGGCACGCATGTGTTCACGGCCATGGCGCGCGCCGACGCGGGTCTGCGCTGGACCGCGGTTTCGATCGACGGCGGGGACGAGGCCAAGGACGCGCTCGACCGCATTACCATCCCGCAGGACGTGCTCGATCGCATCGCGTCGACCGCATTGCCGCGGTCCTCGATCATTATCTCGGACGAGCCGCTGCACAAGGAAACCAACTATCGCACGGAGTTCGTCGTTGCGCTGAACGACCAGCCGCAGGGCGGCCTCATCACGCGCACTGCGACGCGCCCTAGCGCCAACGATGGCTTCTTCGGCTTCGGTCGCGGCGGCTGGACCTCCCAAAATGACAATCGCCGGCGTGACACTCAGCGGTCGCGGGGCTTTTGGTGAAGATAGGGAGGCTCGCCCTGTTCGCGCGGATCGGGCCGTGTACTCATAAATTCGGCTCGTTGAGTGTGACCTGCTGAATGTCCGCTATTACCCCGATAGCGACCGAAGAGCGGACAATCAAAATCGGTCGCTAAGTGCCAATCGCGTCATTTTGTGCCGCAGCAAGAATCATCGTTACTCGATGACCTCGTCGGTAATCGCGAGCACCTGGTCCGGAACTTTCAGGCCGAGCGCCTTGGCAGTCTTCAGATTAAGGACAAACTCAAACTTTGTGGGTTGTTCGACAGGTAGCATCGCTGGATCGGTGCCGCGAAGGATCCGGTCGACGAAGTCAGCCGCATGCCGGAAAAGGCCGGATACTTCCGCCGAGTATGACATCAATCCCCCGTCGACGACAAAGTTGCGCGCGCCGTAAATCACCGGAATGCGGTGCCGAAACGCCGCGTCAACGATTGCTTGGCGGTGTGCAGCGTACCCGGCGTCGAAGGAGACGACCAGTCCGCGAACGCCAGTGGCGGCGGCCTGGGCAATCGCGCGTTCGATGCCATCTGGTGCGTCCGCTTGCACGATCTCAAGGGTGACACCCATCGCGCTAGCTGAGGCCTGCAGTTGCTGCGCCCAGCTCGTTATACGCGGCCTAAGGGAAGCGCGGCTGCCGGTCGTCAGCAATTGCACCCGCAACAGTTCCGGCACGGCCGTGCGCAGTAGCTGGATGCGCTTGTCGTCTATTTCTAGATCCATCATCGACAGCCCGGTGAAGCGACCGCCAGGTCTCGCCAAGCTGGGGACAAGGCCATCCCCGATTGGATCCTGCGCGAGGATCATAACGCACGGTATCGATGGACTGGCCCGCTGAACTGCAAGCGCCTCGACTTGACCCGTGACGACCAACAAGGCCGGCCTCGCTGCGACCACTTCGCGGATTATTGCGTCAATCCGGTCGGCGCGGCCTGCGGCAAAACCACGGACGTAGGCGACGCTCCGCCCGTCCTCATAGCCGAGTTCGCGCATGCGCTCGAAGAACGGGGTCCAGAACACCGGCCGCTCCGGATCGGTGCCGATTGAAAGCAGCCCGACGCGCAGCGGCGCTGACGCCTGCGAGCGGGCGACGACCGGCCAAGCCGAGACGCCGCCCAGCAGCGTTATGAACTCGCGGCGCTTCATGCCAACCTCCAGGTTCAGAAGGCAGCATCTATCACGGGCTTCGCTGCTGCAACATGAGATGCAGCCGGATGTCCGAGTCGGGTCATAACCGGAAGAACTCAAAGTGAGAATAACGAGTCCGCTTCTGGGGGGATAGCGACCAAGAGGCTTCCTTGGCATGGCATGTTGAAACCGGCTCCCGGGCCGTGATTTAAGCTCCCAAACCGGAGCCTCGAATCATGCGCTACGAACTCACAGATCACGAATGGACGGCCATCAAGCCGTTCCTGCCGAACAAGCCGCGCGGCGTTCCGCGTGTAAATGACCGGCGTGTGCTCAATGGAATCTTTTGGGTGCTGCGCTCCGGAGCACCATGGCGCGAACTGCCGGACAACTTTGGCCCATACACTACCTGCTACAATCGCTTTGTGCGCTGGCGCCGGGCGGGCGTCTGGCGCGGGATCATGAACGCGCTGGCCGCTACGCATGACGCAACCGTGCAAATGATCGATACGTCGATAATCCGCGTGCATCAGCACGCCGCCTGCATCACTCGGAACAAAGACAATCCATGGGCCGATCAGGCGGCGGTTTGACCAGCAAGATTCACGCGCCCTGGTCCCGTCCTACTGCTCGGCGGCTTCGCGCGCGATAATCTCTCTCGCTTCAGGGTTGAGCGCTTCGACCTCGCGCGAGGGTTCGCTGAACGGCTCGTGCACCATCCGCGTGCGCAGCAGGTCTACGCCGGCGGCGAGCCCTTCGGCCTGCTGCAGGGCAAGACGGTCGAGGTCGCGGGTGCGGACGAACTCCTGCACCGCCGCGGCGCGGTCGGTATCGAGGCCGAGCGCCTCCAGCGTCTTCTGCCCGAACACCAGCGCCGATTCGAACGTCTCGCGCATCTCGTAGTCGACGTTCTTGGCGAGAAGCTGCAGTGAATGACGGCGATCGAAGGAGCGGACGTAGAGTTTGGTTCCGGGAAACTCGAACTGCACGAGATCGACGATGCGGTTCGCAGCCTCCGGATCGTCGATGCAGATCGCGATCACCGAGGCATCGCCGGCGCCGGCCGCGCGCAGCACATCGAGCCGCGTCCCGTCGCCGTAATAGACGCGAAAGCCGAAGCGCGCGGCGCTCTCCATCATCTCGGGATCGTTGTCGATGGTGGTGACATCGATCCCTTCGGCCAGCAGGCACTGCGACACGATCTGGCCGAAGCGGCCGAAGCCGATCACCAGCACCTTGCCCTGCACGCCGGTGAAGTCGTCGGGCTCGCGACGGTCGGGCTTCGCCACGCGGCGCAACAGGGTGTCCGTCAAGGTCGCAACCAGCGGGCCGAGCAGCATGGTCATGGCCGCTATGGCCGTCAGCACGCTGGCCTGGCGCTGATCGAGCACGCTCATCGAGGCGCCGAGCGGAATGAGCACGAAGGCGAACTCGCCGGCACCGGTGAGCACCGATCCGGCCCGCAAAGCGTCGCTGCGGTGCATGCAGGTGGTGCGGAACAGGAGCCAGACGATGGCGGCCTTGAGCACCGTGATCACGACCGCGGCCGTGAGGATCAGCCAGAGATTGGCGCGCACCACCGTCATATCGATGGTCATGCCGATGCCCATGAAGAACAGCGCCAGCAGAAGGCCGCGGAACGGCTCGATGTCGGCTTCGAGTTCGTGCCGGTAGTTCGATTCCGCGAGCAGCACGCCGGCGAGGAACGCGCCGAGCGCCATCGACATGCCGGCCTGCTGCATGAGCAGCGACGCGCCCAGGACGACGAGCAGCGCGGCCGCCGTCATCACTTCGCGCGAGTTGGTCTGCGCCAGCAGCCGGAAGAACGGATTGAGCAGATATTTGCCGGCCACGACGATGAGCGCGATGGCGCCCACGATCCACGCCACGGACGCAGTTCGTCGACAAATCCGGTCGGCGTGCTGTCGGCCCCGGGCGCGAGCAGCGGCAGGATCGCGAGCAGCGGCACCACCGCCATGTCCTGGAACAGCAGGATGGCGAAGGCACGCTGGCCGTAGTCCTGCTGGAGCTGGCCGCGCTCGTCCAGGATCTGCAGCGCGATCGCGGTCGCCGACATCGCGAGCGCGAGGCCCGCGACCACGGCGCCGCGCCAGCCCAGCAGGCCGCTGGTGTAGGCGAGGGCACCGATCACCAGCGCCGTCATCGCCAGTTGCGCTGCGCCGAGGCCGAAGATGGCGCGCCGCATGGCGACCAGCTTGCCGAGTTCGAGCTCGAGCCCGATCAGGAACAGCAGCATCACCACGCCGAGCTCGGAGACCGGGACGATGCTCTCGGGCGTTCCGAAGGCCGCGATGCCGTAGGGCCCGATGATGATGCCGGCCACCAGGTAAGCCACGATGGCCGAGAGGCCCAGGCGTCGCGCAATCGGAACGCTCAGCACCGCGGCGGTGAGCAACACCAGTCCGAGTGCCAAAAAGCCGAATTCGCCGTGTGCTTGAGCCATGATCCATTCCGCGATGATACTGTCGGCGGATTGCGTTTCGCCGTATTGCCTCTCTAACATGGATTGCATGATGGCTATGGCAAGTGCGACCGGGCGGACGCGGTCGAGGACCGGCAGGCATGGCGGTCCTCGCTGGATCGCGCTCGTCATGCTGGTGCTCGCCGGATTGTCGGCGCCCGCGATCGCGCAGGTCGGCACCGACCGGCCGGGCAGCGACTATGCGAGCGTCGCCATCCGGTCAGGCGATCCCGCCCAGTGCGCCGCGCGCTGCGAGCGCGATCAGCGCTGCCTCGCCTGGGCGTTCTCCTATCCGATGACGGAGAGCACCAACGCCATATGCTGGCTCAAGTCGCGCGTCATGCCACGCGTCGAGGCGTCCTGCTGTGTGTCGGGCGTGCGCGGAACCGGCGTGATCGAGCCGAAGCCCGGGCCGATCGAATTCGGCATCGATCGCTTTGGCGGCGATCTCCGGCACTTCGACATTGCGACCGACACCACCGGCAAGAACTGCCAGGCGGCCTGCGAAGCGGAGGAGAACTGCCGCGCCTTCACGTATGTGCGGCCCGGCTATATCGGGCACTCGGCGGTCTGCTATCTCAAGAGCCACATCACGCGGCCGGCGCGCAAAGCCTGCTGCCTCGCCGGCGTGGTGAGGTAGGCGCCGTTTCAAAAACCGATGAAGACAAAATCGAGCGCCGCAATGATTGTGTCGCGATGATCGGCGAGCGTCGCAACCCGGTTGCGGAGAATCCGCTGATCGACGGCAAACAGTTCGTGGGTGGCGAGCCAGTAGTCGCGGCCCTCCACCTGAAGGATGGGATTGAGGCGGTTGGCGCCCTTCATCTGATCGTGCGGCACAAGCGGCGCCACGACCGTCGACGTGAGGCCCGAGACGAGATCGGATTGCAGGACGACCAGGTAAGGACGATGCGCCGTCTCGAGCGGATCGGGATTGTCGACCACGTCGAACTGACGGGTCATTTGGTATCCGGCCGGTAGCGCAGCTTGTTGGCGAGCAGGCCATGGCGATCGATGAAGGAATTGATCGATGCGATCGCGTCCTGATTCTCCTCCAGCCAGCGCTTGCCCTGCTCCGCCCGCACGATGCTGCGCAGGCGGCGCTCGAGCGTCTCGGACATGTTGATGCGCAGACGGCGGGCTTCGTCGAGCAGATCGGCATCGACGAACAGGTTGACGGCCCGCTTCTTGGCCGGGCGCTCGCTCATCATGGTGGGCGCCTCCCAGGTTATGCGCAATGGTAATGCGCAGAGACCTGGCAGGCAAGACCGCAGTCAGCAGATCGCAGTCAGCAGATCGCCGGGATATCCAGGGAAATCGTGCGCGTTTACCCCGTCCCGCCGACCGTGATGGCGTCCATGCGCAGCGTCGGCTGGCCGACGCCGACCGGCACGCCCTGGCCGTTCTTGCCGCAGGTGCCGATGCCGGGATCGAGCTCGAGGTCGTTGCCGATCATGCTGATGCGGTTGAGGTCGGTCGGGCCGTTGCCGATCAGCATGGCGCCCTTGAGCGGGCTCCCAAGCTTGCCGCCGTCGATCTTGTAGGCCTCCGTCACCTGGAACACGTACTTGCCCGAGGTGATGTCGACCTGCCCGCCGCCGAAGCTCACCGCATAGATGCCGTTCTTCACCGAGGCGATGATCTCCTGCGGATCGCGCTCGCCGGCCAGCATGTAGGTGTTGGTCATGCGCGGCATCGGCACGTGGCCGTAACTTTGCCGCCGGCCGTTGCCGGTCGGCTTCATGCCCATGAGGCGGGCGTTCTGCCGGTCCTGCATATATCCGACCAGGCGACCATCCTCGATCAGCACGGTGCGGCCCGTCGGCGTGCCCTCGTCGTCGATCGAGAGCGAGCCGCGCCTTGACGCAATGGTGCCGTCGTCCACCACCGTCACACCTTTCGCAGCGACCTGCTGGCCCATCAGGCCGGCGAACGCCGACGTCTTCTTGCGGTTGAAGTCGCCTTCCAGCCCGTGCCCGACCGCCTCGTGCAGCATGACGCCGGGCCAGCCCGGGCCCGAGCACCACGTCCATCTCGCCGGCCGGCGCCGGCACCGCCGCGAGATTGGTGAGCGCCTGGCGCAGCGCGATGTCGGCGGTGTCGTGCCAGGCGTGGGTGGCGAGGAACCGATCGAAGCTCTCGCGTCCGCCGGTGCCATGGCTGCCGGATTCCTGCCGGTCGCCGTCGCCGACCACGACCGAGACGTTCACCCGCACCAGCGGACGAATATCGCGATAAGTCTCGCCGTCGGCGCGCAGGATTTCGACCACCTGCCAGGTCGCGCCGAACGAGACCGTGACCTGCCGCACCCGCGGGTCCTTCGCCCGCACATAGGCGTCGATCGTTTCCAGGAGCCGCACCTTGGCCTCGAACGAGGGCGCGCCGAGCGGGTTCTCGTCGCCGTAGAGCCGCACGTTGGTGTGCGGCGGCGCGTCGGCGTAGCGGCCGGAATAGCCGCCCTTGACGGCGCGCACCGCGTCGGCGGCGCGGGCCAGCGCTGCTTCCGAGAGATCGGAGGAATGCGCATAGCCGACCGCCTCGTCCTTGACGGCGCGCAGGCCGAAGCCCTGGTCGGTGTTGTAGGTCGCCTGCTTGAGGCGGCCGTTGTCGAACATCAGCATCTCGGACTGGGCGTATTCGAGATAAAGCTCGCCGTCGTCGGCGCCTTCCAGGCTGCGGGCGAGGTGGCGCCGCACGTCGTTGCGGTCGAGGCCGGCACGGTCGAGAAGCGAGGCGGTGGGCGAGGTCATGGGCGGGTTCCGTTATTGCGCTCGCCCCTAACATAGGATGTTCGGCCGCGCGCCGCCACGCGCGTGCTTCACCCTCCCCTGGAGGGGGAGGGTCGTCGCCGAGCGGTAGCGAGGCGGCGGGGTGGGGTGAATCTGTTTGCGACGTGGCGAAGGCTCACCCCACCCCGCTCGCTTCGCTCGCGACCCTCCCCCTCCAGGGGAGGGTGAGCACCGAGCTCGTAGCCCGCAGGCGGATGCTTAGCGGTTCGCTTCAGAGCGGCCCTCGTTGTTCCTTCGTCACAATATTGAACCAAACACACTTTTTCGATTCTGGATCGCGTGGCGTTATCCAGTTGTAGCGGCCACCTCCGATATGAGGAGGACGAGGTCCGCTGTCCCTTACGGTATCGCTGATATTGCACGGCCATTCGGATACGGGCTCCCCATATCCGAAATTTCCGCCGAAGTTGCGACCAATGAATTGAAAGAACAAAACAAGCAAAATGATGCCGGCCGCTCCCAGCCCAATCCGCTTCACCCAAGTCATAGCGGTCCGCTCCTCTCAGGCGATAGAGGTCGGTCACTCGCGCCAAGCCTCGATCAAGTGTACCCTCGGGCAAAGGCGAACATGATCCTGCGCGTGTTCGCCGCGAGGGTGATCCGATCTCTATCCGGTCACGCCGGCAATGGCGCCGAGAATAAGTGTCCCGCAAATCGCGAGGCTAACCGCCCAAATCAAGATGAAGCGAAGGTCGATAGGCATGGCACTACTCCACCACTGGAGAGAGGATGCCAAAACCGGGGGGGTCGAGCTGTGTGAGCAACCTCACACTCTCATCGAATAATTTGGGGCCCGGCCGCGGCACGCCGAGAGCGGTTGGCCGGATCGCCTGGGCCGATTGCATCTCGATTCCGCCCGAGCCCGTAGGGCGGATGAGCGAAGCGCAATCCGCCATTGTGCCCGACACGAAGGCGGCGGGTTACGCCTTCGCTAACCCGCCCTACGAGCTTCATGCGCGAACGGCCGCCGCGATGTAGGGTGGGTTAGGCGCGCAGTGCCGTAACCCACCATCAGCTTCGCTAGTAGCAGCCGCGCAGCCGGTGGGTTACGCGCCTACGGCTCTGATCCACCCTAAGCTCTAGGTCATGAACCCATAAAGGGGATTCTCGAATCTGGGAAATTCTGATTCAACCTCCTGAACGAGGGAGGTTTCGATGGCTCGCTTTGATCTGACGGATTTCGAATGGTCTGTGATCCAGCCGTTGTTGCCGAACAAGCCACGCGGGGTGCCGCGGGTGGACGACCGCCGCGTACTCAACGGCATTTTCTGGCGGCTGCGCACGGGTGCGCCGTGGGCCGATATCCCAGAGCGCTACGGGCCGCACACGACGTGTGTCAACCGCTTCAACCGCTGGCGGAAAGCGGGCGTTTGGGACCGGCTTCTGGATGCGGTGTCAAAGGCTTACGATGGCGACATCCAGATGATCGACAGTTCCAGCATCCGCGTCCATCAGCACGCCGCCAACACCCAAAAAAAGATGACCGGTCCCGTTGCATGGGTCGCTCGCGGGGCGGCCTAACCACCAAAATCCATGCCCTGGTCGACGCCAACGGCCTGCCGATCGCGCTCAAACTGACCGAAGGTCAGGCCCATGACGGCCGCGCCGCTGCCGACATGCTCCACTCGCTTGGCCAGGACGATATCCTGCTCGCTGACGCCGCCTATGATTCCGATACCTTGCGCCAAAGCCTTGCGGCGCGCGGCGCCTGGGCCAACGTCAAGCCCATGCCCAACCGGCACCGCAAGCCGGCGTTCTCTCCATTCCTCTATCGTTATCGCAACCTGGTCGAGCGCTTCTTCAACAAACTCAAGCACTATCGTGCGGTCGCAACCCGCTACGACAAGACCCCGGAAAACTTCCTCGCATCCGTCAAACTTGCCTCAGCAAGAATTTGGATGCGAGTTAATGAGTTGATGGCCTAGATAGCCTATGGGGGATAATTCATGCCTCGTCTCGATTGACATAGGCGGAATGATACTGTCGTAGCGCGCAAGTGATTCGGTTCAGGAGAATTTGAAATGGCGCCGCCCTTTATGAATGCCAGCGGGCTAGTGACAAAAATCTTTGACAAGATTATCGAGGCACAGCAGCCCGAGCGGTTCACGCAAGATTACCTAGGCACGAAACTTGGATTCCCAAGCGGCAGCGCCAAGCCCATTATTCCTATGATGAAGCGATTAGGGTTTCTCGGTAGCGATGGTGTACCGACGAAATTATATGCGCAATTCCGCAATCCTGACACCCGCGGCCTCGCGATGGCTGAGGCCATTCGCAACGGGTACAAGGACGTCTATGAGCGCAATGAGTACGCGCACGACTTAAGCAAAGAGAAGTTCAAAAATCTCAGAGGTGGTCCCGGTTGTCTGAACAGATTTTCCGCGTCGATAAGTGGAGTGTCTGCCGGGGTTAGGCTGCCAAGCGGATTGGCAGCGGGATGAAGTAGGCTTGATCGGGTGTCGTGCCGTCAAGGCTCGAGTGTGGGCGTCGGCCGTTGTAAAAGTCCAGGTAACGGCCGATCGAAGCGCGGGCCTCGCTGACGCTGTCGTAGGCCCGCAGATACACCTCCTCGTATTTGACGCTGCGCCACAGCCGCTCGACGAAGACGTTGTCCCGCCAAGCTCCCTTGCCATCCATGCTGATCGCAATGTCGTTGTCGATAAGCACGCCGGTGAAGGCCTGGCCCGTGAACTGCGAGCCTTGATCGGTATTGAAGATGTCCGGCTTGCCGTGACGAGCCAAGAGCATCCTCCAGCGTCTCGACGCAGAATGCCGCTTCCATCGTGATCGACAACCGCCACGACAGCACGCGGCGGCTGAACCAGTCGAGCACGACAGCCAGATAGACGAAGCCGCGCGCCATCGGGATGTAGGTGATGTCCATCGCCCACACCTGGTTCGGCCGCTCGATCGCCATCCCGCGCAGCAGATACGGGTAGATCTTGTGGCCGGGCTCCGGCTTGGTGGTGCGCGGACGGCGATAGAGCGCCTCTATCCCCATCCGCCGCATCAGCGTCTTCACGTGCCGACGGCCGATCTTGCACCCCTCGGCGGCCAACAGGCCTCGCAACATCCGCGAGCCGGCGAAGGGGAACTCCAGATGCAGCCGGTCGAGCCGACGCATGATCGCGAGGTCGACGTCCGGCACCGGCCGCGGCAGGTAGTAGACGCTGCCGCGGCTGATGCGGAGAACCTGCCGCCTGCCTGGTGATCGGCAGGTCGTGCTCACGGTCGATCATCGCTTCTCTAATCGGCCGATCAGGGTCAAGCGCTTTCAGACCTATCCACCACTCCAGTGTCGATGTCGCTCGCGGCTCGCGCTTCTCTTCGGAATCGGCACCAAGGCCCTTCCATCATGGGATTCGAAGACGAGGTGGAACAATCTTTGCGGCGGCCTTGCCGTCAAGCGACAGCAGGTCCAAGCGATGATACGAACTCACCTCATCCATCGTCCCGCGAGGGACATCATTCCACCGCTCGGTGGAGCTCGCGTGTTCTCCTGTTAGGTTATATCCTGAACGGTCGTCATGCCGCTGCGACCTCCCGGGTCCAGCGGAACTCGGTGCCGTCAACCCAGATGCGGTGCATGATCACGGCCAGCCGACGCGCCAGGGCTACGATCGCCTTCTTCATCCCGCGGCGCCTGGCGATCTGCATCGCCCAGGCCTTGAGCCAGGACCATTTTGTCGAACGCACCAGCATGATCTGAGCCGCTTCGTAGAGCATCACTCGCATCATCTCGTCGCCGCACTTTGATATCGCGCCAGTGCGATTGATCTCTCCCGATTGGTATTTGGAGGGTGTCAATCCAAATGACACCCCGACCGCCTTGGAGTTATGAAAGCGGGCGGGCACGTCAACCGTGGCGCGATAGGTCAGTGCCACCACAGGGCCGACGCCGGGGACCGTCATCAAACGCCGGCAGACCTCATCTTCCCGCACGATGGCCAGCAAGCGGCGGTGCAGGACGGCGATTTGATCACGAAGTACCCGTCGGACGACGAGCAATGGTTCGACCAGAACGGCCAGATCGGGCAGGTTCTCGACAAGCCCCTTGATGCGCGCCTCGAACTTGACCGCCCCCACCACCCCGACCTTGAGGCCAAAGTTACGCAACGTGCCGCGCAGGTCGTTGTCGATGGCAATGGCCTTCGACTGCAGCAGCTTGCGATGGGTCAGCAGCATTCGCAGCTTCTGACTGCGCAATGTTTTCACATGCACCGGACGGTAAAGCCCCACCCGCATCATCTGCGCGATACCCCGAGCATCATTGCGGTCCGTCTTATTGATCTGGGCCTGCAATACCGCCCGCATGTGCCGCGTCTCAACGCAGATCACCGGCAAGCCTGCTTCGGCGAGTGCACTGAAGAGCCATTGCGACAGCGGTCCAGCCTCCAATCCAATTCGCTTGAAGCGGTAGGCGGGGTTCATCAGCACCGCCAACAGCGCCTCAGGCTCGCTCGCCACCTTCACTTCTCGAACGATCTTGCCCGTGTCATCCACAATGCAGACGCTGGTCTCCTTGACCGAAACGTCCAATCCAGCAAAATGGTCCATGCTGCGCTTCTCCTTCTGATGCTTGAGGCCGTTCACACGGACCTCGTTTCACCATCAGCCTGAAGCGCAGCACCCAAAATCTTCAGCTATCCACAAGCTGCCGGCCGATTACCCCATCTTTGCGCTCAGCAATCCCGCCTTGGTGAGCGCGCCCTCTAAAAAATCGTTCTCCAGCGTCAGTTCGCCGATCTTAGCGTGCAGCGACTTCACGTCGACGGCTGGCTGCGTCGCCCCGTTGCCGCTGCCGGGACCGAACACATCGGCAGCCCCGCCCTCAAGCTGCGCCTTCCACGATGTGACCTGATTGGGATGGACGTCGAACTGCTCGGCAAGCTGCGCCAGCGTTCGATCGCCCTTGATGGCGGCAAGCGCCACCTTCGCCTTGAAGGCCGGTGTGTGGTTCCGGCGCGGTCGTCTGCGCATGGTCTCTCCTGATTCGCAGGCACAGCGTGCCCGCCGTCAGGCAGAAACTCCACTTATCGTCCTGTGCAGATTTCCGGGGCCGGCTCTCTCATCGTCGAAATGACCGGCCAGACGCCCACCGACAATATGGTGAATGCCATCGTGAGCACGTTTTGGGCGTTGAAGGGCTACGCCAAGTTCGACCAAAACCTGATGACAATTGAAACCAAGGAAGAGCAAAAAAATATAGTGAAGAACGACCAGACTGTGCACCAAGAGCGGGAGACGACGCCCCTAAGCGGCGGCTTGAATTTGTCCTACACTATCAACCTTAACCTACCCGAAACATCGGACGTGGAAGTCTTCAACGCCATCTTCAAAAGCCTCAAAGAGCACATCTTGAGGAATTGATGGAACACGCGCTGAAATATTTTTGCCTTAGCAACCTTGCGCTTGACAGCGACCTCGCTCGCGTTGAACGCGAGAAGGGGATTACGCTCCGTAAGCGTGTTGATGCGGAGCACGACCAATACTACCCGCAAGTGCCTGCACACATCCGGCAGGCGGCGGCAATGATGGCGGAGCATTACGAGCTTTTTTACTGCCTTGAAATCTCAATACGCGACATCATTCGGACGACGCTCGAAGCGGCGGAGCCACAGGATTGGTGGAATAAGCTTGTGCCGCAAAATGTCAAAGAGAATGCTGTTAGAACCCAAACAAGAGAAATCCAGTCCGGGGTAACTCCTCGCTCCACGGATATGCTGAGCTACACCAATTTCGGCGAGTTGGGCGAAATTATCAAGGCGAACTGGAATTCTTTTGGAGAGACATTTACGGATATTCGTGCCGTGGAAAACACCCTCGCGCGCCTCAACACACTGCGCGGACCCATCGCCCATTGTTCGATGCTCGGGGAAGACGAAGTCGTACGTCTGCGCCTGAGCCTCCGGGACTGGTTTAGATTGATGGAATAGGAAAAGCCCCTGAACTCTCGTCCGGCGCGTAGCCCGCATGAGCGCAGCGACATGCGGTATCGGCATTGCAACGGGACAAGGAATCCCCGGATTTCGCTTCGCCCATCGGGCTACTTGCTGGTCAAGCAAGCGTAGCCCGGATGGAGCGAAGCGAAATCCGGGGATTTGCTGTCCGGTCGCAATACCGTTCCCGCATTCCGCTTCGCTCCATGCGGGCTACGGACGGCTTCCCGCCTGCTAGCCTTTCAGCGCGCGTGCCACCGCCTCCGGGTCTTTCGCAATGACGGTCAACAACACCTGCGCGGCCTTGTCGGGGCGATGGGCGCCTTGCTCCCAATCCCGCACGGTCCCGAGCGGCAGGTGAAAGCGGGCCGCGAACTCTTCCTGCGTCAGGTTCAGCTTCTGACGCAGCGCGCGCACGCTCGGCACGCGGCGCGCGCGGGCAAGCTGCGCCTTGGTCGCCGGCCGAGCGTCCGCGTCCGCAAGCGCGGCCCGGTGGCGAGTCGGCTTCGCTCATGGCGTCGAAGGCGCGCCAATCGGACTTTGGCGGCTTCTTCGCATTGAGCTTAAATCTCGTGATACTTCCTTTTTTCATGCGGCTCCGCTCCTCGCGCGGAAATGATTCGCGCCACGTCCCGCCTCCGTCATTGCGAGCGAAGCGAAGCAATCCAGCTATCTTCGCGCGTTCTGGATTGCTTCGTCGCTTTGCTCCTCGCAATGACGCCGGGGGCAACCGGGCGTACATCACCGCTCCCTCTCTATCATCCACCGCATGCTCCCGCGCGCGCCTTGAACCTCGCGAGCCACGCGGCGGCATAGCCTCCTTGGGGCGGCCGTTCGCGGTTGGCGAGGAAGTCGTCGACCGCCGCGCGTGGGGCGCGGGAGAGGTCCACGTCCGCGATGCAAGGCTCCCCCATCGGCCGCGACGCCTGTTCGGGCGCAAGCTCGCCCGGCCGGCGCTTCGGCCGCCGTCGGGCGGCGAGCTTCGCCATCTTCGAGAAGCTCCAACGCCTCGCCGAGCTTGTCGGGATCGACGCGCGCGCTCTCCTCGATCTCCCGGATATGGCGCTCGGCGAGCGCGTCGAGGCGCGCCGCGAGCGTGCGCCGCTTGACCTTCGCCCTCGCGCGCTCGGTCGGCACCGTGTCGTTCGAGCGCGGCGCAAACGGCGGGCGCTTCCAGCCGCCGTCGTACGACCAGTTGGAGATGCTGCCCACATGGAGCGCAGCGCAATCCGGGTTTCTCGCGCAAGACAAAGCCGCCCCGGATTTCGCTGCGCTCCATCCGGGCTACGATCCCTCCTTCTCCCTCATCCACCAACGCTCCCATGCGCGCCTGCGAGCCGCGGCCCTTCGGCGGCAAGGTCTCCTTGGGCGGCCGTTCGCGGTTGGCGAGGAAATCCTCGACCGCCGCGCGCGGGGCGCGGGAGAGGTCGACGCCGGCGGCGCACAGTTGGATGATCGGGCGGGCGAATTCCTCCGGCTCGGCAAGATCGCCCAGGCGCCGCCTCGGCCGCCGGCGGGCGGCGAGCTTCGCCATCTTCAGGAGCTCCAGCGCCTCGCCGAGCTTGACGGGATCGACGCACGCGCTCTCCTCGAGCTCGCGGATATGGCGCTCGGCGAGCGCGTCGAGGCGCGCCGCGAGCGTGCGGCGCCTGAGCTGCGCGCTGGCGCGCGGGGCCGGGATCATGTCGTTCGCGCGCGGCGCAAACGGCGGCCGCTTCCATCCGCCGTCGCGCGCCCAGCGGCAGATGCTGGCGTGGCTCACCCCGGTGCGCGCCTTGATCTGGCCGTAGGAGAGCGTGGACTGTTCGATCAGCCGGCGCACCGCCGCGAACGTGGCGTCGGTGTGCAGCCGGCCGCTGCGGCCCGGTGGTCGCGGCGCCACCACGGCGTTGGGCTCCTCGTGATCGGGCCGCACGCCGATTCGGGAGATCGCAGGAGGGAAGGGAGGGCGCATCTCTGGAATATAGTCCTAGAGACGGCGCGCCGCAAGGGGGCGGTGCTTGCCTACAACGGGATTCTTCCCGAGAGCCGAATGAGCGCCCTCTCCTCCGTTCGTTCCCGCGAAAGCGG
The DNA here is from genome assembly GCA_963763365.1 of uncultured Alphaproteobacteria bacterium. Lineage (GTDB taxonomy): Bacteria > Pseudomonadota > Alphaproteobacteria > Rhizobiales > Xanthobacteraceae > VAZQ01. Next base: position 52,812 of record CAVXOE010000018.1, on the reverse strand, counting down.
GGACCCAGCGCGCGAAGCGCACCGCAAAGAAAGCCTGGGATGCCCGCCTTCGCGGGCACGAACGGAGAGAGAGCTAAGTCCAAAAACAATCATGGCCGGGACTAGCCCGGCCATGACGCGAAACTGGAAGCCGCTAAGCAGGCGTCAGGACAGCTTGTCGAAGCCGTCGCCGAAGCCCTTGAGGCTCATCGGGAAGCCGATGCCCTCTTCGGGCGTCTGGAAGATGATGAAGGTCGCGGTCGAGCCGGTGCGCAGCGACTTGACCAGATTGTCGTCCATCACGACCTCGGCGACGCAGCCGTTCGGCAGGCAGCGCACGAAGCCGGCGCGGCCGACATCGGCATTGTCGATCTTGAGGCCGAGGCCCGACGGCAGCAGCACGCCCATCGGGGCGACCACCCGCAGGAGGCGCGACTTGTGATCCGCGGTCTTGAGGATGATGACGGTGAGGCCGACATTGGCGCGGTCCTCGGCGGTGACGCTCTGGATCAGCGCACACTGCTCGCCCTGCGCACCCGCCGGCGTATCGCAGCGGACCTGCCAGTCGCTGTGCACCGACTTGACGGTGCCCTGGGCGGCGGCCGGGCCGATCTGACCGGCGATGGCGAAAAACGCAAACAGCGCGGTCGCGAGCAGCGGACGCAACGCGAACAGGCGCATTGTTGCGCAGAAAGTACCCATCAGGATCCCCCGTCTTATGTCCCCAACCCTCCACACCGCCAGCGTGTCCGAAGGTGCCATCCGAGGTACCGTCGGGCATCGCCGTCCCCGGTATGGGGTTGATGGTCCAGCCGACCTATCAGAATTTGATTAAATCCTGGCATTATGGCTGAAAGAGGGAACAATTCAGCCACTTATCGCCCCGATCGGCCCGGTTTGGCGTGTTGATCGGAGGCCGCACTCGGGTCGCACTCGGGTCGCCGGAGAAGCAGGGCAGAAGCTCGGATGGTGCATTGCGAGCGGCCCGGAATTATGGTTTGAAAGCCTGGGATTCCCCTTGAGGTTCCGCCGCGTGCTCGCCCGTAATCCGTGCAGGGTGAAAGCCACGCCAATGCAGGCGGAGGCCGTTTTTGCGGTTGCCAGCGCGGCGGCCGCGCGAGGACGGCCGGCGCATCTGAGCCTCAATCTCGTTGAAGGAGCCGGCAATGCTGGTGTTTGATAGATTGACCCTGTTCGCGGTCACGATTCTGGCCGTCCTCTCCGGCTCCGGAACCGCGATGGCCGGCCTCGGCCGCCCGTCCGACTGGCAGCTCGGCTTCCAGCAGGCCGCCACTCCCGTGATGGAGAGCATCACGAATTTTCATGATTTCCTGCTCTGGATCATCATCGCCATCACGCTGTTCGTGCTGGCCCTGCTGATCATCGTGATCGTGCGCTTCAACGCAAAGTCGAACCCCACGCCCTCGCGCACGACCCACAACATGCTGGTCGAAATCCTGTGGACGGTCGTTCCGGTCGCGATTCTCATCGTAATTGCCGTCCCCTCGTTCAAGCTGCTGTTCCTGCAGCTTAATATTCCGGCCGCGGATCTGACCGTCAAAGCCACCGGCAAGCAGTGGTATTGGACCTTCAACTACCCGGACAGCGGCAAGTTCGAGTTCGATTCGCTGATGTTGAAGGATGCCGAGCGCGCGAAAATCCAGCCGGAGCCGCCGCGCCTTCTCGGCGTCGACAACGAGATGGTGGTGCCGGTGAACAAGAACGTCCGCGTCGTTGTGACCGGAGCCGACGTGATCCACGCCTTTGCGGTGCCCTCGTTCGGCATCAAGATCGACGCCATTCCTGGCCGGATCAACGAAACCTGGTTCAAGGCGACTCGCGAAGGCGTTTACTACGGCCAGTGCTCGGAACTGTGCGGCAAGGATCATGCCTTCATGCCGATCGCGGTGCGCGTCGTGAGCGAACAAGCGTTCGCGCAATGGGTCGAAGAGGCGAAGAAGAAATTCGCCCGCGACGACGCGGCGCCGACCACCAACGTGGCGGCGGTTGAAGGCGCCGAAGCGGCCGGCCGATAACGCCGCGCGAATGGACGGACGAGTGGGCGGACGACAACGAGTAGTTCGAAGGACTTGAGATCATGGCAACGACGGTGACGGCTCACGACGCCCACGACGACAACGGCCACGCGCATCCGACTGGCTGGCGCCGTTTCGTCTATTCGACCAACCACAAGGACATCGGTACGATGTACCTGGCGTTCGCGCTGGTCGGCGGGTTGATCGGCGGCATCCTGTCGATCGGCATGCGGCTCGAACTGATGCATCCGGGCCTGCAGTTCTTCCACGATGCCCACACGTTCAACGTGTTCACCACCGCGCACGGCCTGATCATGATCTTCTTCATGGTGATGCCGGCGATGATCGGCGGTTTCGGTAACTGGATGGTGCCGCTGATGATCGGAGCGCCCGACATGGCGTTCCCGCGCATGAACAACATCTCGTTCTGGCTGCTGCCGTCGTCGTTCGCGCTGCTGGTCATTTCGCTGTTCGTCGAGGGTGAGCGCGGGGCGCCCGGCGTCGCCGCGGGCTGGACGATCTATGCGCCGCTCTCGACCACGGGCCATCCCGGGCCGGCGGTCGATTTCGCCATCCTGTCGCTGCACCTCGCCGGTGCCTCCTCGATCCTCGGCGCGATCAACTTCATCACCACTATCTTCAACATGCGCGCGCCCGGCATGACGATGCACAAGATGCCGCTGTTCGTGTGGTCGCAGTTGGTGACGGTGTTTCTGCTGCTGCTGTCGATGCCGGTGCTGGCCGGCGCGATCACCATGCTGCTCACCGACCGCAACTTCGGCACCACGTTCTTCACGCCCGACGGCGGCGGCGATCCGGTGCTGTTCCAGCATCTGTTCTGGTTCTTCGGCCACCCGGAAGTCTACATCCTGATCGTGCCGGGCTTCGGCATCGTCAGCCAGATCGTCGCCACGTTCTCGAAAAAGCCGGTGTTCGGCTATCTCGGCATGGCCTACGCGATGGTGGCGATCGGCGGCATCGGCTTTGTGGTGTGGGCCCACCACATGTACACGGTCGGCATGTCGACCGCCGTGCAGGCCTACTTCGTGGTTGCCACCATGGTGATCGCGGTGCCAACCGGGGTGAAGATATTCTCCTGGGTCGCCACGATGTGGGGCGGCTCGATCGAGTTCAAGGTGCCGATGCTATGGGCGATCGGCTTCATATTCCTGTTCACCGTCGGCGGCGTGACCGGCGTGGTGCTGGCGAATGCCGGCGTCGACCGCTCGCTGCAGGACACCTACTACGTGGTCGCGCACTTCCACTACGTGCTGTCGCTCGGCGCGGTCTTCACCATCTTCGCCGGCTGGTACTACTGGTTCCCGAAGATGTCGGGCTACATGTACAACGAAACCATCGGCAAGCTGCACTTCTGGCTGACCTTCATCGGCGTCAACATCGTGTTCTTCCCGCAGCACTTCCTCGGACTGGCCGGCATGCCCCGGCGCATCGCCGACTACCCGGACGCCTTCGCCGGATGGAATTTCGTCTCCTCGATGGGGTCGTATGTTTCGGCGCTCGGTGCGCTGGTGTTCTTCTATGGCGTGGCGCAGGCGTTCATGCGCAAGGTACCGGCTGCTGCCAATCCGTGGGGACCGGGCGCGACCACGCTTGAATGGACGTTGCCGTCACCGCCGCCGTTCCACCAATACAATGAGCTGCCGCTCATCAAGGGCTAGGCACCACGATTGTGACCGACGTTTCCGCTGTTGAACATCGTCCGCCGGTTGGCCCGCTCGTCTCGGTGAGCGAAGCCGACGTCGGCGACTACATGGCGCTGCTCAAGCCGCGCGTGATGTCGCTCGTGGTGTTCACCGCGTTGGTCGGCCTGATGGTGGCGCCGGGCCACATTCATCCGGTGATCGGGTTCACGGCACTCCTTTGCATCGCGATCGGAGCCGGCGCGTCCGGTGCGCTCAACATGTGGTACGACGCCGACATCGACGCGCTGATGTCGCGTACCGCCGACCGTCCGATTCCGCGCCGGCGCATCGCGCCGGGCGAAGCGCTCGCCTTCGGCCTCGTGCTCGCGGTCGGCGCCGTGGTTGTGATGGGGCTGCTGGTGAACTGGCTCGCGGCAGCGCTGCTCGCCTTCACGATTTTCTTCTATGTCGCCGTCTACACGATGTGGCTCAAACGCTCGACGCCGCAGAACATCGTGATCGGTGGCGCGGCGGGTGCCTTCCCGCCGATGATCGGCTGGGCGGCGGCGACGGGTGGCATCACGCTTGAGCCGTGCCTCCTGTTCCTCATCATCTTCGTCTGGACGCCGCCGCACTTCTGGGCGCTGTCGCTGCTGCGCGCCGACGACTATGCGCGCGCAGGCGTGCCGATGCTGCCGGTGGTCGCGGGTGCGCACGAGACGCAGCGGCAGATCGTGATCTATTCGGTGGTGCTTCTTGCCGCCGGCCTGGCGCCGTGGATCATGGGCTATGCGGGCGCAATCTATGGCGTCACCGCGCTCGTTGCCGGCGTCGTCATGGTTTGGCTGGCGTGGCGCATCCGGACCGCTGGGCAAGGCGAGCGCGCCGACGAGGCTGCGAAGCGGCTTTTTGCGTTTTCAATTCTCTATCTCTTCGTCCTTTTTGCCGTGCTTCTGGTCGAGGCCGGTTTCGGAGTGGGGGCGTGAGGTGAAGTCATGGACGAGAAGCGCGACCCACCCGGAATCGTTCTCACCGAAGCACAGAAGCGCAGCCGGCGCGCGCGCTCGATCGCGATCGCCCTCGCACTCGGCGCGCTGGTCGTGCTGTTCTACATCGTGACGCTGGTGAAGGGACCGGCGGTGCTCAACCGCCCGCTGTGACCGCTCGGATGCCGATGATCGAACCAGGTACGTCAAACGAGCGCAGGTCGAATGGCCGTAACCTGATGGTGGCGGCCGCCTGCGGCGTCCTGGTCGGTGCGATGACGGCCGCTGCCTTCGCGGCGGTGCCGCTCTACAACTGGTTCTGCCGCACGACCGGATTTGCCGGTACGCCGCAGGTCGCGTCCGCCGCGCCGGGTCAGGTGCTGGCCCGCAAGATCACGGTACGCTTCGATGCCAACGTATCGGGCGGCCTGCCGTGGCGTTTCGAGCCCGAGATGAACGCGATCGAGGTCCGTATCGGCGATACCGTCACGGTGAACTATCTCGTGACGAACCTGTCGGCACGCGAAACCGTCGGGCAGGCGTCCTACAATGTCTCGCCGCCGACGGTCGGCGCCTACTTCACCAAGATCAACTGCTTCTGCTTCACCGAACAGCGGCTGAAGGCCGGCGAGACCCGCGAAATGCCGGTGGTGTTTTTCGTCGATCCGGCTTTGGTAAAGGACGAGGAGCAGGACGGCCTGAGCGCCATCACGCTGTCCTATACGATGTATCCGGTGCGCCAGCCGGAAGCGCCGCGTGCGGAGACTACCGCCGCGCCGGGACGAAGCTGAAGACAATACGGGGGCACGCGTGCGCGCGGCTGCCTGAAGCGAAAGACGGAGAGAAGCAAGATGGCCGACGCCCACGCCAAGCCGCACCACGACTACCACCTGGTCGATCCGAGCCCGTGGCCGGCGGTCGGCGCCGTCTCGGCGTTCATCATGGCAATCGGCCTCATCATGTGGATGCACCACATGATCGCGGCCGCACCGTTCATCTTCGGCGCCGGTATCCTCGGGCTGCTCTACACAATGTTCGGTTGGTGGTACGACGTCGCGAACGAAGCCACGCATCGGGGCTATCACACCCGGGTCGTGCAGATCTCCCACCGCTACGGGATGATCCTGTTCATCGCCTCCGAGGTGATGTTCTTCGTCGCCTGGTTCTGGGCCTATTTCAATGTCGCGCTGTTTCCGGGCGACCTGCACCAGCTCATGCGCGAGGAGTTCGTGGGCGGCACGTGGCCGCCGAAGGGCATCGAGACTTTCGACCCCTGGCACCTGCCGCTGCTCAACACGCTGATCCTGCTCACCTCCGGCACCACGGTGACCTGGGCACACCACGCGCTGCTCGAGAATGACCGGCAGGGGCTGAAGTGGGGCCTCATCCTGACCATCGTGCTGGGCGCCGCTTTCACCTGCGTGCAGGCGTTCGAATACATGCACGCGGCGTTTCACTTCAGCGGCAACATCTATGGTGCGACCTTCTTCATGGCGACCGGTTTCCACGGTTTCCACGTGCTGATCGGCACGACCTTCCTGATCGTCTGCCTGATCCGCGCCTATCTCGGGCATTTCACCCCGACGCAGCACCTCGGATTCGAGTTTGCGGCTTGGTACTGGCACTTCGTCGACGTGGTGTGGCTCTTCCTGTTCGCCTGCATTTACGTCTGGGGTGCCGGCGCCCATCCGCATGAATATGTGCACTGACGGCTCGGGCTTTTGCGGGAGGGGCGGCTTAAAAGCCGCCCTTTTGCTTTTGCCGGAGCGATATAGATAGAGGCCATCATCGAAGAAGCACGCATGTCCGACGATAAATCACTCTATCCGGCGATCATGAAGGGGGTGACCTGCCGCTGTCCGCGCTGCGGGAAGGGCAAGCTGTTTCAGGGCTTTCTGACGCTCGCGCCGCGTTGCGAGGCGTGCGGGCTCGATTATTCGTTCGTCGACACGGCGGACGGCCCCGCGTTTTTCGTGATGTTCATTTCCGGGTTCATCGTTGCGGGCTCGGCGCTGGCTGTGGAGATGGCCTATGCGCCGCCCTATTGGGTGCATGCGGTGTTGTGGATCCCGCTGATTCTGCTGACGACGATTGCGCCGCTTCGTCCGATGAAGGGCCTGTTGGTCGCGCTGCAATATCACCATAAGGCCGAAGAGATGCGCTTCACCGGTGGCGATGAGCCGTGAGCGCGGTGCGTTCGCGGACATCGCTGGCACTGCCGATCATGTTCATGTGCGCGGCTCTGGCGACGCTCGTCGGGCTCGGCACCTGGCAGCTTCAGCGCAAGGCATGGAAAGAAGCGTTGATCGATACGCTCGAGACGCGCCTCGCGGCGGCGCCGGCCGATCTGCCGACGCGCGAGCGCTGGCCGGGCCTCGACCCCGCCACCGATGAGTTCCGCCGGGTGAAGTTTGCCGCCGCGTTCGTGCCCGACGAGGAAGCGTTGGTCTATACCAGTGGCTCCGCTTTCCGCTCCGATGTCAGCGGTCCGGGCTATTGGGTGTTCGCGCCCGCGCGCCTCGCGGGCGGCGGCACGGTCGTGGTCAATCGCGGTTTCGTGCCGGAAGGACGGCAGGATCCGGCGAGCCGCGACACAACGAAGGGTCTGCACGAGATGGTCGGCGTGCTGCGCTGGCCGGAGGTGGCGGGATGGTTCGCACCCGGCCACGACGCCGCGCGCAATCTGTGGTTCGTGCGCGATCCGCTGACGATCGCCGCCGCCAAGGGGTGGGTCGGTGTGGCACCGTTTTATGTCGAACTGGAAAGCCCGCAGCCGCCCGGCGGGCTGCCGCAATCCGGCCCGCTGAATGTCCGCCTGCGCAACGAGCATCTCGGATATGCCATCACCTGGTACGGTCTCGCGGTCGTCGCGATCGTGATGTTCGCGTTCTGGCTCCATGCCCGCCGGAAGGCTCGCGACGCACAGGCTTGACCGAGGGCGGACGGGGTCAGCGCATGCGTTCGAGCCCGGCGCGGCGCGAGAGCGAACGCCACAGCAGCAGAAACAGCAGCAGCGCAACGCTGAGCCACAGCCCGCCCGCCGCGGTGCGGTTAGGCTCGCCGCCCGACCAGTAGTCCCACAGCAGCGTCGGGATCACCGCGTTGCCGCGGCCCTGCAGCATGAGCGCCGACGACAGCTCGCGCAGCGCATGCGCCAGCACCCAGATCCACACCGCCGCCACCGCCGGCCAGACCAGCGGAAACGTGATGCGCCGCAGGATGCGCAGCTTGCCGGCGCCCGAGGTGGCGCCGGCTTCTTCGAGCTCCGGGTGGAGCTGCATCATCACGCCGTTCATCGCGCGCGAGCCGAACGGCAGATATTGCGTCAGGTAGGCGAGCGCGATGATCCAGATCGTGCCGTAGATCGGCAGCACCGAGCCGAGCGTGATGTAGACGTAGACCAGCGCCACCCCGATCATCACGCCCGGGATGGCGATCGGAATGAAGGCGAGCACGTCGAGCGCCTGCCGGCCGGGCACGCGCAGCCGCGCCGTCATCCAGGCGATCAGCAGCGAGAGCGCCGCCACGGTCGTCGCCGCCACGACGGCGATCACCAGCGAGTTGCGCGTGGCGGCGAGGACGCGCGCGTTCTTGAGAAAGTCGAGATGGTTTTCCAGCGTCAGCAGATTGAAGGCCGCCCACGAGACGCCGGTCTGGTACGGCATCAGGCTCATCCAGAGCAGGATCAGCAACGGTGCGACGACGCTGAGCAGGAAATAGATGACGAGCGCGGCGATCGCCCACGGCCGGCCGCGGCCGAGCGGAAAGATGCGCGGGCGGAACCCTTTGCCGGTGATGGTGCGGTAGCGGCCGGCATGGCGCGTCAGCCGGTGATAGGCAAATCCCAGCACCAGCAGAATGACAAGAAACAGCATCGCCAGCGCGCTCACCTGACCGTAAAGCGGAACGCCGGCCGGGCTGTGGGCGACGAGATAGTAGATCTGCGAGCTCAGCACGAAGATGCGCGCGGGCGTGCCGAGCGTGCCCGGCACGTCGAACACCACCAGCGAGACGATGAGCAGGAAGATCGCGGCCGAGAGGATCGGCGGCCAGAGGATCGGCAGCATGACGCGCCGGATCACCGCCAAGGTGCCGGCGCCCGACGCCATCGCGGCTTCTTCGAGCGACGGGTCCATGTTGGCGAAGGCGGGCGACAGAAACAGGTAGGCCGTCGGCACCAGCGCGAGCCCTTGCACGAACACCATGCCGGGCAGCGTGTAGATGTTGAGCGGCATGTCGCTCGAGTGCCAAGAGACTGCATCAGGAATTGATTGAGCACGCCGTTGCGCGGGCTGAGCAGCATCGCCCAGGCGATGGCGAGCAGGATGGGCGGCGTCGCCATCGGCAACAGAACGAGACCGCGCAGCAGTTCGCGGCCGGGCAGGTCGGAACGCTCGACCAGCCAGGCGAGGCCTACGCCCAGCACCAGCGCGAACGCGGACGAGCCGAGCGCAAACAGCAGCGTGTTGCCGAGCAGGAGCGGGAAAACCCGGGTCGCCATAGGCCACCCGATAATTGTTGAGCGTGAAGCCGGGATCGAGCGGAAATCCGCCGGGACGGAAGCTCGACAGCACGGTGAGCGCGAGCGGCAGCAGCACGAGATAGGCGAGCAGCAAGCCCATGCCGAGCGACGGCATGAAGCGCAGCCAGTCTCGAGTCGCCCGCGTCGCAAGATGACCTGATCTGCCACCTGGCCCGCTCTGCGTCATTGCCGGGCTTGACCCGGCAACCCATCTTCTTCGGATCGAGGCTTCGTTCCGATGGATGACCCGAGTCAAGCCGGGTCAAGCCCCGGCATGTCGAGCGAGAGGTCGGTGCCGGCGGTCACTGCGTCTCGCGGCTTTCGATCAACTTGTTGATGCGCTGGACGACCGCGGCTTCCTGCGCCGCCTGCTCGACCGTGAACTGCGAGATCGGGTGTCCCTTGCAGCAGCGTGTTGGTCTTGGTGCCGGCGATGAATGGATTGCCGCGGTCGGTGGCGTCCTCGTAGGCCTTGGCGCCTTCCGGCGTTGCGAGCCAGATCGCCAGCAGCGCGCCGCCCGCCGGGTTCTTCGCCTTCGCCGGCACGAAGCTGTAGAGCGTGCCCATGCGGCACCGGGTCGGCCACCACGATCTTGATCGGCGCGCCGCGGCGCAGCGGAATCTGCGCGCTGTGATTGAGCCCGAAGCCCACGAGGATCTCGCCTGCCGCGACCTGCTGTGCCAGAGGGAAGGTGCTGGGCAGCAGCACCGGCTTGCGCGCATTCATCTTGCGGACGTAGTCGACGACCTTGTCCTCGCCCCACTTGGCGGCGAGCGCGCCTTGCCCTTCGCCGCGCACCCAGATGCCGACCTTGCCTTCCCAGCGCGGGTTGAGCAGATCGTCCCAGGTCTTGGGCGCGTCGGCTTCCTTCACGAGCTGCGAGTTGTAGACGATCACATAGACCACCGAGGTGGTCACGACGCCGAACGGCGTCGGCGCAAGCTCGGCGGAGAGCCCGAGCGACTTCCAGTCGAACTCCTTTATCAGGTTGCGCTCTTTCAGCGGCAGCATGATCGCGGCGCCGGAGGTCGCGACGTCGGCGGTGCGGGTGTCGCCCTGGCTCTCCTGGATGATGCGGCCGCCGATCGAATTGCCGCCGGTGTCGCGGATGTGTTCGAGCTTGAGGCCCGGGAAGCGCTTGTGGAACACGGCGGCGATCTTGTCGGCGGCGTCATCGGGCGAGCTCTCGTACCAGATGATGTTGCCGACCTTGGCGGCTTCGGCCGCGAGCTTGTTCATCGCATCGTCGACTTCGGCGGCGGCAGCGGCAGCGAAGGCCGATCAGCAGGGCGGGGCGCAGAAGGCGGAGCGCACAACGGACATCGTTTCCTCCCTGTTTTGGCTTGTGCCTGCACTTCTCTGGGCTCTCTTGTAGCGCAAGCAGCGCCGGGCGCACATGTGACGCGAACAGCTCGACCGACCGCAACGATTCGGCGAGCGTGAGGTCGCCGAACGCAAACCGGTTGATGCAGTAATTGGCGCCGGTTCTGCCCAGACGCTCCTTCAGAAACCGCACGACCTTCTCGGGCGTTCCCGCGACGCCCTTGCCGCGCGCTGCCAGTTCGTCGAAATCGGCTTCGCCGCCGCTGATCTTGGCCACCCGGCCGTGCCGCTTGAACAGGTGATGGAAGCTCTTGTGCCAGACCAGGTAGGCGCGGCGCGCAATGGCGAGGGCCTCGTCGTCGCGCTCGGCAACCACGACGAAATGCGTGACGCCGGCTTTCGGCGGCGGCGCGCCGCCGCCCTGGTGCTCGCGCCAGGCCGACCAGTAGCGCGCGATGTAGCTTGCGGACGCCTCCGCCGGTTCGTTGCAGGCGATGTTCGAGCCCATGCGCGCGGCGCGCTCGGCGCTCTCGGGTGAATGTACGCCGTACCAGAGCGGCGGATGCGGCTGCTGCAACGGCGCAAGCTCCATCGGCACGTCATTGAAGCTGTGCGTGCGCGTTGCCGCGGTGAGCGTCTTCTCCCGGAAGCCGCGCAGCACGACCTCAAGTGCTTCGGCATAGACCCGCGGCGCATCCTCCGGGTCCTGGCCGTAGTACTCGAGTTCGATCGGCGAGGAGCCGCGGCCGAAGCCCATGTCGACCCGCCCGCCGCTCAGGTGATCGAGCATGCAGATCTCTTCGACGAGCCGCAGCGGATGGTGCAGCGGCAGCGCGTAGACCATGGTGCCGAGCCGCAGCCGTTTGGTGCGCTGCGCGGCAGCGGCGAGGAACACGCTGGGCGAGGGCGCCATGCCGAGCGGCGTCGCATGGTGCTCGGCGAGGTGGTAGGCGTGGAAGCCCGCGCGGTCGTAAGCCTCGATCAGCTTGAGCCGCGCCTCGTAGTAGTCCCGCAACGGGCAGGCTGCCGCGGTCGAGATGGTCGAAGACACCGAAATCCATTTGCGCGGCTTGATCCTATGAGAGGTGCAGCACGCTCAGTGCGCTCCCTCTCCCGCATTTCGGGGAGAGGGTTGGGGTGAGGGCGGTACCGCACGTCTCGATAGACCTTGACCCCTCACCTCATCCCTCGCCGCTATGCGCGAGAGGGAGCCGACTGCCGCTCCCGGTTGAGTAGCGCGCAGCCGTACGCAGCCTTCGATTGTCAGACCGGGAAGTTCTCCAAGAGGTCGACCGGGTCGCCGTAGCGCTCGGCGAGCGCCACCACCTGCGGATCGCGCAGTGCCATCAGGAAGCCCTTGTCGATGACGGTGCGGTTGCCGGCCGTGACAGTGGTGTCGAAGGTGACCATGTCGCAGTGGACGTGCGGCTCCTCCCAGTACGGCATGGTGCGGCGGAAGTATTCCGATTCCTTCGGCCCGTTGACGCCGAAATGCAGCGCGCCAGGCGAGTTCGGGCCGGCCGGATAGATGTCGAAGCGTGGCGCCTTCGGATTGTGCCCGCAGCCCAGTTCCTCGAGCGGACCGCCGACGATGAAGCGGAGGTACTCGGCCTGCTCGCTGTTGCCGTACACCTTCTTGACGTGGCCGTTCTCGAACTCGACGCCGATCTTCTCCTCGAACGGCTTCTCGAAACCGACCGCCCATTGCGGATAGAGGATGCCGTTGACCGGCATATGCGCGGCGTGATCGCCGCCGACCATCTTCAGCTCGTAGAGGTTCGGGCCGTGCGTCGGCAGGTAGTGCACGTAGCAGCCGTCCTCGTCCGCGATGTTGTGGCCGCGCCAGCGGTTGTCCTGCTTCATGATGGCGCGCATCGGCTCGGTGAAGTTCACCACGATGTCGGTACCGCGCTCGTCGGTGAAGCGCAGGTCGAAATTGCCGGTGTCCGGATAGGCGCGCGACGAGGCGCGGATGATCTCGCCGAGCAGGTCGATCGGGAAGCGCGCCTGCGGCGTGTTGAGCAGGTCGAGGTTGCGGAAGAACGTGATCTTGACCCAGCGCTGACCCTTCTTGCGCCGCAGGTTGATGCAGAACGGATCGATCACCGAGGCGAACCAGGTCGAGACCACGAAGGTCGCGCGCTCGATCAGCGCCTTGGCTTCCTCCGGCACTTCCATCAGCCGCGTCGAAGGTCCCATGTAGGCCGCGAAGGTCGCGCCGCGTGCCCGCGCCACGCCGTTGACTGCCTGCAGCACGCGCGGGTCGATCAGCGGATCGTACAGCATGACGACATGGTCGCCCGGCTTGATCGCCAGGACCTTGTGAAAATTGTCGGCGCCCTGCGTGTAGGTGAGGATATCGGCCTTGGGATATTCGACCGGTGTCGGCAGGCCGCGCATGGTCTTGGATTTGAGGATGTCGGAAACCGAATTCGGGATCAGGGCCATCGTCGCGCTCCTCCAATTTGACAGATCGGCGGCGTCGTTTCGGTCCGCATTGCGGACACCGATCGCGCCGGATTGCCGGCAATCTAAGGCATTTCGCAAAGCAGCGTCGAGGCCGGTGCGCGCATTGGTCCTGCGTGCCGCGCAACGCTGCGACGACGGAGTGCCAAAGGCGCGCGGGACTTGCTCTCGTCAACCGCCGTATTGCATGATCGCCCGCAACGTGAGGAGCGCACGATGCCGGCGCGCGGAGTTCACCGAAAATCTGTCTATTGGGCCGCGCTAGTCGCATGCTCGATCCTGCTAATGCCCGCCTGCGCGGTCGCCGATCCGGCCGCCGAGTTCTACCAGGGCAAGCAGGTCCGCTTCTACACCATGGGCAGTCCGGGCGGCGGCTACGACACCTATATGCGCGCGCTGGTTCCGCACCTCGAGCGCAAGATCGGCGCCAAGATGGTGCCGACGAACGAGCCCGCGGCCGGCGGCCTGATCGCGATGAACCGCATGATGAATGCCGCTCCCGACGGGCTGACGATCGTGCTGGTCGGCGGCGAGACACTGGTGACGGCGCAGCTCTACGAGGCGCCCGGCGTCAACTACGACGTGCGTAAGCTCACCTGGCTCGCGCGCGTGAGCAGTGAATCGAAGGTCGCCCTGCTCGGGCTCGAAGTCGCCCTATCAGTCCGTCGCGGACGCAAAGAAGAGCGAGCAGCCGCTGATCTGGGTCGGCTCGGGCAAGATCGACGGCAATGCCGACTTCTCGGCGATCATGAGCTACGCGCTCGGCCTCAAGAGCAAGATCATCATCGGCTACAAAGGCACGGCCGACATGAACCTCGCGATCCAGCGCGGCGAGGCCGACGGCCGGGTCGTCTCGGAGGAATCCGCCGTGCTCTACGGTCCGAGCGGCGGCATGCGGGCATTCGTGACGCTCGCGCGCAAGCGCGCCGAGCAGTTTCCCGACGTGCCGACACTGTTCGAAGCGGCGGACGTCGATCCTGATGCCGCGCGCCTCGTCGACTGGCGCGCCGGCATCGCCGGTCTCGGCCGGTTGATTCTGATTACGCCGGGAACGCCGCCCGACCGGGTCGAATTCCTGCGCGGCGCGTTGGCGGAGGTCATGCAGGACCCGGCCGTTATCGGCGAACTGAAGAAGTTCAAGCTGACGGCCAACTACGCCAGCGCCGGCGAAGTCGCCAGGATGGTCGAGCAGGCGATGACCACGCTCGACCAGGCCGGCCTCGCCGAGATGCGCCAGATCACGCTCGATCGCTACTATCACTGATGCAACGCGCCGCCCGGCGTTTGGGAGAACAACAATGTTCGGGAAGCTCAACCACCTCGCCATCACGACCGACAACTACACCCTGCTCGGCATGTTCTACCGCGCCGCGTTCGGCCTCAAGGCGTCGGGCGACACCGCGCGCGAGATCGGCGCGATCTCGGTCGGCGACGGCTATGTCGGCATGACGCTGATCCCGCGCCGCGGCGGCCGCAAGGCCGGGCTCGACCATTTCGGCATCGAGGTGCAGGACCTCGACAAGGTGCGCGCCAAGATGGCGAAGAAATATCCCGACATCGAGATCGTGAAGCGGCCGGGCAATCGGCCGTTTGCGAGCTACAGCACGCACGATCCGGCCGGCAACTATTTCGACCTGTCGCAGCCGGGGCACGAGAACCGCGCCGAGGTCTATGCCAAGAGCGAATGGAAGCAGGCCAACACGTTCAGCCATTTCGCCATCCGGGCGCGCGAGGCCGAGCGGCTGGCGAATTTCTACGTCGACGTGTTCGAGCTCGAGGCGCGCAACGTTCCCTCGGAGGAGGGCGGCTATCACCTCACCGACGGGCGGATGACCATGGCGATCCTGCCGTGGAAGATTTCATCGTTCGACGGGGCAGGGATCGAGCAGCCGGGAATGGACCATTTCGGCTTCCGCGTTCCCGATCTCGAGGCCTTCAAGGCCAACCTCGACATGGTCGCCAAGACCAACATCAACCTCGCGCCGAAGCCGATCGATTTCGATTCCGAGGGCGCGGCGCGGCTGGCGCTCCTGAAGAAATGCCCGCACGGCCAGTTCCAGCTTGCCGATCCGGACGGCACGCTGGTCGACGTGGCCGAGGATAACTGACCGCGCTCACTCCGCCTTCAGCCCCGAGGCCTTGATGATCGGCCACCACTTGGCGATCTCGGCCTTGTGGTGAGCCGTCAGTGCCTCGGGCGTCTGCTGGTCGCGCGGCCAGATATCCTGTCCCTGGTCGGCGAACCGCTGTTTGACCGCCGGGTCGGCGAGGGCCTGCACCACCGCGGCGTTGAGCTTCGCGATGACGTCTTTCGGCGTGCCCTTCGGCGCCCACAGTCCGTGCCAATAGGACACGTAGAGCGACGGCACGCCGGCTTCGTCGATCGAGGGAATGTCCGGCAGCGTCGGCCATCGCGTCTTGGTGAGCACCGCATACGTCTTGATGGTGTTCGCCTTCGTCTGTCGCAGCGCGTTCGCCGCCTGGTCGAACATGATGTCGATCTGGCCCGCAATCAGGTCCTGCATCGCCGGCGCGCCGCCGCGATAGGGCACGAAGCCGAACTTGGTGCCGGTGGCCTGCTGGAAGTAGACGGCGGTGACCTGCGCGCCGCCGGCCGCGCCGACGGTTCCGGCGGTCGCCTTGTCGGGGTTGGCCTTGAGCCAGGCGACCAGCTCCTTCACGTCGTTCGCCGGGAAATTCTTGCGCGCGATGATGAGCTGCGGCGTGATCGCGAGCAGCGCGATCGGCTCGAAGTCGGTGAGCACATCGTAGGGCAGCGCGTAGGTCACCGCATTGACGACATGCGTGCTCCACTGGCCGATGCCGACCGTGTAGCCGTCCGGCGCCGCGCGTGCGAGGCGCCCGACGCCGAGATTGCCGCCGGCGCCTCCGACGTTCTCGATCACCACCGGCTGGCCGAGCGCGGCGCGCAGCGGCTCGGAGAGGATGCGCGCGAGCGTGTCCGACGGCCCGCCCGCGGGGAACGGCGCGATCATGGTGATCGGCCGCGACGGGTAGGTCTGCGCGCCGGCGACGGTGATGCCGTGCAGGATCGCGGCGAGCGCAATGGCGGGCAGCAACTTTCTCATGACATTCCTCGCGGCGCGCAGGCTAGTGTGGCGGTTCAGAAGTCCGCATCATTCTCGCGGCGAATCCAAATGCGGACTTCTGAACCTAGCCACAGTAGATCAATGAATAGCTAGTGTCCTTCGATTCCGAAGTTCGCAAGACGAAGGTGCCGCAAGCGATGCGAACTTCGAATGGCCTGCGCGGGACCGAATTTTCAGTAGACGCCTGTTGCCTCCCAAGCAAGCGACATGCCGTCTCAGCGACGATCGTGGCCGGGCTTGACCGGGCCGTCCGCCACCTTACCAAGGGACGGCAGACCGAAGGGTGGCAGATCGTGACGGCGAAGGGGCTTTGAATGGCGGTACGAAGCGGAAACGAATTCATCGACGGCCTGCGCCGCAGTCCGCGCGAGGTCTGGGTGGAGGGCCGTCGCGTCGGCGACGTCACGACCGATCCGGTGTTCCGCCGGCCGGTGCAGTCGATCGCCGACCTCTATGACTTGCAGGTGTCGGCCGAGCACCGCGACGTGATGACGTATGTGTGCGAAGACACCGGCGAGCCTGCCGGCAGCTCGTTCCTGATGCCGCGCACTCATGCCGATTTGGTGAAACGCCGGCAGACGATGAAAATCTGGGCGGACGCCATGTTCGGCATGGTCGGCCGCTCGCCGGACTATCTCAACACGATACTGATGACGTTTGCCGAAGGCTCCGATTTCTTCGGCCAGCGCGGCGAACGGTTCGCGGAGAACGTGCGCAACTACTACAAATACTGTCGCGACCGCGACCTGTTCCTCACCCACGCCCTCGTCAACCCGCAGACCGACCGTTCGAAGGCGTCACACGAGCAGGAGGACGCGTTCGCATATCTCGGCGTGGTCGAGGAGACGAAGGACGGGCTGATCGTGCGCGGCGCCAAGATGCTCGCGACGCACGGGCCGACCGCGGACGAGCTTCTGGTCTATCCGCTGCCCGGCATCCGCGACGGCGAGGAGCGCTACGTGCTGGCGTTCGGCATCCCGTGCGCGACGCCGGGGCTGCGCTTCATCTGCCGCGAGCCGTTCGACAACGGCACGCAATCGGAGTGGGACCATCCGCTCGGCGCGCGCTTCGAGGAGCCGGACGCGGTCTGCGTGTTCGACGATGTGCTGATCCCGTGGGACCGCGTGTTTCTCTACGGCGACGTGAAGATGGGCAACGCGATGTTCGCGCAGGCCAGCGTGCGCAATCATACCGGCCATCAGACGGCGATCCGCGGACTGTCGAAAACGCAGTTCCTCACCGGCGTGGCGATCGCGATGACGCGGTCGGTGAAATCGGACGTCTTCCTGCATGTGCAGGAACAGCTCGGCGAGCTTCTCGGCTATCTCGAACTGATCGAGGCGGGCATCCTGATGTCCGAGCAGAAGGCCGAGCCGACCGGACGCGGCGCGATCCGCCCGGCCTACGCGCCGCTGCAGGCGCTGCGCTATCACTTGCCCAAATGGTACGAGCGCATGGTGCAGGTGACGCAGGTTCTCAGCGCCGGCGGCCTGTTGATCAGCCCGATGGAAGCGGACCTGCGTTCCGAGATCGGTCCGGACATCGCACGCTACTATCGCGGCGCCGGCGTCGATGCCGAGCGGCGCATCCGCATATCAAAGCTTGCCTGGGACGCGACCGGCACGCAGTTCGGCCAGCGCATGCTGCAATACGAGCGCTACTACGCGGGCGATCCGGTGCGCGTCGGCGCGGCCTACTATCTCGGCTACGACGTGGCGCCGCTGCTCGCGCAGGTCGAGCGCGCGCTGCGATCGACTTGATGCTCTCTCCGCTCATGCCGCGAAAGCAGCATCCAACTGTTCTCAAGCGGGAAAGCGCTGGGTCCGTTTTCGCTGGGACGAGCGGCGAGAGAGTTCGGCTTATCCAGGCCGTGTCCTCATAGGTCAGGCTCTCGCTATGGCCGGATATTGGGCCCGATCGCGTTGCGGAGTGGCGTTTATGCAACAGCCATCAGAGAAATGCGCTACGGCGAGACATTTTAGTTGTGTGAGCACTCATTGCCGTCGCACTTCTAGGCACAATTGAAGGTCGATAGCTCTCGCAAGTCGGGGTCGGACCTATGGCGTGCCTTCCTTTGATCGGACTATTCGTCGGCTGCAGCATGGCGGCCACCACGCCTTCGTCGTTCGACGCCAAGTTCACGGCGCGCGATCGGCGGGAACTGGCAAATCCGCCCTATCAGAACGTGTCGCTCGCGCCGGAACATCGGCGTCAGATCGTTCGGTTCCACCGGCAGGAGGCGCCAGGCTCTATCGTGGTCGACGCTAGCGGACCCTACGTCTACTACGTGCTGCCGGACGGTAAGGCGCTTCGGTACGGTGCCACTGTAGGCGAAGTTCCGCAGGGTTGGTCCGGCCTGGTGACGGTGCAGCGCAAGGCGGAATGGCCGGGCTGGACGCCGACTCCGGACGAGAAGCGCCGGCTGGGACCCCTTCCGAACTACATGGAAGGTGGCGCGAAAAATCCGATGGGGTCGCGCGCCCTCTACCTTTATTCCGGTGACAAGGACACGCTGTATCGCATCCATGGCACCAACCAGCCCGAATACATCGGACGAGGGGTTTCTTCGGGCTGCATTCGCCTGACCAATGAGGATGTGATCGATCTCTACACCCGGGTGGAGATCGGCGCGGTTGTGGTCGTGATCGATCACCGTCGTTCTTGACCGTTCGTTGATGAGGAATGGGCGCCGAGGAGGTTGAGCCGGCCGCCCTCGCGCCTATCGTGGCGCTTTATGCGCATGGTCAGCGTCGTCTGTTATCCGATAGCGGACGAAATCGGTGCATCGAGCGAAGTGTCGAGATGGGCCGCAAGCAGAAATCACAAGAAATAGTTACGGCCGCGCGGCGACCTTGTCCTGCGTTTTCGTCTCGAAATCGCTGGCGTCATGGCGCTCGTGCATCTGTTCTTCAGGCGGTCCGCTGGCGCGGTTGACCATCCGCCCGCGCCTGACGGCCGGGCGATTGCCGATTTCGTTCTTCCAGCGTGTCAGGTTCTTGTATTCGTGCGTCTGCAGGAACTTGCGCGGGTCGTTGTAGGAGGCGCCGTTCAACATGCCGTTGCCGTACCACGGCCAGATCGCCATATCGGCGATCGTATATTCGTCGCCGGCGACGAATTGATTGTCCGCAAGTTGCCGGTCCAGCACATCGAGCTGGCGTTTCACCTCCATTGTAAAACGGTCGATGGCGTATTTGATCTTCACCGGAGCATAGGCATAGAAATGCCCGAAGCCGCCGCCGAGATAGGGCGTTGAACCCATCTGCCAGAACAGCCAGTTCAGCGCCTCGGTGCGTTTGCCGTGATCCTTTGGCAGGAAGGCGCCGAATTTATCCGCCAGGTAGAGCAGAATGGCGCCGGATTCGAACACGCGTCGCGGCGTCTGCTCGCTATAGTCCATGAGCGCCGGGATTTTGGAATTCGGGTTCACCCCGACAAATCCGCTACCAAACTGGTCGCCCTCACCGATCCGGATCAGCCAAGCGTCATATTCCGCTCCGCTATGACCGGCGGCCAGCAATTCCTCCAGCATGATTGTCACCTTGACGCCATTAGGCGTCGCCAGTGAATAGAGCTGCAGCGGATGCTTTCCGCGCGGCAACACCTTCTCATGCGTCGCGCCCGCGATCGGGCGATTGGTATTGCTATAGCGCCAATTGGGACTGTCGCCCTTCTCCCAGACCCAGACGTTCCGGCGGCGTGTATTCAGGTGTGTCAGTCATGTTGGGCTCGCGTTTGTCGCTCGATAGGCCGAATGGATAGAGTGGATTACCAATAACGCGCAACACCCTGGCGCTAACTTAAACGTCCGCTTCGGGTCATCGCGTCGTGTCCGGCCGGGACCGTCGGTCCGTCCCCGTCCGCTATGCCTCAATACCGACCACACTTCAAAGCCGCGGCATCTGTCGTTTTGCGCCAGGAACGGACTTTTATGCGGCAAGAAAAAAGATGACGCCCCCTTCCGCCTGCGCACAAGCCTGATGTAGCGTTTCCTCGAAGCCGCCAGCGGGAGGTGCCGAACCCCAATGATCGCAACGGCGGCAAGGGCCATCGGTGGGCCTCGACCTAGGGGTACCGCGCCCATGCCAAAACTCTACGAAGCCCTCGCAGATGCGTTCCTCGCGGAGGGAGTCGACACGCAGTTCGTCCTGATGGGCGACGGCAACATGCACTGGTCCACCGCCTTTGCCAAACTGCCGGGCGTGCATACCGTCCACGTCAGGCACGAGCACGTCACCGTGGCGGCGGCGACAGCCTACAACGTCGCCACCAATAAGGTCGCCGTTGCCTCCGTCACGTGCGGCCCTGGCGTGACCCAGTTGATGACGGCGCTGCCGGCCGCGGCTCGCGCCCGCCTGCCGATGGTGGTGTTCGCCGGCGAGGCGCCGATCAACGCCAAATTCTACAATCAGGCCATCGACCAGGCGCCGCTGGTGACGGCGACCGGGGCGCATTACATCGCCGCGCACAGCCTGCCGCGCATGATGGACTACGTGCGCGAGGCCTTCCACATCGCCAAGTACGAGCGGCAGCCGGTGGTGCTGGGCATTCCCTACGACCTGCAGAAGGTCGAGCACATGACCAACCAGCCCTACGAGACCTCGGCGATGTACCAGCCCGAGGTCGGGCGCATGCACCCCGATCCCGAGGTCGTGGCCGAGGCCGTCGAGCGGCTGGCCGCGGCAAAGCGGCCGATCGTCCTCGGCGGCCGCGGCGTGCTGTGGTCCGGCGCACGCGATGCGGTGATCAAGCTCGCCGATCGCTGCGGCGCCTTGCTCTCCAACACGCTGCCCGCGCGCGGTCTCTTCCACGACCATCCGTTCGGGCTCGGCATCACCGGCAGCTACTTCACGGCGCTGGGCCGGGAGATGTACGAGTCCGCGGACGTTGTGCTCGCGGTCGGCACGAGCCTGTCCTACTACGTCGGTGGCGGACACTTCTGGCCAAAGGCCTACAAGATCCAGCTGGACGATGCCCCGCGCGGCTTGCGCGATGGGCTGAAGGCCGCCGACCTCTACATCAGATCGGATGCGCTCGCCGGCATCGATGCAATCCTTGCCGGCCTCGACAAGAAGCTGGGCGCCGGCAAGCCGACGGCGGCGGCGATCCGCACGAAAGAGCTGGCGCATCGCATCGCGACCGAGCCGGCGGACTCGATGGAGTTCGACATCGCGCCCGGGGTGCTGGATCCACGCGAGGTGATCGAGGCCATCGACGCGGTCGTTCCGAAGGACTGGGACATCGTCGTCGGCGGCGGCCATCAGGCCTATTTCAACGCCCAGATGCGGGGCCGGCCGGCGGAGCGCTACACGACGGTCCGTGAATTCGGCGCGGTCGGCAACGGCCTGTCCTATGCGCTTGGGGTTGCGGCGGCGCGCCGGCAGGGCCGCGAGGGCAAGATCGTGCTGTTCGAAGGCGACGGCGGGCTCTTGTTCCATATCCAGGAGCTCGAGACGCTCAAGCGTCAAGGATATCGCATCCTGATCTGCGCGATGAACGACGGCGGATACGGCTCGGAGTTTCACAAGCTGCGCGCCGACGGCCTCGACGACAGCCTGGCCGTGTTCGGCCGGCCCGCGTTCGAGAACATCGCACGCGGCTTCGGCCTGCGCGGCCACGAGATCCGCGATGTGTCGGTCATCCCGAAGCTGTTCGCCGACTTCGCCGCGCAGGGCGAAAGCGAAATCTGGAACATCCAGATCTCCGACCAGATCACGGCGCCGGTGATGCGCCAGACCGTCAAGCGCGGGCACGGCAATATGTGAGGGGGTCGATCAGGTTTGGCCTTGTTGTCGCTTAAGGATATGGCCTGACGGCCGGTTGCCGTAAGTCGCCGAACGCGGCCACTCCAAAATCAAGCACCGCTCTCAGGTCCGCTACGGATCATTGGCGTCGCAGCCGACTAAGGCCGCGCGTTAGTCCGTGTCTGACATGCTCCCAATAGCGATCATCACTTCAAAGCTGCGCATCTGTCTTGTTGTGCTAATCGCAACCGAACGCGATGCAGTGAATGCGACCGTTATTCGATCACCTCGTCGGCGCGTGCGAGCAGCATCGGCGGCACGGTGAGGCCGAGCGCCTTCGCGGTCTTGAGATTGATGGCCAGTTCGTACTTGGTTGGTACCTGCACAGGCAGGTCCATAGGTTTCTCTCCTCTGAGAATGCGATCCACGTACCCCGCAGCGAGGCGGTACTGGTCGACAAAGTCCGGTCCGTAGGACACCAACCCGCCGTCGACCACTGTGTAGCGCGAGACGTAGACGGCAGGCAGCTTGTGGCGGGCAGCCGTCGTAATGATGGCATGGCGATGAACCGAAGCCAGCGGGCCGGAGGTCACGACCATTCCGTCGCTCGGTGAGCGCGCGAACCCTGCCACCGTCCGTTCGATGTCGGCCGGATCGCGGAAGTTGAGCGGCACCAGCTCGACCCGCAACGCCGGAGCCACTGCTTGCAGGGCGGCGAACTGCGCGATCGCGGCGGTGAGGCCCGGCTCGCGCAGCACGGCCACGCGCGTGATGCCCGGCGATATGTCCTTGAGCAGTTCTAGCCATTTGCTGGTCAACCCGAATTCAAATTGGACGAAGCCGGTGGCATTGCCGCCCGGTCGAGCTAGGCTGTCGACGAAGCCCGCACCGACCGGGTCCGGCACGATCGTGAACACGATAGGCAAGGTACGAGTGGCCTGCAGCAGAGGCACGAGTTCGGCGCTGCCGGTTGTCAGCAAAACGTCGGGAGCGAGCGCCACCAACTCCCGCGCATACTTCAGCCCGAGTTCGGGGTCGCCCTCGGTGAATCGGCGCTCGATCTGCAAATTTCCACCCACCGCCCAGCCCAATTGCCGCAGCCCCAGCACGAAGGCCTCGTCGCGGGCCTGCCCCTCTGGATCACTTCGTGTGAGATTCGTGAGCAGACCGACGCGCCGAACGCGCTCACCCTGCTGCGCCCGCGCCGCCAACGGCCATGCAGCCACACCACCGAGCACACCGAGAAATTCGCGCCGCTTCATGACTCGACCCAGGTTCATCCAGGAGGCATCGTAGGGGGTAGGCCAAGGCGTCGGAAGGGGTGCGAATCCACGTCGGACGCGGTTGTTCAGCGAGCGTCCAATGTCCGAATCGGGTCATCAGCGTCGCAGCGTTGTAGGCAACCTTCCGCAGCATTTCCGCTCGTTGCCTAAAAGTGGAATTTCAAGAACCACTCGAATTTATGAGGATACGCCCTAAAACCGCTTGGCGCCCGCCAATGCGGCGAGCCCGGCATTCGCCACCTGGCGGTCCTGCTCACCGGTGCCGGAGCCGACGCCGATGCCGCCGATGACGTGGCCGTCGACGATGACCGGCAGGCCGCCCGGCAAGTTGACGCGCTTGCCCTGCGTGGCGATCGCCAGCTTGATGTCGACGCCGGCCTCGATATTGCCGGTCGGGCACGCCGTAGGCCGCCGCCGTCATCGCCTTCATCAGCGAGGTGTCGATCGACTGCGTGAACGCGCCGTCCATGCGGGCGAAGGCCAACAGGTGTCCGCCGGGGTCTACCACTGAGATGCATTGCGGCACGTTCATCTCTTTCGCCTTCGCCATGG
Organism: uncultured Alphaproteobacteria bacterium; assembly: GCA_963763365.1. Taxonomy (GTDB): domain Bacteria; phylum Pseudomonadota; class Alphaproteobacteria; order Rhizobiales; family Xanthobacteraceae; genus VAZQ01. Next base: position 29,167 of record CAVXOE010000018.1, on the reverse strand, counting down.
CGGCCTGGAGAAGCTTCATCGCTCCGTCCGATGTGAGCTTCAGCGACGCAACTGTATCTGCCATGAATTACCCCTGTGCCCTTCCGACTTGTTGAACATGATAGCCGGCGACCTTCTGGTAGCGTTCGAAGATCGCGCGCAACTCGTCCTTGCTGATGATGTCTTCGAGCTTGTCGAAGCGCCGGTCGCCGCTGCGCTGCTCGACCGTGTCGACGATGACGTTCGGCGGCGCGGTGCGGTTCTGCACCACGATACGGCTCGTGGCCGGCAGCCGCGCCGCCTCGTAAGCCTTGAGTGCCGCTTCCGGGCCAGGCTCGCTCTTCAGAAGCCGCGCCAGCGTCGCGGCGTCGATGATCGCCTGCGCGCCGCCGTTGCCGCCTTGCGGATACATCGGATGCGCGGCGTCGCCGAGCAGCGTCACGTGCCCGAACGACCAGCGCGCGAGCGGATCGCGGTCGACCATGGGGTAGGAGAAGATCGCGTCGGCCTGGCGCATCATCGCCGGAACGTCGAGCCAGTCGAACGTCCAGTCCTGGTAGACCGGCAGGAAATCCTCGAGCCGCGCCGGCTTGTTCCAGTCGACCGGCACCGCCACCTCGCGCTCGATCTCCGCCACCCAGTTGACCAGCAGGTTGCCGGCGCCGTCGATATTGCCGCGGATCGGATAGACGATCAGGGTCGAATGCCGCGCGCCGACGCGCGCGATGCTGCAGCCGCTGAGGTAGGGCGCCATGCGGGTGACGCCGCGCCAGAGATTGATGCCGCGATAGATGAACGGGCCTTCGTCCGGATAGAACTGCGCGCGCACGACCGAATGGACGCCGTCGCAGGCAATCAGGATGTCGCTGTCCTGCGGTTCCAGCGCCGCCCCGTCCGGTGCCGCGAAGCGCGCCGTCACCCGTGCGCCGCTTTGTTCGATTCCGACGCAGCGATGGCCGGTGATGAAGTTCTCGGTTCCAAGCCGCGCCCTGACGGCATCGAGCAGCACCTGGTGCAGGTCGGCGCGGTGGATGGAGAAATGCGGCCACTGATGGCCCGCGGCGAGCCCCCACGGCTCGCGGTAGACGAGCTGGCCGTGGCGGGTGAAGAAGGCATAGTCCTGCGGCTGGCACGCAACCGCCGCGAGCGCGTCCTGCAGGCCGAGCGCGCTCAATTCCTTGACCGCATGCGGACCGAGATTGATGCCGACGCCGAGCGGACGGATGTCCGGCGCCGCTTCGAATATCCGGATCCGGCGAGCGGCTCCGCTCGCATGCAGGGCGAGCGCCAGCGTCAACCCGCCGATGCCGCCGCCGATGATGTTCGCGTCCATCGCCGTCAATTGCCAATCTCTCCGCCGTCATGCCCGGCCTCGTGCCGGGCATCCACGTCTTTACTGCCAACGAGCAAGACGTGGATGGCCGGGACAAGCCCGGCCATGACGCCGACTCAGTACTAAATTGTCAGTCCATCGTCGCGCTGGCAATGCTGGGCCGTGCAAATCGCATTGAGGCACAAATTGCATTGAGACACAGTGCGCAATCGTCGATAGTGCGGCCGCGCGGATCAAGAACAAGGGGAGGGACCCAAGATGCTGTCCGATGCCGATCGCAAGAAAGCCGCCGATATCCTCATTGCCGCCGAGAAGGAGCGCAAACAGGCGGTCCAGCTTTCGAAGACCTGGCCGGACATCGTGATCGAGGACAGCTACGCGATCTCGACCGAAGTCGCCAACCGCAAGATCGCCGCCGGCGCCAAGCTGATCGGTCACAAAGTCGGCCTCACCTCAAAGGCGATGCAGCGCTCCTCGATGATCGACGAGCCCGATTACGGCCATCTGCTCGACGACATGATGATCGCCGATGGCGCCAAAATTCCGCACGCCAACTACTGCAAGCCGCGGGTCGAGATCGAGCTCGCCTTCGTGATGGGCAGCCGGTTGAAGGGGCCTGGCGTCGGCCTCACCGACGTGCTGCGCGCGACCGAATACGTCGTGCCGGCGATCGAGATCGTCGATGCGCGCCTGCAGGACCCGCGCAAGATTTTCGACACCGTTGCGGACAATGGCGCCGCCGCCGGCATCGTGGTCGGCGGGCGGCCGGTCGGTCCGATGGACGTCGACCTGCGCTGGGTCGGCGGCATCATGTACAAGAATTCCGAGATCGAGGAGACCGGCGTCGCCGCCGGCGTGCTCGGTCACCCGGCGCTCGGCGTCGCCTGGCTCGCCAACAAGCTCGGCTCGCACGGCGTCGCGCTCGAGCCCGGCCACCTGGTGCTGGCGGGCTCGTTCACGCGTGTGGTGTTCGCCGGCAAGGGCGACACGCTGCACGCGGATTTCGGCGAGCTCGGCGGGATCGCGGTGCAGTTCGTGTAAGGCCGCCCCCGCTCTCCGCTCACTTCCCGTCGGTCGGCCGCAGCCATGATCTCGACTGCACCTGCTTCATCATGTCGAGATCGACGTAGGGCAGGATGGTCTTGCCGAACGCGAGCTTCACCTGCTCGTATTCGCTCTTGCAGTTCGCGGCGCGCGACCTTCGGCAGCAGGCCCTTGTCGATGTAGTCCTTGAACGTGTCCGGGTCGCCGCCATAGGCGATGCAGGTGAAGTTGTAGATGCGCTGCTCGGCGGTCGAATGCACGTCGTAGAAAGCGGGCTTCTGCTCAGTGTTGGCGAGAGTTGCCCAGGTGAAGGCCGTGCCGTTGATGGTTGCGCGCGCCACGTCCTTGCCGAACTGCAACATGATGAAGCCCGCGATCTGGTCGGCGGCGTCCTCCTCCTTGCCGAGCACCGGGACCTGGAGAATGTCGAACAGCGCGTGCCCCATCTCATGCAGGATGACGCTGACGGTCGATCCGATGATCGCGTCCTCGCGCGAGATGATGCCGGCGACCGGCACCGTGGTCCGCGGCGCGCGGCTTTCCATGAAGTCGACCCACTCGTAGCAGATGCGGATGCGCAGATCCAAAGGGTCGTAGTCGGCGTTGATCATGCCGCACTCGGCGAACTTGAGCCGCAGCGACAGCGGCAGTTTCAGCGGCGAGAGGAACTGCGCGAGCTCTTCGAGCACCTGGCGTTTCTTCAGCCGCTCGTAGAGGTCCTGGTATTCCCGGCTTCGCGGCTCGACGTAGTCGATCGAGAGCTTCGGGTTGCGCAGTTCCGGCGCCGCCGGCGCTTGCGCTGCCGCGGAGCTCGAGAGGGCCGCCGCGGACAGCAGCGCGATGCCGATCGTTGCGAATTTCATTTCAGCCACTCCGCGGCCTGGACCTTTTTCAGAAGCTCTGGATCGATGCTCGGCGCGATCGTCGCGTCGAAGGCGAACTTGAGCTTGGCGAATTCGTCCTCGCAGCCCTCTGCACGTCCCGGCGGCAAATAGACGGTCTGCCCCGACGACTTCGGCGAGAGGAAGCCAAACGTCTTCTTGTCGCTGCCATAGGCGATGCAGAGGATGTTGTAGAAGCGTTGCGCCGCGGCTGAGCGGGGATCGGAATAATTCACCGGCGTGCCGGTCGACTGGTTGAGGAACCAGGCCACTCCGGTCATGGTTCGCCAGGCGACCTCCTTGCCGAATTGCAGCATGATGAACGCACTGACCTTGTCGGCGGCGTCGGTCTCGCGTCCCCAGACCGGTACCTGCAAGGCGTCGAACACCGCGTGCGCCACCTCGTGCAGCACGGTCAGCGCGACGGCGCCGACCAGCGCGTCGTCCCGCGTCGTGATCCAGGCCGATCCGAGAAAGACCGAGCCGCCGGGCGCGAGACGCTCGATCTGATCGATGTATTCGTAACAGATGGTCACGGGTCCGCCGGGCCGAGTAGGGCGCAAATTGCGCGCCGCACTGGTCGATCGTCACCTTGAGCTTGGCAGGGAGCCGCAGCGGCGCCAGGAACTGCTGGAGCTGTTCGAGCACCTGCCGTTTCTTCAGCCGGTCATAGATCGGGCGGAAGGCCGGATCCTTCGGCTCCACGTAGGCGGTCTCGACCTGCGAGTTGCGCAACTCCGGCGCGGCGGATTGCGCCCGCGCCGCGAGCGGGACCGAGCAGGCGACAGCGAACACCACGGCGGCTGCGCTCACACTGCACTTCATCGACGACACCCATTACGTTTGGCCTGTTGCGGGGACCGGAGAGCCAATGATCGGAAAACAGCCCTCTGCGAATTTGCGAAACATCGCGGGATACGCGATGACGCAATGTGCCCCACGGCCGAATGCTAGCGGAAGCCCGCTACGCGCGCCAGGGCGCCCGGATATGCGGACCGGGGCGCGCCGAATGCGAGATTTGAATTATTCGTAGCTTTCGAAGTGCACGCGCAGATGGTCGCGGCGGTAGAGCCACAAATGGCGGATGAGCCAGATGGCTTGTGCGCCCACCGCGATCATCGCGATGAAGGCGGTCGGCACTTGAATGCTGCGGCCGATGGCGGAGAGCAGGGCAAAGCCCACGATCCACAACAGGACGAGGCTGACGATGTTCGACGCGAAGATGATGAGCAGGCTCTTTTCGCCCACCAGCATTCGCCGGTGAACGTTGAACTGCGCGAGCAGGAACGACGTGCAGATATAGGCGAACAAGATCGCGAACACAGCACTCGCCAACATCACGCCGATCACACCGAACACGACACCGCCCCTCGCCGATACTGCCCCTCTTCTTTTCTTTGTCTGGGCGCGCCTAGACTAGCGTCTCGGGAGCGCCAATTCCAAAAGTTATCGGTGGATTCCAGGCAATCTCGTGTTGAGTGTTGCTTTGCCGCAACGACGCGCGTGCCGACAGCGAGAAATTCCCGGAGTTTGGCTCCGGTGACGCCGGTAGGCTTGAGATTTTCATCGGATTTCGATCGCGGCTATGCTCGACCGGTCGGCGGTGGCCGCCCGATCTCCGGAGGAACGTGATGCTCAGGAAGTTGCCGACGGTCCTGGCGGCGGTTGTCACGCTGGCGGTGAGCGTTCCGGCCGCATGGCCCGCCGATTACCCGGCTCGCCCCGTCAGCCTGGTCGTGGCCTTTCCGCCGGGTGGGGCGAGCGATGTGCTGGCACGCATTCTCGGTCGCAAGCTCGAGCAGGTGCTGGGGCAGCCGTTCGTGATCGACAATCGGCCGGGTGCCGGCGGCAACATCGCGGCCGAGCTAGTCGCCCACGCGGCGCCCGACGGCTACACGCTGCTCCTCGGCAACAACAGCATCCTCGCCACTAACGCGGCGCTCTACCAGAAGGTCAATTTCGACCCGGTCAAGGATTTCGCCCCGATCGGCCTCGTTGGCTCGCAGGCCAACATCCTGGTGGTGAACCCGGCGCTGCCGGTGCGCTCGCTTGCGGAATTGATCGCGCTCGCCAAGGCCAACCCGGGAAAGCTCAACTACGCCTCCTCCGGCCATGGGCTGGCGGCGCATCTCGCCGGCGAACTGTTCAAGGCGGAGGCCGGGATCGACCTCGTCCATGTCCCCTACAAGGGCGCGGCGCCCGCCTTGCAGGACGTGATCGCCGGGCACGTGCAGATGATGTTCGCGACCGCGTCCTCGGTAGTCTCCCATATCCAGGAGGGGAAGGTGAGGGCGCTCGCCGTCACCACGCTCAAGCGCAGTGCGCAATATCCCGACTTGGCCACGATGGACGAACTTGGCCTCAAGGGCTTCGACGCCACGACCTGGCACGGCCTCGTGGTCCCGGCTGGTACTCCGAAAGACGTCATCGGGACGCTCAACCGTGCGCTCTTGGCGACGCTGGCGGATGCCGGCGTGCAGAAATCGCTGGCGGGGCTAGGCGTCGATATCGTCGCCGGCAGCCCGGAGGATTTCGCCGCCTACATCAGGTCGGAAATCCCGAAGTGGACGGCCATCGTGAAGGCCTCCGGCGCTCGCCTGGACTAGCGGTTGATGACCGGTTGAGGCCTGATTGGCGATTGGATGAGGCCGCCGCCCGCTCAACTCCTCATCCTGAGGGGCGCGAAGCGCCGTCTCGAAGGATGGCAGCGAGCACCGAACTTGTGTCCATGCTTCGAGACGCGTCGCTTGCGCGCGCTCCTCAGCATGAGGCGGCGGGAAACTCGGCGCGTTAGCTAGAACGCGAAGGCGTTCAGCACCATGCAGCAGGTGAACAAGCAGGCCGAGTGCCAAGCCGAACAGCCGCGTCGTGCGATGATCTTCCATGAAAGTGCCCTCCCAGCAATTTTAGTCGCGCGAAAGGGCCAAAGGTTCAGAACCCAGCCCTGAAGCATGTTGAGGCAGCAGCTACTCCGCTGCCTGCATCGGCGGGGCGGGGGGAGTGTTCGTGGCCTTGGCGTGGATGGCGGCCATCTCGCGCTCGACATGGCGCGAGAAGATGTATTCCGCCGGGCGCTGGTGATCGAGCGAGATTTCGGGCGCCATCTCGCCCTCGGTCTTGATCCCGAACAGCGCGACCTTCAGTACCTGGAGCGGATTACTGATGGCGGCGGTGGCGGCTGTCGGCTCGTAGCCGCAATGCGCCATGCAGTCCGCGCACTTCTCGTACTTGCCGGTGCCGTAGGTGTCCCAGTCGGTGGTTTCCATCAGCTCGGTGTAGGTCTTGGCGTAGCCTTCGCCGAGCAGGTAGCAGGGCTTCTGCCAGCCGAAGATGTTGCGCGTGGGCATGCCCCACGGGGTGCAGTGGTAGTCCTGGTTGCCCGCGAGGTAGTCGAGGAAGAGGTTGGAGTGGATGAAATTCCACTTCTTGCCCTTGCCCATGCGGAACACGTCGCGGAAGAGTTCCTTGGTCTTGCGGCGGGTGAGGAAGTGCTCCTGGTCGGGCGCACGCTCGTACGCATAGCCGGGCGAGATCGAGATGCCGACCCCCATCTCCTGCGCGAGGTCGAGAAACGCCGCGATGTCCTCGGCGGGATGACCGTCGAAGATCGTGGCATTGACGTTGACGGTGAAGCCCTTGGCCTTGGCGGCCTTGATGCCTGCGACCGCCTTCTCGAAGCCACCCTCCATGCACACCGACTTGTCGTGGTGCTTCTTGATGCCGTCGAGATGGACTGAGAAGAACAGATAGGGCGACGGCTCGAACAGGTGCAGCTTCTTTTCGAGCAGCAGCGCGTTGGTGCAGAGCGACACGAACTTCTTGCGCGCGATAATGCCTTTGACGATCTCGCCGATCTCCTTGTGGATCAGCGGCTCGCCGCCGGGGATCGCCACCATCGGGGCGCCGCACTCGTCGACCGCGTCCAGGCACTCCTTGACCGACAGCCGCCGGTTCAGGATCGGGTCCGGATAGTCGATCTTGCCGCAGCCGACGCAGGCGAGATTGCAGCGGAACAGCGGCTCCAGCATGAGTACGAGCGGATAGCGCTTGCGGCCCACGAGCTTCTGCTTCAGCAGGTAGGCGCCGATGCGCATTTCCTTGAAAAACGGTACGTTCATGGTTCCCCGTCCAACCTGTTCTGTCCTTCTGTGCGACCAAAGCCCCCCGGTCAAGCCGACTTAAGGACGTGTACCTTGGATTCTCTCCATCCGGACATCTCGGCCCAGCGCCTGGAAGACCTTCGCCGCGATGGCGTTGGCATCGAGGCCCGCCTTGGCGTACATGGCGACCGGGCTATCCTGATCGATGAATTGGTCCGGCAGTACCATGGCGCGCAGCTTCAGGCCGCGATCAAGCGCGCCGTGCTCGGCGAGCGTCTGCAACACCTGGGCCGCGAAACCGCCGACTGACCCTTCTTCAACGGTTATCAGCACCTCATGTTCCCGGGCGAGCCGGAGCACCAGGTCGGTATCGAGCGGTTTGGCGAAGCGCGCGTCCGCCACCGTGGTGGAGAGGCCATGCGTTGCTAGCGTTTCGGCGGCCTTGAGGCATTCGGCAAGCCGCGTCCCGAGCGACAGCAGGGCGACCGAGGTCCCCTCGCGCACGATCCGGCCCTTGCCGATCTCGAGCGCGACCCCGAACTCCGGCATATCGACGCCGACACCGTCGCCGCGCGGGTAGCGCAACGCGGAGGGCCGGTCGTCGATTGCGACTTGCGTCGCCACCATGTGAACCAGCTCGGCTTCGTCCGCCGCCGCCATCAGCACAAAGCCCGGAAGGCAGCCGAGATAGGCGAGGTCGAAGGAGCCCGCATGGGTCGGGCCGTCGGCGCCCACGAGGCCCGCGCGGTCGAGCGCAAACCGCACCGGCAGGCGCTGGATGGCGACATCGTGCACGATCTGGTCGTAGGCACGCTGCAGGAACGTCGAGTAGATCACGGCGAACGGCTTGTAGCCCTCCGTGGCGAGGCCGGCGGCGAACGTCACCGCGTGCTGCTCGGCAATGCCGACGTCGAAGGTGCGGTCCGGAAAAGCCTTACTGAAGATGTCGATCCCGGTGCCGGACGGCATGGCGGCAGTGATGCCGACAATGCGCGGGTCTTTCGCGGCCTCTTTTACCAGGCTCTCGCCGAACACCTTGGTGTAGGACGGCGCGTTGGATTTCGCCTTGGCCTGCTTGCCGGTGACGACGTCGAACTTCACGACGCCATGATACTTGTCGTCGGAGGCCTCGGCCGGCGCGTAACCCTTGCCCTTCTCGGTGACGACGTGGACCAGGATTGGCCCCTCCTGGCTGTCGCGGACGTTCTTCAGGATCGGGATGAGGTGCTCGAAGTTGTGCCCGTCGATCGGGCCGACGTAATAGAATCCGAGCTCTTCGAACAGCGTGCCGCCGGTGACTAGGCCGCGGGCGTATTCCTCGACCGCCTTGGCGCGCTGCTCCAGAAACGGCGGCAGGTGACTGGCAAGCTGCTCCACCGAGCGCCGCACGGTGCGGTAGGTCTGGCCGGACACCAGCCGCGCCAGGTAGGCCGAGAGCGCACCGACCGGCGGCGCAATCGACATGTTGTTGTCGTTGAGGATGACGACCAGCCGCGAATTCATCGCGCCGGCGTTGTTCATGGCCTCATACGCCATGCCCGCCGACATGGCACCGTCGCCGATGACCGCGACGACGTTGTGGGCGCGCCCGGTGAGGTCGCGCGCGACCGCCATGCCCAGCCCAGCGGAAATCGAGGTTGAGGAATGCGCGGCGCCGAACGGATCGAACTCGCTCTCGGCGCGTTTGGTGAAGCCCGAAAGGCCGCCACCCTGCCGCAACGTTTTGATCCGGTCGCGGCGGTTCGTCAGGATCTTGTGCGGATAGGCCTGATGCCCCACATCCCAGATCAGGCGATCGCCCGGCGTATCGAAGACGTAGTGCAGCGCGACCGTCAGTTCGACGACCCCAAGCCCCGCGCCCAGATGGCCTCCCGTGACCGCTACCGCGTTGATCGTTTCGGCACGCAGTTCGTCAGCCACTTGCCGGAGCGAATCCTCGGGCAGGCGGCGAAGGTCTTCGGGACGCTTGATCGCGTCCAACAGCGGGGTTGGTGAAGTCATGGCCAGGAATTGGTCCCCCAAGACGTGCGCGAGCGCGCATTGGGGCCAGAGTAGAGAATTCGTGGCGGGTGGGGAACACCTACTTCCGCCCAAATGCCGGACCGCCGCTCCCTGTGGCCAATCTGTCATAGTCTTCCCCCGGCTACCTTTAGTCGTTGTCAACATGCTGAATTGCCTGATATTCCGCCTCCACCCGCGCCGGTATCTCCCGCCTACTGCCCGATAGGGTCGGTGGACAACTCCCAGGATATGGCATGCTGAAGACGGCAATCGTCACAACGGTTGAGGCGTGCACCCGGTATGCCGCTCAAGTCATTGGTATCGCAGTAGTTCTGGCCTTGGTCGCCGGAGTGTTCGCGACCAAGCACTTCGCCATCGACACCGATGTGAACAAGCTGATCTCCGACAACCTGCCCTGGCGGCAGCGCTCGGCGGCGTTCGACAAGTCATTCCCCCCGAAGGAACAAACCATCCTGGCCGTGGTCGACGCCCCGACGTCGGAACTTGCCACCCAGGCGACGGGGGCCCTGATCCAGGCGCTGTCCGGCCGGAGCAATTTGTTCCATTCGATCACCGAACTGGGGGGAGGGCCGTTCTTTCGGCGCAACGGGCTTTTGTTCCTGCCGACCCAGGACGTGGTCGAGATCACCCACAAGCTCGGCGAAGCCAAACCGATCATCCAGGCGCTGGCTCAGGACACGAACCTGCGGGGCCTCACGACAGCGCTGAATTATGGGTTGATCGGCGCGCGGATGAATCACTACTCGCTCGACAACCTCACCGGCACCTTGAACATGGTCGCCGACACCCTCGACAATGCCATCGCCGGGCGACGGGCCAGCTTTTCCTGGCGTGCGATGCTGAACGGGGCGCCGCCGACGCCCAGCGAGCGGCGCCGCTTTATCGAAATCAGGCCGGTGCTCGACTATGCGGCGCTGACGCCCGGGAAAGTGGCGTCGGACGCCATCCGCAAGGCTGCGACCGACCTGAATTTCGAGCCGCAATACGGCGCCCGCGTTCGCCTGACCGGGACGGTGCCGATCGCCGACGAGGAATATGCGACCGTTCAGGAAGGCGCCTTTTTCAACACGGCCGGAACGATCCTGATCGTACTGACCATCCTGTGGCTCGCGCTGCGGTCGGGGCGGATCATCCTGGCGGTGTTTGCCAGTCTCCTGATCGGGCTTTCCATCACCATGGCGCTCGGGCTCGCCATGGTCGGCGCGCTCAACCTGATCTCGGTGGCATTCGCGGTGCTGTTCATCGGGCTCGGGGTCGATTTCGGCATCCAGTTCAGTGTCCGCTATCGCGCCGAGCGCCACGACAACGACAATCTGCACGAGGCGCTGCTCAGCACCGCGAGATATGTCGGTGCGCCGCTCACGCTCGCGGCGGCCGCGACCGCCGCGGGCTTCATGTCGTTCCTGCCGACCGACTACAAGGGCGTCTCGGAGCTTGGCCAGCTTGCCGGGCTTGGCATGATCGTCGCCTTCATCACCAGCGTCACGGTCATCCCGGCGTTGTTGACCGTGCTCAATCCTCCGGGCGAACCGAAGGAGATGGGCTACAAGGCGCTCGCCCCGATCGACCGCTTCATGGAGCGCCGCCGCATCCCCGTCATCGTCGGCACCGCGCTGGTGGTCACCGCCGGGCTCCCGCTGCTCTACTTCCTGCAATTCGATTTCAATCCGCTCAACCTGCGCAGTCCGAAGGTCGAGTCGGTCGCGACATTTCTCGACCTGCGCAGCGACCCGGCGCTCGGCGCCAACTCGATCTTCGTTCTGGCCCCCAACAAGGAGGCTGCGATCGCCGACGCCGAGAAGCTCGCAAAGCTGCCGGAGGTCGCGAGCGTGAAGACGATCGAGAGCTTCGTGCCGACGGACCAGGAGCCGAAGCTTGCGGCGATCAAACAAATGGCAACCGTGCTCACGCCGGTGCTCAAGCCCGACCCCAGCAAGAAGCCGCCGACCGACGCCGACACTGTCGAGGCGCTCAAGGCTTCGGTGAACAACCTGCGGCAGGCCGCCGCCGCGCAGGCGCCGGCCGGCTCAGGTGCGGCGGCGGCGACGCGGCTGGCCGACGATCTCGAAAAGGTCGCGAACGGGGATGAGGCGTTGCGCGCGCGGGCGCAGGCTGCGCTGGTGCTGCCGCTCAATACCGCGCTCGACGAGTTGCGCGACTATCTGGAGGCGCAGCCGGTGACACTCGAAACGCTGCCGCCGGAACTCGCCGGCGACTGGATCACCAAGGACGGCCGCGCGAAGATCGAGATCTTGCCGAAGGGCGACCCGAACGACAACGAGACGATCCGCAAGTTCGCGGCCGCCGTGCAGGCGGTGGAGCCGAACGCCATCGGCGGACCGATCTCGATCCTCGAGTCCGGCCGCACCATGATCAAGTCGTTTTTCGAGGCCGGCTTCTGGGCGCTCGGCTCGATCGCGATCCTGCTCTGGATCGTGCTGCGGCGCTTCGGCGACGTGCTGCTCACGCTCATTCCGCTCGTGCTTGCGGGCGTGGTGACCATGGAGCTGATGGTCATCTTCGGGATGCAGTTCAACTTCGCCAACATCATCGCCCTGCCGCTGCTGCTCGGTCTCGGCGTCGCGTTCAAGATCTATTACATCATGGCGTGGCGGGCGGGGCAGACCGATCTGCTGCAATCGAGCCTGACGCGCGCCGTCGTGTTCAGCGCGCTCACCACGGCGACCGCCTTCGGCAGCCTGTGGCTGTCGAGCCATCCGGGCACATCGAGCATGGGCAAGCTGATGGCGCTCGCGCTCGTCACCACGATGTGCGCCGCGGTGCTGTTCCAGCCGGTGCTGATGGGCCCGCCGCGGGTCAAGCACGAGCACTAAGACTGCGAACGGGATACAGTTGTCATGCCCGCGAAAGCGGGCATCCAGTCCCTGCTCGCATGACACCTGAGTTTGGTACGCGACGCCCCGAACGCGGCGTCACACGCCGGGCGTGCCGAGATCGACAAACACCTGGCCGTCCCTTACCTCGGTCTTGAAGGTCTTGAGGTCGACGAAGCAGGGCGCCTGCACGGCCTTGCCGGTCTTCACGTTGAACGCGCCGAAATGCAGGCTGCATTCGATCACGTCGCCCTCCAGGAGGCCGTCGGCGAGGTCGGCGAAGCCGTGCGTGCAGCGTGCCTCGGTGGCGTAGAAGGCGCCGTCGACATTATAAACCGCGATGGTTTCCTCTCCCACCTCGAAGCTCTTGGCGCTGCCGGGCGGGAGGTCGGCGGTGTTGCAGACGGGAGCAGCGGACATGGCTTCGTTGATCGCGTGGTGGACGACATGCGTCCTTTAGCGGCCTATAGAAAAAGCGCAAGAGGGGGGCGTCAAAACCCGCGCCGATCCTCATGCTGAGGAGCGACCGTAGGTCGCGTCTCGAAGCATGGCCACGAGTTCGGCACGTGCCGCCATTCTTCGAGACGCCTTCGCTTCGCTCAGGCTCCTCAGGATGAGGTCCCTAGAAGACTGAATTGACCCTATTTCATCGGAACATGTACCCTGTGGGCAAACGCCCCGAGAGCCAACAATGACGACACGCTCCTACATCGTCGACGACCGCGAGAAGAAGACCTTCCTGCTGGACCGCGAGGTCCTGGTCTCGAACGACATTCTGCAGACGGAAATGTCGCGCGTTTTCGGCCGCTGCTGGATCTATGTCGGGCACGCGTCCGAATTGAAGAAGCCCGGCGACTTTCGCTCGCGCCGCGTCGCCGGCCGTCCGGTGATCTTCTGCCGCGACCAGAAGGGCGAGATCCACTGCCTGTTCAACACCTGCCGCCACCGCGGAGCGATCGTCTGCACCGAGCGCGAGGGCAACCGGCGCCGCTTCCAGTGCATCTATCACGGCTGGACCTACGGCAATGACGGGTCGCTGGTCGGGGTACCGGGCAGCGACGCCTACGCGGACAGCTTCGACAAGTCGAAATTCGGCCTGCGTTCGCCGGCTCGCTTCGAGGACTACCGCGGCTTCTGGTTCCTGAATCTCGATCCGCATGCGCCGCCGCTTCACGATTATCTCGCCGGCGCCAAGGACTACATCGACCTCGTCATCGATCAGTCGCCGTCTGGCCAGATGGAAATCATCGCGGGCGTGCAGGAATACGATGTCGCCGCCAACTGGAAGCTGATGGTGGAGAATTCGGTCGACGACTATCACCTGCCATCGACGCACTCGACCTGGCTCAACTTCATGGCCAATTCGGGCGTGAAGATCGAGCCGCCGAAGGAGGAGGGGCTGGTGCTGCCGACCCGCGGCAAGGCGGTCGAACTCGGCAACGGCCATTTCACCACCGACAACGTCAACTTCCGCGGTCGCCCGGTCGCCAAGTGGATTCCGCTCTATGGCGAACCCGCCAAGGCCGAGATGGACGACATCCGCAAGGAACTGGTGGCGCGGCTCGGCCCGGAGCGGGCGACGCGCGTCGCCGACACCAACCGCAACCTCGTGGTCTTCCCCAACCTGGTCATCAACGACGGCTCGTCCGTGACGGTGCGGACGTTCTATCCGCAGGGGCCCGACAAGATGCACGTCACCGCCTGGGCGCTCGGCCCGGTGGAGGAAAGCGCGAATGCCCGCGCCCGCCGTCTCGACGCGTTCCTGACCTTCTATGGTCCAGGCGGCTTCGCCACGCCCGACGACGTCGAGGCGCTCGAACTGGTGCAGCAGGGGCTCGCCAACTGGTCGGACGACCGCTGGTCGGAAATGTCGCGTGGCATGGGCAAGGAGGGCGACCAGCTCAACAGCGACGAGCACCATCTGCGCATCTTCTGGCGGCGCTGGAACGAACTGATGGGGGTGCCGGCATGACGGTCGCGACGCGCAACGTGGTGACACGGGCCGAGGTCGAGGACTTCCTCTACCACGAGGCCGCCTTGCTCGACGAGTGGAAGCTCAACGAGTGGGAGGCGCTGCTCGCCGATGACGCCTGCTACTACGTGCCGCCGAACGACCAGCTTGAAAGCGACCACCGCTCGACCTTGTTTCTGGTGGCGGACGACCGCGAGCGCATCCGTCAGCGCATCATCCGCATTAACGATCCCAACTGCCACGCGGAGTATCCGAAGTCGCGCACGCGCCGCATGATCTCCAACGTGCGCATCCTGGCGGTTGAGGGCGACCTGGTCAGCGTCAGCGCGAACTTCGTCTGCTACCGCTTCCGCCGCTACGAGCGCATCCGCGAATATGTCGGCGGCTATCGCTATACGCTGCGCCGCGCGGGCGACGGCTTCAAGATCAAGGAGCGGCGCGTGCTGATCGACGCTCACGAGCTCGGCACGCTCGGCTCGGTGAGTTTTATCCTTTGAACGATGACGACCTCTCGCTGTCGTTCCCGCGAAAGCGGGGACCCATGACCAGAAGCCTCAGGCATATAGGTTCCCGCTTTCGCGGGAGCGACAGCAGAGAATGACCGCGAAATAATCAATCAACTCGGAAACACGCATGCCCAAGCTCGACTGGATCATCGAAGAACTCGTCACCGCCAATCGCATCCTCGCCCGCGAGGCGATCGTCGATTCCTTCGGCCATATCAGCGCGCGCCATCCCGACAATCCGCAGCACTACCTGCTCTCGCGCTCGCGGGCGCCCGACTGCATCGAGGCCGCCGACATCATGGAGTTCACGCTCGAAGGCGACCCGATCGATGCGCGGGGCCGCGCGCCCTATCTCGAGCGCTTCATCCACGGCGCGCTCTACGAGGCGCGGCCGGACGTGATGTCGGTCGTGCACAACCACAGCGAAAGCGTGATCCCGTTCGGCGTGACCGGCCGCAAGATCAAGCCGATCTTCCACATGGGCGCCTCGATCGGCCACGAGGTGCCGGTGTGGGATTCGCACGAGCACTTCGGCGACACCGCGCTGCTGGTCGAGAACATGGATATGGGCCGCGATCTCGCGAAGCACATGGGGGCCGGCGCCACGTCGCTGATGCGCGGCCACGGTGCGACCGTCGTGGGAAAGAACGTCCGCCACGCGGTCTATATTTCGGTCTATCTCGAGGTGAACGCGCGGCTGCAGAAAGAGGCGATGGGGATGGGCGACGTCCATTTCCTCACGCCGGGCGAGGTCGACCGGGTGGCGGCCCGTACCGGGCCCTATGGCATCAACCGCGCCTGGGAGAACTGGTGCCGCCGCGCCGGGCGGGCGATGCAGCCGGAGCAGGGGTAGCCCTTAGCCCAGCGACAATTTCGCCGGGGCAGTTCGTGCCCCCGAAGCGAGAGGTGTGCTATAGGGCAGGGCAGGAGTGGGCCGACCGCACGGGATAACCGTGCCGCGCAAGACGGGCGGCCGCAAAGGGGACGAGACACCGCCATGGCCGCGTTTACCATGCCGTCGGAACGGGTCAGCGCGGGGGTTCCGCAGCCAGCGGCCGCGCCGCCCATTCTGGTGGTCGAAGATATCGTCAAGCGGTTCGAGACGCCCGACGGGGTGCTTACCGCCGTCGATCATGTCTCGTTCGATGTGACGCCCGGCGAGTTCCTCGCGGTGATCGGTCCTTCCGGCTGCGGCAAGTCGACGTTGTTCAACGTCATCGGCGGATTGCTCGACGGCTATGAGGGCACCGTCAAGGTGGCGGGCGAGCGCGTCCACGGACCCCACGCGTCGATCGGGATGATCTTCCAGGAGGAATCCACGTTCCCCTGGCGCACGGTGCTCGACAATGTGGCGTTTCCGCTCGAAGTCGCCGGCATGGGGAAATCGGAACGCCACGACCGGGCGCGGCATTTTGTGAGGCTCGTCGGGCTCGACGGCTTCGAGCGCCGCTATCCGGCGGAACTGTCGGGCGGCATGCGCCAGCGCGTGTCGATGGCGCGCACGCTCGCGGCCGAGCCGAAGATTCTGCTGATGGACGAGCCGTTCGCGGCGCTCGACGAGCAGACGCGGCTCCTCCTCGGCGACAAGGTGCTGCAGATTCAGCAGGAGCTCAAGCAGACGACGCTGCTCATCACCCACAACATCACCGAAGCGGTGCAGCTCTCGGATCGCATCCTGGTGATGACCTACCGGCCGGGCAGGACGAAACGCATCGTCGAGATCAAGCTGCCGCGTCCGCGCACCTCCGAGATCGTATCGAGCGAAGCGTTCGGCCGCTATGTGGCGCAGATCTGGGCCGACCTGCGCGAGGAGGCGACCAAGGGCATGCGGGACGAGGAGAGCCAGAAGCTGCGCGAGGGTGAGAAGCGATGAACGCCGCGGTCGCGACGCTGGCGAAAAACCGCTACGCGCCGGCCGCGCTTGGGCTTGGTTCGCTGGTGGTGGGACTGCTGCTCGTCGAGCTGCTCATCCGCGTCAACGTCATCAATCGTTTCATCGTGCCGATGCCGAGCGACATCATCGCGGCGTTCCCGCGTGTGATCGTCGAGGAGGACGTGCTGCACCGCTTTCTCCTCACCGCCGGTGAATCGTTCGCGGCCTGCATCATGGTCACGGTCGTGGGCGTGGCCGGCGGCGTGCTGCTCTACCGCTATCACCTGCTGCGGCTCGCAACCGAGACCTGGGTGGCGGCGGTGGCGGCGGCGCCGCTCGTGCTCGCCTATCCGCTCTATCTCGTGATCTTCGGCCGCAGCGCGCTCACCATCGTGATGATGGGCTTCACCGCCGGGCTCGCGCCGATCATCCTCAAGACGCTGGAGGGGCTCGCCGGTACGCGGCGCGTGCTCATCAATGTGGGGCGGAGCTTCAATCTCACCCCCTCGCAGCAGTTCTGGAAGATTCTGTTTCCCGCGGCGCTGCCGACCATCTTCGTGGGATTGCGGCTCGGGTTGATCTTCGCGCTGATCAACATCGTCGGCGTCGAGTTCCTGATCAATTTTGGCGGGCTCGGGCAGCTCATCAATGAGCTCGCCGAGCGCTACGATCTGCCCGGCACCTACGCGGCGATCTGCTTCGTGATCCTGGTCAGCGTGTGCGTGTTCGTCCTGATGGAGAGGCTCGAGCGATGGCTGAGACCGGTCGACTGACGCTGCCCGTCGCGAAGCCGTTGTGGAGCCGGGTCTCGCCGGTCACGCAACTGCGCATCGCGATCATCGTCACCGTTGTGGTGATCTGGGAGGCGGTCTCGGCGTCGGGGCTCCTTTATCGCGACGTGGTGCCGTCGCTCACCGCGATCGGCAAGTCGCTCTACGAGACGCTCATCGATCCGACGTTTTACTTCCACCTCTATACGACGTTCTACGAGATCGGTATCGCGATGGTGATCGGCGGCCTCGCCGGGCTCGCGGTCGGTATCCTGCTCGGCGGCTCCAAGTTCATGTCGCGCGCCTACGAGGCCTATCTCTACTATCTCGGACCGTGCCCGAAGATCATCTTCTTCCCGATCATGATCATGTGGTTCGGTGTCGGCCCCGGCTCCAAGGTGGCGATGGGCGCGATCTCGTGTTTCTTCCCGGTCGCGCTCAATGTCGCCGGCGGCATGCGTGAGATCGACAAGGTGCTGATCCGCGTGGGCAAAAGCTTCCGGCTGAATACCTGGCAGATGGTGACCAAGATCTACCTGCCGGCCATGCGCCATCCGGTGATCAACGGCGTGCGGCTGGGTCTCGGCGTAGCGCTCATCGGCACGCTGCTCGCCGAAACGAAGCTCTCCAACCGCGGGATCGGCTTCCTGGTGATCCAGGCCTACAGCATCTTCAACATGCCGCAGATGTATGCGCTCTTGATCATCCTGTTCGTGATCGCGATCGGCGCCAACACGCTGATCGGCCGCGTCGGCGGGCTCGATACGATCAGGCGCGTTTAGGGCGGATCGTCACGCTTCGGCGCAGAGTGCCAGTAACACAACAAGCGTCATCGCCCGCGAAAAGCGGGCGATCCAGTCTCTGCGGACATGAAAAGGTACAATTGACCGGCTGGATGCCCGCTTTCGCGGGCATGACAACCCAGTTAGCCGCGCCAGCAACCGCGAGAACTAACTACACCCGCGCCATGGCGCGCACCTCGCGCGGAAAGAGATCGTCGATCGTCACTCGCCGATGCGTCACGCCTTGGTCGTGGCTGAAGCGGCAGAACGCCTCGATGGTAGGCCGGCTCGATTCGACCCCGTAGGGGAACGGGTCCGTGCCATAGGCGGTCGTGATCTCGTCCACCATGGCGGCGGCCCAAGGCAGCGGAATGCGCGCGCAGGTGAAGTCGCGCAGCCGCTCGTAGCAGCGGCGCTTGGCTTCCTCGAACATCTTGACGAGGTTCATCGCGACCCAGGGATGCTGCTCGAACACCGCGCGCCGGATCGTCATGAGATGCATGATCGGGAAGATGCCGGTCTTGCGGAAGTAGCGCTCCTCTTCGGCGCGATAATCGGGAAACAGCCGCAACGCCTTTCCGCCCGGCGCGAAAGCCTGCGGCGCGCGGGCCGAGATCACCGCGTCGATCTCGCCGCTCTCCAGCATGGCGTTGAGGCTGGTCTCCGGCCGCAACTCGTACTGAATCCCGGACGGCAGCTTGAGCGCGACCTTCTCCATGCGGCCAGGCTCGTTCACGCCCGCCTGCAGCCAGCGGACCTTGGCGAGGTCGACGCCGTACTCCTCGGCCAGCAGCCCGCGCACATAGATGCCGGCGGTCTGCGCCCATTCCGGGATGCCGACTGTGCGGCCCTCCAGATCTTTCGCGGTCTTGATGCCGCGGTCGCTGCGCACGTAGATCGCCGAGTGGCGGTGCACACGCGATGGAAATACCGGGATCGCCACCATCCCGGCGGCCCCCTGCGACGTGAGCGAGATGTACTTGCCGAACGACAGCTCCGAGACATCCCATTCGAGCGAACGGGTGAAGCGGAAGGTGATCTCTTCGATCGACGGGAAGATCAGCGGCGTCAGCGCGATCCCGTCGGCACGCACGATGCCCTGCGTGATCTCGCGCACGTGCTCGTAGTCGGAGATGGCCATCGAGAGATGTACCAGCGCGGTGCCATCCCGCACTACGATGTCGGGACTTCGCGTGTCGCCCGCCGGCCGGCCGGTGGATGATTGCATCTCGTGGGCCGTCATGGCGCGCTCCAGGGCGTTGGTTTTGTCGGCGCGGGCTTCAGTGCGAGGCCGCGTAGTGCGCGAGCGCCGCAATGTCGCTGTCGGACATGCCGGCGACGACGCTGGACATCAGCGTGTCGGCGCCTGGCCGTGCGCCGTCGCGATAAGCCTTCATTGCGTGGATCAGGTAGTCGACGCGCTGTTTGGCGACCCGCGGCATCTGGTTCTGTCCGGCGAGCGTCGGCAGGTGGCAGGACGCGCAGAGCTTCGCGGCAGCAATCTCGGTGCCCCGTTTCACCATTGCGGGATCGATCGGCTCGTCGCTCTGCTTCGCCGGCAGCTTGGAATAGTGCTCCGCCAAGGCGTTGAGGTCGTCGTCCTTGAGGTCCTTCACGATGGGAGCCATGACGTCGATCTTGCGCACGCCTTCGCGCATCAGGAACAACTGGTTGAGGATGAAGAACGCCGGCTGGCCGGCAAGCGAAGGGATGTCCGGCATGCGCGAATTGCCGTCCTCGCCGTGGCAGGCGCCGCAAAGCTGCAGCTTTTCGGTGACCGCCGCGGTCTGAGCCTGCACCGCGCCGGTGCAGAAAACGGCAACCGCCAGCCCGAGGGCTAGTGTGGCGGATTTGACGTTCCTACCAGCATCGCCGCGAGTCCTTCGTAGGAACGTCAAATCCAAAGCCACACTAGAATCATACAGTGCTGGTGTCCCTTTGGTTCCGACGCTTGTAAACGCACGTGCTGCAAAGGGATACAAGCGTCGGAACCGGGACACTAGCGGTCGCAACCATTTTGAGACAACGAGCGTCAAGCGAAGATCACTGCTGGATTGCCGCGCGCGGCGCGTTGTAGGAGATGCGGTAGGTGGCGCCGTTGAATTCGTCGGACACCAGCAGCGAGCCGTCCGGCATCTGGAAGACGTAGGCGGGCCGGCCGTAGAACTCGTTCTTGCCGGTGTCGAGCAAGCCCGTCAGGAACGGTTCGATTTTCGCCGTGCCGTTCGGCTGGATGCGGGCGAGCGCCACGTCGTAGCCGAACTTCTGCTCGCGGTTCCACGAGCCGTGCCGGGCGATGAAGGCGACGTTCTGGTAGGCCGCCGGGAACATCTTGCCCGTATAGAACTTGATGCCGAGGCCGGCCGCGTGCGGTCCGGTCAGGGCGATCGGCAGGATCACGCCGGCGCAGGGGTTCGGCCGCTTGATGTCCGGATCGGGAATGCCGTTGGCGTGGCAATACGGGAAGCCGAAATTGGCGCCCTCCTGGCCCTTGGGGACACGATTGAGTTCGTCTTCCGGTCCGCCATTGCCGGCCCAGTCGCGGCCGTTGTCGGTGAAGTAGAGCTCCTTCGTCACCGGATGCCAGTCGAAGCCGACCGTATTGCGCACGCCGCGCGCGACGATCTCCATGCCGGTGCCGTCAGCATTGTAGCGGCGGATCTGCCCGTGCGTGCCGGGATTGACCTCGCAGACGTTGCAGTTCGACCCGACCTGAACATACATCTTGTTGTCCGGTCCGAACGCGACGTATTTCCAATTGTGATGGACCGTGTCGGGCAGATTGTATTTGTCGGTCAGCTCGACCGGCGTGCCGGGATTATCCAGCTTGTCCTCGATGTTGTCGTAGCGCAGCACCTTGTTGATCGCGAAGACGTAGAGCGAGCCGTCCTTGAAGGCGAGGCCGTTGGGCTGCGTCAGTCCGGTCAGCAGCGTCTTGACCTCCTTCTTGCCGTCCTTCTCGGTGATCGCATAGACCCGGCCGATCACCCGCGTGCCCATGAACATCGTGCCCTTGGGGCCCATCACCATGGTGCGGCCGCCTGGATGGCCGGATGACCAGACTTCAGCCTTGAAGCCGGGCGGCAGCTTGATCTTGTCGAGCGGAAGCTTCTCGACCGGCGTCGTGGTCGGCGGCGTGGGGTGCGGGCTGAGCGTCGGTGCCTGGCCGCTGTTGGCAGGCTTGGTCTGGTCCATCGGACTGAAGCCGGGCGGCGACTGGGCAATCGCGGGGCCGGCGACGATCAGCAGCCCGAGCGCGCTCGCGAGCAGAGCGCCGCGCCGGGGCGAGAGACAGTTCATCATGCATTCCTCCCTGTTTTGGAAGCCTGTCGCCCAATGGCTCGTCGGGATGGCTTCCTTGGACCGCAGTTTCTTATACGCGTCCACCGAGTGCAACCGGGAATCTCCGTGTCGCAGGCCTCCGCAGTATTCACATGCTGCGGTAGGCGTAAGGTGCGTCAATCTGCACTGCGGCAAGTTCCGCCACCCTCGCGTGCGCCGGAGACAGGTGGCAGACCGGGTCGGTCGCCGCCGCATCGCCGGTGAGCGCAAACGCCTGGCAGCGGCAGCCGCCGAAGTCCTCCTCGCGCTTGGGACAGCTCGCGCAGGGTTCCTTCATCCAGGCCGTGCCACGGAAAGCATTGAAGGCTGGCGAACTCGCCCAGATGTCGGCGAGCGAGTGCTCGCGCACGTTCCAGAATTCGAGCCCGGGTATCGACTCGGCGGCGTGACAAGGCAGTACCTTGCCGGCAGGCGTGACATTGAGCGACCGGCGGCCCCAGCCGCCGACGCAGGGTTTCGGCAGTCGCGCGTAGTAATCGGGAACGACCGCATCGATGACGATACGGCCGTGATGGCGCGCGCGCAGGTCCTCGACGACTTTCGCTGCACGCATGACCTGTTCGCGCGTCGGCATCAGCATGGCGCGGTTCTTGAGACCCCAGCCGTAGTACTGCACGTGCGCGACTTCGACGCGGGTTGCGCCGAGCGCCAGCGCGAGATCGACCATGTCGCCGATGCGCTCGATGTTGGCGCGGTGCATGACGGCGTTGATCGTCAGGGGCAGTTTGAGCCGCACCACCTCGGCGGCGAGCGCGCGCTTTCTTGCAAAGGCGCCGTCGTAGCCGGCGATGTGGTCGGCGGATTTTTCCGTGCTGTCCTGGATCGAGACCTGCACGTGATCGAGGCCGGCGTCCGACAAGCGGCCAAGCGTCTTGTCGGTGATGCCGACGGCCGAGGTGATCAGGTTGGTGTAGAGCCCGGCGTCGTGCGCGGCCTTGGTGATCTCGACGAGGTCGCGCCGCGCGCCAGGCTCGCCGCCGGAGAGATGCACCTGCAATACGCCGAGCGCCCCCGCTTCTTGGAAGACGCGCGTCCAGGTCGCGGTATCGAGTTCGTCGCTGCGCGGATCGAGCGCCAGCGGGTTCGAGCAATACGGACAGCCGAGCGGACAGCGATGCGTGAGCTCGGCCAGCAGGCCGAGTGGCTTATGAAGGGGGGTGGCACCGTTCGCCGCCACGTTACAACTCCAAGAGCCGCTTATCGGCAAGCCCGCGCAGCAACGCCGTCACGTCGGCATGTATGCGTTCGCGCGGCGCGTTGAAGGCCTTTGCCAGATCATCGATGATCTCGCCGAACGTCGCGTCGCCGGTACAGCGCTTGACGATCTCGACCGCGATCGGATCGGCCTTGAAGACTCTTTCCGGCGCCAGCAACACCCAGCCGCCCTGCGCTTCGTTGTGGGTGAGCCGCACGCCGCGCGGCAGACGCGGCTTGGCGTCGGGCGCGATCTCGACGTTCTCTGCCATGGAATCCGGCCTCCATGCCGCATTTGCGCGTGCGGCGCGTGTGTTATACGACAATTGATCCTGGGGAAACATGCAGACGACGGAGAGCAGCATGCGCCGGTACCGGCCGAGACTGAATTTCGCGGTTGGACTCGCGGCCACGATTATGCTGGCCGCAAGCCAGTTCGCCGGCCCGGCGCAGGCGCAGGATTTCCCGACGCAAACCCGTCACCATCATCTCGCCCGCCGCAGCCGGCAACAGCCCGGACGTGACCATGCGCGTGGTGGCCGACCGGCTGACGCAGATCTGGAAACAGCAGATCGTGATGCTCAACCGTCCCGGTGCCGGCGGGCTGATCGCCGCACAGGCGGCCGCCGCTCCGGGCATCGAGAAGGACGGCTACACGCTCTATATGGCGCAGGCCTCGACCTACACGGTGCTGCCGATCACGCAGGAAGGCAAGATGCCGGTCGACCTGCAGAAGGCGTTCGTGCCGATCGGGCTCGTCGGCGTGCAGCCGATCGGAGTTGCCGTCAACGCCGCGCTGCCGGTGAACACCCTCCCGGAACTGCTCGAACTCGTGAAGAAGACGCCGGGCGGGATGCTGTTCGGTGCCACCAATCGCGGCGGGCAATCGCATCTCACTGGCGAACTGTTGCGCGCACGTACCGGCGTGCCGTTGAATTTCGTGCATGCTCAAGGTGCAGCGGCCTCGCTCAACGACGTGATCGCCGGGCGCATCCCGATCATGTTCGAGGGGCTTGCCGGTCTTGCGCCCGGCCTGCAGGGCGGCGGCATGCGGCTGATCGCAGTGGCGTCGGAGAAGCGCCTGCCCAACTTCCCGAACGTGGCCACCATCGGCGAGACCGTGCCCGGCTTCCAGTCGCACGGGTGGCTGGCGCTGATGGCGCCTACGGGCACGCCTGATGCGATCGTGCAGAAGGTCAACGCCGACCTCAAGACCGTCCTGCAGATACCGGAAGTCCTCGAGCGATTCGAGGTGCTCGGCACCTATGCGCGCATCCTCACGCCCGCCGAAACCGGCGCATTCATGCGCGGCGAGGAGCAGTTGTGGTGGCCGGTCGTGCGTGAGGTGGAGAAGGCGCAGAAATAATGCCCCGCTCGAAGCTGTGGGCTATTCGATCACCTCGTCGGCGCGCGCGAGCAGAAGCGGCGGTACTTCGAGGCCGAGTGCCTTGGCGGCCTTGAGATTGATGATGAGGGTGAACTTGGTCGGCTGCTCGACCGGCAGATCGCCCGGCTTCGCGCCCTTGAGGATCTTGTCGACATATTCGGCGGCGCGTTTGTGCATGTCTTCGTAGCTTGGCCCATAGGACATCAGGCCACCGGCCTCGACCACTTCCCGGTACGCGTTCACGCTTGGCAGGCGATGCTGGGCGGCAAAATCCATCATGCGCTGGCGATTGTGCAGGAACACACGGTCCGCAAGAATGAGGAGCGCGTCCGGCCGTTCCCTGACAATCGCCGCGAACGCACCGTCGAGTTCCTCGGACGAGCGCACATCCAGCCGCAGCAACCGCATCCCCAGCGTCGTGGCGGCGGCTTGTGTGGGTTCCATGGACGCCGCATGCAACGGATTCGCCGAATTGAAGAAAAACGCGACGTGCGAGAGCCTGGGTATGACCTCGCGCAGGAGCTCCAGCCGTTTGCCCTCGAGGTCCGGCGCGATCGCGCTCAGTCCCGTGATGTTTCCACCCGGCCGGGCGAGGCTTGACACAATACCGGTACCGACGGGGTCGCCGGCCGCCGCCATGACCAGCGGAACCGTCGATGTCGCCTTCTTGACCGCAAGCGCTGCCGGCGTTCCGGCAGTAACGATTACATCCACTTTCGCGGCGAGCAATTCGGCGATGAGCGCGGGAAAGCGGTCGTATTTTCCGTCCGCCCACCGGTACTCAATGAGAATGTTCCGGCCCTCGGTGTAGCCATGCGCGCGCAAGCCGTCGCGAAAGGGCTGGACGAGGTTGGCTTCGAGCGCGGCCGTGGAATTGCCGAGAAAGCCGACCCGCGGCATTTTTCCGCTTTGTGCGCGCGCCGCGATCGGCCAAGCAGCAGCGGCGCTACCGAGCAGCGAAAGGAAGTCACGGCGTTTCAATTGATTGCAGTGCAAACCGGATTCCCGCGAGCGAGGCCCTGTGCCCCCGGCAAGATAGCATGGTTTTGCGGGGATGGGCGCTCCTACTCCTTCGGCACGAAGGCGCCGGGCGAGATGTGCTTGGGCGACACGTAGGCGTAGGACAGCACGTCGAGCATCACCCACAGCACGTCGCACTTGAATTCGAGCGCCTTGAGTACGGACTGCTGCTGCTCAGGCGTTTTGGCATTGCGCTTGACGTAGTCGAGCGCGAAGTCGCTATCGCGTTGCGCCTGCGGCGGGCGCTTGGAGAAATAGGCGAGCGTTTCGGCGCTGACGAAATCGTAGTTCTTGAGCATTCCCTCGACGCGTTCGCCGATGATCTGCGGCGAGAACAGTTCGGTGAGCGACGAGGCGACGGCCTCGAGCAAGGTCTTGTCGCGCACGAAGTGAACGTAGGCCTCGACCGCGAAGCGCGTGCCGGGCAAGAGCCCCGCAAGCGAGGTCACATAATCGCGGTCGAGCCCGAGCCCGTCGGTGAGCTTGAGCCAGCGCGCGATGCCGCCGTCACCCTCGTGCTCGCCATCGTGGTCGACCAGGCGGCTGCGCCATTCGCGGCGCAAGGCCGAATCGTCACAGCGGGCGATCAGACTCGCATCCTTCACCGGGATCATCGCCTGGTAGTAGTAGCGGTTGAGCGCCCAGGCCTGCACCTGGCCCTTGCTGCACTTGCCGCCGTGCAGCCGCGCATGAAACGGATGCAGGCGGTGATATCGGCGGGCGCCGATGCCGCGCAGCTCGGCTTCGAGTTCCTGCGGCGTCATGAGTTTCATGGCGGTTCCTCTCGGGCGTTTCTTATTCGCCTGCCTCAGGCGGCGGAAGCGGCAGCTTATCTTCTACCGTCGTTGCGCGGGGTAGGGGAGGGCTCCACCTCACGCTGGATTTTTCGCAAATGATTTGATCGAGATCAAAGCACGACTTCCATTCCGTCCTCGGCGACCTCCCAGCCCATGCGCTCGACCGCGGCTCGCTCGGGCGAGCCATCGATCAGGATCGGATTGGTATTGTTGATGTGCAGGAAGATGCGGCGCGCCGTGATCGCGGCGAGCGCCGTGAGCGTGCCGTCGTCGCCGTTGATCGGCATGTGGCCCATGCGGCGGCCGGTCTTCGCGCCGGTCCCGCTCACGAGCATCTCGTCGTCGCGATAAAGCGTGCCGTCGAAAAATACGACGTTGGCGCGCGCCATGCGCTCACGCATCGCCGGCGTGACGGCGGCAGCCCCCGGGATGAAGAGGATGCGCGCATCGCCGGCGGAAATCTCGACGCCCACATTGGCGGCGGTCTCGCTCGCGGTCTCGGGATTTTCGCCTTCGAGATAGAGCGGCACCTTGCCGGGCACGGTGAAAAGCTCGGCCTGCAATCCGCCGGGGAGCGGGACGGTTTCGCCCGGTACCAGGGCCCGGCGTGTCACCAGATCGCTCGCCAGCGCATCGAACAGCGTGTTGCCGCCGAGTGCCGCCAGCGTCGCGGCCGTGGCGTAGATCGTAAAGGGCTCGCGCTCGCGCATGCTGAGCAGGCCGGCGACCTGGTCGATCTCGGCGCCGGTCAGCAAGACCGCTTTGATCGGACTGCCGCGCGTGCCGCGTGGATGCAGCGCGGGCGATTGCCGAAGCTGCTCGCGAAGGTCGGGGGATGCGTTGATCAGAACCCAGTTATCGCCATCGGCCGATACGGCGAGGCTCGCCTGGGTGCGCGAACGAACGCGTGTGTCGCCGGCCCAAGCCAGACGACACACGGCGCAACAACAATTCCACTGTGGAAATCCCCCACCCGCCGCCGAGCCAAGCACGATGGCGGTGAGGCGTCCCATTCAGGACAGGCGCGAAAGCGCTGGAATCAGAACTCGGCCGGCAGGTAGCCGTTGATCTCGAGGCCGAGACAGATTTCGACGAGAGTCGGTGTGGTCCACGCCATGGTCGTTTTCCCTAGTTTGTTCGAACAACATTACAATAAGGCAATGTGTGCAAATTGGCAAGGATACTCCCGGGGATTGCGCCGGGCGCGACGCGAGCGCCAACTGTTCTCGCCTACTCCGCGATCCCGCCGCCCACCAGTGTCCGCTTAAGAAAAAAGAACCGGACCCTTGCGGGTCCGGTTGCAGTTTTATCGGCGCGGGGGCCGACAATCACCTTCCAGAGGGCCTGTGATGATGTAAAATCAAAGGCTTAATGAGACAAAATGCAACAGTTGCAACAGTTAGTGGCAACAGGGTGGCGGGGGCTAAAGACGGCGGCGGGGAACGAGCCCGGCCGCTTGACCGCAATCCACGCGCGTCGGTTTTCGCCCGACAGTAGGAACGCGCTTCGCCTTCTCACGGCGAAAACAGGGAGGCGAGTCCCCTAGGGAGCGCCAATCAATGATTTCAATGATTTAGCTGAAAAATTAGTGAAGGAAGTGATAGGTGCTAGTGATAGGTTAGAGGCGGAGTGTCGTCACCCCCGGCTTCGTCAACCTATCGAACTGTCCGTGGCGCCTGCCACCTGAATACAGTGTGCCAACGAGAAGGTTGCCGACGCGGAGATCGCGCAAGTGGGCAATCTCGATGTTGAGGGACTACTGGTCCACAGCGCAGGCGCAACCTTCATCCGCATGGCAGTGAAAGATGATGGCGTGCGGAGTAGCAATTTCCAGGCCCGTCACGCAGTTCAGATCGTCGGGAATGATTCCGCGAATCGCTGGTGTGAAGTCGGAGACGGCGCACTTTCATAATGTTCTGGTTAGAGGTTCGAGTCCTTCCGGCCCCACCACGCAGTTCACGGTTTTCGGAGATTTCCCGTGGGTGGCGGCAAAGGCCCGCACTTGGCGGGGTTTTGTGCGACCCGTCGGTCTCTGAGACCGCCGACCCGTGGTGCGAATGGCGATTTGGCGCTTCTGTCTCTGGCCCTGGAAATCCGGTTGCCCGGCAACCAGAGACCGTCGTCAGCAGAGACTCGGTTCGAATGGAGGTAGTCCGAGCATCTGGCGCTGGCGAGGCCATTCGGCGGGGAGGTCGGCGAGGCGGACAACTCCCATGCCGTGCGGGAGCCGGCCTTCGATCGCGGCCTTGACGAGGTCGGGCGCCAGGAAGGCGAGCGAGATTGTCATATTGACCTTGCGAACGCTACAGCCTTCCCGCGTCGCGATGCTTTCCGTATTTGTGGTCGGTTCTGTGACGAGCTCATTGAGCCAGCGGCGCGCTCGTGCGATCGATGTGATCAGGAGAGCGCGGTTCTCGGAACGCATTGGGCGGGCTTCTTGCGACGGCTCGCATGCGGGCCTGAGAATCGCACGGCGTCGTTTGAACGGCGACTTGCGCCACGAGACCTTCAGCGCCTTGCGGCTTCGCGATGTTTTGGAATCGATGACGTTTTCGTTGGTCAGCTCGATCACCAACTGGTCCGACTGGACCTCGACCCCGCAACGTAGGTCTTGATAACGACCGCGTCCTCAATCTCCGCAGATTGATTGAGGTGATCTCGAACAGATCGTATGACCACGCCCTCGACCTCGGCGGCCGGGATTCGACTGACCGTTCCGGCCCGTTCAGGCTCGGCCCTGGAGCAGGGCGGCGGACAGATAGTAGCGGTACTTGATGCCCCGCTTGCGGACGTGGCTCGGCGTCATGCGATTGCCGCGGTCATCGAAGATCCGTCCAGCCGAACAGGGCTGCGGACTTCATCCTCGTGGCCTTATGATTGTTCACCTGCTCGGACAGCTTGGCCTGGACGGCATCGAATAGGTCCCGCTCGACAATGGCGCCTTGCTCCCCGGCCAATACCTCGCCCTTGAACGACGACCTCCCCAACGTAGAATCGGTTACGGAGCAGGTGAGCAAGCCCACCGCGCGTGAATGGAATGCCGCCGACCGGTTGCTCCTGACTTTAGGGTGCGAGCCTTGGTGATAACAATGCCCTGTTTGCGCAGGTCGGCCATCAGCAGACCAAGGCTGCCAAGCTCAAGATAGCGGTGGAAGATGGTGCGGACGGTATCGGCCTCAACCTCGTTGACAGTGATCTTTCGGTCCTTTGTGTCGTAGCCGAGCGGCGCCATGCCGCCGACCCAAAGGCCCTTGCGTTTGGAGGCTGCGATCTTGTCGCGGATGCGCTCCGAGGTGACCTCGCGCTCAATTGGGCAAATGACAGCAGCACG
>CAVXOE010000017.1:0-561707 GCA_963763365.1 uncultured Alphaproteobacteria bacterium | reverse complement strand
ACTTGCCCCCGCGCCGGGACCGGTAGGGTTTGTTTCGGTTTCCTCGGGCGCTCAACGGCCCTCGCGGCGCGCCATGAACGCGAGCCGCTCGAACAGGTGCACGTCCTGCTCGTTCTTGATGAGCGCGCCATGCAGCGGCGGGATGAGCTTCTTGGGATCGCGCTCGCGCAAGATTTCCGGGCCGATGTCCTCGACCATCAGAAGCTTGAGCCAATCGAGCAGTTCGGAGGTCGAGGGGCGCTTCTTCATCCCGGGCACCTCGCGAATTTCGTAGAACAGCTTGAGCGCCTCCGAGACCAGCCGCTGCTTGATGCCGGGAAAATGCACGTCGATGATCGCGCGCATCGTGTCGGCATCCGGAAAGCGGATGTAATGGAAGAAGCAGCGGCGCAGGAACGCGTCCGGCAGTTCCTTCTCGTTGTTCGAGGTGATGATGACGATGGGACGGCGGCGCGCCTTCACGGTCTCGGCGGTCTCGTAGACGAAGAACTCCATGCGATCGAGTTCCAGCAGCAGGTCGTTGGGAAACTCGATATCCGCCTTGTCGATCTCGTCGATCAGCAGCACCGGCCGCTCGTCGGCGACGAAAGCGTCCCACAGCTTGCCGCGCTTGATGTAATTGCGGATGTCCCTGACCCGCTCGTCGCCGAGCTGGCTGTCGCGCAGACGCGACACCGCGTCGTATTCATAAAGACCTTGCAGCGCCTTGGTGGTCGATTTGATGTGCCACTCGATCAGCGGTGCACCGAGGCTCTTGGCGATCTCGAGCGCCAGCACGGTCTTGCCGGTGCCCGGCTCGCCCTTGACCAGGAGCGGCCGCTCCAGCGTGATCGCCGCATTGACCGCCACCTTGAGATCGTCGGTGGCCACATAGGCGCTGGTGCCTTCAAAACGCATGAATTCCTCGCGGATGACGGTGTTTGGCGTAATCGTA
Source organism: uncultured Alphaproteobacteria bacterium (assembly GCA_963763365.1). Classification (GTDB taxonomy): domain Bacteria; phylum Pseudomonadota; class Alphaproteobacteria; order Rhizobiales; family Xanthobacteraceae; genus VAZQ01. The sequence goes on along the minus strand of CAVXOE010000017.1, from coordinate 560,773 downwards.
TTGCACAATACAAGTAGCCCGGCAAAGCAGCGCGAAAGCCGTTCGGCGCAAGGCTGGATTGCGCGCGCGCGGCCGAAATGTCCCGCAGCAAATCACCTCTGCCGTCGCGGGAACGTGAGGCAAGTTGAAGCGAGACAAGGCGCCGGTCGCGCTATGAAGGACTGTCCATGAGGATTGGGTGCCATGGTTGATCGTCGGCTCTTGCTGTTTTGCGGTGTCGCCGTGCTCGGAATTGCCAGCGTGCGATGGCTCGACGGTTCGGATGTCGAGGCGGCGAGCACATTCGAAATCGAGAAAACCGACAGCGAATGGCGCCGCATCCTCACGCGGCCGCAATACGATGTCCTGCGGCTGCACCGCACCGAGATTCCGGGATCGAGCCCGCTCAACCACGAAAAGCGCAAGGGCGCCTTTGCCTGCGCAGCTTGCGACCTGCCGCTGTTCGCCTCCGAAACGAAATTCGAGAGCGGCACCGGCTGGCCGAGTTTCTACCGGCCGCTGGCCAATGCGGTCGGGACGCGCACCGACCATGTTCTCGTGCTGCCGCGCACCGAGGTGCATTGCCGGCGCTGCGGCGGCCATCTCGGTCATGTGTTCTCGGACGGGCCGCCGCCGACCGGGCTGCGCTATTGCATGAACGGCGTCGCGTTGAAGTTCACGCCGGACGCTTCGACTTGATCGCGATCGGCCCCTGACGGTCGTCGCACGGGCGGCAGTTTTTGCCGGCCGCGGGCAGAACTGCCCCGCCCGCATTGCATTAATCTATTGAAACTCAACAAAAAAAAGGCTTGGCACGTCTTGAGGATGCCGGCGAGCGCCGTAAGCGCGCGGTGAGGCGCGGCCGGAACGCACTCGACGTGCTCGATGATCTCAAGATTGGCCTCCTGGGAGGCAGCCTGTCCCCGGCGGTCCTCAACCGGCTGCGCGCTTCAGCCGCGGTCCTCAAAGATCGCTCCGGGGAGGACGGGCTCGACGGCGTGCTGAGCGAGATCGAGCTGCGCGTCGAGGTCGAGATCGCCAAAATGGCACCCGCGCGGGGCTAGCCCTCCGATACCGGCCGGCGTCCCCAACGAGCGGCGGGTGGCCGGTGGTATTTTTCCCTGATTTTGCGGCATTGCCGCCGCGCTCGCCGGTCTTTGCTTTGTCGCAAATCCGATATTGTCCATCCCGGGCCGCCCCTATATAAGCTCGCCCGCGAGCAGGGGGTTCGTTTCTGGCACGGGGATACGATGCGTTCCGAGAAGAAGAGTCCTCCGGAAAAGAAGAACGGCCACACGGCCTCGATGGACAAGAATTATCGCCCGAGCGACAAAGAGCCGTTCATGGGCGAGCGCCAGCGGGAGTATTTCCGCGTGCGGCTCCTGGCGTGGCGAGATGACATTCTCAAAGAGGCCAAGGAGACGCTGGCGCATCTCCAGGCCGAGAATGAGAACCATCCCGATCTTGCCGACCGTGCCTCATCAGAGACCGACCGCGCGATCGAGCTGCGGGCCCGCGACCGCCAGCGCAAGCTGATCGCCAAGATCGAGGCCGCCCTGGCGCGGCTTGACGACGGCACCTACGGCTATTGCGAAGAGACTGGCGAGCCGATCTCGCTCAAGCGGCTCGAAGCGCGGCCGATCGCGACACTGTCGGTCGAGGCGCAGGAGCGGCACGAGCGGCGCGAGCGCATCTACCGCGACGAATAGTTTCGCGGGGCGACTCGGCGGCTGCGCGGACGGTGCAGAACTTGCCGCAGCGCCCGGATGCTTGCGACGATTGAACGTGTTGACAGCGTGCCTTGTGCCGCCCAGCGTTCGTCTCAACCTCACCGGTTCGCGGATTCCCCTTTATGATTTGGCTTCGCAGATACGCAAACCCGGTTTGCTGCTTGCTTCTCGGCGCATGCGTCGTCGTTCCGCCGCTCTTTGCCTCCGCAATCGCACAACAGAATTGGCCGCAGCGGCCGCCGAAAATCCTGGTGCCGTTTGCAGCGGGTGGCAACATCGACGTCATGGCCCGGCTCGCGGCGGCCCGGCTGAGTGAGACCCTTGGTCATCAGTTCATTGTCGAAAATCGCGTCGGGGCGAACGGCAGCCTCGCGACCGAGGCGGTCGCGCGCGCGGCGCCCGACGGCTACACGTTCCTGTGGGCGCCGACGTCCACCATGGCGACCTTCCCGGCGATGGCCAAGGTCAACTACGACCCGGTGAAGGATTTCGCGCCCATCAGCCTGTTCAGCGTTTCGCCGCAGGTGCTGGTGGTCAATCCGAAATTTCCCGCCAAAACCGTTCCGGAGTTCGTCGCCCATGTGAAGTCACAGAAGGAGAAGCTCGTTTATGCCGGCGGTGGCGGGCCCGGCAGTTCGAGCAATCTGATCATGGCGATCTTCCTCAAGCGCGCCGAGCTTGAAATGTCCAATGTGAGCTATCGCGGGACCGCGCCAGCGATGACGGATCTCATTGCCGGTCACATCCCGACCATGTTCGTGCCGATTTCCGAAGCGCTGCCGCAGGCGCGCGCGGGACTGATCCGGATGCTCGCGGTGTCGAGTGGCACGCGTTCGAGCGAGGCGCCCGAAGTCCCGACTGTCGCCGAACAAGGCTTTCCGGGATTCCACATGGTGTCGTGGACCGGCATGGTCGCACCCGCCAATACTCCGAAAGACGTCGTCGATCGGATCGCGGCGGAATTTGCGCGCGCGTTCAAGGATGCGAATTTCGTCGAACTGGTCCGCAAGGCCGGGGCCGACCCGGCCGCCGATACGAGCCCGGCGGAATTTTCCGCATTTATCGCCAAGGAAATGGTGCTCTGGGGTGAAGCGGTGAAGATCGCCGGGGTTACGCTGAAATAGCCTTAAGGCAGCGCCCTTTTTGAGCCGCCGTGCCTTGCTGGCCGCAGCCGGCGGACCTTGGTGCGGCGACCCGGTTTCGTTTAAGATGGCAGATGTTCCTGCGCGCCTTGGGTGAGGACCGCGGATCGGCGCGCGACGAGGTTCGACCGGATGAAGGTATTGCCCGGCAAAACTCAGGATCGTCCTGCGCACAGGGTTTCCTGGCGGACGATCAGCGGTCCTTTGTTCCGAAAATATGTTGCCCTGTTCGTCGCGGTCGTGTGCGTTGCGCTGATTACCAACGGCATGTTCGAGGTTTTCTTTTCTTTTCAGGAACACAAGGCCACGCAGATCCACATCCAGCGGGATCAGGCCGTCGCCGCTGCCAAGGAAATCGACCAATTCATCGAAAGCATCAAGAGCCAGGTCGGTTGGACCACGCAGCTTCCGTGGTCGGCGAGCACCATGGAGTCGCGTCGCTTCGACGGGCTGCGCTTGCTGCGGCAGGTGCCGGCGATCACCGAGCTTTCGCAACTCGACGCAGAGGGAAAGGAGCGGTTGCGCGTGTCGCGGCTTGCGATGGACCAAGTAGATCCCATGACCGATTATTCGAAGGATCCGAAATTCACCGAGGCGGTGGCAAAGAAGGTCTACTACGGCCCGGTCACGTTCCGCCGCGAATCGGAACCCTACATGGCGCTGTCGCTTGCCGGTACGCGCCGCGACGCGGGGGTGAGCGTTGCGGAGGTCAGCCTCAAGCTTCTGTGGGAAGTGGTCACGCAGATCAAGGTCGGCGAGAAGGGCCATGCTTACGTGATCGACGCGCAGGGCCGGCTGATCGCGCACCCCGACATCAGCCTGGTGTTGCGCAATACCGACATGATGCGGTTGCCGCAGGTGAGGGCCGCGCGGGCGGCGGTCGCCGGCGAAACGCAAGACCCTGTGCAGGAGGCGGAGAACATCCAGGGCCAGAAAGTGCTCACCGCCTACGCGCCGGTCACGGCGCCCGGCTGGATCATCTTCGTCGAACTGCCGAGCGGGGAGGCCTACGCGCCCCTGCTGGAATCGATCCAGCGCTCGGGTTGGCTCCTGCTGCTCGGTCTCGGACTCGCCGTCCTCTCCGGCATGTTCCTGGCGCGGCGCATGGTGGTGCCGATTCAGGCGTTGCGCACGGGCGCGGAACGCATCGGCTCGGGCGATCTCGGCCAGCGCATCTCGATCAAGACCGGCGACGAGCTTGAAACGCTCGCCGATCAGTTCAACGACATGGCGGGGAAACTTCAAGAATCGTATGCGGACCTTGAGAAAAAGGTTGAGGACCGCACTCGCGAATTGTCCGAGACGCTGGAGCAACAAACGGCCACGTCCGAGGTGCTGCAGGTCATTTCGAGTTCACCCGGCGAGCTAGAGCCGGTGTTCCAAACCATGCTTGCGAATGCGGTCCGCATCTGCGAGGCCAAGTTTGGCGCAGTGTTCCTGTTACGAAGGCGAGGCTCGTTCGGTTGTTGCGCATCTCGGCGTCCCGCGGCTCTCGTCGAATATGCGAGTAACGGAGACGCGGGGCATTCACGCCTGTGGCCGACAGCCCGCTCTGTATCGCCTTCCGACACCAAGCAGGTCGATTCATACCTGCCGATATCATCGAAAACCGATGCCGAACATCCTCTCGTCAAGCTCGCTGTGCGCGCACGCTGTTATCGCGGTTCCAATGCTCAAAGAGAAGCGAGTTGATTGGCGCCATCAGCATCTACCGCCAGGAGGTCCGCCCTTTCACTGAAAAGCAGATCGATCTAGTCGAAAGCTTCGCCAACCAGGCCGTCATCGCCATCGAAAACGTCCGGCTGCTCAACGAATTGCGCGCCCGCACCACCGAGCTCGCGCAGTCGGTCGAAGAACTCCGCGCGCTCGGCGAAGTCAGCCAGACGGTGAACTCTACGCTCGACCTTGAAGAGGTGTTAAGCGCGATCGTCACCAAGGCGGTGCAGCTCACCGGCACCGACGCCGGCGCAATCTACGACTACGACGAGGCGCGGAAAGAATTTGGTCTGCGCTCGACCTACGGCATGAATGAAGGCCTGATCACTGCCATCAAGGAGCGGCACATCCGCCTCGGCGACGCCGGGATCGGACATGCGGCGATTCAACGCGCTCCGATCCAGATTGCAGACGTGCAGAAGGAGCCCGCATCCGAGGTGCTCGACGTGGTGATACGCGCCGGTTTCCGCGCATTGCTCATCGTGCCGCTACTTGGTGCCGATAAGGTCATCGGCGCACTTGTGGTCCGCCGCAAGGCGCCGGGCGAATTCTTAAAGAGCACGGTCGATCTGCTGCAGACCTTTGCCGCGCAATCCGTGCTCGCCATCCAGAACGCCCGCCTGTTCGGAGAGATCGGCGAGAAGAGCCGGCAGCTCGAAGTCGCGAGCCAGCACAAGTCGCAGTTCCTTGCCAACATGAGCCACGAATTGCGCACGCCGCTCAACGCCATCCTCGGTTATACGGAACTGATCCTCGATGGCATCTACGGTGACATGCCGGACAAGGCGCGCGCTGTGCTTGAGCGCGTGCAGTCGAACGGCAAGCATCTCCTCGGCCTGATCAACGACGTGCTCGACCTGTCGAAGATCGAGGCGGGTCAGCTCACGCTTTCACTCACCGATTATTCGATCAAGGACGTTGTGCACGGCGTCTTCTCGGTCGTCGAATTGCTTGCCACGGCGAAGCAGCTCGCTCTGAAGATCGAAGTGCCGCCGAATTTGCCGAAGGCGCACGGCGACGAGCGGCGCCTTGCGCAGGTTCTGTTGAACCTGGTCGGCAATGCGATCAAGTTTACCGATACCGGCGAGGTCGCGATCAAGGCGTCGGCAAGCAACGGTTCGTACACGCTCTCGGTCCACGACACCGGGCCGGGGATTGCGGAAGCCGATCGCGGCAAGATATTCGAGGAGTTCCAGCAGGCCGACAGCTCGGCCACCAAGAAGAAGGGTGGTACCGGGCTAGGCCTTTCGATCTCCAAGCGGATCGTGGAGATGCACGGCGGGCGCATCTGGGTCGACTCGAGCATTGGCGCGGGATCGACTTTCTCGTTCACGGTCCCGGTGACGGTCGAACAGCAGGTGGGACACTGATAGGATAGGCGGCCCTGGTGGCGAGAGACCTAGGATGACTGTGGAAGCTGTCAGCCAAGCGCCCAATCGAGCGCCGGACAAGCCGTCGCCGGACCGACCGGTTGCGCCTGCCGTCGCCTCTCACACCGGTGCGGACGATGCGCCGCTGGCCACGCCCGAGGAGCGCATCGTCTTCCTCCGGCATTCGATCTCGTTCACCGAATCGACCATCCGCGCCTACGATACCAAGTCACAAATCGCGATGGCGGCGTTCGTCGTCTCGATGAATCCGTTGTGGTCGATACTGTATGCGACCTGCGCCGGCGTCGCGCAGCGGCCGATCGTGGCCGCGATGCTGTGCGCGTTCATCGTCACGATCCTCATCTACGGCTTTGTGCTCTGGCCCATTAAGCCGATCCAGGACCTGATCAGGAATATTCGCACCAAAGGCCTGTTCTATGTGCATGATCCGAAGACCGCCGCCAGCACCTATACGACAAGGCTGAAGGAACTGTCGGTCGAACCGGAGCTTGCGGCGGAGGTCCTCAAGCTGTCGTTCATCCGCGGGCAAAAAGGCGTTCGGTTCAAATACGCGCTCTGGGCAACGGTGGGCTTTTACGCCTTCGTTTTCATTACCTTTCTGATGCTGCGCGACTGCAGGTAACGAGAGGCGAAACGAGCAAGTTGTCCACGGTCCGCCATCGAGAAGGGTGAACCGCAAACTTTTTCCGCTGGGTTCCGCTACAATCCCGGTCGGATTCGACCAGCAAGGCAGGACATTCATGGCGAAGCGGATTCTGGTGGTTGAGGATCAGGAGGACAATCGGCAGATTCTGCGCGATCTCCTGAACAGTGCCGGTTTCGACATGGTCGAGGCGGAGGACGGCCAGCAGGCGCTTGTCGCGGCAGACGAGCATCGTCCGGACCTGATCCTGATGGACATCCAATTGCCTATCCTTGACGGCTATGAAGCCACACGCCGCATCAAGGCCAATCCGGAGCTCAAGGCCATTCCGATCATCGTCGTCACGTCCTATGCGCTGAGCGGCGACGAAGGCAAGGCACGCGAAGCCGGCTGCGATGCCTATGTGACCAAGCCCTACAGTCCACGCCAGTTGCTGGCAAAAATTCGCGAGTATCTGCCGTAGCGTCCAGAGCGTCGTTCTGCCGTAGCGTTCGAGAGGCGTTGTTATGCACAGTCCGCCGCGCATTCTGATCGTCGACGATCACGAGACCAATCGCGACATTCTGGTGACGCGGCTCGGCATGCACGGCTACGAACTGCTGCAGGCCGCGGACGGCGAGGAGGCGTTGGCCTCGGCCCGCGAACATCTGCCGGACCTGATCCTGCTCGACGTCATGATGCCCAAGCTCGACGGCATCGAGGTGACAAGGCGGCTCAAGGGCGATGCCGATCTGCCGTTCATGCCGATCATCCTGGTGACCGCGAAGGCCGACTCCAAGGACGTGGTCGCGGGTCTGGAGGCCGGCGCAGATGAATATCTCACCAAGCCGCTCGACCAGATGGCGCTGGTGGCGCGCGTAAAATCCGTGCTGCGGCTCAAGGAACTGCATGACAAGGTGCAGGCGCAGGCGACGCAGCTCGTCACTTGGAATCGCGATCTGGAGAAGCGGGTGGCCGAGCAGCTTGCGGAGATCGAGCGCGTCAGCCGGCTCAAGCGCTTTTTGTCTCCCAAGGTTGCGGAGCTGATCCTGTCCTCCGGAAGCGAGAAGGTGCTGGAGAGCCGCCGTGGCGAGGTCACCGCGGTGTTCTGCGATCTGCGCGGCTTCACGGCTTTCACCGAGACCGCCGAGCCCGAAGAGGTGATGTCGGTGCTGCGCGATTATCACAAGCGGCTGGGCGAGGTGGTCCACGAGTTCGAGGGAACGGTCGAACGCTTTGCCGGCGACGGCATCCTGATCCTGTTCAATGCGCCGTTGCCGATTCCGGAACCGAGCCTGCGCGCCGTCAGCATGGCGGTGAACATGCGCCAGCACGTCACTGAGCTCTCGGTGGGCTGGCGCAAGGCCGGCTACGATCTCGGCTTCGGCGTGGGAATTGCCCGCGGCTTCGCTACGCTCGGACGGGTCGGCTTTGAGGGACGCTACGATTACGCGGCGATCGGAACGGTGGTCAATCTGGCGGCGCGGCTTTGCTCGGACGCCAAGGACGGCCAGATCCTGATCGACGGCAAGGTCCATGCGGCGATCGAGGAGGCGGTGGGCACGGAGCCGGCGAGCGAATTGACGTTGAAGGGCTTCCACCGTCCGATCAAGGCATTCAACGTATCGGGTCACAGTGTATCGGCTCAGCGAGTGTCGCCGTAGCCGGCCGATCCGTTCCGTGCTCTGGCAAAGGTCCCCATGAAGCGACGCGAATTCATCAGGCTTCTCGGTGGCGCCGCGGCCGCGTCGCAGGTCGCGTTTCCGGTGACGCTGCACGCGCAGCAGTCCGACAAGGTGCGGCGGATCGGCGTTCTCTCGGGACTGTCCGAAGGCGATCCCGAATCGCGGTTGCGCATCGTCTCATTCGAAAAAGGGCTGCGCGACCTGGGCTGGATCAAGGGACGGAACCTGCAGATCGAGTACCGTTGGGCCGGCGACGGAAACCAACTGCGTACGCTGGCGGCACAACTCGTCAGTTCGAAGCCGGAATTGATCCTGACGAACAGCACGCCGGTGGCGGTCGCCGTGCGCGAGCAGACCCGCACGGTGCCGGTCGTCTTCGTGCAGGTGACCGATCCGATCGGCGAAGGTTTCGTGACGAACCTGGCGCAGCCTGGGGGCAATCTGACCGGCATCACCAACTTCGAGTTTTCGATCGGGAGCAAGTGGCTGGGGACTTTGCGCGAGATCCTACCGCATCTCGCGCGGGTCGGGCTCGTCTTCAACCCGGACACCGCGCCATTTGCACGCATGTTCGTGCAGCCGCTCGAAGCCAGCGCTGCGGCATTCAAGATCACGACCGTCGCGGCTTCCGCCCGCGACCCCGCCGAACTTGAGCGCGTGATCGAAGCGCTGGCGAAGGAGCCAAACAGCGCGCTGATGGTGCTGCCGGACGTCAGCACCGTAAATCATCGCGATCAGATCATCGCGCTTGCAAAGCGCCTGCGCCTGCCGGCGATCTATCCGTACCGGCTGTTCGCCACGAGTGGCGGTCTCGTTTCCTACGGTTCGGACGTTTCCGACATTTACCGGCGCGCCGGGTCCTATGTCGATCGCATCCTGCGCGGCACGCAGCCAGGCAATATTCCGGTCGAGGCGCCAACCAAGTACGAGTTGGTGATCAATCTCAGGAGCGCCAAAGCCATCGGGCTCGATCTGCCGCAGCGGCTGCTCGTTCTGGCCGACGACCTGATCGAATAGTGCGCGGTTCGCGCGCGGATCAGTCGCGCGTTCGCATTGTATCAGGCAAAAAGAGCGCGGCCTCCGGAGGGGAGCTTCCGGAGGCCGCGGTAGTCGCCATTCCGCTTCGCGCGCAGCGGAACGACGTGGGAGCTCGGTCCCCGCTCGCGCGCATCGCGCCGCGAGCGACGAGTACTCGTCAGAACGGCAGGATCACGTCGAGCACCTGCCGGCCGTAGCGCGGCTGTTGCAGATCGGTGATCTGGCCGCGGCCGCCGTAGGCGATGCGCGCCTCTGCGATCTTGCTGGAATCGATGGTGTTGTCGCTCTGGATGTCCTCGGGCCGCACGATGCCGGCGACGATCGGCTCGCGAATTTCGAAGTTGACCCGCACTTCCTGCTTGCCTTCGACCACGAAAAGATGAGCTCGAACGGCAGCGACACCACCACCACCACCGGCGACAGCATCATGCCCATCGACATCAGCACCGACGCCACCACCCCATGATGATCAGAAACGGCAGGAACAGCAGAAAGTTTATTTCGAAAGTGCGCTTGAGCTCCGAGATCATGAACGCGGGAACCAGAACCCGCAGCGACATTTCTTCCGGAGTGGCCGGTGGCGGCTCGCGCGACATGTTGGCGAACAGCGCGAGGTCCTTCTCGCGCACGTTCTTCTGCATGAATCCCTTGAGCAATTAGGACGCGCGCTCGAACGCCTGCTCGATGATGATCTCGTTGTTGACCAGGGGTTTGACACTCGTGTCATAGGCCCGCTGCAGCGCCGGGCCCATCACGAATAGGGTGAGCAACAGAGCGAGAGCACGACCACGATGCGCGTGAACGACGTCATCATGATCAGGATCGAGGGCGCAAGCGAAAGCACCGTGAGGAACGCGATCAGTTGAATGACGCGCTCCGTCAGGCTGCCGCCCTGACCGAGATTGATGCTGATGTCCTGGGCAACGGCGATGGCCGTCGAACCGAAGAAGATCGCTACAACACCCGCCACCGTCACAAGACGAACGCGGCGGGTGATTGCCGATGTTTTCAAGATTTGCTGTTCGGACGGCCCAGCAAACTCGCCATCTCCTGTTCAAGACTGTCATAGACCGAGGATTTCAGCCCGGCTGGCGCCCGGTCGGCGCGGGCCGGTCGCGCGTCGCTCCGCGCGGGACGTACCTCCGGTGCGCGTTGCGGCGGCGGTGGAGGTGGCGGCGTGTACTCTTCCGGTTCGGCCGCCGGCGGTTCGTAGGCGGGTGCCGCACGCGCGGGAGCTGCGCGCGGAGCGGGTTCGTACGCGGGTGCCGCGCGAGGCGCCGGTTCCGCTGGGCTGTCCGTCCTGGTGGCGGGACGGCGCAGCGCCGCCTCCAACCGTTGGGCCATTTCGGCGAGGTTCTGATCGGCGGGCGAACTGAACTGGGCCTCCGCGGCCGGGGCATGTAGCGGAGCCTGCGGCGGAGCGGGCGGAGGCGGCGGCGCGGCGGTCTGCGGGCGCGGAATTCGCGGCTCGCGCCGGGGCGGCATTCGCGGCTCGGGTGCCGGTTCGGGCTGTGGCTGAGGCTCCCGCTGCGGCTGCGCGCGTGCCAGTTCCTCGGCCAAGTCCGTAAGCTGCGGCTCCTGGACCGGACGCGCCCGGCGCTGCGGCGCAGGCTGCGGCGGTGGTGGAGGGGGCGGTGCCGGTTCTGGCTCGGGTTGCTGTGCCGCCCACTCGGCCTCTTCTTCGGCCGTGATCGATGCAGGAGGCTCCGGGGGAGGAGGTGGTGGAGCGGCGGCTTGGCGCTGAGCCGCCCGCGGCGCCGGTGGTTCCACGCGCGGAGCGGGCGCGGGCGCCGGGATAGGTTCGGGTTGCAGCGGCCACGTGCTGCCCTCACCAAGCGGCACCGCACGCGGCAAGGTGTCGGCTCGCGGCGGGAGCGCGCGGAGCCTGGGGCTTCCCGCGCGGGTGCTGCACCCCGCACGATATTGGCTTCGACCACGACATCGGTCGGTCCGCCGATCATCATCAGATGTTCGACATTGTCGCGCCGGATGAGCACAAGCCGTCGGCGTCCGTCGACGGAGGCCGCGTCGATGACGGCGAGACGGGGTTGCCGGCCACGCGCGGGCCCGTCCCGAGGTGCTCGGAACCGAACCGGCGCACCAGCCACGCGGTCAAGGCGATCAAGGCGAGGACAAAAATAAGGCCGAGTACGATCTTGAGTGCGTATTGCCCCTCGCCAAACAGCGTGTCGAACATTGATCCTCCCTGCGCTTCAGGGGCTATGGCGGGCTCATCTCAGCTTGCCCGAATGGTTAACGCCAGCGGCAGCATTTGCCGCCCCGAATACTAACAAAGAATTAACAAGGTCAGGGCCCCGGCACCCCTCCTGCGGCCCCCAAACCATTCCCTTGGTAAACGGCAGATTAATGGCAATATCGCAGATTCGCCAGCATTAACCAATCGTTAACCATAAGCCCGGCAAAGTCTGCCGGGTGGTCGCCGGCTACTTCCGCCTTCTGACCACGAAGCGAGGCCTAGGGCAAGCCGAGGGGAACATGCCGATCTCCCAGATTCCGATCTTCTCCATGCTCCGGACGCGCCTGCAATGGCATCAGGAGCGCCAGCGCCTCCTGGCCGAGAACGTCGCCAACGCCAATACCCCGAAATTCACGCCGCGCGATCTCGCGCCGCCGGAGTTCAACCGTATGCGAGCCGCCCCGACCGTGAGTGTCGCACAGACCGATCCGGGGCATATGGCCGGCTCCAGCGCCTTGGGTGGCGGGCAATTCCAGCTCGATCTCGGGCCGATCCGCACCGACCCCTCCGAGTTCCGGATGAAGCACATGCCCGGACATCCGGCGGCCGATGCCAACGGCAACGTGAAGTATCCCAACGTCAACCCGCTCATCGAAATGACCGACATGCGTGAGGCCCAGCGTTCCTATGAGGCCAACCTCAACGTCATCGGCGCCACCCGCCGCATGATCCAACGCACTCTCGACATCCTCAAAGCCTGATCGGCAGGAGCCACATCATGACGACGCCATCAATCGCCGCCGGTGCGTATGCCAAGCTGTCGCGTCTCGCCGATCCGTCAGCCGCGCTCGGCAAGGGTGAGCAGGCCGGCGGCCCGAGCTTCGGCACGCTCCTGAAGGATGTGGTCGGCTCCGTGGTCGAGGCCGGCCGCAAGTCGGACGCGCAGACGCAAGCGCTCGCCACCGGCAAGTCCAACATCATCGATGTCGTCACCGCGGTGTCGGAAACCGAGGTCGCGGTCGAGGCAATGGTCTCGGTTCGCGACAAGGTGATCGCCGCTTACGAGGAAATCATGCGTATGCCGATCTGAACCTGGCAGCGCTCCTTGTTGGCGACCCGCAATCCCGCGATGAAGACCTGAGGAACGACAATGACCGGCCCTGAAGTGCTCGACGTTGCGCGCGATGCCATCGTGACGCTCGTCCTTGTCTCCAGCCCGCTGATGCTGGTCGGCCTCATCGTCGGCGTGGTCATCTCGCTGTTCCAGGCGCTCACCCAGATCCAGGAAATGACATTGGTGTTCGTACCGAAGATCCTCGCGATCTTCGTCGCGATGCTCATTGCGCTGCCGTTCATGGCCGACCTGTTGCAGGCGCAGATGGCGCGCATCGCCGCCCGCATCATGTCAGGGTGACGTTTCCCACATGAAGATCGACGTTTCGTTCCTTCCGGCGCTGGCCGCCACATTCATGCTGGTGTTCGCACGCATCGGCACGATGGTGATGCTGCTGCCGGGATTGGGCGAGCTCGCGGTGCCGGTGCGCGTGCGGCTTGCGGTTGCGCTCGTGCTCACCGCCGTTATCCTGCCGCTCAACCGCGGGAACTATTCGCTCGATTTGCGGGAGTTCGGGCCGGTCTTTGTCCTCTTGATCGAGGAGATCACGATCGGCGCCGTGCTCGGCCTGACCGCCCGGCTGACGATTTCCGCATTGCAGGTTGCCGGCTCCGTGGTCGCGCAGCAGCTTGGGCTTGGCTTCGTCACCTCGGTCGACCCCACGCAAGGCCAGCAGGGCGTCATCCTGGGGAATTTCCTCACCATGCTCGGCCTGACGCTGGTGTTCGCCGTCGATCTCCATCACCTGGTCATCGCCGCGCTCAACGACAGCTACAAGCTGTTCCGGCCGGGCGAAATTCCGCTTCTTGGGGACATGGCGGCGCTCACCACCCGCACGGTGACCGACGAGTGGAACGCCGACGAAGAACACCTGCATCTGCGGCATCAGCCGCGAGAGCACGCCGAGCCCGAGAGTGATCAGCAGGCCGAAGACCAGGAACGGCTCAGGGGCCTCGTCGATACCGATCCGTCGCAACTGATGCCATTTGCGCGCTCGCTGTCGCTCGACATGCTCGGCGCCGTGGTCGCGGCGCTCGCGCTGATCGCGGCGGCCGACTACCTGTTTCAGTACCGGCAATGGTTCGAACGACAGAAAATGTCGTTCCAGGAAATCAAGGAGGAGTTCAAGCAGTCGGAAGGCGATCCGATGATCAAGGGCAAGATCAAGCAGATCCGGCTCATGCGCAGCAAGAAGCGGATGATGGCGGCGGTGCCGACCGCGTCCGTGATCATCACCAACCCGACGCACTTCGCCGTCGCGCTGAAATACGACCGCGAGATGCCTGCCCCGGTCTGCGTCGCCAAGGGTGTCGATGCACTCGCACTGAAGATCCGCGAGGTGGCGGGCGAGCACGACATTCCGATCGTGGAGAATCCGCCGCTGGCGCGCGCACTCCATGGTGCCGTCGAGATCGATCAGGAGATTCCGTCCGAGCACTATCAGGCCGTCGCGGAGGTGATCGGTTACGTCATGCGGCTCAACCGCACCTTTGCCCGCGGCAGGTGAACTCCTCTGGCACGCGAACCGCTTGCGCGCTAACGGTGAATGAGACAGTCGGAAAGCAATTCGCCGCCTCTGCGCGGTGACTGAGCAGGGTCACGACGGCCATCATGGCGGACGACAATTCGATCGAGGCAGGCGCCCGCGCGGCGGTCGATCGGACCGGCGCGATCCGGGGGGGAGGCAGCATCGGTCTCGTGCTGCTGATCGCCGTCGTGCTGGTCGGCGCAGCGGTGGCCCTCCTGTTCATCGGCCGTGCCCATGCCGAGCCCTATATCCTCGCACTGCTTGCGGTGTTGGCGATGGTGGGCGTGTTCCTGCTGTTCGCGCTCGCCGCCGGAATGCTGCGCGTCACCGGACGGGAAAGCGGCAATCCGCTGGTCAAGGCCGTGGTGGACGGAGCGGGCGAAGGCACCCTGATCACGGACGCGCGCGGCCGCGTGGTCTACGCCAACGCCGCCTATCTCGATCTGGTCGGCGCCACCGATTCGAAGGACGCCCGGCCGGTCGAACGGGCGTTCATCGGCGACCCTGGGGTTTCGGAGGCGGTCTACCGGTTGCTCAAGGCGGCCCGCGAAGGCCGCCGCCTGCAGGAGGAGGTGCGCGTCGGCGCGCACCGCGGCGAAGCCGGGCGATGGCTGCGGATGCGGGTGCGGCCGCTCGGCGCCGGTAAGCGCGAGGCGCGCATGACGGTCTGGTCGCTCGCCGACGTGACGCGTGAGCTCGAGCGGCACGAAAACGTTTTCCAGGAACTGCAGCACGCGATCGACTATCTCGACCACGCGCCGGCCGGATTTTTCTCGGCGGAGGGCAACGGCAGCATCGTCTACCTCAACGCCACGCTCGCCAACTGGCTCGACCACGATCTTGCGCAATTCTCCGCCGGCGGCTTGAAGCTCGAAGACATCGTGGCAGGCGAGGGGGCCGCGTTGCTCACCACGCTGGTCGCTGCGCCGGGCGAAGTGCGCACCGACGTGTTCGACATCGACCTCAAGACGCGCGCAGGACGCACGGTTCCGGCGCGCCTGTTGCACAAGGTCGCCTTCGGTGCCGATGGCGCGCCGGGGCCCTCGCGCACGCTCGTCATCAACCGCTCGCGCGACGATGGCAGCGACCCGCAGCGCGCCGCCGAAGTGCGCTTCATGCGTTTCTTCCAGAACACCCCGATGGCGATCGCCACCGTCGATCGCGAAGGCCGGATCGCGCTTTCCAACCCGCGCTTCGCACGGCTGTTCAACCCGGTGCGCAAGCCCGACGCACCCGGCGTCATGGAGCGCTCGATCCTGTCGGTCGTCGCCGAACGCGACCGCCCCGCGCTCGAATCCGCAATCCGCCGCGCGGCGTCCGGGCATGGCGAGATCGCGCCGGTCGATGCTGCGCTCGGCAGCACGGGCGAGCGCTTCGCGAGTTTCTATGTGACGGCGATCGAGGAGCATGACGAAGGCGACCAGGAGGCTGTGATCGTCTACGCGCTCGATACGACCCAGCAGCGCACCCTCGAAAATCAGGTCAACCAGCAGCAGAAGATGGAGACGATCGGGCGGCTCGCCGGCTCGATCGCGCACGACTTCAACAATCTCCTGGGCGCCATCATGATGGCGACCGATTTCCTGCTCAATGCGCACAAGCCGACCGATCCGTCGTTCCAGGACATCATGCAGATCAAGCAGAACGCCAACCGGGCCGCGAGCCTGGTGCGGCAACTGCTGGCCTTCTCGCGCAAGCAGACCATGCGCCCGCAGGTGCTCGATCTCGGCGAAGCGGTGTCCGAC
Organism: uncultured Alphaproteobacteria bacterium; assembly: GCA_963763365.1. Classification (GTDB taxonomy): domain Bacteria; phylum Pseudomonadota; class Alphaproteobacteria; order Rhizobiales; family Xanthobacteraceae; genus VAZQ01. The sequence continues at coordinate 544,886 of CAVXOE010000017.1, read as the reverse complement.
CTGACCGTGCTGCTGCGCCGGCTGATCGGCGAGAACGTCACGCTCGACGTGGTGCACCGCCGCGACCTCTGGCCCGTCAAGGCCGACATCGGTCAGTTCGAGCAGGTCATCATCAATCTCGCGGTCAACGCGCGCGATGCCATGCCGGGCGGCGGCAAGCTCACGCTGCGCACCGCCAACGTCAGCGCCGAGGAAAGCGCGAGCTACCAATACAAGGCATTGCCGTTTGGCGAGTACGTGCTGGTGGAGGTCGAGGACACCGGCTCGGGCATCGCGCCTGATATCATCGACAAGATTTTCGACCCCTTCTACACCACCAAGGACATCGGCAAGGGCACCGGGCTCGGGCTCTCGACCGTCTACGGCATCGTCAAGCAGACCGGCGGCTTCATCTATGTGAGCTCGGAGCTGAAGAAGGGCTCGATCTTCCGCATCTTCCTGCCCCGCTACATTCCGGGCGCCGACGACATCGAGACGCCGGCGCTGCCCGAGATGCCGGCACCGGCGCTCGCTGGCGCGATGTCGGCCGCCGACGAGATGGTGCGCACCGCGGCCGCCGCCGATCTCACGGGGCAGGGCACCATCCTGCTGGTCGAGGACGAGGAGGGGCTGCGCATGCTCAATGCGCGTGGGCTCGCGTCGCGCGGCTACACGGTGATCGAGGCCGGCAACGGCGTCGAGGCGCTCGAAGAGCTCGAGAAGAACGGCGGCCACGTCGACCTCGTCGTCTCCGACGTGGTGATGCCGGAGATGGACGGCCCGACGCTGCTCAAGGAACTGCGCCAGCGCAACCCGACGGTGAGGATCATTTTCGTGTCGGGCTACGCCGAGGACGCGTTCGGCAAGAGCCTGCCGGAAGGCGAGCGTCCGGCTTTTCTCGCCAAGCCCTTCACCCTCAAGCAGTTGATCGCCGCGGTCAAAGCGACCATGGCCTGAGAGTGGCGTGCTCGCGCCGCCACGCCTGCGGCACTACGCCTGCATGGTATCGGCGCCGGGGTGCGCGCGCGCACCGTTCCGTTTCTCGAACTGGACGCCGATTTGATGCGCCGAGCGCCAGACCACGCGGCATTTGCGGCGCGCCTTGCCATCGCTGGTCAACAGCAGCAGGTTTTCCGGCAGGTCGTACGGTGCGTCGATGTCGAGCCGGGCGCCGGTTTCGGAAATGTCCGCGCCCATGCAGCCGCGCGCTTTGCTTCCCGGGAAACTCAGCCGGGCATTGTATCGCAACGTCTTACGGGGATTTTTTCGCTTCTCGGAACGCATCGGAAGGCGCTTTTGACAATGTGTCCGCACCATAAGAACGGCCCATTACCAATTGATAAATGTCAATTACCGGGTCCGGGGTTCGTAACGCGTGCGGCGCAAAACGACTTTCCCGGCTCCGCCATGCCCTTGGCGAAATCATTCAGTAAAGTCGCGCCATGGACGAGCCACATTCCACGAAATCCGGGGACGAGGCCGAGGACGAGCGGGATCGTCGGATCACCAACATTTTCTTGCTCGTCTTCTTCGCATTGATCGTTGGTGCCGGCATCTGGCTGGTCAACGCCATGATCGACCAGCGGCAGATGGACAATTGCGTCGCACAGGGCCGGCGCAATTGCGCGCCGATCGATACGTCAACGCGCTGACGGGCCTATCTCACCATGCGCCAGGCGTAGAGCACGGCCACCGCGGCGACGATCGCAACCACGAGCGGGGCGTAGCCGCTCAACGATAGCAGCCCGGCAAGGTCGTATCCGACGAACGACCCGGCAATGCCCACGAGCGCACTTGTGACCATGATCGGTCGCGCGCCCGAAACCTGCCGTTTGACCCAGCCAGGCCCGGCCATCCGGTCGAAGACCAGCCCGGCGACGATCCCGATGGCGAGCAGGAGCACGAAGATGACGGCCGGGCTGAGCGACATGGTGCGGTTCTCCGTTGTGTAATCTGATCGTGCAAAATCTGATCGTGCCAAATCTGGTCTGATCGTGCCAAGCCCGCTGGCGTTGCGCAAGGTGAGATCGCGGTGCCGTGGATGATTGCGTCGGCTTGTCAGGTGTCAGCTCGTCTGGCGTCGGCTTGCCTTGCGGCGCTCCAGGCTTCGAGTCCGGCAGTGGGCGCACCGGCAGCCCGTGGGCTTGATGAACAGATCGAAGTATTCCTGTCCGTAGTCGAAGGTGATTTCCTCGCCCGCTTCGATTGTCTTGATTGCACGCAGGACCAGCTTTCCCTTCGACAGTGCGCTTTCGGCGTTCGGTCGGCACGCGTGGTTGGCATAGCGGGCTGCGTTGCGGCGGCTCGACCCGTCGATGGTCCACCGGCTGTTGAGCTCGAACATGTAGCGCGCGCCGCGCGCTTCCTTGCGCGCCGCCTCCGCATGCGTGATGCGGCGTCCGTGATAGGCGACAATGAACGCGCCTTTGCGGATCGGTGCCGTTGCGAACAGCCCGAGACCTGTCGGCGCACGGCCGACCCGGTAGGATTTCCGCTGCGGCACGCGCGGAGGGCCGCGCTTCGATGTGCGCCGATGTTTGCGCGCCATGGCGGACTTGCGACGCGGCCGGCTAAGCCGCCTGGTCCGCGGTTGTCCGCGTCACCTCGAGCCGCGATTCGACCGCTACCGGATCGCGCAGCGTCGCGATGCCCGGACAGCCCGCCAGCGCGAGACGCTCGACTTCCCTGAGCCTCTCTTCCGGCGCGTCGCTCTGCACTTTGATGTCGATCGTCACCTTTTGAAAACCGGACGGCGGCGCATCCGGCATCATGTGACCTCGGACGTCGAAGTTTGCGCGTGCAACCGCCTCGAAGCTGTCGTAGCTGATGCCCATCTTGGCCGCGTAGAAGGCGAATACCGCCGCGTAGCAGCCGGCCGCGCCGGAGAGCAGAAATTCGAGCGGTGTCGGTGCGCAGTTCTGTCCGCCGACATGCACCGGCTCGCTGATAATGAACTTCTGGCCGCTCTTTTTCGTTTCGACCATCTCGTTGAGTTGGCCGATCGACGTCACCTTGACCTCGACCGAGCTTTGCGGCCCCTCGGGCGCGGACTTTTCGGGATGCGCCCGATAACGAGCCTCGCGCGCGTCGGTGGTGGCCTTGAGCTCGGGGAAGCAATCGCAGACTTTGGTCATGTTAACCTCGTACTTGAGTGATCAGTCACCACAACTGCGTTGACGCCAGCCGCGCGCCTTCGCAGAGCGACGCAAGCTTCATCCAGACGATCTTGGAGTCGACCTGGAGACGGCCCGCGAAGGTGCCGAAACCGCAATCGACGCCGGCGATGACGTGCTCGCGCCCGGCCACGCCGGCATATTGCACGATGCGGTCCGCCACCAGTTCGGGATGCTCGACGAAATTCGAAGTGGAATCGATCACGCCCGGAATGATGATCTTGTCGCCGAGCTTTACCTCTTTCCACACCTTCCACTCGTGGCCGTGCCGCGGGTTGGCGGCCGGGAAGGAGAGCGCCTGCGGCTTGCCCTTGAGCACGATGTCGATGATGTCCTTGATCGGCACGTCGGTGTGGTGCGGGCCAAGCGTCGAGCCCCAGCAGATATGCATGCGCATGCGATCCGCCGGGATGTCTTTGACCGAATGATTGAGCGCCTCGACGTTGGCAGTGATGATCTTGCGATATTCCGGCAGGCTCAAGTTGGGATAGACCATGTGGTGCGAGATCGCGAGGTCGGGGCAGTCGAGCTGCAGCACGAAACCCGCATCCACGATCGCGCGGTATTCTCGCGCCATTACGTCGGCGAGCGTGAACAGGTATTCCTCTTCAGTCTTGTAGAATTTGTTCTTGAGATAGCGTGCGATCTGCCCGGGCGAGGGCGAAGTGAAAAAGAATTCCTCCGCCTCGGCGCCGGTCGTCGCGCGCTTGGCCTGGGCGATATCGGCTTCGGCGGCCGGAAAATCGCGCCATGCGACCGGTCCGGAGCAGGCCGGCCGGTGCTGGAACGGCGAGGCGAACTGCAGCAGGATCTGCGCCAATTCCGGGAACTCACTTTCGCCAGTGCCTAGCGGCGTCGAACTCGGCCCTTCGAACCCGGTCAGCCGATCCTTGACGTGCACGGTGTAGTCCGGACGCCCTTGTTCGCCATCGTTGATGATGTCGAGTTCGACCGCAGCCTGTTTCTGGACAACCTCGGTGACCGCGCTCGCAACGGCCTCGGCGAGCGCCGCCTTCTTGGGCCCGGGCGATTTCCATTCCGCCAGCATCAGTTCCACCACTCGCGCCGGGCGCGGCAGGCTGCCGGTGTGGGTGGTGAGAATACGGCCGGTGGTTGTTTTCATATGTCGTCCTCCCGTCCGGTATCACATTCATGCGACCCGAAGTTCCCTTTCGGCTTGAGTGCCCGATAGCGGCGGTTACCACAAGTCGCGCCGAGCATTCGCAGCGTTTTCACGCGACAGTGGGGTCTTTTTGAATGGCGATTTCTTAACCGTTTTGACTCTAGATGAAGCGGTGGGCGCGGACCCATTCGCCGCCCGAGGGCAGGGACGGATTTCCCGATGTCCGAGTTCAAAAACGTGCTGTTGCTGGCGGCCGACGCGGTGGTTTATTTCGCCGTGCTCGCCGCACTGTTTCGCGCCCGCGGACGTCTGGGCATCGGCGCCTTCTTTTGCGCGCTCGGAGTCATGCATTTTCTCGAGACCTATCTCGCCGGTAATTTCTATGTTGCGTTGCCGCTCGGCATCGTCGCCTCGCCGGGCTCGACCGTGCTGTTCACGGGCAAGCTGATGCTGCTGCTTCTCGTCTATATCCGGGAAGACGCCGTGGCGGTGCGTCAGCCGATCTACGGTTTGCTGGTCGGCAACCTCCTGCTGTTCGCGCTCGCCGCGGTGATGCGCAACCACGACCTCGTCGAGCTTGTACCGGGGCGCGCCGCCGATCTCGGCTTCCTCGACGAGATGGGCGCATTGATGGTCTGGGGCACCGCCATCCTGTTCATCGACTGCATCTTCATTATTCTTCTTTACGAGCGTTCGCGCGGTTGGCTGGGCAACCGGGTCTTGGCGCGGCTCGCGCTGGCCGGCGCGGCCATACTGACCTTCGACCAGGTGATGTTCTACGCCGGGTTGCGGTTTCTCACCGGCGCCGGCGTCGAGGTGCTGTTCGGCGGCTGGGCGGCGAAGATGGGCGCCGTCGCGCTCTACAGCTTGCTGGGCACCGTCTACCTGCTCTGGCTGGAGCGCCCCTTGCGCCGCTCGAAGCGCGTCCCGCGCATTACCGATGTGTTCGATGCGCTGACCTATCGCGAACGCTACGAGGCATTGCTGGCGCGTACCGGTCGCGACGCGCTCACCGGTGCACTCGATCGCGGCCGGCTCGAGGCGCAGGGACGCCATACCATCGACGAGGCTGCGCTCACCGGCCGGCAGGTAAGTCTCCTCCTGGTCGACATCGATCATTTCAAGAGCTTCAACGACCGCTTCGGTCACGCCGCCGGCGACGACGTGCTCAAGCGCATCGCCGCGATCATCATGACCACCGTGCGCGCGGACGATTTCGTCTTTCGCTTCGGCGGCGAGGAGTTCGTGGTGATCTGCGACAACATGCCGGCGTCGCCCGCACTCGCGCTCGGCGAGCGCGTCCGCCGCGCGGTCGCGACCAGCGGCGACGGGGCCGCACGCGTCAGCGTCAGCGTGGGGATCGCGACCTGCGCGCAGGATGCCGCCGACTATGACGGGCTGTTCGCGATCGCCGACCAGCGCCTCTATCAGGCGAAAGCCGCCGGCCGCAATTGCGTCATCGGCGAACGCATCGCGCCGGTTGACGATCCGGCGCGCCTGCTGCAGGCGGTGTGATGCGTTGCGGCGGTCATCACGTGAGGCATCCTGGCGCTTGACCGCGTGAGGCTTGCAAGCGAATCTTGTCCTCCAAACGGGCGGCCGCGCGCCGTCGGGACAACAATCAAAGGGAGGACGCTAGATGTTCCATTTCAAGGGACGTTCGTTTGCGCGTGATTGCCTGTGCTGCCCCGCGACCGGGCCGCTCACTGCGACCGCCGTCGACCGGCGAAGCTTCCTGGCCGGCGGTACCGCCGCGTTCGGCGCGATGGCCGCGCCGGCCGTGCTCGGCCTCTCCGCCGCGTCCGCGCAGGCCAAGCCGCACCGCATCGACGTCCACCACCACATCGTGCCGCCGACCTGGCTCGCCGCCATGGACATCATCGGACGGACCGACCCGCGGCTTGCCACCTGGTCGGTTCAGAAGACGCTCGAGGATATGGACAAGGGCGGAGTGGCAATCTCCATGACCTCGCCGACCACGCCGCAGGTCACCGGCATCGGCAAGGCTGCCGCGGTCCGCATCGCGCGCGAGTCGAACGAATACGCCAAGAAGATGGAGACCGATCATCCCGGCCGGTTCGGCACCTTCGCCATGCTGCCGCTGCCGAACATCGACGAGAGCCTGAAGGAGATCGCCTACGCGTTCGACACGCTCAAGGTCGACGGCGTCGGCTGCATGACGAGCTACGGCGACAAGTGGCTCGGCCATCCGCAGTTCGCGCCGGTGTGGGAGGAACTCAGCCGCCGCAAGGCCACCGTCTATACCCATCCGACCGGCGCGAACTGCTGCGTCAATCTCGTGCAGGGCATCCCGGAATTGACTGTCGAATTCGGTACCGACACGACCCGTACCATCGCCAGCCTGATCTTCAGCGGCACGTCGCAGAAGTACAAGGACATCAACTGGATCTGGTCGCACGGTGGCGGCGCGCTGACCGCGTTTGCGGAGCGCTTCCAGATCCAGATGGTGACGACGCCGCCCTACGCCGGCAAGTTCACGCGCGAGATCGTCGATGGCGAACTCAAGCGCTTCTACTACGACACGGCGCAGATCTCGAACGCGGTGACCTTGGGCGCGCTCGCCCATCTCGTGCCGGTGTCGCAGATCGTCTACGGCACCGATTTCCCCTATCGCACCGCCGCCGACCACACCAAGGGCGTCACCGCCTATTTCAAGGGCGACGACCTCAAGGCAGTCGATCGCGAAAACGCGCTGCGACTCATCCCGCGGCTGAAGACGGCGTAACGCTCGTGCGTTTGTGCCCTCTCCCCTTGCGGGAGAGGGCAGCGCTGATGTTGAAACAAGCTCGAATGGGTGAGGGGGCTTTGGTGAGCCTCGGACCCCTCACCCGATTCGATTGGCTGAGAAGTCGGAGCCGCCCTCTCCCGCAAGGGGAGAGGGCGTAATAACTGCCACCGCGCCCGTGGATGCAATCTGAACGGCTTACGACTTGGCGGCGCGCTTCTCGCGTACCGCCCGTTTCTGCCGCGCGGCGCGTGCGGCACGCCGCTTGGCGGCCAGCGCCAGTTCGCGCCGGCGCTTGTTGCGCTTCTCGCGGCACTTCACGCACTTGCAGCCGCTCGGCGTGATGACGTTGACGAAATAGTCGCGCCCGTAATTCCAGGTGATCTCCTCGCCCTCCTTGATCGCCCGCAGCGCGCGGATGAACACCTTGCCGTAAAGCTGGTGCGATTCCGAGTTCGGGCGGCAGGAATGGTTGGAGTAGCGGCCGAGGTTGTTGCGGCCCGAGCCGTCGATCGTCCAGCGGCTGTTGACTTCGTAGAGATAGCGGCTGCCGCGCGCCTCGAGCTTCTCGGATACGTCGTTGGTCAGGCGGGGGCCCTTGTATTCGACGATAAGGGTTTTCTTCTTGATCGGTTCGGTGGCGAAAAGGCCGAGTCCCGTGAGGGAGCGGCCGACGCGGAAGGGCTTCTTGCGGGACATCGTGCGCCGATTACACGCGGATTCGCGAAATATCAAAGCCCTGCTGACCAGGTCTCCACAGGCTGCCGGGTGGGATACATTGGCTGCCCATTGATCCTGCGAGGTCCGACATGCGCTACGAGCTCTATTACTGGCCGACCGTCCAGGGCCGCGGCGAGTTCATCCGCCTCGCGCTCGAAGAGGCCGGCGCCGATTATGTCGACGTCGGGCGCAAGCGCGGCCGCGCGCCGATCGAGGCGCTGATCGCCCGCAAGCGCGAAAAGCATCCTCCCTTTGCTCCGCCGGTCCTGAAAGCCGGCCGGCGGCTGATCGCCCAGACCGCCAACATCCTGCTCTATCTCGGCGCGCGCCACGGCCTCGCGCCCAAGGACGAGGAGGGACGGCTGTGGGCGCATCAGTTGCAGCTCACCATCACCGATATCGTGGTGGAGATCCACGACACCCACCACCCGGTCACGAGCTGGCTCTATTACGAGGAGCAGATCCCCGCCGCCAAGCGCCGCACCGCGGATTTCTGGAAATATCGCGTGCCGAAATTCTTGGGCTACTTCGAGCGCGTGCTCGGCCTGAGCGGCGGCCCGTATCTCCTCGGCCGCAGGCTCTGCTACGTCGACCTCAGCCTGTTCCAGATCGTCGAGGGACTGCGTTACGCGTTTCCGAAACGCATGAAGCGGTTCGAGAAGAAGGTGCCGCGCGTGATCGCGTTGCATGGCCGTGTCGCAAAACGTCCGCGCATCGCCGCCTACCTCGCCTCCGACCGCCGTATCGCGTTCAGCCAGTGGGGCATCTACCGCTATTTCAAGGGGCTCGATGGGTGAGCGGCAGCCGTCTGGCCCGTTGATTGCTTCCTCTTGAGGCGATCCACGCCAGCAAGGCCGCCATGCCATCTCCGCTTCTTGTGACGTTTGCCGCCGGCACATCCGGACCCTGGCGCATCGAGCGGATGAGTGCCGTCGCCGGGGAAGGCTTGCCGCCTGCTGCGCGGCTTGCAGTGATCGAAGCGTCGCAGTCCGTCGGCGCATCGCCTGCCAATCCGGCGCCCGCTTGGACGCTTGCGCGGCACCACCAGCAACACGCGCTATACCAACTGCGCCGAGGTCGACGCGCTCGCGGCGAAGCAGGAAGGGCTCGGCCGGCCGCAGGCGACATGCGCCGCACTGATCCCGATCCGCAAAAGCGAGGCGTGGTGGGCGCTGGCGCAGGACGAGCGCCGCGCCATCGTCGAGGAGCGCTCGCACCATATCGCGATCGGTCTCGAATATCTCCCGGCGGTAGCGCGGCGGCTGCACCACAGCCGCGAACTGGGCGAACCGTTCGACTTCCTCACCTGGTTCGAATATGCGCCCGCCGACGCGGCCGCGTTCGACGATCTGGTGCGGCGGCTGCGCGCCAGCGAGGAATGGCATTACGTGGAGCGCGAGGTCGATATCCGGCTGACGCGGGCGTAGCACGCATGAAGCCGAACGGCCGGTGAGCGCGACCGCGGTTGCAGCGCCCGCAATGCTCGCAAGCGCGCGGCGGGGGAGATCACATGACGGTGTTGGTGTAGCCTTCCGCCCACAAGGTCTGGACAACGGACCGGAACAGGGAGGCCCCAACCTATGAAACCCGCATGGCTTCTGCCGCTGGCACTGACCGTCGCGCTTTGCTCGACGGCGTCCGCCCAGCTCGTCGATTTCGCCAAGGTCGAGATCATCACCGAGAAGCTCGCGCCCAACGTCTACATGCTGAGCGGCTCCGGCGGGCTCGATCCCTCGCATGACGATGCGGCGGGCGGGCGGATCGGCGTGCTCGCGGGACCGGACGGCGTGCTGATGATCGATTCGCAATATGCGCAGCTTGGCGACAAGGTGCTGGCCGCCGTCCGGCAGATCAGCAACGCCCCGATCCGCTATCTCGTCAACACCCACATCCACCGCGACCACACCGCCGGCAACGCCTATTTCGCCAAGCAGGGCGCCGCGATCTTCGCGCGCGAAGAACTGCGCGACGGCATGGTCCGCTTGTCGAAGGCGCCGAACGCCGCGAGCAATCCGGTCGCCAATCCGGCCGGCTTCCCGGTGATCACCTACGGCATGGGCACCGGGGTGAAGATCCACATGAACGACGAGATCGTCGCACTTCATCCCGATCTGGTCGGCGCACACCGGCGGCGACACCAACATCAAGTTCGAGAAGGCGAACGTGTTGTTCATCGGCGACTTCTACCGCAACTACGGCTACCCCTACATCGACATCAACAACGGCGGCTCGCTCAAGGGCATGATCGAAGGGCTCGACGCCACCATGAAGTCCGCCGACGCCAACACCATCCTGGTGCCGGGCCACGGCACGCTGATCAAGCGCGACGACATCGTGCCCTATCGCGACATGGTGATCGCGGTCGCCGAGAAGGTGAGGGGCATGGTCGCGCAGGGCAAGAGCGTGCAGGAGGTGGTGGCCGCGAAACTCACCGCGCCCTATGCGGGGAAGACTGCGGGCGGCACCGACACCAGCGCCGACCGCTTCATCGCGGCGGTGTACCAGGAGGTGAAGGCGGGCAAATAGGGCGAGAAGCGCTTCGTTCGGCCCCGGCCGGCTTATCCGGCGCCCCCAACCGCAGCGCGGTTGCACATCCGGCGCTCGCGTCGTGCGAGCTATTCGCTTGGTGCCGAACCGGAAGTGTGCAACGGTGCCCATCGTCCTTCCGCTCCGCCCGACCTGTCCCACTGCCGAAAGCCGCACCGGACGCCAAGACCGGATGCCAAGTCCGCGAACACAGGATTTTTCCTATGTCTCTCATTTTTTGGTACCTGGGCTTCATGATCGGGGGCGACATAGTCGCTTACCTGATCGGTCGGTTTGTCGAGTACGAGTGGGGCGCGAGCGCGAGCCTGGTGGTGTTCCTGACGCTCTACTTCCTGTCGCTGTGGACTGCCTGGCTGCTGTCGGTCTGGGTGACCAAGCCGAAGGTGGCGGCAACCGCCTAAGCCGCTCGTCGCATCGGGGCGTCGTGGCTCTTTCGGAGACGGATGCAGCGCGGTGATCCCCTGGAACCGGGGCTCGTGCCGGCTTTGACCCCGCGGGGATTTCCCACCCCGTACGACCCAGCGGCGCCCGACGGTCTCGCACACTATATTCGGCTCACCATCGCGGAGGAGCCGTTATGCCGTTATCCGACGACACGAACCCCTGGCCGGAACTGCCTTACGCCGCGTGGCGGGACACCTACGCCACGCTGCATCTATGGACGCAGATCGTCGGCAAGGTGCGGCTCGCGCTGACGCCCTGGCTCAATCATTCCTGGCACGTCACGTTCTATGTGACGGCGCGCGGGCTTACCACCTCCGCGATGCCGCTCGACGGCCGCGACCTCGAGATCGAGTTCGATTTCGTCGACCACGTGCTGTGGCTGCGCACCAGCGACGGCCATGTCCGCCAGATCGTGCTGCACCCGATCACGGTGGCCGAGTTCTATGGCGAGGTGATGCACGCGCTGTCGCAACTCGGCGTCACGGTGCGCATCGACGAGATGCCGAGCGAAATCGAAAATGCCGTCCGCTTCAGCCAGGATCGCACGCACGCAGCCTACGACCGCGACTATGCCAACCGGCACTTCCGCGTGCTGGCCGCGTCGCACCGGGTGTTCGCGCATTTCCGCACCGGCTTTATCGGCAAGGCGAGCCCGGTGCATTTCTTCTGGGGCAGTTTCGATCTGGCGGCGACGCGCTTTTCCGGTCGGAGCGCGCCGCTGCTCACGAGCCACACGCCGGGGCTACCCGACGCGGTCGGCTGCGAGGCCTATTCGCACGAGGAGTCGAGCGCGGGCTTCTGGCCGGGCGGCGGGCCGATCGACTATCCGGCGTATTATTCCTACGCCTATCCGGAGCCGGAGGGCTTTGCGCAGGCCGCGGTGCGGCCGAAGGAGGCGTTCTATTTCAACGACTACGGCCAGTTCATCCTGCCGTATGACGCGGTGCGCACGGCCGCCGATCCGGCCGCCACGCTGATGGCGTTCCTGCAGAGCACCTACGCCGCGGCGGCGGATTTGGGGAAATGGGACCGCGCGGGATTGGAGTGCGCGCTGGGCGAGAAGGGGAAGGTGAGGGCGGTGTCGTAGCTTTCCGGGCGCAATAGCGAAGCGTATTGCGCCGTCTTTTACCGCCTAGGAACAGGGCTACGGGCTCGATCCGAACTGCGTTCCCTGAAAACTCTCAAGAAATGGACATGATCGCTTTTTTGCGATATATGAACACCATGCCGTGGACCGTCGGCTTCCTCAATGTGGTCGTCGACGAGAGGTGGAAGCGCTGCCGGATGACATGCCGTGCCCGGCTCGGCCGCCTGACAGAGTTGTTCAGGACATTGGGCTTCCACGCACTTCCGCGCGACAGCGTCAAGCATCTGGAAGGTCCGCTATGGGAGCTTCGTGTCAACGGCCGCGACGGGATTTCGCGGGCAATCTACGTCACGGCGAGTGGTCAGCGTGTCGTCATTTTGCGCGCATTCGTGAAGAAGACGCAAAAGACGCCACTCCGTGAACTCGAAATCGCGCGCCAACGCGCCAAGGAGGTCAGGTGATCAAGTTCGATACGCTGCATAAGAAGTGGATGAAGGAGCCCAGGCTACCGCCGGGAATACGAGGCTCTGGAAGAAGAGTTCGCGTTGATCGCCGAGGTGGCGAAGGCGCGGGCGCGTGCGGGCCTGAGCCAGGCGGAGTTGGCGCGGCGGATGAAGACGACGCAGAGCACGATCGCGCGGCTCGAAAGCGGGCGCGGCAGGCCCTCGACTCGCACGCTCGATCGCTTCGCCAAGGCGACCGGACACCGGCTCAAGATAAGTTTCGAGCCGGTGAAGGCGGGTAGGGTGGGCAAGGTGAAGCGTATCCAGCAACGGCCGTAGCTCCGTAGGGCGCAATAGCGAAGCGTATTGCGCCGCCTTGCGCCGTTTACGAAAAAGGGCGGATTACGCTTCGCTAATCCGCCCTACGCGCTGCTTAAGGCCACATTGGACACATGGGACATACAGTGCCCTGGACCTTTGACGAGATTGAACGTGATTGGCTTAACGGCGGCCACATACCAATCGCGCCGCAGGAGGTAGTGGCCGCGTTCGATCGCTGTGAACGTATTTTAGGGCACGATTGGATCGAGCAATCTCGTGGAAATGTTCGAGGGCCGCTACCGACCTTGCCAATTGTCGCAATGGGACAACGGCTCGCACTATTGGATGGGCTCCTTGGGAACGAGCAGATTATCGAGAAACTTCGCAATCGTGACCTATCTGCATACGCGGAACTGCATGCAATTTATCTGTTAGGTCGGGATGGACACACTGAATTCGAGCTATTTCCCGAAGTTGCGGTCGGAGTACGCCAACGTGTTCCAGACCTTCGCGTGAGGCGCGATGGGAGCTTGTGGGTGTACGTCGAAATAAGTCGTCCGGGAACATCTGAGGTGGCGGAGCGAGCGCAAGCCATCGTAGCCGCGCTTACAGAAGTTGTCGGACGAATCAGCAAGCCAGTCGCCCTTGAAGTGTTCTTGCGTCGCGAACCTGCGGACGACGAAGTTGTGTCATTACACGCACAAATCGCAGCGTTTTGTTCGCAGGAGACGGCCTCGCGTGAGGAGTTGCCGAATGGCTTAGGACTGCTTCTCTACAGTGAGAATCCTCCCGGTATGTTGGTTCTGGCGGAACATATCCGAGAGGAAGTGTGCCCTCGGTTCGGCGCGGCTAAAATGATCGGGGGCGGGAGCGAACCAACACGTCATGTCATGGTGAGGATGCCGTTCTCCGACCAACGTGCGGAAAGGTTCATATCGAAGGAATTCGGCGCAATTACCCACCGATGCTCCAGGGTTAATTATGCTTGATTTGTCAGAAGCCAGAACTGGCTCCCGGCCTTGGGAGCCACTAATAAAGCGTCGCTTTCAACCCAACATCCACACACGCGTCGGCGGCGTTTGTATATTTTCATCGGCGATCTTGCCAACTGATGATGGTCTGGCTTTTCTTTCAGAAACAAACTTGCTGATAAATCCGCATGCAAGAATTTTGGTTCCTCCTTGGATTGAGGCGGTCCTCACGGAGGCTGGCGCTGAGTATAGGCGTGAAATGAACGCAAAAAAAGCAAATGCGTGAGCTTGAGTAAGGGTACGAGACAGCGCATTCTATCTCTGGAGAAAATTTATATGAACGCCCCCCTCACGTCCCACCCCGTCCCGCCCTACAAGCACACGCCGCTGTTCCCGCTCGGGCCGGACACAGTCGCCCTACCGCAAGATCGCGGTGCCGGGCGCCGCCAATGGCGGCGTGCGGGTCGAGAAGATCATGGGCCGCGACGTGCTCGTCGTCGAGCGCGAGGCGCTGCGCGCGCTGGCGGAGGCGGCGTTCACCGACATCAATCATCTGCTTCGCCCCGCGCATCTTGCGTCGCTGAAGAAGATCGTCGAGGACCCGGAGGCCTCCGACAACGACAAGTTCGTCGCCTACGATTTTCTCAAGAACGCCAACATCGCGGCGGGCGGCGTGCTGCCGATGTGCCAGGACACCGGCACCGCCATCATCATGGGCAAGAAGGGCCGGCTCGTTTTCACCGACGGTGAGGACGAGGCGGCGCTCGCCGAGGGCGCGCGCGACGCCTACCTGAAGCGCAACCTGCGCTACTCGCAGCTCGCGCCGATCTCGATGTTCGAGGAGAAGAACACCCGCAACAACATGCCGGCGCAGGTCGAGATCTACGCCGAGGGTGAGGACAGCTACAAGCTCCTGTTCATCGCCAAGGGCGGCGGCTCTGCCAACAAGGCGTTCCTGTTCCAGGCGATGCCGTCGATCCTCACGCACGACCGCATGATCGCGTTCCTGAAGGAGAAGATTCTGACGCTCGGCACCGCCGCGTGCCCGCCCTATCACCTGGCGATCGTGATCGGCGGCACCTCGGCCGAGCTGACGATGAAGACCGTCAAGCTCGCCTCGACCAAGTATCTCGACAACCTGCCGACGCAAGGGAGCGAGGACGGCCACGCCTTCCGCGATCTCGCGATGGAGCAGGAGGTGCTCAAGCTCACGCAGTCTCTGGGCGTGGGCGCGCAGTTCGGCGGCAAGTATTTCTGCCACGACGTGCGCGTGATCCGGCTGCCGCGCCACGGCGCGAGCCTGCCCATCGGCTTGGGCGTGTCGTGCTCGGCCGACCGGCAGGCGCTCGGCAAGATCACCAAGGACGGCGTCTACCTCGAGGAACTCGAGCACAACCCGGCGAAGTATCTGCCCGAGGTGGACGAGACGAAGCTCGGCGGCGAGGTGGTGAAGATCGACCTCAACAAGCCGATGGCGGAGATCAAGGCGCAGCTCACCAGGTATCCGATCAAGACGCGGCTCTCGCTGTCGGGCCCGATGATCGTGGCGCGCGACATCGCGCATGCCAAACTGCGAGAGAGATTGGAGAAGGGGCAGGGGCTGCCCGACTATTTCAAGGACCATCCGGTCTATTACGCCGGGCCGGCGAAGACGCCGGAGGGCTATGCGTCGGGCGCGTTCGGCCCGACCACGGCGGGGCGGATGGATTCGTTCGTGCACGATTTCCAGGCGGCGGGCGGCTCGATGGTGATGCTGGCGAAGGGCAACCGCTCGCCGGCGGTGCGCGAAGCCTGCCACAAGCACGGCGGCTTCTATCTCGCCTCGATCGGCGGCGCGGCCGCCAACCTCGCCGAGCACTGCATCAAGAAGGTCGAGACGGTGGAATATCCCGAGCTCGGCATGGAGGCGATCTGGCGCATCGAGGTCGAGGACTTCCCGGCCTTCATCGTGATCGACGACAAGGGCAACGACTTCTTCAAGGAATTGAATTTGGGGTAGGCGCGGCGAGTGGCACCGGTATCGACCCGTGTCATTCCGGGGAGCATCGCAGCCAAGTTTACGCAGGCTGCGTCGACTTGCCTGCGTGCGGTGAACCCGGCATCCAGTGCGGTCGCAAAAATAAATTCCGGCTCTCGCTTCGCTCGGCGGGAATGGCGCAGGCGAGCCCGCAGTCAGTCCTCGTCCTTCTTATCCTTGTCGAGATCGCTGCATGCGCCGATGGATGAAGTCGCGCGGGCTCTCCTCCGTCTTCGGCTCCGGCTCCGCCGTGGGCGACGGCTTTGCGGGTTTCGTCAGCTTGTCGATCTGCTCGCGCAGGCGCGCGGCGCGTTGGACCGCGGCCGGGTCCGGTTCTTTCGCCATGGCCATACCTCGCTGGTCGCTCCCATTGATCGGCAGAGATCATCGGTAGAGATAGGGGAGCTTTGCGCGGCAACCAGGGGATCGAGGGCGGCCGGGAGGCTGCCACCCTCGATCGTCGGACCGCCGCAGGAAGCGTGTCAGTCGCCGCGCCGCACGCGCCGGGCGCTGCGGATCGGGATGGCGTCATCCGTTCCGGTGCGCGCCAGCGGCTTGTGTCCCGTGAGCTCGTCGATCTGCGCACGCCAGGCCGCGGCCCTCGAGTTGGTCGAGTACTGCCCGACCGCGAGCGTGAGGCCGGCAGCGGTCGCCACCTTGCGGCCGGTAACGATCGCCTTGGCGGTCTCGGCCGTGGTGAGCCGGTCGATCTGGGAGCGCAGGCTGCCTGCCTTCTGGTCGAGCGGACCGATGTCGCGGAAGGTCGGGCTGCTGCCGAAGAAGGTCTCCTGCCACCAGCGCGACGACACCGGGTCCTGCCAGGAGAGATAGCCGCCGCGCACCACCTGCCGCGGCTCGCTCAACGCACCGGTGAACGAGTAGCGCACGCTTGGCGCAGCCACCGGATCGAAGAAGTGCGGCGTGTAGAAATCGGAGACCAGGATGCCGTTGACGGTGTAGGCGAAGTCGGCCGCCTCCGAGGGATCGCAGACCTCGACCAGGAAGCTCACCCGGCCCTGGCCGTCCTTTGGGGAGTTGCCGGCCATCACCTTGTTGCCGAACGGATCGACCAGCATTTCGAGTGCCTCGTGCGAGGCCGTCAGCGACCAGGTATCGAGGTCCGCCGACGCATTGATCAGCGCGAACGGCTGGTTGTCCTTGTCGAGGTGGATGCCGCCGGCATCGAAGCCGATGTCATCCTTGACGATCATCGGCCAGTAGCCGAGCGGAACGTCTTCAAGTTTGTCGAACGCATCGACGGTTGCGGTGATGTCCCAGACCGGGGTGAGATCGCGGCTCGCTTGCTTCTGCAAAGCCGCCGCCACTTTCAGGAGATCGCCGGACCTGGCTCGGGTCAATTCGGACACGAGCGCGAGCTGCTGGATGAAAGCACTCATTGCATTCTCCTTGTGCCCGTCCCCCTCGCAATCGGTAATCCTGAACGTCCGAATGCGTGTGTAAGCTGGTTCACACTCCGACGGCCGATTTTGCGCGAGCCAAGCCGGCGCCCGGCGCGGATCGGCGGGCTTGACCGCGGGGGCGGTCCATTTCGTAAGATGGGCTGCTGCGACTGGCGGCCCGCAGCCGGAGCCGCCGTGGCGTCACCGGCCGAAATCGTAAATCCGCTACCGGGGTAACCAATATGATCGTGCGTTCGTCGTGTCTGATCGCCGCCGCCTGCGTCATGCTAGCATCCCCCGCGGTCGCTCAGATGAAATCCGAAATCCCGCCGCTGCCCGAATTGAAGTTCGCCGAAATCGCCGCGCCGGCGCGCGAGAAATATCTCGGCGACCGCTGGAGCTACATGGAGGCGGGGCGGGCCGACGCTCCGGTCGTCCTTCTGCTGCATGGCGTGGGCGCCAATTCCATGCACTGGCGCTTCCAGTTCGCCGGGCTCTCCGATCGCTACCGCGTCATCGCCTGGAATGCGCCGGGCTATGTGCTCACCGATGGGTTCAAGACCGACTGGCCGACCTGCAAGGATTACGCCGACGCGCTCGCCGATTTCCTCGCCGCCGTGAAGGTCGACCGCGTCAACGTCGTCGGCAATTCGTTCGGTTCGCGGGTGGCGCAGTGTTTCGCCATTCATCATCCCGGCCGCATCATCAAGCTCGCCATGACCGGCACCGGCATCGGGCCGAAGGGCATGCCGGAGGAGGAGAAGGCGAAGATCATCAAAGGCCGCGAGGCGACCATCGCCAATGGCGTCTACGGCTACAGTTCGCGCGTCAACGCGCTCATCGGCTCCAAGGCACCGCCCGAGACCGCGCCGCTGGTGCAGGAGGTGCTGCGCGCCACCAATCCGCGCGGCTACATGCACGGCGTCAAGCTCGGCCTCGTCGACGGCTACAGCCCCGATGAAGTCGCCGGCAAGCTCACCATGCCGGTACTGCTGATCTCCGGGCGCGAGGATCGCGTCAATCCGATCGACAAGAACGCCTTGATCCTGGTCAAGGTGCTCAAGCAGGGAAAGCTTGAAATTCTCGAGGGCTTCGGCCATCTGCCCGAGGTCGAGACGCCCGACACTGTCAACACGATGCTGCGCGACTTCTTCGCGAACTGACCAACAAGAAAAGGGAGAAACGACCATGACGGGTATCAAGGTCACGGACATGGCCTATAGCCGCCTCAAGGCGCCCGATCTCGACGTGATGGAGGAGTTCCTGCTGCGCTTCGGCATGACGCGCTCGGAGCGCACGCCGACGGCGCTCTACATGCGCGGCAGCGATCCCGCCCACCATCTCCACGTCACCGAGAAGGGCGACACCAGATACGTGGGCTTTGCCTACTACGCGCCGAGCGAGGACGACCTCAAGCGCATCGCCAAGGCGCCGGGCGCCTCCGGCATCGAGCATCTCGACGAGCCGGGCGGCGGCATGCGCGTGCGGCTCACCGAGCCGAACGGCTACCAGATCGAGATCGTGCACGGCATCGCGTCGGTGCCGCCGATCCCGGTCAGGCGTCAGCCGCTCAACTCCGGTCCGCAGCCTTTGGCGCGTCCCGGCGAATTGATGCGATTGCCGAAGGGGCCCTCGCAGGTCAAGCGCGTCGCGCACGGCGTGATGATGACGCCGAAATTCGAGGAGACGCTCGCCTGGTTCCGCGAGACGCTGGGCTTCATCTGCTCGGACGACGTCTACGCCGGCGAGCAGGGCAACCTGATCGGCTCATTCAACCGCTGCGACCGCGGCGACACCTATGTCGATCATCACGTCTTCTTCTGCCTGCGGCACGAGAAGACCGGCATCAACCATGTGTCGTTCGAGGTGCAGGACGTCGACGACGTGGCGATGGGCCATGACCATCTCGCCCATTTCGGCAAGTACGAGCACATCTGGGGCCTCGGCCGGCACATGCTGGGCAGCCAGGTCTACGACTACTGGTCCGATCCCTGGGGCCGCGTGCACGAGCACTGGGCCGACAGCGACCGCCTCAACGTGGCGAACGGCTCGAACCTGGTCTCCGCCGACGATGCGCTGGCGTCGCAATGGGGCGAACCGCCGCCGGAAAAATTCATCAACCACGCGAGCGCGTGAAAGCTTGCTGCTGTCAGCAGCGAGCTTCCATTGCGGGCTTTGATTGAAGATCGCGCCGCGGCGAACCCTCCCCCGCGCAGCGGTGGGGAGGGTCGGCGATGTGAGCGAAGCGAATGAGCCGGGGTGGGGGCGACCGACGCGACGAGTTCCGATCACTGATTTCTGATTGCTTTTTGGGCGGATAGCGCGGAGGCGAGCCGAGATAAATGCGCAACGCATCCTTGCGGGAGGGCGCTTGCGGGCAGCCGTCGACGGGGTGATAGTCGTCCCCGATCCGGAGGTGCCGCCATGATCACCGCCCTCGTGCAGTTTCAGCTCCCGTCGCCCATCTCGCTGGATGAGGCCACCAGACGGTTCGAGTCGAGCGCGCCGAAGTACCAGAATCTCGCCGGGCTCATCCGCAAGTACTACATCCGCTCCGAAGACGGCCGCGTCGCCGGCGGCATCTATCTCTGGGCGACGCGCGCGGATGCCGAACGCGTCTATGACGGCGAATGGCGCGAACGGGTGGAGAAGCTCTACGGCGCCAAACCCACGGTCACTTGGTTCGACAGCCCCGTGATCGTCGACAATCAGGCCGGCGGCATGATCACCAAGGCGGCGTGATCTCGCTTTGCATCATGGTTGCAATCAAAAGGCACACGCAACATGCAGTACGACGACAACACCACGCGACGCACCGTTCTCGCAGCCGCCGCCAGCAGCGCGGCGGTGGCGTCGAGCAGTGCTTCCCACGCGCAGGCAGCCACTTCGCGCTCCAAGGGGCCGCTGGTGTGGCTCGATATGGATCAGCAGGCACTCGATGATGCCTACGACCAGGTGGTCTATGCGCCCAATCGCGATCAGGTCGGCAAGCGCCGCATCGTCAACAGCGAGAAGGCTCGTGCCGTCATCGGCAATCCCGAACGCGTCGCCTACGGTCCGACCGAGATCGAGAAAGCCGACATCTATCGCACCAAGCGCGCCAATGCGCCGGTGAATATCTTCGTCCATGGCGGCGCCTGGCGCGCCAACAAGGCCGCCGACTATTCGTTCCTGGCCGAGCCGTTCGTGAATGCCGGCGCGCATTTCGTGGTTCTCGATTTCATCAATGTGGACGACGCGGGCGGCAACCTCTTTCCGATGGTCGAGCAGGTGCGGCGCGCGGTCGGATTCATCCATCGCAACGCGAAGTCGTTCGGCGGCGATCCGGATCGGCTCTACCTGTCGTCGCACTCCTCGGGCTCGCACCTCGGCGGCTGCGTTGTGACGCACGACTGGCGCAAGGACAATCTGCCGCCGGACATCATCAAGGGCGCCGTGCTCGGGAGCGGCATGTACGACCTCAAGCCGGTGCGGCTCTCCAAGCGTTCGAAATACGTCAAGTTCACCGACGAGATGGAGCAGGCGTTGAGCGCGCAGCGCCACATCGACAAGCTCACCGCGCCGCTGTTCGTTGCGCACGGCACGTATGAGACGCCGGAGTTCCAGCGCCAGTCGCGCGACTTCGTCGCCGCCGTGAAGGCCGCGGGGAAATCGGCCGAGCTGCTCGTCGGCGAAGGCTACAACCATTTCGAAATGCTGGAGACGCTGGCCAATCCCTACGGCCTGCTCGGCCGCGCGGCATTTGCGCAGATGCGGCTGAGCGCGGTGTGACAACGCGGGAGGGTGTTATGCGACGAACGATGTCAGGTTACGAATTGACGCGACGCGCTCTTGTCGCCGGGACGGCGGCGGCGTCGGTGATTGGCGCAAGCAGGATCGCGAGTGCGCAACAGCCCGCGCCGCGGGTCAAGGGGCCGCTCGTCTGGCTCGACATGGACCAGAAAGAGCTCGACGACGCCTACGATCAGTCGGTCTATGCGCCGAACATTCAGATTGTCCTGAAGCGCAGCGCGCGCAACAGTGAACTGGTGCGCGAACGCCTCGGCGCGCCCAAACGCTTCGCCTATGGCCCGACATCGGTCGAAGCGCTCGATGTCTTCACGACCAAGACCGCCAATGCTCCGGTCCATGTCTTCATTCACGGTGGTGCGTGGCGCACCGGCTTCGCGAAGGACTACTGCTACGCGGCGGAAATGTTCGTAAACGCGGGCGCGCATTTCGTCGTGCCCGATTTCGTCAACGTCACGCAGAACGGCGGCGACCTTCTCGGCATGGCCGACCAGGTGCGCCGCAGCGTGGCGTGGGCCTACAAGAACGCGAGAAGCTTTGGCGGCGACCCCGAGCGCTTCTACATCAGCGGGCATTCCTCCGGCGGGCATTGGGCGGGCGTGCTGCTCACCACCGACTGGCAGAAGGACTTCGGCCTGCCACCCACGTTCATCAAAGGCGGCGTCGTGGCGAGCGGCATGTTCGACCTCAAGCCGGTACGGCTTTCAGCACGGTCGAACTATGTGAAATTCACCGACGAGACCGAAGACAAGCTCAGCGCGCAGCGTCATCTCGACAAGCTGGTGGCGCCGGTGGCGTTGGTCTACGGCACCGCCGAGACGCCGGAGTTCCAGCGCCAGAGCCGGGATTTCGCCGCGGCGGTGAAGGCCGCCGGCAAGCCGGTCTCGCTCTCCGTCATGGAGGGCTACAACCACTTCGAGGTGATGGAGCAGCTTGGCAATCCCTACAGCCTGTTCGGGCGTGCGGTCTTGGAGCAAATGCGGCTTGCGCCGGCTTAGACGGCGAGGCGTGGCTGCTGGGCCGGTCCGAAAGAGGTCTTTCGAACGAGAGCCGGTTCGGTTAATCGTAGGAAAATTGTCGGAAACATTCTGGCCACAGAGATTAACGGCACAACAACGCCTTTACCCTAGAGTTGCGGTCGATTGCGGATCGGAACTATGGGTGGATACTCACCTTGGCTCTTTGCGCTCGGCCTCATGGCCGTTGCGCTCGCCGTTTGCTTCGCCGCCTGTTTGCGTGCGCGCAACTCGCGCACGAAGCTGCGCGAGCAGAACCTGTTGTTCGAAGTGGCGCTCAGCCACATGGCGCAGGGGATCAACGTCTTCGACAGCATTGGCCGGCTCGTACTGTGCAATGACCGCTACGTCGAAATGTACCGGCTACCGCCTGCGGCGGTGAAGCCTGGGATCACGGTGCACCAATTGATCGCCCTGCGGGTCGAGGCCGGGACGTTCTTCAACGTCGACCCGCACGAGTACGCCGACGCGTTGATGACCGCGATTCTCAACCGCACGCCAAAGCAGGTCGAATTGGAGGTCTCCGATGGTCGCGTCGTCAACGTGATCAGCCATCCCATCCAGGGTGGCGGCTGGGTGGTCACGCATAAGGATGTCACCGAACGTTCCGATGCGAAGCGGGAGATCGAGACCACGCGCAACTTTCTGCAGACCGTGATCGAAAACGTTCCAACGCCGATTGTCGTGAAGGATGCGCGCACGCGGACCTACATCCTGGTCAATCGTGCGGCCGAGCAGTTCCATCAGATGTCGCGTGACCAGATGATCGGCAAGACCGTGAGCGAGATCTTCTCGCCGGCGGGGGCCGCGACGGTCGCGGCCAACGACGAGCAGTTGCTGGAGACGCGAAGCATACAGAACTACGCCGAGCACCCGATCGCGCTGCCCAGCGGCGCCTGCCGCATTGCGCGCTCGACGCGGCTGCCGGTCATGGGCGAGGATGGCACCCCGAAATATCTTCTAACGGTCATCGAGGACGTGACCGAAAGTAAGCGAGCAGAGGCCCGCATCGAGCGTCTGGCGCACTACGACACGTTGACCGAACTACCCAACCGCTCCGCCTTCAACGTGTGCTTCGCCTCCGTCCTGGAGCGCGCGATGCAGGCGGATGAAAGCTTCGCGGTGCTCTCCGTCGACCTCGACCATTTCAAGGAGATCAACGACGTCTTTGGTCACGCGTTCGGCGATCGCCTGTTGCGCGCGGTCGCGGAGCGATTGAGTTCCTCGGTCGAAGGCGCCTTCCTCAGCCGCATGGGCGGCGACGAATTTGCCCTGATCGTGAGCGATACGCCGGTGCCGACCCAGGCAGCACGGCTGGCCGAGCGCCTGCTTGCCGCCGTCGCCACCGATTTCCAGATCGAGGGCCATCGGCTGAGCATCGGGCTGAGCGTCGGCATCGCCATCTATCCGCTTGACGGCCTGGATGCGACCGCGCTCCTGCGCAATGCCGATGCCGCGCTCGCCCGGGCGAAGGCCGAAGGTCGCAGCTCCATCCGCTTCTTCGAGGCGCAGATGGATCAACGCCTGCGCGAACGCCGCGCCCTGGCGCACGATCTGCGCGCCGCTTTCGATCAGGGCGAGATCACGGTCGTCTACCAGCCGCTGGCGCGGATCGACGGCGAGATCGTCGGGATGGAGGCGTTGGCGCGGTGGGAACATCCAACACGCGGCCAGGTTTCGCCGAGCGAGTTCATCCCGCTGGCCGAAGAGAGTGGCATTATCCATCGCCTGGGCGAATGGGTGCTGCGGGCAGCCTGCCGGGAGGCGGCGTCGTGGCCGGCTCGTTTGAGCGTCGCGGTCAATCTCTCGCCGGTTCAGTTCAGGCAGGGCGACCTTCCGCAGCTCGTCCACCAGGTTCTCATCGACACCGGGCTTGCACCGGGTCGCCTCGAGCTCGAGATCACCGAAAGTGTGCTGATCGATGACTTGCCGCGCGCCTTGTCGATCCTACGCAGACTCAAGGCGCTTGGCGTCCGCATCGCCATGGACGATTTCGGCACCGGCTTTTCGTCGCTGTCGAACTTGCAGGCCTTCCCGTTCGACAAGATCAAGATCGACCGGTCTTTCATCGTCAATCTCGAATACCACGCGCAGTCCGCGACCATCGTGCGTGCGGTTCTCGCGCTGGCGCGCGAGTTGAACCTGCCGGTCGTTGCCGAGGGTGTGGAGACGCGGGCGCAACTCGCCTTTCTGGCAGGCGAGGCGTGCACCGAGGTGCAGGGCTATCTGATCGGCCGGCCGCTTCCGATCGAGGATTACTCCGTCGTCGTCGGGCGCGCCGCTGCGCCGGCGGCCGGTGCGGCCAACGTCGCTTAGCGCGCGCCGCCCGTCGCCGAGTATGATGTTCTCTTGACAAGATCATACGCGGGCTGGCCCAATGTCATCCTTGTCGCAGGGGACGGGAAGGAGGCCGCCGATGAGGCTGCAAGCTGGCGTAACGGCGCTGTGCGTGGTCCTCATGGCATTGATCGCATCGCCCGCGCGGACCGAGACGCCGGACGAATGGATCAAGCTCGGCGCGCGGATTCACGGCGGCTTTGGTCCGTTCATACCGATCGGCATCCGCATCGGCCTCGATGCGCTTGAGCGGCTCAAGATGGAACCGCGTTCCGTGGCGGTGACCTACTACAGCGGCACAAAGGCGCCGTGCCCCTGCATCGCCGACGGAGTCATGATCGCGACGCAGGCGAGCCCCGGGCAGGGCACCTTGCAGGTCGCTGCCGAGAAGGCGCCGGACGGGCTGCTGGCGGTGATCGTCGTGCGCGATCGCAAGGGGGGCGCCGGCGTCAGATATACCGTCAAGGACGAGTGGCTGCCGACGATCCTGGATTGGCTGAAATCGAAGGATCCGATGGGGCGCTATCAGGCTGCGATGGCGGCGGAGGGGCTGTTCGAGGTGACGGCGGCGCAGCCGTAGGCGCCGGCGCAACCGTGATTCGACGTAGGCCGGCGAATCAAAATCCCGGCCGGACAGCCACATGTCGGCCGGGATTTATTGAATCGGTCCCACGACAACCATGAAACCGACGGTGATAAACTACCCGGGGAACTTTCAGCCCGGTCAAAACCGGTTCGAAAATCTGCCTAATTCACATTAATGGTATGAAACTGCCATCAACCGAGCATTTGGTGCAAAAAGGTCACGCTCTATGGGTCTAATCAAAACATTGCCGATTTGTAATTTGGCTCAGGAGGAGGATTTGGTAACCTTACACCCGCCTATCATGGGCGTTTCCTCCCTTTACTTAGACCCCGTTTCGGCGGGGTTTTTCTTTGCAAATCGCGCGCCCGGGCGGCCGCGACGCACAAATTTCACCCGATCCCGCGTTCCAGGGTCCCCCGCGAGCTTGGCTGCGGCCCTCTTGACTACTCCGTCGGTTCTGTCGCTTTCATGCGCCATAACTGAAAGCCGTTGAGCTTGATGGCCTCTTCGATCTTCGCTCGCGAAAGACGGTGTGGCGGGTGTTGATCGGACTTGAGCGAGCCGGTCGGATCCCAGGGCCCGTGGCCGTCGGGCAGCTTGCTGCCGGAGGGATCTCCGCCAAAGGCGTGCAGGCTAGGGCTGGATTGGGATTTGAACATGTAAATCTGCATGGGAAAGAGCCTTTCATGGGCGGCGAACGCGAGGCCGTCCGCGTGGTGTTGGGGCATACGCTGGGACGACGCGCCGCCAAAGCTTGCGACTGAACCTCAACAATATTACACCCAGAGCAGTCAGTCGATAGAAATTCAAAGAACTGCTCTATTCTCAGAAATAATTTCGAAACGGAAGCTGGTTTTCCATCGCCCTTAATATTATGTTGTTTCTTGAAGTCTAAGGACTGCTATTCAAGGGCTGCTTACTGAATATTTGCGTCGGCTCGGGCCGATGTCGCCGCCGATGCTCGCCTATTTCTTCCGTTCAGCCTGCGTCTCGTCCAGGCACAACTAAGAGGACAACGTGGCGACCGACCCCATTCGCGGACAATACGAGACGTTTTTTCAGGGCGATTTCATGCCGCTGATCCGGCACGAGCAGACGCAAGGCGCGGAGCAGCGCTCAGCCTATGCGGATGAATTTGCCGCGTACCATCTTGGTCAGATCGACAAGAAGCTGGGTCGCCTCATCGAACTCTTGGAACAGGGCGCCAATCTCAAGCCCTGACTGCAACCCCAATCCACGCCATCGCTGCTTTGCTGTCCGGCACAGCCGCATAGAGCGCACCGAGATGCGTTTCCCGTTTGAACTTCCACCGCATCGTCGACTCAAGGAGATCGCGACATGGCACCACGCCAAGCAACCAAGACCATTACCAAGGTTCCCGAATTGGAAGAAACCGCTCCTCTGCCGGTCGGGCAGGGCAAGCGGCCTGAGATCGGCCAATTTCGGCTTCAGGTGGATCGGCAGACCAAGGCGTCATTCATGACATTTGAGGCGGCCGAAGAGGCTGGCCTCGCCATCAAGCAGGGACATCCCATCGTCCAGGTGGCCGTGTACGATGCAGGCACCGGCGCCAACAAGCTCATCGAACTGCCGAAGGCTTGACGCGCCGTTTCAGGCCTTGGTCGCCATGATCGCGGTGAACGCGGGATCGCCTTTGTCGGCAAGCGCGTCGATCTGCCCGCGGCACCAGTGATAGGCCGCTTCGAAAACCTCGAAGTGCTGGTCGAAATCCATGAAATTGGCGCCCGGGAAGGGCGGCACCGTCAGCACCAGATCAAGCGGTCCGACCGGCAGCAATTCCGGATTCTGGTGCATCACCAGACAGCGCTGCAGAACGCTGATCGGGTTGGGGATGCCCGGCAGCTTGCGCCGGCCGGCGGGCGTGAGCATCTGCCGGAGCAAGCCCCAGCGGCCCGGGATGTTGGCGTAGTCCACGTCGAAGCGCTGCTTCATTTCCCGCAAGCCGAAGTGCACCACGAGATTGGGTCCGGTCTTGAGTGCCTTCATCGAACGCAGCGGGATGTTGTCGACCACCCCGCCGTCGACCAGCATGCGCCCGTCTTCGGTGAAGACCGGCGGCAGCACCGCCGGCAGCGAGCCCGACGCGCGCACCGCTTTCCACATCGGGCCGCGGCGGATCAGGTAGGGCCCCTGGCCCGAGCCGTCGAGCACGGTCGCGACCGCGAAGAACGGCCGCCACGCATCTTCGACTTGAATGCCGCGGTATTGCCGGCGCAGCGCCGCATCGAACGCCGTGTGATCGAGCAGCGCGTAGCGCGGAAACGTGAGACGCTTGAAGCCGCGACTGGTCACGAACACGTCGTGGGTGCCGATATCGACCTCTTCGGGGCTCAGCATCAGAGCGAAACCGCCGAGGATGGCGGCGCCGACGCTTGCACCGCCAAGGAGGTCGAAGTTCACGCCGCGCTCCGCGAATGCCTTGTAGACCCCGATATGGGCGGGTCCGAATCCGCCGCCGCCGGCGGCGATATAGCCGAGCGCCCGCCCGGTCAGGAAGCGATGCACGCTCTTGAAGTCGAGATCGTCTTCCAACGACATGTGGTGGTGCATCGCGGCGTCGCGGTCCTTGAGCCAGGCGGCGGTGTCCTTGACCCAACCGGTGCGGCGCTCGTGCAGCAGCAGCAACCGGCGGCGCGACGGCGGATGCATCTCGAAGGCGAAGGTTTCGACCGGGTTGAGCCCGTCGGGTGCCGGGCCTGACATCACGATCAGCACCTGGTCCGACTGCCGGATCGCCTTGCGGGTCCAGTCGGTCAGGGTGTCGTCGGCGAGGTAGGCAATGAGGTTGTATTCGTTCTCGATCGCGTTGAGCCAGTTGGAAACGGTCGGGTCGTCGGGCGCCCGGCCGGGGAAGTGGCGCTGCACGTAGTCGTGGTTGAGCAGGCGGCCTTTGCCGCCGCGTCCGACCACACTATCGAGCAGCTCGTAGAAGCTTGGCGGGATCGGCATGTTTCCGCCGGCGATGACCGTCACGGTGCGCGCGGCGACGCCGCGCCGCTCCTGGGCGGTCCCCCGCAGGCTGCCGTCGGCGAGCCTGCGCGCCAGCGCCCGCAACAGCGTCTGGTGGATCGCCGGCACTTGCCGCGCGACTTCGTCGAATGAGGCGCGGTCGAGTTCCAGCACCACTGAATCGCGCGCCGCGACGATCGTGGCGTTGCGCATCGCGCCCGAGAAGAAGCCGGTCTCGCCAATCGGTTCGCCGACGCCGACCTCGTTGATCGGGGCTTTCAGCCCCTCGACCCAGACCTCGAAGCGGCCCGACACCACGATGTAGACGGAATCGGCCGGCGTGCCCTGGCGGACGAGGGTCTGGCCTCGCTGCAGGTTGTGGACCTTGGCGCGCGACCAGATTGCGTCCAGCTGGTCGTTCGACAATTCCCGAAATATCGCCGTCGAGCGGAGCAATTCCGCCGCGTTCAGGACGCCCGTTTCGTCTGGCATGCGGAAGGCCGTTTCCTTGGAGGCTCGCCCGCTATCTTTGCAGACCATCCGGCGCTTGGCTATTATTTGAATTTATTCAGTAGAATCAAATCGATAGATGCTAATCGCGCGCCTGTAGAAGGCGCGCCGGGAAAACCGCCAATACGTGATGGCGAGCACATCGGGGGGACGGGGGTGTCCGTAGTGTCCGGGTCATGGACGGGGCGATTGAGCGCCCCCCGAACCGGGACAGAGGACACCATGTTGGACCGCACCACCACCCAGATCGCCGCCCCGAAGACCGAGACCGCCGTGTTCGAGCGTCTTGAGTCCAACGTGCGCTCCTATTCCCGCAGCTTCAACGCCGTGTTCAGCCGCGCCAACGGCACCGTGCTGACCGACGTGCACGGCAACCGCTACCTCGACTTCCTGGCCGGCGCCGGCTCGCTCAACTACGGCCACAACAACCCGCTCTTCAAAGGCGCGCTGGTCGACTACATCATGGAAGACGGCATCACCCACTCGCTCGACCTGCACACGGTCGCGAAGGAGCGCTTCCTGGAGGCGATGCAGAACGTCATCCTCAAGCCGCGCGGCTTGGACAACTACGTCATGCAGTTCGTCGGCCCGACCGGCACCAACGCGGTGGAAGCCGCGCTGAAGATCGCCCGCAAGGTCACCGGTCGCCAGAACGTCATCTACTTCACCAACGGCTTCCACGGCGTGTCGATGGGCGCGCTGGCGGTGACCGGCAACTCGTACCTGCGCGCCGCCGCCGGCGTGGCGCTGACCAACACCACCGCGATGCCGTTCGACGGCTACTTCGGCGAGGGCGTCGACACCATCGCGCACCTCGAGAAGGTCCTCTCGGACCCGTCTGGCGGCATGGACACCCCGGCGGCCGTGATCCTCGAGACCGTGCAGGGCGAGGGCGGCTTGAACGTGGCGCGCATCGACTGGCTCAAGCGGCTGGAGGCTCTGTGCAACAAGCGCGGCATCGTGCTGATCGTCGACGACATCCAGGCCGGCGTCGGCCGCACCGGAACGTTCTTCTCGTTCGAGCCGGCCGGCATCAAGCCGGACGTGATCACGCTGTCGAAGTCGCTCTCGGGCTACGGCCTGCCGATGGCGCTGGTCGTGCTCAAGCGCGAGCTCGACGTGTGGAAGCCGGGCGAGCACAACGGCACCTTCCGCGGCAACAACCACGCCTTCGTGACCGCGACCGCCTCGATCGAGCACTACTGGTCGACCGACGAGTTCCAGAACGACATCCAGGCCAAGGGCCGCTACCTCGAGAAGCGCCTCGGCGCCCTGGTCGAGCAGTTCGCCGGCGACGTGGTCGAGGTGAAGGGCCGCGGCATGATGATCGGCGTGCGCTGCGCCGACCCGGTCCGCGCCGCCTCGGTGACCAAGAAGGCCTACACGTACGGCCTGATCATCGAGCGCGCCGGCCCGGAAGACGAGGTGATCAAGTGCATGATGCCGCTGACCACCAGCTACGCGGAACTCGAAGAGGGCATGGACATCCTGGAGCGCGCGATGGCCGAAGAGTTCGGCGCCACCGCCCGCAAGGCGGCCTGATCACGGAGGTCTGTGAACAACGGCCTGATGACGAAGGTCTGATGGCCCCACAACTCGGTTCGACCGCAACAACAGCTGGAGGCTTCGCCGCGGTGTCCCCCCGGCCGACGGACGAAGCCCCAACCACCCGCCCTCGGACCGGTTTCCCGGCCGTCCGAGGGCGGGACTATTTTTGGGAGAGAAATCAACCATCGCGACGCGGCGTCCCCTCTCCCGCTTGCGGGAGAGGGGAATTGCGGCCCGGTTACGGTTCCATCGAAGGAGCTACGCCGCGGCGCGAGCGCTTACGACTTCCTCACGGCCAGCCCGTGCGGGATTGCCGCGCCAGATGGTGTTGGGATCGAGCACCTCGCCCTTCATCAGGAACGAATCCGGGTCGAGCACCACGTTGTCCCCCATCGACACGCCGTAGTGCACGAACGCTGCGCTGCCGAGCGTGCAGCCGTTGCCGATCTTGACGGTGTCGCACTTGAACACGCCTTCCTCGAGCGAATGCCCCTGGATGATGCTGCCTTCGTTCAAGGTGGCGTAGTCGCCGATCTCGACCAGCGTCTTGTCGTGGAAGCGGGCGCCGTCGTCGAACACGCGCCTGCCCAACCGCACCCCCAGGAGACGCGAGATCAGGTTCTTCATCGGCGTGCCCTTGAACAGCAGCATCAGCGGCGAGCCGCAGAACTTCCAATGCCGCTCGTGGTGCCAGAAGTCCTCGTGATACATCGACACCACGGTCGGCTTGAGCCGCTCGAAGCCGGTGCTCGCCCGTTCGATCATGGCGTACCAGAGGATGCCCAAGATCGAGAAGAACACGCCGAACGCCCAGATCGCCAGGAAGCCGTGCTGCTTGAAATGCAGGATCGCAACCAATCCGGACAGCAGCGCGAGGAAGAAGAAGAACCAGTTGCTCAACACCAGCATCACCATCGTCATGATGTTGTAGTGGTTCTTTTCTTCGAGCTTCCGCAGGCGGACCTCGTCGTCCATCGCCGGATTGACGTTCTTGTCGCGCTCGACCGCGCGCGGAATCTCGAAGCTCGGCGAGCCAAGAAGGCCGACATTCTCGCGCACCGGCCCGTCGATCGGAATCATGACCTTGGTGCCAAGCAGGCAGTTCGCGCCGGTCTTGCCGTCGGCCGGGAAATGGATGTTGTTGCCGAGATAATTGTGGTCGCCGATCTTCACCTTGTTGAGCTTGAACGCGGCGTTCGACATCGTGACGTTGATCATGGTCAGGCCGTCCGACACCATGGTGCCGCTGCCGATGTCGCACAGGAACGGATTGTCGTGGCGCTGATCGAGGCCGAAATTCGCGCCGGTCTGCTCGATGTTGTTCAGGCGGTAGCCGACGATCCATTTCAGATAGTAGACGATGTACGAGCTGTCGCCGAACAGCATGCCGAAGGGCGCCGAATTGCTGGCAGCCGACACCATCCCGGACATGATGTGACGCATGCCATAGAGCGCGTAGGTCTTGTCTTCGCGCAGGAAGAGGTTGAAGAAACGGGGAACCAGATAGACGCCAAGCAGCCCGACGAAGAACAGTACGACCGTGAGCGCGAGCGACACCACCAGCATCTCGACGGTCAGCGTCATCAGCGACGTCAGGAATGTCTGATGGATGAGCTGCGCGCTCGTATATTGATAGACCGCCCGGTAGAGATAAAACGCGAGCAAGAGCGTGGACGGCAGCGCGATCACGAAGATCGCCGCAAGCTGATAGATCGAGTAGAGCACGCGCCGGAGCGTTGAGGCGCTCTGTTTCTCCAGCGGGCAATAGTCGGCCGCGGTCTCCTGCGCGGGCGAGCCGTGGTAATGCTTGCCTTTCGGCACGCGCTGGCCACTGTGCAGCGAGGATGAGTGGCCGAGCTGCGTGTCGTCCTCCATCGCGGTGTCGATGTCGAGCACGCCGGCCTCGCCGACGAACGCGTTGTTGCCGATGCTGATCTTGCCGGTCTGAATGAGGCCCGAGCGCGCCTTGTAGCCCTGCAGCACGGCGTCACGTCGCACCAGCGTGTTGTCGCCGATCGAAATGAGATCGGTGCAGACCGGCACCATCGTGGTGACGACGACGCTGTTGCGGCCGATCTTCATGCCGAGGAGGCGCAGGTAGACGTTGTAGAGCGGGCTGCCGGCGAACAGCGCCATCGGGTTGACCTGGATCAGGCTGCGGATGAGCCAGAAGCGGAAATAGCGCAGGCCCCAGACCGGGAAGCTCGTTTCCGTCCACCGCCGGACCAAAAGCTGTTTGGCGATGATCGGGATGGCGCTCAGGAGCGCGAATATCCCGAGCCCGAGAATGATCGAGCGCGAATAGATGTAACCAGGCTTGTCGACCGCGTAGACCCAGTCCAATCCGCGGGTCAGCAGCCACAGCCCGAAGGTTCCGAAGGCGACGTAGACCAGGAACTGGAAGAAGCCGCAGGTGTAATACGCAAACGTTGACGGCACGCGGATCGGGTCCTGGTTCATCTGCATCGGCGCTTCCGCCGGCAGCGTCTCGATATGCGCCGCAAGCTTCTCGACCGTCGGGTTGAGATAGATGTCGCGCATCGAAATGTCGGAGACGCGCAGCCGCTTGCGGATCTCCGAGCTGAAACGCGCCATCAGCAGCGAATGCGCGCCTAAATCCTGGAAGAAGTTGTCGGCAATCGACACCCGCTCGATCTTCATCACGTCGCCGAGCGCGCGCACCAGCGCCTCCTGCGTCGGCGTCTTCGGTGCGACGAAGGTGCCGCTGCCGACTGCCATGCGCGAGCCCTTGGGCGGCGGCAGTGCCTTGCGGTCGGCCTTGTGGCTGGTCGTCATCGGGATGAGGTCGAGACGCTCCAGATAGGCCGGCACCATGTAGGGTGGCAGGTGCTTGCGCAGCTTCTCGGCGACTTCGCCATGCGGCGGGTCCTGCGTGCCCTGCTTGAGCGTGTAGTAGGCGACGAGCTCGGCCGCGCCCGGCTCGGGCTCGTAGACATTGACCACGGCTTGCGAGATGTGCGGCATCTGCTCGAGCACGGACTCGATCTCGGCGAGCTCGATGCGATAGCCGCGGATCTTCACCTGAGTATCGATGCGGCCGTGGAATTCGACCTCATCGTCATCGTTGATGCGGCCGAGATCGCCGGTGCGGTAGATGCGCTTCGAGGGATTGTTCGGGATATTCAGGAAGTCCGGGATGAACTTCTGCTGCGTCAGGTCCTCGCGGTTGAGGTAGCCGGCGGCGAGCCCGATGCCGGCCACGGCGATCTCGCCCATGGCGCCGCGTTCGAACGCTTCGTCCTTGTCCTCCGCGAGGATGACGATCGAGTAGGTCGGCAGCGGGCCGCCGATTGTGACCGGCTTGTTTGGGTAGAGTTCGGTCAGCGTGCAGGTCACCGTCGCCTCGGTCGGACCGTAGGCGTTGAGCATGGTGCGGCCGGGCCGCTGCCAGCGCGTCACGAGGTTCTGCGGACAGGCTTCGCCGGAGACCAGGAGGATGCGCAGGTCCGGCAGGTCGCGCTCGATGGTGCCGAGCAGCGTCGGCACGCAGCACATCACCGTGACGTGCTTCGCCGCCAGGTAATCGGCGAGGTCCTTGCCGACGAGGCTTGTTCCGGGCCGGCCGGGAACAAGCGTCGTGCCGGCGAGCAGCGGCACCCACAATTCCTCGACCGAGAAGTCGAAGGCGATGGTCATACCCTGATAGCAGCGATCGCCCGGCTTCATGCCATAGACCTCGGCGGCGACACGGACGAAATTGCAGATGCTCGGATGCTCGATCGCGACGCCCTTCGGGGTGCCGGTCGTGCCCGACGTGTAGATGATGTAGGCGAGCTCATCGACCGGCGCGGGCTTTTCGCTATCCGCCATGCGCGCCGTCGATTGTGCGTCGATCTCGGACGCGGCGAGGTCGAAATAGATCTTTGGAGGCACGAGGTCGTCGAGCTTGGCGCGGAAGATCGACAGCGACAGGATCGCCTTCACGTTGGCATCCTGCAGGATGAAGCTCACGCGTTCGTTCGGGAAAGCCGGCGTCGAGCGGGACATAGGCGGCGTTGATCTTCATTACCGCCAGCAGCGCCACGTAGGTGTCGAAGGTCTTGTCGAACACCAGCGCGATACGGTCGCCCGCGGTCAGCCCCTGGCTGATGAGATACCGCGCCGCCTGGTTGGCGCGGTTGTCCAGGTCGCGGAACGTATAGGTCGCCGCGTCGGTGACGACCGCTTCGGATGCAGCAAGCTCGTCGCAACGCTGCTCGAACAGGTCGTCGAGTCGCTCGCCCTCCTTCCAGCGGATGGTGTTGTCATGGTCCGCGCAGATCAGGATACGGCTGTCGCCGCTCGAGCGGCGCCGCGATCGGGCGCGGCCGCTGCTGTGCGACGAGTTGCGGCACCAGTCCGGGCGCGTCCGTCGTCTTCGGCAACGCCGGAGCGCCCTGAGCAGGAGCGTGCGCGGCTTCATCTGACGGACCGACGAAGCGTCCGAAGATCCGCCAGGAGATGCGCCCGATATCGTCGACGAGCGTGAACAGCGTCGGCACGAACAGCAGCGACAGCAGCGTCGATGCGGTGAGGCCGCCGATCACTGCGATCGCCATCGGCGAGCGGAACTCGCCGCCTGCGCCGATCGCAAGCGCGCTCGGAGCCATGCCGGCGGCCATCGCGATCGTCGTCATCACGATCGGTCGCGCGCGCATGCGGCCCGAACTCGATGATCGCGGTCGTGCGGTCGACGCCCTTGTGCATCGCCTCGATGGCGAAATCCACCAGCATGATGGCGTTCTTGGTGACGATGCCCATCAGCATCAGCAGGCCGATCACCACCGGCGCGCTGATCGGCTTGTTGGTGGCGAGCAAGCCGGCGATGGCGCCACCGAGCGCGAGCGGCAGCGACACCAGAATCGTGAGCGGCTGCAGCAGGCTGCCGAACAGGACGGCGAGCACGACATAGACCATCATCAGGCCGTTGCGCATCGTCGAGCCGAAGCCGTCGAACAACTCGGCCTGCAGCTCGGCGTCGCCGCCCTCGGTGACCTTGATGCCGGGCGGCAGCCCCTTCATCACCGGCAGCGTCTTGATCGCCGCCATCGCGCTCGAGAGCGCGGCGCCGCCGACCAGGTCGGCTTCGAGCGTAGCCTGCCGTTGGCGATCGTGGCGGTTGATGCTGATCGGGCCGGCGCCGAACTCGATATCGGCAAGCGCAGTAAGCGGCACGCCGCCGCCGCGCGGGGAGGGCACGCGGATCTGCTCGAGCGCGGCGCGGTCGGCGCGCGCGCTTTCCTCCAAGAGGACGCGGATCGGCACCACGCGGTCGCCGGCGTCGAACTTGGCGAGCCCGGGGCCGACGTCGCCGATGGTGGCGACGCGAATGGTTTCCGACAGGCTTTCGGTCGACACCCCGAGGCGGACCGCGAGATCGCGGCGCGGATAGATGCGCAGCTCCGGCCGGTTGAGGCTCGAGTTCGAGACCACATTGGCGAGTTGCGGCAGCCGCGCCATCTGCGCGGCCAGTTCGGTGGCAACGTTCGACACCGTGGCGCTGTCCTGGCCGGTGACGATCAGCGTGACGTTGCGTTTGCCGTTCTCGTCGAGGAACCAATAGCGGATGTCCGGAATGTCGGCGAGGTCGCGGCCGATTTCCGTTTCGAGTTGGCGCTGCGAGATCGAGCGGGTCGACTTCGGCACATAGTTGATCGTGAAGGTGGACTTGCGGACCTCGACGACGCCCGGCGGGATGCGGCCGCCATCGACAAAGACGCTCGCCACTTCCGGGCGGCTGCGGAGCTGCTTGGCGATGGCTTCGGTGACGGCCTCGTTGTCGCTGAGCGGCGAGCCCGGCGGCAGCTCGATCGCGAGCAACGAGCGCGCCTTGTCGATGTCGGGCAGGAAGCCCGAGGGCAGCAGCGTGGTGCTCCAGATCGAGCCGATGAAGAAGATCAGGCCGACGGCGATGGTGATGAAGCGGTGCCGAATCGACCAGGTGATCAGCCGGGTGTAGAGACGCAGGATGAAGCCTTCCCGCTTCTCCGGACGCGGATACGGCTTCAGCAGGTAGGCCGCGAGCATCGGGGTGATCATGCGCGCGCAGATGAGCGAGAAGATCACCTGCACCGACACGGTGATGCCGAACTGCTTGAAGAACTGCCCGGGGATCGACTGCATGAAGCTCGCGGGCACGAAGATCGCCACGATGGTCAGGCTGATGGCGATGACCGCGAGGCCGATCTCGTCGGCCGCCTCGAGCGCGGCCTGGTAGGGCGATTTGCCCATGCGGATATGGCGTACGATATTTTCGATCTCGACGATCGCGTCATCGACCAGGATGCCGGTCGACAGCGTGATCGCCAGCAGGCTCACCATGTTGAGCGAGAAGCCGAGCACGTCCATGACCCAGAAGGCCGGCAGGATCGAGAGCGGCAGCGTGATAGCGGCGATCACGGTCGCCCGCAGATCGCGCAGGAACAGGAACACGACCAGCACGGCGAGCGCCGCGCCCTCGTAGAGGGTGTGCAGGGCCGAATGATAGTTGCCGACCGTGTAGCCGACCGAGCTGTCGATCAGCTTGAGCTCGACATCGGGATGCGCGGCCTTGATGGCGGCGACCTGCGCCGCGACCGCGTCCATCACCCCCACGTCGCTCGCGCCCTTCGAGCGCAGGATGCTGAAGCCGACGACGGGCGTGCCGTCGTAGCGTGCGAACGTGCGCGGCTCGGCGATCGTGTCGGCGACGAAGCCGAGATCGTCGAGCCTCACCTCGCCGCCGCTCGGCAGCGCAATCTTGGTCGCCGCGAGGTCGACAATCGTCTTGGCGCCGGCGAGCGTGCGGATCGCCTGCTCGCGCCCGCCGATCTCGGCGCGGCCGCCGGCGAGATCGACGTTGCTGCCGCGCAGTTGCCGGCTGACATCGAGCGGGGTGAGGCCGAGCGCCTGCAGCCGGATCGGGTCGAGGCCGACGCGGATCTCGCGCTGGACCGCACCGATCAGTTCGACGCGGGCGACGCCGCGCACGCCCTGCAGCGCGCGGATCACCACGTCCTCGACGAACCAGGAGAGCTGCTCCGGGGTCTTGCCGGGCGAGATCGCCGCGTAGGTCAGGATCGGCAGGCCGGCGATGTCGACGCGCTGGATCATCGGCTCGTCGATGCTGCGCGGGAGGTTCGCGCGCGCGCGCGTCACCGCGTCTTTGATGTCGTTGAGGGCGCGATCGGTGTTGGTTTCGAGCTGGAAGTGGATCGTGGTTGTCGAGATGCCGTCGGTGATCGACGACATGATGTGCTTGATGCCCTCGACGCCGGAGACCGCGTCTTCGACCGTTTTGGTCACCTGCGTCTCGAGTTCGGCCGGTGCGGCGCCGAACTGCGTGATGGTGACCGAGACCACCGGAATGTCGGCGTTCGGCAACTGCGTGATCGGGAGCTTGCTGAAGGTCAGGAAGCCCATCGCGACGATCGCCGCGAACATGACCATCGCGGGGAGCGGATGGCGGATCGACCACGCGGAAATGTTGATCGCCATCAGTTTCCTCTGACTAAAGCCGGCTTCTCAGCGAAACTGCCCGACCGGACCGCCGTCGTGCAACAGACAAAATGATCGCAGATTGTCCCGCCGCACCTGAACGGCGTTCCGGACCGGCCACCGGCAAGCCTCGGAAATCCGGCACAGCGATCAAGCTCTTCGGAGCGGCACCGCGTGGCGCTTATTGCATCGATATCGTCAGGGGGATCGCGTTGCCGCCGGGGCAATCCATGAATCCGCTAGAGCTTTCGGACATTTTCGCGTTATACGTGCATTGCGATCCGTCGATCAAGAGTGTGGCGTGGATTTCGGACGACCACACCGATTTCGAGATGTGAAATCGGATCGTGCCCGACTTCTCGACCGCGCCATTGGGTGTGCAGAGCCCGGTGTGGCGCAACGTGAGCGGGCCGGAGAACTCCTCGCGCCCGCCGGACTTGCTGGCCGTCACCTCGGCCTTGAGTTCCCATTCGGAGAGATAGCCCGACGTCCCGGCGATGCGGAGCGATCGCGCCTGCGCCGGCCACGCCACCGCCACCAGCAGAACCACCGTCGCCAGCGTTCGTAAATGGTTCGGCACTGCCGTTGCCTCATTCACCTGGGCGGCGGCCGGTCCTGGTAACCACGACCTTGATCGGCTTCGACATTACGGGCGGGTTGTGCGGAATATGGTTCTCGTCACCGAGCAGAAGCTGGATCGTGTGCGTTCCGAGCGGCAGGTTCACCGTCGCCTCGGTCTGCCCGGCGCCGAAATGCAGATGATTGAAGTCGCTCGGGATCGGTTGGTCGAGCGGCGGCAACTGGGTGTCGATCAGGAGATGATGGTGACCGGTATTGGGCTTCTCGATGCCCGCTGGGGCCACGCCCATATTGGCGAGCCCGAAGCGGATGGTCGCCTTCGGCGGCAGAACCGACCAGTCGTTCAGTCCCACGAAATAGACCCGCGCGTCCGGCGGCGAAGGCTTGCGCACCGTTGGATCGACCACGCGCACCTTGATGCGCTGGGAATAGACCGGCGGTGTGTGCGGGATGTGATCCTTGTCGCCCATCACGAGTTGAAGCGTGTGCTCGCCCGCTTTCAGCGTCACCTCGGCTTCGGTCTGGCCGCCGCCGAAGTGCAGATGGTTGAAGTCGCTCGGGATCGGCTGGTCGAGCGGCGGCAGTTCGGCGTCGATGATCAGATGGTGGTGGCCGGAATTTTCCCGGTCGGAACCCGCCGGCGCGACGCCCATGTTGCGCAGGCCGAAATAGATCGTCGTCTTGGGTGCGATGATGGCGCCATCCTTGAGATCGGAGAAGTAGACTTCCGCACCGGGCCCCGATGGCGTCGGGCCTCCGATCGCGGCCGAAGCCGGAGTTCCCGCGACGCGCACCTTGATGCGCTGGGACATCACCGGCGGCGTGTGGGGGACGTGATCCTTGTCGCCCATCAGAAGCTGCAGCGTGTGCTCGCCGGGCTTGAGCGTGATCTCCGCTTCCGTCTGTCCGGCGCCGAAGTGCAGATGGTTGAAGTCGCTCGGGATCGGCTGATTGAGCGGCGGCAGGTCGGTGTCGATCAACAAATGGTGATGGCCGGAGTTCTCCCGGTCCGATCCCGCGGGTGCAATCCCCATGTTCCGCAGCCCGAAATAGAGCGTCACTTTTTCCGGAACAGTCGCGCCGTCCTTGAGATCCACGAAATAAACCTCGGCGCCGGGTGCCGACGGCGTCGGACCGCCAGCCTGCTGACTGTGGGCGAACACAACCGCATACGCGAGTGCTGCGGCCGGCAGCAGAATCGCGACCGCCCGATTGATACGCCGGCTGGTGCGGCCTTCGAGTTTACTGAGCACGCGCATGGCTGCGTCCTTCCTTAGCTTTCCCGCCGTCCGCTCGACGAGGTCGCCCGACTGTCGTGCGCTTCGCGACAATCTAAGTGAACTCGTTCCGCCTGGGAAGCGCGCACATGGCTGCGATGGATTCGTGGCGCAGCAATCCTCACGGCCTCAAAGGGTTTGGGCTGGCGGGGCGAATCGTCACAACCGGCTTACATGACAGGTGGTTAATGCATGCGGAGTTTCGGTTGTGGTATTCAGCCGTTGTCCGGTCGCGGTGTTGCGTCTACAATATTGTTGCGCTTGGTAAAATCGGCATCATCGGGATGCTGTTCGAACGGCGCTCGGGTTGCGAAGGCGGCAGATTGGCGGCAGGACGAGTGGTCTAGATGGCCGGTCGCAAATGACTCCGGTCACAAACGACTTGGTCGCAACAATGACGGCATCTGGTATGATGAGTTTGGTGGGGCGCAGAAGGCACGCGATGAACATGCGGCTCTTTTTTCTGCTGTCTTTGGTTGTCACGACGGGGCTGGCGAGCTTTTCGGCGCTTTCGCAACAACGGCCCGCCCGCGTCGCGCTCATCATCGGAAACGCCAGCTATCCGGACGCCAGCACCCCGCTCGCCACCACGCTGCGCGACGCGCGCACGCTCGCCGACGAGTTCCGTCGCAGCGAGTTCGACGTTGACCTCAAGGAGAATGCCGGCAAGGAAGACATGCGGGCGGCGATCGATGTCTTCACCGGCAAGATCCGCAATGGCATGACCGCGCTGTTCTATTTCAACGGCTTCGGTATCCAGGTCGCCCGGCAGACCTATCTCATTCCGGTCAATGCTCAGGTGTGGACCGAAGCCGACGTGCGGCGCGACGGCATCAGCATCGA
Organism: uncultured Alphaproteobacteria bacterium; assembly: GCA_963763365.1. GTDB lineage: Bacteria > Pseudomonadota > Alphaproteobacteria > Rhizobiales > Xanthobacteraceae > VAZQ01. The sequence goes on along the minus strand of CAVXOE010000017.1, from coordinate 504,984 downwards.
CGCGGTGCTGGCGGAGATGCATCGCAAGGGCGCCAAGGTCAAAATCGTCATCATCGACGCGGCGCGGCGAAACCCGTTCGAGCGGCGGTTCCGCACGACCGCCGCGGGGCTTGCGGCGATCGACGCGCCGGAAGGTACGCTCGCGATGTACTCGGCGGCACCGGGCAAGGTCATCAATGACGGCCCCGGCCCCACCAGTCTCTTTGTCAGCGAACTGATCAAAGAGATGCGGGCGCCTAACCTGACCGCCGAGGAGGTGTTCAATCGCGCCCGCATCGGTGTGTCGCGCGCCTCCAACAACGAGCAGGTTCCGTGGGTCGCCTCGTCGCTGGTCGACGAGTTCTATTTCGGGCAGGCGCGCCCCGCCTCGGCGACCTCGACGCCCGTTCCGGCGCCGGTGCCTCCATCGCCGTCACCTCCTTCGCCGCCGCAGATTGCCACGCCCGCGCCGACTCCTGCTCCGACACCGGCACCCGCTCCGACGCCGCCTCCGCCGGTGGTCGTAACACCGGCGCCGACGCCCGCACCCGCACCAACTCCAGCGCCCGCTCCGAAACCGGCTGCGGATCCGACGCCGCCGCCGGCGCCGGAACCGGTGCGGCCGGCCTCGACCAATCCCGGCGATACGTTCCGTGATTGCCCGGACTGCGTGGAAGTGGTCATCGTGCCGGCGGGAACTTTCCCGATGGGCTCGCCGGCCGAATTCGAAAATCCGGTGCACACGGTCAAGATCGACAAACCTTTCGCGATCGGGACGCACGAGGTCACGTTCGAGGAATGGGATCAGTGCGTCGAGGAGGGCGGCTGCAAGCATAAGCCCGACGACCGCGAGTGGGGCAGGGGCGATCGGCCGGTGATCAATGTGAGCTGGATGGACGCGAAGGAATTCGTGACCTGGATGTCGCAGAAGACCGGGCAGACCTACCGGCTGCCGTCGGAAGCGGAATGGGAATTTGCCGCCCGCGGCGGCGTCAACCAGCCTTATTGGTGGGGCCGCGACATCGGAGCCAAGCAGGCCAATTGCCGAGAGTGCAAAGTGGACAACGCGCAGCAGACGCTCCCGGTCGGCGCGTTCAAGGCGAACCCGTACGGTCTCTATGACACCGCCGGAAATGCCGCCGAGTGGGTCGAGGACTGCTGGAACGACAACTATCGGGGCGCCCCGACGAATGGCAAAGCCTGGGCGACCGGGCAGTGCCGGCTGCGCGTTCTGCGTGGCGGTGCGTATGACAGCGGCGCCCGCTACCTGCGTACGCAATCGCGATTCAGGTACGACGCCGACGTGCGGTTTTCCGCGAATGGATTTCGGGTGCTGCGCGAGTTGCAGTAATGCTGCGGCCGATTGGGCGGCATGAGCCGCGGACACGGATTCCAGCGATGAAGCCATGGGCTGCGCTGACGATGACGGCGGCCGCGGTGGGTGCGCTGGTCCGCGTGCTCGACCCCGGGGGCCTGATGGCGGCCGCGGAACCGGCCACGCCTTACGTCCCGCAGGTCATTGTCGTACGTGCGACCAATGCCTGTTTTGCATCGACCATTCGCGTCACCGGCTTCCTGGTCGCGCGCGAGGAGGCCGTCGTCACCCTCGACGCGCCGGGGCTGAGGGTGACCGAGGTGCTGGTTGGAGAGGGAGAGCAAGTCAAAGCCGGGCAGGAGCTTGTTCGCTTGACGCGGCAGGCCGGCGAGGGATCGGAGGCGGCCGCGAGCAGACAAACGATCGCGCTCAAGGCACCCGCCGCCGGGCTGGTGACGCGCAGCACCGCGGTTGTCGGCGCAATGGCGTCCCCCATGCCGGGCGAGCCGTTGTTCCGCATCGCGGTCGATGGCGAGATCGAGCTGGAGGCCGAAATCCCGAGCGCCCACGTGCCGGGACTCGCGTCCGGGCAGACCGCGCGGATTGAAGTGGAAGGCGGCTACGCGCTGTCCGGCTCAGTGCGGCTGGTGCCCGCCGCCATCGAGCAGCGCACGCAACTCGGACGAGCGCGAGTTTCGCTCGAGCGGCATCCCGCGCTGCGGCTTGGAATGTTCGCCCGCGCCACCGTCGATGCCAGCCGAAGCTGCGGCATCTCGGTTCCGCGTTCCGCCGTGCAATACCGCACCGAGGGGGCGAGCGTGCAGCTGGTGCGTGACAATGTCGTCGAGACGCGGCTGGTGCAGGTTGGCTTCCACTCCGATTACGACATGGAAATTCGCGACGGATTGCGCGAAGGTAACCTGGTCGTGGCCAATGCCGGAAGTTCGCTGCGGGACGGTGACAAGGTCCAGCCGATTGTGGCTGAAAGCACGCGGACGCGGCAGCGCTGATACCGCGACCGGACGTTCCGCGTTCGATCGAGAAATTCGATGGCCGAGGCAGTTCAAAAAAGCTGGTTGCGCCGGCGAAGCCTGTTCGGCAAATACGTCGTCTCGTTCGTCATGCTGGTGGTGCTCGTGCTCGGTGCCAACAGCGTTTTCGAGACCTGGTTCACCTATTCGGAGGTGACGCAGCTACTATCGAGCGCGCAGTCGGAAAAAGCCGAGGCGATCGCGCGGCGCATCGAGCAGTTCGTCGACGGCATCGAGCGGCAGATCAACTCGGCCACGCGTGCAAGTTCCACGACGCTGACCGCGCGCCAGTCGGACTACGAGGCGCTGCTCCAGCAGGTTCCCGCGATCGACAGGGTCATTCTCCTCGACAACACAGGCAAGGAGCAGCTGCGGACCACCCGTGATGGGTCGGTCTCGCGTAGCGGAATAGACTATTCGAGCAACCCGCGGTTTGCGGAGACCAAGACCAAGTCGATCTGGTTTTCGCCCGTCTACTTTGACGGACCCGATCCGTTCATGACGATCGCGATGAGGCATTCCGGCCAGAACTCGAATTCGACCGTCGCTGAGATCAATCTCAAGTTTTTGTCGAGCTTTTTCGATCCGGAGCAGTTCGGAAAGGACGCCGACGCTTATGTTGTCGGGCCGACCGGACGGCTGCTGGCGCACTCCAATCCGGCGTACCGGTTGGGCACCGAATTGATGCATCTCCCTCAGGTGGCTGTTGAATTCGGCGAAGGGGCGAGCGGGGTGTTTTACGGTCGCGACCCGGACGCGAACTCGGTCCTCACCGCCGCGGCCGGCATCGACCGGCTGAATTGGCACGTCTTTGCCGAGCAACTGACCAGCACGGCGCTCAAGCCGATCTACAATCTTCTTTACCGCACCGGGTGGCTGGTGGCGGCGGGCGTCCTGCTGGCGGTGCTCTCCGGGCTCCTGCTGGCGCGCCAGATGGTGGTGCCGATCCGCGCATTGCAGACAGGCGCCCGGCAGCTTGAGGCCAGCAATTTCGGCCATCGCATCGACGTCAAGGCCGCCGACGAGATCGAGGATCTCGCCGACCACTTCAACCGCATGGCCGGACAGTTGCAGGAATCCTATGGTCGCCTGGAGCAGAAGGTCGAGGAGCGCACCCGCGATCTCGAACAGTCGATCCGCGAATTGAAGGCGCTCGAGGAGATCGGTCGTGCGGTCGCTTCGTCGCTCGATCTCAATTCGCTGCTCGCCACCATCGTCGCGCGTGCGGTCGAGCTCAGCCAGGCCGACGCCGGTGCGATCTACAGCTACGATCCCATCCACCAGGTGTTCGATCTGGCCGAGGCGCACGGCGTCGACCAGCAGTTCCGCGACGCTATTCGCGAGGTCCACATCAGGCTCGACGAAAGCGCCATGGGCTTCTCCGCCCAGAAACGCGAGCCGATCAGCATTCCGGACCTGTCAGTCGCGCCGAACTATCCGTTGAAGGACCTGACGCTGCGGGCCGGGTTTCATTCGGTCCTGGTCGTGCCGCTGCTCAGCCACGACGAATGCCTCGGTGCGCTGGTGGTGCAGCGCCGCGCCACGGGAGATTTCCCCCCCAGCATGGTCGGGCTGATGCAGACCTTCGCGCACCAGTCCGTGCTGGCGATGAACAACGCGCGGCTGTTTCGCGAGGTCGACCAGAAGGGCCGTGAGCTTGCGGTGGCCAACGCCCACAAGGATCAGTTCTTCGCCAACATGAGCCACGAGCTGCGCACGCCGCTCAACGGCATGCTGGGATTTGCCGAGCTCTTGACCGACGGGCTCTATGGCGAACTTCCGCCGAAGTCCATCGAGGTCCTGGACCTCATCCAGAAGGACGGCAAGCACCTGCTCGGGTTGATCAACGACGTGCTGGACATCGCCAAGATCGATGCCGGCCAGCTCAAACTCTCGCTCGACGACTACTCGTTGCAGGGGATCGTGGACACGGTCGTGGCCTCGACCGGCTCGCTGGCCCACGCCAAGGCGTTGGAGATCAAGACCGATATCCCGCCCGACCTGCCGGTCGGCCGCGGCGACGGGCGGCGCCTGACGCAGGTGCTGTTGAACATCGTCGGCAACGCCATCAAATTCACCGATGCCGGTTCCATCGAGATCCGCGCCAAGGCGGTCAACGGCCACTTCAATATCGCCGTGAAGGACACCGGCCCGGGCATTCCGGTCGAGGACCAGGCGCGCATTTTCGAGGAGTTTCAGCAGGTTGACAACAGCAGCACGCGGCAGAAAGGTGGCACCGGGCTTGGCCTGTCGATTTCGCGTCGTCTGATTCAGGTCCACGGCGGCCAGATCGGCCTGGAATCGACCCTCGGTGTCGGTTCCACGTTCAACATCGTCTTGCCGGTCCGCGTGGCCGAGCAGGAGCATGCGTCATGAGCAAGCGAATTCTGGTCGTCGAGGATACCGTGAACAACCGGCGCATCCTGAACGACTTGCTGACCAACGCGGGTTTCGAGGTGGTCGAGGCGTTCGACGGCGAGAAAGGCGTGGCAATGGCGGCAGAATGCCACCCCGATCTCATTCTGATGGATATTCAGCTTCCGCTGGTCGATGGCTACGAGGCGACACGCCGGATCAAGGCCATTCCGGAGTTGAAAGCTATTCCAATCATCGCCGTGACGTCCTATGCGCTGTCGGGCGATGAGGCGAAGGCGCTCGCGGCGGGATGCGACGGATATTTCGCGAAGCCGTTCAGTCCGCGCGTCATTCTCGCCAAGATCCGCGAATTTCTGAGCTGACGTTGAAGGAACCGCTGGCTTGCGAAATCCGCCTCGCATCCTCGTTGTCGATGACAACCCGACCAACGTGGAAATCCTGCGGGTCCGGCTGACCGCGCAGGGTTACGAGGTGGTGACCGCGGTCGATGGCCTCCATGCGCTCGAGCAGGCGCGGGCACTCGATCCCGACCTGGTGCTTCTTGACGTCATGATGCCGAAGCTCGACGGCATCTCGGTGCTGAAGGAGCTCAAACAGGACGCCAAGCTGAAGTTCGTTCCCATCATCATGGTGACCGCGAAGGCTGATCCGCGCGACATGGTCGCGGGCCTCGAGGCCGGCGGCGACGACTATCTCACCAAGCCGTTCGAGCAGGCTGCGCTGGTGGCGCGCGTGCGCTCGTTGCTGCGCATCAAGGAACTGCACGATACGGTGCAGACGCAGGCGGAGAAGCTCAAGGCGCAGACGGCGGAGCTTTCGACCTGGAACCAGCAGCTTGAAGAGCGTGTAGCCGCGCAGTTGACGGAGATCGAGCGGATCGGTCGGCTGCAGCGATTTCTGGCGCCGCAGGTCGCGAAGATGATCGCGTCCGGAGATTCGCCGGAAGCCATGCTCGCCAGCCATCGGCGCGAGGTCACGGTGGTGTTCTGCGATCTGCGCGGCTTCACCGCCTTCACCGAGCGCTCCGAGCCCGAAGAGGTGATGGTGGTGCTGCGCGATTATCACGAGAGCCTGGGCGAGCTTATCTTCCGCTACGAGGGCACGCTCGACCGCTTCGCCGGCGACGGCATCATGATCATCTTCAATGACCCGATCCCCTGCGACGACCATACCGAGCGCGCGGTGCAGCTGGCGCTCGACATGCGCGACCAGGTCGGCAAGCTGTCGGTGCAGTGGCAGCGCAAGGGCCACAAGCTCGGTTTCGGCGTCGGCATTGCCTCGGGCTACGCCACGCTGGGGCAGATCGGTTTCGAGCACCGCCGCGAATACACCGCCATCGGCAGCGTCATCAATCTGGCGTCGCGCCTGTGCGACGAGGCGCGGCCAGGCCAGATCGTGATCGGCCAGCGGGCCTTCAGCGCGATCGAGCATTGCGTGGAGTCGACGCCCATCGGCGAACTGAGCTTGAAGGGGTTCACCGCTCCGATAGCCGCCTATGAAATCAATGGCTGGCGGGGAGCACCGCGATCTTCATGACAAGCCCGATTCTTCGAGCGCGCCTCGCAACATCGTGGATGGCAGCGGCCGCGATTCTCCATGCCTGCTCGGCAGGGACGCTTGCGGCCGAACCCGCGATGAAGGAACCGGCCGAGCGGGCGGTTACGGTCGCGCGCGTCAAGAACGTTTGCTTCGCGGATACGCTCCAGGTGACCGGCGTGGTGACGCCGAGGAGTGAAGTGCTGGTGCGGCCCGATCGCGAAGGCCTGCAGATCGCGCAGGTTTCTGTCGAGCCCGGCGACACCGTCGTGACCGGGCAGGTACTGGCCCGCCTGATACCGCCGGACGGCCAGCCGGGCGCCGGCGTTCCAGTCCGCGCGCCGGCGGGCGGCACGATCGTTTCGGCGTCGGCGACCGTCGGCACGACCGCATCCGGGCGGGCGCCGCCGCTGTTCCGCATCGCCGCGCGCGGCGAGATGGAGTTGCTGGCCGAAGCGCCGGTCAATGATCTGGCCAGCCTCGCTCCCGATCAAGAAGCAAAGGTCGAAATCGTCGGCGTCGGCGAGCTGCCGGGCAAGGTGCGGCTGATTTCGACCGCGATCAATCCCATGACTCAACTGGGTCAGGTCCGAGTGTTCATCGGCAACGACCCGAAGCTGCGCGTTGGCGCATTCGGCCGCGCCAAGATCGAAATCGCGGAAAGGTGCGGTCCGGCCGTGCCGCTCTCGGCCGTTCTCTATGGGCCGGGAGGCGCCATCGTGCAGACGGTTCGCGACGGCCGTGTGGAGACCCGGCGGGTGACGGTCGGGCTCATTGCCGCCGGCCAGGCTGAGATTCGCGAGGGATTGGCGGAAGCGGACACGATCGTTGCGCGGGCAGGGGCCTTTCTGCGGGAGGGGGATCGCGTTCGCGCCGTTGCGGCAAACGAGCCGGCCGAGCAGCAATGACTGGCCGGCGTTTCGGCTGCTTCGACAGCATAAAGGCCGCCAACGGGCGGCCTCCTGCTGAAGCGGTATCGCTCAATGCGCTGGACTTGTCAGTCCTCGATGTTGCGACGGTCCCATTCCATCTGCCAGCGGCGCTCTTCCCAATCGATCTCCTCGCGGCGGCCTTGCGCGTCGGCGGACGCGGCGGTGGCGGGCGAAGCGGGGGAGGTCTGGTTCATGGCGGGCTCCTCGGGTTGCCGGTGTCCGGCGTTGATCTGATGGTCGGAGCCTAGTCCCCGGTCGCCGAGCGCGACGTGTCGGCCGTCACATTTCGGTCGATTGGCGGCCGCGGTCGTACGGCGGCGATCGGCGCAATGCGGCACAAATTCCTTGAATAGCGCTTTGGGTTTGCTCCAATGGGGCAAATGGATCGTTCGTCATCGACGAGCGGTGCGGCGCGACGACAGGCGGCGGTCACGGTAAACAGCGGGCGATCCTTATGGATTTTCACTTCACGGGACCTTACGGCGTGGAATTGGTGGGCTACGCCGCGGCCGCGGCGAGCCTCTATGCCGCCAATTCCAAGACCATCATTCCCCTGCGCTTCGCGGCGATCGCCGCGAATATTTTGGCCATGGCGTATTCCTACAATCACGGGACGATTCCGTCGGTGCTGCTGAACGCGGTTCTGCTTCCGATCAACACGCTCAGGCTGCGCGCCATGCTGAAGCTCATCCGCGACGTCGATGTCGCGGGTAAAGGCGACATGAACGTCAAATGGCTGCTCGACTACATGCGCTCCAAGGAGTTCAAGGCCGGCGATCTGCTCGTCGAGCGCGGCGCCATCGCGAGTGAGGCCTTCTACATCATCTCCGGCGAGGTCGAAATCGTCGAGATCCAGAAGACCGTCGGCAGCGGCGCTCTGGTCGGCGAAATGGGCCTGTTCACGGACGACGGCCGGCGGACCATGACGGCGCGCTGCAAGACCGACGTGCAGGCAGCAACGATCACGTATGACCGGTTCAAGGAGCTGTATTTCCAGAACCCGCAGTTCGGCTTCTTTCTGCTGCGCCTCGTCGTTGCGCGCATGCACAGCAACGAGATGCAGTTCGCCGCCGGCCCGCCTGCTGCAATGGTCTAGCCGATCAAAGCTCGGCTTCGCGCTCGATGGCGGCCCGCTTCTCCAGGCAGTAGTAGCCGGCGAGCCGGCTGACCAGCGACTGGCTCATCCATTCCTTCAGGATGCGGCTGACGTTCTCGCGCGCGATGCCCGCCATGGCGCCGAGGTCCGATTGCGTCACCTTCTGCCGGACCAGGATGCGCCCGCCGCCGACGTCGTGGCCGAACGCTTCGGCGAGGCTGAGCAGCGCGCGCGCGACGCGGCCCTTGACCGAGAGGAAGCTCGTGGCGGCGAGCGCGCTGTTGGTGTCCCGCAGGCGGCGGGCCAGCAGGACCATCAGGTGCTGGAACACGTCGGGGTTCGACCGGCCGAACGCCTCGAACACAGCGCGGCTGATGAAACTCAATTTCGAATCACGTAGCGCCGTGACCGAGGCCGAGCGCGCTGTCCCGTCGATCATCGACAACTCGCCGACGATGGAACCGGGCCCCAGGATCGCAAGGATGCGCTCGGCGCCGGCGGGCGTGATCACGCTGACCTTGAGCAGGCCTTCCTCGATCCGATAGCAGCCGTCGCCCGCGTCGCCGGAGAGGAACACCACTTGATCGGCCCGCACCGACTGTACGCGCGCTTCGCCGAACAGGCGGCGCGATAGCTCCGACGGGAGCGCGGAGAACAGGTTGTCCGGTGGGAGCGCCGGTTTTGCCATCGTATTCGCCCCTTTGAAAATCAGCCGAGAGCTAGCGCGGGTAGAGTAGCGCAAGACCCGCACCGGGAAAGGCCCATTCGGTCTTTATGCCGCTGTTTCGGGCCGTCGCGGAACCCGTGAGCGTTGCTCGGAAAAGGCGATTGCGTGATGACCAGCACATCGCCGCGGATCGCGTGCGGCCATGTTGCCCCCCGTTCGGCTCGTTCGATTTGCCAATGGAGGAAAGCATGGCCAAGAACGGTTCGCAGTTCATGCGGTGCGCTTGTTGCGGAAATCCGTTTCCCGTCGTGGAAGGGCGCGTTCAGCAATGGCGCGTCGGGAACCAGTACGCCTGCAACGAGTTCTGCGCAGAAGGTGTTGAAGACCGGCAGCCAAAAGAAATCAGGCCATGAAGAAAAGGTGTCATTGCTGCGAAGGCCGCTTCGGCCTCATTCGCCACTACTATTACCGGCTGCAATTTTGCCGCGCCAAGTGCCTTGCGGCCTATCGCGCGCGGCTCGAACTGCAGATCTTGGAAAAGAAACGTCGGTTTGCCGTACTATCCGCGCGGACTGTGTGACCTGATCCATTCGTCGATCGCCGGCAGCGTGCGCGCCTTGAAGTCGGCGTCGAGCTTGATCTGCTCCTCCGCACGCTTGGCGGCCGCCCGTCCGTCGGAGGTTGCGTGAGCTGGTGCGAAAGCCGCCAGTTCCGCCGCACGCGAGCGGTCGCTGAAGTTCTTCATGAAATCCGGCACGAATTCTTCGCGGAATGACGAGCCCTGCCGGTCTGCCAGCTTGTTGAAATTCTTGCGCAGAAATCCCCAGACCAGGTCGGCGTGACCGCCGTCGAAGGCCATGGTGGTCATCACGCGGCCGAGAAGGCTGGACGGCAGTTCCTTCGACAGCGTGAGATTGAGCATCTCGCGCGCCAGCGCCGGATCGCGCGCGCCCGCGGCCGCCAGATAATAGCGGTCACGCTCCTTGGTCGTCGTTGCCTTGCGGGCGAGCGACAGAAGCGTGTCGTAGCTGTCCCGGTCCGCAGCCATGCCGGCCAGGCGGTTGACGGCCTCGCGCAGCCCCGGACGCAGCGATGCGGGCTTCTGCACGAACACCTCGAACCGGTGCCGCGCCTCGGTCAGAACCTCTCCGTCGCCGAACTCGCCCAGCGTCTGCACCAGTTGCGCCCGCAGCGCGATGGTGCCGTCGCCGTCGGGGCGAGGCGCGTCCCAGGTGACGCGGTCGAGAACGGCGCGCAGCTTCAAGCGCGCATAGGCCTGGAAGGCGGCGCGCTCGGGGCGGCCGTATTGCAGGCGGTCGATCTCCTTGAACACGCGCATGACCTGATCCCAGACCGGACGGCTGTCGTCTCCGATCTGTTCAACAAGATCCAGGTAGAACGTTGGCTCTGCTCGGCCCGCCTGCACCAGTGCCCAGGCGTCGGCGAGCATGTTGACGCGGTCGGCTGGCGACAGCAGCGGGAATGACTTGATGAGGGCGGCCCGCATCGCCGCATCGTACTCGACGCGATAGTAACCGGTGTCGCCGGAGTTGAGCTTGACCGCGTCGCCGCACCGGCCGGCAGGGATTTCCGTCGTCTCATCGCGCAGCAGAACGACCTCCGCGGTCCGTTGCTGCTCGGAAACCGGCGCCACGGTGATCGGGACCATCCAGCGGGCGGTCTGACCGGAACTGTTGATCGTGAAGGGCTCTTGCCGGAGCACCAGCCGCTGCTGCTTGTCCGGAAGGCACTTCGTCTCCGTGATGATCAGCGGAACACCGCGCTGCTCGATGAAGGTGGTTGCCACCGCCGCCACCGGCTTGCCGGAGACGGCCTCGAGCGCGCGCCACAGGTCGGCGGGCGTCGTGTTCCCGTAAGCGTAATCGGATACGTATTTGCGCAGGCCCGCCCGGAAGACCTCCGGACCGAGGTAGCCTTCGAGCATGCGAACGACGGCGCCTGCCTTGTTGTAGGTGATGTCGTCGAACATCTCGGACGCGGCCGATTTGTCGCGCACCGGCTGGTGGATCGGATGGGCGCTGCCGTCCGCATCCTGCCGCATCGCCGATTGCTTCTCGTCGCTGTTGCTGAGCCAGGTCCGCCAGCGCGGGTGGAACCGCTCGGTGACCTTGGATTCCATCCAGGTCGCGAAGCCCTCGTTGAGCCAGAGATTGTCCCACCAACTCATGGTGACGAGGTTGCCGAACCACTGATGCGCGATCTCGTGCGCGATCAGGGAAAACATCTCGCGCCGGGCGTAGGCCGAGCTTGTCGCCGGGTTGAGCAACAGACGGTAGTCCTGGAAGGTGATGGCGCCCCAATGCTCCATCGCACTGACATGGCCGTCCGGAACGGCGATCAGGTCGAGCTTGGGCAGCGGGTATTTCACGCCGAAATAGTCATTGAAGTAGCGCAGCACCTCGACCGCGCTGTTGAGCGCGAAGCGGGCCTGCTCGCGCTTGCCGGCGGTCGTGACCACGCTCACGGTGATGCCGTCGACCTGCGCGGAAATCCGTTCGAGTTCGCCGGCGGTGAGCGCGACGAGATAGCTCGACATCTTCGGCGTCGGCTGGAACGAAATCTTCTTCGCCCCCGGTCCGGCCGGCTCCTCGCGTGCGATCGGCATATTGCTCACGGCCGTGTACGAGCGCGGCAGCGTGACGGAGAGGGCGAACGTCGCCTTCAGCGCCGGCTCGTCCCAGACCGGGAACATCCGGCGCGCATCGGCCGGGGCAAGATGGCTCGAGATCAGGCGCTTGCTGCCGTCCTCGGTCTCGTAATCGACCGCATAAAGACCGGGACCGGATTTGTGGATCTGCCCCGTGAAGGTGAGATGGAGCTTGTGACGTCCGACCGGGAGCGGCCGCTGGAACGTCAGCGTGACCGTCTCGGCATCGTCGTCGTACGTGACGATGGCGCTACGTGGTTTCTTGTCGATCGTGGCGCGCGTGACCTTGATGCTGTCGGCGTTGAGCACGACCCGCGCGGTCGGCTCGCGCACCTCGATGTCGATGACCTCGAAGCCGTCGACCCTGCGGCTCTCCGGGTCGAGTGCGAGGTCGATGTCGTAGTGGACGGGGACGACGGTCTTCGGCAGCCTGCCAGGGTCCCCGGAGCTGCGTGGCGCGGCGACGCAGATCGCACCCAGGGCCAACGTGACCAGCAGCGCCACGGCCAGGGGGAGCGAAGGGCGGGAGGGGACGGACGGACGGAAACGAATCATGGCGACGGTGTGGCTCGCTCGTCAGAAGCTCGGAATCCGGCGCCCGGAAGTGGCGGCAAGCGGCGGAGGGGCAGGCGAAAAGGCAAGCAAATCCATCAGAGGCGCGCTCCGCCGGGCAGGTCGGCCCCGTATATCGGGTGTGACCGCGCCGGGTGCCAGATGGCAGGGACGCTAGTGGCCTAGGATGGCGGATTGTTGATGGGCGAGGGGGTGGGGAGACGAATTGGAGGGCAGGTTTCGTTAACTATTCCGGCAGGCGATGTTGCATCGCGGGATGGCGTGGAACCGGCGCCGCCGCACGGAACCGGAGGTCTGTGACCTCCTCCGGGTCCTATGCGGCGAGCTTTTCGGCGACTTCGCCGCTGAGGTCGAGTTCGAACACGCCGGGGATGTTGACGACCAGTTCCGGCCGGCGGCCGTTCTCGAACAGGGCGAACTTGAGAGCCGCCGCCTGGCTGACGAAGAGGCCGCCACGCTTGCCGCTCTGGTCCTGCGCGACCCACTGGCCGCGGCTGTTCTTGCCGAGCAAGAAGAGCGCCTTGGCGGGGCCGTTCGAGGTGAAGTTTTCGTTCTGGCGCATGGCACGTCTCCGTAGAATTCCGTTTGCAGTTCCGGGCGACCGTCGCCCTTCGATGGTTCGGACAATACGGATCGGGCCTGCTCCTCGATGTGCTGGCGGTCACGAAATGGCGGGTTTGCGGGCGGCGAAGCGCGTGTCCCGGGCGCAGCGCTGCGGCGCAGCTTTCTGCTGCGCTGGTGTGCTGCGGACCCCGGGACCGTAACGGACACCACCTCCAAGAACGGTCTCCGGCTCTGCCGTGCATCAATTCGTGTCGCACCGCGCCTGGAACACGAGTTGCAAGCTACGGGTCCACCGATATCCGCTGCAAACTTGAACACAACACATTCGCACGATGACGTAGACCCACGGTATAGCAAAATAGAATGCTGCTCTGGTGGCGCGCCGCTCCAATTCAGCGAGCCACCGTTGCGTATCGCTCTCGCAGATGCCGAATGTGGATGCCAGATCACACACCCAATCGAGGTAGGCCCGTGCGTAGGACTCCGGGTGAGTTCCAGATCGACGAACAGGATCGTCTCCGTTGCCGCGTCGGACAAGCCGTGCGCCATCATAAGCCCCGGCCAGTAAGAAAGACGGGAGGGGCTGAATTATATTGAGGGAGAGTTCAACGAGGTACTTAGCGGGATATACTCCCTGCTGAAAGACGCGTTCTGGATCAACAATCCGCTGGAGATGCGGCTCATTCATCGCAAGCTTTATCAATTGAAGGTGGCGCGATCGCTTGTCCTGGCGCCCGCAATCCTTCCGGTTTAAAGTCGTTCTCTGGGGCGATGCACGCGGTCCTATTCCTGGAGGTTTGCATGGCCGTTTACGACCCGCCGCAGCCGTTGTGGAAGCGAAACGTCGCTGGGATTTTGGATTTCCTGCTGGCCTTTCTCGTCTTCGGCTTCCTGCTTTCCAAATTGCCCGGCAGCACCGCGACGACTTCGCCGATTCCGAGTGGCCCGGGCACCCACACGGTACAATTCTTCAGCATCGGGGGATGGCCGGCGTTGCTGCTCGTCGTCCTTATCATCGCCTATTTCATCGTGCTTGGCCGGACGGGCGGCACCATCTTTCAGCGGCTGTTCGGAATGAAGCGCGCGAAGCCAACCGGCACACCGCCTGAAAAGGCGGTGTGATTTCACCCCACCGTCGCCATTCCGCTCCAGAACTGCTGGCCCTTGGCGGTATCGACGTCGTACTTGCGCACGAACGTCAGCTTGCCGTCAGCGCCGATGCGATAGACCATGAGGCCCGCGGTCAGCGTTGAGCCATCGGCGAGCGGCATCGGCCGGATGCTGGTTGCGATCAGGAGCCGCCCGTCCGGATCGATGCCGAAATTGCGCAGATGGATGCCGTGGCCGTCGATGATCTGGATGCGAGTCGGCTCGCCGGTCTGCTGATCGATCGAGAAAACCGCGATGTCGTTCAAGCCGTCGTTGAACACCTTCTTGCCGCCGAACCTCGACTTCGCCCTGACAGCGGTTGGTGATGTAGACGAAGCGGCCGTTCGGATGCACGTGGATCGGGCCGACCTGCTGCATCGGTTTGGCGCCCGCCATGTCGACCAGCGTGTCCTTCATGAAGGCGGGCTGCGGCGCGAGCCCGCCGTCGGCGCCGAGTACGTAAGTGTAGATCTTGTTCTGTCGCTCCATCGAGACATAGACCCACGGCCTGGTCGGATGGAAATCGAGATGCCGCGGCCCGAAGCCGAGACCCGTGCCTTCCTTGACCGAGGCCTTGTTGCCGAGCATGCCGTTCTTAAAGCTGTAGACTTCGAGCGCGCCCGGGTCTTCAGGCTTGGTCGGCGTGGCGTTGTTGCCGCGCGTCACCAGGATTGCGGTCTGGTTTGAAGGCGTCGCCAGAATCTGATGGGCGTAGATGCCTCGGCGCAAATCCCTCGGCTGCTGGATTGGATTGCCGAGCGTGCCGTCGGCCTGAATGCGGTGCACTGTGACGTGGCTCGGGGCATTGAAGGCGGTCAGCAGATATTCGCCCGCGCGGTCGACGCTGGCGTGGATCGGACGCGACGGCAGCGGCTGCACGTCGCCGTGCGGGGTCAGCGCGCCGGTCGCGCGGTCGACGCGAAACGCGTTGGCGAAGTTCTTGTCGCTCGCGACGCCCGGACCGCCGGCGCTCGATACCACGTAGAAGTACTGCTTGGAGGGATGCAGCCAGGCATACTGGATGTTCGCCGGCAGCGTATACGTCGTGCGCTTGTGCAGCGCGGCGTCGGCGAAGTCGATGTCGTAGAGCGCAAGCTCCCCTCCGGTGCTTGCATAGAAGACGGTCTTTCCCTGCACGGGCTCACTCCAGGTCGTTCGTGGGGCGGCGACGCTGCCGGCCAGCAGCGCGGCGAAGGTGCGGCGGTTGAGCATGACGGGTTCCTCCGTTCGAGCTGTTGTCGTTAACCGGGTCAGAGAAGGCCGCGGCCGAGGCTCGTTTTGGTCGTCGAACTTGCGTAGGCTATCACTAGTGCGGCGGATTTGACGTTCCTACCACAATTGCGGCGAGTCCTTCGTAGGAACGTCAAATCCAAAGCCGCACTAGAATCATAGAGTTGCTAGTGTCCTTTGGTTCCGACGCTTGTAAACGCGACTGCCGCAATGGGATACAAGCGTCGGAACCAGGACACTAGCGCGGCGATATTTCAGTAGAGTCTCCCATGCGTCTCAAGGACAAGATTGCGATCGTGATCGGGGCCGGCCAGTCGCCCGGCACCGGGATGGGCAACGGCCGCGCGACCGTCCTGCGCTTCACGCAGGAAGGTGCCAAGGTCCTCGCGGTCGACAACAACCTCGCTTCGGCGGAGGAAACCGTCGCGATGGTGAAGCAGAACCGCGGCGCAGGCGAGTGCGTGCCGTACGAGGCCGATGTCACCAAGGAGAAAACGCTGAAGGCGATGGTCGCGGCGGCACGCGAGCGCTGGGGGCGCGTCGATGTCCTGCATTACAATGTCGGGGTGAGCCTCGGCGGTGGCGACGCGCCGATCCTCGAGATCACCGAAGAAGCCTTCGACCGCGTCACCACCATCAATCTGCGCGGTTGTGTGATGGCGGTGAAGCACGTGCTGCCGGTGATGCGAGAACAACGCTCCGGCGTCATCCTCACCATCTCCTCGCTCGCCGCCTGGGAAGAATACCCTTACGTCACCTACAAGGCGACCAAGGCGGCGATGATCGCGTTTACCCAGCAGGTTGCCATCCAGAATGCCGAGTACGGCATCCGCGCCAACGTCATCCTGCCGGGCCTGATGGATACGCCGATGGCGGTCGATACACGCGCGCGTCACAGCGGCAAGAGCCGGGCCGAGGTGGCGGCCGCGCGCGACGCCAAGGTGCCGCTGCGCGGCCGGATGGGAACCGCCTGGGATGTCGCAAACGCCGCGTTGTTCCTCGCCTCCGACGAGGCGAATTTCATTACCGGCGCGGCACTTCCGGTCGACGGCGGTTCGCTGGTACGTATCGGTTAGACAGGGTCCAGGCTAGTGTTCCGGTTCCGACGCTTGTATCCCGTTGCCGCGCGCGCGTTTACAAGCGTCGGAACCAAAGGGACACTAGCAACTCTATGGTTTCAGTGCGGCTTTGGATTTGACTTTCCTATAAGGACTCGCGGCAAGGTTGATAGGAACGTCAAATCCAGCCGCACTGCGCACACGCGCAGCCACGCCATGAAGCCGGCGCAATTTCCGGGCAAATGCGAATTTCGCTCACAGCACCAGATATTTGCGGCTCGCGTGCGAAGGGATGGTAGCGGAGTTCGGCGCAGCCACATGGGCAGGATGGCCTCGACCGCAGGATGCCCCGGACCGCGCGCGCGGCCGTGGGCGATGCTTTGCGTGGGCGCGGCCGCCGCGATGCTCCTGCTCGCGCTGGCGGGCTGCTCCACTCCCGGCGTCGATACCGGCAGTTTCACCGTGTTCGCCGATCCCGGAAAGTATCGTTATTACTCGTGCGAACAGATTTCCGCGCAGATGAAGCACTGGGGCAAGCGCGAGGAGGAACTGCGCCTGCTGATGGACAAGGCGGAACAGGGCGCCGGCGGCGCGGTCGTCAATCTCATCGCCTACAAAGCGGACTACGTCGCGGCCACCGAGGAACTCAAGCTGCTCGACAGGGCGGCGGGCGAAAAGAAATGCGACACGCCGGCGAACTGGCGCAGCAACAACGTCATCCGCTGACGCGAATTCCGATTCAAGCCTGCCGGAGCGGAAGTACGGTGAGCCGTCAAAACGGGACGTTCGCGGGGAACAGAACGCGCGCGATGTCTCTCACGGTCGCACTGGCGACGTCGAGCTTGTCCTTCCGTTCCTGCTGGCTGTTGACGAATACGATGATCGTCGCGTCCTGCGCTGGGAAGTAGTACGCGCCGGTGTTGTAGCCCGTGATGCCGCCGGTGTAGCCGAACCAGCCGGCCGAGCATCCGATGCCAAGGCCGAATGCCATGTTGGGTTTGCCGATCGGGACGCAGGTCAGCCGCTCCTTCTGGGTCGCCGCGCTGTTCACGCTCCCCGAGACGTAGGCTTTGACCCACGTCTTCATGTCGGCCATGTCGGAGATCATGGCGCCCGCCGCCCAGGAGACCGACGGGGGCAGGGCGACGCTTTCATCCTGCCAGTTTTTGTTCGCGTCGAGCATGTAGCCATGCGCGTAAGGCGACGGCATCGCCGGGTTGCTGGTGGGGAAGGTCGTGTTGCGCAGACCGAGCGGAACCAGCAGGCGGCTTTCGATTTGTTTTTCGACGGTATCCTTCGTCACCGCCTCGACGATCATTCCGAGCAGCATGTAGTTGGTGTTGCTGTAGTTGTAGCTGGTGCCGGGCGCGAACAGCCGGGGCTGGTCGAGCGCCAGTTGCAGCCAATGATGACGATCGAAGTTCGATTGTCGGCGTGATGTCGAGCGCCTGGAACGCCGGCAGGGCGTAGAGGTCGAGCAGACCGCTCCGCATCTCCATCATTTGGCGTACGGTGATGCGGTTGCCGTCGGGGATGTTCACATTGAGGTTGAACTTGTCAACCGTGTCGTCGAGGCCCAGTCGGCCCTCCTGTACGAGTTGCAGCAGCACGGTGATGACGAACGTCTTGGTGTTGCTGCCGATGCGGAACTTGTCGTCGACCGACATCGGCACATGCGGCGACAACTGGCCGGCGCCAATGCCCTTCACGAACGAACGGTTGCCGGATGCCCAGACGCCCACGGCGGCGCCGGGCACCGGCTGACTGCCGCCGTATGATTTGAGATTATTCGTCACGGCCTGCTCGATCGCGGCCTGCGTCTGCGCGTCGAGGTTCGTCGATCCGGCATCCAGCGCGCGTAGCGGGCTCGGAATATTCGCGAACGCCGCCAGACAAGACACAAGGAAGGCCCGCCGAAAACACCGCGACGCTTCAAGCATCGTTGCCTCTCATGAAAGTGGCCGCTTCTGAAAAATCATATCCGCACGCAGCTATCACGCAATCCGTGCGCACGCGAACGTGAGCGTGCGAGTCCCCGGGGCGCTTCGTACCGCAAGGGTATCCAGGCCCAGCGTGCGCGCGATTTGTATCAGAGCTTGGTTGCGCGCAACCGCAACGCGTTGAGTACGACGCTCACCGACGACAGTGCCATCGCGGCCGCCGCGACCACCGGCGACAGCAGGAGTCCGAACACGGGGTACAGCACGCCGGCGGCGATCGGCACGCCGGCGGAATTGTAGACGAATGCCAGGAACAGATTCTGCCGGATGTTGCCCATGGTGGCGGCGGAGAGCTTGCGCGCCCGCACGATACCGGTGAGGTCGCCCTTCACCAGCGTGACGCCCGAGCTTTCGATGGCCACGTCGGTGCCGGTTCCCATGGCGATGCCGACATCGGCGGCGGCGAGCGCAGGCGCATCGTTCACGCCGTCGCCCGCCATCGCCACCACGCGGCCGGCGCGGCGCAGGTCGTCGACCACCTTGGCCTTGCCGTCCGGCAGCACCTCGGCTTCGACCTCGGTGATGCCGAGGCTGCGGGCGACCGCTTGCGCGGTGGTGCGATTGTCGCCGGTCAGCATCACGATGCGCAGACCGGCTTCGGTGAGCGCCCTGAGCGCCTCCGGCGTTGTCGCTTTCACCGGGTCGGCGATGGCGATGACGCCGGCGGGCTTGCCGTCCATCGCGACGAAAATCGCGGTCGCGCCGTCCTGCCGCAGGCGTTCGGCGTCGCGTTCGAGCACATCGGTCGCGATACCGAGCTCCGACAGGAACTTGGTATTGCCGATCGCGACGCGCCGGCGCTCGACCATGCCGACCGCGCCCTTGCCGGCGGGTGCATCGAAGCCGAGTACCCGGACGAGTTCGATGCGGCGCTCGCTAGCGGCTGCGACGATCGCCTGCGCCAAGGGGTGTTCGCTCGCGCGCTCGACGCTTGCCGCAAAGCGCAGCACCTCGTTCTCGACGAAACCGGATGCCGGAACGATGGCGACCACCTTCGGGCGCCCCTCGGTCAGGGTGCCGGTCTTGTCGACCACCAGCGTGTCGACCTTCTCCATGCGCTCGAGCGCCTCGGCGTTGCGGATGAGCACGCCGGCCTGCGCACCCCGCCCAACGCCGACCATGATCGACATCGGGGTCGCGAGCCCGAGCGCGCACGGGCACGCGATGATGAGCACGCTTACCGCTGCCACAATCGCGTAGGGAATGCGCGGCTCCGGTCCGAACGTCGCCCACGCCAGGAACGCCACGACCGCGACGGCGATCACCGCCGGCACAAACCAGCGCGCGACCTGATCGGCCAGTCGCTGGATCGGTGCGCGCGAGCGCTGCGCCGCACTCACCATTTGCACAATTCGCGCAATGAGCGTGTCGCGTCCGACCATGCCGGCACGCATCACGAACGAGCCCGACTGGTTGACCGTGCCGCCGATGACCTTGCCGCCGGTCTCGCGTGTCACCGGCATCGACTCGCCGGTCACCATCGACTCGTCGATGGCGGAGCGGCCCTCGATGATCTCGCCATCGACCGGCACCTTCTCGCCCGGACGCACGCGCAGATGGTCGCCGACCGCCACGGCGTCGAGCGACACTTCCTCGTCGCTGCCGTCCGCTTTGACGCGCCGCGCGGTCTTGGGCGCAAGCTCGAGCAGCGCGCGGATCGCGCCGGAGGTGGCCTCGCGCGCGCGCAACTCCAGCACCTGACCGAGCAGCACGAGCACGGTAATGACGGCCGCCGCCTCGAAATAGACCGCCACCGCGCCGTCATGGCCGCGGAAGGCCGCGGGGAAGATGCCGGGAACCAGCGTCGCCACGACGCTGTAGACGAAGGCGACGCCCGTCCCCATCGCGATCAGCGTGAACATGTTGAGGTTGCGCGTGACCAGCGACTGCCAGCCGCGCACGAAGAAGGGCCAGCCCGCCCACAGCACGACCGGCGTCGCGAACGCGAACTGAATCCAGTTCGAGGTGGTCTGGCCGAGCACATGCAGTCCGAAGAGGTGCTGGCCCATCTCGAGCGCGAAGACCGGCGCGGTCAGAGCGAGGCCGATCCACAACCGCCGCGTCATGTCGGCAAGCTCGGGATTGGGCCCGGTCTCCGCCGTCGCAATCTCCGGTTCGAGCGCCATGCCGCAGATCGGGCAGGTGCCCGGTCCAACCTGGCGGACCTCCGGATGCATTGGGCAGGTGTAGATGGTGCCCGCCGGCACGCTGGTCTTCGAGCGCGCGCCGTCGCGCGCAAGATATTTCTGCGGCTCGGCGGCGAACTTCGTGCGGCAGCCGGCGGAACAGAAATAGTAGGTGTGGCCCTGATGGTTGTGGCGGTGTTGGGTCGTGTGCGGATCGACCGTCATGCCGCAGACCGGGTCGGTCGCACCGGCGGCCGGCTGTGTCTGGTGCTGATCGTGCGAATGATCGGTCATGAACCGGCCGCGCCCTGACGAGAGCTGAGTTTCCAGGCGATCGATGCTTAGCCAAACCGCCGGCGTGCCAGCTCCGCGCCGCGGCCGAGCGCCACGAGCTTGGCGTAGGCGATGTCCCGGCGCATCGGCGCCATCCCGCAGTTGGTGCCGGCGATGATGTTCTCGCGCGAGACATATTTCATGGCCTCGCCGATCACGGCGGCCACCTGCTCGGGTGTTTCGATAGTGTCCGTCGCGACATCGATGACGCCGATCTGCACCTTCTTGCCATCGAGCAGTTTCAGCACATGCATCGGCACACGCGAATTGATGCATTCGAGCGAGACTTCGCCGATGCGGCTCGCTGCAAGCGCCGGAAATGTCGTTTCATATTGCCGCCATTCCGTCCCGAGCGTTGCCTTCCAGTCGACGTTCGCTTTGATGCCGTAGCCGTAGCAGATGTGCACGGCGGTGGTGCACGTGAGCCCTGCGATCGCGCGGTGCAGCGCTTCGATTCCCCAGCCGGCGACCGCGTCCATATAGACGTTGAACGCCGGTTCGTCGAACTGGATTACGTCGACGCCGTCGGCCTCGAGCGCGCGCGCCTCGGCATTGAGCGTGTCGGCGAACGCCATCGCCATCTTCACGCGGTCGCCGTAGTGGGCGTCCGCGATGGTGTCGACGATGGTCATTGGACCGGGCAAAGTGAACTTGAGCTTGCGCTTGGTATGCGCGCGGGCGAGCTTCGCCTCGGCGCCGTGCACGCGGCCCTTGAGTTTGAGCGCGCCGGTGACGGTCGGCACCATTGCCTTGTAGCGGTCGGCGCGGATGCCCATTTCGACCTTGCGGTTGAAATCGATGCCTTCGACGAATTCCAGAAAGCCGTGCACGAAATGCTGACGCGATTGCTCGCCGTCAGTGACGATGTCGATGCCGCAATCCTCCTGCAGCTTGAGCGCCAGCAGCGTGGCGTCGCGCTTGCCGTCGTCGAGCGCCGCGTCCGCGAGTCGCCATTGCGGCCATAGCTTGTTGGGCTCGGCGAGCCAGGTGGGCTTTGGAAGACTACCGGCAATCGTCGTCTCGAACATCGGCATGACCTTTCGGCGCACTACGCCGGTTTCCAACCATAGAGCCAATCATAATGCTTGATGAGACGCGATCCGCCCATGGCAAGCGCGAAGGACCGCAGCAACGCCGCCGCTCCGCCCATGTGGTAGATGCCCTCGTTGCGTTGGGCGGCGCGTTGGGCACGTGCCGTGCGGCGGCGGCGTTCGCGTTCGTAGCGGCGCATGGCTGCGCTAACGTCATCGGGCGTGGCCGCCACGCAGCGGCCGAGAACCGCGGCATCTTCAATGGCCATGGCGCCGCCCTGCGCCAGATAGGGCAGCATCGGGTGGGCGGCGTCGCCCAGCAGCGTCACCGGGCCCTCGCCCCACTGCCGCAGCGGCGGGCGGTCGTAGAGCGCCCATTTCTGCCAGTGTCGCGGCGCGGCGAGGAGGTTGAGCACGGTCTCCGGTAACACTCCGCTTCCAAACCGGTCGAGAATCTCGCGGCGTTCGCCCGCGGCGTTCCAGCCCGTGCCGCTCCATGTATCGCGGGCAATCGCGACGACATTGATGAGGCGTCCGCCCTTCACCGGATAATGGACGACATGTGCGTCACGGCCGAGCCACAGGTTGACCGCAGTCGCACGCGCCTCGTGCGGAGCATCGTCCGCGGGAGCCAACGCACGCCAGGCGGTGTGACCGGTGAAGCGCGGTGGCCGAGCGTCGCCAAGCCGCCGACGCAGGCGCGACCATATTCCGTCGGCGCCCACGAGCGCGATGCCGCGCTCCTCGATGGCGTGATTGGCGGCGGTACCGGCAATCGTAACGCCATTGCGATGCGACTCGAAATCGTCAATCTGCCTTCCCAGGTGAAGCCTGATGTCGGGATGCGCCGCCACCGCGTCAACCAGAACGGCTTGCAGATCGCCGCGATGGATCACCCAATAAGGTGCGCCGTAGCGCTGCTCGGCCGTGGTGCCGAGCGGTGCGCGTGCCAGCACGCGGCCGGAGCGCAAGCTCATGATCCGAAGCTCTTCGGGCGCGACCACGTGGCGGCGCAGCGCTTCACCGAGGCCAAGCGCGATCAGGATGCCTGATGCGTTGGGGGAGAGCTGAATGCCGGCGCCGGTTTCTTCCAGCCGTTCGGCCTGCTCGTAAATGGCAACCCGGAATCCGCCTTGCGCAATCGCGAGCGCGGCGGTGAGCCCGCCGATGCCCGCGCCAGCGACCATGATGGTGCGCGAGGAGGGCACGGGGTCACCTCCGCGGCCGCGGTTTCAGGCGGTGGCTACTTCCGGCAGCGCGCACTCCGGCGGACGCGCGGAATGGGGGTTGAGGCCCGCGTCGTAGCGGAACAGCGTCGAGCAGTACGGGCAGATGATCTCGTCGGCGTCGCCCAGGTCGAGGTAGACATGGGGGTGATCGAACGGCGGCAGCGCCCCGATGCACATGAATTCGTGGGCGCCGATTTCGATGACCGGGACGCCAAGCGTATTGTGGAAGTGGGGTACGATCTTGTCGGTCATGTCGGAGGTCCGCTTTGCACACCGCGCGGGCCGGCCGGTGCCCAGTGCGCTGGCGGCACCATAACGGCCGGGATGCTCGATTCCTAGTGTCCCGGTTCCGACGCTTGTATCCCCATGCAGCGCGCGCGCTTACAAGCGTCGGAACCAAAGGGACACTAGCAACTCTATGATTCTAGTGCGGCTTTTGGATTTGACGTTCCTACGAAGGACTCGCCGCGATGCTGGTAGGAACGTCAAATCCGCCGCACTAGGGGACTATCCGGTAAAATCCTAACAAAACGAGGGTTTTGGCGGTATTTCCCGGGGGTCGAACAGCCGTTAACATATCGGCGGTATTTTCGGGTCGCGGCACCTTGTCGGGTCACTAATGAATTACGACGTGATATCAGTTGGAAGGAGGAGCAGGCGTTCGATGTCCGGAGTGCGAATTGCATTGCCGCTTTGGTTAACGGTGGCGATGGTCATCGCGGCGCTTGCCGCGGTTCCGCTCGGCCTCGAGGCGCACTCGCTCATCGAGGCGCAGGATGATCCGGTCGCGCTCGCCGATCACGCCGTGTCGCGCAACTTCGATGCGAAGGTTGCCGCGCGTGAGATCAACGCCGCGCTTGCCGCCAAGGATGCCGACCTCGCCAACAGCTTCCTGGAACTTGCCCGCGAGCAGAAGGTGCCGGTCGAGCCGGCGCTCGCCGCGAAGGTCGAAGCGGCCTATGCGGAGGCCAACAGCGCTGGCCGCCACGTGGAGAATTTTGCCAAAGGGCTCGTGACCGGTGAACCGGACGACCTTGTCGGCCTTGCCGGCACCGCGGTCGGCGATCTGTTCGTGATCGGCGATATCCGCGACGCCGTGCGCGAAGGTACGCGGCTCGCGACCGGTCAGAAGGCCGACGAACTGATCCTGGGGCTTGCCTGCGTCGGCCTGGCGGTCACAGCCGGCACCTTCGTTTCGCTCGGCGCCTTGCTTCCGGTCCGCGTCGGGATGACGCTGGTGAAGGCGGCGACCAAGACCGGCAGGCTTACCGGACGCATGGCCATCTGGATCGGCCGCTCGGTGCGCGAGGTGGTCGACTTCCCGGCGGCCAAGCGCGCAATCGGCAATGCATCCATTCTGCAACCCGCCGTGGCCGTGCGTGGCGTGCGCGAGGCGGTGAAGGTCGAGAAGGCCGAAGGTCTGGTCAAGATGATGGGCGATGTCGGGCGCGTGCAGGCCAAGGCCGGCACGCAGGCGGCGCTCGACGGCCTCAAGATCGCGCATGGGCCGAAGGATATGGCCAAGGTCGCGACGCTCGCGGCGGCGAAAGGCGGCAAGACCCGCGCGATCCTCAAGCTTGCGGGCCGCAGCGCCATCATGTTGACGATGGGAGCATTCAATCTCGCGTCGTGGATGTTCTGGGCGGTATTCACGCTGTTCGGCCTCGTATCATCGCTCAAGCGGATGACCGAGCGCTCGACCGAGCGCTATTGTGCGTACCGCCGTGCCCGCATCGCCCGGGCCCAGCGCAGGTTCGCCAAGATGCAGGCGCAGGCGGCAATCCAGCAGCGGGCGGCCGAGATCGACGCTGCCGACGAGCGGCAGGTGATCTATTCATCGTCTCCGGGCTTGGCACCACGTTCTGGGCGCAGGGAACCGACGTCGCTGAAGGACGCCATTGCCGCGTTGCGCGGTCCATTCCGGATCCAGGCCGCCTGATGCCGGTCCGGCGTTGATCCCCGACCCATGCAGCACTTCCGGCACGGCGACGTCGAACTGGCATTTCTCGACGAAGGGCAGGGCGACCCGGTCGTCCTCGTGCACGGCTTTGCCTCCAGCGCGGTGTTCAACTGGGTCAATCCGAACTGGGTCACGACGCTGACGCGCGCCGGCCGGCGCGTGATCGCGTTCGACAACCGCGGGCACGGACAATCCAGCAAGCTTTACGATCCCGCCGCCTATCATACTTCCGTCATGGCGGAGGACGTGCGCTGCGCTGCTCGATCATCTCGCCATACCGCGCGCCGACGTGATGGGTTATTCGATGGGTGCGCGCATCACCGCCTTCCTCGCGCTGGCGCATCCCTCGCGTGTGCGCAGCGCCACCTTCGGCGGGCTCGGCATCAATCTGGTCGAGGGTCAGGCACTGCCGCCGTCGGTCGCCGAAGCGATGGAGGCTCCGTCGCTCGCCGACGTGCAGGACCCGTTCGGCCGCACCTTTCGCGCGTTCGCCGAGCAGACCAAATCGGACCTGCGGGCGCTGGCGGCGTGTATCCGCGGCTCGCGCCAGACGCTCTCACGCGAGGAGGTGGCGACGATCCGCGTACCGGTGCTGATTGCGGTCGGCAGCAAGGACTTCGTCGCAGGCTCGCCGTATGAACTGGCGGAGCTCATTCCGGGCGCGCAGGCGCTCGATATTCCGGGCCGCGATCACATGCTCGCGGTCGGCGACAAGGTGTTCAAGCAGGGATTTTTGGATTTTCTCTCCGCGCGGCCGTAGGTTGACGCCCCCTTCCGCCGGGGAACGGCATCACCCATATAGCCTCAACCGGCGCAGCGTCTGTGCTAATATAACGGCCAAAGGCAGAACCGAATTCGCAAGGAGACGGCGATGGCGCAACATCAAACAAGAGCGCGCGGCAAGCTCGACACAGTCGATCCGGTGTGGTCGCGCATCCGCCAGGAGGCCGAGGAGATCGTGCGGCGCGAGCCGGAGCTCGCGACCTTCATCTTTTCGACAGTCCTGCATCACGACACCCTGGAAGCCGCGGTCGTTCACCGCGTGACCGAGCGCCTCGACAGCGCCGACGTGTCGGCGGAACTGATCCGGCAGGCCTATGCCGACGCACTGGAGGGTGAGCCGGCGATAGGCGTCGCCTTCCGCGCCGACATCGTCGCGACCGTCGACCGCGATCCTGCCACCGACCGTTTCATCGACCCGGTTCTGTACTTACAAGGGCTTCCACGCCATTCAGGCTCATCGGCTGGCGCATTGGCTGTGGGGCAAGGGGCGCAAGGATTTCGCTTACTACCTGCAGAGCCGATCGTCGGCAGCCTTCCAGACCGACATCCATCCGGCGGTGAGTATCGGCCGCGGCATTTTCCTCGATCACGCCACCGGTCTGGTGGTGGGCGAGACCGCGATGATCGAGGACGACGTGTCGATGCTGCAGGACGTGACGCTCGGCGGCACCGGTAAAGAGGACGGCGACCGCCATCCGAAGATCCGGCACGGTGTGATGATCGGCGCCGGTGCGAAGATCCTGGGCAACATCGAGGTCGGCCACTGCGCGCGCGTCGCCGCGGGTTCCGTCGTGCTCAAGCCGGTGCCGCACAACACCACGGTCGCCGGCGTGCCGGCCAAGGTCATCGGCGAAGCAGGCTGCCCGGAGCCATCCCGAACGATGGACCAGATGTTTCAAGATTTCGGCGTCTGATCCGGCGATCCGGGGCGGTTGCCTCCGGCCGCCACCCGTGCCACGGTTATTCCGATTGTAGGAGAGTGTGCCGTGGACGTGCAGGAAGTCAGGAAGCTCGACGCCTATCTCAAGCGCCTGTTCGGCAACGCGCGCATTCGCGTCGTGCCGCGCGAAGCGGATTCGGCCAACGTCTTCGTCGGCGAGGAGAATGTCGGTCAGCTTCGGCTCGACGACGATGACGACGATGACGATCGTTCCTACAATTTCGAAATGAAGATCACGGTGGGCGATGCCCCCGCCAAGGTTCCCGATATCAAGAAGCTCGATGCCTATCTCAAGCACAAGTTCGACAGCGAGCGCATCCGCGTCGTGCCGCGCCTGAAGAAAAAGGATTCCGCCGAGGTCTATGTCGGTGAGGAGTATGTCGGCGTGCTGTTCTTCGACGAGAAGGATGCACGTTCGGCGTTCTTCGAGCTTCCCATTCTTGCGCTCGACCTCGACGAGCCGGGACTTCTGCAGAATTAAATTCGCGGCCGCAGGCTCGCAATCAGCCGGTCGATCTTCGTTGCCACCGTGCGCCAGTCCGAAAGCCAGTCGCGCGGAAATCGCACGACGACGTCGGCGCGCTCAATCCGCCGCTCGTAGAGGCAGATGCCCGGCGTGGGGCCGGCGCCATCGCGCGTGCAGCGCACGAGGAAGCCGTCGTTTGCGGGCGCCTGGTAGATCAGGTCTTCGCCCTGATACGGCGTACCCTCGCGGAACGGCAGCGTGAACAGGCCTTCGGGGCTGGCGATGGCATCGGCCGCGACGTAACGCGGATAGATGGCACGAGCGCGCTCGGCCGGGGCCAACGTCTCGCCGGCATTCGAGATCGTCACGAACAGCCGCTCGGTCGGTTGCACCGGGATCGGCGCACCTTCGGGCGTCGGACTGACGGCCTTGGCGTTTGGACCGGGCGGTTCGAGCGACGGCCACAGGAAGGCGAGATCGACACGCTCATGCGCGCCGGGTCGGCGCTGCACGCTCACGCGGACCGCAGCGGGCGGGACGTTGAACGCCACGCCCGCGACCGTAATCGGATAGGCGGGTGCATCGGTCGCGACGAAGGCGCCCGGCCAGCGCGGCCAGAGGAGATAGACAACGAACCCGACCGCGAGGCCGGCGGCCACGACGAGCGCCAGTAACGGCGTGCGCGAGAGACCGTGAGCCGGCCGCGGACGCAACGGCGGCTTGCGGAAGTGGCTGCGCGTAACGTCGGTCATCGGCGGCGATCTGTGGGTGCGAATCAATCGGCAGTATGACACGCGGCCGCCCGGCCGGTGCCCCACTCCCGGCCGGGCCGGCGTTAACCTTTCATTAGGGATTTGGTGGCGCGGCGCGTCCGGCTTTGCGATGCAATGGGTTCTGGCGGAGGTAGGGCCCATGTCTGCAGAGCAGGTCGATGCTCTTTTTGCTCTCGCACTCGGATTTGCGTTCGCGGGGCTGATCGCGACCGGCTATCAGGTCTTCACGCAGCGGCCGGCGAGCTTCGAGCAGTTGCAGCAGCGCCCGCGCCGCGTTGCCTTCGCGGCTATTCCGATGCTGGTGTTCGCCGCGCCCTTCATCATCATGCGCAACACCATCCGAGCAGCCCGACACGACGGCCGTACATTCGTGCCGGTGATGGTGGCGACCGTCATCGCAGGCTGTTGGAGCCTGATGTCCGGGACCGTCGTGGTGATGGCGTTGTCCGCGACGGCCCATGCATTCGCCGGCTAGGCGCAGCCGGATCGCACCGTCACATCATTAGCAGCCCCGCCGTCACCACAACGAGGATGACGACGGTCGTTATCGTCACCGTCGCGACATGGCGCCATCCAAGCGCGGCAATCGCCGGCAACGATGTGCCGAGGCCGAGCGCCGAGATCGCGATCAGCAGGCCCCAGGTCGAAGCCTCGATCAGCGGCGCTTTGACGAATGCGAACACCGGCGCGAGCACGGGAACTGACGGTGCGATGCTGTTGAGAACCGACAGCGCAACGAACACGAGCGCGAAGACCGGGATCGGAATCTTGCGCGCATCGCTCGCGGCGGCAGCGCCCGCGAACCACCAGCCGATGGCGATGACGACGGGAAACAGCAGGAAGACCCGGAACAGCTTGACGATCACGGCCGTGTTGCCCACGGCATCGGAGACCGCGTAGCCCGCCCCCACCACCTGCGCGACATCGTGAATCGTTCCGCCGAGCATCACGCCGGTCTTCTGCGGGTCGAAGCCGAGCCAAGTGCAGATGACCGGGTAGAGCACCATCGCAATCGTCGACAGCGCGTTGACCGCGACCACCACGAAGGCTACGTCGGCCTCCTTGCCCTTGTAGCTCGGCACGACGATCGCGGTCGCGAGTGTTGCCGAGGCGCCGCAGACGGCGGTGCCGGCGCCCGCCAGCGCGCCATAGGGCGCCTGCTGGCCGAATAGCCGGGCGCACAGGAAGCCGCTCGCTACCGTTGTCGCCATCGAGACGATGATCAGAGCTGCGGTTGCCCATCCGAGCGCCGCGATATCGCCGAGCGCGATGCGCAGGCCGAGCAGCGCGACAGCCCAGCGCAGGATCGTCTTCAGGCAGAACACGATGCCCGGCTGAAACCGCGGCGTGTGCGCGAACGGATTGAGTGCGATGCCGATCAGCAGCGAAATGACCATCGCGGGGATCGGAAACACCTTTGCGATGAAGGGAGCGCTCAGGACCGCTGCGACGGCGATCGCCGCCGATAGCACGACGCCGGGCGCAACACTGCCGAGCCACGCAATGGCTTGCGAAGCCCCAGACTTGGGCACCGGCACAGTGGTCATCGGGGAGAAACTCGGACTTCGTACGGACGGGCGGTGGACCGGTCCCGCTTATGGCATCGGGGCGCGCCGTGTTGAAGCCAGGAATTGCCTTTTCGCACCGACCGGCGCGCAAGGCTGCCTCGCCAAAGCTGCCTCGCCAAAGCCTGCCTCGCCAAGCCTGCCTTGCAAGGCCTGCCTCGCAAAGCCCGCAGCCCCGTGGCAATGTTTGCGACTTCGCGATGGAGGGCTGAATGGCGGTCTACGAGCTCGACGGGCAGGCGCCGGATTTGCCGGCGGACGGCCGCTATTGGATTGCCGACAGCGCCGCCGTGATTGGGCGAGTACGGCTCATGCGCGACGCCAGCGTCTGGTTCAACGTGGTGCTGCGCGGCGACAACGAGTGGATCGAGCTGGGCGAGCGCAGTCAGATCCAGGACAACGCAACGGTGCATACCGACCCGGGCTTTCCGGTGATCATCGCGGACAATTGCGTCATCGGCCACAACGTCGTTCTGCACGGCTGCACGATCGCGGCGAACAGCCTGATCGGCATGGGCGCGATCCTGCTCAATGGCGCAAAGATCGGGAAGAACTGCCTCGTCGGTGCCGGCGCGGTGGTGACGGAGGGCAAGGAGTTCCCGGACAATTCGCTGATCGTCGGCGCGCCCGCGCGCGCGATCCGCCCGCTCGACGAGAAGGCCGCACAGGCCATCGCGCGCGGCGCCGACATCTATGTGCGCCGCTGGCAGCAATATACCAAGGGACTGAAGCGGATCGGGTGAGTGCCGCTGTTCGTAACGATCAGTGCGGTGACGACTATGACGGCAGCTTCATGATTTACCAGCCGCAGTACACATGATGCAGGATGGCGGCGGCCACCGGGCAAATCGCCGGAGGCCGTCGTCGATCCGCTTGTGGCTGGTTGGCGTCGTTTCTAGTCGACGCGTGCTGCGCGTTCTCTGATCGTTGTTCCGAATTCCGCTTCGAGCGCGGCCAGCACGTCGAGAAGCGCCTTGAAATCGGGTGCACACGCAGTCCCGAAATTGGGCGAGTTCGCATCTTCGTCCGCCGAGGCGGATGTGTTGGCGTGACCGTCCGACATCGTGAGGCTCCATCCTGGATAACGTCGGTCTCTCCATCGTCCCGATTTGGTTAACGACTGGTTAAGACCGAGTGCTTGCCAGCGGTTCGCACGCGCGGTGAGCCTTCGCCGCACACGTTTCAAGCGCCAAAAAAGAGTGCGCCCGCCTCCGGGGGGAGAGGCGGGCGCGCGCGGACCCGGTCTGGGGACGGGGAGGGGTGGGGACGTGACCGGGGACGCGTAACTCCTTTCAGCCAACGATCCGCTCAGCGGGACGTGGCGGTTGCCGGTGCGGGGCGTGGATCGCCGAGCGCCACCCAGGTGTTGGGATCGTTCTGCGACTGCCTTTTTACGAAGCGGTAGCCGGTATCCGCCCAGAGCACGACTTCCTCGTTCTGATTGTCGAGGACGAACTCGCCCTTGTCGGTCTTGACCGTGAGAACGGCGTGGCCGTCGCCGCGCTTGTCGCGCACGACCGTGACGAGCAGCGCCTGCCGCGGCCAGCCGGCCTGCATCAGCATCCTGCGCTTGAGCAGGACATAGTCCTCGCAGTCGCCGTAGCCGTCGTCGGGATAGCTCCAGCGCTCCACCACGCCCCAGTGCTCGAGGTCGGTGATCGGCTTCACGCTGCCGTTGACCCACTTGTTGACGCGGATCAAATCCTTCCAGGTCTTCGGCGTGAGCACGACGTCGCGCGCCTCGACCGGCCTGGTGTCGCATTCCTTGGCGTGCTCGGCGCAGAACTCGATCCAGCCGATCGGCGCGCGTGCCGCGGCGCCGATGGCGATAAACGGCGCGCGCTCGCCGGCGATGGCGGACGGTGCCGCCAGCGCGGCGGCCAACATGGCGGCCGCGGCGATTCCGGCCCCCAGTATTCTCCCCTGCTTCTTGTACATTGTTATGGCCCCGTCCCTGTTGACCGGACCACATTTCGCATAAAGCCTTTGAGTCGCCGCTAATCCTGGGAAGTAACTTTGACGACAACGCAAATAAAGAGAAGCACGAATACTTGGATTGTTTGAATGAAATTTGATTAAAATACTAGAGATCGGGATTTGATTAAAATGCCGGACGTTTACCGCCGGCACCGCGTTTCACGGGCCTTCCACGCTTCCGGCACGCGCGCCGTTAACCGCGAGGGGTCGCGCAGTGCGCCCGCGGGCGCGCGAAATCGGGGATATGCCAGGACCGTCCGCGAAGAATGGGTTGCGCCAAAGCGCGACGAAGTCGATCCGGCGTTTACCCGCCGGTGACGCTGTCTTCCAGGAAGTCCGGATGCTGCAGCCGGATGAACTCGATGGCGAAGCCGTCTTCGAGATGGCGCACCACGCGTCCCGGGGTCTTGCCGATGGTCACGGGTGCGCCGATCTCGGGGCGTTGATCCGTCGCGATGGCCGCGCCCGACTGCGAGATGTCGACGACGCGGACGGCGATATTGACGCCATTCGGCAGGATGAGCCGCGCCGCCGGATTGCGCGGCGTGATACGGCCGTGGCGGCGGTCTTCCGGTAGCCCGAGCACCTGGCGATTGGCGAGCCATGTCAACTGCGCCGCGAGCTTGTCGCGCTTGCGCAGCGTTGCCGAGATGGTCATCGCAAAGCCATTTTGAAAAAGGCGAGCAATATGACCCTCGAGCCGTCCGACATGGTCCACGTAAGCGATGACGCGTTCGCCGGGTTGCCCGGATACCGGAGCGATCAGCGCCATTCCGCCGGGCGACATGTTGGAAACCTGGCAGGGGAATTCGCGCCGGTCGGCCAGCATGTAGCGGCCGAGCAGACTGACGCGCACGCGCTGGAAGCGCCGGCGCTCTTCGCTCAGCGGCAAAATCACAGGCTTTTTCTGCGGAAGCGACATGCTGCCTTCGCTCTGCTGCATCACTTGCAAGCCGGTGCGAAGATTAGGCAGCCAATGTTAACGGCGCGTTAGCCAGAATGGCTCCGCGGCGATCCGCCGCCGTCGTAGACCACCAGACCGTGCCGGATGCGTCCATCCACGAGCGGTGACAACCTGCTGGGCGCAGTGTCGGGTTTCACCGCGGGGCCGACATAGCGCAGGGTTTCGAGCGCGAGTTCGCCGAGTGCGCCCGCGCCGGCCCAGCGTGGCATCTGCATGGGCGAAAGCGAGCCGAGCACGCGCGCATCGTTGCCGGCGCAATGTACGAGGGGCAGCACCAGCAGTTCGAGGTCGAGTGCGTCTCCGGCCTTGGTCACGCCGGATACGCCCACGACCATGCCAACCGTTTCCTGCGCGACGACCCGGATCAGCGCGCTCACAAGGCCGCGGCTTTCCGCATCCCACAGACCGAGAAACGGCTCGCCCTTGAGTTCGCGCCCGAACAGCGCGCAGACCCGTGTCCCGGCAATCCGGAACGGGTGTCCTTTTCCGTCGTCCAAGCCGAAAATGAAGGTGTCGGCCAGCACGCGGCGGATCGCCTCCGGCTCGATGTCGCCCCGCTCCGGCGCCGGCCGCCGGCCGCGCCGGGAATTCCAATAATCGAACAGCTCGCGGGTCGTGGAATGTTTCATGCGCGCCCCGTTTTATTGCGCTGATGTCCCGCTTCGGGGCACCGCCGCCGGCAAATTCCGGCGACGCGACAGGTCGAGCAGAACCCATGCCGGTGGGGCGCGCTTGAGCTGAAACCGGCCGCGGCTCGTAGTTAGTGTTAAGAACGGAGTGTGCAGAACGCCGCTTGCCTTGAATTCGCTGGCTTGCGCGCGAAAACGGATGTCGGCACAACGGGCCGTCCATGGTCGAACATCCCCCTCGCGAACGCATTCTCAATGTCCCCGCCGTGATCGTCGCGCTGGTCGCGCTGTTCGGGCTGGTGCACGCCGTCATGACGCTCGTGCTGTCCGAGCAGCAGACCAACCAGGCGCTGCTGCTGTTTGCCTTCATTCCCGCGCGTTACGACCTGAGCCTGCCGCTGGGCGAAGCGTGGCCGGGCGGACTAGGCGCCGATATCTGGACGTTCGTGACGTACGCATTCCTGCACGGCGACCTCAATCACCTGGTGTTCAATTCGATCTGGCTGCTGGCCTTCGGCTCGCCGGTGGCGCGCCGGTTCGGCACGTGGCGGTTCCTCGCGTTCTTTGCCGTGGCGGCGGCGGGCGGCGCACTTATGCATCTCGCCACGCATTTCGGTCAGTTGCTGCCGATGATCGGTGCCTCGGCGGCGATTTCCGGCGCCATGGCGGCAGCGATGCGCTTCGCGTTTCAACACGGCGGTCCGCTTGCGCTGTGGCGCAGCCACGATGACGATGCCTATCGCGTGCCCGCAGCTTCGCTCAAGGCGAGCCTGAGCGATCCGCGAGTGCTCGCGTTCCTGCTGGTGTGGTTCGGTGTGAACGCGCTGATGGGTCTCGGCACGTTCGCGATGCCGGGCATGGAACATGCGGTTGCCTGGCAGGCGCATATCGGCGGCTTCATCGTCGGGCTATTCGCCTTCGCGCTGTTTGATCCCATTCCGCCCGCGCGCGCGAGCGACAGCTACGAAGATACCGGACATTCGCGCGACGAATGATTCACCGTCACACACGGTTGTGACGCCGGCCCGGCCTTGCGGTGGCAGCGCTTCGGGCGGATAATGATTCGGTTCGTGTCAGTGCCGCGCTTTCCTGCGGCCCAGGCCTGCGCCGGACACAAGAGTTTTGCGGCGCACAATTCGAGATGGCCTGTTCCATGGCCGCGCGGCTGCTGACGCGATGAACTCGTTGATGCGAAACACAACTCGTTGACGCGAAAAACGTTGTCAAAAACGACCGGCACGCCGTCGTGGCGCAATGCGCGGTCGAGGGAGCGACCCAATGCTTGTCAAATCCATCCTTGCCACCAAGGGCGGCGATGTTGTTTCCATCGAGCCCACCGCAACGCTTGAAACCGCAGTCCACAAGCTCGCCGAACATCGAATCGGCGCCCTGCTCGTGCTGGGGCCGGACAACCGCGTGGTCGGAATCCTGTCTGAACGCGATGTGGTTCGCGTGATGGCCGAGCGCGGCGCCGGCGTGCTCGCCGAACCGCTGTCGCAAGTCATGACCCGCAAGGTCGTGACCTGCACTCAGGCGGACACCGTCGCGTCGCTCATGGAGCTCATGACCACGGGAAAATTCCGCCACGTTCCGGTGGTCGAGCAGGAGCGCGTGCTTGGCGTGGTGTCGATCGGCGACATCGTGAAGTATCGGCTGCGCGAGATCGAGGAAGAGTCGACCGCGCTGCGCGACTACATCCAAACCGCGTAACCGGCTGCGTCGCGGCTCATTCGGCGGCGTGCGGTGGCGCCGCCGGCGCTTTCGCGCGCGCGATCGAGAAGACCTTGTCCACGACCGCGTAGTCGCTGTAGCCGCAGCGCGCGATCGGCGACATCGCGGCGGTGTCGAGGCGGCCGTCCTTGATGAAGCTGTCGTCGATGTGAATGCCGACGACCTGGCCGAACACGACATGGCGGCTCGCCGGCATTCCCTCGAGCGTGACCATGTCGACAATCTGCAAGAGCTTGCACTCGAGCGCGCAGGGTGACGCGGCCACGCGCGGCGGCCGCACCAGCCGGCAGGGCGCCGGCTCGAGGCCCGCCTCGCGCATTTCGTTCACGCCGCGTGGAAAGTCGTATCCGGTCGTCACCACGGCATTGCGCAGGCCGAACGTCGGGAGATTGCAGACGAACTCTTTCGTCTCCTCGATGAAGACCAGCAAATCCTTGCGGCCCTCGCTCGAGAACAGCACGATCGGCGGCGAGTCCGACACTGCGTTGAAGAATGAATAGGGCGCGAGGTTGATCTCGCCCTTGCCGCTCATCGAGGTGATCCAGCCGATCGGACGTGGCGAGACGATCGCCTTGAAGGGATCGCGCGGCAGTCCGTGATCGTTTTTGGATGTGTCGTAGAACATCGTCGGCCAGAGTTAAGGGTTCCCGAAGCTAGCGTGCGGCGAAGCGCGTTGCGATTTCGCCGAGAGGCGGCCGCGGCCGGTCCTCGGGTGGCTGCGCGATCCGCCCGATGTGGACGAAGCCGGCGATGCGCTCGTTCCCGGCAAGCCCGAGCAGGTCGAGCGCGCGCCGGTCGTAAGCATACCACTCGGTGATCCAGTTGGCGCCGTAGCCGAGCGCGTGCGCGGCCAGGACGAGGCTCATGGCGGCGGCGCCGGCCGAAAGCACCTGCTCCCATTCCGGAATCTTGACGTGCGGTCCGGCGCGACTCACCACCGCGATGACGAGCGGCGCGCGCGCCAGCCGATTGCGCTCGGCTTCCGCCTGCTCCGGCTTGGCATCGGGATATTTGGCGCGAAATGCGGTAGCGATCGCGTCGCCGGCGGCGAGGCGCGCCTCACCCTCGAAGATGATGAAGCGCCAGGGCGTGAGCTTGCCGTGGTCGGGTACCCGCGAGGCAACGGTGAGCAGCGTCTCGATCTCCGCCGCTGAAGGACCGGGACCGGTCAGTTCGATCGGCTTGATCGATCGCCGTGTTTTGAGCAATTCCAGGGCTTCGGGCATGATTTTGGTCCGTAAACGCTGCGCCTAGCACACGCAGGAAGGTGTGACAAACCGGTTCCCCTTGGCATGAAATTGCCGCGATTACGCTCGAAATTCCCGCCCATGAGGGGTTCGGGGACGGGCAGGGGCGGCCAACTTGGCTTGGCCATCGCGCTGTGGCTCGCGGCATTTCCTGCCGCGGGGCAAGCGCAGCTCTTCAACGGACCGGTCATTCAGCGTCCGCCGGCGGATGTGCCGTCGGCGACGCCGCCCGCGGCTCCGCCAGCCGCAGCCCCGGCAGCGAAGCCTTCGCCGTCCCGCGGACCGACATTGCAGTCATTGCCGCCGGTTGCGGCTCCCGCGCCGGCGGCCAATCCGGGACCGGTCGCTGTCCCACATGGGCATGTCAGCCTTGCGGTGAGCGCGCGCTTTGGCCCCGACATGCCCGCCATCAACGGCGGACTGCATTGGCGGATTTTCGCGAACAAGCCTGAGCAGAACGGCGTGCCGCGGCTGGTGAAGGAAGAAAAGACCGCCGGACCGACCTTCGCGCTGCCGCCCGGCAGCTATATCGTCAATGTCGGGTTTGGACTGGCGAACGTCACCAAGGCGGTGCAACTGCGCTCCGACACCGTGCGTGAAGTGTTCGAGATTCCCGCCGGCGGCCTGCGCATCGAAGGCCGGGTCGGCGACGCCAAGATTCCGCCGACGCAGATCTCGTTCGATCTCTACAAGGGCAGCCAGTTCGAGCCCGGCGACAAGCGCCCGATCGCGACCTCGATCATGACCGGCGACGTCGTCCTGGTGCCGGAGGGTACCTATCACATCGTGTCGAACTACGGCGATGCCAATGCGACGGTGCGCTCCGATATCCGCGTGCAGGTCGGCAAGCTCACCGACACCACCGTCAACCATCGCGCCGCGATCATCACGCTCAAGCTGGTCAACGATCGCGGCGGCGAGGCGCGCGCCAACACCCAGTGGTCGGTGCTGACGCCGGGCGGCGACGTGATCAAGGAATCGATCGGTGCGTTTCCGCGCGTGATCCTGGCGGAGGGTGAGTACCGCGCGGTCGCGCGCAACGATAATCGCACCTACGAACGCGGGTTCCGCGTGATCGCCGGGGTCGATGGCGAGATCGAGGTCATCTCGCGCTGATGCTCGCTGATGCGGGACGAGCTACCACCAGGTCCAGGGCCGACCCTCGCACCACGTGACGCAGGTGGAGCGCCGCGACGCATTGTAGAATGTCGCTTCCACACAACGGCCGTTCCAGTCGCCATCGAGAAGCTTGATCCGCTCGCCCGCCACCCAGTTGAAGCAGGCCGGGCTCTTGGCCGTGAAACGGCGGCCGTTGATGATGAAGTTGCCGCTATAGGGCGGCTGCACCACTTCGATCACGTGGCGCTCGGGCGGCAGATAGATGCGATGCCCCCAGCCGTGGTGGCGATAGGTCGGCGGCGGTTCGTCGGCGCGGGCCGGTGCCACCGCGACGAGCGCCAACGCCGCCAGCAAGCCCCAAGTGATCCGACGCGCCGACATACTAGACCCCCAACGCCACACGCACCCCGCCCGCAGCATAGACCCGCCGGGCGGCAAAGCTAAATGACGCAAAAGGCACAGCCGGCGCAAAAAATTGGGGGCCGGGTCGTCCTGTTCCGGACGGAACTACTTGAACGCCCGGGTAAACGCATCCGTCATCAGGGAGCGCGAGCGAATAGTTTCGACCAGAAGTTCCTCGGGGATCAGATTGGGGCAGGGACCCGCTCGGGCTTCCTCGAAGCGGCCGGAGATGTTGTCGAACGCCACCTGCCGGCAGCGGCCTTTACCGTCCGTCTGATTCAACCGGATCATCGCCACGGGTCTGGGCTTCTCCGTCGATCCCGCCAGTTCGGGTGGCGACCGTGAAAAGACGAAGCTCGCGTAGATCAGGAGCGCGATGGCGATCCCGGCCGCGGAATAGAACAGCGTATAGACCGGTGCCGTTTTGTCCCTTCGGGGTGCCGGCCGCTTGATCGGGCGACGCATCATCACGGCAGTGTTCGGGGAGCGGGTGGTGACGCGGGCATGGCGGGGCCGGTGTAACGGCTTCGCCTTGCAGAAGGTTTAGACCGATCGCCGAAATTTCCGGAAAATCCGATGGAATTCAGAACCGACGGACTTCAGGGCCGCACGTGACGAGACCCCTCAGTCTGTTGGCTTCGTTGCCGCCAGCGTGAGTGCCGCCGTTATCAGCGTCGCGACCAGGACAAGGACCCCGATGCATTTATTGATTGGGATGGTCGGTTCTCGTGCTCATCGAAGCAGAAGTCGCCAATACGTGCTGAGGTTCCATGCCCTACTCTAATCTCGACCGGCCGCATGACCACGCGATACTGGGGCGTGTTACGCTAGCGACGGCCAGACCGAACCCATTGTAAATCATCGGCCGGCTGGGCGGACGTCAGCGTCGAGCAGAATGGAGGTTGGCATGAGAGGATGCGATGTCATCAGCCGTCGCGCGTTGCTGGCCGCCGCCACTGCATCCGGCGTCGCACTAGGACACGGCGCTCGCGCGCAATCCTATCCCAGCCGCCCGATCAAGATGATTGTGCCGTTCGCTCCCGGTGGGCCGGCCGACACCATGGCACGATTGGCCGCGCAGCGGCTGTCCACGGGGCTTGGCCAAAGCGTCGTCATCGATAACCGGCCGGGCGCGGGCGGCTCGATTGCCACCAAAGCGGTCGCGAGCGCCGACCCGGACGGCTACACGCTGCTGTTCGGCAACACCGCGACGTTCGCGGTCGGTCCCGCGGTCTATGCCAATATCGGCTACGATCCGATCAAGCAGTTTGCCCCGATCGCGTTGTTCTCGGTCAGCACCAATGTGCTTGTCGTCGACCCAAAACTACCGGTGAATTCGTTGCCGGCGCTCATCGAATACGCCAAGGCCCGACCGGGCCAAATCAACTTCGCCTCTCCCGGCCATGGAACGCCACCGCATATGATCGGAGAAATGTTCAAGCAGCGCGCCAACATCGACATCGTGCACGTGCCATACAAAGGCACCGCTGCGGCGCTGACCGACATCATGGGGGGACAGGTGCAACTGACGTTCGAAAACCCCTCGGTGCTGATTCAACTCATGCACGAGGGCAAGCTCAAGGGGCTCGCGACAACCGGCGAAACCCGCAATCCGCAGACGCCGGACCTGCCGACCATGATCGAATCCGGTCTCACCGATTTCGTGTCGACATCGTTCACGGCGCTTGCGGCGCCCGCCGGCACACCGCCCGACATCATCATGCGGCTCAATAGCGAGATCAATGCGGGACTGACCTCCGCCGAACTAGGGTCGACCTTTGTAAAGCTCGGCGTGGCTGCGAGACCCGGATCGCCGGAAGAGTTTGGCGCATTTCTTGTCAGCGAGGGTCACAAATGGTCGGCTGTTGCGCAGCGCGCCGGCATCAGGATCCATTGACGTGAGTGGGCTCGGCGCATTCAGCGGGACGGCGCTCGCGCGCTGGACCGCCGTTGTCGGCATCCTCTTCGCCAGCGTCGCGGTTCCCACCGTCGCTCGGTCTTACCCGGACAAGCCCATCCGAATGATCGTACCGTTTGCCGCCGGTGGACCCGTCGATGTCATGGCGCGCCTGATCGGCCAGCCGCTCGCGAGGATCATCGGCCAGCCCATCGTGATCGAGAACCGCGGCGGCGCATCCGGAGGGATCGGATCGAAACTCGTCGCCAACGCCGACCCCGATGGCTATACGCTGCTTTGCGGCAACATCAGCTCCCTCATCGTGCAGCCGATCCTGACGCGCAATCGGGATGTGGACACGGCAAGGTCTCTTGTTCCGGTTGCCCGGCTCTCGCAGAACGTGGAAGTCCTGGTTGTTCATCCAGACTTTCCCGCGCAGTCAGTGCGGGAACTCGTGGCCTACGCCAAGGCCAATCCGAACAAGCTCAATTACGGCTCCGGCGGACAAGGCAATATCAGCCAACTTGCTGCCGAACTGTTTCGGCTTCGCACCGGCATCGACATCATCCACGTTCCCTACAAGGGCGCCTCCGAAGTCTTCACCGGCATCCTTGGCGGCCAGGTTCACATGTATTTTGGCGACATCGGCGGCATGCTGCCGTTGATCCGCGAAGGCCGCCTTAAGGCACTGGCGTTGTCGGGTGCGACGCGAAGCCCCGAGCTTCCGGACCTGCCAACCATGATGGAAAGCGGCGTGCCGGACTATGAGGTGCGGACCTTCATCGGCGTCATGGCACCGGCGGCGACACCGCCGGCGATCGTCGCCAAGCTCAATGCAGCGATTAACCAAAGCCTGCAAACACCGGACGTTGTCCTGGCCGCAGCCAAGCTCAATGCCGACGTGCGGCCCGCGTCGTCACAGGAGTTCGGCGATTTCCTTGCAAAAGAACGCGAGAAGTGGACGGGCGTGGTACGGCTCGCCGGCATCAAAATTGAGTAACCAGCGGCTGGCGGCCGACGACCTGCGACCCCAGATATGTTCCGACCGCGGCGCGATGTTCAAGCATTCCCATCACCTGAATGTTCCGGCGATGGCCTTGACCATGGCGCTGTCGATATGGCCAATGGCGGTTTCGAGGCGTCCCTCCCACGGCAGTGTCAGGTCGGTCTGTGGCGGATCGTCGTTATTCGTGTCTGCCAAGTCACCAAGCTGGCCGTTTCCCCGTCCGTAGCGTTTCTGTGAGGTGCTCACAGAACTTACCCAATCAGGAGCAACAACGTTTTCCATGAGCCACAAAGACTCCATTCAGGATCGACTGAACCGCGCCGCCGAAGCGAAGAACGCCTTGCTGGCAAAGTTCAAACAAGCCGCGGATCCCGACAATCCGGAAGCCATCGAGAAACGGCGTCAGCGCGAAGCCCTGGTGGCGGCGCGCGAAGAACGCATGGCGCAGCGCAGGATTGCGCAGCAAGAACATGAACGTGAGCTTGCCAAGCAGGCTGCACTGGAAGCCGAAGCCACCGCCGCGGCGACTCGCGCTGCCGCCGAACAGGCCGCGCGAGAGGCAGCGGAGCAGTCCGAGCGCCAAGCCGCTCTGGAAGTTGAGCAGAAGGCTGCCCGCGATGCGCGATACGCCGCACGGAAGGCAGCAAAGAAGCAGCGACGAAGAGGATACTGATCCTGACGGTACGGTGATTTACCACCGCCGCCAGGCCTCGCGACCTAGCTAGTGCGGCGGATTTGACGTTCCTATCAGCATTGCCGCGAGTCCTTCGTAGGAACGTCAAATCCAAAGCCGCACTAGAATCATAGAGTTGCTAGTGTCCCTTTGGTTCCGACGTTTGTAAGCGTGGGTGCTGCAAGGGGATACAAGCGTCGGAACCGGGACACTAGATGCTTTGAGGCCCCGGACAGACCGGGACCTCTCGCCCCGCGCTGAGAGCTGTGGCAGCTTAGTTGCATGAAGCGGCCCATGCATCTCAATCTCTTTATCCAAAGCCGTGGCCATCACGAGGCCGCCTGGCGGCATCCCAAATCCTCGAACCTGCCGCTCACCGATATCCAGTACAGCGTGGAGATGACGCAGAAGGCCGAAGCCGGCCTGTTCGACTCGATCTTCCTCGCCGACGTCCTGGGGCTTTGGAACGACGTCCAGACGACGCCGTTCAACTGGCTTGAGCCGATCACCACGCTGGCCGCGCTTGCCATGGCGACGAAGCGCATCGGGCTGATTGCAACGGCTTCGACCACATACACCGAGGCCTACAACCTCGCGCGGCAATTCTGCTCGCTTGATCACATCAGTCGCGGCCGGATCGGCTGGAACATCGTGACCACCTGGTCGCCGCAGGCCGGCGGCAACTTCGGCGGCATTGGCGAGGTCGGCCATGCCGAGCGCTACGAGCGCGCCGAGGAATACATGTCCGTGGTCATGGGGCTGTGGGACAGCTGGGCCGATAATGCCGTCCTCGACGATCGTGCCAGCGGACGCTACGCCGACCCGCAGCGCGTGCGGCCGATCAATCACGACGGCAAGTACTACAAGGTGAAGGGGCCGCTGAACCTGCCACGCTCGCCGCAGGGCCGGCCGGTGTTCGTGCAGGCTGGCTCGTCGGATACCGGCAAACGCTTTGCGGCGCGCTATGCCGAGGCAGTGTTCACGGCTCACCTCGAAAAGGCGACGGCGAAAGCCTTCTACGAAGATCTCAAAGCGCTGATTGCCGCCGAAGGGCGCGATCCCGCTCAGGTCCTGATCCTGCCCGGGTTCAGCCCGATCATCGGCTCCACCGAGGCTGAGGCGCGGCGATTTTCCGAGGAGCTCAACGAACTGTCGGACCCCGAGGTCGGCCGCAACCGGCTCTCGTTGCGGTTCGGCGGACACGATTTTTCGCATCTGCCGTTGGACAGGCCGCTCGCGCCGGAAGACTTCCCGGATCCGAAAACCAACGAGGCATCGCGCAGCCGGACCGAGGTGATCGTCGGGTTTGTCAGGGAGCAACGCCCGACGCTGCGGCAGTTGCTGGCAAAGCTTGCCGGTGCGCGCGGCCATTTTGTCTTCGAAGGCACGCCCGAGCAGGTGGCGGATCTCATGGAGGAGTGGGTCGGCGGCGGCGTGGCCGACGGTTTCAATCTGATGCCGCCGGTCCTGCCCGAGATGCTGGACGTGTTCATTGCCGAAGTCGTTCCGATCTTGCAGCGGCGGGGACTGTTCCGCACACGCTACGAAGGCGAGACGCTGCGCTCGCACTTGGGCCTCGATCGGCCTGCCGTATGACGGATTTTCGGCGAGAGGACAGCATGATGAGACTTCAACGCCGCCGGTTTCTTGGTCTAGCAACGGCCACCGCCGCGGTCGCGGCGATGCCTCGTGCCGCACGCGCGCAGGCCTATCCGGATCGGCCAGTCCGGATGGTCGTTCCTTACGCGCCCGGCGGGCCGACCGATACCGTCACCCGCCTCATTGCACAGAAGCTTTCGGAGCGCCTGGGGAAGCAATTCTTTGTCGAAAATATCGGCGGCGGTGGCGGCAACATCGCGATGGGCCGCGTGGCTAAGATGCCGCCCGATGGCTACACCCTTCTGATGGTCAACCCGAGCTACGTGGTCAACCCGACGCTCCATCGCGAGATTCCATATCGATTCGAAAAGGACTTCGACCCGGTTTCGCTCGCGGTTCTGACGACGCTGGTGATTGCGACGCATCCTTCGGTTCCGGCTCAGACCCTCAAGGAGCTTGTCGCGGTCATCAGGGCCAACCCCGGAAAATACAGCTACGCTTCGCCGGGGACCGGGACGCCAGGGCACCTCGTCGGCGAAACGTTCCGCCTGTCGCTCGACCTCGACCTCGTGCATGTGCCGTTCAACAGCGCAGGGCTCGCGGTTGGTTCCGCGGTGGGTGGTCACACGCAGATTTGCTTCGCGTCGCCGTCGCCTGCGGCGCAGCAGGTGATCGAAGGCAGGCTGCGCGGTCTTGCGGTCACGAGCAAAGACCGGTCGAGCGCGTTGCCGGACGTGCCCACAACGGCCGAGGCCGGTTATCCCGACATCGCGGGCGACAATTGGCAGGGCATCGTCGCCCCCGCCGGAACCCCGAAGCAGATCGTCGATTTCCTGCAACGTGAACTCGTGGCGATCGTGAAGCTGCCCGACGTCAAGGAGCGTCTTGCGGTGCTCGGCTTCGAGCCGGTTGCAGGCACGCCGGAGGAATTCGCCCGGCACGTCAGGACCGAGTTCGAGAAATGGGCCAAGGTGATCAAGTCGTCCAACATCAAGGCGGAATAAGGCGATTGGACGCGCCCGGCGCGCGCGTGCCGACCGCAGGGTGATTCCAGCTCCGCGCGGAATTCCGGCGAGGTGAAAGAAGAGGTAGGAACGGTGGGCTGGCAGCGATAAACTCTTTGTTTAGTCGCCAAAGAATCTGGAAGAGCCATGTCCGACGAAGAGATGAAAGCCGAACTCGAGCGCCTGCGGAACGAAAACGCCGCTCTCAAAAAGGGCGCGTCGTCCAGTATCCGCATGAAGGTCAGCGAAAAGGGAGCACTCTCGATCTACGGCATGGGGCGCTTTCCCGTGACCTTGTACAAAGAGCAGTGGCTGAAGCTCTTGGATATGTCGGCTGACATTCGCGCGTTCATTGATGCGAACCAAGCGCAACTGAAGGCGAAGGAATGACGACCGTCCGATGCGCTTCGGTTTGGCGCTCCAACGTGGCGCCTATTGCTCACGCCCCCGCGCCGGAACCGGGAATTGCCGCGGTACCCGG
This sequence comes from uncultured Alphaproteobacteria bacterium, assembly GCA_963763365.1. GTDB lineage: Bacteria > Pseudomonadota > Alphaproteobacteria > Rhizobiales > Xanthobacteraceae > VAZQ01. Next base: position 460,875 of record CAVXOE010000017.1, on the reverse strand, counting down.
CTTGGCTTCGTGGATGAGGACGAAGTGGCGCGCCCTAGGGGATTCGAACCCCTGTTACCGCCGTGAAAGGGCGGTGTCCTAGGCCTCTAGACGAAGGGCGCGCAAGGCGCGGCGACATATAGAGGCGTTTCGGCCCCGCCGCAAGAATCCCAGGCAGAGCACGGAGCGTGCCTGAATGCGGTGTCCGGCCGCGTCAGACCTTCGGTTCCACGCTCACCACTTGCCGGAGTTTGGCATCGACAGCCATGGTTCCTTCGGCGGCAGCGGCGCACCCTTCTGCAGGAGTTCGATCGACTGATTGTCGGGCGAACGCACGAACGCCATGACGCCGTCGCGCGGCGGCCGGTTGATCGTTACGCCAGCCTTCATCAGCTTTTCGCATAGCGCATAAATGTCGTCGACCTCAAAGGCGAGATGGCCGAAATGGCGCGCCTCGCCGTAGTCCTCGCTGTCCCAGTTGTAGGTGAGTTCGAGGAGGGGGGCGTCACGGCCGGTCCGCTTGCTCTCTTCCACCAGCGCTTCATCCTTGGGCGCCGCCAGGAATACCAGCGTGTAGCGGTGCTTATCGTCCACGCGGCGCCGCGATTCTACCAAGCCGAGCTTGTTGACGTAGAAGTCGAGTGCCTGGTCGAGGTTGCGCACCCGCAGCATGGTATGCAGATATCTCATGGTGTGACCTCGTTGCATCGATGGGACGCGAAACGTCTCGGTGAGGAAGCATACATGATCGCGCCCGACCTTAAGACCGCCGTCGACAAGCTGCGGGACCTGGTGGATGGCGCGCGCAGGGTGGCACCCTTCACCGGCGCTGGAATTTCCACCGAGTGTGGCATTCCGGATTTCCGCTCGCCCGGCGGTTTGTGGACCAAGACCCGGCCGATCCAGTTCGAGGATTTCCTCACCAGCCAGGAGATGCGCGACGAGGCCTGGCGGCGCCGCTTCGCCATGGAACAGTATTTCGCCGCCGCGCGTCCAGGCCGCGGACACCTTGCGCTCGCGAGCCTGCACCGTCTCGGCAAGGCGCCGGGCGTAATCACGCAAAACATTGATAATCTGCATCAAGATTCAGGCGTTGCGCCCGAGCACGTCATCGAATTGCACGGCAACAATACCTACGCGCACTGCCTCGATTGCGCCAAGCGCTACGACCTCTCCTGGGTGCGAACGAAGTTCACCGCGGACGGCGAGCGGGCGCCCGAGTGCGAGGCGTGCGGCGGTTACATCAAGACTGCGACAATTTCGTTCGGTCAGTCGATGCCTGAACGTGAGATGCGCCGCGCCGAGCAGATGACGCTTGACTGTGATTTATTCCTCGCGGTCGGCTCATCGCTTGTCGTCTGGCCGGCCGCGGGATTTCCCTTGATGGCGAAACGAAATGGCGCCCGTCTCGCCATCATCAACCGGGAAGCCACAGAATTCGATGAAATTGCCGATCTGGTGGTGCGCGAGGACATTGGAACGGTGCTCGCGCCGTTCATCACCCACTGAATGAGGAAAGTGCGGTGAGATGTACACAGGAATACACTTCTTTGCGCGCGCAACGGCATTTTGGCCTTCCCTGATCGCCGCCGAATGATAATCTTTGTCCCGAAATGAGATTCGAAGCGCCCGGAAGAGGCGCCAAGGTGAAGCGGCGGCGTTGGGGCGTTATGACGTCGGACCAAATGGGACCGAAGGGGCCGGGCGGTGGTTTGGGGATCGACCTCCAGGCCATGGGCGATATTGGGGATGAGGCTGCGAGCCTCATCGAACTCACCGGCGTCATCAAGTGGTTCGACGTTTCCAAGGGCTATGGCTTCATCGTTCCCGATAACGGGATGCCGGACATCCTGCTGCACGTGACGTGCCTGCGCCGTGACGGCTTCCAAGTCGCGTACGAAGGTGCACGCATCGTGGTCGAGGTGCTGCAGCGCCCGCGCGGCCTGCAGGCGTTCCGCGTTGTGTCGATGGATGAATCGACCGCGCTGCACCCGGCGCAGATGCCGCCGCCGCGCACCCATGTGACGGTGACTCCTTCCGGCGGCTTCGAGCGCGCCCAGGTGAAGTGGTTCAACCGGCTGCGCGGCTTCGGCTTCCTCACTCGCGGGGAAGGAACGCCGGACATTTTCATCCATATGGAGACGCTGCGCCGCTTCGGCATTACCGAGCTGCGTCCCGGCCAGTTCGTCATGGTCCGCTTCGGACCCGGCCCGAAAGGCCAGATGGCCGCCGAGGTGCGCCCCGAAGGCGTGCCGGTCGGGCCTGCCTCGCACTGAATCCATCGCCGTATTCCCTATTTTACAGCCGCCTCTGCGCGGGCTGACCCGCGTGCACGAGCCTCGCGGTACGGCTGGACCAACGCGAGTCCAGACCTGATATAAGGGCGTCGCAACGATCGAGGCCCGTCCATGCGCCGCAGCGTCCGTTCCTTGTCCGTGGTTGCTTATGTCCTCCTGATGGTCGCTCTGCCGATGGCCGGGCGGCTTGCGGCGGCCGAGCTCGAGCCGCTCGAGATCGCCAGCAAGAACGGTGTGCACCCCTTCGCGGTCGAGATGGCGGTCACGCCCGAAGAGCAGTCGAAAGGCTTGATGTTCCGCAAGGAGCTGCCGGAAGGGCAGGGGATGCTGTTCGACTTCCGCCGCGACCAGGAGGCGACGTTCTGGATGAAGAACACCTATGTGCCGCTCGACATGATCTTCATCCGCGCCGACGGCCGCATCCATCGGATCGCCGCCAACACCACGCCGCTCTCGGAAGCGCTGGTGTCATCGGGCGGCCCGGTTCGTGCGGTGCTCGAAGTGGTGGCCGGCACCGCAAAGAAGCTCGGCATCGCGCCGGGCGACCGGGTGGCGCACCCGATGTTCAACGGCCGTTGACCCGCAGGTCTCTTTCATTCGCAAGCTCGCGGAGGCGATGTCATTCGCCCTGCAACAGTGAGGGGGCCGCACCTTGCCGCTCCGGATCGAAGCGTGTATCTCAAGGCCACGCGGCGGCCGGGGTATGGCGCAGCCTGGTAGCGCGGAAGTTTTGGGTACTTCAGGTCGCAGGTTCGAATCCTGCTGCCCCGACCACGCCGCGGATTTTTGAGCAGAGCGGACACGTCACCGGAAGCCGACGACGCATCATGATCGCACGCATCTACAAGCCGGCGAAGACCGCCATGCAATCGGGTACCGCCAAGACCCATGAATGGATGCTCGACTATGAGCCGGAACAGCCGCGCGAGATCGATCCGCTGATGGGCTGGACGAGTTCCGGCGACATGCGCCAGCAGGTGCGCCTGCGCTTCGACACCGCCGAGGAGGCCATTGCCTATTGCGAGCGGCACGGCATCGCCTATCAGGTGTTCGAGACGACGCCCCACGCGCGCCGGGCGATCTCGTACTCCGACAATTTCTCCTTCAAGCGCTCCGATCCCTGGACGCATTGAGGCGTCCGCCGAGCGCCGGCCGCAGGACGTGGCTGGCCGCCCATAGGGCCGCGCCCGCGGCCGCGGCAATCGCCGCCATCAGGAGAAAGAAGCGGTCCTTCGCCATGCTGCTCCAGAAGCCGCCGAGATAACCGCCGAGAATGTCGGCGGGGAGCGTCGCGGCAAACCACACCCCCATCATCATCGAGCGGATGCGCGCGGGCGCCATGGTGACGACCAGCGCCAGTCCGATCGGCGCAAGGCAAAGTTCCCCGAGCGTGGCGAGGACGAAATAGCCGGCAAGCCAGAGCGCGCTCGCTTTGCCGGTGTCGCGGCCAACGGCGGCCACCATGACCAGGTAGGCGGCCGTGACGCACAGGCACCCGAACGCCATCTTGCGCAGCGCGGAGGGCTCGCGCTGGCGGCGCGCCTGCAAGGTCCAAATCCGGATCAAGATCGGCGTAAGCACAAAGATCATCAGCGGATTGAGCGCCAGGAACCACGGCGTGGGAATGTCGCCCGACCAGCCGAACAGGTTGACGGTGCGGTCGGTGAAATCCTCTGCCCACAAGACGATGGTGTTGGCCTGCTGGTCGAAGGCCGCCCAGAACAACGTCACCAGCGCGCAGATGCCGAGAAGTGCCAGCACGTTGCGGCGCTCGTGCGGGTCGAGCGGTGTTCTTTCGCGCGTTGCAGTCTCGGCGCGTGAGAGATCATCGGGCGGCAGCGTGCGCTGCCCGGCGAGATAGATGCCGAGGCTGATCAGCATGCCGACGCCGGCCGCCGCGAAGCCGTAGTGCCAGCCGAAGGCGGCTGCCAGCGTGCCGCAGACGAGCGGAGCGACCAGCGCGCCGATATTGATGCCGACGTAGAAGATCGAGTAGGCGCGGTCGCGCCGTCCGTCGCCCGGCGCATAGAGCGTGCCGACCTGGGTCGAGATGTTCGGCTTGAACGCACCGATGCCGAGGATCAGAAGCAGCAGCGCAAACAGAAACAGCGCCTCTACCGCCATCAAGAAATGGCCGCAGGCCATCAGCACGCCACCGATGATGACGGTGCGGCGCTGGCCGAGCAAGCGGTCGGCGATGAGCCCGCCGAGGATCGGGGCGGAATAGGCGAGGCCGGTGTAGAAGCCGAAAAGCTGGGAGGCGAACGGTTGCACATCGAGCTTGCCGAACAGGAACTCAAGCGCTGTCCTGACGGTCGCGATGCCGATGACGCTCTCGATTCGGACCGGATCGAACAGGTACTTCACCATGTAGAGCACGACCAGCGCGGCGTTGCCGAAATAGGAGAACCGTTCCCACGCCTCGGACGCGAACAGCACCGCGAGCCCGCGCGGATGGCCGAAGACATCGTGCGGAGCAGCGATGGGTTCCGTTGGAGGATCGGTCGGTGCCGTCGCGGTCACGGATTTGATGTTTACGCGATTGGGTGGCCGAATAGAATGCCGAATAGAATATCACCTCGGCCTAGCAGCCGACCGATTCGGTCACCGGGAAGCCTGATCCATGCAACGGCGTTTCGCGACGCTCGACGTGTTCACCGATCGGCGCTTTGCCGGCAATCCGCTTGCCGTCGTGCTCGACGCTGGCGGACTCGATGCCGCCGCGATGCAGGCGGTCGCGCGCGAATTCAATCACCCCGAGACGGTGTTCGTGCTGCCGCCGCAGGATACCCGCCATCGTGCGCGGTTGCGCATCTTCACGCCCGCGCGCGAACTGCCGTTCGCCGGGCATCCGACCGTGGGTACCGCGGTGTTGCTCGCGCTGCAGGATGGGGCACCTGCCGGCCGCGAGATCGTGCTGGAGGAGGCGATCGGGCCGGTTCGCTGCACGTTCGAAGCCGACAGCGGCGAGCGTGGCCGCGTGCGTTTCGTCATCCCGCAATTGCCGGCCGAAGTGGAACCCGTGTCCGACGAGGCGTTGATCGCTGCGGCGCTCAATCTTGCACCCGCGGAGATCGGCTTTGGCCGTCACCGGCCGTCCCGATGGTCGGCCGGGAACGCCTTTACGTTTGTGCCGGTTACCGGCTTGGGCGCGATGGCGCGTACGTGGCCCGATCCGGCGAGCTTCGATGCGGCATTCGGCGCCGAAGGGGTGGTTGCGGCGGCATTTCTCTATTGCGGCGAGTGCGCCGAGCCCGAGCACGATTTCCACGCCCGGATGTTCGCGCCGAAGATGGGGATCACGGAGGATCCGGCAACCGGTTCGGGGGCCGCCGCGTTCGCGGGTGTGCTCGCGCGCTTCGCGGGCTTGCGAGACGGCGAGCATGACATCGTGATCGAGCAGGGCTACGAGATGGGGCGCCCGAGCCTGATCAATCTCGCGATAACGTTGCGTGACGGCAAGCTCGCGGCCGCGTCGATCGGCGGCGACGCCGTCATCGTGACGCAAGGTACGATCACGGCATGACGGCCCCAACGGCGGCGGCCGGCCAGGCGAGTTCCATCGTCCATCTCGATCGGCTGGAGCTTGCGTTTGCGCCGCAGCCCTGGCGGTTCGCCGACGATCGCCGGGCCGAGATCGACCGGCACTTCGCGAAGCTCAAGGCGGCGAAGCCCGCGCTCTGGAACGGCCGCATGCTGATGCTCGCCGAGCATACGATCGCTCGCTCGGTATTTCGCGGCAGTTTGCTGGAGACCGACTTCGCGAGCTTTATCGCGTGGCGCGACTGGGGCTTTCCCGAGGCCGGCGTGCACAACTGCTTCGCCATGGGTGCGTTGCGCGCGCGCGATGGTGCGTATCTCCTCGGCGTCATGGGCCCGGACACGGTGAATGCGGGGAAGGTCTACTTTCCGGCCGGAGTGCCGGATCTCGACGACATCGTTGACGGCAAGGTCGATCTCGCCCGCAATGTCGCACGCGAGGTCGCCGAGGAGACCGGCCTTCAGCCTGGCGATTACGTGGCCGATGCCGGCTGGGTCTGCGTACGCACGGGACGGCGCCTGGCCATGATGAAGCTCCTGGCGGCACCCGAGACGGCGGAGGAATTGCGGACGCGTATTCTTGCGCATCTCGCGCGCGACGCCGAGCCCGAGCTTGCCGACATCCGCATCGTGCGCGGTCCCGCCGATCTCGATGCCCTGATGCCGCCGTTCGTGACCGCCTACCTGCAACACATATGGAGCCACGCGCCATGAAACCCGCGAAGATCCTCAAGCGGTTTCGCGTCGACGATCCCGACCGGTTCCAGCTCGCGTCGTTCGACCCAGGCGATACCGGTGGTCTCGATCTCGCCAAGGATGAAGCCAAGGCGATGCTGGCCGGCGGCATCGAACGTCTGAAGGACCTGCAGGACCGCCTTTATGCCAACGATCAGTGGGCCGTGCTGGTCGTGCTGCAGGCGATGGACGCCGCCGGCAAGGATGGCGTGATCAAGCATGTGATGTCCGGGATCAATCCGCAGGGCTGCGAGGTGCATGCGTTCAAGGCGCCGAGCGCGGAAGAGCTCGATCACGATTTTCTCTGGCGGGTGGGCATGCGGCTGCCGTCGCGCGGCCGGATCGGAATCTTCAACCGCTCGCACTACGAGGAGGTGCTGGTGGTGCGCGTGCACCGGGAGTACCTGGAGAAGCAGAAGATCCCAAAGGAACTGATCGGGAAGAAGATCTGGGAGCAGCGTTTCAAGGACATCCGCGCCTTCGAGCGCCATCTCGCCAACGACGGCACCAAGGTGATCAAGTTCTTCCTGCATGTCTCCAAGGAAGAGCAGCGCAAGCGCCTGCTGGCGCGCCTCGATGAACCGGGCAAGCGCTGGAAGTTCTCCATGGGCGATGTCGCGGAGCGCAAGCTCTGGGACCAATACATGGACGCCTACGACGACATGATCCGCTCGACCAGCCGCCCCGAGGCGCCGTGGTACGTCGTCCCGGCCGACAACAAGCCGTTCGCGCGGCTCGTGGTGGCGGCCGCGCTGATCGGAGACGCTGGAAGGCCTCGATCTCAAATATCCCAAGATCGAAGGCAAGGCGCTCGAAGAGATGCAGCAGGTGCGCTCGGCGCTGCTTGCGGAGAGCGGGGCGGCCAACGGCAAGTCGAAGCGCTGAGGTATATGGACCCGCGGCCTTCCAGTTCTGCCGGCACGAGGAGGGACAGGCGCGCCTTCACCCTCCCCCTGCAGGGCTCCTCTAGGGGGGGCGAGGCGCCGGCCGTGCCTTGCGGTGTCTTGCCTTGATGGCCGCTCTTCCGCTAAAAGAGCCGCGGTCCCATATGGCAATTAACGCGGAATTCACCTTGATCCGCGACCCTGCGGGACCACGACGAGGACAAGCGATGTCGACGCGCCGCGATTTCCGCGCGATCACCCGGGGGGCCGAAATGGCCCGGTCCGGCGCTGCCCTCATTCTCGGCGGGCTCCTGCTGCTTAGCGTCCCCTGAGGGCCGTAAGGGCGTTTGCGCCCGGGCACTCAGGGGTCGATCCGAGCCAAGGAAACCCACGAGCGCCTGAACCCCGAGCGGCGGGCGCGAACCGCAAGGACCAAGTTCCATGACCACCCCATCGAAGTCCGACAAGGACCGCGTCTATATCTTCGACACCACGTTGCGCGACGGCGAGCAGTGCCCCGGTGCGACCATGACGCACGAGGAGAAGCTCGAAGTCGCCGAACTGCTCGACCAGATGGGCGTCGACATCATCGAGGCCGGCTTCCCGGTCGCTTCCGAGGGCGATTTCGCCGCCGTGCACGAGATCGCGAAGCGCACCAAGAATGCGGTCGTTTGCGGCCTCTCTCGCGCCGCCCTCAAGGATATCGACCGCTGCGCCGAGGCGATCAAGCCGGCGGAGCGCCGCCGCATCCACACCTTCCTATCGACTTCGCCGGTCCACATGAAGTGGAAGCTCCAAAAGGAACCGCAGGAAGTCTACGAGATGGTGATCGGCGCAGGTGACGCGCGCCCGCAAATACACCGACGACGTGGAGTGGTCGAGCGAGGACGGCACGCGCACCGAGCACGACTTCCTCTGCCGTTGCATCGAGGCCGCGATCAATGCCGGCGCCACCACCATCAACATCCCGGACACCGTCGGCTACACGGTGCCGGAGGAGTATTTTGCGCTCATCAAGATGGTGCGCGAGCGCGTGCCGAATTCCGACAAGGCGCGCTTCTCGGCGCACTGCCACGACGACCTCGGCATGGCGGTGGCGAACTCGCTCGCCGGCGTGCGCGCCGGAATCCGCCAGATCGAATGCACCATCAACGGCATCGGCGAGCGCGCCGGCAATGCGTCACTCGAAGAAGTCGTGATGGCGATGAAGGTGCGCAACGACGTATTGCCGTACTGGACCAACGTCGATTCGACCATGTTGACGCGCGCCTCGAAGCTCGTGTCGGCGGTCACGTCGTTCCCGGTGCAGTACAACAAGGCGATCGTCGGGCGGAACGCGTTTGCTCACGAGTCGGGCATCCACCAGGACGGCATGCTCAAGCACACCCAGACCTACGAGATCATGACGCCCGAGAGCGTCGGCGTGAAGCAGACCTCGCTGGTGATGGGCAAGCATTCCGGACGGCACGCCTTCGTGCACAAGCTCGAAGAGCTGGGCTATAAGCTCGCCGGCAACCAGCTCGAAGACGCCTTCGTGCGCTTCAAGGCGTTGGCCGATCGCAAAAAGATCGTCTACGACGAGGACCTCGAGGCGCTGGTCGACGAGGAGATCGCGCACGCGCAGGACCGCATCAAGCTCGTCTCGCTCACCGTGATCGCCGGCACCATGGGGCCGCAGTCGGCCACCTTGACGCTCGACGTCGAGGGCAAGCACACGACGGTGCAGTCGAGCGGCAACGGCCCGGTGGATGCGACGTTCAACTGCATCAAGGCGCTCATCCCGCACGAGGCCACGCTCGAACTCTACCAGGTGCACGCCGTGACCGAGGGCACCGACGCGCAGGCCGAGGTGTCGGTGCGGCTCTCCGACAACGGCTATGCGGTGACCGCCAAGGGCGCCGACCCCGACACGCTGGTCGCCTCCGCCAAGGCCTATCTCGGCGCGCTCAACAAGCTCGTGATCAAGCGCCAGCGCGGCGAGGGCGCGTTCGCCGGGCGGCGGCTCCACTCGACCGACGTAGCGTAGATCGCAACCTGAGACGTCTTGATGGCGTCACACCTGGGTCGCTCCACATCGTCATGGCCGGGCTTGTCCCGGCCATCCACGACTTGCGGTCTTTCAAGCCCAAAGGCGTGGATGCCCGGCGCAGGAGTCTACACTCAGGCCCCGCCGAAGGCGGGGACCCGGGTGCCGGGCATGACGGGTGAGAGGCCGCGTTCCGGCAAGGCGGCCGCGGTTGCGGCATGCCTGTTCAGCTCGATGAGTGTGCTCTTTGCATCCCCGGCGCTTGCACAGGAGACGCTCAGCATCGGCTTCACGGCGTCGAAGAGCGGCGCGCTCGGCGACGAATCGCTGGCGCAGGTGCGCGGCTTCGAGCTCTGGCGCGACGAGGTCAACGCAGCCGGCGGCATCAAGGCCGGCAATAAGCGCTATAAGATCGAGTTCAAGAGCCACGACGACGAGTCGCAAACAGTTCGCGTGCAGGAGCTCTACGCGCGGCTGATCACGCAAGACAAGGCGCAGTTCCTGTTCGGTCCGGTGTCGTCCGGACTCAACGCCATGGCGGCATTCGTCTCCGAAGAGAACGGCAAGCTGATGCTGAGCACCGCCGCCGAACCGAAAATCTTCCGGCTCGGCAACCGCAACCTGTTCCAGATGTCGACGCCGTCGAACCGGTCCTTCGCCGGCGCGATTGCGGTCCTCAAGGCACGGACTCCGAAGGCGCGTGTCGCGCTCGTCAGCAAAGACGACCCGTTCACCCGCGGCGTGGCGCAGGCGGCGCGCGACCTCGTCAAAGCCGAGGGGCTGACGCTGGTGCTGGACGAGAGCTACAGCCCCTCGCTCGCCGACTTCGCTCCCATCGTCGCCAAGGTTGTGGCGTCGAAGGCCGAGGCGCTGCTCGGCGGCGGTCATGTCGCCGACGGCAGGGCGCTGGCGCGTGCGCTGCACGAGCACAAGGCCGGCCTCAAGTGGCTGACGCTGCTGGCCGCACCCGATGCGCCGAACTTCGCCGACCTGGGCGACGCTGCGCTCGGCGTCTCCGCGCCGGCGCAATGGGCGCCGCAGGTCGCCTACAAGCCTGACTTCGGGCCGACTGCCCAGGTCTTCGCCCGGCGCTTCGGCGACAAGTTCAAGAGCGCGCCGACCGAGTTCGCGGCGGCCGGTTACGCCAGCGGGCTTGTTCTGGCGCAGGCGATCGAAAAGGCCGGCACGGTCGAGCCCGGCAAGGTCGCCGTTGCCCTCAATCAGATCGACGCCACCACTCTCTTCGGCCGCGTCAGGTTCGCGACCGATTCGAAAGAGCACGGAATGCAGATCGCCCACGAGATGATCCTGCGGCAGTGGCAACGAAAGTCGGGCCAGCTCGTGCCGGAGGTGATCTCGCCCGTCTCGGCGAAGACCGCGGATGCGCTTGGACTGTGAGATTTTGGCGGCGGTGTGCACCAATCCGCGCTTAAGTTTGGCGAATCGTCGTAAGATGAATGGGCATTAATGTCTTGGCGCTACACGATTATGACGAAGCTGTAATCTTAGCCTGCGGTAGTTGTCGTCTAACAAAACTTTAACTTGCTCCGCCGTTCCTTTCGATTTGTAGTGTGCTCACGGTTGGATGCTTGGAGGAGGGAACCATGTGGAAAGCCATCGTCGCCGGAACAGCAGCACTCGCAATCGCCGGAACGTCGCTGGTCTATGCGCAACAGCGCGGACGCCCGGATGGTGCGCAGCGCTGGCAGCCCAACATCGAGGACATGCGCGCGCTCGGTGAGGCGCGGCTCGCCGGGCTCAAGGCCGGTCTCGTGCTGACCCCCGAGCAGGAGAAGAACTGGCCGGCGTTCGAGCTGGCGGCGCGCGACTTCGGCAAGTTGCGGGCGGACCGGATGAGCGCCATGCGCAATGCGACGCCGAGCGACGATCCCGCCGCGCGGCTCAACCGGCGCGCCACCGCCATGATGGAGACCGGCGCCGCGATGAAGAAATTGGCCGAGGCGACCGAGCCGCTCTACAAGAGCCTCGACGACGGCCAGAAGCGGCGTTTCGCCATGCTGTCGCGGCTCGGCGGACCGCGCATGGACGGTCATGGCCCGCGCTTCCGCGGTCAGGACAATCGGGATGGCGATGGTCCGCGGCATTGGGGTCCGCGCCGCACCGAGGGCGGACACGACGGACTTGATCGGCCGACGGGCGAGCAGCGCCTGTAACCGGTCCATGAGCTAGCGGCGGCGGTCGCACTCCCAGCCCCCCGACACGATCGCCGACGCACTGGGTGCCGCCGGGTCCCCGCCCGGCGGCATTCCCATTTTTGGGCCGTATACTTGGTCCGTGAAAGCTGGACAGCCCGGCGGGTGCCTGCTACACGACGGCGCTCTTGCGGTCAGGCCGCAACGGTATTCCGGGCGCATAGCTCAGTTGGTAGAGCAGCTGACTCTTAATCAGCGGGTCCCAGGTTCGAGCCCTGGTGCGCCCACCATCACTTCCCGCGAACATCGAAGAGACCGAACGGCGACGAAACGGGGCTGCAAGCACGGCAGCCAGAATGGCGACGCGCGGATTGATCGTCGTGAGCGATCGTCGCAGGTTGCCGGCAAAATTGCCTATCCGTCGGGGCGGCCCTAAATTTCGTGGTCAGCGCGTTTGACCGGAAGGTTTGCAATGGCCGCCAATCAACTCGACAAGACCGCCGACGGCGGCTCGGCGGCGGCATTTCGCTCCATTCTGGTCGTCTACGGTGTGGCGATCTTTCCTGAGCGCGGCGCTGCTGTTCGCGGTGCAGCCGATCTTCACCAAGATGGTGCTGCCGAGGCTCGGCGGCTCGGCCGCGGTCTGGTCGATCGCCATGGTGTTCTTCCAGGCGGTGCTGCTCGCCGGCTATGCCTACGCGCATCTGCTCACGCGCTACGCGCCGCCGCGCTATTCCGTCGTCATCCATGTGGCGGTGATGCTCGCGGCCATCGTCGCATTGCCGCTGGGCATCGCCGAAGGCTGGGACCGCCCGCCGGCGGAAAGTGAATCGCTCTGGCTGCTCGGTCTGTTCGCGGTCTCGATCGGCCTGCCGTTCTTCGCGCTGTCGGCCAATGCGCCGCTGTTGCAGGCCTGGTTCGCGCGCGGCGGTCATCCGCGCGCGGGCGATCCCTATTTCCTCTACGCCGCCAGCAATGTCGGCAGCATCATCGCGTTGCTCAGCTATCCGTTCGTGGTCGAGCCGTTCTCCCGCCTCGGCCACCAGACCCGCGCCTGGTCGGTTGGTTTCTATGGATTGATCGTGCTGATTGGCGTTTGCGGTCTGCTGTCCTGGCGATCCAACCCGTCCGGTGACGGCGCGGTCGACACGGCGCAAGCAGAGGCACGGCCAAGCTGGCGCGATGCCGCCATCTGGATGGCGCTTGCCGCGATCCCGGCGGCGCTGCTGATCGCCGTGACGGCGCATCTGTCGACCGACATCGCGCCGTCGCCGTTTCTATGGGTCATCCCGCTCGCGTTCTATCTTCTGACTTTCGTGATCGTGTTTCAGCAGCGTCCGATCCTTCCGCATCGTTTGGCGGTGCTGGTCCAGCCGATCCTGCTGGTCTGCCTCGTCGCCACCATCGTCTACACGGTCAACGATTACCTGCCGCTCGTCATGCTCCTGCACGTGGTGACGTTCTTCGTGACCGCGCTGGTATGCCATGGCGAACTGGCGCGGCGCCGCCCGGCCGCCAGCCACCTGACGTCATTCTATATGTGGATGTCGGCAGGCGGAGTCGTTGGCGGCATCTGCGCCGCGCTCGTGGCGCCGCACGTGTTCTCGTGGATCGCCGAATACCCGATTCTGATTGTGCTGGCGATCCTGTGCCGGCCGGCGTTGCCGCGCTTCAGCCGCTGGCAGAACGTGCTGGTCGCCATCGCGTTCGTCATCGCGGCCGCGATCGTCGTGGTGCCGGCGGTCGGCTTCAATTACGGCCTCGATGACAAGACGTTCTACTGGAGCCTCGGCGTGCTGCTGGTGCTGGCGCTCGCGGCATCGCAACTGCCGAGCCCGCTCGCGTTCGCCGCGCTGGTCATCCTCACCTTCATGGTCTGGCGCTTCTATGAAGTCGAGTTCGACCGCGTCCGCAGCTTTTTCGGCGTGCACAAAGTGGTCGACCGCGCCGACGGCGTACGGGTGCTTCAGCACGGCACGACGATCCACGGAGCCGAGCGCATGAGCGATGTCGAGGCCGGTCCCGGCGTGCGGCCGGTGCCGCTCACCTATTTCCACGCCAATTCCGCCACCGTGCAGACGATCGCCGCCGCGCGGGCGCGCACGGGCGGGCCGATCAGCGTCGCGATCGTCGGGCTCGGTGCCGGCACGCTCGCCTGCTACGCGGAGCCGGGGGACGACTGGACCTACTACGAGATCGATCCCGCCGTCATCGACATCGCGCGCGATCCGAACCGATTCACCTATCTGGCCTCGTGCGCGCCCGACATGCCGATCGTCCTCGGCGATGCCCGGCTCACGCTCGGCGACGAGCCCGATGGGAAGTACGATGTCATTCTGGTCGATGCATTCGCCTCCGACACCATGCCGGTGCACCTGATGACCAAGGAGGCGATGGCGATCTATCTGCGCAAGCTCAAGCCCGAGGGGATCGTGGCGTTGCACGTCTCCAGCCGCTACATGGAACTCGTTTCGGTGGTGGCCGGGATCGCGCACGCCAACGGACTTTTGACTCGCACCAATCCGCCCGAGGACGCCGACGAATCCACCTATATCTATTCGTCCGCGGTCGTGGCGGCGGCGCGCGCGGACAAGGACTTCGGAACGCTGGTCACCAGCGGAAACTGGATCGCACTCAAGCCCGATCCCCGCCAATGGGTGTGGACCGACGACTATTCGAACGTCATCGGCGCGATGATCCGGCATCTGCGCCAGTAAGTCCGCGCTGCCAGTTCCCTGCCCGGGGGCGGGGCCAGCGGCTTGCATTCCGGCGTGCTTCCCATAGCCCGAAAAACAGCCTAACCTTTCGCCCGGAAATGCAGACTGGGGCGATTTGTGCGGCTTGACGATGTGATGCCCGCGTTGTGGTTGCGGTGCCGCGGCATATGTCGGGCGTTGCCGTTGATCGCGGCTGCTGTTCTCCCGCTGACATGCGCCGGATTTGTTCCGGCATCTGCCCAGGGACTGCAGCCCGGCGAGGCGGTGGTCACGCGGTTCTCCGGCACGACGACCACGCCGGTTCAGGGCGGCGTCATGACCGTCATCAATCCCAACGGCACGTCCGCCAGCATCATCGATCTGCGCTCGCCCGGACGGCCGCCGCAGGGCGACCATTGGATCAACGAGCCGCAGCGCAACCCGGTGACCGCGAACCAGGTCGGGCAGGTGTTCGGTGTGACCCTCGACAACGAGGGCGCGCCCAATGTCTATCTCTCCGCGACCGCGGCATTCGGCCTGCATCGCACGCCCGACAACGCGCAGTGGATGGGCGGCATGTGGGGCGCGAGCGGCGGGCCGGGCACGATCTACAAGCTCGATGCCCGCGCCGGCTACATGCCGCGGCCGTTCGCCAACATCACGCTCAACGGCCGCCCCAACAGCGGCGCGGCGCTCGGCAATATCGCGTTCGATCGCTGGAACCAGCAATTGTTCGTGTCGGATATGGAAACCGGCATGATCCACCGCATCCGTGCGAGTGACGGCGCGGATCTCGGGTTCTACGATCACGGCGCGCAAGGCCGCGCCAATTTCACCGATGCGTCGAACAAGACGCAGGGCAGCCTGCCGCCCATTCCCTTCGACCCGTCGTCGCAGGCGAAGATCACGAATTGTCCATCGGGCCAGTTCGAATTGTCGCCCGAATGCTGGAACATCGCGGCGAACGGGCGCCGCGTATGGGGTCTCGGCGTCGGGCGTGCCTCGGCGAACGGCGAAATCAGGCTCTACTATTCGGTCGCGAGCAGCCCGGATCTCGGCGAGGCGCAGAGCTGGAACAGCCTGCCCGACGACGAGAAGCGCAATTCGGTGTGGTCGATCCGCATCGATCAGAACGGCGGCTTCGATATGTCGAGCGTCCGGCGCGAATTCATCATGCCGGACTTCTTCATCTCGCCGCAGGACGTGACGCGGGCAGGGTTGAGCCGTCCGGTGAGCGACATCAGCTTTCCGCAGTGCTCCGATCGTCCGATCATGCTGGTGGCCGAGCGCGGCGGCATCCGCAATCTCGGGCTCGACGTCGTCAATCCGTTCGCGACGCCGCATGAATCGCGCGCCTTGCGTTACGAGCTGCATCAGGATGGCGTCTGGCGACCGGTCGGACGCTATGACGTGGGCTCGTATTATCGCTTCGCCGAAGGCGTGCCCTACATGTTCGCGAACTGCGCGGGTGGCGCCGCGTTCGGCTACGGCTACACGCCGGCGTGGACGATCGACCAGCAGCAGCTCAATCAGTACGTCTGGATCACCGGCGATTCTCTCTGCTCGCCGACCGGCATGTGCCGCGCGCCCGCGGGTGGAACGCAAGGCGAGAACCAGGCGGAAGGCGATCCCTCCGAGGTGCACGGCATCCAGGGCATGAAGGAGAACCTGTTCGCCGAGCTGGCGCCCGCATCGGCGTATGCGGAGTTGAAGCCGACCGACAATTACGCCACCGAAAATGTCGGCCTCGACCAGGCCTATTTTGTCGACACCGACATCAATGTCGATGCGAGCGGCGCGGCGGTCTACGAAGAGCTGACGCGCGACGACGTCACCAAGATCGGCGACATCGCGATCTACGAGTTTTGCGAGGGCCAGTCGTATGGCTTCGTGCCCGTGATGGCGCCGCCGCCGGTCATGATCTACGAGCCGGGCCATTCGCCGGGCGAGAGCCACGCCCGATGGGCGTCGCATAGTGCAGAGTACAGCCACTATCGTTATGGCTCGCACTGGCCGGCGATGAGCCACAACCGCTGGGGCTCGCACGCGCCGGCGGGCTCGGTGGGGCACTGGCCGCCCGGTTCGATCCGGCACTGGCCGCCGGGCTCGATCCGGCACTGGCCGCCGGGTTCCGTGCGGCATTGGCCGCCCGGTTCGTTGAAACACTGGCCGCCCGGCTCGCGCCAGCATTATCCGCCCGGCTCGCGCCAGCATTATCCGCCCGGCTCGACGCAACATTGGCCGCCCGGCTCGATGCCCAAGCATCTGCCGCCCGGCTCGGTGAAGCACTATCCGCCGGGCTCGATCAAGCACCTGCCGCCAGGTTCGGTGAAGCATATGCCGCCGGGCTCGACCAAACACATGCCGCCGGGCTCCGTGAAGCATTGGCCGCCGGGCTCTGCGCCGCATCAGCCGGCGGGCTCCGTGAAGCAACATCTGCCGCCGGGTTCGGCGTCGCACCTGCCGCCGGGCTCGTTGAAGCACCAGCCTCCCGGTTCGGTGAAGCAGCACCTGCCAGCCGGTTCGGTCGGTGTGCATCAGCCTCCGGGTTCGGTGAAGCAGCATTTGCCGCCGGGTTCGGTCGGTGTGCATCAGCCGCCGGGTTCGGTGAAGCAGCATCTGCCGCCGGGTTCGGTCGGTGTGCATCAGCCACCGGGCTCGGTGAAGCAGCATTTGCCGCCGGGTTCGGTCGGTGTGCATCAGCCTCCGGGCTCGGTGAAGCAGCATCTGCCGCCGGGTTCGGTTGGCGTGCATCAGCCACCGGGTTCGGTGAAGCAGCACTCTGCCGGCAGGCTCGGTCGGCGTGCATCAGCCACCTGGATCGGTCCACAATCCGCCCGGTTCGGTGAAGCAGCACACACCACCTGGATCGGTGCACAACCCGCCGGGTTCGGTAAAGCAGCACACGCCACCCGGATCGGTGCACAACCCGCCCGGCTCGGTGAAGCAACACTCACCGCCCGGTTCGGTGAAGCAACACTCGCCACCTGGATCGGTGAAGCAACATTCGCCGCCCGGTTCCGTGAAGCAGCACTCTCCGCCGGGCTCGGTAAAGCAGCACTCGCCACCCGGTTCGGTGAAGCAACATTCGCCGCCTGGATCGAACAAGCATTTGCCGCAGGCGTCGCAGAAGAAGCAATGAGCGTCGATCTGGTATAGATTGAGTGGCGGGGCGGCTTGGGCGTTCGTTCGGATGTCGTCGAAGCACGACACCGACGGTTCGCAGCCGGAGGTCGTTTCTCGAAATGGTTTGCGTATTCTCTGTCCTTGGCCGCTCCGGCGCGAACGCCAGCCGGTACAACTCTGACCCATTCGCCCCATACGCGAGGCAGTCGCGCGTGTTTCGCGGAGGCCGGCGGCGATCATCCGCGGTTTCGCTCGTGTGCGGATTTGTATCGGCGGTAGCCGTCGTCGGCGGCGCCGGCTGCCGAGCGTCCGCGGCTCTACACCCACCAGAGCTACATCGAGGACATCACCAACGAGACCGCGCTGCCGCTCGCCGACCCCAAGGCGATGCTGACGTTCGTGCTGGAAAGCCTGCCCGAGCGGGTGAAGGTCTACCCGACCGAGAACTATTATTATTTCAATTTCTACAACCAGGGCGTCCGTTACGCCGGCAATCTCCGGCTCGACATGATGGACCGCGACAAGGGGAAGCTGCATTTCGCCTACTTCGAGGACCTGCAGGAATGGAAGGCGGACGCGCCGCTCACCTACAACGTCTTCGACCAGAAAGACGGCGTGCTGGTCGAGAAGCTCGAACCGTTGGTCTATCGCGTCACCTTCGGCGAACGGCAGGTCGTGTTCGAATTGAACGACCTGTCCAAGGTGACGCCGCCCGCGCAGTTCGTCACGCCCGACGAGAAGTATCTCGGGCCGGTGTTCGACGATTCCGGCATGCGGTTCTTTCTCGTCTTCAATCCGAAGCTGAAGGTGTTTCACTACATCCTGGACGAGACGATCAGGATCCCCGAACAGTTCCGCCAGTCCAATCAGACCAATCGGATTCTGATCGGCGTGCGCACCGGCTTTGCCTACTACCTCGATCTGCGGATGAACCGGAAAATCCTGATCGGCGTGTTCGAGGCCAACTCCCGGGTCAATAATTATTTCGACGGACCGTTCGATCAATTGCCCGACAATTTCGTCAAGGAGGACGAGTTGCGCGACGCGATCCTGGCAGTCGAGCCGAGTCTCGCCGGCAAGGTCGATCGCGTGGGCGCCTCGTTCGACGGCTCGGGGCGCTATCTGATTGGACCATACGCGACCTACCGCACCGAAGATCAGCTTTACGTCTTTCATCAATGCGCGATCAGCAAGAACGTCCCGGCCGAGTCCTATTACCTGTGCTTCGTGGTGAACCAGGACTACGGCACCAATCCGGTGCCGCTGCCGATGGTCGAGCAGCCCAAACCTGAGAAGAAGAAGCGCAAGGCAAGGTGATGCCGCCGTGATGATTGGTTCATCATAGGATGCCCGCGACAAGCGCGGGCACGTCTTAAATCACGACACGAAAACGTGGATGGCCGGGACAGAGCCCGGCCATGACGTTGAGAGAGACTGGCATTACTCGTCGTCGTCTTCTTCCGGGGTGGACTGCG
The DNA here is from genome assembly GCA_963763365.1 of uncultured Alphaproteobacteria bacterium. Classification (GTDB taxonomy): domain Bacteria; phylum Pseudomonadota; class Alphaproteobacteria; order Rhizobiales; family Xanthobacteraceae; genus VAZQ01. The sequence goes on along the minus strand of CAVXOE010000017.1, from coordinate 441,964 downwards.
CCATGATGCGCTCCGCGACCCGGTTGTTCTCCATTACGACCTGGCACTCGGAACCAGACTTCTCGCTGCAGCGCGCCAGCACCCGCTTGCGAGCGCCTTCGACGTCGTTGGGATTGGCGACCCAGTAGGCGGTCTTGCGCGAGGAGGAAACCACCAGGAACTTCGGGCCGGGGGTCGAGAAGTACTCTTCCACGACCTTGCGCGTGCTGTCATCCAGCTTCGCCTTGCTCATCACCGCCTCGACGCGTTCCGCATTGCTGTTCGGCATGCGGTTCGCCGCCATGTAGGTGTCGAGAGCACGCAACCACTTCACCCGGCCGCTGAAGTCGGCGAACAGGTTGTGGCCGTCGCCCAGGATCGGCGGGAACATCCACAGCTTGGCGCGGCCGCCGGCCTTGTTGTAGGCGGTGTGCATCGTCTTGACGACCGCCGGCGGGAACAGGCTGTCGTTCTCGGAGTAGAGCCACAGCGCCGGAACGCGGGTGCGCGAGCCGAACGTCGCCATCGCCTCGGTCAGGCCATCGAAGCTGCACACGCCGCTTTCGCCGTCCGTGCGCCATACGCCGCCGGAGACGTTCACCACACCGATCAAGCCGGCCGGGCGGCGGGCCGCGAACGCAAGCACGGTGCCGCCGCCAAGCGACTGGCCGACCGCGATCACGCGCGAGCCGTCCGCATCCGGGCGCTCCGCGACGACTTTGAGCGCGGCCTCGAGATCGTCCGCCTCGATGTCGAACGCGCGGACCAGGTCGCCGTTCTGGCAGGCCATGTAGGCGGCGCCGCGGGACACACCCGGGATGCCGTCCGACTCGCCGTAACCGCGCCGGATGACGACGACCGCGAGCCAGCCGCGAGCCGCGAAATCACGCGCCTGCGGCGCAAACCAGTCGGCGCGCACCGCCTGATTCTCTTCGGCCTTGAGATTCTTGCCGTGCGTGATCAGGGCGATCGGAAGCTTGCCCTCGGCCTTGGCGGGCCGCACCACGAACGCTTCCAGGCGGAAGGTGCCGCGGGGGCCTTTGTAGGTCAGGAAGGTACGCTCCTCGATCAACTCCGGATCGGGACCGGCCGCGGCGGTCTTTACCGCGGGCGGCGTCGGCGAAGCGGGCTCGACGCGGGTGACTTTGTCGGCCGGCGGCGCCTTCTCGGGCGCGTTGGTCGAGGTCGGGTTCGCCGGCACGTTGCCCTTGGGCAGCGCGGGCGGGCTCTTCGGCTTGTTCTGCTGAGCGGCGAACGGATTTTCCGCCGGCTTCTTGAGCGCCGCAAAGCAGGCTTCGACTTCGGCCAGCGCCTCGCTCGCGCCTTCGAGCGGCAGATTGAAGGTCGTCTGCGCGGCCTTGATCTCGAGCATCGGGAGCCCGGTCAGCTTCTTCATCAGTTCCGCATTGGGACCCATCTCGATGATGACGACCTTGGGAGCGACAGCGATCGCGTTGCCTTTGCTCTGCAGCACCGGCGGCGCGCTCAACTCGATCGGGAAGGACGTCTGCGGCTTGAGTTCCCAGTCGTCGGCGCCGAGCACGATGCGGTAGCCGCCCGGAAACTGCACCAAGGCAAATTGCAGCGATCCGCCGTTCGCGGCGGCGCCGCGCAGCGGACGTTCGGCACTGCAGTGGGTGCCGACGTTTCCGCGCTTCCAGCCGTCCACGGTCCACAGCCCGACTTGCTTGGGGGCCATGGCCTTGGTGATAGGTACCTCGTTCTGCGCGAAGGCGCCGGTCGGCGTGGAGAGCAGCAGGACGAAAGCGGCACCCGCGAGAATCCCGCGAGTGGAAGTGCGACGTTGCGTCGACGAAAGCTTTTTCATGGGATGATCCTCCAGTTGAACTGTCATGCCGGTGAGGATCGGCCGAGGCTGGCGCGCGCGATGTGACGGCCAGCACAAAATGAATGTTTCGTTAGGTTGGCCGCCCGCTCAAATTGCAGGCAACGACTTAGCTGGTCGACGCAGTCGTCGGAAGAAAGCGAAAAGAAGCGGAAAATTATCGGTGGCCTGGATTGGCGGCCGCTCCGATATGGCAATTGCGAGTTGGGCAAATATCCGGCGCTTAGAAGCAAGCGACCGCAAACGACATGCAGTGTCCGATGTAAACCGACAGCGCGGCCCCGGCGAACAGCACGCCGGTGGCAAGGCTCATGAATTCGATATCGTGTGTCATCGTGGTCCCCCGTGAAAGGCCGGCGTGACCGGCCATCGTTGCTGGGAAAACCGTAGTCCGCCGCGCGAACACCGTATGTGACGAACATCACAGTTCGGGCGATGGCCGTCGCGACCGCATCAGGCCGGGTTCCGCGAGCGCCCTGCGCGTCAAAATCGCCGCCCGTTCAGCCGCTTAAATGGGCTGTGGGCCGCGGCCCCCGGCATGCTAATGTTGCGCCGGGATCACGCGAATTCGGGCAATCAACGCCATGCGACTGGGTTACTTCACGATGCCGGTGCATCCGATGCACCGGAACTGGACCGAGACGTTGCAGGAGGACCGCGAGGCCATCATCCTCGCCGACAAGCTCGGCTTCCACGACGCCTTCATGGGCGAGCATCTCACCGACCGCTGCGAGAACATCACCAACAGCATGCTGTTCCACGCCACGCTGATCGCCGAGACCCGGCAGATCAAGCTCGCGACCGGCACCACCAATCTCTCGCACATGCACCCGGTGCTGATCGCCCAGCACGCCGCTATGTTCGACCATCTGTCGCAGGGCCGGTTCATCCTGGGCGTGAGCGCCGGCGCACTTTCTTCGGACGCCGAGGCGCTCGGCATCCTCGAGCAGGACCGCAACAAGATGTTCGCCGAGGCGATCGACGTCATCCTGGCGATCTGGGAGCGCGAGCCGCCCTACGAGATCGACTTTCCCGACAACCGCTTCAAGGTCTCGACCTCGCGCACGCAGGCGCTGCCGATCGGCGTCGGTTATCTGGGCAAGCCCTACCAGCAGCCGCGTCCGGAGATCGTCGGCACCGTGGTGGCGCCGTTCTCGCCCGGCGTCGTGCTGATGGGCAAGCGCGACTTCCATCCGCTCTCGGCGAACTTCCTGCTGGCGAAGCACCTCAAGTCGCATTGGGAGAATTACAAGAAGGGCAGGGCGGAGGCGGGCGCCGAGGCCAAGGTCGCCGACTGGCGGATCGCGCGCGCGATCTGCGTTGCGGACGACGACAAGGTGGCCGCGCGCTACGGCCGGACCGATTCCAATAGCCCCTACAAGTTCTATTGGAGCCAGATGTGGGCGAAGATGAAGCGCGGCAAGCGGCTCTATGTGTTCAAGAGCCACAGGGAGCAGCCCGACGAGGAGATCACGCTCGACTATGTCGAGAACAACTGCACGATCCATGGCAGCGTCAACAAGGTGGTCGATGAATTGCTGGCGCTGCGGGAAGAGACCGGCGATTTCGGCGAGATCGTCTATGCCGGCATGGACTGGGCCGATCCGGCGCTCGCCCGGCGCTCGATGCAGTTGATGGCCGAGGAGGTCATGCCGCGCGTCAACGCGGCGATCGGGAAGGCAGCCGCGGCGTAGGAGACCAGGCGGGGGGCTTAGGCACCATTGATCGGAAATGGCTGCGCTGACGACCTCGCTCGGGTCGGGCGGGTAACATTCGGCGCCGTCATCCAAAGGCACAAACGATCCGCATCACACCGGCAAGACATTGATGTTGGCACCCCTGTTCTGCTCGATAATGCCTTCGAGGCGCTTGATGTTCTGCAGTAGTCGACCGTTGATGAGGTGGAGAAAATAATAGCCGAACTCGGGATTCTGGAAGTAGAGTTCAAGCAGCTTGTCGTAGGTGATGGCCAGAACCGCGCCACCCTCGATGCACTCCACCGTCTGTGTGCGACGATTGTTCTCCGACAGAAAGCCAAGCTCGCCTATCATTTCTCCTGCGCCACGCCTGACGCCAATTTCGCGCACGAGAAACATTCCTGCCACGATGTAAAGCATCTCGTTGGCGAGTTCCCCCCTTCGAAAAAGGATGTCGCCCTGGCGGTAGTTGTGCGGCTTCATGAACGGTTTCAGCCAGTCCATCGATAGATCATCAAGGTTCGCCGCTGCCCGGGCCTTCTTGACGAGGTCGAGCATCTGACGAAGGCGATAGATGTTGATGGGAAGCGAGAGTAGATACAGCAAGAAGGTGGTGACCACGCCGGCCAGGGCGCCATAAGCAATGAAGAATAGAATGCTGATGATGGCGACGATCCTCAACGGCACGATTGTCCGCATCATCAACGTGGCGACATACAGCGCAGCCCCGATGAGTGCGAGGATGTTGGCAGTGTTAATGTGCGCTATCACAAGCTCTGTCAGGCGGTCGAGGACCGCCTCGTAGGAGAGATTGCCGGGATCGAGACCAAAATGAAGCAAGAGGTCCTTGATCATTGTCACCTCCGCGCACTCTCCGAAAAAATGCTCTCCGCTTTGGTTTGGCGGGCGAAGATCGTGGCGCCTCCAACGCGACGATCGGGACAGCGGCGCGGCGTAGAGCGCCTCCCGGTCAATTACATCTTGGCTCGGGCTTGATCTCGCCGAGCGCGCGGACCGTGACGAGGTCGCGTCCCTTGGTCTTGGCGAGGAACATGGTCATCGCCGCGTGATGGTTCTTCTCGATTGTCAGAGGTCCGGTCGGTGACTTGATCGTCAGGCCTTCGAGCGCGTCGATCAGCGCTTCCTTGTCGACCTTGCCGGTCTTTTCGATCGCGGCCTTCACGGCCATGAGCGAGTTGTAATGCGTCATGACGTAGTTCGAGACCGTGGCATCGGCACCGGCGTCCGCCTTGGCCTTGGCGACGAATGCCTTGACGGCCGGCAGGCTGCTGGTCGCGACAAACGGCACCACGACGAACATGTTCTGGGCCTTGCCGCCAAAGAGGCCGAGGTCGGTCTCGGACAGTCCGAGAAACGCGATGGTTGTGCCCTTCAGGAGGCCACGGTCGTCCGCCTGCGGAATGAAGTTCAACCCATCGCCTTTCAACGCGAAGAGCAGAACCTTCGCCTTGGTGGCGGCGATCCGCGCGATCAACGGTGCGAAATCCGTTTCCTTGCCGGTGGTGTATTCCTTGCCGACAACGCGGCCGCCGAGTTTCTGGATGATCGGCTCGGCAACCTCGAACATCTTGTGCGGCCAAAGCCGGTCGGCCCCGAGCAGAAAATAGGTCTTGCCGAAGGTCTGGGTCATGTAGGGCAGAAGCGGCGCCAACTCCTGATTAGGGACAGTGCTAAACGAGAAAATGTAGCGTCCGCACTTTCCTCCCTCGTAATTGGTCGCGTAGAGCAGGGGCGTTTTCAGGCCCTCGACAACAGGCGCCATGGCATCCAGATTTCTCGACGTGATCGGCCCGGCCAGCGCCAGAACGCCATCGCGCGCGACGAGCTTTTGCGTCGCTTCCACGGCCGCCACCGGATCGGTCTTGTCGTCCTCGTAGATTATTTCGACCGGCCGGCCGAGGATTCCGCCACCCGCGTTGATTTCCTTGGCCGCGAGGTCAAGTCCGAGCTTCGCCTGTTTGCCATAAAGTTCGACGCCGCCGGAGAATGGCAAGACGGCGCCGATCTTGATCGGCTCGGCTGAGTTCGCGCCGCTCGCGAGAGCGATCCATACGCAACACGCAAGCGAAGTGAGACGGACGGATCTGAAGCCCGACGAGTTGATTCTGATCATGCGACGAAAATGCAGCAGCGCAGATGCATCCGCAAGGCCACTCGAGAGCGTTGGCCGCTCAAGCCGCCGTCAGGCCGCCGTCGAGCACGAGGGTCTGGCCGGTGATCGATTTCGCGGCGTCACTCGCGAGGTAGCACACGGCCTCCGCGATCTCCTCGGCTGTCGGAAAGCGGCCGAGCGGAATACGCGCCAGCATCTGTGCCCGGACCTGCGGATCGCTCAGCAGCTTTTCGCGCGAGGGCGTGAGTACGGTCGCGGGTGCGACGGCGTTGACCCTTATGCCGAACGGCGCCCATTCGATCGCCAGCATACGGGTCATCTGGACGATGCCGCCCTTGGAGATGCCGTAGACCGCACGGCCCGCGATGCCGGTCAGTCCATGCGTCGAGGCGATGCTGACGATGGCGCCCGGACGGCCGCGCTCGCGGCAGTGCCGCGCGAAGGCGGTGCTGAGGAAGAAGCCGCCTTTGAGGTTGATATCGATGACGTCGTCCCATTCCGCCCAGGTGACGTCGGTCGCGGGCTTCGTCAGCGGCCGGCCGGCATTGTTGACCAGTACGTCGATGGTTCCGAGCGCTTCAGCAGCCCGGGTGATGGCGCCGGCGATCTGGCTTTCGGAGCGCAGATCGAGCGTGATCGGCACGATCTTGCGGCCCTTCAGATCGGGCGCATCCACGACCGGCTTGAGCCGATCCGCATCGAGGTCGGTGACGGCGAGATCGTAGCCCGCGCGGCCGAGCGCCAGCGCGGTGGCAAGCCCGAGGCCGGTAGAAGCGCCAGTGACCAGAGCAGTGCGGGTTGACGTGGTGCTCATGACGGACTCCGCGTTGGGGGCGGAAACGAAATCCAGCTCCGTTCCGCCATGCTGCGGTGGCAGGCTTCGGCGAACGCGACATCGCGGATGCCGGCGGCGAAATTCGATTGCATCGGCGCGCCCGTTGCCACATGGCGCAGAAAATTCTCCCAGCCGACCCGGTAGGGATTGCGGTAGTCGGCAAGCGGCGGGGCCTCGCTCCAGCCGTCGCGATAATCGGCGCCGATATCCTTCATCACGCTGAAATGCGCAACCGCCGGGGTCTGGGCCAGAGACTGCACATGGCAGCGGTGCAGGCCGGCAAGCGCCGAGCCTTTCGTGCCGTCGACCTGCAACGTGAACAAGTCGTCGCGCCGCACGCGGGTCGCCCACGAGCTCAAGATGGTGCCGAAGGCTCCGCCCTCCAACTCCACCAAGGTCGCGGCGGCGTCCTCGACGTCGACCGGATAACGCCGGCCTTCTTCGTCGATTCGCTCGGGTACGGCGGTCCAGGCCACGGAGGAAACCCGCGAAATCCTTCCGACGATCGTCTCGATCACGTAACGCCAATGCGGATACATATCGAGGATCAGGCCGCCGCCACCATCGCCGCGGCGATAGTTCCAGCTTGGTCGCTGGCCCGGCCGGTCGTTGCCGTCGAACACCCACCAGCCGAATTCAAGGCGGAAGCCGACGATGCGGCCAAGCTCGCCGCTTTGTGCGAGACGCGCGAGCTTCTGCATGCCCGGAAGGTAGACCTTGTCCTCGACGGCGCCGTGGCGCAGTCCACGAGCTTCGGCCTTCTTCAGCAGCGCGTGTGCCTGCGCAACAGTCGGCGCCACCGGCTTTTCGGAATAGATGTGCTTGCCGGCGGCAATGGCCTTCTCGAGGACACCGGCCCGCTGCTGGGTGGCGGCGGCATCGAAGAAGATCGCATAGCCGGGGTCGGCGAACGCGGCATCGAGGTCGGTCGTCCAGTCGGCTATGCCGTGCGAGCGTGCGACAGCCGCCACGCGTTCGGCGTTGCGCCCGGCAAGCAGCAGGCGCGGAACAACGCGATCGTCGCCCACCGGCAGGCCGCCTTCCGCGCAGATCGGCAGCAGCGCATTTGCCAGGTGCTGGGTCGAGGCGATGCGGCCGGTCGCGCCGTGGACGATGATCCCGATCGTTTGTGTCGCCATGCGATGATCCAGGAATAATACCGGCGGGACTGGGAGCCACTGCAAGGAGTGGGCGCGCGGCGAAGGGCCGGTAAACTATGCTATGCCGGTGGCGCTCGTGTCCATGTTGCGAGGATCGTCCACGTTAAGGGGATCAGCGTGCCGCGCCACATCGTCTGCCTGACCTTCGATTTCGATACCCAGTCCGGCTTTATCGCGCGCGGCATGACCACGCCGACGCCGCTCTCGCGCGGCGAGTTCGGGCTCACCGGGGCGCGCCGTATTCTGGCGCTGCTCAAGTCGCACGGCATCAAGGCGACCTGGTTCGTGCCGGGCTTCACCATCGAGAGCCATCCGGCCGCCAGCGAGGCGGTGGTCGCGGACGGCCACGAGATCGCGCACCATAGCTGGGCGCACATTCCGCCCGCGCAGCAAAGCCGTGACGAGGAGGAAGCCGATCTCATCCGCGCCAACGAGGCAATCGCGCGGCTCACCGGCCGCAAGGCGCGCGGCTACCGCTCGCCGTCCTGGGACCTGAGCGAGCACACCATCGATCTTCTGCTCGCGCACGGTTTCCTTTACGATTCGAGCCTGATGGGCGCCGACTACTGGCCCTACCGCGCCCGGCGCGGCGACCGCGCCGAACTCGGCAAGCCGTTTCATTTCGGCGAGGAGACGGCGCTCGTCGAAATGCCGATCAGCTGGTCGCTCGACGATTATCCGCACTTCGAATTCGTGCGAACGGCCACGACCGTGCTCCCAGGTTCGCAATCCGCCCGGCTGGTGATGGAGAGCTGGTTCGACGAATTCCGCTACATGCAGAAGAGCGTCGAATGGGGCGTGCTCACCTACACCATGCACCCCTACGTGATCGGGCGTGGCTACCGCATGCTCGCGTTCGAGGACTTGGTGCGGAAGCTTGCGGTCGCCGGCGCGATCTTCATGACCATGGAAGATGCGGTCAAGGAGGCGCGTGACCGCTTCCTTTCTCCGAACGCATCCTGATCTCAGGTCTCGGCCAGTGGGAACGGCATGTGCTCGTTGCTGCACGGCGGCCCGTTGGCGACATGCATTACCCGGGCGTCGAGGTCGATCAGGATCGAAGCGTCCGTCATGGTCCGCTTGGCATCGGGCTGCTCGGGGTCGGGGTGGCGACAGATCGCGTAGGGCGCGCCGCGATGATCGGTGACCGCCTGACGCATCTTGTCCAACCCGACCTCGCCGCCGAACTCGCGCAGCAGGTGTCGCATGCGGTCAGCGCGGTGCAGCGTGTTGGGCGAGACCTTCTCCATCAGCGACTCGCCGTGCCCGGCCGTCAGGAAGTGGTTCGAATGCGTGAGGATGCCGTCTTCCGGCAGGATGTCGCTGGTGTGATCGGGGCTCGTTTCGATGTTGACGATGCTGCCGCCAGCTTTGCCGATCACGAAATTGGCTGAGCAGGTCCGCGGCGTGCCGGTGACCGGCTTGCGTGCATCCTCGAAGGTTTCGGCGTCGAGAATCTCGCGGCAGCGCACGTGGAACGGCTTCTCGTAGGGATGGCGCCCGTCGTGGCTCGAAGCGAGCCCGGTTTCGACCAGCCCGATGCCGCATTCATTCACGCCCATTTTGCCGCCGACGATCCCGGCCTCGGTGAAGCAGACGAAGCTCGGCTTGTTTTTTCGCTGCACGCGCAGCACGAACGTGCGGCCGTGCACGCCCTCGAGCCAGTCCCAGTTCTGCCCGAGCCAAGTGTGGCGGTCGGCGGTGGCCTGCGGAAGAAGGCCGAAGGCGGTACAGCCGTCGGGACCGACCGCCAGCAGTTCCTCCTTTTGTTTGGACAGTTCCTTGTCGCCCGCCCGCGCATCCTGGCCGAACAGCGTGAAGGCGAGTTCATAGCGCGCATTGAGCAGCGCGACGGCTTCGTCGCGTTGGCGGGAGCCTTGCGCGATGCCATGCATCTCCTCCGCGTATTCCGAGTTCCAGCTCCGCATGGCGGCAAGCCAGCGCTCTGCTTCGGCGAAGGCGGCGTCGCGGCTGAGCCCCGATGCCGCGAAGCGGCGCAGGTAGGTCGCAATGTTGTCCGCGATTTCCTGCGCGAAATGCCGGCCATGGGCGAGGCCGCGGCCGTGGGCGTCTTCGCCGGTTGTGAGCGAGGGGATACGTGTCATGGACCACCGGGTAAATCGGGGTTGGCAAGGCAATTTACATTGCCACACCGGACCAAGACAATGTCCGCCGTGACAGCAATCTTTTCCGTTCGGGCGGGTGCGCCGTTCATCGCCGGTCTCGTACTGGCCCTGACAATTTGGCTGATGCCAGCCACGGCTGGAGCGGACCAGCGCGACGATTTCCTGGCGGGACGGATGCGCGACTGCCCGCGCTGCGACCTCGCGGGGATGAACTTCAAGCGCCGCGATCTTTCGGGCGCCGATCTCGACCGACGCAAATCTCAAGCAGGCCAATCTGCATGACGCCAGGCTGACCGGCGCGCGGCTGGCGAATGCGAATTTAGTCCGATGCCAATCTCAACAAGGCCAATCTCGCCCGTGCCGACCTCACAGGCGCGAACCTGCGTGGCGCGATGCTTTATGCGGCGATCCTCGACGGTGCGTCGCTTACGGGCGCCGATCTCACCGATGCATTGATGGGGACGGCGCGCATCACGCGGGCCGATCTGAGCAAGGCGACGCTGCGCAACGCCGATCTGCGCAAGGCGCGGCTGCCGGACGCCGTCCTGGTCGGGGCCGACCTCGCGGGGGCGGCGCTCGATTTCGCGTTCCTGCGGGATGCGAAACTCGACGGTGCGTCGCTCAAAGAGGCACGCCTGATCGGGACGGAGTTGATCAATACAAGCCTTGTCCGCGCCGATCTGAGCGACGTGAATGCGCTCGGGGCGAATTTTCGCGGCGCCGATCTTTCCCATGCGCTGCTTACGCGGACGAACTTCCGCCGCGCCACGATGCACGACGCCAAGCTCGATGACGCGACATTCAGGGACACCATCATGCCCGACGGTACGATCACGCCGTAAGCGCCGCTAGCGTCCTGTAAGATAATAGATTTCGAGCCGCGCCGAGCTTTCAAATTGCCCTTGGGTCAATTGGGTCGGCAGTTGCGGATTGACGCCGCTTTGCCCCGGCTTGCGGAAATAATTGATGTGCAGGACCAGGCGCCGTCCGTTCGCCGTGTCGGACTTCTCGCAAGATTGCTTGACGAACAGCGATCCAACTGCGCTCTCGCCTTCGGCCGCCGGTAGCGAAACGCAATCGCGGGCTGGATCGATGTCGAACCGTCCGGCCAGAACGCCGCCCAGCAGATAAGCGTCGGCGCGCTTCTTGCGATCGGCGTCGGTGGTGTCCTGGCGATAGTCCGGACGTGAGTCCGTGACAATACGAATGCCCTTGAGCACGCCGTCCGCATCGAACAGCGCCGAGGTCATAATCGGAAAGGCGAGCTCCGTGGTGCCGGCCCAGCGCGCCACCTCACGCTGCAGGTCGCGGGCGCGCGCTACGTACTCAAGCTCGTCGTCGTATTCGAAATAGACCTCGTGCAGTCCGTTTTCGGCGCGGCAGCGGGCAAAATCGCTCCAGCCCATAAGCTGTGCGCGCGGAGGCCCGCCGTTTGCGCCGCAGGCGAAGCCGCGGAAGTCCCCGGGCGACGGCTGCGCCGCAACCGGCCGTCCGAGCTTGAGGTCCCAGACCGTTGCGCGTCGCGGCTCCTGCGCCGCAGCAGGAGAGACGGCGAAAAGTGCAAGCAGAAAGATTGCGGCGAGGCTGGCGACCATGACCATCGGCACTTATGAGCGTTGCGCATGGTAGCTGCCATCGAAGCCCATCGCCAATTGTTCCGATGGACCGTGCGGCGACGGCACTGGTAGATTTGTGGCTGCGATGTTGACCGCACGACGAAGTGAAAAGAGCCATGTCGGTATGCAAGCCCGTGCCGTTCTCCGATCTGTTGTCTTCTTCGTGCCTCTCTTTAGCCGCTTTATCGGTCGCAGACTCGACTGCATTCGCGCAAAGCTTCGATCCGGCCGACATCGCAGCCGGCGGGCGGCTGTTCCGGCAAAAGGGCAATTGCCAGTCCTGCCACGGCTGGGCGGGCGACGGCCGCAAGATGGACAGCCAGATGCCCGACGGCGCCAATCTGCGCCAGTCCGTACTCGACCGCGAAACGCTGGTGATGATCATTAAATGCGGGCGGCCGGGAACCGGGATGCCGCCGTTCGACAAGTTCGCCTACAGCGACGGCCGCTGTTATGGCCTCAAACAGGCCGACCTGGCGTCGCCCAAGTACCAGATGCCCGACCCGCCCGCGACCTTGCAGGCGCGGGAGGTCGAGACGATGGCCGACTTTCATGCTGGCGAAGATCGTCGGCAAGGGCGCGATGGATCGCGCCGCCTGCATCGACTACTGGGGCTCGGACGTCGAGGTGTGCAGCGAGTTTCCGAAGTAGGGCTCAGTCCCTCATGCTGAGGAGCCGCGCGTAGCGCGGCGTCTCGAAGCATGGCCGCGCGTTCCGTACCTCGTCGCCATCCTTCGAGACGCATCGCTGCGCGATGCTCCTCAGGATGAGGACCGGAACTTGCGGCGCGCTTGAAAAGCGCCGCGTCGCTCTCAATTCAGCGCGAAAACGAACAGGTAGCTCGAGCTTTCCAGCTTGTCGAACTTCACCGGATGCAGGTGGCGGCCGCTGGTCTGTACCGCGAGATACTGCTTCGGCCCGATCGCGTAGGTCACCGGTGCACCCTTGAGCGGCGTGCCGACGTTGAAGCGCCAGAGTTCCTCCAGCGTCTCGTCGTTGTAGGCGATCACCCAGCCATCCTGTAGCGCCGTGAACACCACGCCGCCCGCGGTCACCAGCGCGCCTGAACGAATCTCGATATCGGTGATGGCCTTCGCGATGACCTTGTGGTTGACCGTGTCGAAGGCGGTGATCGAGCCGTAGTAGAGATCGCTGGTGTAGGTCCGCTTCTCGCTCTTCTGCGGGTCCATGCCGCCGTCGGGCGATTTGTAGGCGACCGCCGCGCCGTTCTGGGTGAAGCAGCCTTCGATGCCGACGCCGTAGGCGATCTTCTTCACCGGATGATAGGCCACCGGCTGGTGCGCGACGCCGCCGTGCCAGGTCGGGCAGGCGCGTTTCATGCCGTCGCCGCGTAAAGCGCGGGCCTCGCTGACGTATTGCTGCACGTCGAGCTTGGGATCGTATTCGACCGGCTTGCCGGTCTTCGGGTCGATGCCCTTGGTCCAGTTGAGGTCGTTCACGTACTGGCCGCTCTTGATGAAGCTGCCGTTCGAACGGTCGAGCGTGTAGAAGAACCCGTTGCGGCCGAAATGCGCCACCACCTTGCGCGGCTCGTTGTTGACCACGGTGTCATACAGCAGGTGAATGCCGTTCTCGTCGTAGTCCCACGAGTTGTTCGGCGTGTATTGGAAGTGCCAAGCGAGCTTGCCGGTTTCGATGTCGAGTGCGACTGCCGAGTTGGTGTAGAGGTTGTCGCCCGGGCGCGCCTGCGGGTCGTAGATCGGCACCGGGTTGCCGGTGCCCCAGATCGTCAGCTTCGACGCCGGGTCATACGAGCCGGTCTGCCACAGGCCGCCACCGCCCGTCTTCCATGCGTTGGTCTTGTCCTTCCAGGTTTCGCTGCCCGGATCGCCGGGCTTCGGCACCACGTACCAGCGCCAGAGCTCGTTGCCGGTCTTGGCGTCGAGTGCAGCGAGCCAGCCGCGCGTGCCGGCGTCGCCCGCGCCGTTGGCGACCAGCACCTTGCCTTCGGCGGTGATCGGGGCGGTGAGGAATTTCTCCTTGCCGCCGAACTCGTTCGGCTTGGCGACCTGCTTGTCCCAGACGATCTCGCCGGAATCGCGATTGATCGCGATCACGCGGCCGTCGGGAATATTGGCGATCACCAGATTGTCCCACAGCGCGATGCCGCGCGTGCGCGAAACGTTGCCCTCGTGCCTCACACCGGGATCGGCGATCCAGACGAACTCGCCCTTGTTGGGATTGCGTGCGTCGATCTTGTAGACCGTGCCCCAGCCGTCGGTCGTATACATGAAGCCATTGTCGATCAGCGGATTGACCTCATTCTCGGGACCGTTCTGGCCGACGTCCTGCATGCCGCCGAGCGCCAGCGCCCAGACGATGCGCAGATCCTTGACGTTGTCGCGGTTGATCTGCGTGAGCTTGGAGTAGCGCATCGAGCCATAGTCGCCGTTCATCATCAGCCAGTTCTGCGGCTCGTTCTGCGCGTTGACCAACCGATCGCGATTGACCGTCATCTTGTATTGCGCGGACGACATCGAGATCGCGAGCGCGGTAAGGGACACGCCCGCCAGGATGGCGCCAGACAGCCGAAGACATCTGCTGGTGAAGGGACCCATAATTCTCTCCCTGATGACGGCGCTTCTTGTTGGTCGGCGCTGGCGCGATCAGTAAGGATTATACGGGCGGACCGCGTCCGGGCAACGCCGCTGCGCGCGCAAGCTGGACAGCGCAGACACTGCGTGGAAGCATGACTGCGGAGGCGGCTGGGTTGCATGAAGCGGTCGATGGTCTTCACCTCTACGTTCAAGGCTCTCATGGCCGCGGCTTTGCTGGCCGCGACGGGCTCCAGCGTGTGGGCGGCGGAAGCCCCGACCTGCCGCGACCTTGAATTCAGGTTCAAATCCACGCCGGACGCCGCCGCGGTCGAGCTCAACGTCGCGCTGTTTCGGGCGGCGGATGCCGGTTGTGTCGACTTGGCGCGCCGGCTGCTGGCGGCCGGCGCCACCCTCGAATCGCGCGACCGGCTGGGCAACATGGCGCTGGCGCGGGCGGCGCGGGCAGGCCATCTCGCGCTCACCCAGGCGCTGCTCGAGCAGGGCGCGGCGATCGACGCGCGCAATCTCGATGGATCGACGGCGCTGCTGCTGGCTGCCGAGAACGAGCGGCAGGCGACGGTCGGCTTTCTCCTGGCAAAGGGCGCCGATCCGAACGTGCCGGGGCACTCGGGCGTGACGGCGCTCGCGGCTGCGGCGTTCAAAGGCAACGATCGCATCGTCGAACAGCTCATCAAGCGCGGCGCCGATCCGAACATCGTGGACAAGACCGGCAAGGCCGCCGTGACCTACGCGGCCGCGCGCAGTTTCACGGAAGTGGTGCGCCGCCTGCTCGATGCCGGCGTCGATCCGAAGCGCAGTTACGGCAATGACTTGACCGCGCTGATGTGGGCCGCCGGTCACGAGGATGGCGTCAACGCGCGGGCGGCGGTGGAAACGACCGAACTCCTGCTCGATCGCGGTGCCGCGATTGACGCCGCCGACAACCGCGGCCAGACCGCGCTGATGATCGCCGCCGAGCTTGGGCATGTGCCGGTGGTCGAGGTCCTGCTTCGGCGGGGAGCCGAACGGAGCAAAACGGACAAGAGCGGGAAGCGCGCGGTTGATCTCGCGACCAGCACGGCCGTGCGCGAGTTGCTTGCCGCGAAATGACGCTGGACGTTACCGCCCCGCCAGATACTCCGCGCAGGCGGCGATATCCTCCTCGGAGATAGCCAGCATCAGGTCGGACATGCCCGGATTGTTGCCACGCTTGCGGGTACGGAAATCGAGCATCGATTGCAGCAGGTACTCCTTGGTCTGTCCGGCGAGCCGCGGCTGCGTGCCTTCGCCCTGATACTCGCCCTGATGACAACCGGTGCAGCCGATCGCCGTGTTGGCCCGCAACGCACGCTCGGCCACCGTGCGCGGCGCGCGCGGCTGGCGCAGATCGGGCCACTTCTTCTCCGAAAAATATTTCGCCAGCGCCATCATGTCGTCGCGCTCCAAGGTCTGCGCGATCGGCGTCATGATGTCGTCCTTGCGTGCGCCGCTCTTGTAGTCGCGCAGTTGAAGATAGAGGTAGCCGAGGTTCTGGCCCCAGATGACGGGCGTCGTCATCTGCTGCGGGACGCCGTTCTCGCCATGGCAGGCGGCGCAAAGCTGCACCTTCTCCTCCACGCTCTGCGCGCGCGCGGGCATCGCAGCGGCGAGGAAAATGCCAATAGAACAAGCTGCTCGCAGGCAAGGTGGAAGCAACCGCATCACTCCAAACATTTTGCGCTCAGCGCCATCCATCGCAAAAAGAGACGGGACCGAAGGGTCCCGTCTCCATAACACGCTTGCGCCGAATATATTCGGGATCGCCATCAATCGAGTGAGAACGCGATGATGGTGTTGCCGCGCTTGTAGTCGAGCTGCACGTTGCCGCCCGCCGCCACCACGATGTACTGCTTGCCGCCGACCGTATAGGACGACGGCGGTGCGTTGACGCCGGCTCCCGCGTTGAACGTCCACAGCACGCTGCCGTTCTGCGCGTTGTAGGCGCGGAACTGGCCGTTGCCCTCGCCGGTGAAGACGAGCCCGCCGGCGGTCGCCAGGATGCCGCCGATCATCGGCTGCGGCGTCTTCACCTGCCAGCGGATCTTGCCGGTGTTGTAGTCGACCGCGGTGATGTTGCCGGACTGCCCTTCGCTCGGAATCACCTTGAACGCGCCGCCGAGCCAAAGCTTGCCGTTCGGATAGGGCGTGCTCTGCACGTGGTAGGTCATCGGCTGGTGCAGGTTGATCGCGTAGGTCAGCCCGAGCTGCGGGTTGACGGTCATCGGCGACCACTCGACGCCGCCGTTCGCGCCCGGCAGCATGCGCGCGCCTTCCGCCGTCGGC
Organism: uncultured Alphaproteobacteria bacterium; assembly: GCA_963763365.1. Lineage (GTDB taxonomy): Bacteria > Pseudomonadota > Alphaproteobacteria > Rhizobiales > Xanthobacteraceae > VAZQ01. The sequence continues at coordinate 425,691 of CAVXOE010000017.1, read as the reverse complement.
AGAACCCACATGTTCTCCTGCGCCACCATGGCGTCGGAGAAGCGGATCAGGCTGCAATCCTTGCGGTCGTGCACGTAGACGTGGCCGGTCTTGCCGCCGTGGATCACGCCGGGGATGACCTTGCCGGCCTTGTCCCGCACGTCGACCAGGATCGGCGGGCTGACCGCGTCGAGGTCCCACACGTCATGCGCGATATACTGGAAGTGACAGACATACTTGCCGGTATCGAGGTCGAGCGAAACGAGCGAGTCGGTGTAGAGGTTGTCGCCCGGCCGCAGCGCGCCGTCGAGATCGGGGGAGGGGTTGCCGACCACGAAGAAGATGCGGTTGGTCGCGAGATCGACTGCCGGGTTCTGCCAGACGCCGCCGCCCAGCGTCTTGTAAGGATCGCCGATCTCGGCGAGCTTTCTTTTCTCGGCCGCGATGTCGCGGTGCATGACGCGGCCGGTCGCATCCTTTTCGGCCCAGACGCCGACCGAGTTCTCCGGAACGGTGTTGAAGGTCCACAGAAGCTTGCCGTCCTTGGCGTCATAGGCCTTCACGAAACCGCGGATGCCGTATTCGCCGCCGTTGGTGCCGATCAGGATTTTGCCCTTCACGGCGGTCGGCGCCATGGTCTCGCTGTAGCCCAACTCGGGGTCGGCGATGTCGGACTGCCAGACTTTGCTGCCGGTCTTGGCGTCGAGCGCGACGAGCTTGGCGTCGAGCGTGGCGAGATAGACCTTGTCCTCGTAGACGGCGACGCCGCGATTGTTCGGCCCGCAGCAATAGGTGGTGATCGGGCCGAGCGCATGCTTGTAGTGCCAGAGCTGCTCGCCGGTCTGCGCATTGAGCGCATAGACGTGGCTGAACGACGTCGTGACGTACATGACGCCGTTCACGACGATCGGCGAGGTCTCCATCGATTCCTTGACTTCGGTCTGGAAAATCCAGGCCGGCCGCAGGCGCCGGACATTGCCGGTGTTGATCTGATTGTTCGGGTAGAAGCGCTTCTGCGTGTAGTCGCCGTTGGTATGCAGGAAATTGTTGCTGTCGGTGGCGGACCGATTGAGCATGTCCTGGGTGACCGCGCTGGGCGTAAGGCTGGGGGCCGCGGCCGGCCGTGGCGCCTGTTTCACCTCCTGTGCGGTGCTGATTCCGCAAATCGCAAACGACAACGCAGCGGCGAGCACAACAGTCGACTGGGTCGAGGTCATGAGCATCCTCCCGGTGGATGACTCCCGGCAGAATTTCCAAATTGGGCCGGGCAGTTTTTCTTGTTTGCTTGCCAAACGTGGCAACACGCCCGGCGCCTGTCAAGGCAAAGCGATAATGCGAGCGAGTGCGCTGAGCGCAGATTTATGGAGGATCAGGCGTGCACGCGGCGCCAAGGGCGGGTCATCGCGCCGTCATTTTCGCCAGGCGCGCGATGTCGGCGTGATGATTCGCAAAATAGTGCCGGAACCACACCGCGAACTCGTCTGGCTTGCGTTTCAGACGCCGGCGGATTTCGTCAAACGACAGTAGTTCGGTGTCCGCGACCTCGTCGGGATGAGGATTTGGCTCTCCCCCGAGTCGTCCGAAATAGACATAGACGAACTCGTTCTCATGCATCCCATGATCGAGCTCGGTCTGGTAGCGCGCAAAAAAACCAAACGATAGGGCGCCGTCGACGCCAAGCTCTTCGCCCAGCCGCCTGCGCGCGGCGGTCACCGTTCGCTCGCCTGGGCGCGGGTGTCCACAGCAGGAATTCGCCCACAGGCCGCCGGAATGATATTTTTTCGGGCTGCGCTGCTGCAGCAGCATGCGCCCGCGTCCGTCGACCATGAAGATCGAAAACGCGCGGTGCAGCAGGCCCGCCCGGTGCACGGCGGTCTTCCCGGCGTGTCCGGTCGCGCGATTGCTTTCGTCGACGAGGATCAGTTGCTCTTCGGCCATCTTGTTCACGGCTTCGCGGTTTGCCGCATGTCTTTGACGCGGACGGCCTTGCCCTGCGAGCGCGGGACTTCGCCCGGCGCCTTGAGCTCGATGTCGCACGTGACACCGACCATCGACTTGATGTGCGCCTGCACATCGTGGGCGAGGCGGGTCACGAACGGCTCGTCCGGCGGTGCGGGCTTCTCGAGTTCGACTTCGATCGTCACGGCGGCCATGGCGCCATCCTGCGATACGACAAGCTGGTAATGCGGTGCGAGCCCGGGGAAGCCGACCAGGTGCGCCTCGATCTGCGAGGGGTAGACGTTGACGCCGCGGATGATGAGCATGTCGTCGGTACGGCCGGTCACCCGCAGCATGCGGGCGTGCGTGCGCCCGCAGATGCACGGCTCAAGCGTCAACCGGGTGATGTCGCGCGTGCGGTAGCGGATCATCGGCAGCGCTTCCTTGGTCAGCGTCGTAATGACAAGCTCTCCGGCTTCGCCCGGCGGCAGCGGCGCCATGGTGTCGGGATCGATCACCTCGCACAGGAAATGGTCCTCCCACAGGTGCAAACCGTCCTGCGCCTCGTGGCATTCGTTGGCGACGCCGGGGCCGATGATCTCGGACAAGCCATAGGAGTCCATGGCTTTGACGCCGAGCTTCGCCTGGATGTCGCGCCGCATCGCCTCGCTCCAGGGCTCCGCTCCGCAGGCGGCATAGCGCAGCGACAGCTTGCGCAGGTCGACGCCCATGTGCCCGGCGACTTCGGCGATGTTGAGCGCATAGGAGGGGGTCGCGCCGAGAATCTGCGGGCGCAGATCCTGCATCAGGGCGATCTGTCGCTCGGTCCCGCCGCCCGACACTGGAATAGTGGTCAGGCCGAGCCGCTCGGCGCCGTAATGAAATCCCAGGCCTCCGGTGAACAGCCCGTAGCCGAAGGCGTTATGGAAGATGTCGCCCGGCCGCGCGCCCATGCAGGCGAGCGACCGCGCCATCACGTCGGACCAGAGATTGAGGTCGGCGCGCGTGTAGCCGACGACGGTCGGCTTGCCGGTCGTGCCCGAGGAGGCGTGCAGCCGCAACAACTCCTTGGTCGGCACGGCAAAAAGCCCGAAGGGGAAATTGTCGCGCAGATCCGCCTTGGTCGAGAATGGCAGTCGCGCGACATCGGCCAGTGTCTTGATCTGGCCAGCCCTAACGCCCGCGGCGTCCAGCTTGCGGCGGACCGGCGGGACGGCTGCGTAGGCGCGCTCCACGGTCTGCTGCAGCCGCTTGAGCTGCAGCGCGGCGAGGTCACTGCGCGCCATGGTCTCGGCGGCACGGTCGAACATGAATGTCTCGCCTTGAGGCATGCTCAATGTCCTCACCCCGCAGATGCCGCGGTGCTTCACGATGCTTCTGATCTTGCAGCGAGGCGCGCCGCTTTCGCCTTCAGGCGCTCGAAGGTCTTGGCCTTGTCGACGACAAAGCGCGTATGGGTGCCGGCGCCGACCTCGTCGAACTCGTCCTTCACGGTCACCTCGAACTGCACCTTGCGGCCTTCCACCGACGAGACCTTCACGGCGATCTCGACCGTCATTCCGAGCAAGGTCGGCGCGAGGTGCCGCACCGCCACTTCAGTGCCGACCGAGTCCTCGCCCGGGTCGGCATGTTCGACAATCAGGTCGCGGCAGGTATGCTCGATATCGAGGATCATCGAGGGGGTCGCATAGGTGCGCGCGTCCTCGCCCATGAAACTGATGGTGCGGCCGCGATCGACGACAATGCGGTTGACCCGCATGATTCCGGGACGAAGGCTTGCCTTCATGCCGTTTCTCCCTGCATTCCTTTGGCAGGAAGGTTATGCCATCGCGCGGAGCGGCGAAAGCCGATGGGTTTGATCGTAGAACAGGGATGGTGCCTGCGGATGGAGTGCCGGGATGACAACAGCTTCGGATGAACAAGGCAGTTTCCGGACGCTTGCGGCGGCCGGGTTGAGCGAGAACGATGCCGACGAGTGGCGGCAAGCGGGACCCACCGCCAGCGGGAATTTTGCCGCCGATTGTCAGAGCTTCTCCAGCTATTGGGGCAAATCGACCGCGCTCCTCGACCGGCTGCCGCGCAAGGCGCAGCGCAGCGCGGCCGAGCAGGCGGCGGCCGGCCTCATCCAGGAAGCCGCCCGCGCCTCGCGCACACGGTTCCTGGAGCGTCATGTGGATGAGGTCTACGACCGCCTCACCGGCAAACGCTCCCGCTTCGTCCGGGTCGAGCACCTGGTCGTGCAGGCGGCCGATGTCGTGCCGGGCCTGGTGCCGAGCGCGCAGCAGATCGCTGCCGAGGACAACTGCCTGCAAGGCGAAAAAAGCGGGCTCGAGGTCGACCAGGGAATTTTCCTGTCCGCGGTGCTGCGCAGCGAGCAGTCCGGCCGTCACCTCTGTCACGCCATGCTGCTGCCGCGGCCTGAGGCGCTCGCGCTGCTGCCGAAGTTCGAAAAGGAGGGCGCGGTCGAACTGCCGGGCGCATCGGTCCGCCGCGCCGGCAAGGCCGCGGTCGTGACGCAAATCCATCCGCGTTTTCTCAACGCGGAGGACGGCGCGACCCTCGACGGCGCGGAGATTTGCGTCGATCTCGCTTTGCTCGATCCGACGAGCGAGATCGCCGTGATGCGCGGCGGGGTGGTCGAGCACCCGAAATACCAAGGCCGGCGCGTGTTCGGCGCGGGCATCAACCTGACGCACCTCTATCGCGGCAAGATTCCGTTCGTCTGGTATCTCCAGCGCGATCTCGGCTACGTCAACAAGATCTATCGCGGGCTTGCGGTCGCCGACGACGCGCCGCCCGACGAATTCGGCGGCCGGTCGATCGAGAAGCCCTGGGTCGCGGCGGTCGATGCCTTTGCCATCGGTGGGCACTGCCAGGCCCTGCTGGTGATGGACTATGTGCTGGCCGAGAAGGATGCCTATCTCACCTTGCCGGCGCGCAAGGAGGGCATCATCCCGGGCGCCGCCAACATGCGGCTGCCGCGGTTCGTCGGCGATCGGCTGACGCGCCAGGCGATCCAGTATGAACGCCGGCTCGAATGCGACAGCCCCGAGGGACGGCTGATCTGCGACGAGATCGTGCCGAGCGGGCAGATGGATGCGGCGCTCGACAAGGTCATTGCCGGGCTGACCAGTTCGGGCGTGGTGAGCGCCGCGAGCAACCGTCGGGCGATCCGCATCGCACAGGAGCCGCTCGACATGTTCCGCGCCTATTTCGCGGTCTATGCGCGCGAGCAGGCCTATTGCCACTTCAGCCCGGCGCTGATCTCCAATCTCGAGCGCTACTGGAACGCGCAGAACCGCAAGGCGTGATGCCGCAGGCTCCGCGCCTTGGCGGCCCGTGCAAAGCCTTCTAGGATTTCTGACCGGGTCGCCGAAGGAAAATCCAGCTATGGCCAAGTTCGCTCGACTGTTCGCTTTGGCGATGACGGCCGCTGTCGCGTCGTCTTCGGCACTCGCGCAGGACAAACTCGACGCACTCAAGCTTACGGTCGGCCAGCGCGGGCTCTGGGATACCTCGATCTCCGATCTCGGCCAGCGCGCCGGCATCTTCAAGAAGCATGGCCTGGCGCTGGAAATCCTCTACACCCAAGGGAGCGGCGAGACCCAGCAGGCGGTGTTCGCCGGCAGCGTCGATATCGGCGTGAGCACCGGCGTCATGGGCGCGCTCAGCGGCTACGCCAAGGGCGCGCCGGTGCGCATCATCGGCAACGAGATCATGGGGGCAGGGGACCTCTACTGGTATGTGAAGGCTAACTCGCCGATCAAGACCATCCAGGATTTCAACGGCAAGACCATCGCGTTCTCGACCGTCGGCGCCTCGACGCACGGCGTCGTCACCGCCTTCGTCAAGCAGTACGGCCTCACCGCCGCCAAGCTGGTCGCGACCGGAAGCCCGGCGCCGACCTTGACGGCGGTGATGTCCGGCCAGGTCGATGTCGGCTGGGCGGCCCCGCCGTTCGGGCTCGACCAGCTCGACCGCGGCGAAATCCGCCAGATCGCCACCGGCAACGACACGATCTTCAAAGGACAGACGGTCCGCCTGGTGATCACCAACCCGCAGACGCTGCAGAACCGCAAGGATGCGATCGTCCGCTACATGCGGGCCTATCGCGAGACCATCGACTGGATGTACGCGGACCCGGCAGCGCTCAAGTTCTACGCGGAGTTCAACAGCATCACCGAGGCGAAGGCCAAGCGCATCCGCGACGATTATTTCCCGAAGTCCGTGCTGTCGCCCGACGTCATCGTCGGCCTCGATCTCATCATGCCGGAAGCGATCAATCTCAAGTTCATCTCTGCTCCCCTCACCAAGGAGCAGCTTGCCGACCTGATCCAAATTCCGCCGCGGAATTAGCGGAGTTCAAATTATACGAAGGAGCACCGGCGTGCTCCCTCCCCCGCAGAGCGGGGGCGCCAGCCGCGCCGCTGCGATCCAACAAGCGTCCGACGAGCAAGCCGTTCTTTCGCTATTCCTTGATCCGGTCGAGGTTTGCGGTCATCCGCGCGATGACGCGGCGGAATTGCGCAAGCTCGTCGCGGCTGACGCCGTGCTCGGCCTCGTCGGTGATCCCGCGCGCCACCGCCAGAAGCTCGTCCCGCATGCGCTTGGCCTTCGGCGTGAGCCACACCTGCGCCTTGCGCTTGTCGTCGTCGCTGCGTACCCGGCGGATGAGGCCCGCCTTCTCCATGCTGCGCAGCGCGATCACGGTCGTGGGCTCCATGGTGCCGACACGTCGCGGACAGTTCGCGCTGCGACAGACCGTCCTCAGTCCAAAGCACGCGCAGGAAATACCACTGGCCGCGCTTGAGACCGAAGCCGGTAATCCGCTTCTCGAGCAGGCGCTGGAACGCGCGGTTGGCGTCGCGCACCAGGAAGCCCGAGCTTTCGGAGAGCGGAAACTCCACTCTCCGGTTGCGGCGGCGCGCTCCCGGCCCGCCTCCTGGTGTGCGTGGCATGGTGATATCGGCACCGGCGAGCGTTGACAGAATTTGCCTTTCCGGGCACATAATACTTAGAAATCTATGTAATGAAACCCTTCTCCGCCGGAGCCGCGTAACTTGCGGGGTGCGGCGTTGAGGAGCGGATTCCGAGACCCCCTAGGATTAGGGACGTTCGATCGTTGCGCATCGCCGTCTCATACCGACGGAGCTCAAGCCATGCAAAAGGTACTGCGCAAGGAGAAGGCCGGCGCGGCCCACAAGGACTATCACGCGCAGGATTTGCGCAGCACGCTCGAATGGCTGCGCGAGCAGGGCGACCTGATCGAGACCGACAAGGAGGTCGATCCGGACCTCGAGGTCACCGGCCTGCAGAAGCACATGGATGGCGGCTGTCCGGTCCTGTTCAACAACGTCAAGGGCAAGCCCCATCACCGCGTGCTCACCAACCTGTTCGGCGACATGAAGGTGATCAACAAGATGTTCGGCTGGAAGGATGACCCCGAACGCGTGAAGAAGCTCGCCTACGCGCTGTCGCATCCGCTCAAGCCGGTGGAAATCCCGCAGGACGAGGCGCCGTGCCAGGAGCACGTCATCAAGTCGCCGAAGGACGTGAACGAGCACGTGGTGCCGATCCGGCACACCACCTACGAGCCCGAACTGACCGTCGGCTCCGCCATCCGCTGCGTGACCGGACCCGAGTTCGATGGCGGCTCCGACCTCGGCTACAACCGCATGAACTTCCGCTGGGGCAACGTCGGCACGTTCCAGATTTCGCCCGGCTCGCACATGTGGCAGGTCGTCAACAAGTACTACAAGGACGACAAGCCGGTTCCGATCACCATGTGCTTCGGCGTGCCGCCGGCCTGCACGCTGCTCGCCGGCGCGGGCTTCGACTACGCGATCCTGCCGATGGGCTGCGACGAGATCGGCATCGCCGGCGCGGTGCAGGGCACGCCGATCCGCCTGGTCAAGGCGCGCACCGTCGACGCCATGGCGCTCGCCGACTGCGAACTGGTGCTGGAAGGCTACGTCAACCCGCGCGACCGCCGCTTCGAGACGCAGGAGTCCGAAGAGGCCGGCATTCAGGGCCGCTTCCACTTCCATCCGGAATGGGCGGGCTACATGGGCAAGGCCTACAAGGCGCCGACGTTCCACGTCACCGGCATCACGATGCGCAAGCCGCAGAGCAAGCCGATCATCTTCTGCCTCGGCGTGCACATGCTCGACGACCACAACATCGACACCACGGTGCGCGAGGCGGCGATCTACGAGCTGTGCAACCGGCTGCAGCCGGGCATCGTGCAGAACGTGGTGATCCCGTACTGCATGACAGACTGGGGCGGCTGCATCATCCAGGTCAAGAAGCGCCACCAGCTCGACGAAGGCTGGCAGCGCAACTTCATGGCCGCCGCGCTCTCCTGCTCGCAGGGCATGCGCATGGCGATCGCGGTCTCGGAGGACGTCGATCCCTATTCGATGGACGACGTGATGTGGTGCCTGACCACGCGCGTCAATCCGAAGACCGACATCCTCAATCCGATCCCGGGCGGCCGCGGCCAGACCTTCATGCCGGCCGAGCGCATGACCGCGGGCGAGAAGCAGTGGACGGCCTCGAACACGAATTTCGAGGGCGGCATGGGCATCGACGCGACTGTGCCGTACGGCTACGAGAGCGACTTCCTGCGCCCGGTCTATCCGGTCGATCGCGTGAAGCCGGAGGACTTCTTCACCAAGAAGGACATCGAGAATGTCCGCTCGCGCATGCACGGCTGGGTGCACTCGCTGGCGCGGACGGGGCGGTAAGCCTGTCCGCGCCGCGAAGCGCCTCCTCCCCTGTGGTGCCAGCTGCCCCGGTGGAGCGAGCGAAACCCGGTGATTCGACTGTGCGGCTTTTCCCGGAGTTCGCCGCCCGGCTTTTTTCTTGCGCCGAACAAGTGAGCGCTGGATGATGGGTGCTAGCGGATTGGCATTGGGTGAATATCCCTCACCCGGCTCACCGTCTCCGCTGCGCTACGTCGGCTCGTCACCCTCTCCCGCGCGGGGAGAGGGTGACGGAGATCGCCGCATGGCCGTCGGTCCTTTCGCATTCTGCGACTGCGCGCGCGCAAGTCCGAGCGGCTATTCGCATCGCGACCACAGCTCCACCAACACCTTGCGGTCGAGCTTGCCGCGCTCGGTCTTGGGCAGCGACGTGCTCACCACGATCTGTTTCGGCGCCTTGAAGGCGGGGAGCCCGTCGCTGCAGAAGCGCAGCAGGTCGCTGGTATCGATATTTGTGCCCGGCCGCGCCACCACGTAGCTCACCACTTCCTCGCCGTAGATCGCGTCCGGCACGCCGACGGTCGCCACCTCGATCACTTCCGGGCGCTGCATCAGAAAGCTGTCGATCTCGAGCGGCGAGATGTTCACGCCGCCGCGGATGATCAGTTCCTTCTCGCGGCCGGTGAGGCAGAGAAAGCCGTCGGCATCGAGCATGCCGAGGTCGCCGGTGCGGATGCGGCCGTGGCTATTGGCTTCGACGCTGCCGTCTTCGGCGAGATAGCGATAGGCGTGGCCGGCAAAGCCGCCGATCTCGACCTGTCCGGTCTCGCCCGCCGCGAGCCTGCGGCCGTCGGCGTCGACGATGGCCAGATCGTGATAGGGCAGGGGCCGCCCGACCGTGCCGATCCGCCGTGCTTCGCCGGGGATCGCGGCGATCCAGCCCGTTTCGCTCGAGCCATAGCCCTGTGCGACGGGAATACCGAAACGCCCTTCGAACCGCCGCCATTCCTCGACCGTCAGCGGCGCCGAACTCGAGGTGATGAAGCGAAGCGAGGGCAAGTTGGCTCGGTGCGCGTCGCCCTCGGTGTTGAGCAGGATGTTGATGGTCGTCGGATTGCCGGCCGCGACCGTGACGCGATGCTCGCCGACATGCTGAAAGAACCGGCTCGCTGAAAATTTCTCCGCCATGACCAGCGTGGCGCCACGGTTGATCGGCACCAGGACGCCGAGAAGCTGCGCTGACGCCCAATTGAAGGAGCGAAAGTCGTAAATCCGGTCGTCCGGCCCGATGCCGAAGCCGGCCGCGGTCGGGTCGATGTTGCCGAGGTGCTCGCGGAAGTTCAGCACCACCCCTTTGGGCCGCGCGCTGGTTCCAGACGTGAACAGGATGACGGCGTCGTCGTCCGGGCCCGCCGTGGTTTGCGCGTCACTCGGCTCGCTGCGTGCGATCGCCTCGTAGAAGGTGCCGGCCGCGGGGCGATCCCAATGCCCGAGCGGCATCCGCGGTGCGGAAACCGACGCGAGCAGGTCATCAAGCTCTAAACCGTCCTGAAACAACACCAGCTTCGGCTTGAGCCGCGAAAAGATGTCGGTGAGCTGGTTGCGGTTCATCTCGACGTGCACGGTGCAGATCGTGGCACCGTAGGCCATGACGCCGACGTAGCAGAGGAGATGCTCGATCGAGTTGTTGGCAAGGAGCGCGACCCGGTCGTTTCGCCCGATGCCGTGCTCGCGCAGGAACGTGGCGATCCGCCGTGTCGCGTCCCGCAACTGGCCATAGCTGATGGATCGGCCGTCGCCGGCCGAAACGATCCAGGGCTTGCCCGGATCGCGTCCTGCAGCGCGGGCGACCCAGCCCTGCAAGCGATTTCGGATCGGCATGTCCTGGTGTGGTCATCGCCCGAATTACTTAGCATTATAAGTATTTTGGCAACAGCCAAATTGGGCGTGCCGTGCCTTGTCCCAAGGCAGCCGGCCGGCCGGCACTTTATGTCGCCGCGCGGCGCGTATACGATTGCTGTCGCGACCGCACGGGAGAGATAAGGAATAGTCCGTGCGAGGGAGGACCCCATGTTTCTTCGGAACTACTGGTACGTCGCCGCCTCCGACGAGGAAATCAGTGACAAGCCGCTCGGGCGCACCATCCTGGGCGAGCCGCTGGTGTTCTTCCGCACCGAGGACGGCACGCTCGCCGCATTCGAAGATCGCTGCCCGCACCGGCAGTTGCCGTTGTCGATGGGGAAGCGCGTCGGCGATGCGCTGCAGTGCCACTACCACGGCCTGCGGTTCGATAGCTCCGGCAAATGCGTGCGCGTGCCGGGGCAGGACCTGATCCCGCAGTCGGCACGGGTGCGGACGTATCCGGTGGTCGAGCGTTATCACTGGGTATGGGTCTGGATGGGCGATCCGGCGCTGGCCGATCCCGCCAAGATCGCCGACTTCCACTGGTTCGACGATCCGGCCTGGGGCGCCAAGGCCGCCTACCTGCACGTCGAGGCCAACTGGCAACTCGTGGTCGACAATCTGCTCGATCTCACCCACCTCGCATTCGTGCACGAGACCACCATCGGCAACATGGCGCTGGTCGAACACGCCGCCGTCAAGGTGCAGCGCAAGGACGACAACGTGGTGGTGACCCGCTGGATCATCGACCAGCCGGCTCCGCCGACCTTCGTGAAGGTCGGCAAGTTCACCGGCAACGTCGATCGCTGGCAGATCATCGACTACACGCCGCCGGCATTTCTGCGGCTCGACGTGGGCGCGACCCCGACCGGGACCGGCGCGCCGGAAGGCCGCCGCGTCAACGGTATCGGCATGCGCAACCTCAACGCCATCACGCCCGAGACCGAGACCACGTCGCACTACTTCTGGGGGCAGGCGCACGACTTCGACGTGAAGAACCCGGAGATGACCGAACGGGTCTTTCAGCAGATCAAGACGGCGTTCCTGGAAGACGTGGCGGTGTTCACCGCGCAGCAGCGCTCGATCCTGCAGCGGCCGGACGCGCCGCAGGTCGACATCAACGCCGATGCCGGAGGCATCCAGGCGCGCCGCATCGTCGATCGCCTGCGTCGCGACGAGCAGGCCGGGGCTGCTTCTGTGGTCGCGGCGGAGTAGTGGCGGAAGCGGCGGGCAGGGAGCGCGATCTTTGGCGGTGAATTTTCGCGTCGAGCTTGTATGGCAGGATGGCGATGCCGGAGCCGCCTCCTCGGTCTATCTCACCTCCGACGGCCGCGTGATCCTGCAAGGCCGGCCGATCTCTGCCGAGGACAAGCAGAAGCTGTCGCTGCCGGCCGACGCCGACATGATCAGCGTCGACCGCAACCTCATCCGCGCGATCAAGGAGATGCTCTAGGCAGGCGACCGGAAAGATGCAAAAAGTCGCTGGCAATGCTGGCAAATCCGGCGTTAAGCATGGGCGATGGCGGGCGGCTGCCGGCTATCGCTTCTCGTGTAATGTGGGTCGCTCGGTTCGAGGCCGGCGGAGAGGAATCGGATGCGGCGTATCATCATCGGCATGACCGGATCGACCGGTTCGATCTTTGGCGTGCGCATGCTCGAAGCGCTGCGGGAGACCGATGTCGAGTCGCATCTGATCATCAGCAAGTGGGCGCAGCGCACGCTCGAGCACGAGACCCGCTACACCGTCGAGCAGGTGCGCTCGCTCGCCACCGTCGTGCACAGCCAGGGCGACATGGGCGCGTCGATCTCCTCGGGCTCGTTCAAGACCGAGGGCATGGTGGTGATCCCGTGCTCGGTGCGCACGCTCGCCGGCATCGCCAACGGCTACGGCGAGCACCTTGTCCATCGCGCCGCCGACGTGGTGCTGAAGGAACGCCGCCGCCTCGTGCTGGTGGTGCGCGAGACCCCGCTGTCGGAGGTGCATCTCGAAAACATGCTCAAGCTCGCGCGCATGGGCGCCTCGATCGTGCCGCCGATGCCTGCGTTTTACAATCACCCGCAGTCGGTGGACGACATCGTCAACCACATCGTCGCGCGCGTGCTCGATCAGTTCGATATTCCGGCGCCCTTCGCCAAGCGCTGGGACGGGCACATGCACACCGCGACCAAGATCGTCGCCGCCGTGCCCAACCCCGCGACGCCCTCCGCCAAGAGCGGGACGTAGGTCACTCGCGCATCTTGTCGTCCCCGCGAAAGCGGGGACCCAGTACAGCAAGGCAAAAAGGCTAGATGCCCGCGTGCGCGGGCATGACAACCGGTGTTGTTCGTTCACTCCCCCGAGCGCAAAACGTCCGGAACCGGGATGCCGCTGTCGATCGCGCTCACTCGCTTCGCCTCGGAGCGCGCCTTCTTCTCGGCCGCCTCCAGCACCTGCATGATCTTGTCGTGCGGGATGAAGCACACTCCAGTGTCGTCGGCGACGACGAGATCGCCCGGGTGCACCTGCACGCCGCCGATCATGACCGGCCCGTTGATCTCGGCGGCCTCGATCCGCCACTTGCCGGTGACCGGCGTGATGTCGCTTGCCCAGATCGGGTAGCCGACCGCGCGCTGGTGCAGCACGTCGCGAATGCCGCCCTGCACGATAGCGCCAACCTCGCCCTGGCGCTTGCCGGTCTGCGCCGAGTTGCCGCCCATGTTGGAGATGTTGGCCACGCCGTCGATCACCAGCACGTCGCCCGGCGTCGCGAGGTTGTGGCACTCGAACTCGGCCATCTTGTTCACGTGGTTGCGCGCGCCGGTGAGCGGCTCGATGCGCTGCAGGATGTTGCGCAAGGTCAGCGCCGGCCCGACCATGATGGTGCCCGGCATGGTGGGCTTGAGCACCGACGCACCGACCGCGCCGGGCGGAATGCCGAGTTCGTCCATGGTGTCGGAAATGACGCCAGTGCAATCGCCCAGCGCCTTGAAGCGCTCGACCACGCCTTCGGGCGGCCGCGGAACGCTCATCAGCCTGATGCGCTCGCGCGCAATGCGCCCGGTCAGTTTCTTGTCTGCGACGTTCACGGCGTCCTCCCGTGTGACTTGCATTCAGCGCGAAGTTGGCGGGGAAAGCCGCACGGTTGTCAATGCGCGATTGCATACGGGCGATGATGACGGCGGCTTGCCCGCACACCCGGCGCTCGGTACCGTGCCGGCATTTCCGCCCAACGAGGACCAAGTCCCATGATCGATTTCTACGCTTTGACCAGCCCGAACGTGCAGAAGATCTACATCATGCTCGAAGAGACCGGGCTCCCGTACAAGGAGCACTTCGTCGACGTCTGGAAAGGCGAGCAGTACGATCCGGCCTTCGGCAAGATCAATCCCAACAATAAGATTCCGGCAATCGTCGACAGCGACGGACCGGGCGGCAAGCCCTACTCGGTGATCGAGTTGGGCGCGATCCTCCTGTATCTCGCCGAAAAGACCGGCAAGTTCCTGCCGACCGACATGGCGAAGAAATACGACGTGCTGCAGTGGCTGATGATCCAGCTCACCGGCGTCGGGCCGATGTTCGGGCAATGGACGCACTTCAAGCTGTTCGCGCCGAAGACCGGCAACGACTATTCGATGGGCCGCTACACAACCGAGATCAAGCGGCTCTACGAGGTGCTGGAGAAGCGGCTCGGCCAGGCGCCGTATCTCGGCGGACAGGACTATTCGATCGCCGACATCGCGACCTTCCCGTGGACGCGCAACCATGATGCCCAGGGCGTGAAGTGGGAGGACCATCCGAACCTCGCGCGCTGGTTCAAGTCGATCGAGGATCGCCCGGCCGTCAAGGCCGCGCTCGCTAAGGTCGCCGCCGTCAAGTCGAACCGCGAGACCGCCTCGGATGATCAGAAGGACCGCTTCTTCAACCGCGGCCGCTACGCGCGCGCCTAGGACTTGTGAAGCGCACATTGCCCGTTCGTCCCTGAAAGCGGGCCCAGATCTGAGTTGTGGATGAGCTCATATCTGGGTGCCCGCCTGCGCGGGCACGAACGGAGATAGCGATGCCGGTCGCTCGGATCAGCGTGAGTGGGAGGAGCTGTTGGAGCTGAAGGGCAAGGCCGCCATCGTCACCGGATCGAGCTCGGACGGCGGCATCGGCGCCGAGTGCGCCAAGATACTGGCCTCGCGCGGCTGCAACATCGTCGTGAATTACGCGACCAACAAGGCCGGGGCCGAGAAGGTCGCGGCCGATTGCGTGGCGATGGGCGTAAGGGCGTTCACCGCTCACGGCGACGTGGCGAAGGACGCCGACTGCGTGCGGCTGGTCAAGGAGGCGGTGGACAAATTCGGCCGGCTCGACGTGCTCATCAACAATGCCGCTGTGACCAAGGCGATCCCGCAGCGGCGCATGGACCTCCTCAACGCCGACGAGTTCGAGCGCATCTTCTCGGTCAACCTGATCGGCAACTATCAGATGTGCCGCGCCGCGGCGCCGCACCTCAAGGCGAGCGGCGACGCGGCGATCGTCAACATCTCGTCGATCGGCGCCATGCGCGGCAGCGGCAGCTCAATTGCCTACTCGGCGTCGAAGGGCGCGCTCAACACGCTCACCCTGTCGATGGCGCGGTTGCTCGCACCGGAGGTGCGGGTGAACGCGCTCTGTCCGGGCGGCTTGCTCGGCAACTGGACGAAGAAGATCATGAGCGAAGAGGCCTATGAGAAACTGATCGTGCGGACCGAGACCGAATTTCCGCTCAAGCGCGGCATCTGGCCAGCCGACGTGGCGCGCGCGGCGCTGTTCCTGGTGGAAGGCGCCACCACGATGACCGGCGAGTGCCTGCGCATGGACAGCGGCCAGCATCTCGGCGATCAGGGCGCGCGCATCTGAACAATTCCATCGCTTGAAAGCGGAGCAACAGCGACATGGCATCCGACAGCATCGAGACCCGCATGGGCATCACCTATGCGACCCATGACGGCGTGGCGCTTGCGGGCGACCTCTACATGCCGAAAGGCGCGGGCCCGTTTCCGGCGCTCGTTGGCGTGCATGGCGGCGGCTGGCAGGCGGGGGTGCGCAGCGCGTTCCAGCACTGGGGAAAATATCTCGCCGAACACGGCTACGTGCTGTTCTCGGTGAGCTACCGGCTGGCGAAGAAGGGGCACAAGACCTTCCCGCAGGCCGTGCAAGACGTGCTCGCGGGCATCCAGTTCGTGCGCGGCAGCGCGGCGAGTTCAAGGTCGACCCCGAGCGCATCGGCATCTTCGGCGCCTCCGCCGGCGGGCACCTTGCATCGCTCGCGGCGCTGAGCGGCGATACGTTCACCGGCGGCTATCCGCAGGACAAGCACGCCGCGGTCAGTGCCAAGGTCAAGGCGCTGGTCGGTGTCTATGGCGTCTACGACCTCAAGGAGATGTGGCACCGCTACGGGATGCAGAGCCCGCTCGAGAACAACATCGGGAATTTCCTCGGCGCCACGCCGATGGAAAATCCCCGGCTGTATTTCGACGCCTCGTCGATCAACTACGCGACGATCGCCAACAATCAGATCGGTGTGTTCCTCAGCGTCGGCACCGAGGACGACCTGGTCAACCGCGCGACACAGACCGATGCCTTCCTGCTGGCGCTCAAGCAGGCCGGATTCTTCGTGCGCACCTGCATCGTGCAGGGCGCGCCGCATTACTGGCTCAACGATCCGATCGACGAACCCGGCAGCTACCCGGGTTTTGTGGCGCCGCGCCTCCTGCGGTTTCTGCAGGAGAAGCTCTGAGCGCCGCTACTTGCCGGCGCCCTTGTTGAGGAAGGCGAGCAGTGCATTGACCTGCTTCTTGTCGCCGTCGAAATCGCGCGCGATCTGCTCGTAGAAATGCGCCGCGCCGACATAAAGCTCGTGCCCGGCCGGATCCTCGCTCACGAAATCGGCGATCTCGTGCATCTCGGCGATCCAGCGGTAGGCCTTCGGCGGCATCATCGCCAGGCTGCGCTTGAGCCAGGCGAATACCGGCCCCTGGCTGCCCTCGAGTTCGGCGAACAGCGCGTCGGCTGAGCCCGCGCGGGTCGCCGCCAGCATCATCACGGCGGCGAGGCCCTGCATGCCCTTGGTGATGCCCGCGTACGACATCTTCATCGCGGAGGCCGCCGTCAGCGGGCCGGGCAGCACGCGCACGTCGAGCCCGAATGGCTTGAGCGCGGCAAAGCGCTGCGCTTCCGGCCCTGAGGCATAGAAACGCGGGCCGGCGTCGCCGGTCTTTGGCGGCGCGCCGATGATGCCGGCATCGACGAAGGGCGAGCCGGTCGGCGCGATCACGGCGGCGACCTTCTCGGCGGTCGGCGGGCTCACCGCGTTGCACTCGACGAACACCGGCTTGCTGTTGCTCGCCTTCAGTGCCGGCGCAAAGCGCTGCGCCAGCGCGACCGCGTCGCCGGGTGGCAGGATCGACAGAATGAAATCGGCGGCGGCGATTTCCTCGTCGTTCGCGGCAGTCATGCCGTAGGTCTTGGCGCGCTTGGCGGTCTCGGCGCTGCGGCCGTTGAGCGAGGTAAGCACCTTGAGGCCGTTCTCGACCAGCCGTCCGCCAACGGCGGCCCCCATCATGCCGGGTGCGATGACTGCGACGACTGGGTTCATCTGTTCCTTCTCCGTGCGGATAGCGCGGCAAGCCGCTTTGTCGGTTGCCCTTATATCCGATTTTGCCGTCGAAGCGACGGTGGGCGACGCGTGTGGGACGCATGGCGGTCCGCTTGGCAACGCGGATGGTTTCGGCTTTGCTGCCGGCAGATGCCTAAGTTCGCGCCATTCAACAACAGGAAATGCCCGTGCCGAATGATCTTGCCGAAGCCCGCTACCAGGTCGCCCTGGCCAACCGCATGCTGGCGAACGAGGGCGTGCTCGACGCCTTCGGCCATGTCAGCCTGCGTCACCCGGGCGACCCGAGCCGCTATCTGCTGTCGCGGTCGCGTTCGCCGGAACTGATCGAGCCCGACGACGTGCTCGAATTCAACCTCGACTCGACGCCGGTCAAGCCGCCCTCGGTCGCGATGTATGCCGAGCGGGTGATCCATGGCTGCATCTATCAGGCCAGGCCGGACATCACGGCGGTCGTTCATCATCACGCGGCGGCCGTGCTGCCGTTCTGCATCGCGGGCGTGCCGATCGTACCGGTGTTTCACCTCGGCGCGGCGGGCGGCGAAATCGTGCCGTTCTGGAACCAGCAAAAGGAGTTCGGCGATACCAACCTGCTCGTGGTCAAGCCGGAGGAGGGCGCTTCGCTCGCCCGCGCGCTTGGATCACATGCCGCCGCGCTCCTGAACAACCACGGCGCGATCGTGGTCGGGAAGGATGTGCGCGAACTCGTCTCGCGCTCGATCTTCATGTGCCAGAACGCGGAATATCAGTTGCGGGCGCAGCTTCTCGGCAAGGTCGTGACCCTGACCTCCGGCGAGACGCGGCTCGCGAGCACGCTCAACGCGCTGCCCAACGTGACCAACCGGACCTGGGAATACTGGACGCGCCGGCTCGACAAGGCCGGTGGGATGCCGCCCCGCAGGACCGCGACCGCCCGCACGCGTCCGCAAGCCGCATCGGCGAAGGGCCGGACCGCGGGTAAGGCTTCCAGTGGGCGCCGGAAAGGGAGGAAGAAATGACACGAGCCAAGAAGACCGCCGCAACCAAGCTTACGTGGACGATCGCGCTCATTCTGCCGATCGCCTTTGCGGGAAGCGCCGCGCAAGCGCAAGACAGCTTCAAGGTCGCGATCGGCCAGCTCGAGATCTGGAGCGGGCAGGCGCCGATCCTCGGCCAGAAGGCCGGCATCTTCAAAAAACACGGCATCGTGCTGGAGAATTTCGGCACCGCCGGTGCGGGCGAGACCGTGCAGGCAGTCATCTCCGGAAGTGCCGACTTCGGCGTCAACGTCGGCACCCAGGGCGTACTGCGCGCCTTCGCCAAGGGCGCGCCGATCCGGGTGATCGGCGCGAACTTCACCGGCGCGGGCGATATCTACTTCTACGTGCGCGCGGACTCGCCCATCAAGAGCCTCAAGGACGCGACCGAGAAGACCACCATCTCGTTCTCGACCAATGGCGCCACGACGCACACCATCGTCCTTGGCTACACCAAGGAGCTCGGCCTCAAGGCCGTTCCGACCTCGACCGGCGGCATGCCGGCAACCTTGACGCAGGTGATGTCCGGCCAGATCGACATCGGTTGGGGCTCGCCGCCGTTTGGGCTCCGCGAAATCGAAGAGGGCAAAATACGCGTGATCGCCAACGGCAACGACGTGCCATCGCTGCGCGCGCAGACCATCCGCATCGAAACGGTGAACGCCAACGTGCTGAAGAACCGCAAGGACGCGGTGATCCGCTACGTGCGGGCTTTCCGCGAAACGCTCGACTGGATGTATGCCGATCCCGAAGCCATCAAGATGTATGCGGAGGCGATCAAGGCTCCGGTCTCGATCGCGAAGATCGCGGTCGAGAAATATCAGCCGAAGGACGCCAAGCAGTTCGACAAGATACTCGACATCGAGGGCATCATGGCGAACGCGGTCGCGCTCAAATATCTCGATGCGCTTCTCACCAAGGAACAGCTTGCGGAGTTCATCCAGATTCCGCCGCGCTGAGGCGGACGTACGAAGTCCGCCCCTTCAGCCCGCCTTCAGGCGTGGCAGCAGAGCGAGCGCGTTGTCCCGGTCGATCTTGCGCAGGTCGCCCTCGCTCAATCCGAACGCGGTGAGTGCAGCCACGTATTCATGGCCGAAGCGGAACGGGAAATCCGTGCCCCACAGGATCTGCGAAATCGGCACGAACTTGACGAGCGCAGCGAGCGGTACTGGGTGCGCGATCTGCGCGACGTCGTAATAGAACCGCTGTAGCTCGGCCATGGCGCCGTCCGGCACCGCCGCCGCGAGCTTCTTGTTGAGCGAGGGCACGCGGATGAGGCGTTCGGCGAGGAACGGCGCCGTACCCCCGCCGTGCGAAAAAATCCAGCGGATATCGCGATAGCGCACCGCCGTGCCGGTGAAGATGACGCTCGTGATGGCGCGCGTGGTGTCGGTACCATATTCGATGACGGGCTCGCGAATCTCCGGGACGAGCGGGTCGCGGCAGCAGTTCGGTGCATCGGGATGCGTATAGACGACCGCCTTGCGCCGGTTGAGTTCGGCCATCACCGGCTCGAAGGCCGGATCGCCCAGCCACTTGTCGTCATAACTGGTGAATACCGAAACGCCGTCGGCCTTGAGCACGTCCATGCTGTATTCGATCTCGCGCAGGCTGCCTTCGACATCCGTCAGCGGCAGCGCGGCGAACATGCCGAAGCGGCGCGGATGATCGCGCACCAGGCCAGCGGAGAATTCATTGCATTCGCGCGCCACGCGCCGCCCGTCCTTGCCCATGAAGGCCTTGCCGGGCGTGGTCACCGACGTGACCGAGGTGGCGACGCCCGCCTTGTCCATGTCGTCGAGCGATTTCGACACGCTCCAGGTGATGACTGGCGGTTGCAGATCGCTCTTGAATTCGGCGACATATTTGGGTGGCGCGACGTGATGGTGCGTGTCGATGCGATGCGGCGTGGTTGCGCTCTGGGCCGGCGCCGACTTGGGCGCGACGCTCGCCGCGACGGTTGTCGCCGCGGCGCCGGCGAGAAAGTTCCGGCGGTTCACCGCTACGCCCGCCGGCACCGATATTGCCGGCCCGCAACAAGCACAGCCGCGAAATGAAAATCCGCGCTTGGTCCGTTCGGTCATCGTCGTTTCCTCGCTGTCGTTATGTTTGTTCGTTATGCTTGTTCGTTCATGATTCCCGGCGCCCGGTAAAGGCCGGTGGGCGTTTCTGCAGGAAGGCGCGCACGCCCTCCGCATAATCCGGCGTCAGGCTCGCCTCGCGCTGCAATTCGCGCTCGACGTCGAGCTGGGTATCGAGGTCGTTGCTCCAGGAGGCATCGAGCGCGCGCTTTATCAAGGCGAGACCCGCCGTGGGCGCTGATGCGAAATGCGTGCACAGCTTTTCGGCCTCCGCCATGAGCATGTGGTCGTCGACCGCCTTCCAGATGAGGCCCCAGGCCTCGGCCTGCTCCGCCGGCAGCGGCTGTGCGGTGAGCGCGAGCCCGCGGGCGCGGGCGTCGCCCACGAGCCGCGGCAGGAACCAGGTCCCGCCGCAATCGGGAATGATCCCGATCCGAGCGAAGGCCTGCACGAAGTTCGCCGAGCGCGCCGCCAGCACGATGTCGCAGGCGAGCGCGATATTGGCGCCGGCGCCGGCCGCGGCCCCATTGACCGCGGCGATGACCGGGAAGGGCAGCGCGCGCAACTTGCGCACCAGCGGATTGTAAAAGGCTTCGAGCGTGCCGCCGAGCACGACGGTCTCGCCGGGCTTGGCCAGGCGGTCGTTGAGGTCCTGCCCGGTGCAAAAGGCCCGTCCGGCGCCGGTGACGAGCAGGGCGCGGCAGGCGCTGTCGTTCTCGATCTCGGCCAGTGCGCGTTTGAGTTCAACGTGCATCGCTTCGGTGAACGCGTTGAGCCGCTGCGGCCGGTTCAACGTGATCACGTAATAGCCGGCGCGCTTCTCCAGCAGGATGGGTGTTTCGTCCATGGGTGTCTCCCTCACCCGATAGATTAACCCGGTCGGGTGCCGACGTCGCGGCTTGCGCGTGGTGTCCGGCGGGCTAGCGGGAGGAATTCCGCAGGCCGTCCATCAGGGCCTTGCGCCGCTCCGGACCCAGGATTTCGGTCAGACGCGCCTCATGGCTCGCCGCCAGCGCTTTGGCGCGCTTGAGGGTCCGGTTGCCGTCGCGCGTCAGCCGCAGGGCATGGCTCCGGCCATCATCCGGCGATGCGAGGCGCTCGATCAGCGCGCGCGTCTCGAGTTTGTCGAGCAGCCGCACGAGGCGGGCGCGCTCGATGCCAAGCGTGCTGCCGATCCGGGATTGCGAGGCACCCGGATTGGCCGCGGTCACGACCAGGACCGAATACTGCGCCGGGCTGATGTCGACCGACGCGAGCGTCCGGATGAAATCCTGGAAGACCCACACCTGGAGCCGCCGGACGAAGTAGCCGAGATGTCCATCCAGAGCGCCGATATCCAGCCGCGGACGCTTGGCGGGCTGGGTCTTTTGCTTCGCCGGGGGCGCGTCCGTGCGGCTCGACTTTTTCAACCGCCGATCAGGCATGAACGAATCCCGGGTGCATCCCGTCCGGCGGCCGTCGCGGAGGCCGCTGAATAGCCGGACGCGGCGAAATGGGTGTTGACGGCATTTGTTGTCCTGGTCAACAATTATCCCATCGCTGGCCGCAGATGCAACAACAGGCATGGAAGCCCCTGATCCGCGACGAAGGGTCCATTGCATCTTGCTGCGAAGAATACGAGAAATAGGTCACGCGACGGCCGATGGCCGCGACAGAGTTGAGGGAGAAACAGCATGAGCCGCAAATTGCCGACCAATTCGATCCACCGTGAAAAGGGAGTGACGCGCCGCGCGTTCGGCGCGGGCGCCGGCGCCGCCGCGTTCGTCGCAGGCATCGCTCCCTTCAATATCGTGCGCGCACAGAGCGGACCGTTGAAGGTCGGCGTTCTGCTGCCGCGCTCGGGCTTCCAGGCCAGCATCGGGCAGGACTGCCAGCGCGGCGTCGACATCGCGCCCGCGATCTTCAAGGAGCTGGGGCTGCCCGAGCTTCAGATCATGAATGCCGACACCGAGACCAACGTCGACGTGGCACGCTCACGCGCCGAGAAGCTGATCGCCGACGGCGCGCAGCTTCTGGTCGGCGCATTCAACTCCGGCCAGAGCACCGCGATCGCGCAGGTCGCCGAGCAGAAGGGCATCCCGTTCGTCATCAACATCGCGGCCGCCCCGCCGATCACCGAACAGGGCTACAAGTTCGTTTTCCGTAATTTCCCGACCGCGCCGATGATCCTGGCCGACGCCTTCACCAACCAGAAGGAGATCTTCGAGCTTACCGGCAAGGCGCCGAAGTCCGTGGTGTTCATGCACGTCAACGACACATTCGGCACCGCCATGAGGGGCGGCATCGGCGCCGTCATGCCGAAGTTCAACATGCCCTACACCATCGCCGAGACCATCGCGTACGATCCGGCGGCGCGCGATCTCTCCGTCGAAGTCGCCAAGGCGAAGGCGACCGGCGCCGAGGCGCTGCTGATGGTCAGCCGCCTCAACGACGCGATCCTGATCACGCGCGAACTGGTCAAGCAGCGCTGGTCGCCGATGGGCATCCTCAGCATGGGGCCGGGCTGGTACGAGGACCAGTACCTCAAGACGCTCGGCAAGCTCGCGGATGGCCCGCTCAGCTTCGTGCCCTGGTACGACCCGAACAAGAAGCTGGCCAAGCAGATGGTGGCGGCGCTCGCCAAGTCCTTCCCGGAGGTCAATCCGAACACCAACCACGTCTACACGTTCGAGGCGCTGCTGGTGGCGGCCGACGCCTACAAGCGGGCGAAATCGACCGATCCGAAGGCGCTGGCCGACGCCATCCGGACGACCAACATCACCGACAATGTCTCGACCGGGCCGGGCATCCAGTTCGACGCCAAGGGGCAGAACGACAAGCTGAAAAATTCGGCCATTCAGAACCGCGGCGGCAAGCTCGTCACGGTCGCGCCCAAAGGGGCGACGGATGCCGCGCCGCAGTTCCCGATGACGCCTTACGACAAGCGCTGATCGACGCTTAGCCTGATCCTGCTCCGGCTGCGTTCGCGGCCGGAGCTTTGAGTCGCAGGGTCTGTAGTGCCGGCAGACATCTACCTCAACGTCGCCGTCAGCGGTCTGTTGACCGGCCTCGTCTACGGCCTGATGGCGCTCGGCCTCTCGGTCATCTTCGGGATCGTGCGTGTGGTCAATTTCGCCCACGGCGAGATGATGACGATCGCGATGTACGTGGCGATCGCGCTGTTCGCCGGCCTCAAGCTCGATCCGCTGGTGATGCTGGTGCCGATCGCGGCGCTTCTGTTCGCGCTCGGCTACCTCATGCAGATCGGACTGATCAACCCATTCATCAACCGGCCGGAACATGCCCAGTTCATGCTGCTGATTGCGGTGGCGATCATCCTGGTGAATGGCCTGCTGATCGTGTTCGGCCCCGACGCGCGCAGCGTCCAGACGTCTTATGCGTTCGATAGCTTCCAACTCGGCCCGCTGATCGTCGATGCCACCAAGGTGTACGCGGCGGCCGCGGCGCTTCTGGTCGCGGCGGCGCTGTTCGCCTTCTTCCGCTTCACGCGCACCGGCAAGGCGATCCGCGCCTGCGCCGACAACTATACCGGCGCGCTCGTCGTCGGCCTCAACGTCAAGCGCCTCTATGCCCTGACGTTCGGGCTGGGCGCGGCCTGCGTCGGTGCCGCCGGATCGATCCTCGTTCTTCTGGTCGATGTCACGCCCCAGCTTGGTCCGGCCTACACCTTGCTCGCCTTCGTTATCGTGATCACAGGCGGGCTTGGCTCGATGCCGGGCGCGCTCCTCGGCGGCGTGCTGATCGGGATGACCGAAGCGATGGCTGGCCTGTTCTTCCAGCCGTCGGCGAAGAGCATGTTCTCGTTTGCGCTGCTGGTGCTGGTGCTGCTGTTCCGCCCGCAGGGGATCCTCGGAAAGAAAGCGTCATGAAGTCGCTGTTCGAGGGCATCCCGCTCCGGGGCCAGGTCATGCTGGCGGTACTGCTCGCGCTATTGCTGGTCGCGCCGCTCGTCGCCAACGACTACCTGCTGACCATCCTCATCATCATTCTCTATTACGCCTACACCGGCCAAGCCTGGAACATCATGATGGGTTTCGCCGGGCAATTGTCGCTCGGGCATGCGCTCTACACCGGGCTTGGCGCCTATGTGACCGCGGCGCTCTACGTGCATTTCGGCATCGGCCCGTGGCTCGGGCTTCCCGCCGCGATCGCGGTCGCGGCGGCCGCCGGCGCGGTCATCGGCTTTCTGGCGTTCCGTTTCGGCGTGGCCGGCGTCTATTTCGCGATTCTTACGATTGCGTTCGCCGAATTCGCGCGCATCGGCTTCGACCATTTCAATTGGGTCGGCGGCTCGGCCGGATTCTTTCTTCCGGTCAGCAATTACGCGCAGAACGATCTCTGGCTGCTGCGCGGCAAGCCGATCATGTTCTACTACGTGATCCTCGCCATGACGGTCGTGGCGCTGGTGATCTGCCACCTGCTGCTCAAGAGCCGCATGGGCTACTACTGGCAGGCCATCCGCGAGGACGAGAAAGCGGCGCGCGCGCTCGGCATCAACACCTTCCGCTACAAGATGTATGCGATCGTGCTGTCGGCCGGCATGACATCGGTCGCGGGCATGTTCTACGCCTTCTACTACAACAATCTCTTTCCCGAGCAGGTGTTCGGCATCTTTCGCTCGATCGAATTGCTGCTGGGCCCGATCATCGGGGGCGTCGGCACGCTCATCGGTCCGCTGGTCGGCGCGTTTCTGCTCACCAGCCTCGCCGAGGTTCTCGATGCGATCCTCGCCGCGCTGCACATCGATATCCCGGGCGCCAAGCGCGTGTTCTATGGCGTCTGCCTGCTCGTCGTGGTCATGGCTCTGCCCGATGGCGTCTGGCCATGGCTCTCGCGCAAGCTCGGCATCGCGAGGAGCGAGCGATGAGCACGCTTCTTGCCGTCGACGGCATCAGCAAGCGCTTCCGCGGATTGCTCGCGGTCGACCGGGTGAGCTTCAACCTGCCGCAGGGTTCGATCTTCGCGGTGATCGGCCCGAACGGCGCGGGCAAGACGACGCTGTTCAACATGATCGCCGGCGAGTTCACGCCGGATGACGGCGCCATCGCCTTCGCGGGCGAGCGGATCGACGGCCTTGCCCCCGACGCGGTCTGCCGGCGCGGCATCGGACGCACGTTCCAGATCGTTCGGCCGTTCCCGGCACTGACCGTCGAGGACAACGTCATCGTCGGCGCGTTGCTGCAAGGGCCGAGCGTCGCGGCCGCGCGCGCCCGCGCGCGCGATGTGCTGGAGCAGCTCGATCTCATCGGCAAGCGCGCGCAGATCGCCTCGACCTTGACGTTGCCCGACCGCAAGCGGCTCGAAGTGGCGCGCGCGCTCGCCACCGATCCGAAGCTTCTCCTGCTCGACGAAGTGATGGCGGGGCTGCGCCCGTCGGAAACCGACCGCATGGTCTCGATCCTGCGCAATCTCAATCGCGACACCGGGCTCACCATCCTGCTGATCGAGCATGTGATGCGCGCCGTGATGGCGCTCGCCCATCGCGTGCTGGTGCTCCATCACGGCGCGGCGATCGCCGAGGGCACGCCCGATGCGGTCGTGCGCGATCCGGCGGTCGTGCATTCTTATCTCGGCGCGGAGGCGGTCGTCTGATGCTGCGCGTCGAGAACCTCGATGTCTTCCACGGCGATGCGCAGGCGCTCGACGATGTCACCCTCGAGATCGAGGAAGGTGCGATCGTCGCGATCGTCGGCGCGAACGGTGCCGGTAAGACCTCGCTGATCCGCACCATCGCCGGCATGCACCGGCCGGCGCGTGGCCGCATCCTGTTCCGCGGTACCGACATCGCCGGCTGGCCGAGCTTTCGCGTCTGCGATCTCGGCATCGGCCAGGTGGCGGAAGGCCGCCAGGTGTTTCCGACGCTCTCGGTCGCCGAAAATCTCGACATGGGCGCACTGCTGCCGCGCGCGCGCGGGAGCCGAGCGAGAAACCTCGATCGCGTGTTCGGACTGTTTCCGGTCCTGCGTGAGCGCGCCGGGCAGGCGGCCGGCACGCTCTCCGGCGGCGAGCAGCAGATGCTGGCCATCGGCCGCTGCCTGATGGGTGCGCCCGACCTGGTGATGTTCGACGAGCCGTCGCTCGGCCTGGCGCCTGCCGTCGTGCAGACCGTGCTGCGCACGATTCGCGATCTCAATCGCGAAGGGCTGACCTGCGTGCTGGTCGAGCAGAATGTCGCCGTTTCGCTCAAGCTCGCGGCGCAGGCCTATGTGCTGGAGAACGGACGGATCACGCTCTCAGGCGCAGGCGATCAGCTCCTGGCGGACGATCGCGTGCGCCAAGCCTATCTCGGCATGTAGTTCGTTTCAGCGCGAAATCGGTATCGAAGCTTGCATCATCACGTTGATGGTTCGGGCCGGCCGAGTACGCGTTACGAAGGCCGGCCCGATGTCGCGATGCGTCAGTGATCCCGATCGATACGCCGGAAGTCCACCCGACTGACCAGCGCAGCCAACCCGAAGGTTAGAATCAGAACCAACATCAACGTAGAGATGCTCATTCAGACGCCCCCATCCTGTTGTAGACGAGCACTACCCCAACTGAAAAACAGCGCTCCAGTATGACGAATTCGAAAGAATGCCGCGGCGTTGCAAAAACCGCACAAGTGGAACTCGCGCACGCGCGCACATCGCGGTGAGTCAAATGGGGAAAATCGCAGTTGGTGCCAGTTCTTCCGGAACGCCGTTCGCACGCTGCTGGAACGGATCGCGGAGCGTCATGCCGGCGGCGGTGACTTTATTTTCGCGGGCGGCGCGGTATCGGGCGGCTCTCGCGATGTGCGCAGCCTGCGAATTTAGCCGGCGCGGCGGCGCATAATCATGTCGAGCGCCGCGACTCGCAGCGTGAGCGGGCTGTCCGGGAAGGCCGCGCGCAAGGCGCGCAGCGCCTCGGCGTCCGAAAGCGGATGAAGCTGCAGCATCCGCTGCACCATCGCGGCCGTCAGGTCATGCCTGGCGGTGAAGCTTTCCGGGGTGATCGGCGGCGATGGCAGATAGGGCAGCGAGGCGTCCTTTGGACGCGCGGCCTGCAAGGCCGGCGTCTGGACGGCCTCGTGACTGCTGGCAGAGCCCATGAATTTAGTCCTCGCGAGAAGCGCTGGTCCCGGCGATCTCAGAGTGGGGCGCGAGTGGTTACCGAAGGGTTAACGAATTCGTTCGCAAACCGCGCCGAAGCTCTAACGGCCGTCGTGGCGGGTGGTTCCATCGTGCCTTCGGGCAGGCCTTCAACCGCCGGGCAGCGTCTTGCGCTCAACCGCCTTGCGCCCAACCGTCTTGCGCCCTTTTGGCCGAAAATGCATGGTCCCGGCCCGGTCGAAATTCCCGGCCGATCAAGGAGGTTTGTGATGAAGCTGTATTTTGCGCCCGGCGCCTGCTCGCTTTCCCCGCATATCGTCCTGCGGGAGTCCGGCGCCAAGTTCGATCTGGAACAGGTCGATTTGCGCGAGAAGAAGACCAAGAAGGGCGACGATTATTGGAAGGTCAATCCGAAGGGCCAGGTCCCGCTGCTCGAACTCGACGACGGCCAGAAGATCAGCGAAGGGCCGGCGATCGTGCAGTACATCGCCGACAAGAATCCCGCAGCCGGGCTTATCCCGCCGGCCGGCGACATTGGCCGCTATCACCTGCAGGGCTGGCTCACCCATATCGGCACCGAGCTGCACAAGACCTATGGCCCATGCTTCCGCCCGACCACGCCCGATGAATTCAAGAAGCTCTCCAAGGAGGTGCTCGCCAACAAGTACAAGAACATCGACAAGGCGCTCGAGGGCAAGCAGTACCTGATGGGCGACAAGTTCTCCGTCGCCGACGCCTACCTCTACACTGTGACGCGCTGGGCGCCGCGCATCGAGTTCGACCTGTCGCCGTTCCCCAACGTGCAGGCGTTCATGGCGCGCATGAACGCACGGCCGAAGGTGCAGGAGGCGTTGAAGGCCGAGGGACTGTCGTAGGCCAGCCGCTCGCCACCTTGGCAAAGAGAAACGCGGCCTTTCGGCCGCGTTTTGATTCTTGAGGGACCGGCGAAGCGAAAGCGGTCACGACCAACTCACTTCAACGGCGGTCCGATCGTCACCGTCAACGTGCCGACGCCCTCGATCTCGCATTCGAGCTTGTCGCCGGCGACGCAGGCGGCCACGCCCGACGGCGTGCCGGTCATGATGATGTCGCCGGGCGCCAGCTCGACCATCTCGGAGAGCTTCACGATCACCTCCGGCACGTTCCAGATCATCTGCGCGAGGTCGCCGTCCTGGCGCACCTTGCCGTTGCACTTGAGCGCGATGCGGCCCTTCTTCGGATGGCCGATCTTCTCGGCCGGGACCAGCGGACCGCAGGGCGCCGAATGGTCGAACGCCTTGCCGACTTCCCACGGACGTTTCATGTCGCGCGAGGCGATCTGCAGGTCGCGCCGCGTGAGATCGATGCCGACGCCGTAGCCGTAGATGCAGTCGAGCGCGTTTTCGAGCTTGATGTTGCGCCCGCCGCTCTTGAGCGCCACCACCAGCTCGACCTCGTGGTGCATGTCCTTGGTCAGCGACGGGTAGGGCGACGTCCCGCCGTCCGGCACGATGGCGTCCGCGGGCTTCGAGAAGAAGAACGGCGGGTCGCGCACGTCGTGACCCATCTCCTTGATGTGCTCCTCGTAGTTACGTCCCACGCACCAGATCCGCCGCACCGGAAACGACTTTCCGGTGCCGGCCACCGGAATAGACGCCTGCGGCGCCGGCGTGATGACATAGCTCTTGGTATCAGCACTCATGTGTCGATCTTCCTGTTCACCTTGATGGGTTAGCCGCGGGAGGCGGCGATCAGTTCACGCGGTCCCTCGCCGTGCTCCTGGCCCTTGAGCTGGAGCCGGTAGAAGGACGCGTAGCGCCCGCTCTTGCGCAGCAGTTCGTCGTGCCGCCCGGATTCAGCAATGGTGCCGTCCTCGATGACGACGATCCGGTCGGCGTGCGTGATGGTGTGCAGGCGGTGCGCGATCGCGATCGTGGTGCGGCCCTGGCAGAGATGCTCGATCGCGCGCTGCACCTCGCGCTCGGACTCGGAGTCGAGCGAAGCGGTGGCCTCGTCGAGCAGGATGATCGGTGCGTCCTTGAGGAGCGCGCGTGCAATCGCGATGCGCTGGCGCTCGCCGCCCGACAGCTTCATCCCGTGCTCGCCGACGGGGTTATCGTAGCCGTCCGCGAAGCTCATGATGAAGTCATGTGCGTTCGCGGCTTTCGCGGCGGCGACGATCTCCGCTTCGCTCGCCGCCGGCCTGTCCGATCGCGATGTTCTCGCGCACCGAGGCGTGAAAGAGGAACACGTCCTGCCCGACATAGGCGACCTGATCGCGCAACGAATGCATCGACACCGTCGCGATATTCTGCCCGTCGATGACGATGGCGCCGTCGTCGACCTCGTAGAAGCGCAGGATCAGGTTGAGGATCGTCGACTTGCCGCCGCCCGAGGGGCCGACCAGCGCAGTCATCTTGCCGGGCTCGGCCACGAAGCTCAGGTCGTGAATGACGGTCTCGCCCGGCCGGTAGGAAAACTGCACCTTGACGAATTCCACCTGCGCGTTCGCGAGCTTCAGCGGCGGCCGGCCGTCCTCGGCGCGCTCGGTCGGCGGCGCATCGAGGATGCCGAACAGGATGCGCACGCCCACGAGCGCGGTGTTGAGGTCGATGTTGAGGCGCGCGAGGCGCTTCGCCGGCTCGTAGGCCAGCATGAAGGCGGCGAGGAACGAGAAGAACTGTCCGGGCGTCGCGCCGGTTTCCAGCACGCGGAAGCCGCCGTAGATCATCGCGAACGCGATGGCGAAGCCGCCCATCGCCTCCATCAGCGGACCGGCGCGATGTGCGGTGCGCGCCCAGCGGTTCGATTCCTGCTCGAGGTCGGCGACGTCGACGGCGAGCCGCGCGCGCATCGCGTCTTCCATCGTGTAGGCCTTGACGATGCGGATGCCCTGCACGGTCTCCTGCATCGTCTCGAGGATACGGGCGCCGCCGGTGAACTGCCGCTTGGCGATATTGGAGATGCGGCGGATCATCTTGCGCAGAAGATAAAGCGCGGGCGGCACGACGATGAAGCTGAAGAACGACATCACCGGGTCCTGCACGATCATCACGATCAGCAGCGCAACCAGCACCAGAAAATCGCGGCCGATGGCGCCGACGATCAGGTTGATGGCGGTGCTGGCGGCGGCGGCGCCGGCGGTCAGCCGCGCCAGGATGTCGGTCGAATGCCGGCCGGCGAAGAATTCGAGATTCTGATGGACGAGGACGTCGAACATCGCCCGCTGATTGTCGGCGATGATGGCGTTGCCGATCTTCGAGAGCTTCACCGCCTGCAGGTAGGTGGCGCTCGCCTTCACCATGAAGATGAAGGCGGTGAGCAGCCCGATGGTCAAAATGCCGTAGAAGTTCTTGTGGACGTAGGCCTGGTTGATCACGTCGCCGACCAGGTAGGCGCCGAGTGCGGTACTGCCGGCGGCGATCGCCATCAGCCCGAGTGCCGCGACGTAGCGCTTCCACTGCCGCGACGCCTGCTCCACCATGAGACGCCGCACCAGCGCGGGCGTGCCGTCGGGGTCGGCGAACAGCGACTGAACGTACGATTTGAGCACTCGCGCTCCAGTCTCGGCGGGCAATTTCTGCCAAGGGCGCCGCGCCCCTGCGGCGCTGTGGTTCTTGCCCACCCGGCGCGGCAATTCAAGTGGAATTCGCCGATTTCGGCCGTTTCAGCGCTGCCGCGCGGCGAGCTTGCGTTCCCATGCGAGTGCGTGCGTGACGATGGTGGCGAGATCGTCGAACTGCGGGCGCCATTTGAGCGTGCCGCGGATGCGGTCGGTCGCGGCGACGATCCGTGCCGGGTCGCCCGGACGCCGGCCGGCGAGCACCACCTTGAAATCGACGCCGGACACGCGCTTGACCGTATCGATCACCTCCAGCACCGAGAAGCCGCGTCCGTATCCGCAATTGAGCGTCACCGAAGCACCGCCGCCGCGCAGATACGAGAGCGCTTCGAGATGCGCGCGGGCGAGATCGGAGACGTGGATGTAGTCGCGGATGCAGGTGCCGTCCGGTGTCTCGTAGTCGGTGCCGAACACGTCGATCTTCTCGCGCTCGCCGAGCGCGGTTTCGACCGCGACCTTGATGAGGTGGGTCGCGCCTTTGGTCGACTGGCCGGTGCGGCCCTGCGGGTCGGCGCCCGCGACATTGAAATAGCGCAAGGCCACGTACTGCAAACCGTAGGCCATGCCGGCATCGCGCAGCATGACCTCGGTCATCAGCTTCGACGAGCCATAGGGCGACATCGGAATGGTGGGATCGTCCTCGGCGACCGGCACGCGCGCCGGATTGCCGTAGACCGCGGCGGTCGAGGAAAAGATGAAATTCTTCACGCCACCCTGCACGGCGCACTCGATCAGCGCGCGCGAGTTCACCGTGTTGTTGCGATAGTAGCCGAGCGGATCGGCGACCGATTCCGGCACCACGATCGAGCCGGCGAAATGGATGATGGCGTCGACGCCATGCTCCTTGATGATCCGCGCGACCAGCGCCTGATCTCCGATATCGCCGGTGACCAGCTTCGCCCCCGGGGCCACCGCCCAGTCGAAGCCGGTCGTCAGGTTGTCGAGCACGACCACGCGCTCGCCGGCATCGACCAGCGTGTAGACCATGTGGCTGCCGATATAACCGGCGCCGCCGGTGACCAGGACCGTCATGCGAGGCGTCCATCCAGTTCGGGTACGCTTGGTAGCTTAAATCTGATGAAAATCCAGTTAGTGCTGGGAGTGCCGGTGCTTCTCCACGAGACGGAGCGATGCCCGGCCCGAATGAAGGATAAGCGGTCCCGGTGTTCGGCCCGGGCCGTGTTCATCCCGCCGGGAACTCTGATAGTATTCGCCGCGGAACTTTAACCATTGGCAAGCCCGGATTGATCCCGATGCGCTCGCGCCAGGCCATCTGCGCATGAGCAAGCGCCGCAAGGCAAAACGCGCCGCGACCGCATCACGTGGACGCCGCGCCGCGCCGCGTCGGGCCACGCGCGCGCCGGCCAAGAAGAAGGCCTCGCCCGCGAAATCGAACTCGGTTGCCCGTCTCCAGCGCGAATTGAATGAAGCGCGAGAGCAGCAGATCGCGACCGCGCGGATTCTTCAGATCATCGCCAACTCGCCTGGGGAGTTGGAGCCCGTATTCCAGGTCATGCTGGAGAACGCGACCCGCATCTGCGAGGCCAAGTTCGGCACGTTGTTTCGTGTCGACGGCGATACTCTCCATCTGGCGGCGCATTTCGGTACGCCGCCTGAATTGGTCGAGGCACAGAGGCGACGCGGGTCCTATCGGCCGCATCCGGACAGCCAACTCGGCCGGGTTCTTCGTACCAAGCAGGTGAGCCATACCGTCGACCGTGCCGCCGAAACGGCCCCGGGCCTGACAGCCGAACTCGGCGGCGCGCGATCGCTCGTCGGCGTGCCAATGCTCAAGGATGATGTGCTGATCGGCGTTATCGTCATTTATCGCCAGGAGGTGCGGCCGTTCACCGACAAGCAAATCGAGTTGCTGACGAATTTCGCCGCGCAGGCCGTCATCGCGATCGAGAACACGCGGCTGCTCAGTGAATTGCGCCAGCGCACCGACGACCTCACCGAGGCGCTGGAGCAACAGACCGCGACCTCGCAGGTGCTGCAAGTCATCTCAAGCTCGCCGGGCGAGCTGGAGCCGGTGTTCCAGGCTATGCTGGCGAACGCCACGCGTATCTGCGAAGCCAAGATCGGGATTCTGTTCCGATACGAGAATGGCGCCTACACCGCCGTTGCAACGCTCGGCGTATCGCCGACGTATGCGGAATACCTCAATCGCGGGCCGATCCGGCCCGGTCCGACGACCGGCCTGGGTCGCGTCGCCAGCACGGGGCAGACGATCCACATCGTGGATATCCAGGCCGAGCAGTCCTACGTCGACCGCGAACCCCTGCGTATAGCGACCGCCAAGCTTGGCGGAGCGCGAAGTCTGCTCAACGTGCCGATGCTGAAGGAGGGAAAGCTGATCGGCGCGATCGGCATTTACCGCCAGGAGGTTCGCCCTTTTACCGACAAACAGATCGAATTGGTGACGAACTTCGCCGCACAGGCCGTCATCGCGATCGAGAATACGCGCCTGCTCAACGAACTGCGCGAGCGAACGGACGACCTCACCGAATCCCTCCAGCAGCAGACCGCCACCGCCGACGTGCTCAAGGTCATCAGCCGCTCGACCTTCGATCTGCAGGCGGTACTGAGCACGCTCGTGGAGTCAGCGACGCGTCTATGCGGGGCAGACAAGGCGGCCATCTCCCGTCCAATGGGTGATACCTTCGAGCATCTTGCCTCATACGGCTATACGCCCGAACACAGCGAATACATGCGAACACATCCGATCCCAGCCACTCGGGGATCGGTGTCTGGGCGAGTTATCCTTGAAGGAAAAGTGGTTCACATTCCGGATGTTACCAAAGACCAAGAATATACATTGGCTGACAAAGATAATTTCAAAGTTTGCACATTGCTTGGCGTCCCGCTCATGCGCGAGGGCGCTGCTGTCGGCGTAATCATCTTGCAGTGCGAGACCGTCCGACCGTTTACCGATAAGCAGATCGAACTAGCAACCACCTTCGCCGACCAAGCAGTGATCGCGATCGAGAACGTTCGGCTCTTTGACGAGGTCCAGAAACGCACCGACGACCTCTCCGAATTGCTTCAGCAGCAGACCGCCACCGCCGACGTGCTCAAGGTCATCAGCCGCTCGACCTTCGATCTGCAGGCCGTCCTGCAAACGCTGGTCGAATTGGCGGCGCGGCTCTGCGACGCCGACAAGGCGACGATCACGCGGCAGAAGGACGGCGTCTTCTATCGCGCCGAATCCTACGGCTTCTCGGCGGAATTCATGCAGTACGTGAAAGATGTCCCGGTCATCCCGGAGCGCCGCACCGCCACCGGCCGCGCGCTGCTCGAGCGCAAGATCGTGCAAATCGAGGACGTCAAAGCCGACCCGGAATACGGCTGGGAAGAAGCCCCGCGGCTGGGCGATTTCCGCACGATCATCGGCGTTCCGATGCTGCGCGAGGGCGTGCCGATCGGCGTGCTCGCGCTGACACGCTCGGAGGTGCGCCCCTTCAGCGAGAAGCAGATCGAATTGCTGGCGACGTTTGCCGACCAGGCGGCCATCGCGATCGAGAACGTGCGGCTGTTCGACGAGGTGCAGGCGCGCACGCGAAGACCTCGCGGAATCGCTGCAGCAGCAGACCGCGACCGCCGACGTGCTCAAGGTCATCAGCCGCTCGACGTTCGATCTGCAGACGCGTGCTGCAAACGCTCGTCGAGTCGGCCGCGCGGCTCTGCGAAGCCGACATGGCGGCGATCCGTCGTCCAAAAGGCTCGGCGTTTCTTCATCGTCGCGAGTCGTGGCGTACCGAGGAGATTACAATGAGTACATGAACGAATCTGCCGATCGAGCCGGGCCGAGGCACGGTCGCTGGGCGCGCGTTGCTTGAAGGCAAACCTGTTCATATTCCTGACGTTCAGGCCGATCCGGAATACACGATGGCGGGCGTCAACAAAGCAGGCCGGCTTTCACACCTTACTTGGGGTGCCGCTCCTGCGAGAAGGGAGCCCTATCGGCGTCATCGTTTTGGGCCGCAATAAGGTGCGGCCGTTTACCGACAAGCAGATCGAGCTGGTCACCACCTTCGCCGACCAGGCCGTGATCGCGATCGAGAACGTGCGGCTGTTCGATGAAATTCAGGACAAGAGCCGCCAGCTTGCCGAGGCGAGCCAGCACAAGTCGCAGTTCCTCGCCAACATGAGTCACGAGCTGCGCACGCCGCTCAATGCCATCCTTGGCTATACCGAACTGATCCTCGACAACATCTACGGCGATACTTCCGGCAAGATGCGCGACGTGCTCGAGCGCGTGCAGAAGAACGGCCGGCATCTTCTCGGGCTGATCAACGACGTGCTCGACCTCTCCAAGATCGAAGCCGGGCAGCTTACGCTTGCGCTGTCGAAC
This sequence comes from uncultured Alphaproteobacteria bacterium, assembly GCA_963763365.1. Lineage (GTDB taxonomy): Bacteria > Pseudomonadota > Alphaproteobacteria > Rhizobiales > Xanthobacteraceae > VAZQ01. Next base: position 390,426 of record CAVXOE010000017.1, on the reverse strand, counting down.
TATTCGCTCAAGGAGGTGGTGCACGGCGTCTACAGCGCGATCGAGCCGCTCGCCTCGGAGAAGAAGATCGCGCTCAGGATCGAGCTGCCGTCCCAATTGCCGCAGGGCCGCGGCGACGAGCGGCGCCTGACGCAGGTGCTGCTCAACCTCGTGGGCAACGCCATCAAGTTCACCGACGAGGGCGAGGTCGTGGTCAAGGCGAGCGCCACCAACGGCTCGTTCAATCTCTCGGTGCGCGACACCGGGCCGGGCATCGGCGAGAGCGATCAGGCCAAGCTGTTCCAGGAATTCCAGCAGGCCGACAATTCCATCACGAAGAAAAAGGGTGGCACCGGCCTGGGGCTCGCCATCTCCAAGCGCATCATCGAACTGCACGGCGGGAAGATCTGGGTCGAGTCGCGCGTGGGGCAGGGCTCGACATTCTCCTTCACGCTCCCGGTCACCGTTTAGATTAGGGCGGAAGACTTATGGGCAAGCTCATTCTGGTGGTCGAAGATCAAGAGGACAATCGCCGCATCCTGCGCGACCTGCTGACCAGCGCCGATTACGACCTGGTCGAGGCCAGCAACGGCGAGGAGGCGCTCGCGGCCGATGACACGGGGGCGCCCCGATCTCATCCTGATGGATATCCAGCTTCCGGTCATGGACGGCTATGAGGCGACGCGGCGCATCAAGGCGGACCCAGCCTCCGCGTCGATCCCGATCATCGCGGTCACCTCCTATGCGCTGAGCGGCGATGAAGCCAAGGCACGCGCGGCGGGTTGCGACGACTTCGTGCCCAAGCCCTATAGCCCGCGCCAACTGCTGGCGAAGATCCGCAAATATCTTCCATGACGCGTGTGGAGGATGATAATTAATTTGGTTGCTTGCGTGACGTGATTGCGATTGACCTTGCGACCATCTCGGTGCGCTCCCTCTCCCAAAGGGAGAGGGAGTAGACCGAGTTCGCCGCGCGCGTTGAGGACTTCAGCATGATCTTCGGGATGTCGACATTTACATTCGTGCACACGGTGCTGAGCCTCGTGGCGCTGGTTTCGGGCCTGATCGTGGTGTTCGGAATGATCGGCTCGAGCGCGCTGCCGGCGTGGACCGCGGTATTCCTTGTGACCGCGGTGGCGACCAGCGCGACCGGGTTCGGCTTTCCGTTCGAGAAATTCGAGGCTTCCCATTGGATCGGCGTCATTTCGCTCGTGGCACTCGGCATCGCGATCCTGGCGCGCTACGCTTTCCACCTCGCCGGCACCTGGCGCTGGGTCTATGCCGTGACGGCGATCATCGGAGCTTATTTCCTCGTCTTCGTGGGCATCGCACAGGCGTTCAAGAAGATACCGGCGCTGCACGCGATGGCGCCCACCTTGTCGGAGCCGCCGTTCGGGATTTCGCAAGGCGTGACCTTGGTTATTTTCGTTGTGCTCACCGTGCTGGCGGTCCGCAAGTTCCATCCCGTCGCGGCGCGCCTCGCTTGAACGCTCCTTCGACCTCGACCGACGCCGCGCGCCCTTGGGCTGTGCCCCGCGCGGCTTGACGCATCGCATGCCGGACATCCTCTTCATCAAGACGTCCTCGCTCGGGGACGTGATCCATCAGATGCCGGCGCTGACCGAGGCGCGGCGCCATCTGCCGGAGGCGCGGTTTTCCTGGCTGGTGGAGGAGGCGTTCGCGCCGCTGGTGCGGCTTCATCCCGCGGTCGCCGAGATCATTCCGGTTGCGACGCGGCGCTGGCGCCATGCGTTCTACGAGCCCGCGACCTTTCGTGACATGGCAGACAGCGCGCGCGCGATCCGCGCGCATGCCTATGACCGGATCGTCGATACCCAGGGGCTGTTCCGCACCGCCCTGATGGCGAAGGTCGCGCACGGACGCCGACATGGCTATGACGCCGAGAGCATTCGCGAGCGTGCCGCGGCGTTACTCTACGACGTGCGCCATCGCGTTGCGCGCGACCTGCATGCCGTCGCCCGCAACCGCGTGCTGACCGGCCTCGCGCTCGGCTATGAGCCGGACGGCGCCGTCGATTTCGGGCTCGATCGCTCAAAGCTCGCGGAAGCCACAACGCAGTCCTATGGAATTTTTCTGCACGCCACCGCCCGGCCCGAGAAGGAATGGCCGCAGGAGCGTTGGATCGCGCTCGGACGTGCCTTGGGCGGGCGCGCGGGCACGCTACTGCTGCCGTGGGGCAACGAGCGCGAGCGCGAACGCGCCACGCACATCGCCGCGGCGCTCGATCATGCGCACGTGCCGGAGCGCCAGCCGCTCGACCGCGTGGCGTCGCTGATCGCCGGCGCAGCGTTCGTCATTGGCGTGGACACAGGGCTGCTCCATCTTGCCGCCGCGTTGCATGTACCGCTGGTCGCGATCTTCGCCGGCAGTGAACCCGGTCTCACCGGCCCGGTGGGGCAGGGGCCGATGGCGGTGGTGGGCGGCAAGGGCGAGGTGCCTTCAGTTGAAGACGTCGATCGACGCGCTGAAACGAATTCTATGAAGCGGTCGCAGTGAGCGCGTTGCGGGTCGCGGCCGCGACCTGCTCGACCGCGATGTCGCGCATGCAGCGATGATGCCCGAGGCGGCAAACCGGCTTGTGGCATGGCCGGCATTCGAGCGCGGTGGTGGTCTCGATGACCGCCGCGATCGGGTTGAGCGGCGCCCAGTGCCACGGGCTGGTCGGCCCGAAGATGCCGACCGCCGGCGTGCCGATCGCCGCCGCGACGTGGAGCAGACCGGAGTCGTTCGAGACCGCGGCTTGCGCGGCGGCGAGCGCCAGGATGGCGTTGCGCAGGTCGGAGCCGGTCAGGTCGCGGATGTGCTCGGGGCCGGCCGCCACGATCTCGGCGGCGATCTCCTTCTCGCCTGGGCCACCGATCACCCAGACCGTGTTGCCGGCAGCCGCGAGTTGCCGCGCAAGCTCCGCGTAATAGCCCGACGGCCAGCGCTTGGAAGGCCCGACCGCGCCAGGGGCGAGCGCCACCGCCGGGCGGCCGTTGGAGCCGAGACCGAGCCGTTGCCGCCAAGCGGAAACGTCGGAAGCCGGAACCTTGAGCTCGGGCAGTGGCCAGTCAGGCGGAAGGGCTGCGCCCTTCGGCAAGGCGAGCGAGGCGCACTGATCGATCATCCGCGGCAGCGCGCGCTCGCCCCAGCGCAGATCATTGATCAGGCCGAAACGGGCCTCGCCGACGAAGCCGGTGCGCACGGGAATTCCCGCGAGACAGGGCGCCAGCGCGGCCTTCCAGGTGCGCGGCATGACGAGCGCCTGGCCGTAGCCTTCTGCGCGCAGCCGCGTGGCCAGCGACCGGTGCCGGCCGAGCGCTAGCCGCCGCCGGGGCAGATCGGCCACGATCCCTTTGCGCACGCCCGGCATGTAATCGAGCAGCGGCGCCACCATCGCGGTCGTCAGCACGTCCACCGGCGCCGCGGGATTTCGCTCCTTCAGCAGCCGGATGACGCTGTGGCAGCGGACGAAATCGCCGATCCACATGTAGGGCACGAGCAAAATTGGCGCATTCGGCATTCAGGCCACCGGGGCGTCTTCAGTCAGCTTTCGGCTGATAAAACGAATATATGTTCATATATTGAGAATATAGATTCATTGCTTCAAGGGGCGCGTCGACGCAAAGCCGTTAGCCTGCCCATTCGAGGCTGTCCAGGGCGCCGCCGGAAGTCGATTTCAGCCGCGACCTTGTTTACCGCGCCCACGGGCTCAAGTTGCGCCAAAATACGCGCTCGGGCAAAGGAAGAGCCGGAACATCCGGCGCGGCGGAGTGGGATGCTGTTGGTCACCGGCGGGGCCGGGTTCATCGGGTCGAACATCGTAGCCAGCCTGAACGAGGCGGGCCGCTCCGATATCGTCGTCAACGACGTCCTGGGCAGCGACGGCAAGTGGCGCAACCTCGCCAAGCGCCGGCTTGCCGACGTGGTGCCGCCGGCCGAGCTGTTTGCCTGGCTCGACGGGCGCAAGCTCGACGCGGTCGTCCACATGGGCGCGATCTCCGACACCACCGCGAGCGACGGCGACCTCGTGATCGACAACCAATTTCCGTCTGTCGCTCAGGCTGCTCGACTGGTGCACGGCCTCCCGCACGCCCTTCATCTATGCCTCTTCGGCCGCGACCTATGGCGACGGTGACGGCGGCTTCGACGACGACTGGTCGCAGGCCGCCTTGCAGCGCCTCAGGCCGATGAACCTCTACGGCTTCAGCAAGCATCTGTTCGACCGCGCGCTCACCGATCGCGTGCGCAGCGGCGCGAAACTGCCGCCGCAATGGGCCGGCCTGAAATTCTTCAACGTGTTCGGCCCGAACGAATACCATAAGGGCGAGATGATGAGCCTCGTCGCCAAGCGGTTCGACGAGGCGAAGGCCGGCAAGCGGGTGCGGCTGTTCAAATCGCACCGCGACGGCATCGGCGACGGCGAGCAGAAGCGTGATTTCATCTACGTCGACGATACGGTCGCGGTGGTGCGCTGGCTGCTCGACACGCCCGCCGTCTCGGGCATCTTCAACGTCGGCACCGGCGCAGGCGAGGAGCTTCCGCGACCTGATCACGGCGCTGTTCCGGGCGCTCGGCCGCGAGCCCGACATCGAATATGTCGACATGCCGGCCGCGATCCGCGACCAGTACCAATATTTCACGCAGGCCAAGGTCGAAAATCTCCGCGCGGCGGGCTACAACGCTGGCTTCACGCCGCTCGAGGCGGCGGTGAAGAGCTACGTCACCGGCTACCTCGACCGGCCTGACCGCTATCGCTGAACGGGCAGGGCGCGAGAGATCAAAGGCGAACGCGAGAGTTCATGTTCATCCTCGACGAGACGCTGAAGCTTGTGCGCCGGCAGACCGTGCTGTGCGTCGGCGACGCCATGCTCGACGATTTCGTCTACGGCGACGTCTCGCGCATTTCGCCCGAGGCGCCGGTGCAGGTGCTCGCCGTCAGCAAGAGCGAACTGGTCGTGGGGGGCGCCGGCAACGTGGCGCGCAACATCGCCGCGCTCGGCGCACGCTGTGTGTTCGTCAGCGTGTCGGGGGACGACGAGCGCCGGCCGCACGCTCAAGTCGGCACTCGCCGCCGAGCCGCTGATCGAATCGCATCTGGTCATCGACCGCGCGCGGCCCACGACGCGCAAGGTGCGCTTTGTCTCCGAGCATCATTCGACGCATCTCCTGCGCGCCGACTGGGAGCAGGCCAAGCCCGTCGCCGCCGACATCGAGCAGGCGGTGATCGACGCGGCGCTCAATGCGCTGCCGCGTGTCTCGGCGGTCGTCCTCTCCGACTACGCCAAGGGCGTGCTCACCGCTCGCGTGGTGCGCACCTTGATCGACGCGGCGAATGCGGCCGGCAAGCCGGTGATCGTCGACCCCAAGGGCAAGGATTTCACCAACTACGCCGGCGCGACGCTGATCACGCCCAACAGCCACGAGCTTGCCGAAGTTTCTCGCCGTCCGGTGGCGAGCGCGGCCGACATCGCGGCGGCCGTCGCCGAGCTCAATCGCATCGTGCCGAGCCAGGCCGTGCTGGTGACGCGCGGCGAGCAGGGCATGACGCTGGTGCAGAACGGCGCGGCCAATGCGGGCGCCGAGTTGGTCTCCGTCCCAGCTCATTCGGTCAAGGTGCGCGACGTGTCGGGCGCCGGCGACACAGTGGTCGCGGTGCTGGCCGCGATGGTGGCCGCGGGCATGCAGCTTGCCGACGCCATGCACGTCGCCAATGCCGGTGCCGCGGTGGTGGTCGGCAAGCGCGGCACTGCGACGGTGTCGCCCGTCGAGCTGCGTGCGCGCATGCAGCCCGCGGGCTCGCACGCGCACGAAGACAAGATCGTGTTCGACTGGTCGGTGCTCGACCAGCATCTCGCCGAATGGCACCGCCAGGGGCTGCGCATCGGCTTCACCAACGGCTGCTTCGATCTTCTGCATCCCGGCCACATCAAGCTCCTGACCGGCGCCGCCGCCGCCTGCGACCGGCTGATCGTGGGCCTGAACAGCGATGCCTCCGTGCGCCGACTCAAGGGCAAAGAGCGCCCGATGCAGGACGTGCATGCCCGCGCCGAAGTGCTGGCCGCGCTCGCTGCCGTCGACCTCGTCGTGGTGTTCGAGGAGGACACCCCGCTGGAACTCATCGGCCGGGTGCGCCCGAAGGTGCTGGTCAAGGGCGGCGACTACACGCGCGAGCAGGTGGTCGGCCACGAGGTGGTGGAACGCGACGGCGGCGAAGTCCTGCTCGTCGATATTGTGCCGGGCTACAGCACGACCCGCCTCGTGCAGAAGTCCCGCATGCCGCAGCCGACTTAAGCCACGTGCCGACGCTCGATCTCGATAAAGCGGGCACCACGCGTAGCTTCGACGACCGCGAGCAGCGGCTGGTGCGCGAGTTCTTCGCCGGCGCGTCGTCGGGTTTCTTCGTCGAGGTCGGCGCCAACGACCCGCGCTACGCGTCGCAGACCTGGCATCTGGAGCAGCTCGGCTGGACCGGCGTGCTCGTCGAGCCGCAGCCCGACCTCGCCGACAATCTCCGGCGGCAACGCACGGCAAAGGTGTTCGCGGTGGCCTGCTCGTCGCGTGCCAACGCCGGCCAGCGGATGAAGCTGCATGTCGCCGGCGCGCTGTCGTCGCTGGAGCGCGACCGCATGGCGCCGGGCGCCGAGCTTGAGCGCGTCATCGAGGTGCCGATCCGCACGCTCGACGATGTCCTCGCCGAGGCGCAGGCGCCGGTGCCGATCGATCTCGTATCGCTCGATGTCGAAGGCCACGAACTGCAGGTGCTCGATGGCTTCACACTCTCCCGCTGGAAGCCGCGGCTGATCCTGCTCGAGGATCACGTCGGCGACCTGACCAAGCACCGGTTCCTCACCGCGCAAGGCTATCGCCTCGTCCGCCGCGTCGAGAACAACGGCTGGTACGTGCCGCGCGACGCAGCCGTCGCGGCCACCCTGCATCAGCGCTGGGAGATCGTGCGCAAATATTACCTCGCGCTGCCGTTCCGCGTGCTGCGCAACGCCTCGCGCCGGCTGCGCCAGCCGATAAAAGACCGCCTGCGCGACCGCCGGCGATCAGGTCAATAGCCGTTGTCACCAGCCGAACTTCTTGCGCAGGATCGCCGCGAAGATGTTCGAATAGTCGTCCGTCCAGGCTGAGACCTGCCGATCGGGCCGGAGTTCGTGCCAGCCCGGCCGCGAGGGCAGGTCACCCAGATCGCCGCGATTGCGTGCGAGCGCGGCGACCAGCGCGTTCATCTTGAAATCATTCGGCTCGGAGTCGGCCCGGTGGTCTTCCTTGACGAAGGTGATAAGGCCTTCGGCTGCACCGACCGCCGCTACCACCCGCGCGAGTTCCATGTGGCGGTTGGAAATATGCAGGACCAGTGCGCCACCGGGGGTGAGGTGCGCGAGGTAGCCGGCCAAGGCTTCGCGCGTCAGCAGGTGGATCGGGATGACGTCGGAGGAAAAGGCGTCAAGCACGATGAGGTCATAGCGCTCCGGCGATGCCGCAAGTGTCAGCCGGGCATCTCCCAGCACGATGGGTTGCGTTGGACCGCAGGCCGACAAGAAATTGAAGTATCGCGAGTCGCGCGCGATCCGGACGACGTCCGGATCGATTTCGAAGAAGGTCCACGCCTCCGTGCCGCGTCGATGGCAGGCGAGGCTGCCGGTGCCGAGCCCCACCACGGCGACACGGCCGAGTTCACCCTGCGCGCCGCGGACGGCCTGGATAGCTTCCGACATCGGCCCGCCGAAGTAATAATATGTCAGCGGTTCCGGCGTGTCGGTCGTGCTGGCGGGGTCGATGCGCTCAGCGCCGTGCAGTGTCGTGCCGTGGTGGAGCAACCGATAGCGGTTGTCGCTGGTTTCGACGATCTGATGAACGCCGAAGAAGCTGCGCATCGACGTAATGCGGTTGAAGCCGGGCTGCCACAGAGCGGTGATCACGAAGGCAAGCGTGGCGAGCGCGAAAAACCGCGCCGGGCGATTGCGCTGGAACAGCATTATGGCGGCGAGCCCCACAAGCAAAACCTGGAACGGCAGTTCGGCTGCGGCGGACAAGCGAATGTCGAATGCCGTTTGTAGCGCGATGGCGAGTGCGGCGATCCCGAGAATTGGTCCGGCTTCTTTAAGCAAGTGGCGCGGGCCGCCGGCGAACATTCCCGGCATCACCAGCAATCCGGCCAGCAGCAGGATCGGATACTCGTAGATCCGGTTAAAAATGTAGGGCGCAATGAGCGCGGCAAAAATGCCGCCGAGCACGCCGCCAACCGAAACCCAGAGATAGAATTCGGTCAGCCGGGCAGGGGCCGGCCGCCGGCGATACAGTTCGCCGTGACAGAGCAGCGCAAGCAAAAGGAATGCCGACAGATTGACGATGATCATCGCCAGCCAGAACAGCTTGTCGCCGCCGCTGAGCAGTCCGATCGAAAGCGGTGCCACGAGAATTGGCACGAGCCGGATGACCGTGCCCTGGGAAATCCATGCGCGGTCGCGAAATACAGCGACGAAGGTGAGGAGATAGAGCGCGAGCGGTACCATCCAGAGAAACGGCGCCGCCGCGACGTCGGTGCTGATGTAGGACGTCACCGCGATGACCAGACCGGCAGGAACTGCGGCGAGCGCCATCCACGTCAGGCGGTCGCTCGCCGTTACCGTTGCGGCGGCATGCCCCTTCGTGCCGATGCCCGGTCGATGCGCCACAAACAGGCTGGCAGCGGCAATCAGGAGCGCCAGCCCCGCAAATCCCACGGACCAAAGATGCGTCTGATCCCTGAGCGGCAATGCCGGCTCGACGATGATCGGATAGGCGATCAGTGCCGCGAACGACCCGAGGTTGGATGCGGCGTAGAGCACGTAGGGATTGCCGGCCTGCGGGTGGCCGCTGGCGGCGAACCAGCTTTGCAACAGGGGTGCGCTCGCCGACAAGGCAGCGAACGGCAATCCGACCGACAACGTAAGCAGCGCCATGAGCCAGAGCGCAATGTAGTGGGTCGGAGGGTTTCCGAGTGCCTGCGTAATCGCGATCGGCAACGTCAGCGCGGCGAGCGCAAGGACGCCGAGATGCACGAGTGCGCTTCCCCGAAGCGACAACCGGCTCACCAGCAGATGGGCGTAGGCGTAACCGATGAGCAACGCCGCCTGGAAGAACACCATCGCGACCGACCACACGGCAGGTGCGCCGCCGAGCCGTGGCAGGACCATCTTCGTGAACATCGGCTGCACCATGAACAAGAGCAGCGCAGAGACGAAGAGAGTGCACCCGAAGAGCGCCGGCGCAAACCGCAATGCGGCGGACGTGCCAGGGGAAGCCGGCACGGTCGGATCGAGGGCGGTCATCGGCTGTTCCGTCGGCCGTTGGGGCTTCCGCACGGAATTTAGAGGGGGACGAGTTAATGGCGGCTTATTGCGTGCCTTGATACTTGCCCTTTCACGGCCGCCGCAGCGGCTCGCTCGGCGGCGGCGCCCAGGATTGCGTCTCCTCGTAACGCTTGGCGTAGCGATAGAACGTGCCCTCGAAATTGCCGAGCGCGATCACGAAGCCGGCCCAGCCGTCGCGGTAGCCGCGCTTCATCACGTAATGCTTGAGGAACGCCCAGATGCCGTGCCCGAGCGCGCTGCCCATCGAGACGCGCTTGCCCGCAAGCTTCTGCGCGCCGAGCGACGAGTAGCGGTTCATCTTGCTGATGATCTCTGCGAGATTGCGGAACGGAAACTGCCAGATCGCGTTCTGCAGGCGGCCGAGCGGCTTGTCGCTCGATGAGCACGTAGCCCTCATGCACCGGATCGTTGTCGTAGCGCATCGCGCTCTTGCGGAAGAGCTGCGGCTGGCGGAAGTTCGGATACCAGCCGGAGCCCTTGATCCAGCGCCCCATCATGTAGTTGCGGCGCGGCACGAGGTAAGCGTCGTGCGGCGGCTCTCCTGCGAGGATCGCCAGAATCTCGTCGCGCACCTCGCGGGTGCAGCGCTCGTCGGAGTCGAGGCTGAAGATCCAGTCGTGGCTGCATTCCACGAGCGTGCGGTTGCGCAGATCGCCGAAGCCGTGAAACGGGATTTGCACCACGCGCGCGCCAAGCCCCTGCGCGATCTCGGCGGTGCGGTCGGTCGAGCCGGAATCGGCGACGATCACCTCGTCGGCCCACAGGACGCTCGAAACCGCGTCCGCGATCTTCTCGGCCTCGTTGAAGGCGATGATGTAGGCGGTAACCTTGTGCATGGCCCGGTTGACGGTTGCGTTGAATACGAACCATAACGGCGCTGGCAGGGCCGGTCCATCGGAGCGGCCACAGATCAAGTAGATTGAAGAGTGAGCGGCCGAAGCGCGGTGCCAGACCTGATCTCCGTCATCGTCACCACCTACGAGCGCGAGGACGCGCTCGACGCGGTACTGCGCTCGCTTGTGCATCAAAGCGACCGGCGTTTCGAGATCGTCGTCGCCGACGACGGCTCGGGGGCCGCCACCGCCGCACTCATCGAGCGCTGGAAACCGAAGCTCGGCGTCCCGCTCACGCACGTCTGGCAGGAGCACCGGGGCTTTCGCGCCGCCGAAATCCGCAACCGCGCTCTTCTTGCTTCGCGCGGTGATTATTGCGTGTTCCTCGACGGCGACTGCATCGTGCGGCCCGACTTCATCGCCATGCACCGGCGTCTCGCCGAAGCGCACTGGTTCGTCACCGGCAACCGCGTGCTGTTGTCGGAGGCGCTGACCACGGCCGTCCTGCGCGAGCGCCTGCAGCCCGAGACCTGGAGCCTTGCCGACTGGATCGCGCGCCGCGCGGGCGGCGGCGTCAACCGGCTCGCGGCGTTGTTGCGCCTTCCGCTTGGCCCTTTGCGCAAGCTCGAAGCCGGCAAGTGGGAAGGCGCGCGCTCGTGCAACCTCGCGGTCTGGCGCCGCGACCTTGACCAGGTCGATGGCTTTGACGCGAGCTTCCAAGGCTGGGGCCGCGAAGATTCCGACCTGCTCGTGCGTCTGCTGCACGCCGGCGTCAAACGCAAGGACGGCCGCTTCGCGACCGGCGTTGTCCACCTTTGGCACGCAGCTGCCGACCGCGCGCAGCTTAATGCCAACGACGCCAAGCTCGAGGCGGTGCTGCACAGCGCGCGCATCACGGCCGAGAGCGGCCTGTCGCAATTGCGCGGCGCCGTCGGCGCGGCCGAGCCAGCGGATCGTGCGTCGCCCGGCTGATCGCTGACTTTCCGTTGTCCGCGTCAGATTGAATGATCTCCGCGCCCGTGGCGATGGACAATGTCGGATGCGAAATGGCATGCTTTCTGCACATTTCGATCCAGCCGCCGATAGGAGACCCGCATGATCACCGCGATCGTCCGCTACAAGCTCCCGCCCACGATCGGCAAGAATGAATGCCTTGCCCATTTCCACAAGATCGCGCCGGGCTTTGCGAAGGAGAAGGGGTTCGTCAGCAAGCAGTTCATCTGGAGCGAGAGCGGCGTCGCGGGCGGCGTCTATCAGTGGGAGACGCTGGCCGACGCCAAGGCGTTCTACCAGGGCGCGTGGCTCGACGGCATTCTCGCGCGCTACGGGGTCTATCCGGAGATCGAGTATTTCGTGACCTTCGCGGTCGCCACCAAGGATGGCGGTGTTGAATACACCGAGCCGCCGATGCGTCCGCTCGCCAAGAGCGCCGCGGCCTGAGCCGACTGCGACCTTTTCGATCAACCCTGCCGGGCTGATGAGGAGAACACGGATGAATCGCCGCAAATTGCTGCGCGTTGCCGGCACGGGGGCAGTCGCGGCCGCCGCATTGTCGAAGCCCGCGATCGCGCAAGGCCGTACCGAATGGCGCATGGTCACCGCCTGGCCGAAGGGGCTGCCCGGTCTCGGGACCGGCGCCGAACTCCTGGCGCAGCGCATCACGCAGATGTCGGACGGCAAGCTTTCGGTGCGAGTGTTTGCCGCCGGCGAACTTGTGCCCGGCCTGCAGACGTTCGAGGCGGTGCAGAACGGCACCGCCGAGATGGGGCACGACACGCCGGGCTTTCATCTCGGCAAGCACCGCGCCTTTGCCTATTTCTTCGGGCCGCCCTTCGGCATGTCCTACTCGGAGCACGTCGCCTGGCTCGATCACGGCGGCGGTCAGGCGCTGTGGGATGAGCTCTCGGCCAATTTCGGGCTCAAGAGTTTTGCCATCGGCAATATCGGAACGCCGCCTTTCGGCTGGTTCAAGAAGGAGATCAAGACCGCCGACGACTTCAAAGGCCTCAAGATGCGCATGCCTGGCATCGGCACCGAAATGATCCGCCGCCTGGGCGCGGTGCCGACGTTGATGCCGCCGGGCGATCTCTTCCCGGCGCTGCAGGCCGGGACGCTCGACGCCACCGACTTCACCGGGCCGGCGAACGATATGGCGCTCGGTTTCCACCAGGTCTGCAAGTTCGTCTATTGGCCCGGCATCCAGAAGCCGGGCGCGGTCCAGCAGGTCATCATCAGCAAAGCCAAGTACGACGCGCTGCCGAAGGGCACGCAGGAGATCGTCAAGGTCGCCTGCCAGGCCGCGCATCAGGACATGCTGGCCGACTACAACTGGATCAACGCCAAGGCAATGAGGGCGCTGAAGGAACAGCACGACGTCAAGTTCCTGACGCTCTCCGACGAGTTGCTGATCGCGCTCGGCAATTCCGCCGGCCAGCTTCTGGTCGAGGAGCGCGAGAAGCTCGATCCGCTCGGTAAGAAGATCTGGGACTCCTATTTCAAGGCGCGGGCCGACCAGATGGCTCTCACCGACGGTGCCGACCGCGCGCCTCTACAACGCCCGCAAGCTGAACTTCAAATATCCGACGTGAGCGCGGCCGCGGACTTCAGTCCCGCAAAGAGCGCGAAGCTGGAACATGCGGCCGCCCGGCTCGATGCCTTCACGGCGGGCGTCGGCCGGGTGGTTGCGTATTTCGGCCTCGCGACCGTGTTCCTCTGCTTCGCCTGCGTCTATCTGCGCTACGCGCTCGGCATCGGGTTCGTCTGGCTGCAGGAATCCTACGTCTGGACCCATTGCGCGGTGATCATGTTCGGCTCGTCCTACGGGCTCCTTCAGGGCGGCTTCGTGCGCGTCGACATATTTTACAACCGCATGAGCGCGCGCGGCAAAGCGGCGGTCGACCTGTTCGGCACTATCGTTTTCCTGCTGCCGTTCCTGCTGATGATGACGGTGTCCGGCTGGGGATTCTTCTCCTCATCCTGGAAGATGAGCGAGCGCTCGGCCTACGAGAGCGGACTGCCGGCGGTCTACCTGCTCAAGGGCACGATCCTCATTTTCGCGCTGTTGATGGGCCTGCAAGGGCTCGCCATCGCGCTGCGCTGCATCGTCACCCTGCGCGGCGGCGCCGCGCGGCCCGCGCCCGCCGCTCCTCTCGAAGAAATGTGAGACGAAGGCGGCCATGGATTCGATCCTGATCGGCGAAATCCTTTCGGTCCTGCTGTTTGTCGGGCTGATCGCCGCGCTGATGCTCGGCTATCAGATCGCCTTCACGCTGCCGGGCGTGGCGCTCATTTTCGCGCTGATCGGCTGGGCGTTCGGCGCTTTCGATCTCTCCTATTTCAACGCGCTGCCGCTGCGCTATTGGGGCATCAACACCAACGAGGTGCTGATCGCGGTTCCGCTGTTCATCATCATGGGCGTGATGCTGGAGCGCTCGCAACTGGCGGAAGTGCTGCTGACCACCATGGGCGAGCTGTTCGGCGAATTGCGCGGCGGCCTCGGCATTTCGACCGTCATCGTCGCGACACTGCTCGCGGCCTCGACCGGCATCGTCGGCGCCACCGTGGTCACGATGGGCATCATCAGCCTGCCGGCGATGCTCAAGGCGGGCTACGACAAGAAGCTGTCGACCGGCCTGATCTGCGCTTCCGGCACGCTCTGCCAGATCATCCCGCCCTCCACCATCCTGGTGTTCCTGGCGGTGATCCTGCAAAGCGCCCACAGCCAGGCGCAGATGGCGAAGGGCAACTTCAACCCGACCACATTGTCGGTCGGCGATCTCTTCGCCGGCGCGTTCATTCCCGGCGTGCTGCTCGCCGGGCTCTATATTCTCTGGGTCGCGATCAACGCGGTGCTGCGGCCCAAGAGCGCGCCCGCGCTCAAGCTCACGCCCGAGGAGAAGCGCGGGCTCGGCAGCCGGGTGGTGATCGCGCTCTTGCCGCCGTTCATGCTGATCACCTCCGTGCTGGGCTCGATCATCGCCGGGGTGGCGACTCCGACCGAGGCGGCCGCCGTCGGTGCGGTCGGCGCCATCCTGCTGACCCTGATCAAGCTGCTGTCCGAACATCTGGCGAAACGCCTGCCGGCCGAACGCGTGCAACGCGGCCTGTTCTATTTCTGGCTGGGATTTTTCGTGCTCATGACGGCGCTGGTCGTCCTCACCGGCGCGCGCGGGCTGTTGACCGTCGCGGTGGTCGGGCTGGTGGGCGGCGTGGGCTGGGCGACCGCGATCCCGGCGGTGCGGCGCCGGTTCTACGGCATCGTCGACGAGGTCTGCCGCTCGAGCCTGGTGATGACCACGATGGTGTTCGTGATCTTCATGGGCGCGAGCGTGTTTTCGGTGGTTTTCACCCGGCTCGGCGGCGAAACGCTGGTGCACGAATTCCTCGCCAGCATGCCGGGCGGCGCCACCGGCGCCATGATCGTCGTCATGCTGGTGATGTTCGTCCTCGGCTGCTTCCTCGACCCGTTCGAAATCATCTTCGTGATGGTCCCGATCGTCGCACCCGTGCTGCTCAAGATGGACGTCAACCCGATCTGGCTCGCGGTGATGATGGGGGTCAATTTGCAGACCAGCTACCTCACCCCGCCGTTCGGGTTTTCATTGTTCTTTCTGAAGGGCGTCGCCCCGCCCGAGGTCACCACCGGCGACATCTATCTCGGCATCCTGCCCTATGTCGCCATTCAGGTCGTCTGCCTGGCGATCGTGTGGAACTACCCGGCGCTGGCCACCTGGCTGCCCAAGGCCATCTACGGCTAGCCTGACGCTCGACTTAATGTGCCGGTTTGAGGCTTGTTCGGACACTCCGCGAGGTTTGCGATCCGGCCGCCGGGTGGTAATCGGACCGTGGCAAGCCACATGGGGCCGATCGGCCGATGAGCGGACGTCCGCAACCGACCTCGACTGTGAACGGACCGGCAATCGCCGGCCTGTTCGACCGCACGCAGTTCGCACGCGCGGCCGACGGGCTCGCGGTCGCGGCGGCGATGGCCTTGCCGTGGTCGACCAGCGCGGCGGGCATCCTGATCGCGCTGTGGCTGATCGCCGTTCTTCCGACCTTGGACTTCGCCGCGGTCCGCCGCGAGGTGATGACGCCGGCCGGAGGGCTTCCGGTGCTGCTCTGGGCGTTCGCGGCGCTCGGCATGCTGTGGGCGGACGTCGAGTGGCGCGAGCGCATCGCCGGGCTCGGCGCATTCCACAAGCTGCTGCTGATCCCGTTGCTGCTCGCGCAGTTCCGCCGTTCCGGACGCGCGCACTGGGTCGTGCTCGGCTTTCTGGCCTCCTCGGCCGTGCTGCTCGTATTGTCGTGGGGGCTTGCGCTCTTGCCGGGTCTGACCTGGCGCGGAAAAAACGCGATCGGAGTGCCGTTCAAGGACTACATCGCGCAGAGCGGCATCTTCGCGCTCTGCGCGCTCGGCCTGCTTGGCCAGGCGACCGAGCTGTGGCGCGGCCATCGCGTGCGCGACGCGCTGCTGCTGGCGGGAGCCGCGGCGCTCTTTGCCGCCAACGTCCTCTACGTCGCGACCGGCCGCACCACGCTGGTAGTGATGATCATCTTGCTCGTCGTGCTGGCGTTTCGGCGGTTCGGCGGTAAGGGGCTCGATCGTGGTTTGCGTCCTTGGCGGCGTGCTGGCGGGCGTGGTCTGGACGTCGTCGCCCTACCTGCGCGTGCGGGTCACCTACCTCGTCGATGAGATCGTGCAGTATCGCGAGCGCGGCGAGCCGACGTCGGCCGGTCAGCGGCTGGAGTTCTGGCGCAAGTCCGCGGAGTTCGTACGCGAAGCGCCCGTGATCGGTCACGGCACCGGGACGATCGAAACGCTGTTCCGCCGCGCCGCGACCACTCAGGCCGGCTCTGGCGCGCTGGTCACGGCCAATCCGCACAGCCAGATTCTTGGAGTGGCGGTGCAGCTTGGCGTCATCGGGGCGATGTTGCTGCTGGCAATGTGGCTGGCCCATCTCGCTCTGTTCCGCGCATCGACGCCGATGGCGTGGTTCGGGCTGGTGGTCGTGGCGCAGAATATCCTGGGCTCGCTGTTCAACTCGCACATCTCCGACTTCACCCAGGGCTGGATCTACGTCTTCGGCGTGGGCGTGCTGGGCGCAGTCGCGAACGCCGCGGCAGCGCCGCCGAAATCGGAGGCGGCCGACACCGCATGAGCGTGCTCGAAAGGACAGAGGCGACGCCAAAGCGCGAGGTGCTCGACCCGGCGAGTGTTCTCGTCATCACGCTGCGCCGCCTCGGTGACGCGCTGCTCACGACGCCGCTGATCCGCACCCTCAAGCGCGGCTATCCGCGCGCCACCATCGACGTGCTGACGTTCCGCGGCGCCGATCGCATCTTCGCCGGCAATCCCGACATCGGCGGGATCGTCACCATGCCGGAGCGTCCCTCCGCGCGCGAGACGTTGTCCTTGGTGCGCCGGCTCTGGCGCCGCTACGACCTCGTCGTTTCGACCCAGTCCGGCGACCGCCCGACATTCTATGCGCTGGTCGCCGGCCGCCGTCGCGTGGGCCTCGTGCCGCGCGCGGGCGAAACCGGCGCAAGCTGGAAGCGTTACGCTTATCACACCGCGGTCGCACCGGCGCCGGACACCCATCGCATCGCGCATCTGCAACAACTCGCGGACGCGCTGAACCTCACCTTTGCCGACGAACTTGTGTGTCCGCGCGGAACGCCGCTGCCGGCGTCTGCCCCGCGCGCGCCCTATGCGGTGCTGCATGCCAACCCGGCCTATCGTTACAAGCGCTGGACCGACGACGGCTGGCGCGCGCTCGCCCGCGCACTCGCCGAACGCGGCCTCGCGGTCGTGGTGACGGGTGGACCGGACCCGGCTGAGCGGTCCTACCTCGACGCGCTGTGGTCGCCGGTCGCGCCTGCGGTGGTCCGCCTCGATGGCGCGCTCGACTGGCCGCAGCTTGCTTCTCTGCTCGGCGAGGCGGCGGTCTATGTCGGCGTCGATACCTCGATGACGCATCTTGCGGCCGGGGCAGGGTGCCCGACGATTGCTATCTACGGCCCGACCAGCCCGCGCCTGATCGGCCCCTGGCCGGCCGGTGGCCTCGCAAGACCGTGGGACCCTGCCGGCACGATCCAGCGTCGTGGCAACGTCTGGGTGGTGCAGAATCCGCTGCCCTGTCTGCCGTGCGAGAAGCTCGGCTGCGCGGGCCATCTCGACAGCTACGCCCGCTGCCTGGATGAGCTCGCGGTCCGCCAGGTCCTGACGGCGGTCGATCAGGCGCTGGTCAAGGCCGCGGCCTCGTAGGCCGGCCGGTTCAGAATCCCGCGACGGCCTCGAACGTCTTGCCGGCCTGCTTCTGAACTTGCTGTGCGGCTTCGAGTTGCTCCTTGGAATGGCGCAGCATCCCGATCTCTTTCGCAAACTCGGGACGCGCGGCAAGCCGCTCCTTCCAGGCAAAGACATGCGGATGAAGCCGCTCGAGCGGATAGCCGGCGAGCGACAGCCGATGCGCATAAATCAGCCAGGCGATGTCGAGCACGCTTAGCGCATCACCCATGAGATAGGGCGCGCTCGCCAGCTGCCGATCGAGCTTGTCGAACTCGGCGCGGAACTTTTGCGCCGAAGCCCGCGCCCGCTCGTCGGTAAAGCCCTCCTTGGCGGCGCGCTCCCAGAACTCGATCTGGACCTGCTTGTCGCGATCGCTGACGCCCTGCACGGTGCCCGAGCCGTTGGCCGCGTAGCTCTTGAGCGCCTCGGCCGGCTTTGGCGGCCCCGGCGGCGCGAACACGAAGCGGAAGCTCAATGTGCGGAGATCGAGGTGCAGGTCATCCTCGTGCTTGAGCAGCGCGGCCACATCGTTCTCGTGCCCGGCCGGAATGAGCTTCGGCGCCGGAAACATCTTTTCGAGATGAATGATGATGTCGTTGCTCTCGATATGCACCGCGCCGTCGTGCACCAGCACCGGCACCAGTCCGCGCGGGTTGACGCCGAGAAACCACGGCCGGAAGTTCTCGTTGCCGGGCAGGTCGATGGGATGCGACTCCCACGGAATACCTTTGAGGTTCAGGAACACGCGCAGCTTCTGCGAGCACGACGAGCCCATGAAATGCAGAACATGCACGCCCTTCCAGTCGAGCACCTCGCGAGTCTTGATGTCGCTGTCGACAAGCTGAACCATTGCCGGCTCCTGTGCTGAAGTTTGTAAGACCGATGCTCCGCCTGCGCGGGGGCGAGCGGAGTGTGCCGTGCGATCCTGACGGCGACGTGAGCTAGAATTTCTTGCTGCAGGGGATCTGTTGGAGCGCCGCCGCGGCGCCGGTGGTGTCGAAGGTGATGGTCGGCGTGCCAGCCCAGGTCAGCGTGGGATTGATCTGCAGCGTGTTCGACTTGGCCAGGCGCTTGATGAAGTCGTTGTCCTCGTCTTCCTGCTGAGTGAAGAACATCGCCGTTCCGCGCGGGTTGAGCATGAACCTGGATTCGGAGGCCTGGCCCCCGTCGAAGCTGTAGCGTGTGGGGGCCTGGACGGAGCCGACAGGTTCGGAGAACAGGACAAAGGCCGACCAGAAGTCGCTGCTGCGATACCTGACGGGATCGTTGTAAGGATTGTCGCAACGCAGGTAGAGCGTCGCAGTGACGTCGTGGCCGGATTTCGAGATCGCACCCTTGGCAGGCGTGCGCTGCATGACGATCTTCTTGCCACCAGGGCCCGTTTCGGTGGCGTCTTGCCATTCCGCCAGCGCCGGAGCGGCGCCCAGCAACACGGCGAGGATGATGATAGCGACGCGCAAGGTCATGTCTCCATCTGGGCAGGCATGTTTGCAAATCGATGGCTTTTTGGCCAGCGACATGGCTCGCAACCGATGCGGGTTCCGAACGCCAGTGTTCCAAGGTGGTGAAAGGCATAGCAGCTAACGGCAACCCGGCGCCCACTCAAAAAGCCGGGAGGGCGCGGCGTTGGCCGTTCTCCGTCGTTCCGCCGCGAGCGTAGAACGGTGTTCTGTCCCAGGAGCGCCCGGTAGCACGTTCATATTGTCCGCTTATCCGCCTGCAGAATGAGATTTTTATTTCAATTTCAATGAGTTGTTGCGTTGCACTAAGGATGCCGAGGCCTCAATTTAACGTGCCAGTGGTTGCGCAAGGAGGGCGTTGGCGTGAACGAGGTTCCGGTCATCGTTCTGGGTTCGGGTCTGCTGATCGGCCTCGTGTTCGGGGCGATCGGTCTCCTGAGCGGGTTCTGCTCGCTGAGTGGCCTGCGGAACTGGTGGGTCGAGCGCGACGGTCGCATGATCCGCACCTTCGCGCTGGCGATGGCGGTCGCAATCATCGCCACGCAGTCGCTCGCCGCCTTCGGCCTCGTCGACCTCGGCAAATCGCTCTATCTCCAGCCCTCGTTCTCGCCGGCCCTGATCCTGTTCGGCGGGCTGCTCTTCGGCTACGGCATGGTGCTGGCGAATGGCTGCGCCTCGCGCGCCGTGGTGCTGCTCGGGCAAGGCAATCTTCGCTCGCTCGTGGTGGTGGTGATCATCGCGGTGACCGCGCAGATGACGCTGAAGGGCCTCATCGCGCCTGCGCGGCTCGCGTTCCTCAACTGGTCGGTGCAGACGCCGCCGGCGGTTTCGCTGTCCAAGCTTCTCTCCGATCTCGGGCTTGGGATCGGCTGGGGCCAGCTCGCCGCGGTGGTCGCGGTCGCCGGTTCATTGCTGCTGTTTGCGCTGGCGGACGGCCGCCTGCGCGGCTCGTGGCGGCTGATCGCGGCGGGCGTCGCGGTCGGGCTCCTCGTGGGTGCGGGCTGGGCCGTGACTGGCTATCTCGGCGACGACGATTTCAACCCGGTGCCGGTCGCCTCGCTCACCTTCGTCGCGCCGGTCGCCGACACGCTGCAATACGCCATGCTCTCGACTGGCCTGTCGCTCAGCTTCGGCATCGTGCTGGTGGTCGGCATCGTGATCGGCAGCTTTGTCACGGCGATCCTGACCGGCCGCTTCCGGCTCGAAGGTTTCCACACGCCGCATCACATGCTGCGCTCCGTCACCGGCGCGGCGCTGATGGGCGCGGGCGGCGCGATGGCCTACGGCTGCACGATCGGGCAGGGCCTGACCGGGCTGTCCACCCTGGCACTGCCGTCGTTCATCGCGGTGGCAGGCTATCTGGGCGGCGCCTGGCTCGGCCTGCGCGGCCCGATCCGCGTGCCGGCGCTGACGCCAGCCACGCCCGCACGGGCGGAGGCCGCGAACTGAGCGCTCCGGATACGCTCGGAGAGCTTAAGCCGCGCTCGGCTTGCGCACGATGTTGAAGCGCCGGTCGAGATACTGGTTGATCGACTGCATCAGCGGCTCGATCTTGCCGTCGAAGAAGTGGTTGGCGCCCGGGACCACCTTCTGCTCGATCACGATGCCCTTCTGGGTCTTGAGCTTGTCGACCAGCGCGTTGACGTCCTTGTGCGGCACCACCGCGTCCTTGTCGCCGTGAATGATCAGGCCGGAGGACGGGCAGGGCGCGAGGAACGAGAAGTCGTAGAGGTTGGCGGGCGGCGCAATCGAGATGAAGCCCTCGATCTCGGGCCGGCGCATCAGCAACTGCATGCCGATCCAGGCGCCGAACGAGAAGCCTGCGATCCAGCAGCTTCGCGCCTCCGGGTTGATGGTCTGTGCCCAGTCGAGCGCGGAGGCGGCGTCCGAGAGCTCGCCCTGGCCGTGGTCGAACGAGCCCTGGCTCCTGCCGACGCCGCGGAAATTGAAGCGCAGCACGGAGAAATTCCGGTGCGCGAACGCATAGTAGAGCTGGTAGATGATCTGATGGTTCATCGTGCCGCCGAACTGCGGATGCGGATGCAGCACGATCCCGAGCGGCGCATTCTTCTGCCGAGCGGGATGATACCGGCCCTCGATACGTCCGGCGGCGCCGGTGAAGATGACTTCAGGCATAGATTTGGACCTCGGGATCAGACGGCACGTCCGGCGCCGGGGAGGGCGTGCTTGACGCCAGCGGCGAGGGAACGTAAGTCTCTAGAACCATTCAAATTTCTGGCACGCGGACACCGGCATCACGGGCTCGGCGCGAGGCCGGGACAGTCTCGGGCGGCGACTTTTAACACGCCTGTGGGGGCGAAAAGCAAGAGAATTCCGAGGGTTGGGCGCGGGCAAAGGTTTGATGTAGAAGAGTTCCACGATACGAACGAAAATCATGACCGAGCGGGCCTATCTCGATTGGAATGCCACGGCGCCCCTGCGCCCGCAGGCGCGCGCCGCAACGCTCGCCGCACTCGATACATGCGGCAATCCATCCTCGATCCATGCTGAAGGCCGCGCGGCGCGCCGCCTGCTCGAGGAGGCGCGGGGGCAGGTCGCTGCGCTGGTTGGGGCCGAGCCGCAGAACGTGGTGTTCACCTCGGGCGGCACCGAAGCCAATGCGCTAGGCGCTGTCGCCCGGAATTGGAACCGGTGGTGCGGTCTGCGACCGGCTGCTGGTTTCGGCGATCGAACATCCCTCGGTGCTGGCCGGCGGGCGATTTCCGGCCGCGAAGGTCGAACAGGTGCCCGTAACCGCCGATGGCTGCATCGATTTGGCCGCGCTGGCGAAGGCGCTCGGCGCGCCGCGCGGCCGGCCGCTCGCTGTCGCTCATGCTGGCCAACAACGAGACCGGCGTGCTTCAACCGGTTTCTGAAGCCGCTGCCATGGTGCATGAGGCAGGCGGCCTCCTGCATGTCGACGCGGTCCAGGGGCCGGGACGAATTGCCTGCGACATCAACGAGATCGGCGCCGACCTGCTGACGGTTTCGTCGCACAAGATCGGCGGGCCGAAGGGCGTGGGCGCGCTGATCCGCCGTTCCCAGGCGCTGCACTTCGCCGATCCGCTCATCAAGGGCGGTGGGCAGGAGCGCGGTGCCCGCGCCGGCACCGAGAACGTGCCTGGCATCGCGGGCTTTGGCGCCGCGGCCGCGGCCGCACTGGAGGAGTTCAGCTCGGCCAGCGCGCGGATGACGGTGCTGCGCGACCGGCTCGAGACCGGCCTCAAGGCGATCTCGCCTGAAGTTATCATCTTCGGCCAAGAGGCGGCACGGCTCCCCAATACCACGCTGTTTGCGGTGCCCGGCATGAAGGCGGAGACCGCCGTAATCGCCTTCGACCTCGAGGGGGTCGCGGTGTCGTCGGGCGCGGCTTGCTCGTCCGGCAAGGTGGCACCCTCCCACGTGCTCGCCGCCATGGGCGTTCCGCCGGTGCTGGCGCGCGCCGGGGTCCGGGTCAGCCTCGGTCCGACAACCGCCGAATCCGACATCGATTGCTGTCTGAATGCTTGGAGAAAGCTGTTCCAGTCATTAACTAGCAGGCGAGATATCGCAGCTTGATGGACCCCTTGCCGAGGTAGCAACGACAAGAGCGAAACCACCATAAACCGACAAACCAACCCGCGGTCCTTGAAACCGTGAGTGGAGGGTAAAATGCCGGCCGTTCAGGAGACCGTCGATCAGGTTCGCCGGATCGATGTTGACCAGTACAAGTACGGGTTCGTCACCGATATCGAATCCGACAAGGCGCCCAAAGGCCTTTCCGAAGATATCGTCCGCTTCATCTCGGAGAAGAAGAACGAGCCGGCGTGGATGCTGGCCTGGCGGCTCGACGCCTATCGCCGCTGGCTGACCATGCGCGAGCCGACCTGGGCCCGGGTCGAGCATCCCGCCGATCGACTACCAGGATCTCTATTACTACTCGGCGCCCAAGAAGAAGCCCGGCCCGAAGTCGCTCGACGAGATCGATCCGGAGATTCTGAAGACCTACGACAAGCTCGGCATTCCGCTGCGCGAGCGCGAGGCGCTGCTCGGCATCGAGCGCCCGGACGGCGAGCGCTCCCGCGTCGCGGTCGACGCGGTGTTCGAACTCGGTCTCGGTCGCCACCACCTTCCAGGCCGAGCTTGCCAAAGCGGGCGTGATCTTCTGCCCGATCTCGGAGGCGCTGCAGAAGCATCCCGACCTGGTGAAGAAGTACCTCGGCACGGTGGTGCCGGTGACCGACAACTTCTTCGCCACGCTCAACTCGGCGGTGTTCTCCGACGGTTCGTTCGTCTACGTGCCGCCGGGCGTGCGCTGCCCGATGGAGCTCTCGACCTATTTCCGCATCAACGAGAAGAACACCGGACAATTTGAGCGAACGCTGATCATTGCAGACAGGGGCTCCTATGTGAGCTACCTCGAAGGCTGCACGGCGCCGATGCGCGACGAGAACCAGCTTCACGCCGCGGTGGTCGAGCTGATCGCGCTCGACGACGCCGAGATCAAGTATTCGACCATCCAGAACTGGTATCCGGGCGACAAGAACGGCAAGGGCGGCATCTACAACTTCGTCACCAAGCGCGGCGACTGCCGCGGGAAGAACGCGAAGATTTCCTGGACGCAGCTCGAGACCGGCTCCGCCATCACCTGGAAGTATCCGAGCTGCATCCTGCGCGGCGACAATTCCCGCGGCGAGTTCTACTCGATCGCCATCTCGAACGGTCACCAGCAGGTCGACAGCGGCACCAAGATGCTGCATCTCGGCAAGAACACCACGAGCCGGATCATCTCCAAGGGCATCGCGGCCGGCAAGTCGCAGAACACCTATCGCGGCCTCGTGACGGCGCATCGCCGTGCCTCGAACGCGCGCAACTTCACCAACTGCGACTCGCTCCTGATCGGCAACAAGTGCGGCGCGCACACGGTGCCCTACATCGAGGCGAAGAATTCCTCCGCGGTGTTCGAGCATGAGGCGACCACGTCGAAGATTTCCGAGGAGACGCTGTTCTACTGCATGCAGCGCGGCCTCTCACAGGAAGACGCGGTAGCGCTTGTCGTGAACGGCTTCGTCAAGGACGTGCTGCAGCAGCTTCCGATGGAGTTCGCGGTCGAGGCGCAGAAGCTGATCTCGATCAGCCTGGAAGGGAGCGTCGGGTAGGGCGCTGCAATAGCCCCGGACCTCATCCTGAGGAGGCTGCGCAGCAGCCGTCTCGAAGGATGAGCGACAGAAAAGATGGCCTCGTCCTTCGAGACGCGCCTGCAGCGCTCCTCAGGACGAGGAGGAAAGAGATCAGGAGTTGAAGGCTAATGCCATTGCTTGAAATCAAGAACCTGCACGTCGAAGTCGACGGCAAGGAAATTCTGAAAGGCCTCGACCTCACGGTCGAGAAGGGCAGCGTGCATGCCATCATGGGCCCGAACGGCTCGGGCAAGTCGACGCTCGCGCATGTGCTCGCCGGCAAGGATGCCTACAAAGTGACGCAAGGGCGAGGTGCTGTTCAACGGCGAGAACATCCTCGGCATGACGCCCGACGTGCGCGCTGCCAAGGGCATCTTTCTCGCCTTCCAGTATCCGCTGGAAATTCCCGGCGTCGCCAGCATGACCTTCCTGCGCACCGCGCTGAACTCGCAGCGCAAGGCGCGCGGCGAGCCCGAACTGCAGGTGCCCGAATTCATGAAGCGCGTGACCGCGCTCTCCGGCCAGCTCGGCATCGACCGCGAGATGCTGCGCCGCGCGGTCAATGTCGGCTTCTCGGGCGGCGAGAAGAAGCGCAACGAGATTCTCCAGATGGCGCTGCTGGAGCCGAAGCTCTGCGTGCTCGACGAGACCGATTCCGGCCTCGACATCGACGCGCTCAAGATCGTGGCCGACGGCGTCAACCGGCTGCGCTCGCCCGAGCGCGGCTTCCTGGTGATCACGCACTACCAGCGGCTGCTCGACTACATCGTGCCGGACATCGTGCACGTGCTGTCGAAGGGCCGCATCGTGAAGACCGGCGGCAAGGAGCTTGCGCTCGAACTCGAGTCGACCGGCTACGCGCAATATCAGGACGAGGCGGCGTGAGGCTGAGATGAACGCCGAGATTCACCCCATCAAGACGGCCGCGGAGACCGCGCTGGCGGAGAGCTTTTCTGCGGCCAAGGATCGGCTGCCGGGCAAGGCGGCGGTGGCGGACCTGCGGGCGCAGGCATTCCGGCGCTTCAACGCCGAAGGCCTGCCGCACCGGCGGGTCGAGGAATGGAAATACACCGACCTGCGCGCGCTGATGCGCGATGCCAAGCCGCTGGCTGGCGTGCCGGACGCAGCCGCGAAGGCGCGCGCGAAGGATGCCGGCGCCATGCTCGCCTCGATCGAGGCGCGCCGCGTCGTGTTCGTGGATGGTGCGTTCGCGCCGGAACTCTCCGATTTGGCCGAACTTGAGCCGGGCCTGACCATCCGCTCGATGGCACAGGCGCTGGCGTCCAACGATCTGCTCGTCGCGAAACATCTCGGCAAGGTCGTTCCGACCGACAATGTCGCGGTCGCGCTCAACACGTCGTTCATCGACGACGGCGCTGTGATCCATGTCGCGGCCGGGGCCGCGCTCACGCGGCCGCTTCATCTCGTCTTCGTCAATGCCGGCGAGCGGGCGGCGTCGGTATTCGTGCGCTCGCTCGTCGTCGTCGAGCGCGGCGCGCGCGCGATGCTGGTCGAGAGCCATGAAGGCTTGGGCGCCGGCGCGGACTATCAGGTGAACGCGGCGCTTGAACTGGTGGTCGGCGACGAAGCCCATGTCGATCACGTCAAGGTCACCGGCGCGGGCGCCGGCGCACTGCATGTCTCGTCGCTGATGACCACAATCGGCGCGCACGCGCGCTTCAACGAATTCCTGTTTACGACCGGCGGATCGGTGGTGCGTAACCAGTTGTTCGTGCGCTTCGACGGCGAGGGTACGATCGCCGGCATCCGCGGCGCGACCTTGCTCAAGGACCGCCAGCACGCCGACGTGACGATCGTCGCCGATCACGTGGCGGGAGCCTGCACCAGCCGCGAAGTGTTCAAGACAGTGCTCGACGGCGAGGCGCGCGGCGTCTTCCAGGGCAAGATCATCGTGCGCGCAGAGGCGCAGAAGACGGACGCCAAGATGGCGACGCACGCGCTCCTCCTGTCGGATACGTCCGAGGCCGACAACAAGCCGGAGCTGGAGATTTTCGCCGACGACGTGCAGTGCGGCCACGGTGCGACCTCGGGCGACCTCGACGAGGATCTGCTGTTCTACCTCAAGGCACGCGGTATTCCGGCGAAGGAGGCCGAGTCGCTGTTGATCCAGGCCTTCGTCGGCGAGGCGGTGGAAGGCATCGAGCATGCGGGCCTGCGCGACGCGCTGATGGATCACGTCGCGGGATGGCTGAAGGCGCGAGGTTAGCATGCATCCGGCAGCGACCAACGGTGCCTATGACGTGGCGCGTATCCGCCAGGACTTTCCGATCCTGGGGATGCAGGTCTACGGCAAGCCGCTCGTCTATCTCGATAACGCCGCCTCGGCGCAGAAGCCGAAACAGGTGCTCGACCGCATCCAGGAGGCCTACACCTCCGAATACGCCAACGTGCATCGCGGCCTGCACTATCTCGCCAACGCGGCGACGGAGGGCTACGAAGGCGCGCGCGAGAAGGTGCGGGGCTTCCTCAACGCCCAACGCGCCGAGGAGATCATCTTCACGCGCAGCGCGACCGAGGCGATCAACCTCGTCGCCTATACCTTCGGCCGCGAGCGCATCCAACCGGGCGATGAAATCGTGCTCTCGATCATGGAGCACCATTCCAATATCGTGCCATGGCATTTCCTGCGCGAGCGCCAGGGCGCCGTCATCAAGTGGGCGCCGGTCGACGATGAAGGAAATTTCCTCATCGACGAATTCGAGAAGCTGCTCTCGCCGCGCACCAAGATGGTGGCGGTCACCCACATGTCGAACATGCTGGGGACGCTGGTGCCGGTGAAGGAGGTCGTGCGGCTGGCGCATGCGCGTGGCATTCCGGTGCTGGTCGACGGCGCGCAGGGGGCGGTGCATGTCGACATCGACGTGCAGGATATCGGCTGCGATTTCTACGCGGTCACCGGCCACAAGCTTTACGGGCCGACCGGCATCGGCGTGCTCTACGGCAAGTATGGGCATTTGGCCGCCATGCCGCCGTTCAACGGCGGCGGCGAGATGATCCGCGAGGTGTTCGAGGATCGCATCACCTACGGCGAGCCGCCGCACCGGTTCGAGGCCGGTACGCCGCCGATCGTGCAGGCGATCGGGCTCGGCGCCGCCATCGACTACATCAATTCGGTCGGCAAGCCGCGCATTCGCGCGCATGAGGCGGGCCTCGTCCATTATGCGCACGAGCGGCTGCGCGAGATCAATTCGCTGCGCATCATCGGCACCACCAAGGAGAAAGGGCCGATCGTGTCGTTCGAGATGAAGGGTGCGCACCCGCACGATGTCGCGACCATCATCGACCGGTCGGGGGTGGCGGTGCGCGCCGGCACGCATTGCGTCATGCCGCTGCTCGCCCGCTTCGGTGTCAGCGCGACCTGCCGCGCGTCGTTTGCGCTCTACAATACGCGCGAGGAGATCGACGTTCTCGCGCAGTCGCTCGTCAAGGCAAGGGAGTTCTTCGCATGAGTGATGAATCAGGCAAGGCGCCCGTGACGATGACCGATGAGCCCACGCAGGCGCCGCTCGCGCCGGATGCAGACAAGACCTCCGCGCTGCCGCCGGAGGAACTCGCGCGGATGACGGACGACATCATCGCGGCGCTGAAGACCGTCTACGATCCGGAAATCCCGTCCGACATCTACGAGCTCGGTCTGATCTACCGGATCGACATCGCCGACGACCGCGGCGTGAGCATCGACATGACGCTGACCACGCCGAACTGTCCGTCCGCGCAGGAACTTCCCGCCATGGTCGAGGATGCGGCTTCGGCCGTGGCCGGCGTCCGCGAGGCCAAGGTCAACATCGTGTGGGATCCGCCCTGGGACCAGAGCCGGATGTCGGACGAGGCCCGCGCCACGCTCAATATGTGGTGACCAGCGCCGGGGGTGACGAACGTGCCGCTCAAGCTCGGCCGCGTGATCGAGACCTCGCTTTATGTCGACGATCTAGTGCGGGCGGCGGCGTTCTACGAGCATGTGCTCGGGCTCGCGGCGCTCACCTCCGACAAGCGGTTTCGCGCCTATGACGCGGGCGGGACGAACGTGCTGCTGCTCTTCCAGCGCGGCGCCACACTTGAAACCGTACGGATGCCGGGCGGCACCATTCCGCCGCATGATGGCCACGGCCCGCTGCACGTCGCGTTCGCGGTCGCGGCCGACGAACTGGCCGCCTGGGAAACGCGGCTGGGGGAGCACGGCGTCGCGATCGAGGGGCGCACCGCCTGGTCGCGCGGTGGCCACAGCATCTATTTCCGCGACCCGGACGGCCATCTGTTGGAGCTTGCGACACCGGGCCTTTGGGCGATCTACTAGGGTGACAAGATCAACAACCGGGTGGAGACGACGATGACGGCAAGAGCGGGCAGGGGACTGGGACGGCGCGAATTCCTCGGAGCTGTCGGCGCCGCTGTGAGCGCGGCGGCAGTCGCCGGGGGCTCGGTTGCAGCGTCGGCGCAGGCGGCCGGCGGACCGGCGGAAGGAAAGAGCGCGCCATTGAAGATCATCGACTTCCACAATCACTACGTCGGTCCAGGCTTCGCATTGACGACCTTGAACGGCGCGCCACCGTCTCAGCGTGCCTACTGGGAAGGCGTCAACCGCAATCTCGCGGACCCGAACGCCTTGCTTGCCTCGGTCGAGGGCGCGACCATCGCGGCACGCGTCATCAACACGCCGACGGCCTTCCTGCAGGATGCAGATGGCAATGTTCCGGCCGGCACCGACAAGCGCATCAACGATCACCTCGCCGATCTCGCGAGCAAGAACGCGGGGCGGCTCTACGCGATGGCGACGGTCGACGCCTATAGCGGCGATGCGGGTGCGCGGGAGCTGACGCGGGCCGTGCGCGAGCTTGGCCTGCGTGGCGTGTTTCTGGAAAGCGCCAAGGGCGACCTGCTCCTCGACGCACCGCAGGCGCGCCCGACGCTCGCCGCCGCGGCGTCGCTGGGCGTGCCGGTCTTTGTCCATCCGGTCACCGATCCGGCGATGCACGAGCGTTTCAAGCGGCACGGCCGGCTCGGGGTGCGGCTCGCCCGCAGCACCATCAATTCGGCGGCGCTCTTCGCGATGCTGGAGGGCGGTGTGTTCGACGAACTGCCCAATCTGCAGGTGGTGGTCACGACGCTTGCGCTCGGCGGCGTGCTGATGGCCGGCGGTTTCGGCGACGGCTCGCGGCTTCGGCGGGATACCCCGGCGGACAAGCGCCGGCACGTCTATATCGACACCATGGGCCTGCATCCCGCCTTGCTCCGCAGCGCCGTCGACCTCCTGGGCGCGGACCATGTTCTGGTCGGCACTGACTGGCCGATCGCCGAAGAGAAGTCGGTGCACGACCGCTTGCAGAAAGCGTTCGCGGCCTGCGGGCTCTCGGTCGCCGAACAGCATATGATCGCGAATGGCAACGTGCAGCGGCTTCTGAAGATTCCGGGCTAGACAGCCGCCGTATGCCCCCTTGCCTGGAATTGGTCGCATGAAAAAGTCATGGCATGCGAAGGTGTTATGCGTCGCTTCGGCCTTCACAGTCAGGATTTCGTCGCTATTTTAGCGGATGACAATCGCCGCTGCCGGGCCTTGAACCCGGCGAGAGGAGAGTGAGCCATGGCCAGTTTGAGGCCAAATTCCAGGCCAAGACCGCAGGTTATCCGGCTGACGGACGCTGCTGCCGAGCGCATCAAATATGTGATGGCAAATGCCGCCACCGAGGTGGTCGGCGTCCGGGTGGGCGTCAAGAACGGCGGCTGCGCCGGCATGGCCTATACGATGGAATACGCCGACAAGGTCGGGCCGGCGGACGAAGTGGTCGAGGAGAAGGGCGTGCGTGTCCTGATCGACCCGAAGGCCATCCTGTTCCTGATCGGCACCGAGATGGACTACAAGACCGAGAAGCTTGCCGCGCAGTTCGTATTCAACAATCCGAATCAGACCTCGGCTTGTGGCTGCGGCGAATCGGTGCAGCTCAAGCCGGCAGCTGACGGGCATTGACCGGCGAATCGGCGTTTGCCGGCCGTGGATCCCGAGGACTTGCTTGAATTGTTTGCCGGTTTCGGGCCGGTCGTGGTGCGCCGGATGTTCGGCGGTGCCGGCATATACGCCGACGGCACGATGTTCGCCCTTGTGCACGACGGCGTCATCTACCTGAAGGTCGACACGGGCAACGCGGCGGCGTTCGAGCGCGAGAGCCTTCCGCCCTTCACCTACACCACCAGCTCCGGCAAGCGGGGCGTGATGTCCTATCGGCGCATGCCCGATCGGCTCTATGACGATCCGGATGAACTTGCGCTCTGGGCGCGCGATGCGCTTGCGGCTGCGGTGCGAAGTGCGCCAAAGGCGCGGCTCGGGCGTGCGAAGGGGCGGAGGAAACGGCGCTCGCGAACCTGAAAAGCGAAACCCCCGGCGCGAGCAACGCCGGGGGTTCCAAGGTTGAGTAGTGCAGTATCTCCCCGATCAGGGATAGAAGTTACGCTGCCAGCGGACGATCGCCGAGAGAACGTTCTGGTCGTCGATCTGGCTCACGGCAGGACGTGCGCCGTTCGCCGGATAGATGCCGAGCGAGGTTCCCTTATAGGCGGTGTTCAGCTTGGTGTAGAACACGTCCAGACCGATATCCATCAGCGGATGCGGGTTGAACTGGGTCCGCGTACCAACCTGATAGAAGCTGAAGTCCGGGCTGCAGCTGTTGCCGGAGCCGACCGCGATGTTGAGCGGCGGCCACACCGCACCAGCCACCGGCACGCCGCAAGGCGAGGTGCCGGCTGCGCCGGGAAGATGCGAGTTGATGATGTTCTTGGCAGCGTCGTTGTACGTCACGGCGACGTAGCCGCCGTACAGCGTGGTCCGCCACTTGCCGCCGAAGGTCCCCGCCGGGCCCCAGATGTGCTGGTAGCCGGCGTTGATGCTCCAAGCCTGAGTGAGCTGGAGCTGCTGGCCGTCGACCCGACCGGAGTCGAAGATAGCGTCCTGGACCCAGGCCACGCCCACGCTCTGGCTGCTGTTGTAGATCTGCCAGGCGCCCGAGTTGAAGGCATAGCCAGGAGCGCCCTTCGTCCACACGAAGTTGAAGCCGAAGTTGTCGCCGCCCTGGAGGTTGAAGCTGCCGCTGAAGGAGTAGCGCCCAGCCGTAGGTGGTCGACGGATGGCCGTTGCCGACCTGACCGGGCGTGGTGTAGTAGCCGCCGCTCACGTCGTGGATCGCGGTCGACACGCCGAGGTAGCCCCAGGCCTGGTCGATGCGCAGGTTGGTCACAACGTCCGGAACGCGGAAGCCGTTGTTGGCCGCGCCCTGGATGGTGTAGCCGCTGTTGGACGTTTGGACGCCGTTGATGGCCCAGCACGCCGACGATCCATCGCAGGTGCCGTACTTGTTGTGCGCCGCCGGGTCTTCGAGCGACAGCGTGTAGGACACGCCGTTGCCGAACTGAACCGTGTACGCCCAGAGGTCTTCACCCGCCGCACCGGTGTCACCCGAGGTCCGGGTGTTCAGGTACGTGTAGGCGCCGCCGAAGGTGTACATGTCGAAGAACGACTGTGCACGGCCGACCGTGAAGCCCGCGAACTGGATGAACGCGCGATCCCAGTAGGCCAAGCAGTTGTTCGCCGCACCGTTGTTACACGGCGTGGTGCCGGCGCCCGAGACGGCCGGCGTCGACTGGTTCCAGCCGGCGCGGATGTACGAGCGCAGGGTGCCGTATTCGGTCTGCGTGCGCGCATCGAAGGTCGCGACCGCACGAACCGTGTAGTTGATGTCGTTGGTGTCTTCGATGTTGTACCGGGCCGTGGCCGAGCACGCCGCCGGTGCCGAACACCTGGCCGCTCGCGCCTGCCTTCATCTCGGTCTGGACACGGACGTAACCGCCGATCTTGAGGCAGGTGTCGGTGCCCGGGATGTAGTAGAAGCCCGCCCCGTAGAGGGAGCAGACCTTCACGTATTCGACCGCCTTGGCCTTGACCGGCATATCAGCAGCCTGCGCCCCAGCAACTGCGAGCATTCCTGCGGCAGTACCGAGCAGAAGACTTTTCACCATCTTCATCTGAACCCCCTGTTTTGGCGGACCTCACCCCTCATCAGCGCTTTGCGCGCTTGGGATGGTGAATCGTCCGTTAACCCCACGCCACTCTTGATCGGGCACCCCGTTCAGCACAACAGAAATCGCGCGGTGTGCCGGGAAGCCCGGCGCATTCCAGGGCCGGCGTTGCAAAAATGCCGCGATTTTTTGGGGCAACTCGGAGAATTCAGCCCGCGGTCGGATTTTCATGAGCCTAAAACAGGCGAAAGCCTCGTCCTGGCCGCCGAAAAAGCGGATCGCTCCGGGCTGCGGCGCCAAATCAGGGGGGCGCTGGGAGCTGCGGTCATCCGCGAACTGCAAGAGCCGCTAGTGTCTTGAATGCCCTGCAGTATTCGATGAAGGCGAGGGCGAACGAAGTTGCGGCCGTTATGAGAGGTGACGCGAGTCGCGTCAGTCCACCCCGGCTTACGCGACCTTGATGACCGCAGGATTTCGCGACTTCCGGGTCCGTTTCGCAGATCACTCGGTTGCGGCCGTTGCGTTTGGCGGCATAGAGGCAGCCGTCCGCGCGTTCGATCAGCGACTGGGCGCTGTCGCTTGCCTGCAGCGTCGCCACGCCGATCGAGATGGTGACCCGTCCAAGGTGCTCGCCGGTCGAGCGCTTCATCAGCTCCTTGGTCATGACCGCGCGGCGGATATGGTCGGCGACCGTGACGGCCGAGCGCAGCATCATGTCGGGGAGCACGACCGCGAATTCCTCGCCGCCGTAGCGGGCCGCGATGTCCTGGCCCTTTACGTTCTGCTTCACCGACATGGCCACCAGCCGGAGCACTTGATCGCCGGTGAGGTGGCCATAGCTGTCGTTGAATTTCTTGAAGTGGTCCACGTCGGTCATCATCAGCGACAGCGACTCGCCCCGGTTCTTCGCCTCGCCGATGGCCTTGGCCAGGCTTTCGTCGAAGAACTTGCGGTTGGCGAGCGAGGTGAGGGGATCGGTCAGGCTTTCGTTGCGAACGGTTTCCAGGCTCAGCTGAAGCTGGGTGATCTCCTGCTTCGATGCCCGCAGCCGCGCTTCGAGCGCGTGGTTGCTCTTCTCCATGTCTTTCGTCGCATGGACCAGGGTCTCGACGATGGCGCGGATCGCGGGCTGGTCCACGTCCAGGCCGAGCTTTTGTGTCACATGGACCAGGTTTTCGGTGTAGTCCGACGCGCTGCCGGCGGCGGCCCCAATCATCGCCATGACCTGCTCGATCTCGCCCATGACCTGGGAACCCACATCGTCGATCCGGTCGGACAGGCGGTTCGCCGAAATGAAGGATTCGTAGATCCGGTCGATCTCGGCGTCGCCGAGCGTGCCGCTCCGCGCCAGAATCTCGTTGATGGCCTGATTGAGGGACGGTTTGTAGCCCGTGGCGTAGGTGTACCAGACCTCGAAATGGCGCGGCGTTGCCGGCTGCCGTAACGCCCTGATCTGTCCAAGGGCGATTTCCGCGAACGCCATCGTGCGTTCGTGCTCGTCAACCTGAGCCGCCATCGAACCCGCTCCCCGCCTGCGTGCGCAAGGCCCGCAGCCTACCCCGATACGCCGTCTCGCCAGGCGGTGTAGCGCCCTGACGGCAGCAAGCTATTCCACAGTGGTGAACTGCGGGTAAACGCCCGTACTTATGAGATAAAATGAATTTGAATAGTTGGCGGAGATTGGCGGAGAAGCGGCCTTACGCCTTGGCGCGGAATGGCCGCAACAGAAAGGCCGGAAGATGCGATCCGGAGTCGTCAGCCGCGTTCGCCTCGCGTGGGGGGCGGACAGGCTTGCCGGGCCCGGCGGATTTCTTGACCTGCCGGGCCTCGTCGAGCCTCGCGACCGATCCCGATTCGCGCCGGGGCGGCGAAGGTCGCGTGGGCCGGTGGTGACCAGCATTCCGTTGCTGCCTCGGGCGCGGTTCGTCCGTCACGGCCGGCTCGTCGGCAGCCGGCGCCGGCGTGTCGGTCATCCAGGAGATCGGCTGTCCGATCAGCTTTTCGATCGTGGCGACCGACTTGCTGTCGGACGGGGCCACGATCGTGATCGCGGTGCCCGGGAGGCCGGCGCGGCCCGTACGGCCGATGCGGTGGACGTAGTCGTCGGCGTGATGCGGTACGTCGAAATTGAACACGTGGCTGACCGCGGGGATGTCGAGCCCGCGTGCGGCGACGTCGGAGGCGATCAGGAGCGTCACCTCGCCCTTGCGGAACTGGTCGAGCGCGGCGGTGCGCGCCGACTGGTCCAAGTCGCCGTGCAGCGCAGCGGCATTGAAGCCGTGGCGCAGCAGCGACTTGTGCAACTGTGCCACCTCGCGTTTGCGGTTACAGAACACGATGGCGTTCTTGAAGCCTTCGCAGGTGCGCACCAGCCGGCGCAGCGTATCGCGCTTGTCGTGTGGCTCGCGGCCGGTCTTGACCAGAAGCTGGGTGGTGTTGGCGACCGTCGTCGCGGGCTTCGAGACCTCGACCCGCACCGGATTGTGCAGAAATTGTTCGGTGATGCGGCGGATTTCCGGCGGCATGGTCGCCGTGAAGAACAGTGTCTGACGGGTAAATGGGACCAGCTTGCAGATGCGCTCGATGTCGGGAATGAACCCCATGTCGAGCATGCGATCGGCCTCATCGATGACCAGAAGCTCGACCCCGGTCAGCAGCAGCCGCCCGCGCTCGAAGTGGTCGAGCAGCCGGCCGGGCGTGGCGATCAGAACGTCGACGCCGCGCGTGAGCTTGGTGTCCTGATCGTCGAATGAGACGCCGCCGATGATCAGCGCCACGTTGAGCTTCTGCTTGGCGCCGTACTTGATGAAGCTCTCCTCGACCTGCGCAGCGAGTTCGCGCGTGGGCTCGAGGATCAGCGTGCGCGGCATGCGCGCCCGCGCACGGCCCTTCTCCAGGATCGTGAGCATCGGCAGCGTGAAGGCGGCGGTCTTGCCGGTGCCGGTCTGCGCGATGCCGAGCACGTCGCGCCGCGCGAGCACGTGGGGGATGGCCTGCTCTTGGATCGGAGTGGGAGCGGTATAGCCTGCCGCGGCGACCGCGGCACGAACCTTGTCGGACAAGCCGAGTTTGGAAAAGGGCATGCAACCTCTATGGAGAACCGCCCGGACACTAATCGCGCCGGATGACCAAAAAACGACGGTGCGCGAGAGGGGCGGTCGAAAGTTTCATTTCGAACCGGTTGCCGGGAACATAGTGGCGCAGGGGGGAATGTCAATCCGCTGGAGGTGCAATAAGTTAAGCAGCTACCGCGTTTTTTCATATCTTGGTGAGGAAAGAATCGCCATCCGCGAGGTACTCCCGACGGGCTGGTGCGGGGCCTTTTGTGCTCCGCTCGGTCCTTCGCCGGGCGGGTCATGCGCTCTAGCCGCTCGGGCCCATCACGGTGGCTGGCCACCGGCCGGATGGGACGATGGACGCGGTCGCGTAATATGTCTTGAGCTTCGTCCTAGCCGGGTTTGTGCTCGGCGGGCTTTTGATCGGCGCGCCCCGAGCATCCTCTGCAGTGCTTTCCATTTCGCGCAATGAGGGAGAACATCATGTCTGCGACATCGCCAACACGACGGGATTTTCTAGCCACCGTAGCGGCCGCGAACGCAGTCAGTCTCCTTCCCGACCAATTTGCCGCGGCGGCGGACGACAACACAATTCGGCCCTTCCGCATCTCCGTTCCGGAGGAGCAACTCGCCGACCTTCGCCGGCGCATCGCGGCCACGCGATGGCCGGATCAGGAAACGGTCAATGACCGGTCGCAGGGCGTACAGCTAAAGAAGCTCCAGGAGGTCGTGCAGTACTGGGGCACGGATTACGACTGGCGAAAGGTCGAGGCACGACTGAACGCGTTGCCCATGTTCATGACCGAGATCGACGGAGTCGACGTTCATTTCATTCATGTGAAATCCCGTCACGCGAATGCCTTGCCGCTCGTCATCACGCACGGCTGGCCAGGTTCGGTGATCGAGCAGTTGAAGATTATCGATCCGCTGACCAATCCCACGGCGCATGGCGGAAACGCATCGGACGCCTTCCATCTCGTGATTCCGTCGATGCCCGGCTACGGCTTCTCCGGCAAACCAAAAGGCATGGGCTGGAATCCCGACCGCATCGCCCGAGCCTGGGCCGAGTTGATGAAGCGCCTCGGATACACCCGCTACGTCGCCCAGGGCGGCGACTGGGGCTCCCCCGTCTCCAGTGCGATGGCGCGCCAAGCGGCGGCGGGATTGATCGGCATCCACATCAACTTGCCGGCGACGTTGCCGCCCGACGTGGCCGCGGTGCTCAACGCCGGTGGGCCCGCGCCGGCGGGGCTCTCCGAGAAGGAACGCGCTGCGTTCGCCTCGCTCGACACGTTCTACAAGAAGTACAGGGCCTACGGCGCAATGATGGGCACGCGGCCGCAGACGATCGGCTACGCCCTGACGGACTCTCCCGTGGGGCTTGCGGCGTGGATGTATGACTACAACAACGGTGAGCCCGAGCGCTTGCTCCACCGAGATGACGTGCTGGACGACATCACGCTGTACTGGTTGACGAACACCGCGACCTCGGCGGCTCGCCTGTACTGGGAAACCGCCGGCCAAAGCGTTCTGCTCTCGGCCGCGCAGATGACCGCGGGCATCTCGCTCCCGGTGGCCATCACGGTGTTTCCGGAGGAGGTCTATCGAGCCCCGGAGACGTGGGCCCGGCGCGCCTATCGCAATCTCATCTACTTCCACGAGGCGGATAAGGGCGGGCACTTCGCCGCATGGGAAGAGCCGCAGCTGTTCTCCGAGGAACTCCGTGCGGCGTTCAGATCGCTCCGGCACCCCTGATTCGAGATTGCCGGGTGACGCGCGGGCTTCGATCGAGATCTGGAAGGGATTTATCGATGAAGACAAACCAGCGTTTGGCAGCCGCGGTGCTCGTCGCGGCAATCTGGGCACCGATTGCCGGCTTCATAGGGGAAATGAATGCCCAGCCGATGACGTCTACAGGGGCGCGGGTTCCGTTCCTTCACGGGTTCACCTTCGGCCAATTTTCCGGCCAGAACGAGTTGGCTTCTCTTGAGCGTGCGACTGAATGGCTGAATTCGCCACCCCTGATGCCGCCGGCTCTGCGCGGAAAAGTCGTTCTGATCGATTTCTGGACCTACACCTGCATCAACTGGCGGCGCACGCTTCCCTACATCCGCGCGTGGTCCGAGAAATATAAGGACCAGGGACTGGTGGTGATCGGCGTCCACACGCCTGAATTCGAATTCGAAAAGAATATCGCCAACGTTCGCTGGGCCGTGAAAGACGCCAAGATCGATTACCCGATCGCGGTCGACAATGACCATGTGATTTGGCGTGCGTTCCGGAACCAAGCGTGGCCGGCGCTGTATTTCATCGATTCGCAGGGGCGTGTTCGGCATCATTATTTTGGTGAAGGTGCATACGAACAGTCGGAAATGGTCATTCAAGAACTGCTGCGAGAGGCCGGAGCCTCCAGCATCAACCTTGAACCGGTTTCGGTGAATGCTCGCGGTGTCGACGTTGCCGCCGACTGGCGTAACCTGAAGTCGCCGGAAAACTATGTCGGGTTTGAGCGCACCGAGAACTTTGCGTCTCCAGGCGGGGCAGTGCTGGACAAGCCTCGTATGTATGAACTGCCCGCGCGGTTGCGCCTGAATGCATGGGCGCTGTCTGGCGATTGGACAGTGAAGAAGGATGCCGCCGTACTGAACAAGGCCAATGGCCGCGTCACGTACCGCTTTCACGCCCGCGATCTTCATCTCGTCATGGGCCCAACAGCGCCAGGAACGTCCGTGAGATTTCGCGTGCTGATCGATGGACAGCCGCCAGGCGTGGCTCACGGAGTAGACGTTGACGAAGCAGGCAATGGCACGGTGACCGAGCAGCGTCTCTACCAGCTCATCCGGCAACCAACGCCCATCGCCGATCGACAGTTCGAAATCGAGTTTCTCGATTCGGGCGTGGAGGCTTTTGCGTTCACGTTCGGCTGACCCGCTGGTAGGCATGACAAGGAGGCCCCGATGAGACGGATCGCTTGCGTACTGGTTGCAACCGCAGCCCTGGCCGGCGTGGTCGCCTACATGGCGCCCGCATCCGGACAGGCCGATGGCGAGGCCGCCCCGATCTTCGGAATCAAAATTCCCCCTGGATACCGCGACTGGCGATTGATCTCCGTCGCCCACGAAGAGGGCAGCCTCAACGATCTGCGCGCCATTCTGGGCAACGACGTAGCCCTCAAGGCCGCGCGGGAAGGGACGCTTCCGTACCCGGACGGCACCGTCATTGCCCGGCTCGCCTGGAGCTACGACCCGTTGGAGGAGAGCGAAAAAGCCTTTGGCCGTCGGCAGTCTTTCGTGGCCGGGCCACCCAAGAACGGGGTTCAGTTCATGGTCAAGGACTCAACAAAATACGCCTCCACCGGCGGCTGGGGGTTCGCACAATTCAACGACGGCAAACCCGCCAGCGAGGCGGTGCACAACACCTGTTTTGCCTGCCACGAGGTCGTCAAAGCGCGCGACTTGGTCTTCAACCGTTACGCACCTTGACGCCGACCACCTCGAAGCCGGCCACCTCGCGGCGATGTGCAATACAATCCCGCAATCATCCCTTCCCAGGGACGGTCCGCGGTCATTAAAGGCTCACCGGTTGGCGGAAGGAGACGGACAACATGCGCACGCCAGTCGGCATTATCGGAGCGGGCCCCGCGGGGCTGATGCTGTCGCACCTGCTGCACCTCGCAGGCATCGAATCCATCATCCTGGAAAACCGCAGCCGCGACTACATCGAGAGCCGCATTCGCGCCGGTCTCCTTGAACAATGGGCGACCGACCTCTTGGTCGACACCGGCGTCGGCGAGCGCATGAAGCGCGAAGCGATGTTCCACGACGGCATTCATTTCTGCTTCGAAGGTGAACTGCGCCACATCAATTTCCGCAAGCTGCTCGGCAAGGGTGTGACCATCTACGGCCAGCAGGAGGTGGTGAAGGACCTGATCGACCGGCGGCTTGCGGACGGCGGGCAGATCCTGTTCGAAGTTTCCGACGTGAGCGTGCACGACCTCACCGGCGACGCGCCGAAAATCCGCTTCCGTCATGACGGCAAGGCGCAGGAGCTCGACTGCGATTTCATCGGCGGCTGCGACGGCTTTCACGGTATCTGCCGGCCGAGCATTCCGGCGACCGCACTCACCGTCTACGACCGCGAATATCCGTTCGGCTGGGTCGGCATCCTCTCGGCATCGCCGCCGCCGGATGACGAACTGATTTATGCTTACAACCCGCGCGGCTTCGCGCTCTACACCATGCGGTCACCCACTCTGGCGCGGCTCTATTTCCAGTGCGCGCCGGACGACGAGATCGAGAATTGGACGGACGAGGCAATCTGGAAGGAACTGCACGCGCGCATCGGCGGCACGAAGCCGCTCGCCGAGGGCGAGATGCTGCAGAAGGGCATCACCGCGATGCGCAGCTTCGTGGTCGAGCCGATGCAGTATGGCCGGCTGTTCCTCGCGGGCAACTCCGCCCACATCCAGCCGCCGACCGGCGCCAAGGGCATGAACCTCGCGCTCGCCGACGTGCTCGTGCTGTCGCGCGCGATCGAGGAGTTCTATCGCTCCGGCCGCCATGACCTGCTGGCGCGCTACTCGCAGACCTGCCTGCGGCGCACCTGGAAGGCGCAGCGCTTCTCCTGGTGGATGACGCAGATCTTTCACATCGATCCCGTGCACAATGCGTTCGATCGCAAGCGCCAGCTTGCCGAGCTCGATTACGTAACGAGCTCCGAGGCGGCTTCCCTCTCGCTCGCCGAGAATTACGTCGGGCTGCCGGTCGAGGCCTAGCGTTTTTCTTCGGTTTGCCGCAGAAATCGCCCGGCATTCAACGAGGCGAGGCGCGCGTGCAGGTTCTGGTCGTCGGGGCAGGGGTGGTGGGCTTGGCGATCGCGCGCAAGGCCGCGCTCGACGGCCACGAGGTGATCGTGGCGGAAGCCGCCGACGCGATCGGCACCGGCGTGTCTTCGCGCAACAGCGAAGTCATCCACGCCGGGCTCTACTACACCACGGGTTCCAAGCGCGCCTATCACTGCCCGCGCGGGCGGCGCATGCTGTACGAGTTCTGCGCCTCGCACGGCGTGCCGCACACGAAATGCGGCAAGCTCGTCGTCGCGACCAGCGAGCCGGAGATCGACAAGCTCTCCGCCATCCTCAAGCAGTCGCAGATCAACGGCGTCGAGGGCTGCGATCTGATCGACGGTGCGGCGGCAAAGCGAATGGAGCCCGAGCTGTTCTGTCTCGCCGCGATGCGCTCGCCCGAGACCGGCGTGGTCGACAGCCACCGCTACATGCTGGCGCTGCAGGGCGACCTGGAAGATCACGGCGGCATGATCGCGTTCAACACCCGGATCGACCGCATCACGCAGGTGCAGGGCGGATGGCTCCTCCAGGCGGGCGGCGACACCATCACGGTTGATGCCGTGGTCAACGCGGCCGGCCTCGGCGCCCAGCGCCTCGGCGGCGCAACCGAGGGCTATCCGCAAGAGCGGGTGCCGCGGCTGTTCCTCGGCAAGGGCAGCTATTTCGGCTACGCGGGCAGGCCGGTGTTCTCGCGGCTCATCTATCCGGCGCCGATCCACGGCGGGCTCGGCGTGCACGTGACGCTCGATCTTGCCGGCCGCATGCGCTTCGGCCCGGACGTCGAATGGACCGAGAAGGAGAACTACGACGTCGATCCGCGACGCGCGGACGTGTTCTACGCCAGCATCCGCAAGTATTTTCCCCGCCTGCCGGACGGCGCGCTGGTGCCGGACTATGCCGGCATCCGGCCGAAGCTGACCGGCGAGAAAGAAGCGGCGGCGGATTTCATGATCGACGGGCCGGCGCAGCACGGCGTGCCGCGGCTCGTCAATCTGTTCGGCATCGAGTCGCCCGGGCTGACCTCGGCGCTGTCGCTGGCCGAAGAAGTTGTCGCGGGTCTCGATGAATGATCGGCCGGGGCGACTGATGGATCAGCCGCTCGCCGCTACCAGAACCAGGGCGGCCGCCAGCCTTGCTGCTGGGCGGGAGCTTGTTGCGGCGTGGCCTGCGCGCGCTTGGCCCTGCTGACAACCGGAACGCTCGCCGTCATCTCGGGCTGCACGATCTTGATCGGAGCCGCGGTGCCTTCCGAGGGCACGATCTTGGTCTCGGCCAGCCGCTGGCGCACGTCGTTCGGTACGCCAGGCGCGGATTGGATCGGCGTGAACTCGGCAACCTTGCGCTTGTTGTCGCCGTTGCTGCTGCCGCTATAGGCCATCATGCCGGCGTTGGTCGCGACGATGTCGCCGGTGCGTAAGGTCGGATCGTTCTCCACGCTCGGAGTTACGAGCCCGAACGCGTCCTTGCCGTTGCAGGTGCAGCCCGCAACGATCTTGTCGCGGAAGGTGAAGGCAGTCGGGAGCTCGGTATAGCGCTTGCCGTCCGGTCCAACCGAGTGATCGATGGTGCTGCCGCTGTAAATCTTGGTCTGGCTCGCCGGACAGAACGAGCTGCAGGCCTGCGCCGGTGTCACGCCGGCGTGGCGCTGGATCGGGAAGAAGCGGCCGTCGCAGGTGCGCACGCAATAGGCGGTGCCGCTTTCGCGCGGCTCCTGCCGTTGCCCGAATGGATTGACCGGCTGGTTGGGGTCCGCATAGGCGTTGCCGGGCGGCGACCAGCGGCGATTGCCGAACAGCGACTCGAAGAAGTTCTGCGCCGATGCCGGCGAAGCCGAAAGGACAAATCCGATTGTCGCGATGAGTGCCAGCAAGGCGCCGCCGGCAAGGCGACGTCCGCAGCTCTTCTGGCTACGTGTGATCAAGGCCCGTTCCCCCAACTGCGTACGCCCTTAATTTCCCCGAGCGTACGAGTCCCAACAGAATTCACTTGCCCAGTGGCTTTCAGGCCACAGTAAATTGTCGACATTACGGCGGAATGTGCCCGTTCAGCGGACATTCCCGATGGTGGAGGGGAGCATTTCTGAAGCGGTGACCGAGGCTTGCGCGCGCCTCTTGTGGTCGGCATCCGCGTGCCATCCAAGCACCGTCAGCATGACGAAGAAGCCGACCACGTAGGCGACCGCAACGTGCCAGCCGCCCCGTAGCCACTGCCCGACCGATTTGGCCTCCGGGTACATGTTGGAGAGCGCGACACCGGCGGAAGAGCCGAACCAGATCATCGAGCCGCCGAAACCGACCGCATAGGCGAGGAAGCCCCAGTCGTAGCCGCCCTGCTTGAGCGCCAGTGCGGTGAGCGGGATATTGTCGAACACCGCCGAGACGAAGCCGAGGCCGAGCGCGGTCTGCCAGGACGCGACGGGCAGCTTCTCGACCGGCATCATCGAGGCACTGGTCACAAGAGCGAGGAGAAAGATCGTGCCCTTGAACGTTTCGGGCATGACCTCCCAGTCGGGCCGCCGCCACGGAGCCGTGAGCAGGATCACGGCCCATACCGCAAGGCCGATGACCGGGATGGCGTCGAGCACCGCGGGAAATTTCACGTTCGCGATCACGTTGGCGAGAATGGCGGCGATCAGGATCAGCGCCACGATCACGACCCGCGCCCACTCGATCGTGAGGCCGCGCGGCGCGTCCTTGACGATCGGCGAGTACCGGTGCTGCTGCAGCGCGGCCGGAATGCCGAAGATCACCAGCGCGACGCTTGCGGCCACGTAGGCCTCCAGCACGGACAGCGGGCTCACGCCGTCGATCCACATCATCGTGGTCGTCGTGTCGCCCACCACGCTGCCGGAGCCGCCGGCGTTCGACGCGGCGACGATGCCGGCGAGATAGCCGATGTGGACCTTTCCCCGGAACACATGCCGCGCCATGGTGCCGCCGATCAGCGCGGCGGCGATGTTGTCGAGGAAGCTCGACAGCACGAATACGATGACCAGCAGCGCGAACCCGCCCTTCCAGTCGTCGGGGAGGAAGGCCGGCATTTCGTCGGGGATGCGGCTTTGTTCGAAATGCCGCGACAAGAGCGCAAAGCCCATCAGCAACAGGAACAGGTTCGCGAGGATCACCCATTCGTGCTGCAGGTGCCCGGCGAGGCCCGGCAGCCCGTCGCCAAAATTGAAGCCCGTGAACGCGACTTTGTAGACGGTAATCGCGGCAAGTCCCGCGAGCGCAATTTCGAACGTGCGATGATGGAACAGAGCGATGCCCAGCAGCGTCAGGCCGAACAGGATGAAATCGACCGGGATGCCCGCGAGATGCAGCGGCTCGCCGCCCGTTGCCGGCGCCGCCCCGGCAATCCCGCACAGCAGGCCAACGAACAACCCACTCGCGCAGATGG
This sequence comes from uncultured Alphaproteobacteria bacterium, assembly GCA_963763365.1. GTDB lineage: Bacteria > Pseudomonadota > Alphaproteobacteria > Rhizobiales > Xanthobacteraceae > VAZQ01. The sequence goes on along the minus strand of CAVXOE010000017.1, from coordinate 347,022 downwards.
TGCCGGAAATGCGTCGCCCGGTCACGCGATCCCCCCGTTCAGCGGCGAGCCTGACCGCGGCCACACCGCGGCTCCAGCTTCGCCAACAGATCAACGGTCGGGCACCGATACCGGGAAGTCAAGTTGTCACGCCGCCGCTTCAACGGCCACTCGGTTCCCGCGTATAGTCGGATGGTTCGCATCGCAACGAGGCCCAAAACCGAGGGAGCACGCCCGTGAGCAAGACCCGCTTCATCAATCCCAAAGCACTTTCGAAGCCGCCCGGTTACACGCATGTGGTTGAAGCCACCGCGCCGGCGCGCATCGTCTACATCGCCGGTCAGCTTGGCGTCGGGCTCGACGGCAACATCGTCGGCGACTTCCGTGCCCAGGCGGTACAGACCTTCGAGAATCTCAAGGCGGCCCTTGCGGTGGTCGGCGGGCGCTTCGAGCACGTGGTCAAGCTCAACAATTATCTGATCGACATCGGTGACCTGCCGATCTTCCGCGAGGTGCGCGACGCCTATCTGCCGAAGGAGAACAAGCCGGCGAGCACCACGCTGTCGATCTCGAAGCTGGCGCGCGCCGGCGCGCTCCTGGAGGTCGAGGCGGTCGCCATTCTGCCCGCCGCCGCGCGCTCGAAGCCAGCCGCGGCGAAGTCCTCGCGCAAGAAGCGCCCGGGACGCGCCTTGCGATCTATGCGACGAAAAGGAAAGTAAGCAGCGCGAAGACCGGCAACAGCACGGCGCCCGACCAGACCATGTAGCCGAAGAAGCTCGGCATCTTGATGCCGCAGCTCATCGCGATGGCATAGACCATGAAGTTCGGCGCGTTGCCGATATACGTCAACGCGCCCATGTAGACCGCGCCCATGGAAATTGCCTTGAGCGTCGAGGCCAGCGGCCCCATCAGTTCCTGGGCCTTCCCGCCGGCCAGTTCGAAGAACACCAGATAGGTCGGCGCATTGTCGAGGAATGCGGAGAGCCCGCCGGTGAGCCAGAAATAAGCGAAATTGTGCGGCGAACCGTCGCGCGCAGTGACCGCGTTGAGCAGCCAGGCGAAGGCGCCGCTGTCGCCGGCATCGAGCGCCGCAAGGACCGGAATGATGCAGGTGAAGATGCCGGCAAAGAGGATCGCCACCTCCTTGATCGGGTCCCATGAATAGTCGTTGGCCTCGCGGTGTTCGTTCGGCGTGAGCATGAGGGAGAGGATCGCGATCAGAACCAGGGTCCCGTCGCGCACGAGGTTCTGCAATTCGAGTGGCGTACCGTAGACGTCGAAAGTGATGCCGGGCCGCCAGACCGCCGAGCCGAGGATGGCGGCGATGATCCCAGCGATCAGCAGGAGATTGATGCTGCCGCTCACCCTGAGGTTCACGGGAGGCGCGGTTTCGCCGACCGTCGTGACCAGCCGGTCCTTGCGGTAGAACCACAGATCGAGCAGCAGGAATATCGCCAGGATGACGCCCGCGACCAGCGCGGTCGGCAGCAGCAGGTGCCGCGTCGTCCAGAAGAAATCGACGCCGTGTATGAATCCGACGAACAGCGGCGGATCGCCGAGCGGCGACAATGCGCCGCCGATATTGGCGACCAGGAAGATGAAGAACACGATGACGTGGACGTTGTGCAATCTCGCGGAGTTGGCGCGGATGAGCGGGCGGATGAGGATCATCGCCGCGCCGGTCGTGCCGACCACGCTGGCGATCAGCGTGCCGAACGCCAGGATTGCGCCATTGACGAGCGGCGTGCCGCGCAGGTTGCCGGTCACCAGAATGCCGCCCGCGACCACGTAGAGCGCGAACAGCAGCACGATGAAGCTCATGTATTCCGCCAGCATGACGTGCACGAAGGCGGCGAAGGCGGTGTCCTTTCCGTAGAGCGCGGCGAGCGGCGCCACCGTCAGCGTGGCCCAGACGAAGGCGAGCTTGCCGTAGTGGCTGTGCCAGATGCGCGGAAAGAGCAGCGGTCCGGTCGCGATGGTCAGGAGGATGCCGATGAATGGCAACAGCCACGGCCAGCGCAACGACGCACCGTCGAGCGCTGCCGCGTGCGCCGCCTCAGGCACGCTTGCCAGGACAAGCGCCGCTGACGCAACGGCGAGGCTGCGCATCCAACTCAATGCGCCTCGTCCCAGTTGTGTGCGGCGCGCGCATCGACCTGCAACGGAACCGAGAGCGACAGCGCCGGCAGCGGCGCCTCTTCCATGACCTTCTTGATCACCGGCAGGGTCTTTTCGACTTCGTCCTGCGGCACCTCGAAGACCAATTCGTCGTGCACCTGCAGCAGCATCTGCGCGTTGAGCTTCTGCTTGGCGAGCGCGGCATCCATGCGCGCCATGGCGCGGCGGATGATGTCGGCGGCGGTGCCCTGCAGCCGGGCGTTGATCGAGGCGCGCTCGTTGAACGCGCGGATCGAGGCGTTCGACGCCTTGATGTCGGGGTAGTGGCACTTGCGCCCGAACAGCGTGAGGACGTAGCCGTTCTGCTTGCAGAGGGTCTTGGTCTCTTCCATGTAGTCGCGGATGCCGGGGAAGCGCTCGAAATATTTCTTGATGTAGGCCGCGGCTTCCTCGCGCGGGATGGCAAGCTGGTTGGCGAGCCCGAAGGCCGAAATGCCGTAGATGATGCCGAAATTGATCGCCTTGGCGCGCCGGCGGATGTCGCCCGGCATGCCTTTCACCGGTACGCCGAACATCTCCGAGGCGGTCATGGCGTGAATGTCGAGGCCGTCGCGGAAGGCGTTGCGCAGCGCCTCGATGTTCGCGATCTCGGCGAGGAGCCGCAGCTCGATCTGCGAGTAGTCGGCCGAGACGAGCTTATGGCCGTCCGCCGCGATGAACGCACGCCGGATCTTGCGGCCCTCCTCGGTGCGAACCGGAATGTTCTGCAGGTTCGGCTCGGAGGAGGAGAGGCGGCCGGTCGGTGTCGCCGCCAGCGCGTAGCTCGTGTGCACGCGGTGGGTCGTCGGGTTGACGTAGCCCGGCAGCGCGTCGGTGTACGTCGATTTGAGCTTGGTGACCTGCCGCCACTCCAGAATCTTCTGCGGCAGTTGATGGCCTTGCTCCGCCAGCTCGTCGAGCACGCGCGCGCCGGTCGCCCATTGGCCGGTCTTGGTCTTGGTGCCGCCGGGAAGGCCGAACTTGCCGAACAGAATGTCGCCGAGTTGCTTCGGGCTGCCAGGATTGAACCCCGGCTCGTCGGCGAGCTGGCGGACTTCGGCTTCGAGCCCGGCGGCGCGCTGCGCGAATTCGCCCGAGAGGCGCGACAGCACCTGCCGGTCGATCGAGATGCCGCGACGCTCCATGCGGGCGAGCACCTCGGCCAATGGACGTTCGAGCGTCTCGTAGACGGTGGTGACGTGGTCGACCGTGAGGCGCGGCTTGAGCAGTTTCCACGAGCGCAAGATCACGTCGGCGCGCTCCGCCGCGTACTCGGCGGCCTTGCCGATATCGACGCAGTCGAATGTAACGCGGGACTTGCCGGAGCCGATCAGCGTGTCGTGATCGACGGTGGTGTGATCGAAGTAGCGCGCGGCGAGCGCGTCGAGGCCATGGTTGGAACGCCCGGCGTCGAGCACGTACGACAGCAGCATCACATCGTCATAGGAATTCGTCTCGATCCCACGCTGCGAGAGGATCTGCCAGGCGAACTTGATGTTGTGCCCGACCTTGAGGACACCGCGGTTTTCCAGGAGCGGCCGCAGGATATCGAGGGCCGCCTGTTCCTCGATCTGATCCGGCGCCAGGCCGCTTTCGAACAGTCCGCCGGCGCCGCTGTCACCGCTGTTGCGGTGGGTGAGCGGAATGTAGCAGGCCTCGTTCGGTGCGTTCGCCAGCGAGATGCCGCAAAGCGCCGCCTGCATCGGGTCGATGCTGTTGGTTGTGACGTCGAGCGCCACGGTGCCGAGGTCGGTCGCGCGTGCGACCCAGGCTTTCAGCCGGTCCGGCGTGCGCACGATCTCGTAGCGCGCGCGGTCGAAAGGAAGCTTGCGCAGGCGCTCGACACGTTCTTCGGCGAGCGAATGCGGCGTGAAGATGATCTCGGCACCTGCTTGCCGCTTGCCCGGTGCGCTCCCTCCCCCCTTGAGGGGGAGGGTTGGGGAGGGGGGTAATGGCAGAAGCTCGCCCTGGACGGCACCCCCCTCCCGGCCGGCTTCGCCGGCCGACCTCCCCCTCAAGGGGGGAGGTGAGGAGAGTACCGCCGCCGCGGCCACCCAGGGTCGCATCGGCCTCGATCTCGTTGGCCTCGACGCCGGAGAATTCCGCCACGCGGCGCAGCAGCGAGCTGAACTCCATCGCCTTGAGGAAGGCGATCAGCCGCTGATAGTCGGGTTCGTGCACCGCGATATCGGCGAGCGGCACGTCGAGCTTGACCTTGTCGTCGAGCGTGACGAGCTGCTTCGAAATGCGCGCCTGTTCGGCGTTCTCGATCAACGACTGCCGGCGCTTCTCCTGCTTGATTTCGCCGGCGCGCGCGAGCAGCGTTTCGAGATCGCCGTATTCGCCGATCAACTGCGCCGCCGTCTTCACGCCGATGCCCGGCACGCCCGGCACGTTGTCGGTCGAATCGCCGATCAGGGACTGCACCTCGATGACCTTATCGGGCGGGACGCCGAATTTCTCGATCACCTCGTCGCGGCCGATCCTCTTGTCCTTCATCGTGTCGTACATGACGACGCAGTCGTTCACGAGCTGCATCAGGTCCTTGTCGGACGACACGATGGTGGTGTGGGCGCCCGCCTCGCAGGCCTGTCGGGCATAGGTCGCGATCAGGTCGTCGGCCTCGAAGCCGGCCTGCTCGAGGCTCGGCAGGTCGAAGGCTTCGACCGCTTTCCGCACCAGCGGAAACTGCGGGATGAGGTCGTCGGGCGGATCGGGCCGGTGCGCCTTGTAGGCGGGATACATGTCGGTGCGGAAGGTCTTCTCCGACTTGTCGAAGACGATCGCGAGGTGCGTCGGCCGCTCCTCCGGCTTCATGTCGCGCAGGAGCTTCCACAGCATGTTGCAGAAACCGTAGACCGCGTTGAGCTGCAGCCCGTCCGACTTGCGCGTGAGCGGCGGCAGCGCGTGATAGGCGCGGAAGATGTAGCCCGAACCGTCGACCAGGAAGACGTGGTCGCCCTTCGTCGGCGCGCGGCCGGAGGCGGAGGCAGGGGGTGCGGCTTTGGCGTCTGAAACTTTGGGCTTTGCTGCGGGCATGGCTGGACCGAATGTGGTCAGTCCACGACGCGTTGGCAACGCCTTTTGCCCCGCGCTGCCCGCGCGGGGGATAACCCGGTTACTCCGCGGCCTGTAGTGCCATGCGCGGCTTGGGCGCGATCCAGAAGCGCTCCGGCCGCTCGAACAGGAAGCGCAGGAAGGTGTGGCGCACCGCCCAGAACAGCACCAGCGCTCCGACCACGCCGGCAATCGTCACCAGGGCCGAGATCGTGCCGATATCGCCGATCCACCCGGTCTTGAGGAGGAAGATTCGAGTCAGCGCCATCGGCAGGAAAAACGCAAGGTAGATGACGATCGAGTTCCGTCCGCAATAGCGCAGCGGCGCCGCGAGGTCGCTCCGCGACAGCAGCACCGAGACCGCGACGACCGCGATCGCGCCGGCGAGGCCAAGCCCGAGCGAGACGAACGGCAGTTCGGAGAGCCCGTTGAACACCAGCACGCCGTTGACCAGGCCCCAGATGGTGAGGCCGGCGAGCGCCGCCTCCGGCTGGTCGCGCAGCTGCCCCGCAAATGCGAAGACGCGCGGAGCAAAGAGATAGCCGGTGTAGAAGTAGACGAAGCGGCTTGCGAATTCGTCGATCACGGTCGCGCCGGTGTGGATGTGCAGAATTTCGAGCGCGGCGGCCGCGAGCCAGACTGCCATCGGCGGCACACGCAGGCTTCGCGCCAGCTTTGTGACCACGAAGAAGATCGGCAGGAGATAGATGAACCAGAGCGTGCCGAACGGTTCCCAGAACGATTCGATATAGAGCCACATCGTGCTCATGGCGCCGTGCTCGTGCACGAACAGCGGAGCCTTGAAGGCGAACTGGATCGCCGTCCACAGCAGGTAGAAATAGGCGAAATGCACGACCTTGCGGTCGAGATAGGTGCGCCAGTCGCGGTCGATGACCTGCGCCAGGAACAGCCCGGAGATCAGGAAGAAGTCCGGCATGCGGAACGGCTTGGCGAACGCGACGACGCTGTGCAGCCAGCCTTCCTGGCCGGCAGCCTGCTCGACGCCGAGCGTCGAATGCATCATCACCACGAAGACGATGCAGAAGCCCTTGGCGTAATCGACCCAATCGACACGCTCAGTCGCTGACTGTACCGATCGTCCCATTTCGGTTCCCATTTGCCTCATATACGGATAGAGGCGTTGCGGTTGCCTTTACCCAATCAAGAACGGTGCCAGGGGTTTGATTAGTCCGGCATTAACCACGGCAGCCTTCGCGCCGGCGCTTCCGATCGACGAGGCGCTCCCTGCGCTGACCGCGGCGCTGCGCGACCGCAATTCGGCGGTGCTGGTTGCCCCGCCCGGCGCCGGCAAGACGACGCGGGTGCCGCTGGTGCTCGCACGCGAACCTTGGGCGAAGGACAGGAAGATCATCGTGCTGGAGCCGCGCCGGCTCGCGGCCCGCGCCGCCGCCGCGCGCATGGCGGCGACGCTCGGGGAGGCGGTTGGACAGACGGTCGGCTACCGCGTGCGCTTCGGCTCGAAGGTGTCGCGGGCGACGCGCATCGAGGTCGTGACCGAAGGCGTGTTCACCCGCATGGTGCTCGACAATGCGTCGCTCGACGGTGTCGCGGCGCTGCTGTTCGACGAATTCCACGAACGCTCGCTCGATGCCGACCTTGGGCTGGCACTGGCGCTCGACGTGCAACAGGGCTTGCGCGACGACCTGAAGCTCCTGGTGATGTCGGCCACGCTCGATGGCGCACGCGTCGCCAAGCTGCTCGGGAGTGCTCCAGTCATCGAGAGTGCGGGCCGCGCATTTCCGGTCGAGACGCGCTACCTCGGCCGCGATCCACACACGCACATTGAACGCCAAATTGCCGACGCGGTGACGCGCGCGCTGCGGGCCGACCCCGGTTCGCTGCTGGTGTTCCTGCCGGGTGCGGCCGAAATCCGCCGTACGGAATCTTTGTTGCGCGAACGGGTGACCGATCCGACGGTCGATATCGTCGCGCTCTATGGCGCGCTCGATGCCGATGTCCAGGACCGGGCGATCGCGCCGGCGCCGGCCGGCCGCCGCAAGGTCGTGCTCGCCACGTCAATTGCCGAGACCTCGCTCACCATCGAGGGCGTGCGCGTCGTGATCGACTGCGGGCTAGCACGTGTGCCGCGTTACGAGCCGGACGTGGGCCTCACCCGGCTCGAGACCGTGCGGGTCTCGCGCGCGTCAGCGGACCAGCGGCGCGGCCGGGCCGGGCGCACCGAGCCCGGCGTCTGCTACCGGCTCTGGGACGAGCCGCAGACCGCGTCGCTCGATGTCGCCAACACGCCCGAAATCCTCGCCGCCGATCTTACCGGCTTTATGCTCGACCTGGCGCACTGGGGTGTGACGGACCCTTCCGCACTCGCATTCCTCGATCCGCCGCCTGCGGTTGCGATCAAGGAAGCGAAAACGTTGCTCTTGAGTCTCGGTGCCATCGATGCGGAAGGGCGCATCACCGAGGAGGGCCGGCGGCTGCGCCAACTGCCGCTGCCGCCACGGCTTGCCCGCATGGTCGCCGATGCCCCAGACAGCGAAACCGCGCGAATGGCCGCCGAGATTGCGCTCGTTCTCACCGAACGCGGGCTCGGCGGCAACGATGTCGATCTCAACCACCGGCTCGACGAACTTCACCGCGACCGCTCCCGCCGCGCGCAGGACGCGCGCGCGATGGCGAAGCGCTGGGCGGAAGGCGTGAGACGTACATCCTCGCCACGCGCAAAGTCTGCTCCCTCCCCCCGCGAAGCGGTGGGGAGGGCAGGGGTGGGGGGTGGTGCCTCACGCAAGTCCGCGGAGTGGAGCACGACCCCCCACCCCCGACCCCTCCCCACCGTGCTGCGCGCGGGAGGAGGGGAGCCGAAAGACCTCGGCGCGGGCGCCGTCAGCATTGGCGCGCTGCTTGCTCTCGCCTATCCGGACCGCGTCGCGAAAAATCGTGGAGCGGGCGGCGCGTTCCTGCTCGCCAATGGGCGCGGAGCGAACGTCGACCCGGCATCGGCGTTGGCTCGCGAGCAGTTTCTGGCAGTGGCGGAGATTGCCGGTACCGCGGCGCAGGGCCGTATCTTGCTTGCCGCTCCGATCAGCCTCGCGGAAATCGAAGCGGAATTCGCCGATCGCGTCGAGAGCCGCGAGGATATCGTGTTCGATGACGCGAGCGCGAGCCTGCGTGGGCGGCGCAGCCTTCGGCTCGGTGCGATCGCGTTGTCGGAACAGCCGATCAAGATCGTACCGGGTGACGATACGGCGCGAATGCTCGCAGCCGGGATCGCGCGGCGTGGGCTCAATCGCCTCCCTTGGAGCAAGTCGCTCTCGCAATGGCGCGACCGCGCGCAGTTCCTGCGCGGCGCCGAAGGGGACGAATGGCCCGACCTCTCCGACGCGGCGCTCGCCGCAACGGCGGCGGATTGGCTCACGCCTGCTCTCGCGGGCAAGACGGCGGTCGACGACGTCAGTGCCGACGAACTCACGGGAGCCGTCCACAATCTGCTGCCGTGGAGCCTGCGGCGGCGCCTCGACGCTGAGGCGCCCACGCATTTCGTCGTGCCGACCGGCTCGGCGATCCCGATCGATTATGCGGCCGCCGAAGGCCCGAAGATTTCCGTCCGGGTGCAGGAACTGTTCGGCCTCGATCGTCATCCGGAGATCGCCGGCGGCCGGGTGCCGTTGGTGGTGGAGCTTCTCTCGCCCGCTCACCGCCCCGTGCAGGTGACGCGCGATCTGCCGGGCTTCTGGCGCGGCAGCTACGCGGCAGTGAAAGCCGAGATGAAGGGCCGTTATCCGCGCCATCCGTGGCCGGACAATCCGCTGGCGGCGCCGCCGACGCGGCGAGCGAAGCCGCGCGGCGGATGATTCAAATTTGAATGATTTCGGTGACCCGGCCCTCACCACAAGTGTCAAAGCGGTAACCGACGGCCACACGTTAGGGGGTTCTTGGGTGGCGATGTGATGTGGTCGCGCGGACTTCTACGTCACAAGGTAGGACGATGCGTCAGATCGCGATAATGGCCGCTGTGCTCCTCGTCCTGGGTGTGCTGGGGGCGCGGTTCATCGATCAGAATGCTGCCCGGCGCGCGTCGAGCACCGCCAGCGCCATGACCGCGAGACCGGCGCCGGCATCGCCCACGTCGAATTCCCGCAGCGTCGTGCTCACCCGCGGCAGAGGCGGTCATTTCTGGACCGACGCCCAGGTTGACGGCCGGCGGATCGAGTTTGTCATCGACACGGGGGCATCGGCGATTGCTCTGCGAGAGAGCGACGCGGCCCGTCTCGGCCTGCATCCAACGCAGCGCGATTATACGGTCAAGGTGAGCACGGCGAATGGAATTTCGCGCGCCGCTCCGGTCGAGCTTCGGAGGGTGGAGATCGGCGATATCGTGGTGCGAGACGTCCCGGCCCTGGTACATCCCGACGGCGCGCTGGGCGTCAACCTGCTCGGCATGTCATTCCTCGCCAAGGTGCGTTGGACGCACGAGCACGGCAAGCTCGTTATCGAACAGTGACGTTCAATCGTAGACCGTGTCGACGTAGTGGTCGGAATCGACCACCGCCTCGATCACCGTCGGACCCGTTGCGGCGAGCGCCGTCTTGACCGCCGTTTCGAGCGCGTCAGCGTCGCGCACTCCCGACCGCCGGCACGCCGAAATAGTGGCTGGGCGGCTCGCGATACTCTTCCTCCTGCAGTTCCGTGCCGTAGAGCGGAAACTGCCGCCTGATCTGCTTTACCTTGATGAGCGCAAGCCAGCGGTCGTCGAGCACGACGATCGGCAGCGTGAGCCCGAGGCGCTTGGCGACGGCAACCTCGCCGCACGTCATCTGGAAGCAGCCGTCGCCCAGCATGCACACCACCGGCAGGTCGGGCCGCGCGAGCTTGGCCGCGATTGCGCCCGGCAGGCCGAAGCCCATCGAGGACCAGCCGTTGGTGATGTGGAACGTCTTGGGCGCATGCGCGGTCCATTGGCCGCCGATCTGGTGGGTGTGCGCGCCGACGTCGAACGAGAGCACGCCGTTGCGCGGCAGCGCGCGCCGCACGGCGTCGATCGCCGCGTGCGCGGTGAACGACGTGCTGGCGGGGCGGAGCGCCGACTGAAAATTGCGCCGGTGGTCGGCCAGCGTCGCCGCCGCCCAGGTGTTGGTCGCGGCGGGCAGTGCAGCGAGGCGCGCGAGCGAGTGGCCGAGATCGCCGGTCGCCTGATGGACGAGCTTCACGGTCGGGGCGATGTCGACCGGGTCGATATCGATCTGGAGCAGTGGGACGTCGCCGATCCAGGCCTCGTACTCGACTTCGATAGTGTCGTAGCCAAGCCCGACGATCAGGTCGGCGGAGTGCAGCAATTTGCGCTGGATCTGCCGGCAGCTTCGTTCGATGCAGCCGAGCGCCAGCGGATGGTCCTCGTCGATCAGGCCCTTGGCCATCGTGGTGGTGGCGAACGGCAGATTGTGCCGCTCGATGACCTTGCGCAGCAGGTCGGGGTCGCCGATCCGCATGGCCGATGATCCGATCACCGCGACGGGACGTTTGGCGGCGGCCAGCACTTCGCCCGCGCGCGCGATGGCTTCGTCCGGCGCGGGGGCGGTTTTCGCGCCTGCCACCGGCATCTGCGGTACGGGCTCGTTGGTCGGTGCGAGTGCCACGTCCTCGGGCAGATCGAGATGGACGGGGCCCTTCGGCTCGCTCATGGCCAGCCGGATGGCTTCCGCGAGCGTCTCGGCAATGCGGCCTTTCTCCAGCCGCATCGTCGCCTTGGTGATCGGACCGAACAGCGCGTGGTGGTCGATCCACATCTGGACGCGCCGCCCGAGCTGATCGGTGTTGAGATTGCAGGTGATGGCGATCATCGGCGAGCGGTCGAGATAGGCGCAGCCGACTCCAGTTGCGAGGTTTGTCGCGCCCGGTCCGAGCGTCGCGATGCAGAACCCCGGCGCGCCGGTCATGCGGCCGGATACATCGGCGGCGAATCCCGCCGACCCTTCATGCGCGGTAAGCACGAAGTCGATGCCACCCTTGCGCATCGCCTCCATCAGCGGAAGCACGTTGCCGCTCGGAATGCCGAAGCCCCGGTCGACGCCCGCCGCCTTCAAGGTTGCGACGATCAGGTCGGCATTGTTCATGAAGCAATCCCCGTTGACGTTCAGACGTGCCGGCGCCGGCACGGTGTCGCAGCCTAGCACGGGTGCGCGCACCCACCATTCCGGTCGGCCGTGCTTTGCGCTATGGCTTGCTCCATGTCACGGCCGTGCGTCAGAAGAGCCGTGAACCGGGAAGGATTACAAGTTGCAACAGCACGCGTGGCGAGTGGTGCTGACCGCGGTTGTTCTCGGCCTCGCCGCGGCCGTGGCGCAGGCGCAGACGCAGACGTACCCATCCCGGCCGGTCAAGGTGATCGTGCCGTTCGCGGCCGGCGGGCCGCTCGACATTGTCGTCCGGGGCGTGACGGACAAGCTGTCCGCCAGCCTGAAGCAGCCGTTCATCATCGAGAACCGGGCCGGCGCGGGCGGCAATCTCGGCACCGAAGCCGCCGCCAAGGCGGCGCCGGATGGCTATACGCTGCTGATGTCGCTCTCGACGGCGCTCACCGCCAATCCGTCGCTCTATCGCAAGCTATCATTTGCGCCCCTCGTGGATTTTCGCGCGCTCTCCATCTTGGGAAATTCCAGCCAGATGATGGTGGTGCACCCGTCGGTTCCGGTGCGCACGCTGGCCGAATTCGTCGCCTACGCCAAGAAGGAACCGCTCACCTATGCCCACGCCGGGCCGGGAAGCGGCGGCCATCTCGCGATGGAATATTTCAAGACCGTTGCCGGCTTTGGGACCGTGCAGGTGCCCTACCGGGGCAACGCGCCGCTGGTCATCGATCTGGTGGCGGGGCAGGTCAAAGCTGGATTTGTCGCGACCACCGGCGTGGTCCAGCATGTGCGCGACGGCAAGCTCAAGGGCCTTGCGATTTCTGCCAACAAGCGCTCGCCGATTGCACCCGATGTGCCGACCATGGCGGAGGCCGGCTATCCGAACTTCAAGGTCGATTCCTATTTCGTCGCCATGGCGCCGGCCGGCGTGCCGGATGCGATTGCGGAATTGCTCGAGCGCGAGATCCGGCAGGCGCTCAAGGCGCCGGACCTGCAGGAGAAGCTGCGCGCCCAGGATGTCGAGGCGGTCGGTTCGTCCGCGGCCGACACGGTCGCACGCCTGAAGGCCGATACGGCGCTATGGGCGCGCATCAGCAAGGCCGCCAATATGCACGCGGATTGAAGCGCTGAAACGGATAGCGCGACGCCCTCTGAAAGGCTCTGGATCAAAAGAGGTCACAGGTGGCAAAGCGGCCGAATTTTCTGTTTTTCATCAACGACCAGCACCGCGTGGACTATCTCGGCTGCGCGGGTCACCCGGTCCTCAAGACACCGCACATCGATTCCATTGCGGCGCGCGGCACACGCTTCACGCGCTTCTACGTCGCGACGCCGGTCTGCATGCCCAACCGCTCGACTCTGATGACCGGACGCATGCCGTCGGTCCACGGGGTGCGCAGCAATGGCTCGCCGCTCGCGCTCAACTCCAACACGTTCGTCGATGCGTTGCGCGCCGGCGGCTACGCCACTGCGCTGGTCGGCAAGAGCCATCTGCAGAACTTTTCTGAGTTCCCCGCGATACTGAAACGGCCGCCTTTGCGTCCGGGCGACCAGGCGCTTGATGCAAGCTTCGCCGAAGCGCACAAGCCCTCGGCGTCCGACGGGCCGTACGACCAGGAGCATCCGGCGCGCTGGGAGCCGGGCCGTGACTTCGACATGAGGCTGCCGTTCTACGGCTTCGAGCACGTCGATCTCTGCACCACCCACGGCGACCAGGTCGGCGGGCACTACTATGTGTGGCTGAAATCGCGCCGGCCCGACGCCGATGCGTTGCGCGACCGCAAGAATCAACTGCCGCACGACTATGTCTGCCCGCAGGCGTTCCGCACGCCGATCCCGGAGGAGCTTTATCCGACCGCCTACATCGCCGACAAAAGCTGCGAGTGGCTCGATCGCTACGCGGCGGGCGACCGCGACCAGCCGTTCTTCCTGATGACGTCGTTTCCCGACCCGCATCATCCGTTCACACCGCCGGGAAAATACTGGTCGATGTACCGCCCCGAGGACATGGCGTTGCCACCCAACTTCGATCCCGGCAACCGGCCGCTCGCGCGTTCGGTGGCATGGGCACTGGCGCAGCGCGAGGGCGGCAAAGCCAACACGTCCGAGCAGGCGGCGTTCGCCGTCAACGAGCGCGAGGCGCGCGAGGCGATGGCGCTGAGCTGCGGGATGATCGCGATGATCGACGATGCCATCGGCCGCGTCCTCGCCACGCTGGCGGCGCGCGGCCTTGCTGACGACACGATCGTGGTCTTCACCACCGATCACGGCGATTTCCTCGGCGACCATCGCCTCATGCTGAAGGGGCCGGCGCATTTCAACTCCATCACGCATGTGCCATTCATCTGGGCGGAGCCCGGCCAGCGGCCGGCGCGCACGAGCGACGTTCTCGCCGGCACGCTCGACATCGCGTCGACGATCCTCGATCGCGCGCGCATCCAGCCCTACAACGGCATCCAGGGCGAAAGCCTGCTGAACGCCATCGGCGGCGATGGCGCGTCGTTCAAGCGCGACTCGATGGTGATCGAAGACGACCAGCAGCGCGCCTATCTCGGCTTCACCGCCCCGCCCCGCCTGCGCACGCTGGTGACACAGCGCTGGCGGATAACGATCGCGCATGGCGACCCGTGGGGCGAGCTTTACGATCTCGAGAACGATCCGCACGAGATGGACAATCTGTTCGACGATCCGGCCCACCGCGGCGTGCGCGGCGACCTCATGGAGCAGCTTGCCTATCGCGAAATGGAGTTCGCCGATCGAAGCCCGCTGCCGATGGGGCGGGCGTAAGGCTGAGCTGTACGCTTCAACCTGGCATCAAGGCCGGGCATGACGGAACCCCACGTCCTGCTATCCGCTTTTACAAGCCTGAAGCATGCGCTATGTGCTCGGGGCAGCGATCACGTCAAGAGATTCGCATGTTCCCCAAGCCCAAGCCCGCGCTGACGCCGAACACCTACGCGTATGAATCCGAGCCGCTGGTCAAGCCCACCGGATTTCGCGAATACGACGCGCGCTGGCTCCTCGGCAGCGAGATCAACCTGATGGGCGTGCAGGCGCTGGGGCTCGGCCTCGGAACGCTCATCCATGAGCTCGGCGTGAAACCGGAGATCGTCACCGGCCACGACTTTCGCGGCTATTCGGCATCGGTGAAAACCGCGCTGACCTGCGGCCTGATGGCGGCCGGCTGCAAGGTGCGCGACATCGGGCTCGCCGTGACGCCGATGGCCTATTTCGCGCAGTTTGCGCTCGATGTGCCGTGCGTCGCCATGGTGACGGCTTCGCACAACGACAACGGCTGGACCGGGGTGAAGATGGGCGTTAACCGCCCGCTGACCTTCGGGCCGGACGAGATGACGCGGCTCAAGGACATCGTGCTGAATGCACGCTTCGATATGCGCGGCGGCGGCTCCTACGATTTCGTCGAGAGTTTCCCGCAGCGCTACATCGCCGATCTGACCAGCCGCCCGAAGCTCAAGCGCCACCTCAAGGTCGTCTGCGCCTGCGGCAACGGCACAGCGGGCGCATTCGCTCCGCAGGTGCTGGCGGCCGTCGGCTGCGAGGTTGTGCCGCTTGATTGCGAACTCGACCACACCTTCCCACGCTACAATCCGAATACCGAAGACATGAAGATGCTGCATGCCATGCGCGACGCGGTGCTGGCGAGCAAGGCGGACGTGGGGCTCGGCTTCGACGGCGACGGCGATCGCTGCGGTGTCGTGGATAACGAGGGCGAGGAGATTTTCGCCGACAAGGTCGGCGTGATGCTGGCGCGCGATATCGCCGCTCGGCACAAGGGCGCGACGTTCGTCGCCGACGTGAAGTCGACCGGGTTGTTCATGACCGATCCCGTGCTCAGGCAGCACGGCGCGAAGACCGACTACTGGAAGACAGGTCATTCCTACATGAAGCGGCGCGTCAACGAGATCGGCGCGCTGGCGGGTTTCGAGAAGTCCGGCCACTTCTTCTTCAACAAGCCGATGGGCCGCGGTTATGACGACGGGCTGATCTTCGCTCTTGCCGTTTGCGACTTGCTCGACCGCAATCCCGGAAAGAGCATGGCCGATCTCAAGAACGCGCTGCCGAAGACCTGGTCGTCGCCGACCATGTCGCCGCACTGCGCCGACGAGACGAAGTACGGCGTGGTCGAGCAGGTCGTGAAGCATTTCGAGACGGCGAAGGCCAAGGGCGAGAAGCTGATCGGGCAGCCGATCCGCGACCTCGTCACCGTCAACGGCGTGCGGGTGACGGTCGAAGACGGCACCTGGGGGCTGGTGCGCGCCTCGTCCAACAAGCCCGAACTGGTGGTGGTGGTCGAAAGCCCGGTGTCGGAGACACGCATGCGCGACATGTTCAAGGCGGTCGACGCGGTGCTGCGGACGCATCCCGAAGTTGGGGCCTACAACCAGACGATTTGAATTCGTGTGAAGCGGGGAGGGGCCGCGTGCGCATTGCCATCGTCGGTGCCGGCCCCGCCGGGCTTTATCTCGCCTACCTGATCAAGCGCCGGCAACCTGACGCCGATGTCGCCGTGTTCGAGCAGAACGCGCACGACGCAACGTTCGGCTTCGGCGTCGTCTTCTCCGACCGGGCGCTCGAGTTCCTGCGCGGCGACGATCCGGAGACCGCGGCGGCGATCGCCCCGCATCTGGAGACCTGGCAGGACATTACGCTCGATCACGGCGGCGAGCGGATCGTCATCGACGGCATCGGCTTTGCGGCGATCGGACGGCTGAAGTTGCTCGGCCTGCTGCGCGAGCGTGCTCGCGCGGTCGGCATCGAACCGCGCTACCTTCATCCGGTCGCGGGCCTCGACGAACTCGGTGATTGCGACCTGATCGTCGGCGCCGATGGGGTGAATTCGCTGGTACGCCGGAGCCATGCGGAAGAGTTCGGCAGCTCGGTCAGCGTGCTTAGCAATCGCTTCGCCTGGTTCGGCACGACGCAGCCGTTCGGGACCTTGAGCCAGACGTTTCGTCGAAGCCCGCACGGCCACTTCAACGCGCACCATTACCGCTATGAGCCGGACAAGAGCACCTTCATCGTCGAAGTCGACGAGGAGACGTTCCGCCACGCCGGCTTCGAGCACATGCCGCAGAGCGACGCGCAAACGATCTGCGAACAGGTCTTCGCCGACGTGCTGGAGGGCCATCCGCTCATCTCCAACAACTCGATCTGGCGGCAGTTTCCGAAGGTGCGGAATGAGCACTGGTCGTCACGGGCCGGCATGTGCTTCTCGGCGATGCGCTGCATACGGCGCATTTCTCCATCGGATCGGGCACGCGGCTGGCGCTGGAAGATGCCATCGCGCTCGATGCTGCGCTTGCTCGTCATCCGGGTGCGATTGGTGATGCGCTCGCCGACTACGAGGCGACGCGCCGGCCGATCGTCGAAAAACTGGTGGTGGCGGCAAACGCGAGCGGCGAGTGGTACGAGCACTTCGCCGAGCACATGCGGCTCGCCCCGATCGACTTTGCGATGAGCTATCTCACGCGCTCCGGGCGTATCGATCTCGATCGCATGCGGGCGCTCTCGCCTGGTTTCGTGACGCGCTACGAGCGCGAGCGGCCGTCGGTGCCGCGCTAGCGTTGCCAGGTCAGGCGATTTTCTTGCGGAACTCCGTATCGCTATTTGTTTCGGCGCACTCAAGCAGGATGTCGCGCAGCGCCAGGACCTTTGGCGAGCGGCCGCCTTTTCGCCAGATCAGCGAGGTCGGTGCGTGGCTGATGTCCGCAGGCAGCTCGTGAATGCTGAGATACTTCGCCTGCGGCGACGCAGCGAGAACCATCCGTGGCATCAGGGTAATCCCCATGCCGGCGACGGCGCAGCCGAGCATCGCGTGATAGGACGCCATTTCGATGATGCGCTCGGGCAACTCGTCGGCTTGAGCAAACCAATCCTCCAGCCGTTTGCGGTAGGAGCAGCCGTGGTCGAACGCCAAAATGGCTTGCCGGTTGGCGTCACGCGGCGACCTGATCGGAGGATGGCCGGCCCGCGCGACCAGAACCAACTCCTCCTCGTAGATCCGAACCTTCTCGAACGGTGCGTCGGCGACAGGCTCGGCGACCAGCGCGGCGTCGATCTCGTCGGCCAGAACCGCCGCCGGCAATCCCCGCGTGTTGCCGGTCCGTAGCTCGAATTTGACCTCGGGATAACGCTGGTGGAACTCGACCAGCGGCGCCGCCAGGCGAACGGCCGCGGTGCTTTCCATCGATCCGAGCCGCAAGACCCCGCGCGGCTTGGTGTCGTGCACCGCTTCGCGCGCCTCGTCGGCGAGACCGATCAGCCGGTCTGCATAGTCGAGCAGGATGGTGCCGGCCGGCGAGAGGTGGAGCTTCTTGCCGTCGCGGATGAAGAGTTCGACGCCAAGCTGCTGCTCAAGCTGCTGCACCCGGGTGGTGATGTTCGACTGCACGCGGTGGAGCTTTTCGGCCGCGCGCGTGATGCCGCCCGCCTGTACGACGGCACGGAATATCTGGAGGTCGGATAGATCCATCGTTCTCTCTATGAGATTATAAACATCATTATTATTCATTTTACATGATGAATCGGCCGGCGTAAAGCACCATCAACAACGAAACTCGAAGGAGAGAAATCATGGTGCAGATCCCAATTCCGGACCAACCGGTCGACGGCCAAAGGCTTTCGCCCGAACAATGGGATAGCCTCAAGTCCGAAACCCTCGCGCGGGCGCGCGAGGCGCGGTCGCAGGTGTTGCGGGACTTCCTGGCGTGGCTTGCCCAGCGGGCCGGCGCCCTCGTGCGGCAATCGCGTGACGTCTATTCAGCCTGGCGCAACCGCCGCGCCGCCGTCCGGGAACTGCAAGGGCTGGACAACCGGATGCTCCGCGATATGGGCATCGCCCGGTCCGAGATCGAATGGCTGGTCGCTGGCGGAGAGGAGAGCCGGGCCGCACAAAGTCGGGGCGCTGCCGTTCGCAAGACCCGGCTGGCGCAAGGCACGGCTCGAAGGCCGGCAAGCGCGGTCCACAAGCGCGCCGCGTGATCGCGAGCGTCAGCCGACCGTCTCTTCGAACGTCGCGCGGAACGGGTGCGCCGGATACACCCCGAGGATCTTCATTTCCTTGGAGTAGAACGCGAGCTCCTCGAAGGCGAAGACAAGACCGCGGTCCTCCGGATGGCCTTCGACGTCGGCATAGAACTGGGTGGCGAAGAAGTTGCCCTCGATCATGTAGCTTTCGAGCTTGGTCATGTTGACGCCGTTGGTCGCAAATCCGCCGAGCGCCTTGTAGAGCGCCGCCGGCACGTTGCGTACGCGGAACAGGAAGGTCGTAACCACCGGCCCGTTGCCGTTCTTCGCCCACCGCGCGTCGCGCGACAGCACGATGAAGCGCGTGGTGTTGTGCGCCTCGTCCTCGATGTTCTCGGCGAGGATGTCGAGGCCGTAGATTTCGGCGGCGAGCCGCGTGGCGATGGCGGCGCGCGTCTTGTCGCCCGCTTCGGCGACCTCACGCGCGGAGCCCGCGGTGTCGGCGGCGACCACCGGCCTGATGCCGAGCTTGCGGATGATCTTGCGGCACTGGCCGAGTGCGTGGACGTGGCTTTCGACCGTCTTGATGTCGGCGAGCGTCGCGCCGCGCGGCGCCAGCAATTGGTGACGCACCGGCATGAAATGCTCGGCGACGATGTGCAGTCCGGAGTCCGGCATCAGGTGGTGGATGTCGGCGACCCGACCGGCGACCGAATTTTCGACCGGGATCATGCCGAGCGCGGCTTCGCCGCTGCTGATCGCCACGAACGCGTCCTCGAAGGTCGCGCAGGGGACCGCTTCGTAATCCGGATAGACTTCATGCAGCGCGAGATGCGAGTTCGCGCCGGGTTCGCCCTGAAAGACGATCTTCTTGTCTGGCGTCATGTTGCTGCGTGTCTCATCACGTATTCTGGCCGCTCCGGTACGCTTCCTCGCAACGCCAAGTCAACGGCCGGATGACAAAAGTTCGCGCGCACGCGCGAGGTCCTCGGGCGTGTCGACGCCGAGCGGCACGCTGTCCACGATCATCGCGTCGATCCGCATGCCTGCTTCCAGCGCCCGTAACTGTTCGAGTTTCTCGCGTGTCTCTAAGCGGAGAAGGCGGCAGGCTCACGAACCGCTCGAGCGCCGCGCGGCGATAGGCGTAGAGGCCGATGTGGTGATAAAGCGGCCCGTCGCCCGCCGGCGCGGTGGCGCGGGTGAAATAAAGCGCCCGCAATCGCCGCTCCGAGACCGGAGTACCCACGACCTTCACGACGTTCGGATTGGTGCGTTCCTCCGCGATCTTGATCTCCGCGGTCAACGTTCCGATGTCGACCGCCGGGTCGGCGAGCGGTTCGAGCGCGCGTGCGAGGTCGGCGGGCAAGAGCGTCGGCAGGTCGCCCTGCACGTTGACGATGATGCCACAGCGGCGCTGAGGATCGGACTTCTCCAGCGCCTCGTAGATGCGGTCCGACCCCGAAGCATGGTCACTGCGCGTCATCACGGCGCGGCCCCCGGCCTTTTCCACGCAAGCTGCGATCTCCTGCGAGTCGGTCGCGACTGCGACCGCACCGACATTCGCGGCTTCGGCGCGTCGCATGACATGCACGATCATCGGCAGCCCTGCGATGTCGGCCAAGGGCTTGCTGGGCAGCCTGGTCGAGGCCATGCGGGCCGGAATGAGGATGAGAACGTCGCGTTCCGCCATCGGTCGTCCATGTCGCGGGCCGCGACAACCGCTGCAAAAATGGGGCGTGGGTTCGCCGGTTATACGGGTTGCCAGAGATTGGGAAAACCAGCTATTTGTGCACCGCAAATCCGAGGGCGGTCCATTCGACCGCCGATTGACCCGTCCTTCGCGCAGGGAGCCTTGAGGCGATGGATTCCTTTGAAGTGAATAAGATTCTCGGCGCCATCCTGGGCTGCTGTCTGGCATTGCTGAGTATCAACATCGCCGCAGGCGCGATCTTCGCTCCGCAAAAGCCGGCGAAGCCCGGCTATGACATCGTGGTTCCGGACAAACCGAGCGCTAACACGCCGGCCAAGCCGGCCGAACCCGAGCAGCCGATCGAGGCGCTCCTGGCCAAAGCCGAAGTCAGCCGCGGCGAGAACGCCGCCAAGAAGTGCGCCGCCTGCCATACCTTCGCCAAGGGCGGACGGCCGCTGGTCGGTCCCAATCTGTGGGGCATCGTCGGCCGGGCCAAGGCTTCGGAAGCGGGCTTCAACTATTCGGCTGCCCTCAAGGCCAAGGGCGGTAATTGGACGATCGACGATCTCAACCAGTTCATCGCCAGTCCAAAAGGAATGGTGCCCGGCACCAACATGACCTTCTTGGGTGTCACCAAGGGCACCGAGCGGGCCGACATCCTCGCCTATCTCAACAGCCTTGCCGACAATCCGGCACCGCTGCCTACCAAGGCGGCAGAAGCGCCCGCGCCGGACGCCCCAAAGGCGCAGTAGTTGGGCGTGAGTGGCTGACGTTCTGCGGCCGGGCCTGGTGCCCGGCCGTTTCGTATTCTGCTGGCCGGTCTTCACCTTGCCACGCGAATTTGATGGATCATTGCAGGATCGTAATGGCGCAGGTGTGGAACCATCCAAAATCGGACATAATCAAACAAGTACGTCACTTTAGGTTCGAATGACTGTATTTGGAGGCTTCATTGCGCCTGACCCGTCGCTCGATCATCCGCACCGGTGCCTTGTCGCTGCTGACGCCCGTTCTCGGGCGGATGGGCTTCGCCCCTCCAGCCTTCGCCCAGGCAAACCCGACGGAGGGCCAATGGCGTCACGGGTTGTCGCTGTTCGGCGATCTCAAATATCCGCAAGGCTTCAAGCATTTCGATTACGTCAATCCGAACGCTCCGAAGGCCGGTGCCGTGCGCATGATCGCGCTCGGGACCTTCGACAATTTCAATCCGACCGTCTCCGGCGTCAAAGGTTCGATCGCCATGGGGACGAACATGCTGAGCGACTCACTGACGGTTTCTTCACTCGATGAGATTTCGACCGATTACGGGCTCATCGCCGAGGCCGTGCGTTACGCGCCTGATTTTTCCTCGGCGACGTTCCGCCTGCGCGCTTCGGCTCGTCATCACGACGGCAAACCGATCACGGCCGACGACGTCATTTTTTCCATGCAGAGCTTCAAGAAATACAGCCCGATGTTTTCGGCCTATTACCGGCATGTCGTGAAGATGGAGCAGACCGGCGAAGCCGAGGTGACGTTCACGCTCGACAGCCCCGGCAATCGCGAGATGCCGGTGATCCTCGGTCAGCTCGAGGTGATGCCGAAGCACTGGTGGGAGGGAACGGACGCGGCCGGCAGGAAACGTGACATCGGTGCCACCACCCTCGAGCCGCCGCTCGGCAATGGCGCCTACCGCATCAAGGAGTTCGTGGCGGGCCGATCGATCGTCTACGAGCGCGTGAAGGACTATTGGGCGAAAGACTTGAACGTCAATGTCGGCCGCGACAATTTCGACGAGATACGGTTCGAGTACTTCCGCGACGGTACGGTCGCGATCGAGGCCTTCAAGGCCGATGCCGTCGACTGGCGCAGCGAGAACAGCGCCAAGAACTGGGCAACCGCCTACGATTTTCCCGCCGTCAAGGAGAAGCGTGTCCTCTTGGAGGAATTCTCGCAGCGCAACCGCGGGATCATGCAGGCTTTTGTGTTCAACACGCGTCGCGACAAGTTCAAGGACCCGAAGGTGCGCCGTGCGTTCAACCTTGCCTACGATTTCGAGGAAATGAACAAGCAGATGTTCTTCGGCCAGTACAAGCGGATCGGCAGCTATTTCGAAGGGACCGAACTTGCCTCGACCGGCCTGCCGGAAGGGCAGGAACTCGCGATCCTTGAAACCGTGCGCGCCCAGATCCCGCCCGAGGTTTTCACCACCGTTTACAAAAATCCGGTCGGCGGCTCGTCCGAAAACGTGCGCGCCAATCTGCGCGAGGCAACGCGCCTGCTGCGCGAGGCGGGCTACGAGGTGCGCAATCAGAAGCTCGTCAATTCCAAGACCGGCGAGTCCTTCAGTGTCGAGATCCTCGCCGAGGATCCGGCCGTTGAGCGCTTCATCCTGTTCTACAAGCCGTCACTCGAGCGTCTCGGCATCACCGTGACGGTCCGCACCGTCGACGATGTGCAGTACGCGAACCGGTTGCGCGGTTGGGATTTCGACATGACCACCGGGTCCTGGCCGCAATCGTTGTCGCCGGGCAACGAACAGCGCGACTTCTGGAGTACGCAAGCCGCCGAAACCTCCGGTTCGCGCAACCTCGTCGGGATCAAGAATCCGGCCGTGGATACGCTGATCGACCGCATCATCTTTGCCAAGGACCGTGCCGAACTGCTGGCTGCCTCCAAGGCGCTCGACCGCGTGCTGCTGTGGAATCATTATGTGGTGCCGCAGTTCACCTCCGATGTGGCGCGTACGGCGCGCTGGGACCGCTTCAGCCGGCCGGATGTGATGCCGAAATACGGGGCTGCGGCGTTTCCGACGATCTGGTGGTGGGACGCGCAAAAGGCGGCGAAGACGGCCTCGCGCTCATGAGCAGGAAGCCGCTCGCGCTCACCCGGCGCGCTGCGCTCGCGCTCGGCGCGGGCGCCGTCGCGTCGGCGGTTGCGCGGCCTGCTGCCGCCGAGGAGAGCCCGGCCCGCCACGGGATGTCGGCGTTCGGCGACCTCAAGTATCCGGCCGACTTCGCGCACTTCGACTACGTCAACCCGAATGCCCCGAAAGGCGGCACGTTTTCCCATATCGGGCCGACCCGCGCCTTCAATCAGAACTTCCTGACCTTCAACTCGCTCAACACCTTCATTCTGAAGGGCGATGGCGCGCAGGGAATGGAACTGACCTTCGCGAGCCTGATGGCGCGCGCTGCGGACGAACCGGATGCGATGTACGGGCTTGCCGCGCGCGCAGTGCAGGTTTCTCCCGATGGCCTGATCTATAAATTTTTCATCCGGCCCGAGGCGAAATTCCACGACGGCTCGAAGCTGACCGCGTACGACGTCGAGTTCTCGCTGAAGATCCTGAAGGAGAAGGGCCATCCGATCGCCCAGCAGTTGCTGCGCGATTTCGCCGGGGCCGACGCCACTGACGACCTGACCGTGGTCGTGCGGTTCGCTCCGCAGCGCGGGCGCGACGTGCCGTTGTTCGTGGCCGGGGTTCCGATCTTCTCTCGCGCCTATTATGCGACCAAGCCATTCGACGAGACGACGCTCGACGTCCCGCTTGGCGGCGGCGCCTACAAGGTCGGCCGCTTCGAGGCCGGCCGCTACATCGAATACGAACGTGTGAAGGGCTGGTGGGGCGCCGACCTGCCGGTATCGCGCGGTCTGAACAATTTCGACGTCATCCGCTACGAGTTCTACCGTGACCGCGACGTCGCGTTCGAAGGGTTCACCGGCAAGAGCTATCTGTTCCGCGAGGAATTCACCTCGCGCATCTGGGCCACGCGCTACGATTTCCCGGCGATCCGCGACGGCCGCGTGAAGCGCGAAGTACTGCCCGACGATACGCCGTCCGGCGCCCAGGGATGGTTCTTCAACACGCGGCGCGAGAAGTTCAAGGACCGTCGGCTGCGCGAGGCGCTGATCTATGCCTTCGATTTCGAGTGGACCAACAAAACCATCATGTACGGGTCCTATCTGCGGACCCATTCGGTGTTCCAGAACTCCAACATGATGGCGGTCGGCAAGCCGTCGCCGGAGGAACTCGCGCTGCTCGAACCTTATCGCGGCAAGGTCGCCGATGAGGTGTTCAACGAGCCATTCGTGCCGCCGGTGTCCGACGGTTCCGGGCAGGACCGCGCGCTGCTGCGCAAGGCAAGCGCGATACTTCAGGATGCGGGCTACCCCGTCAAAAACGGCAAGCGGGTCGGCCCGCAGGGCGAACCGATCAGCATCGAATTCCTGCTCGATGAGCCGTCGTTCCAGCCCCACCACAGCACGTTCATCAAGAACCTCGCCTTGCTGGGCTTCGACGCCAACATCCGCTTGGTCGACCCGGTACAGTTCCGCAAGCGGGTCGACGATTTCGACTTCGACCTCGTGGTGCAGCGCTTCGCCTTCTCAAGCACGCCGGGCAATTCGATGCGTACCTACTTCACCTCGCAGGCAGCGGCGTTGAAGGGCTCGCAAAATCTCGCCGGCATTGCCGACCCGGTGATCGATGCGCTGGTCGATAGGATCATTGCCGCCAACAGCCGGCCGGAACTGGTCACGTCCTGCATGGTGCTCGACCGGGTCATCCGGGCCGGCCGCTACTGGATACCGCACTGGTACAAGGCCTCGCATTGGGTCGCCTATTGGGACATGTTCGGGCACCCTGCGGCAAAGCCGCGCTACGCGCGTGGAATACCGGAGACCTGGTGGTACGATCGCGACAAGGCCGCCTTGCTCGATCAGCGCGGATAACCGGGCCTTGACCGGAACGCCATAAGCGTGGACGAACGCATCCCATGACCGCCTACATCATCCGGCGACTGCTGCTCATGATCCCGACCCTGTTCGGCATCATGTTCGTCTCGTTCGTGGTCGTGCAGTTCGCCCCCGGCGGGCCGGTCGAGCGGGTGATTGCGCAGCTCAGCGGTTCCGACACCGGCGCTACGTCGCGGATCTCCGGTTCCCCCGGCGGCGACTTCGGCAATCGCGGCCAGCCGGGAAGCACCGTCGGCGTCGATGCCACCACGTCGAAGTATCGCGGCGCCCAAGGGCTCGATCCCGAATTCATCAAGAGCCTGGAGAAGCAGTTCGGTTTCGATAAGCCGGCCTACGAGCGCTTCTTCCTGATGCTCGGGAACTATCTGCGGTTCGATTTCGGCAAGAGCTATTTCCGCGACACGACAGTCCTTCAGCTCATCAAGGAAAAGCTGCCGGTGTCGATCTCGCTCGGCATCTGGCTGACGCTGCTGACCTACCTGATCGCCATCCCGCTCGGCATCCGAAAGGCGGTCAGGGATGGCTCAAGGTTCGACGTCTGGACCTCGGGCGCCATCATCATCGGCTATGCGATCCCCGGGTTCCTGTTTGCGATCCTGCTCATCATCTTGTTCGCCGGCGGCTCGTTCTGGAACATCTTTCCGTTGCGCGGGCTCACCTCCGACAACTGGGCGCAGCTCTCGACGCTCGGAAAGATCGGCGACTATTTCTGGCACCTTGTCCTGCCGATCGTCTCGATGGGGCTTGCGGCGTTTGCCACCATGACGCTGCTCACGAAAAACTCGTTTCTCGACGAGATTCGCAAGCAATACGTGCTCACCGCGCGGGCCAAAGGCTGCAGCGAGCGACAGGTGCTCTACGGGCATGTGTTCCGTAACGCGATGCTCATCATCATCGCCGGATTCCCAAGCGCGTTCGTTCACGCATTCTTTTCAGGCGCGCTGCTGATCGAGACGATCTTTTCGCTCGACGGACTTGGCCTGCTCAGCTTCGAGAGCGTCCTCAACCGCGACTATCCGGTGGTGTTCGCCAATCTCTACATCTTCGCGCTGCTCGGGCTGGTGGTGAATCTCATATCCGACCTGACCTACACCTGGGTTGACCCGCGTATCGACTTCGAGACCCGGGACGTCTGATGGACGATCGCACCAGCATCCAGGTCCCCGAAACGACGGCCCAGACCCCGATGGGGCTTGGCGTTCTGCCCGAGCGCCGTCGCCTCGCGATATCGCCGCTCAATCGCCGCCGCTGGCAGAACTTCAAAGCCAACCGGCGCGGCTACTGGGCGCTGTGGGTCTTCGGCGTCCTGTTTGTGCTCTCGCTGTTTGCCGAGTTCATCGCCAACGACAAGCCGCTGTTCGTCAGCTATGACGGCAAGTCGTTTTTTCCTGTCTTTGTGAATTATCCCGAGACCGCTTTCGGCGGCGACTTCGAGACCGCGGCCGATTACCGCGATCCGTTCCTGAGGAAGCTCATCGCCGACAAGGGCGGCTTCATGCTGTGGCCGCCGATCCGGTACTCCTACAATACGCACAATCTCGACCTGCCGACGCCCGCGCCCTCGAAGCCGACATGGCTGCTGACCGAGGCGCAGTGCAAGGCCGTGGTCGAGCGCAAAGGGCTCTCCGGCTGCGGCGACCTCGAATACAACTGGCTAGGTACCGACGATCAAGGCCGTGACGTGGTCGCGCGCCTCATCTATGGCTTCCGACTATCGGTGCTGTTCGGACTGACGCTGACCATCATCTCGTCGGTGGTCGGGGTGGCGGCCGGCGCGGTGCAGGGCTATTTCGGCGGCTGGGTCGATCTGCTGTTCCAGCGCTTCATCGAAATCTGGACATCGATTCCCTCGCTGTATCTTCTGCTGATCATATCGTCCGTGCTGGTGCCGGGATTTTTCGTGCTGCTGGGCATTCTGCTGTTGTTTTCGTGGGTGTCGCTGGTGGGGCTGGTGCGCGCGGAATTCCTGCGCGGGCGCAACTTCGAGTACATCCAGGCCGCTCGTGCGCTCGGCGTATCGAACCGCACTATCATGTTCCGCCATCTTTTGCCGAACGCCATGGTCGCGACCATGACGATGCTGCCGTTCCTGCTGTCGGGGTCGATCATGGTGCTCACGTCCCTCGACTTCCTCGGCTTCGGTCTGCCGCCCGGCTCGCCTTCGCTCGGCGAGATGCTGTCGCAGGGCAAGGCGAACGTGCACGCGCCGTGGCTCGGGCTGTCGGGCTTCTTCACCATCGCCATCATGCTATCGCTGCTGATCTTCATCGGCGAGGCGGTGCGCGACGCTTTCGATCCGCGCAAGACCTTCGTGTGACAAGACCTTCGTGTGACCAGACCTTCGTGTGAGACGATGGACGCAACCTACGACAAGCTGCTCGAGGTCAAGGATCTGTCGGTTGCCTTCCGGCAGGGCGGGCGCGAGACGCTCGCGGTCGATCGCGTGTCCTTCGACATCCGCAAAGGCGAGACGTTGGCGCTGGTGGGCGAGTCCGGCTCCGGCAAATCGGTGACGGCGCTGTCGGTGATGAAGCTTCTGCCTTATCCGGCGGCGCATCATCCATCCGGCTCGATCCGCTTCAAGGGGCAGGAACTGCTCACGCTGCCGGAATCCGGGATGCGGCAGGTCCGCGGCAACGACATCACGGTCATCTTCCAGGAGCCGATGACCTCGCTCAATCCGCTGCACACCATCGAAAAGCAGATTGGCGAGATTCTCCTCCTGCACGGCGGGCTGTCGGGCACCGCGGCGCGCAAGCGAATCGTCGATCTTCTGACGCAAGTCGGTATCCCTGAGCCGGAGACGCGGCTCGCGAGCTATCCGCACCAGCTCTCCGGCGGCCAGCGTCAGCGCATCATGATCGCGATGGCGCTCGCCAACGAGCCCGACCTTCTCATCGCCGACGAACCCACCACCGCGCTCGACGTCACCGTGCAGGCCCAAATCCTTGACCTGCTGAAAGACCTGCAACGGCGCATGGGCATGGCGATGCTGTTCATCACGCATGATCTCGGCATCGTCCGCAAGCTTGCGGATCGATTGTGCGTGATGAAAGAGGGAAAGATCGTCGAGCGCGGGCCGGTCGAGCGTGTCTTCACGGCGCCAGAACATCCTTACACCAAGGCGCTGCTGGCGGCCGAGCCGAAGCCAGATCCGGCGCCGGTGCAGCCTAATGCGCCGATCGTGGTTGAGGTGAAGGACCTCAAGGTCTGGTTTCCGATCAAGCGCGGCGTGTTGCGCAAGGTCGTCGGCCACATCAAGGCGGTCGATGGTGTCAACATCGCGGTGCGCCAGGGCGAGACGCTGGGCATCGTCGGCGAATCCGGATCGGGCAAGACCACACTCGGACTCGCCATCCTGCGGCTGATCTCCTCACAGGGTACGATCGCGTTTCTTGGCAAGAATATCGCCGGACTGAAATTCAGTCAGATGCGGCCGTTCCGGCACGACATGCAGATCGTGTTCCAGGATCCCTATGGCTCGCTGTCGCCGCGCATGTCGGTGTCCGACGTCATCGAGGAAGGGCTGTGGGTGCACCACCCGAAGATGTCGGCGCGGGAGAGGGAAGAGCGCGTGGTGCGGGCGTTGCGGGACGTCGGGCTCGATCCCGAGACGCGCTTCCGCTATCCGCACGAGTTCTCCGGCGGCCAGCGCCAGCGCATCGCGGTCGCACGCGCGATCGTGCTGGAGCCGAAATTCGTGGTGCTCGACGAGCCGACGAGCGCGCTCGACATGCTGATCCAGGCGCAGATCGTCGATCTTCTGCGCGAGTTGCAGAAGCGGCGCGACCTCACATATCTCTTCATCTCGCATGACCTGCGGGTGGTGGCGGCGCTCGCGAGCAGCCTCATCGTCATGCGCAACGGCAAAGTGGTGGAGGAGGGACCTGCCGCCGAGCTGTTTGCCAACCCCAAGAGCGGCTACACCCGCGCGCTGTTTGCCGCCGCGTTCAATATCGAGACGGCGCCCGAGGGCGTTGTCGCCCAATAGCGGCGGCCGGCATGCGCCGCTTTGCGAAACCGCCGAGCGGGCCGATCGCCGACGGCCCGGCCGATGTGACCGTGTCGGCTCCCGACATTCTCGCCAAAGGCTTCCGCCCTTTCAGCCGCTTCCGATTTGCCTTCGCAGGACAGAAGGACAAGCCGCAGACGCGCGATCTCCTGTGCAGCGGAGCCTCGGTCGCGGTGCTGCCCGTCGATGTGACGCGCAGCGAGGTCGTGCTGCTGCAGCAGTTCCGGCTGGCCGCGCATCTCGCCAACGGCAACGGCAGCCTGTTCGAGATCGTCGCCGGGCACGTCGAAGGAGACGACAGCCCGCTGGAAACGGCGCGACGCGAGTGCTTCGAAGAGATCGGCTATGCGCCGGACCCGCTGATCGAGCTGTTCACCTACCTGACGACACCGGGCCTGTGCGACGAGCAGATCACCGTCTTTCTCGGTGTCGTCGACGTGTCGCGCATTCCGGAACGCGCGGGCCTTACCTCCGAGCACGAGGAAACGTTCATGGTGCGGGTTCCGATCGCAAGTGCGCTGGCGGCGGTCGCGAACGGCAGCGTACGCAGCGGCCCGCTCGTCACGGCCCTGCAATGGCTGGCGCTTAACCGGGAGCGCCTCGCCGAGATCGTTCGCACCGGAACGGTATCGCGCTGATGCGCGCGATCAGAGCCGCCGCACGCTGGTCACGGCGCTCCCCGCTTTGCGAATTCGATCGATCGCGGCGCTGATCGGTTCGATCGCCACGGCCATGTGATGTGCATTGGCATGGATGAGTGTCTGGTGGTCGCGCGCGATGGCGACGTGACCCTTCCAGAACAGGAGGTCGCCGCGCCGCAGATTCGAACCGTCCTCCACCATGGTGCCGAGCGTCTGCTCCTGCATGTCGCTGTCGCGCGGGCAGGAGACGCCGCAGGCGTTGAGCGCGAGCTGCACCAGTGCGGAGCAGTCGAGACCGAGGCCGGTCTTGCCGCCCCAGAGATACGGCGTGTGCAGGAACCGCTCGGCGACCGCGACGAAGTCCGTCTCGAATGCCCCGATCGGCGACAGGTGCTGCGTCGGCACATACCCGCCGCTCGCGAGGACGGCGAACGGATCGGCAATGCGCGCGACCGCTAGCATCGCGCCAAGCGGCAACGTCTCCATCGGCGGAAGCTTGATGTCCGGCCCGGGCAGAACCAACGTACGCAACGCCGTGACCTTGTGGGTCGCAGCCGGGCCGGCCGGCCGAAGCGCATTCTCCGAGAGGTAACCCACATAGCCGTCGGCGGCGAGTTGGCCCCAGGCCCAGCCCTCTTCGGTGATTTCGTAGATGGTGATGCGCTCGCCCCGGAGCGCCTCGGTGTCGAGCGGCGCGTCGGGGAAGGGGGTCCGTCGCAGCGGGGTCTGCGGGTCGGCGATTTCGCGCGGCTCGCCCGCCACGAAGCGCGGCGCGGCGACCTTGCCTTCCAGATGCTTGGCGGCGAGGTCGGGCCGCACCGGCGTTATTCGCGGGTCGAGCGTCATGCGGGGATCGAAAGCGTTCATGGCGGCACTCAGGCGTATCGCGCGGTCAGCAAAGCGTAAAGGGCGCGCGCGGCCTGGCATTCCGCGCCCTCCGGGCGGCCCGGTTTGGTGGTCTGGTTCCAGGCAAACACGTCAAAATGCAGCCAGACCTTGGCCGCGGTGACGAACCGGCGCATGAACAGCGCGGCTGTGATCGAACCACCGAAGCTGCTGTTGGTGACGTTGTTGATGTCGGCGACCTTGGAATCGAGAAGCTGATCGTAGGGCCGCCACAGCGGCATGCGCCAGAGCGGATCGTTCTCGCTTGCGGAATGGCCAGAGAGCGTCGAGGCAAGCGCATCGTCGTCGGTGAAAAAGGGCGGGATGTCGGTCCCAAGCGCAACGCGCGCAGCGCCCGTCAGTGTCGCCATGTCGGCGATCAGTTCGGGCGCTTCCTCGTCCGCAAGCGCGAGTGCGTCGGCGAGGATCAGGCGGCCTTCGGCATCGGTGTTGCCGATCTCGACAGTCAGGCCCTTGCGCGACCGATAGATATCGCGCGGGCGGAATGCCGATCCAGAGATTGAATTCTCGACCGCCGGGATCAGCACCCGTAACCGGATTTTCAAGCCGCGATCCATCAGCATGTGCGCGAGGCCCAGCATCGAGGCGGCCCCGCCCATGTCCTTCTTCATGTTGAGCATGCCGCTTTCGGGCTTGATGTCGAGGCCGCCGGTATCGAAGCAGACGCCCTTGCCGACCAGCGTCACCTTCGGGTGGGCCGGATCGCCCCAGGTCATGTCGATCAGCCGCGGCGCTCGCGCGGCGGCGCGGCCGACCGCATGGATGAGCGGGAAGTTGGCTGTGAGCAGGTTGTCGCCGACAACGGTGTGGATCGAGGCGCCATGGCGGGTGGCGAGCGCGCGAGCGGACTCTTCCAGTTCGGGCGGTCCCATGTCGTTCGCGGGCGTGTTGATGAGGTCGCGCGCGAGGCAGACGCCCTCGACGATCCGGGTCAAATCATCGCCATCGACATTGCCCGGCAGTTCGAGCCGCACGTCCTTCTCGTCCTGCTTGCGGTAGCGCGCAAAGCGGTAGGACCCGAGCGCAAAGGCAAGCGCGGCCAGTCTCGAATCGTGCGGTGCGTTCTCGAAGCGATAGGCGCCCGCCGGGAGCAGCGTGGACAGCGAGCCGGGGCGAAAGAGATCGAGGTGCGGATCGTCTGCCGATTCAAGTCCGAACAGGACGCTTGCGAGACCGCCGTCGGGGGAGGGCAGGACCAGGTGGCGTCCTGCCTTCGGCTCAAAGCCGGAGGCATCCGCGAAGGTGCGCGCGCGCGAATCAAGCCCGTCGCGCTGCTCGCGCCAGGTCGCGGCGTTAACGAATGTAACCGGGATGGCGGCGGCCTGTCCGCGTACGAAAAACTTCGGGTGCATCGTGGAAGTGCCCATAAATGGCCTGTGGGGAGGCTCTCCGGTGAATCACCGAAGCGGAGGGAAGGAGCGCTTGTTAACACATCTTAACGAAATTGCTTAACCTCCCGTTAAGGTTAACGCTTTATTGCAATGCCTCGTGGGGAGCCACGAGGCCGTGATGATTTTTTCGAAGTGTTTGCGAATTCTCCCGAACCGGCGTCTGCCGGCTTCGGCCGTCCTGATGGCCTTGGTCGCGTTCACGACCGCAGGCTGCAAGACCATGCAGCCCGACCTGACCGGAAGCTTGAGCGCGGCCAGTACGCAAAGCAGCACCGCGCCCGACGCGCGGAGCTCCCTGGACGCGTGGGCAGAGCGGTATCGCACCGACTCGAACGATCCCGATATCTCGATCAACTATGCGCAGGCGCTGCGCGCGACAGGACAACGCTCGCAGGCGGTTGCCGTCCTCGAACGTTGCTCGCTGCAAAACCCCAAACACCTGGGGCTGCTGGGCGCCTACGGACGCGCACTCGCGGATACCGGTGCCTACCAGCAGGCCCTCGACGTGCTCAATCGCGCGCATACGCCCGAGCAGCCCGACTGGCGCATCCTCTCGGTGCAGGGCGCGGTGCTCGACCAGATGGGCCGCCACGACGACGCTCAGCGTTACTATGCGACGGCGCTCAGGATCGTCCCGGACGAGCCCAGCGTGCTGTCGAATCTCGGACTGTCGTATGCGCTGTCCAAGGACCTGGTCCGGGCGGAATCGACCCTTCGCCGCGCGAACGCGCAATCGCAGGTCGATCCGCGGGTGCGTCAGAATCTTGCCCTGGTCGTGGGTCTGCAGGGACGGTTCCAGGAGGCCGAGAAGATCGCTCAGGCCGATCTGCCTTCGGAGACCGCCGCCGCCAACGTTGCCTATCTGCGCCAGATGCTGGCGCAGCAGAACGGCATCAAGCAGCCCGGCGACGCCGGTCGGCCGAAGGTGCAGGCGAAGGGCAGCTAGTTCCAGCGGACAATCCCGCACCCGCCTGACCTTGGACGTTGTCTCCACAACGGCTCCGCTTAGTTCATCTGCATCACGCGGATCGCCGCCGGACCCAGGATGACGACGAACAGCACGGGCAGAAAGAACAGAATCATCGGCACGGTGAGCTTGGGCGGCAGCCCGGCGGCCTTCTTCTCGGCTTCCGACATGCGCATGTCGCGGTTTTCCTGCGCCATCACGCGTAGTGTCTGGGCGAGGGGCGTGCCGTATCGCTCGGCCTGCTGCAACGCCATGCAGACCGACTTCACGCCGTCGAGATTCGTGCGCTTGGCAAGATTCTCGTAGGCTTGGCGGCGGTCCGGCAGGTAGGACAATTCCGCCATCGTCAAGGTGAACTCCTCGGCCAGCGGGATCGACTGACTGCCGATTTCCTGTGACACGCGCTTGAATCCCGCCTCGATCGAGTTGCCCGAACTCGACGCAGATCAGCAGCAGGTCGAGCGCATCCGGAAACGCGCGCTTGATCGATAGCTGGCGGCGCGCGATCTTGTTCTTGATGAACAAGCTCGGCAGGTGCATGCCCAAATACGTGCAGCCGATGCAGATGGCGAGCTTCAGCATCGGCGGCTGGTCAAGCTCGATAACAACGAAGACATAGAACAGCGAGACGAGAAGCGCGACCGCCGGCATCACCAGGCGGAAGAACAGGAAGGTGACGTAGGGAGCCTGACCGCGGTACCCAGCTTGCACGAGCAGTGCGCGCGCCTCCTCCTGGCCAAGGTGTTTGGTCAAGTTGAACCGCTCGACGATCGTCTGCATGTACTGCTTGGGCGATCGGCGCAAGCTGATCTTCTCGCCGCGTGCCATCCGCTCGCGCTCGCGCTGGCGCAGCTTTTCGCGTTCAATCGCCACGGATTTCATGCGCTTGGCGAGCGAATCCGTCGCCAGCAACGGCATGGCGAGGGTGATGACCGTGGCGATCGCGCCAATGCCCGCGAACAGCATCGCGAGAAAGCGCGTATCGTGGATCTTTTCGATGAGGAGATCGATCATGATGCGATCTCAGAAATCGAAATTGATCATCTTGCGCATGACCATGACCCCGGTGAACATCCAGACGGCGCAGCCGGCGAGCATCAAGCGCCCCGTGGGATGGGTCCAGAGCAGCTCGATGTATTGCGGGCTCGTCATGTAGACCAGCGCCGCCACCGCGGGCGGCAGCGCGCCGATGATCGCGGCCGAGGCCTTCGCTTCCATCGACATCGCCTGGATCTTGGCCTTCATCTTCTTGCGCTCGCGCAGCACCTTCGACAGGTTGCCCAGCGCCTCGGAAAGATTGCCGCCGGATTTCTGCTGGATCGCGATCACGATTCCGAAGAAGTTCGCCTCCGGCAGCGGGATGCGTTCGTAGAGCTTGCTGCAAGCCTCGCCGATCGGGATGCCTACGGTCTGTGTCTCCAGAATCGCGCGGAACTCGCTGCGGAGCGGCTCGGGCGCATCGACTGTGATGACGCGCAAACTGTCGAGCAGCGGCAGGCCTGCCTTGATGCCGCGCACGATGGTGTCGACCGCGTCAGGAAACGCCTTCAGGAACTTGGCTTCGCGCCGCTTCTTGAGGAATTTGAGCATCCAGAGCGGCACTCCGCCGCCCGCCGCGAAGGCGAGGCCAAGGGACGAAATCAGATCGCCGTTGAACGTGAAGAAGATGAGAAATGTAATCAGGCCGAGCGCAACAGCCGTCAGCAGGAAGCGCTGCTTCGACCAGGTCAGCCCGGCCTGGGTGATCTTGGCCGCGAGAGGAACGGATCTGGCCTTGGCGCTGCGCTCCTCGATTTCCTTGAGCGTTCCCTCGACCTGTTCACGGCGCGATTTCTGCGGACCGCGCGCGGTGCGTGCAGGTATGGGACCCGGCCGGGCGACCGAATCCCTGCGCTTCTCCATCTTCCGCTCGCCGGAGAGCGACGGATAGAGGAATACCCAGGCGATGCCTCCTATCGCGACCGCCACCAGAAAGAATACGGCGATGCTCTCCATGGTCGCCTTCCCCTCAGCCGGCCGAACGGTCTGCGACCTCGGCGGCATCGAGCGCGGCCGCGAGCCGTCCTTCTTCGCCATAGTAGCGTGCGCGCTCCCAGAACCGCGGACGGCCGATTCCGGTCGAATGGTGACGGCCGATCAGGTTGCCCTTCTCGTCCTCACCCATCATTTCGAACAGGAAGAGGTCCTGGGTGATGACGACGTCGCCTTCCATGCCGAGGACTTCAGTGATGTGCGTGATGCGGCGCGAGCCGTCGCGCAGGCGGGAGGCCTGTACGATCACGTCGACCGACCCGCAGATCATCTCGCGGATGGTGCGGGAGGGGAGCGCATAGCCGCCCATGGTGATCATGGATTCGACGCGGGACAGCGCCTCGCGCGGCGAGTTCGCGTGCAGCGTACCCATCGAGCCGTCATGGCCGGTGTTCATCGCCTGCAGCAGGT
Organism: uncultured Alphaproteobacteria bacterium; assembly: GCA_963763365.1. Lineage (GTDB taxonomy): Bacteria > Pseudomonadota > Alphaproteobacteria > Rhizobiales > Xanthobacteraceae > VAZQ01. Next base: position 311,955 of record CAVXOE010000017.1, on the reverse strand, counting down.
CGAAAGCCTCCGGTCCGCGCACCTCGCCCACGATGATGCGTTCCGGGCGCATACGCAGGCAGTTCTTGACCAGGTCGCGCATGGTGACCTGGCCTTCGCCCTCGAGGTTCGGTGGGCGCGTTTCGAGCCGTACGGTGTGCGGCTGCTGCAATTGCAATTCCGCTGCGTCTTCGCACGTGATGATGCGCTCGTCGTGATCGATGAACTCGGTCAGGCAGTTGAGCAGGGTCGTCTTGCCCGAGCCGGTACCACCCGAGATGATGGTATTGACCCGGCACCGCCCGATGACCTTGAGAATCTCGGCACCCTCCGGCGTGATGCTGCCGAAGCGGACGAGTTGGTCGAGCGTGAGCTTGTCCTTCTTGAACTTGCGTATGGTGAGGGCCGGGCCGTCAATCGCGAGCGGCGGCACGATTACGTTGACGCGCGAGCCGTCGGGGAGACGCGCGTCGCAGATCGGCGAGGATTCGTCGACACGGCGGCCGATCTGGCTGACGATGCGCTGGCAGATATTCAGAAGCTGCTGGTTGTCGCGGAAGCGAATGCCGGTCTTCTGGATCTTGCCCTTGACTTCGATATACGTCGTTCCGGACCCGTTCACCATGATGTCGGCGATGTCGTCGCGCGAAAGCAGCGGCTCGAGCGGTCCGTAGCCGAGCACGTCGTTGCAAATATCGTCGAGCAGGTCCTCCTGCTCGGAGATCGACATCACGATCGACTTGATCGCGACGATCTCGTTGACGATGTCGCGGATTTCCTCGCGCGCGGCCTCCGCGTCGAGCTTGGCAAGCTGCGAGAGGTCGATCGCTTCGATCAGGGCGCCGAAGATCGTGCCCTTGGTCTCGTAGTAGCTGCTGGAATGCCGCGAGTCGGTGGCTGTCGGCGCAAGTGGCGGCGCCGGTTCATTCGGCAGTCCGGCATTGCGCTTGCCCGGTGTCGGAGCGGAAACGAGCGGTGCCCCAAGGCCGGCCGACGGAATCGGAGCGCGGCCACCTTCCATGGCGCCGGCCGGATTTGCGGCGGGCTGCGGCGGTTGCTGCGTGACGGATGCCGGCGCGACTTGCGGTCGCGCTGTGGCGGGCGCGGTCGCGCGATCTTCGGCCGCCGAGCTGTTACGCTTACCGAACACAGACTTAACTCCAACTCACAATCAGGCGGAACGCTTCATCAGCTTCTCGAAGAACGGGCCAAGCAGGCCCGATCGTGCTTTTTTCGCTTCCGAGCGGCCGGTCAAGACCTGCGCGAGCTGGAGAAACATCTCGGTCGCGCGGTGCGACGACGAGAGCTCCGCGATCATCTGACCGTTGTTGGCTGCGGTACCGAAGACCTGCGGCTCGAACGGGATGACGACCAGGGGATCGTCATCGAGCGCCTTGGCGAAATCGTCGGGCTTGATTTCCGGCCGCTTCGGCACGCCGACCTGATTGAGGCAGTAGGACGGCCGGTGGTCGTTCGGGCGGGCGGTACGCAGGAGGTCGAGGATGCTCTTGGCATTGCGCAGGTTGGCAAGATCGGGGCCCGCGACGACCAGGATCTCGTCCGCGTTGATCAACGCGTGCCTTGTCCAGCCGGTCCATTGGTGCGGGACGTCGAGGACTATGCAAGGCACCGTCGCGCGCAGCGCGTCGAATGTCGAGTCGAAGGCCTCGGTCGAAAAGTCGTAGACGCGATCCAGCGTCGCGGGCGCCGCCAGAAGGCTCAGGTGGTCCGTGCACTTCGACAAGAGACGGTCGATGAAATTGGTATCGACACGATCGGGCGAGAACACCGCATCCGCGATGCCTTGCGGCGGGTCCTGATTGTAATCGAGACCGGCCGTGCCGAACGCCAGATCGAGGTCGACGACCACGGTGTCGAGCTGCAGGTCGCGGGCGACTGCCCAGGCGATGTTATGAGCGACGGTGGAGGCGCCCACGCCGCCCTTCGCTCCGGTTACCGCGATCACGCGTCCCACGGGCTTCGCATCCGGCGAGGAGAACAGGCCGCAGATGGCGCGTACAACGTCAATCGTCGCAAGCGGCGAAATCAGGTAGTCGCTGATGCCCCGTCGCACCAATTCGCGATAGAGCAGCACATCGTTCTGCCGGCCGGTCACGATGACCCGGGTGCCGGCGTCACAGACTTCGGCGAGCGAATCGAGGCCGGCGAGCAGGTCATCGCCGGAACTCTCCGATTCGATCATGATGACGTTCGGAGTGGGCGCGCTGCTGTAGGCTTCGTTGGCGGCGGTCATGCCGCCCATCTGAATCTTGAGATGCGCCTTTCCCAGCCGCCGATCCTCGCCGGCGGCCTGGATCGCGGCGGCGGTTTCGACGGTTTCGCAGAAGGCTTGGATCGAGACGCGCGGCGCCGCCGCGATGTGCTCGCTCGCGACCGCCGGCCCCTCAACCCCGGTGGAATTTCGTGTCGTCATTTGCCCACGTCGCTGATCTTGGCTTTCTCGGAGTCGGGGTAGACGGTCGCCGGGCTTTCGCCGTTGCGGTACTTTTCGAGAACCTTGACGCGGCGGCCGGTATAGGGCGGCACCTCGCCACGCGGCTGCACAAGGTCGGCCTTGTTGTCGACCATGGCGGCGAGGTTGCGCTGCGACGCGCAGCCGAGATTCCAATACGGCACATTCTCATTGTGCTCGCGGTCGGCCGTCGGACCGAGGTCGTACGGCCAGAGTCCGCAAGGCCCGGCTTCGGCGGTCATGGTCGGATAGTTGAGGCGGACCGTGGCGATCCTGCCGGGATCGGCCGGCGTGTAGGGACGCACTTCGATGCCCTGCGGCGGCACGCCCGACGCAGACAGAAGCGCGCGGACTTCGTGCACGGCGTTGGCCGCCGCGATCTCGTTGCGCGTTCCGGCCGGCAGTTCGATCAGAATGCCGCCGGTCGCCTCGCGCCGCCACGTAATGGCGAACGACGCGACATCGGCGCGCTGATCGGGCGTAAGGCCGCCGCGTTTGCTGCCGACGAACAACTCGACCGTACGCACGCCTTCCTTGATGGCGATCGGGTGGCGCAGGCGGTAGTCGTTGGCGACCCCGCTCGCCACCGGCGTCGTCGTATAGCAGCCGGCGAGCGAGGTCGCGCAGCCGATGAGCGCTACCGTGCAGGCGAGCGTGCGCACGGCGCGCCATCGGTCGGCGGAGGCAAGGATTGGACTCATCGTTCGTCTCCCGCGGCGCTGGCCGTCAGTCAAGAATGAAGCCGTAGCGGCCCTGGTAGTTGTTGACGAGCGGAGCCTTGTCGCCGCCCAAGCCATAGATGCGGTTGAACTTGCCGAGCAGGATCGCGGCCGGGTCGCTGGCGTCGGCGTAGCCGTCGTCCGGCCGCGAGAGCTCCTTCTGCGCGACTGCCCGCACAACATAGGGGCTGACGATGACCATCAGCTCAGTCTGCCGGTTGATGTAGTCGCGGCTCTTGAACAGGGCCCCGAGAACCGGCAACTGCATCAAGCCTGGAATGCCGTTGATCTGCTGCTTGGTCTGCTCGCCGATCATTCCTGCCATCGCAAGCGATCCGCCGGACGGCATCTCAACCGTGGTCTCGGCGCGGCGGGTCTTGATCGATGGAATAGTCAACGTCGTGTTTGCGGCGTTACCAAACAGGTCGAAACCGGTCGACTGCACCAAAGTGAGCTGGTTCTCGGTCGAGAGCTCGGACACCTCGGTCATCACCTTGAGGCTGATGCGCCCTTCGGCCAACACGACCGGAAGGAAATTGAGCGCGACCCCGAACTTCTTCCATTGGATCTGGTATTGGCAGTTTCCGGTCTGCCCGAGGATGGTACCGGCCGTACAGGTGTAGCCGGCTGGAATTGGAAATTCGCCGCCGGCGAGGAAGGTCGCGGTTTCCCCGGAAATTGCAGTCAGGTTCGGCTCGGCAAGCGTGCGCACGACGCCGGCACGTTCCATCGCCCGAAGCGTGGTACTGATGGATTTCCAGGTCGAGGTCATGACGTTCGTTGGCACGAGCGCCTGGCCCAAGACCGGAAACGGGTTGATATTTTTCATGTCGAGCACCGCGGAGCCGAAGCCTAGTCCGTTGGACGAAAGGTCGACGCCGAGCTGCTTGATGACATCGCGCTGCACCTCGGCGACTGTGACCTTCAGCATGACTTGGTCGCGGCCGTGGATCGTGATGCCGTTGACCACCTTCTTGCCGTCGTCGACCAGGCGCGAGGCGATGTCGAAGGCCTGCTGCGATTCAATCGGGCTCGAAACGTTGCCGAGAAGGACGACGCCTTCGCCCAGTCCCTCGACGCGGATATCGAAGCTGGGGAGTGCCTGCTTGATCGCGGCGCGCAGACCATTGAGATCGCGCGTCACGGCAATATCGAAGCCGGCGATCTGGCGGCCGTCCGCGTCGAAGAAGTAGACGTTGGTCTGACCGACCGCCGCGCCGACGATGTAGGCGCGGCGAGTGGAGCGAATGACCGCGTTGGCCACCTTCGGGTCGGCGACCAGGACATCCTTGATGTCGCGCGGCAGATCGATCACGACCGATTTGCCGACCCCCAGGGGCACGAACTGGGAACTCGTGTCGCTGCCCACCACCTGGATCGCCTGCGAGCGCGGCGGATCGGCGGCCGGCGCGAGACCGGTCGCCGCGAGACCAAACGCGACGATCAAGGCGACCAGCAATGCAGTGTGGATCAGCGACGTGTTCGACGTGTTCCCCATGATACGGCCCCTTATCGTCCCTTATTTGGTTGTACTGGTCGTCGATACGCCGAAGCGCACCATGTCGACGCCACGACGGCCCCCGCCGTCGTCCGTCTCCGGCTTTTCCTTGTCGTCGAAGTCGACCAGGCTCCGCAGCGCGAGCGAAATCGTGCCGAGCTGACGCGCAAGCGCGAGCGTTTCGGACTGCCGAGGCGTAAGTTCGAGCGTTGCGGTCTTTCCGATCACGACGCGCTGTCCATTCTTCTCCTCGACCGTCTGGTCGATCGCCAGCACGCGCACGTTGGAGAGAATGATCTCGGCGGAATGAATTTCCACGCCCGCGCTTTTCTCCGCCTGCTTGTCGCGGCGGGTCAGGAGTACGTCGACGTGGTCATTGGGCAGGATGAACCCGCCGGCGCCGGTTTCGGCCGAAATCTCGGTCGCGATCGCGCGCTTTCCTGCCGGCAGGACGGCGGCCATGTAGCCTCCGCTCTTGCCCTTGATCAGCTTGGATTCGCGGATCGGCTCTCCGGCCGAGAATGCGGCGCGCGTGATCGAGCCGGCGAGCTGGTTGACGGCGTCCGGCTGATCGCTCTTGCGGATGAAGTTTGCGCCGGCGGCCGCTGCCGGCCAAGTCTGCCAGCGCAGGTCACTCGCAGCCACCGTATGGCCGAGCCCGATATCTGAATTGGCAATCAGCACGTCGACTGTCTCGAGTGGCGCGACTGGGGCCGGGGCAGGGGGAGCGGGCGGATCGGAACGTCCCGCAAGCAAAGCAGCAACGCCGCCTGCGGCGACGGCGATGACGAGCACAACGATACGCGCGGGTTTCATACGCTTCACTTCCCACAATCACGCCGCGACCGGACGTGTTCGCAACTGCCAGAGTGTCCCGACCATACGTGGTCGTGCATGGCGGATTTCAGCAGCTAATCGTCAAGGCATGGTTAATGAGGCGTATCCAAATCGAGTTAATGCTTTGTAGCTCGATGGAATCTCGCCGCGGCGTGTCCGCGCGGGCACGCGCTCCGGAAGTCGAACGTTAAGAACTTCGAAACCTGGCTTAACAATTCATGAAGAGGGGGATGGTGGTGGCTAGAGTCCGGCGGCCGCCATCCACGGCGTCTCCGGATAGACAGCGAGCGCGGCGGCCGCGAGCGCGATGCCGTAGGGTATCCCACCGTTTTTTTCATGCAGCCGTTGCACCCAGGCCTGCCGGGCGAGCACCGCGGGCAATGGCGCGAGGCGGAACTGAATCAGCAGCAGCGTGAGCGCGCCGCCGAACAACGAGGCATAGACGAGATAGGGCAGGAGATGTTCGAATCCGAGCCATAATGCCGTCGCGGCCGCGAGCTTGGCATCGCCGCCGCCGATCCAGCCGCGCGAAAAGAAGCCGAACGCGACGACGAGCACGATACTGGCAGCGCCGAAGTGCGAAAGGACGTCCATCATGCTCATGTGGCTCACCAGAGCCAGCACGAGAAATCCACCCGCGAGGATCAGCGACACGCGGTTGGAGATGGTCATGGTCAGGAGGTCGCTCGAGGCGGCAAACGCCATCAGCGCCGGAAACAGCATCAATCGGATCGTATCGGCAACCATGACCATTTTGTCTGGCGAGGAGCGGCCATCACCCGTAGCGTCGGAAGGAGCCCGGAAGCTTAGGGCGGCGTCCTTGCCGTTCCGTTAGCGCCGGTTCGCCGAACAGGCTCAAAACAGGGGTCGAGTTGGCCAAAGAAAACGAAAAGGCCCCGGCAAGCCGGGGCCTTCCGGAAACCTCGCATCCGTCGCGCTTACTTCAGCGCGGTAGAGACGCTGCCCAGGGTCGTGTTCAACTTCGAACCGAGGCCCTGGACGACGGCGATGATCGCGACCGAGATGCCGGCCGCGATGAGGCCGTATTCGATGGCGGTTGCACCCGACTCATCCTTCACGAAGCGCTTCACCAAGTTGGTCATGTGTCTGACTCCTAAATATCCACAGGTGGCTGTCTGAGCGTGGCCCCGGGAGCCGTTATTTTTTCGGCCGGTCCGAAACCGTATCGCATACATAGGCGGGCGCTGTTGCGATGAGGTTAATATCCGTGATGAAAAACGCGGTTATTTTAGCAAACATCAATGTAGTTAAAAATATATTTCGCCAGTTGAACTGTAGTTAATATAGCATTTAATTAGAATTTGAATCAGTTTTGCTATATTTAATTTCTGATTACGCTGCGAATAGTTGAAATCTAACCACGGAATGAAAGATAAACTACGCTGAAGATACAGAAGAATTTTCCGCAGTTTTCACTCAACCACCCGCGCGACCACGCAGCGGCCCCGGGGAGACCTCATCTTCTTTGCTCATCGAACTCCAGACGGAATGGAGATTGGCCGCCTGACTTGCATCGCAGGAGGGAAGTGGAACGGGTGGCGCCAACGCCTGGCGATTTGGCGCGATCTAACGTTTGCCGGCTGAATTCACCGCATCTTAACCGCGACGCCTGATACCAAATCTCAGCGGCCTGCGGGTTCCGGCCGCGTGGATTGGCATCCCCGAACAATGTTCGACGAATTCGCAGCCCTCATCGATAGCATCGGCGCCACCATCATCAAGATCGTGCCTGTCTCGATCGCGATCGCGCTGGTTTTCACCGTCCTGTCATCCTTCTGGGCCTGCAACCCGGGTAAGCCCTGGTGGCGAAAGCGCGAGATCGTCACCGACCTCTGCTACTGGTTCATCATTCCGCTGTTCGCGCGGTTTTTGCGCATCGGCCTCCTGGTGATGGGCGCGGCTTTTCTGTTCGGCATCCACACCGCCGACGGATTGGTCGAGTTCTACGACGATGGCCACGGCCCGCTGGCGCAACTGCCGCTTTGGCTGCAGGCGATCATCTTCCTGGTCGGCTCGGACTTCATGATGTACTGGATCCACCGCGCCTTCCATCGCCCCGCGCTCTGGCGCTATCACGCCGTCCATCATTCATCCAAAGAGCTCGACTGGATTTCGGCGGCGCGCTTCCACCCGATCAACATCTTTCTTGGCAGCGTGGCGACCGACGTCGTGTTGCTCCTGGCGGGTATCTCGCCAAACGTCCTGATCTTCCTCGGGCCGTTCACGATTGCGCACTCGGCCTTCGTGCATGCCAACCTGAAGTGGACGCTTGGCCCCTTCAAATACGTCATCGCGGGCCCCATATTCCATCGCTGGCACCATACGGCGGCCGAGCGAGGCGGCGAAAAGAACTTCGCGCCGACTTTTCCGATCCTCGATATGATGTTCGGCACCTTCTACATGCCGAAGAACGAAATGCCCGATTCCTACGGCATCGCCGACACGAGCTTTCCGCCGACCTTTGGCGAGCAATTGCTCTATCCGTTCAAGCGGTAACGGTTGGGCGCGGCGTCGCCCCGGCATTTGCACTTCATTCATCGTTTTCGGCGCACTCTGCGGGGGCCTGCCCGTTCGGCGCCAGTGTAGCGTCTGCCGATGCGTAGGTGCGGGAGAGTTCGATGTTGTTCGTGCGTGCCGCCATGTTCTGTGCGCTTGCGGCCGCGGGCGTTTCGCTCGCGTTTCCGGCAACGGCCGCCGACGTGGTCGTCAACCTCGATCAGGCGAAGCTTATGAAGCTTCCGGACAGGGTGGCCACGATTGTGATCGGAAACCCGCTCATCGCCGATGCGTCGTTGCAGATGGGCGGCCAGATGGTCATTACCGCCAAGGGCTATGGGACGACCAACATCGTCGCGCTCGATCGTGCCGGTAACATTCTGATGGATAAGTCCATCGAAGTGCGCGGGCCGACCGGCCCGATTGTCACCGTCTATCGCGGAGTCGAACGCGAGACCTTCAGTTGCACGCCGAAATGCGAGCGGCGGATCACGCTGGGCGACGGCGCCACGTACTTCGATACGGTGATCACCCAGAGCAGCGTGCGCAGCGGCTTGGCGCAGACCGGCGGGACCCCTCCAAAATAATCCGCCGGGCCGCGCAGATTGTCCGCGCGGCGCTTGAGCCAGGGGCCGTCGGGTGGTGAGCGAAGCGTTAACTTCCGCCCCGCCGATATCGACAATTATCACAACAATTCGCAAACACCTCTTTGCTATTGCTCAACCTATCGCGATGCGTGTCCCGATGGCGATTGAGTACCAAGCGATGTTCGATGCGATCAAATTGAAATGCGCAAGCGGCGGCCGGTGGCTCGGCAGAATTGGCGTGGCGCGCCGGTTTGTCAGGCAACAGGATGGCGCGGCCGCGGTTGAATTCGCGCTCGTTATTACCCCCTTTCTCGCCCTCCTTTTCGCGATCTTCGAAACCGCGCTGATTTTCTTCTCCGGCCAGGTGCTCGAGACGGCGGTCGCCGATGCATCGCGGCTGATCATGACCGGGCAGGCGCAGGGTCAGAGCATGTCGCAAGCCGATTTCAAAACCGCGGTTTGCACAAAGATATATGGGTTGTTCGATTGCCAGAACGGTGTCTACGTCGATGTGAAGACATTCTCGTCGTTCTCCAGCGTGACCATGCCCAGCCCGGTCGACGCCCAGGGCAACTTCCAGAGCAACTTCAGCTATCAGCCCGGCGCGCCCTGCGACATTGTGGTGGTTCGGCTGTTCTACCAATGGCCCATTCAGGTCTCTCTGCTTGGCCTCAACAATCTCTCGACCATGGTCGGAAACAAGCGCGTGCTGATCGCCACCTCAGCGTTCCGCAATGAGCCTTTTAGCAATTCGACTTGTACCTGAGGTCCGTGTCATGAGCGCTGTCGTGTCAATCTCGCGGCCCCTGCACGTTCTGGTCCGCTTCGCGCAAGACCAGCGAGGCATGTCGGCGGTCGAATTCGCCTTGGTGCTCCCGCTCATGCTCACCCTCTATCTTGGAACCGCCGAAGTCTCGCAGGGCGTTGGCATCGATCGCAAGGTAACGCTGACGACCCGCACCGCTGCAGACCTCGCAGCGCGGATGTCCGGCATCAGCACATCCGATATGACCAACCTGCTCGCGGCCTCCTCGGCGGTCATCGCACCTTACGATCCGACGAAGCTCAAGGTCACGGTGTCGCTGGTGTCGATCGATGCCAATAGCAGCGCCACCGTGAGCTGGAGTTGTACGCTCAACGGCACCAAGCGGGGGACGAATTCGTCGGTCACGTTGCCCGCGGCGTTCCTCAACCCGAGCACGGCGCTGATCTTTAGCGAAGTGTCCTATACCTACAAGCCGACGATCGGCTATGTGATTACCGGCACGCTCAATCTCTCCGATCAGATTTACATGCGTCCGCGTCTGTCGGATTCGATCACGGGCCCGTCATCCTGCTGATACGTCCGAGCCAGCTACTTATGGAATCGGTAGCGCGGTCGTCGACTTGATCTTCTCCATCGCGAAACGCGACGTCACGTTCGTGAGCGGCACCGCCGCGATCAACTGCTTGTAGAAGGTGTCGTAGCCCTGAATGTCGGGCACGACGACGCGCAGCATGTAGTCGACGTCGCCGGCCATGCGATAGAACTCCATCACTTCCGGCATGGCGCCGACGACGTCGGCAAAGCGCTTGAGCCAGTCCTGGGAATGATCGCCGGTCTCGATGGACACGAAGACCGTGACCCCGAGCCCGATCTTGTCCTGATCGACCAGTGCGACGCGCCGCTGGATGACACCGTCGGCTTCGAGCCGCTGGATGCGTTTCCAGCACGGTGTCGACGACAGCCCGACAAGATTGCCGATCTCCGCCACCGAGCGGGAGGCATCTTGTTGCAGCAGCGCGAGAATTTTGCGGTCGATGGCGTCCATGAGGCTGCCCCCGGGAAGGGAAATAAATGTCGCGATACGGAGATTATTAGAAGCAAACTCCGTTTTATATGACTGTTCAATCTATATCTAGAATATTATTCTATTTCAAGCTTGTCCCTGGGTTCCCGTGCGGCCGCTACGCTGCCGGGCCCTGGTTTCTAACCGGGACGGCTTCCGCCCGCGCTTTTTCCTTCGCCCACGCTGCCCTATCCTGCGCCAAACCAAATTTCAGGGAGGACAACATGCTGACACGACGCTCGGTGCTGAGTCAGGCGGGTGCTGCTGCTGCGGTTGCTGCTTCGGCATTGCGCGCCGGCATTGCGGCCGCGGCCGCTCCACGCACCGCGGTCGATTTCGACATTCCCCGTGGCGGCTGCGATTGCCACGTCCACGTCTTCGGCGATCCCGCCAAGTTTCCGTTCGCCGAGAAGCGTATCTACACGCCGCCGCAGGCTTCGGTCGAGGAATTACTCGCGTTGCAGAAGGACCTCCGTCTCGACCGTGTGGTGGTGGTGCAGCCCAGCGTCTATGGCAGCGACAATGCCTGCACGGTCGACGCGGTGAAGCGCATGGGCGCGCGGGCGAGGGGCGTCGCGGTGATCGACAAGTCGACGCCGCGCAAGGCATTGGAGGAGATGGCCGAAGCCGGCATCCGCGGCGTCCGGCTCAATCTCGAGACCAACACGGCAGGCCGGTTCGATCCGGCGGACGCCAAGACGCTGATCGACGCCACGGCGGAGCAGATCAAGGGGCTTGGCTGGCACGTCCAGATGTACACCCGCATCAACATTGTCTCCGCCCTCAAGGAGCATCTGGCGCAGCTTCCGTTCCCGGTGGTCGTGGATCACTTCGGTCGTGGCAGTCCGGCGACTGGTCCGAGCCAGCCCGATTTCGTTGCATTGCTTGACCTCGTCAAATCCGGTCGCGCCTACGTGAAGATCTCGGGCGCCTATCGCGTGTCGGAGAAAGCCCCCGACTATCCCGACGTCATCGACCTTGCGAAAGCCTTGGTCGCGGCCAATCCGGACCGCATCGTCTGGGGCACCGACTGGCCGCATCCGAATTCCGACTCCGCGCGCGGCAAGCCGTTGACCGAATTGATGACGCCGTTCCCGATCGACGACGGCCTCCTGCTCAACCAATTGCCCAAATGGGTTCCGGACGCAGCGACGCGGAAGAAGATTTTGGTCGACAATCCGGCGCGGCTCTATGGCTTCGGGCCGGTTGCTGGCTGAGGCGTCGCCAGAAATTGCTCGACCTCGGCACGCGTCGGGGCGCCGCTCGAGCCGCCAAGGCGCGTGCACTTGAGTCCCGCGGCGGCGGCGGCAAATCGCATGGCGACCGCCACGTCGCGCCCCTCCGCCAGCGCCAGGGCGAACGCGCCATGAAACACGTCGCCTGCGCCGAGCGTGTCGACAGCCGGCAAGGAGAATACGGGACTGCGGCGCAGCTCGCCGCCATCGCGCCAAAGCACGTCCCCGGGCCCGTTCGTGACAGCGAGAAAAGCGTCTGTCACTTCGGCGATCCGGGCAAGCCCCGCGGCCAGATCGTCGAGACCGGTCGTCGCGCGCAGGCATTCGCCGGAAAAGATCACATGCGTGGCGATCCGGAACAGGTCGTCCGACACTTCGGTGGGCTTGTCGGCGTCGAGCACGACGGTCATGCCCCGCGCACGGGCGGCGAGGCAAATCGGGCGGACGAATTCCGGGAACCGGTTGTCGGCCAGCACCGCGTCCGCCGACGCCACGATGCGTTCGGGATCCGCGGCTTGCGCGGTCGCGATGCGCTCGTCGCGATAGGTCACGATCATCCGGTCGCCGCGTGCGTCGATGAAGATCGCCGACAGCGGGGAGGCAAGACCTGCAACGCGCACGCACCCGCTGCAATCGATACCTTCGCGCGCAAGCGCGGCGAGGACCCGGTCGCCGTTCTCGTCGGCGCCGCGCGGGCCTCCCAGCGGTCCAGAGAGGCTGGCGCGTCCGCCAAGCCGGGCGATGGCGACAGCCGCATTAGCCGCGCAGCCGCCGTTGACCGCGAAGAACGCCTTCGCCTGGACCTTGCCATCCGGCTCCGGGAAACGCTCGACCTGAAAGACCTCGTCGAGCACGATAATGCCCGCGCACAGGATCGACGGCGCGCGCGCTCCGGCTGTATCAGGAGAACTCAATCTCCTCCTCCACCCAGGCACGGATGATGTGATAGGCGATCGCGACCGTTGGTGGCGTCGTCAGCCCTTTTGGGTGTTGGCGCAGCAGCATCAGCGCGGCCTCCTCGCGGGTAAACCAGCGCGCGTCTTCGAGTTCCGTCCGGTCGATGATGATGTCGTCCGACAGTGCCTCGGCGTGGCAGCCGATCATCAGCGAGGTAGGGAACGGCCAGGGCTGTGTGGTGAAATAGGAGACGCGGCCGCAGACGATGCCGGCCTCTTCGCGGGTCTCGCGCCGCACCGCGTCCTCGATTGCCTCGCCGGGCTCCATGAAGCCCGCCAGGCACGACCACATGCTTCCCTGGAAGCGATACGAGCGGCCGAGCACGCAGCGGTCGCCGGCGATCGGCAGCATGATGACGACAGGATCGGTGCGGGGGAAGTGCTGCACCTTGCAGGCCGGACAGTCGCGCCGCCAGCCGCCGTCGACGAGGTTGGTGGCGGTCCCGCAATTCGAGCAGAAGCGATGGCGCGCGTGCCAATGCAGCAGCGCCTTGCCTTCCGCAATCGGCGGCAGATGATGGCTCTCGACCAATTCCTGGATGGCGATCGAGCGTAAATCGGTCACCACGAAATCGTCGCGGTTCTTCAGCGCCTCGACCGTCGCTGCGTTGGGCGCGAGCGCGAACCGGCCGGCTCCGTCGAGCAGGCCGAGGAACGCGATCTCTCCGGTGTGCGAAAGTGCACGCGCCTCGTCCGGTGTGAACAGTGGCTCGTGCACGACCGAACGCCTCTTCAGCACGACCATCTCGCCGCCAATCACATAGACGCCGGCCCGTGGATCGTTCTCCAGGGCAGCGAGCGCTGCCGCATCCGTCCGCCGCTCGGCGGCGCGGTCGAGCAAACTCTGCGTGTAGCCGAGACGCGGCTTGGGGCCGAGATCGGGGCGGGGTGACATGAATCCTCCGGCGGGAGCGCGACGCTGGCACAGCAACACGCGCCGCGCAACATCGGCGCTCTAGTGGTCCGATTCTAACATTCGCATCCCGTTTCGGCGGGCTCATTTTGCGAATGTTAGAATCAAAGGGCCACTAGCAAATATAGGTTGCTAGTGGAGTTTTGGATTTGGCATTCGCTTCGCAGACTCGCCGCGAGGTGGTAGCGAATGCCAAATCCACTCCACTAGCCGAAGGCGACCTCCTGCCGGATGCGGTCGATGAAGCTTGCAAGCTCAGCCTCTGCATACGGACGCGTTGGAACCGCGCCCCATACCGGACGCGGCCACGCCGGATCGCTGCGCCGCCGCGCAACGAGGTGAACGTGGAGCTGCGGCACGATGTTTCCGATGGCCGCGACGTTGAGCTTGTCGCAGGCGGTCACGTCCTTGAGGACGCGCGATAGCATGACGATCTCGTCCATCAATTGCGCCTGCTGCTCGTCGTCCAGATCGATCAGTTCCGTCACACCGGGATGGCGCGGCACAAGGATCAGCCAGGGATAGTTGGCGTCGTTCATCAGCAAGGTGCGCGCGAGCGGCAGGTCGCCTACCATCGCGGTGTCGCGTTCGAGCTGCGGATCGAGCGACCAGACTGCCGGAGCATTCATGATGCAGGTCCGAATATTTGGAGGAACTCCGAAGACAGTCGGGGAATCTCAGTGAAGCGGCCGGAAAGCCGTTGATAGGGATGTTCGCTGTGGTCGCCAAGCTCTCGCCTCGGCGGGCCGCAGGTTGACCACAGGCGCCCGGCGGTCGCTTGCTTTCGCCCTCCCGAGGCCCGATATAGGGCGTGGGAGGTTGGCGGTGGACGAGCCACTCGCCAACCGGGTCAGGTCCGGAAGGAAGCAGCCCTAACGAGCTCCGGTTCGGGTCGCTCGTCAGCCTCCCACTTCGGCCCAAACTTTTTCGCCGTCGCTCCGGGCATGCCGTTCGTTCGGATCACCCGCAACCGGCAGGCGTTCAAATCGGCCAGACCCTTGGTGGCGCGAGCCCGGAATGAGCGACGCTGACGGTACCGATACCCCTGCTCCCGGCCTTGCGCCCGGGCAGCAGGCCGCGGGCAGCGGCTACCGGGTGCTGGCCCGCAAGTACCGGCCGCAAACCTTCGACGATCTGATCGGCCAGGACGCCATGGTGCGCACGGTCTCGAATGCGTTCGAGGCTGCGCGCATCCCGCAGGCCTGGATCCTCACCGGCGTCCGCGGCGTCGGCAAGACCACCACGGCTCGCATCCTGGCACGTGCACTCAACTACGAACTGCCTGACGGCTCCATCTCCGGGCCGACGATCACGATGCCGAAGCTTGGCGTGCATTGCCCGGCCATCATGGAGAGCCGGCATCTCGACGTGATCGAGATGGATGCCGCCTCCCATAACGGCGTCGACGACATTCGGCAGATCAATGATGCGATCCGTTACGCGCCGGTGAGCGCGCGCTACAAGGTTTACATCCTCGACGAGGTGCACATGCTGTCGGGAGCGGCGTTCAACGCGCTGCTCAAGACGCTGGAGGAGCCGCCGCCGCACGCCAAGTTCATCTTCGCGACGACCGAAATCCGCAAGGTACCGGTGACGGTGCTGTCGCGCTGCCAGCGTTTCGACCTGCGCCGCGTGGATGCCGGCACGCTGGTTGCGCATCTGGCCGCCATCGCCGGCAAGGAGGGCATCGAAACCGACCCGGAGGCACTGGCGCTGATCGCGCGCGCGGCGGAGGGATCGGTGCGCGATTCGCTTTCGCTCCTCGATCAGGCCATTGCGCATGCGGCGGGACCCGTGCGCGCCGAGCATGTGCGGCAGATGCTGGGGCTCGCCGACCGCGCTCGCGTCATCGATCTGTTCGAGGCGCTGATGCGCGGCGACATTGCGTCGGCGTTGACCGAGCTGCGCGCACAGTACGACACCGGCGCCGACCCCGCGGTGGTGCTCGGCGACCTTGCCGAATTCACGCACTTTGTCACCCGCGTGAAGATCGTACCGGCGGTGGCCGATGATCCGGCGCTCATCGAGGTCGAGCGCGCGCGCGGCAGGGCATTCGCCGAGAAGCTTTCCATGCGCGTTCTGGCGCGTACGTGGCAAATGCTGCTCAAGGGCATAGCCGAGGTGCAGGAGGCCGGCCGGCCGGTGGCCGCCGCCGAGATGGTGCTGGTGCGGATCGCGTATGCGGCCGACTTGCCGACGCCTGACGAGGTGGTTCGCTCGCTATCGGAGGGAAACGGATTGGGGCCGTCGAGCTCTCGGTCCACCGGCGCCGTCGCGGCGCCCGCTGGCGCGCCGGTTGCGTCCGCCCTGCACAATCCCGCTCCGGCGTCGGCCGTATCGCTGAGCGGTGGAGTTGCGGCCCGCGGCGCCCCGCGCGCGGCTCTGGCCCCCGTCGTGCAGCCGACGGGCGATCCCGCGTCCGCATCCGAATCGGCACCCGCGCCGCTCGTCGTCGCAAACTTCGAGGAGTTGATCGCGCTCGCGGCGCAGAACCGTGACATCGGCGTCAAGGCGGCGCTTGAGCGCGACGTGCGGCTCGTGCGCTTTGAGGACGGCCGGCTGGAGATCGCACTTGAGCCCAGTGCGCCTAAGACGCTGGTGCACGACCTTTCGCGCAAATTCTCGCAGTGGACCAATCGCCGCTGGATGGTCATCGTCTCGGGCGAACAGGGCGAGCCGACTGTCAAGGCGCGTAACGACGCGCGTCAGGCCGAGCTCAAGACCGGCGTGCAAGCCGACCCGTTGGTGGCAGCCGTGATGGCGCGTTTTCCGGGAGCGAAAATTGTCGATGTCCGCAGGCCCGATGCCGCGTCGCCGCCGTTGCCGCCGGTCGAGGACGATGTTCCGGATTTCCCCGCTGACGATTTTCCGGACGAGAGAGACGAAGAATTCTGATCGCGCGCATCGCGCAACAGAGGTGTGTCATGGCTGACTTCCTGGGCCTGATGAAACAGGCCGCCGAGCTTAAATCGAAGATGGAGGCGATGCAGGCCGAACTCGACCAGGTCGAGGTCGCCGGCGCGTCGGGCGGCGGCCTCGTCACCGTTAGCCTGTCCGGCAAGGGTGAGATGAAGGGCGTCAAGATCGACGACAGCCTGATGAAGCCGCAGGACAAGGAGGTGGTCGAGGACCTCATCGTAGCGGCGCACGCGGATGCCCGCCGCAAGGCCGAGGCCTTGATGCAGGAGAAGATGAAGAGCGTCGCCGGCGGGCTGCCGCTGCCGCCCGGGCTGAAGTTGTTCTAAGCGGAATTCAATCGCGAACTATGCCCACCGCCACCGCCGGCCCCGAGATCGAGCGCCTGATCCAACTGCTGGCCCGCCTGCCGGGGCTCGGGCCGCGTTCGGCGCGCCGCGCGGCGCTCTTTCTCATCAAGAAGCGCGAGCAGATCATGTCGCCGCTCGCCGGCGCCCTGCAGGCCGCGCTCGAGAAGATCGAGGTCTGCCGCCAGTGCGGCAACATCGACAGCCAGAATCCCTGCACGGTATGCACCGATCCGCGGCGGGATCCTTCGATCATCGTGGTCGTGGCCGACGTCGCCGACCTCTGGGCGCTCGAGCGGGCGCACGCGGTCAATGCGCGCTATCACGTGCTCGGCGGCACGCTCTCGCCGCTCGATGGCGTCGGACCCGAGGACCTGTCGATCGATGCGCTCGTTTCGCGCGCGCACGATGCGGCGGTGACCGAGGTAATCCTCGCCCTCAACGCCACGGTCGATGGCCAAACGACGGCGCACTACATCACCGACCTGCTGCATGACGCCAACGTCAAGGTGACGCGATTGGCGCACGGCGTGCCGGTCGGCGGCGAGCTCGACTACCTCGACGAGGGCACGCTGTCGGCGGCGATCCGGCAGCGGACGCTGTTCTAGCTCAATCGTCCATCACGATACGCGTGGGCTTGGCGAGCGTCGCGAAGTGCCCGCGGTACTGCAGCCAGATGAGCAGCACGATACCCGGCAGAGCGGTCAGCGCGCTGATCACGAAGAACATCGGCCAGCCGGTCTTTTGAGCGACGAATCCGGCGCCAGCCGACATGTAGGTGCGTCCGACGGCGGCGAGAGCCGTGAGCAGCGCATATTGAGTGGCTGTGTGCAGCGGGTTCTGGCAAAGCGCCGACAGATAGGCGACGAAGATGACAGTGCCGATCGCGCCGGTGAAGTTTTCCACGGTGATCGTCAGCGTCAGCGCCCACATGTTGACGCCCACAAACGCCTGCCATGTGAAGATGAGGTTCGATGCCATTTGCAGGATGGCGCCAATCCAAACGCTGGTTACCAGCGGATAACGGAGCGCCAATGCGCCGCCGGCGAATCCGCCGATCAACGTCGCTGCAAACCCCACGCCCTTGACGATGTTGGCGTAGTCGTTGCGCGAGAAGCCAAGATCGACGACGAACGGGGCGGTCATCGCGCCCGCAAACGCGTCGCAGAACTTGTACAACACCACAAAGGCGAGCACGACAAGCGCTGCGTCGCGGGTGAGGAATTCGGAGAAGGCGCCGTAGGCTGAGACAAGGACGCGCCGCAGCGGGCTCTCCTTGGAATGGGTCGAGTGGTCCGCGACCGCAGCGGCGGACTTTTCCGGTTCGGTCGCGATCAGTGTCGTTATCATCCCGATCACGACAAGCCCGGCCATCGCGAGGTAGCCAGCGGTCCAGGCGGCATCGCTCGGGAAGCCGTGATCCACGAAGCTCGACACTAAATGGAGTATGCCCATAGTCGAGGCCAGTCCCCCGATCCGATAGGCCGCTACGTACGAGGCCATACCAGCGGCCTGTTCGCTCTCGGGCAGACTTTCGATGCGGAAGGCATCGATGACGATATCCTGCGTGGCGGACGCGGTGGCCACCAGGAGAGCGCCGAGCGCGACCCACCAGGGTGCAGCGGCTGGATTACAGAAGGCGAGAAACGCAATCGCGGCGATGAGCAGAAGCTGCGAGAAGATCAGCCAGCCGCGCCGCCGGCCCAGCAGTGTTGAGAGAACCGGAATGTCGAGCGCATCAACGACCGGGGCCCACAGGAATTTCACCGTGTACGGCGTGCCGACCAGCGCGAACAGCCCGATGGTGCCGAGATCGACGCCGGCCTCCCGCATCCACCAGAGAAGCGTCGAACCGGTTAGCGCCAACGGTAGCCCGGCCGAAAAGCCGAGGAACAGCACGATCAGGACGCGCGGCTGGAGATAGACCGCGAGCATGTCGGCAAAGCTCGGGCGGGCTGATGCTGCGTCAGGCGTGACGGTCATTGATCAGGCTATCTTTGAAATCGTTCCCCCGGCGCAAGGTTTCGCACGCGATTGCGGTGAAATATGAACGGGCGTAGCCTTATTTTCAGGCTTCCAGGACCGGGGCGCAGAACACGGTCGATGCCGGGAGGAACATGATGAAGCGAGTATTTCGCGGGGCCTTGGCGGCCCTGGCCCTTAGCGCGTGCGCGTGGACGGGTGCGGCGCTGGCGCAGAGCTTCCCGACGCGGCCGGTCACGCTTGATCGTGCCCTGGCCGGCTGGCGGAACCACCGATGTGGGGCTGCGTGCGCTCGCCGTAGCGACCGAAAAGCATCTCGGCCAGCCGATCGTGATCGAGAACCGGGCAGGGGCCGCGGGCACGCTCGGCCCCGCGCAGATGGCGGCGTCTGCCAGGCCCGACGGCTACACCATCGCGCAGATCCCGATCACCATCTTCCGTTATCCGTTCATGAACAAGGTGACGTTCGATCCGGCGACCGACTTCACCTACATCATCAGCCTCACCGGCTATACGTTCGGCGTCGTGGTGAAAACCGACGCGCCGTGGAAGACGTTCAACGAACTCCTCGCCGACGCCAAGGCCAACCCCGGCAAGCTCAACTATGGCTCGCCCGGCGCCGGCACCAGCCTGCACATCACGATGGAGCAGATCGCCAAGCAGCAGGGCATCAAGTGGACGCACGTGCCGTTCAAGGGCAATGCCGACGCGACCAATGCGTTGCTCGGCGGGCATATCAACGCCATGGCGGATTCCAGCGGCTGGGCGCAATTGGTGGACTCCCGTCAGCTCCGCCTGCTGGTCACCTGGGGCGCCGCGCGCACGAAGAACTGGCCGGAGGCGCCGACCCTGCGCGACGTCGGCATCGACATCGTGTCGAACTCGCCGTTCGGATTGGCGGGGCCGAAGGGCATGGACCCGGCGATCGTCAAGATCCTGCACGATGCGTTCAAGAAGGGGATGGAGGAGCCGTCCTACATCGCGGTGACGAACAAGCTCGACCAGGAAGCATTCTATCTCAGCACCGACGACTACCGGAAATTCGCCGCGGAGCAGATCGTGGAGGCCAAGCGCTTCATCGAGGAACTCGGGCTGAAGCAGAATTAGCTTCGGCAAAGGCCGGTCATTCTCGCGCCTGAAGTTTGCGCACGATCGGGGCGGGGATGACGGTCGGATCGCTCGTGTCGGCGTCGCCGCCGCCGAACTCCACCTCGCGGATGCGCGTGGCGCGCTTCTCGACCTTCTCGGCCGAGATCAGGATGTGCCGCACGTCCTCGTTCGCCTGGCCAAAGTGCTTCTGCAGGCTGAGCACGCGGTGGTGCAGCCGCTCGACGTCGTCCATCAGGTGGCCGACCTCGGCATGAATCTTGTCGGCGGCCTCGCGCATGCGCGCGTCGCGCTGAATCTGCTGGATCACGTGGATGGCCAGCATGAGCAGCGTCGGCGAGACGATGACGACCTTGGCCCGGTAGGCCTTCTGGAACAGGTCGTCGAACGCGTCGTGCAACTCGGCGTAGACCGACTCCGACGGCACGAACATCAGCGCCATGTCCTGTGTCTCGCCGGGGATCAAGTATTTCTGTGCGATGTCGCCGACATGCCGGCCGACGTCCTGGCGCACTCGCGTCCCGGCCTGCTTGCGCGCTTCGTCCGTCTCCGCTTCGCGAAAAGCGGTCACGGCTTCGAGCGGGAACTTGGCGTCGATGACAAGCGGGCGGCCGTCCGGCAGGAACACCACGCAGTCGGGCCGGCTCTTGTTCGGCAGCGTGTACTGGAATTCGAAGCATCCCTTCGGCAGGCCGTCCTGGACGATGATCTCCATGCGGCCTTGCCCGAACGCACCGCGCGCCTGCTTGTTGCTGAGCACGCTCTGCAACGACGTGACCTGCGAGGCGAGGTCGGTGATGTTCTTCTGCGCGCTGTCGATCACCACCAGCCGTTCGTTGAGCTTCTGCAGGCTGTCGACGGTGTGCTGGCGGGTGGCGGTCATCGACTGGCTGAGATGGTGCGTCACCGAATCGAGCCGCTCGTTGACGGCGCGCGCCAGCTCGGCCTGGCGGCCGGCGAGCATGTCGCGCATACCCTCGATACGGACCGACGTCTCGGCTTGCAGCCGAGCGGCCTCGGCCATCTGGCGTTCGGCCGCCTCATGATCGCGCTGGCGCAGCACGCGCAGCATGACCGTTGCGAGTAGCGCCAACGTCCCCAGTGCGGCAAGGACGATCAGCGCGACGGCAACGAGGTTCGGGAGATTGTCGGTCATCGGGCGCACCCTACATCGATTCGGAGTATAAGAACAAAAAGTGAACAATAATTCAAGCCTTCCGATGATGTGGGTTACGGCAAATGGGGGGCGCCCGCATTGACCGTCGTGTTGACCGTTCTGGCGCAAGCCCTTACATCCGCCGCCATGGCGCTGCGGGAAATCATCACTCTGCCGGACAAGCGATTGCGGCTCGTGTCGGAGCCGGTGAAGAAGATCACCGCCGACATCCGCAAGCTGGTCGAGGACATGTTCGAGACCATGTACGACGCGCCCGGCGTCGGGCTTGCGGCCATCCAGGTCGGCGCGCCGAAGCGCGTCGTGACCGTCGACGTGGCCAAAAAGGAAGAGCCGAAGAATCCGCTGGTCTTCATCAATCCCGAGATCGTCGCGTATTCTGACGAGAAGGCGGTCCACGAGGAGGGCTGTCTCTCAATTCCCGAGGTCTACGAAGACGTGGAACGGCCCGCGCAGGTGACGGTGAAGTACCTCGATCTCGACGGCCAGCGGCACGAGGTCGAAGCCGACGGGCTGCTCGCGACCTGCCTGCAACACGAGATCGATCATCTGAACGGCGTGCTGTTCATCGATCACCTCTCCAAGCTCAAGCGCGACCGCATCACCAAGAAGTTCGTCAAAGCGGCGAAACGGGCCGCGGCCGAGTAGGCCATGCCGCTCCGTCTCGTCTTCATGGGCACGCCGGATTTCGCGGTACCGACCTTGGTCGAGATCGTCGGCCGCGGTCACGATGTCGCGGCGGTCTATACCCGCGCGCCCAAGCCCGCGGGCCGCGGCATGGACGTCATGCCGAGCCCGGTGGAGCGAGCGGCGCGGGGTTTCGGTTTGCCCGTGCTGACACCAGCGAGCCTCAGGAGTTCGGAGGCCGAGGAGATCATGCGGGCGCACGGCGCGCAGGCCGCCGTGGTGGTCGCCTTTGGGATGATCCTGCCGCAGGCCATTCTCGATGTGTTTCCACTCGGTGCCTTCAATCTGCACGCGTCGCTGTTGCCGCGCTGGCGCGGCGCGGCTCCGATCAATCGGGCCGTGATGGCGGGCGACCGCGAAAGCGGCGTCACCGTCATGAAGATGGAGGCGGGGCTCGACACCGGCGCGGTTACACGGGCTGGAGGATTGGCGATGATCGAGCGGGTGCCGATCGGGCCTGACACGACCGCAGGTGACCTGCACGACGAACTGGCGCAGCTCGGCGCCGACCTGATGGCGCGCGCGCTCGGGGCGCTCGAGCGCGGCTCGCTCGCGCTCACGCCGCAACCGGCGGAGGGCGTGACCTACGCGTCCAAGATCGACAAGGCGGAAACCCGCATCGACTGGTCGAAGCCCTGGAGCGAGGTGCACAACCACATCCGCGGGCTGTCGCCGTTTCCCGGCGCCTGGTTCGAGATGGCGGGCGAGGGGAAGCCGGTCCGCGTCAAGGTGCTGCGCACCACCAGAAGCGAGGGCAGCGGGCCGCCGGGGACCGTCATCGATGACCAACTCACGGTCGCCTGCGGGGAGGGGGCGGTCCGTATCGCCAAATTGCAGCGCGCCGGGCGCCAGGCCATGAAAGCCGGTGAGTTCCTGCGCGGCAGCGCGGTTGCCGCTGGCAGCCGGTTCGGCTAGGTCATTGTTCCGACGCGTTTTCCACGGCCGCCGGGTCTGTTCTAGCCGGGAAATGTCACATCCAAATGCCACGTTACAAGCTCACCATCGAATATGACGGCAGGCCGTTTGTCGGCTGGCAGATCCAGAACAACGGCCCGACCGTGCAAGCCGCGCTCGAGAAGGCCGTGTCGCAGTTCTGCGGCGAGGTCGTCTTCGTGCAGGGAGCGGGCCGTACTGACGCGGGCGTCCACGCGCTCGGACAGGTCGCGCATGTCGACCTCAGCCGGGACTGGGAGCGGGATACCGTGCGCGATGCCGTGAACGCCCATCTGCGTCCCGATCCGGTTGCGGTGATTTCCGTCGAGCAGGTGCCCGACACCTTCGACGCGCGCTTCTCCGCCACCAAGCGGCACTACCTCTATCGCATCATCAACCGCCGCGCCGATCTCACGTTCGAGCGCGGGCGGGCGCTACGCGTCCCGAAGCTTCTGAACGCCGGCGCCATGCACGAAGCCGCCAAGCGCTTTCTCGGCACGCACGACTTCACGACATTCCGCCATTCGGAATGTCAGGCGAAATCGCCGGTGAAGACTCTCGACCGGCTCGATGTCCGCCGCATGAAGGACGACATCCACGTCATGGCGTCGGCGCGTTCGTTCCTGCACACGCAGGTTCGTTCCATGGTCGGCGCTTTGATCGCGGTCGGCGAGGGCCGTTGGAACGCGGGCGACGTCACGCGAGCGCTCTACGCGCGCTCGCGCGCAGCCTGCGCCCCGGTCGCGCCACCCGAGGGACTCTATCTGGTCAAGGTCGACTACGAGGAAGAAGAAGCCGAACTCGACGTCCAAGGTGAGGAGAATTGATGCCGCAGTCGCGCACGTTTCTTTCGGTTTCGCTGCTCGCCGGACTTCTGATCGCAGCATCCACCGTTTACGCTCAGAATTTCCCAAGCGGTACCGTGCGCATCGTCATACCGTTCCCGGCGGGCGGTGCGACCGACGTGCTGGGCCGCGTTCTCACCGTAAACCTGCAGAACCTCTGGGGCTCGCCCGTCGTGACCGAATACCGTCCGGGCGCCGCCGGTCTTCTTGGCACTCGGCAGGTGGCGAGCGCGCTGGGCGACGGCTACACGCTGCTGATGGCGTCGACTGGTTCGATCCTCTCTCTCGCAGCGAGCAACAGCCACGAAAAGGGCCGCTACGACATCACCCGTGATCTCGCGCCGGTCTCGCTGATCGCCGCGCCGCCTTACATCCTGGTGGTCAATCCGTCGTTGCCGGTGAAGACCACCGCCGAACTTATCGCCTATGCCAAGCAAAATCCCGGCAAGCTGACCTATGGCTCATCGGGCGTTGGTTCCGCGTCGCATCTGTCCGGCGCGCTGTTCAGCCGGATGGCGGCGATCGACATGCTGCACGTGCCGTATCGCGGGACCGGACCGGCCGTCACCGATCTCCTGGGCGGACGCATCAACCTGATGTTCTCGCCGGCGGTCGTGGTCACGCCGCACATCGCGGCGGGAACGCTGCGCGTGATCGGCACGACCGGTTCCATGCGCTCGTCCTTGTTCCCGGATTTCGCGACGGTCGCGGAGACGGGCCTGCCCAGCTACCAGTCTCTCGGGTGGTTCGGGTTGTTCGCTCCGCCGAGCACGCCGCGCGACATTGTTGCCAAGATCAGCGCCGACACCCGAAGCGTGCTGATGCTGCCGGAATCCCGGCAGCGCATGTCGGAACAGGGCGCGGAGCCTTCACCCTCGACGCCGGACGGCTTTACCGCGTTCGTGAATTCCGACATCGCGATGTGGCTCGATCTCGCCGGCAAGGCCGGCATCAAGCTGACCCCGTAGCGCGGGCCCTCAGCGACAAGCGTCTCGCCGCCTGCCACCACGATGTGGATATCGCTCCGCCATTGAAATACTAGCGCCGCCACACGCCGTCCGCCAGATAACGGTCGGCGGCAATCGCCGCGCTCGCACCGTCGCCCGCCGAACTGACCGCCCGCCCAGGTGCCCCCGACCGCACGGTGCCGGCGGCGCAGAGGCCGGCAAGCGCGGTCCGCATCTCCTGATCGACCGGCACGTGGCCCGTCGCATCGAGCGCCGTGAGATCGCTCAGCAACGATGCATTGGGTGCGAGGCCGATATAGACGAACAGTCCCGCGCATTCGAGGTCGGCGGTCGTGCCACCGACGCCCTCGCGGGCCCGTATTCCCGTCACGGTGGCGTCGCCGAGCACTTCTTCGACCGTGATGTTGTGCCGGACCTCGATCTTGGCATTGCTGTTCACGCGATCGCGATAGGCCACTTGTCCGCTGAGCGCCGCGCCGCGATTGAGCAGGACCACGCGCGAGGCGAACTGCGCCAGCGTCAGCGCCTCCTGCATCGCCGAATTGCCGTCGCCGATGATCGCCGCCACCCGGTTGCGCAGCAGTGGACCGTCGCAGGTCGCACAGTGGCTCACACCCTTGCCGCGCAGCCGCGCTTCGCCCGGAACGCCGAGCTCCTTGAGCGACGATCCGGTTGCGAGGATCACGGCCCGCGCCGAAAACTCGCCTTCGCCGGTGACGAGTTGCCAGACGTCGCCCTGGCGCTGGAGGCTTTGCAGCATGGTGGGCGCGAACTCGGCGCCAGCGGCGCCCGCCTGCTCCTGCGCCATTGGGCAGAGGTCGTAGCCCGGGATGCCCTCGGGGTGGCCGGGAAAGCCCTCGACCTTCTCGACGCTGAGAAGCTGCCCGCCCATGAGATCGCCGGTGAGTACGAGCGTCTTGCGGCCAAGCTGTGCGCCCACCATGCCGGCGGTCATGCCGGCGATGCCGCCACCCGCGATGACGATGTCGTAGGTCTCGCTCACGCCTTGAAATATCGCTCGAGGACGGTGCGGTAAACCGCTGTCAGTGTTGTCAGATCGCCGACCGCCGTGCACTCGTCGACCTGGTGCATGGTCTGCCCGACCAGGCCGAATTCAAGCACCGGGCAATAAAGCGTAATGAAGCGCGCGTCCGACGTGCCGCCAGTGGTGGAGAGCTTCGGCTCGCGGCCGGTTGCCTCCTTGATCGCACCGACGACGAGATCGACAAAGCGCCCGGGTTTGGCGACGAAGGGGTTGGCGTTGGAGGGCTCCCAGTCGATGCGCCAGCGCACGCTGTTGCCGGCGGCTTCCTGCGCCCAGCGCTCGACCAGCGCCTTGAGCGAATCTTGAGCATGGGTGTCGTTGAAGCGGATGTTGAAGCGGGCGCGCGCCTCGCCGGGAATGAGGTTGACGGTGGTGTTGCCGATGTCGATTGAGGTGAATTCGAGGTTGGATGGATCGAAGTCGTCGGTCCCCCGGTCGAGTGATGCCGACATCAATGCGCCCATCAGCTTGACGAGGCCGCGCACCGGATTGTCGGCCAACTGCGGATAGGCGACGTGGCCCTGCTTGCCGATGATGGTCAGCACGCCGTTGAGCGAGCCGCGCCGGCCGATCTTGATCGTATCGCCCACCGCCGCGGTGTTGCTCGGCTCGCCGAGGATGCAGTGGTCGAAGACCTCGCCGCGGTCCGCTGCCCATTTGAGCAGCTTCACGGTGCCGTTGACCGCGATGCTCTCCTCGTCGCCGGTGATGAGGAAAGAGATCGAGCCCTTCGGCTTGCCGCCGTGGGCGGCGAGATAGTCGAGGCTCGCCGCCATCGCGCAGGCCACGGCGCCCTTCATATCGACCGCACCGCGGCCGTAGAGGGTGTCGCCCACGATCTCGCCGGCAAACGGCGGATGCGACCATTTCGCTTCTTCGCCCGGCGGCACCACGTCGGTGTGGCCGGCAAAGACGAGATGGGGTCGCTCGGTCCCGATGCGGGCGTAGAGATTTTCCACCGGCGCCGTGCCCGCTTCCTCGAACGTGACCCGGTCAACCGTGAAGCCTGCGCCCTGCAATATCGCCTCGATCAGGCGAAGCGCACCGCCTTCCGCCGGCGTGACCGAAGGGCAGCGCAGGAGATCGCGCGCAAGCAGAACCGGGTCCGCCGCTGAATTCGTCATGCCGGGTAGGCGCCGAGTTGGGCGGCCAGCAGGTTGTTCTGGTTGGCGACCCAGCCGGGAATCAAGAAGGCGTCAACCAGCACCCAGAAGATCGTGACAACTACCCCGACGGCGGTGAGGGAGAGAATTAGCTGCGTGATCGCGACGCCCGTTCGCTTAAGGTAGAAATTGTGCGCACCGAAGAGACCGACAAAGAACCAGAGCAGATAGGCGGCGAGTACCGTCTTTTTGTTCGCTTCGTAAACCATCATTGCGCGGGTGTCGGCCGAAAGGCCGCCCGGCCGCTGCGGCACGGGCGGTAAGGCTGGTGGAAGATCGTTGGCCACGATGTCTATCTCCGTTTTGTCAACGGACATTATGGAGCGGCGGCGTGACCGGCTCAATCATGCTGCCGGCCGGCTGCTCAGTTCGTCGATTTGCCGAGCGGGTCGAGGCCGTAGCGGTTCTCGCCGCTCGTGCCGCGCCGGAACCCAAGCTCGAACAGGAAGGCAAGGCCGACCACGATCGCACAAAGGCCCAGCACCCAATCGAGCCAGGTCGGATTCTGGGGGTCGTCCGTGAGGCCGAAAAGATTGGTCAACGCGATGATCAGCGTCAGGCCGACGAGCCACGCCGCGTAGTGCCCCGGCTGATTGCGGTCGTGCAGGCGCTTCACCGCGATGGCAGCCGTCGGATAGACGGTCACGAGCTGGATCGCGAATTCGATCAGCCGCATGGAGAACGGCTTCATCTCGGTCGGGAAGAACGGAATGCCGAAGATGAACATCAAGATCAGTTCGGCCGCGGCCGTGATCAGGAGCCCGATCCAGAACTGCGTGCGACTGATGCGGCCTTCGAAGCCGAGGAGCAGATTGATCATGCGGATCGGTGCCTAGTCGCGCAGCAACTCGTTGATCGAGGTCTTCGCGCGCGTCTTTTCATCGACCCGTTTTACGATCACGGCGCAATAGAGGTTGGGGCTCGGCCCGCCCGCCTTCGTGGTTCTGCCGGGCATCGAGCCGGGCACGACCACCGAATAGGGCGGAACTTCGCCCTGGAAGGTTTCGCCGGTTTCACGATCGACGATCCGCGTGGAGGCGCCGAGGAAGACGCCCATCGACAGCACGGAACCTTCCCGCAGCACCACGCCCTCGGCGACTTCGGAGCGCGCGCCGACGAAGCAGTTGTCCTCGATGATGACGGGCCCGGCTTGCAGCGGCTCGAGCACGCCGCCAATTCCCGCTCCGCCTGAGATATGGCAGTTCTTGCCGATCTGCGCGCAGGAACCGACGGTCGCCCAGGTGTCCACCATGGTGCCGGAGTCAACATAAGCGCCGAGATTGACGAAGCTCGGCATCAGCACCACGCCCGGCGCGATATAGGCCGAGCGCCGCACCACGCAATTCGGCACCGCGCGGAAGCCCGCTTCCTTGAAGCGCCCGGCGTCCCAGCCGTCGAACTTCGAAGCGACCTTGTCCCACCAGGCAGACTTGCCCGGGCCACCGCCGATAATGCTCATGTCGTTGAGACGGAACGAGAGCAGGACTGCTTTCTTGAGCCACTGATTGACCCGCCAGTCGCCGTTCGCACCCTTCTCGGCAACGCGCGCCAAGCCGCGATCAAGCAGATCGAGCGCCGCGTCGACCGCGTCGCGCACTGCGCCCTTGGTCGTCGGGCCGATGCCGTCGCGCTTGTCGAAGGCGTCGTCGATGGTCTTGGCGAGATCGGCATGAGACATGGCGAATTCCTCGAACCCCGGATCGTTGCGGGTTTGTCGAGAATAGGGCAGGGGAAGTCAAGGCGCTCTGGCTCCGGTCCTGAAGCGGAAATTGTTTCTGTACGGCTGGCGGTTGCGCTAATCTTTCGAGGCCTTTCGCGAGATCCGGAGCTTGAAAATGTCGGTGAAGATAATCGGGCTGGCTTTGATCCTCGCGCTGTCCTTTGCAATCGAGCCTGCGTTTGCCCATCACGTCGTGGGCGGCAAGATGCCGGTCACGTTCATGGACGGGCTTCTCTCCGGGCTCGGCCATCCGATCATCGGGCTCGATCACCTCGCGGCCATCATTGCCATCGGATGTC
This sequence comes from uncultured Alphaproteobacteria bacterium, assembly GCA_963763365.1. Lineage (GTDB taxonomy): Bacteria > Pseudomonadota > Alphaproteobacteria > Rhizobiales > Xanthobacteraceae > VAZQ01. The sequence goes on along the minus strand of CAVXOE010000017.1, from coordinate 283,225 downwards.
TTGCGGCGACGGAGCGGCGAGGCGAGTGGCTCATCGCCGGCTATGTGATCGCAATGATGATCGGGGTCGCGGCGCATATCGGCGAAGCGACGGTCGACGGCGCGGAATACTTCGTCGCTGCGTCGGTGATCCTGCTCGGGGCTGTGCTGTTTCGCAGGGAGCCGCCTCGCCTCGACATTGCCATCGCGCTGTTTGCCTTCGCCGGGCTGGTGCATGGCTATGCGCTCGGTGAATCGATCGCAGGGGCCGAGCGAACTCCGCTCTACGCCTATTTCATTGGACTGGCGGCGATCCAGGCGGCGGTCGCGCTCGCCGCCATGTATGGCACCCGGATGCTGGCCGCGCGCGCTAGCGGCAACGCCGCGGTCATTCGCGTGCTCGGGGCGGTGGTCGTTGGGATCGGGGTCGCGGTTCTTGTGCAGCAGATCGTCGCCGCAGCATAATAGCTGCACCGATTGAGCCGCGCAGCGAACGCGGCGTCAGCTTTCCAGTCGTGCGCGTAGCAGCCGGTTGAACAGGTCGGCCGCCTCATACTGCGCCCAATGGCCGGCGCCTGGAATCATATCGAACGTCGCTTGCGGCTGAAATTCACGCAGACGCTCCGCCACGAGTTCGACCGGCGATGTCACATCGTGCTCGCCCCAGATGCCGGCCACGCGTGCTTTGACGTGCGGGAGACAATCGGCCATCGCGCTCGCCTGAACGACATGCTTGCCGCGCACGCGCGACAGGGGCGCGTTGTAGAACTGAATATGGACCGCCAGCTCATCCACCTTGCGCGGGTCGTGGATCATGAGGATGCCGAGGTTCTGCCGGTGAATGTCGCGCTTGGCCTCGTCGGACGACAGCCAGCGCCAAGACTTCAGCGGTTCCATGGGACGGCGCGGCAGCCGCATGCCACCACTGCCGACCAGGACCAGACGCTCGACCTGCTCGCCGGCGATTTGACCCAGGTGACCGGCAACCAGGCCGCCGAGCGAGAATCCCGCCACGGAGAATTGCTTCGCGCCGACGATCTCCCGCAGCCCCGCCCAGAGACTTTCGGCGATGTGTCCGGCCGTCACCGGCGGTGTGAGGTCACCGGATTCGCCGGAGCCCGGCAGGTCCGGCACGATCACCATGAAGCTCGTCGAGAGGTCCGAGATATTGCGCACCCAGTGCAGCCAGCTTCCGGTGCCGCCGTGCAGTAGCACCAGCGGATGGCCAGTGCCCCAGATGCGCCAGACGAGGTCGCCGGCCTCGCTCGTCGTCATGCGACGCGAGCAGGTGCGATCGAGCGCCGCGATGAACTCTGCCGGTGCCGTCGCGGACACGATCATGCGGGCTTGGCCGAAATGGTTCGCAGGAACCCGGTCAGATCGTCGGTCACGTGGTCGACGTGCGGAGCGTTGCGGCCTTCCAGTTCCCATTCCTCGCGCAGAACCTCGCGACTGCCCTCGGGAACCACCAGCACCGTGGTCATTCCAAGCGTGTGCGGCACGGCGAGATTGCGCGCGAGGTCCTCGAACATCGCCGCCTTGCCGGCCTCGACCGCATGCGCCTTGAGGAAGCGCTCGTAGGTCTGCGGCGAGGGCTTGGGCTCGAGCTCGGCGGCGATGATGTCGAACACGTGCTCGAAGTGGTCGCTGAGCCCGAGCCGCGCCAGCACCGCGTCGGCATGTCGTTGCGTGCCGTTCGTCAGGATGAGCTTGCGGCCGGGAAGCTGCTCGATCGCGGCGCCGAGCGACGGATTGGGTTCGATCGGCGAGTGATCGATCTGGTGCACGTAATCGAGATAATCGTCGGGCGCCATGCCGTGTTCGATCATCAGGCCGCGCATAGAGGTACCGTAGCGCTTGTAGTAGTCCTTCTGCAGGCGAAAGGCCTCTTCGCCCGAAACCTTGAGAAAGTCCGCGATGTAGTCGCGGATCCGCCCGTCGACCTGCTGCCAGAGATTGACGTGATGGGGGTAGAGCGTGTTGTCGAGATCGAACACCCAGGTCTCGATGTGGCCGAAGGCACGCGGTGCGCGCCCGGTCGCAGGCCCGGTATCGTAACGGCCGGACGCTTCAGTCACCAATCAGGCTCCGAACCGGCCGGTTGAACGCCTGGATGACGACGCCCGCGAGCGCCGCTACGCCCGCGATCATCAGGAAGAAGTGCAATTTGTTCATGCTGCTCCAGTAGCTGCCGAGCCAGCCCGCGAGGAAATTGCCGACGAAGCTCGTTCCAAGCCACACACCCATCATCACCGACACCACGCGCGCCGGCGCCACCTTCGACACGAGCGAGAGGCCGATGGGTGAAAGATAGAGTTCGCCGACCGTGAGCACAACGAAATAGCCGAGAAGCCAGAACCAGCTGACTGAATCGCCCATCGCGACGTACGCGGCCCCTGCCAGGACTAGGTTGGAGAGTGCAAGCATGAAGCAGCCGAGCGTCATCTTCGTCACGCTCGTGGGCTCGCGTCCACGTTCCTCCTGCCATCGCCAAAGCGCGAGCACGAAAGGCGTGAACACGACGATCAGGAGCGGGTTGATGGACTGGAACCAGGTGACCGGAATCTCGCCCTTCCAGACGACGAGATCGATGTAGCGGTCGGTGTAGTCGTCGGCCCACAGCGCGATCGTGTTGCCCTGCTGCTCGTAGGCCGCCCAGAACAGCGACACCGGCATGAACAGCAGGATGAGCGCCAGGACACGGCGCCACTCGTTTCGGTCGAGCGGCTGCTTGTCGGTTCCCTCGGCCCTCGCAAGATGCAGTTCGTCGGGCGGTAGCGTCGGTATCGCGTAGAGATACACGACAAGCGCAATGACCATCCCGACGCCGGCCGCGGTGAAGCCGTAGTGCCACGCAACCTCTTCGCCGAGCGTGCCGCACACTAAGGGTGCGAGCAGGGCGCCGACGTTGATGCCGACATAGAAGATTGAATACGCACGGTCGCGCCGTGGATCGCCCCGTGCGTAAAGCGTGCCGACCTGCGCCGACATGTTGGGCTTGAACGCGCCGTTGCCGAGAATGAGCGTGGTCAGCGCGAACAGGAACAGCGGCTCGAACGCCATCATGAAATGGCCGATCGCCATCAACGCGGCGCCGATCAGGATGGTGCGGTGCTGGCCGAGCAGCCGGTCGGCGATGAGGCCGCCGAACACCGGCGTGAGATAGACGAGCGCGGTATAGAGGCCGTAGATATGCGATGAAAAAGGCTGCGCGCCGAGGGGGCCGAACACGCTTTCGAGTGCGCTGCGCAGCGTCGCAAGTCCGATCACGTTCTCGGCATGCCCCGGCAGCAGAAGGTACTTCGTCATGTAGAGCACGAGGAGCGCGCGCATGCCGTAGTAGGAGAAGCGCTCCCACATCTCGGTCGTGAATAGGAAGGTCAGCGCGCGCGGATGGCCGAAGAGATCGCGGGGCTGCCGCGCGATCCTGGGATAACCTGAGACGGCCATTGGCGATCCATTTCCGACCGGTGCTCGAATCCATCCGGCCGACCCCGCGACCCTAGAACGTGGCTCGGATGGCCGTCAATTTGGCGTGGATTTCGGCGGGGTGCTGGATGCTGCGGCGCTGAAACACTTGACGGGCCCCGATAATTGCCGAAAACGACCCTACAAAAATCAATCTGGAGGAACGTCCATGCCAATCATCGGCGCAGCACGCGCTCTGCTCACGACCTCGCTCGCGCTCTTCGCGTTTGCCGGGCAGCCGGCATGGGCGCAGGATGCGGCGGCGAATTTTCCCAACCGGCCGATCCGCGTGATCGTCGGTTTTGCGGCCGGCGGTGGCAACGACCTGTTCGCCCGTCTGGTCGGACAGAAGCTCTCCGACATCCTCAAGCAGCCGGTGGTGATCGAAAACAAGCCGGGCGCCGGCGGACGGCTCTCGGCGGAGTTCGTCGCGCGCGAGCCGGCTGACGGCTACACGCTGCTCGTGGGCGCGAGCGGCATGATGTCGATTGCGGCTGCGACCTTGCCGAAGCTGTCCTACCACCCGACCAAGACCTTCACGCCGCTCTCCATGATCGCGAATTTCCCGCTGATCATGGTCATCCCGGCAAGCAATCCCTCCAAGACGGTCAAGGAGGTCGTCGAATGGGCGAAGGCGCATCCCGACAAGGCCAATTATGCGACGACCTCGCCGGCCTTCACCATCACCACGGAACTCCTCAAGCTGAAGACCGGCATGCCGGGCGTCGCCATCACGTACAAGAGCAGCAATGAAATGCTGCTGAGCGTGATCGGCGAACAGACCTTGCTGGCCATGCCCGACGGGCCGCCGGCGGTGCCGATGGTGAAGTCCGGCAAGGTGCGCGCGGTCGCGGTCACCGGTTCGGTGCGTTCTTCCGAACTGCCGGATGTGCCGAGCATGGCGGAGGCGGGATATCCGGAGGTCGATGTCTACCTGTGGAGCGGCTTCTTCACGCTGGCTGCGACGCCGCCCGCGATCGCCGCGAAGCTCGAGGCGGCCTTGCGCGAGGCGATCAAGGACCCGGGGGTTTCCGGCAAACTCAAGGCGATGGCGGTCAATCCGGGCGGCACGTCGAGCCAGGAGTTTCGCCGCATGATCGATGCCGACATCGAGAAATTCACCGCCGTCGCCAAGGCTGCGAACCTCACCTTCGGCGACTGACCTCGGCCGTACCGGCTCCGGCGGTCATTCGCTCACCCGGGGGATAGGTAGTCATCGCTTCGCTTTCCTCTGCCGCCGTGCTATATGAGCGGCAGGGGCGATGCCTGCTCTTGGGAGGGCATCGTGCAGTTGCTCGTCTACTACGTCGTATTCATGATTGCGGGCGATCTCGCCGACTATGGCATCGGCCTTGCCACCGAAAAAATGTTCGGCGACCAAGTCAGCCTGATCGTGTTCCTGGCGCTGTATTTTATATCGCTTTGGATCGCATGGATTTTGGCCGTGAGGTTCAGCCGGCCGAAGGATCCAGAGAAGGCCGTGGCCTGAACGCTCGTCATTGCGAGGAGCGAAGCGACGAAGCAATCCAGGCTTGATAGTGCAATGCTGGATTGCTTCGCTTGCGCTCGCAATGACGGAGGCGCGGTCCTCTAGTCGAGCGGTTCGAGCTTGATTACCGACGCGCCGTGATTGCTGCCGACCCAGAAGGTCACCGGCGACGTTGAATTATCGATGTGGACGCGGCGGATATTGGTCGAGCGCGGCAGCAGATATTCGACCGTGGTGCCGGTCTTGGTGTCGAGGCGCACCACGCGGTCGTTCAGCATGGAGCCGGTCCATGCCTCCTCGTTCTTGTCGATCGCGACGTCATACGGGTTTGTCCAGCGCGTCGGCATCGGCCATTCGGTGAACTTCCCGGTCTTGGTGTCGAACATCGCGATCTTGTCGCCGCGATATTCGCCGACCCACAGCCGGTCCTGTGCGTCCATCTGGCCGCGGCGCAGCGCCGGGCTCGGCGTGAGCAGGGCGAACAGCTTCACCTCGCCGGTCTTGGCGTCGATGCGGCCGATATGCTTCTGCCGGAAGTCGGTGAAGTAGACGTTGTTCATGGAGTCCGGCACGACGTCGTAGACGTTGTGCGGCTCGCCCTTGGGCGCGTTCTTGAAAGGCTCCCAGGTCTCGATCTTGCCGGTCGCGAGATCGAGACGATGGATGCCGGCGAAGCCGTTGTTCTGTGCCCAGACCTTGCCGTCGATATGGGAAAACTGCGGGCTCACCATGTTGACCTGCGCCGCGTCGATGTTCTGCTCGGGCGGCAGTTGCCAGAACTTGAACTGCTCGGCCTTGCGATCGAACTTGACGATGGTGGCCTGATACATGTTGCCGAGCCAGAGATCGCCGGCCTTGTCCTGCCGGAGCCCAAGGAAGCCCGTCGGGAATTCGGGCTTGTGCATCGGCACCGGATATTCCTTGTGCGCGCCGGTCTTCGGATCGAGACGGCCGAGGAACTGCTCGCCGAAGCTCGAATACCAGGCGATGCCGTCGGCATCGACGATCACGTCATGCGGCTCGATGGTCTCGCGGCCGAGATCATATTCGGTGATGACGACGCGCGTCGCGCGGCCCTTCGGGCGCGGCAGCGTCTTGAACGCGTAGGACCATTGCGGGCTTGAGCTCAAATTCACGCCGCTGAGAAAGTCGGCCATGCCGCGATAGACCTGCACGCGCTGGTCGCCGCGTTCCTCCATCCGCCGCTCGCCCTTGCGCAACTGCGGATGCGCCGGGATGCTCTGGTTCACGTAGCTCTGCATGCGCGGCAGCGTGATGTTGATGAAGTCGTCGGCCTTATGGTCGGAGCGCGCGATCCGCTCGATCGTATGGCAGCCGACGCAGCCGAGCATCGCGTTCTTCTGCTGGTCGGTGCCAGGAAAGCTCGCGAGCCATTCGCCGTTCGACATCTGCGCGGCGAGGTCCTCGGTCTTGCGCAGCTTGAGATCGAGCTTCGCCGGCTGCTGCGCGGCGACATCAACGCTGGTCGGGCCGTCGAGATCGTAACCGATCGCGCGGATCTTGATCGCATACTGGCCGGGCTCGATCTTGGCGGCGGGGAAGCTGTAGCGGCCCTGCGCGTCGCTCACGACCGTGACGGTGATGTTGGAGCCGGCCTTCTTGGCCGAGACCAGCACGCCCTCCATCGCGCCTTCCTCGGCCGAGGAGACCTGCCCGGACAGGGTTTGGGCCTGCGCCGGAAGAATGCCGGCGCCCAGAGCGAGCATGAGTCCAGCCGAGATCGAGACGAATGCGGATGTCATGGGTTTCCTTCCAAGCTTGAGGTGCTGCACTTGCGGCGCACTCTTTTTTACCGGCCGCGCATTTCACCTCTTATCGCGGGTCAATTCAATCCCGGTCGGCGCCCTCCTTTGCTTGCTCAGATTCGACCGAAAGGGCATTTCCTCGCGCGGCGACGGACGTTTCGCCGAGATCAACGGTAGTGCACCGCGAGCCAGACGGTGTCGCGGCCGGCCTCGGTCCAGGCGACGCGGTGCCGCTGATGTGCGGGAATGAGCAGGTGATCGCCCGCGGCGAGCGTGCGCGGCTCGGCTTCGCCCTCAAACAGCACGCCGGCCGAGCCAGTAAGCACCGTCACCCATTCGTGCCAGTCCTGGTCGTACCAGAAGCCGTCCGGGCTCGCGTGGCCGTGCGACACGATGCGCTCGATACGGACATTGGGCGAGGCGACGAGTTCGTCGATGTGCTCTTGCGGGAGATGTGTCGGCAGATCGGCAAGCAGGTTCGTAATGCTGGGCATGGGATCATCTCAGGCGATCGAAGACTTGGTGGACACAAGCTCGCGACTATATTAGCCGGAACAAGCCGAGCGAACCGGAGGAAGCTTCATGCATGCCCATTCCATCGAGCGCTGGCGACATCATCATGCCTTCCTCGGCGCCCGGCACGACCGGCACGAGCGGCGAACTTGGTTTGTCGTCGGGCTGACCGCCGTCATGATGGTTGCCGAGATCATCGGCGGCACGATGTTCGGCTCCATGGCGCTGGTGGCCGACGGCTGGCACATGTCGACCCATGCCGGTGCGCTGGCCATCGCCGGGTTCGCGTACCGGTTCGCGCGCAAGCACGTGCACGATCCCCGTTTTACGTTCGGAACGGGCAAGCTGGGCGAACTGGCGGGGTTTACGAGCGCGATCATTCTGGTGCTGGTCGCGCTCTTCATCGGCTACGAGTTCGTCCAGCGGATTTTGGCGCCGGTCGCGATCGGCTACGTTGAAGCCATTGCCATCGCCGTCATCGGCTTGGCTGTGAACGTCGTCAGCGCGCTGCTCTTGCGCGAGGACCACGACGATCACGACCATCACGGTCACCACGCGCACAAGCATCACGACACCAATCTCCGCGCCGCCTACCTCCATGTCCTGGCCGACGCTCTGACCTCGGTCTTGGCGATTGTTGCTCTACTGGGCGCGCTTTTCTACGGATGGGTTTGGATGGACCCGGCGGTTGGCCTGATCGGCGCGATCGTCATCGCTGGGTGGTCGATCAGCCTGATCCGATCATCCGGCGTGACGCTGCTCGACATGGTGCCCGATCCGTCGCTGCCCTCGCGGATCAAGGAGCGGCTGGAACTGGACGGCGACCGCATCAGCGATCTGCATATCTGGCGCGTCGGGCCGGGCCACACGGCGCTGGTGGCTTCTGTCGTTTCGGACAGGCCACAAGACGCCATGGTCTACAAGGAGCGGCTGAAGGGATTGCGGGGCCTGTCGCACGTCACGGTCGAGGTGCATCTCTGTCCAGACCGCGAAAGTCGGTAGCCGACACCTGCGGCAACGGTGTCCTGAATGTTGTTGAGCGGCGAGGACGCCCACTAAACATCCAGCATCTCCTCGCTCGCGAACTCCGCCTTCTCCTGGATGAAATCGAAGCGCGCCTCGGGCTTGTTGCCCATCAGCCGCTCGACCGAGCCGTCGGTGTCCTTGCGCTCATCCGCCACCACCACGACGCGCAGCAGCGTGCGCTTCCGCGGGTCCATGGTGGTTTCCTTGAGCTGGCTCGCCATCATCTCGCCCAGCCCCTTGAAGCGGCCGACATCGACATTGGCGTTGGCGTGGAACTCCTTCTTGAGCAGTTCCGCCTTGTGCTTGTCGTCGCGCGCATAGACGGTCTTGCCGCCGTGGGTGAGACGGTAGAGCGGCGGCACTGCGAGATAGAGGTGGCCGTCGTCGATCAGCTTCGGCATCTGGCGGTAGAAGAACGTGATCAGCAATGAGGCGATGTGCGCGCCGTCGACGTCGGCGTCCGTCATCACGATCACCTTCTCGTAGCGCAGGTCCTGCTCGCGGTAGTGCGCGCCGTAGCCGCAGCCGAGCGCCTGGATGAGATCGGCAAGCTGCTGGTTCTGCGCGAGCTTGTCCTTGCCGGCGGAGGCGACGTTGAGGATCTTGCCGCGCAGCGGCAGGATCGCCTGCGAGGCGCGGTCGCGCGCTTGCTTGGCGGAGCCGCCCGCCGAGTCGCCCTCGACGATGAAAATCTCCGAGCCCTGCGCCGCGGTGTTGGTGCAGTCGGCGAGCTTGCCGGGAAGCCGCAGCTTGCGCACCGCGGACTTGCGCGCGATGTCCTTCTCCTGCCGGCGGCGCACGCGCTCGTCGGCGCGCTCGACCACGAAATCGAGCAGCTTGTTGGCCTGCATCGGATTGCCGGCGAGCCAATGGTCGAACGGGTCCTTGATCGCGTTCTCGACGATGCGGGTGGCCTCGGCGGTGGCGAGGCGGTCCTTGGTCTGGCCCTGGAACTCCGGTTCGCGGATGAACACCGAGAGCATGCAGCCGGCGCCGGTCATCACGTCGTCCGAGGTGATCGCGGCCGCGCGCTTGCCCTGGCCCATGCGCTCGGCGTGATCCTTCAGGCCCTTGGTGAGCGCGCTGCGCAGCCCGGACTCGTGCGTGCCGCCGTCGGGTGTCGGGATGGTGTTGCAGTAGGACGAGAGGAAGCCGTCCATGTCGGCGGTCCAGGCGACTGCCCATTCGGCGCCGCCGTGCTTGCCGGTCTTACCCGAACTGCCGGTGAAGATGTCGGGATGCACCAGCGTCGCGCCTTCAAGCTGCGCGCTGAGATAATCCTTGAGGCCGTCGGCGAAATGAAAGCTCGCCTTCTCGGGCACGTTCTCGACGCCGCGCAGCAGTTCCGGCGCGCACGACCATCTGATCTCGACCCCGCCGTAGAGATAGGCCTTGGAGCGCGACATCTTGAAGATGCGTTCGGGACGGAAATGCGCGCCTTTGCCGAAAATCTCCGGGTCCGGACGGAAGCGCACTTTCGTGCCGCGGCGGTTGGGCGCGCGGCCGACCTTCTCCAGCTTGCCCTTCGGCTTGCCGCGCTCGAACGCCATGCGATAGAGCGTCTGCTCGCGTGCGACCTCGACCTCCATGCGCTCCGAGAGCGCGTTCGTGACCGAGACGCCGACTCCGTGCAAACCGCCCGAGGTCTCGTAGACTTCGGAATCAAATTTGCCGCCGGCGTGCAGCGTCGTCATGATCACTTCGAGGGCCGACTTGTTTTTGAACTTGGGATGGAGATCGACGGGCATGCCGCGGCCGTTGTCGGTAACGGCGACGAAGCCGTCCGCCTCCATCTCGACATCGATCCAGTCGGCGTGACCGGCGAGCGCTTCGTCCATGGCGTTGTCGATCACCTCGGCGAAGAGATGATGCAGCGCCTTCTCGTCGGTGCCGCCGATATACATGCCGGGCCGGCGGCGCACCGGCTCGAGGCCTTCCAGCACCTCGATGTGCTTCGCGGTATAGTTTGACTCGCCACTAGTGCCGCCGGCGCGCACCCGGCTCGGGGCCTTCCCGCGCGCGCTGGCGCGCCGCGATGAAGAATCGGGCAGTTCGGCGAACAGGTCGCGTGTCTTGGTCGCAGCCTTGGCTGCGGATTTTGCGGTCTTTGCTGCGGTCTTGGCCATGCGGTTCCGTCGATCGTCAAATGAGGCAGACGAATCACCTGATCCGACTATGCCACGGTCGTGGCCGGAGTGGTGATGTCTTGCGCAGCGGTATGAACGATGTGTTGCGCGCCGGATCACGGAATATTGCAATGGAACATTACCATCAATTCATTTTGATCCCATCGGATAGCCGTCGCTCCGCCACGATAGTTACAAATTCATGCTGCCAAACAGGATGAAACTGAGAGGAGATCGTCATGTTCGACCTCAACCGTTTGCTGCCTGCGAGGCCGTCCGCGCCCGCGGTCGATTTCAACGCCATGCTGAACTGGAAACTGCTGCGCGGCAGCCATGAGTTTCCAGGGCCCGATGGCGGCACCTGCATCAACGAAGCGGCGATCGTCGCGGCCGGCTATCCCTACCGCTCCGTGCAGTCGATCGACGATTGCCCTTCGTCGTTCTCGCGTCCGATGGGGTTGTTCGCGATGTGCCTCAACGATGCGCTCGACGACGATCTGCGGCAGGAACTGCTGATGCGTTTCGTGACGCGGCTTGCAGGCTCGGCCGACGTGCCGCGCATCGAGCTCGAGCGTGCGCAGTTTCTCATGACACGGATCGCGACCGACATCCTGGCGCCCGCGCTCGCGCATGCCGGACTGACCGAGCTGGCCGCACGCTGCCGCTCGATCACGACGCCGCAGGACCTGTTCTATCTGGCTCACGCCATCCGCGGCGAGGCGCGCATGAATCTCGGCGTGCATCTGCTGCTGATCTCGGCCTGCGATCATGCCGCCGATGCGGCCGAGCAATGGGGTTCGGCGCGCGCGACCGACATCGTGCTCAGTGCGACGCGGGTGGTCGGCGAAGTTGCCGCGGCGGTGTCCGATCACGTGCCGCCCTCCTATCGCGATCGCTCGACTGCCGACGTCTATCGTCAGGCGGCGGCGATCCTCGAGGACGCGCTCAAGATCGGAAATCAGGCCGATCTGACCAGCGACGAGATGGCGGTGATCCGGCTTGCCGACGCCAAGCAGGCGGCCGAAAAGCGCGACCAGCAGGCGGCCGCGGCGTAGCGGCGGCGTCGACTGGATGCCCGCTTTCGCGGGCATGAAGGGAGTTGGTCGTGACGGTTTGCCGGGACAATTGCCCGGCAGCACTGGTCACGCCGGTTGCGGCAGGCTAAACCCTGACCTGTCGTCAGGGCTTCTTCCGCATGTTTGAAAGTCTCGAGGCTCACGGCCAGCAGGTCGTGGAGTTCGTGAAGGCTCACGAGGCGTGGGCGGCGCCGATCGTCTTTGCGCTCGCCTTCGCGGAATCGCTCGCCTTCATCTCGCTGCTCGTTCCCGCCTGGGCTGCCCTCGTCGGGATCGGCGTGCTGATCGCCTCGGGCGGGCTCAATTTCTGGCCGATCTGGATTGCGGGCGCGGTCGGCGCCGCGCTCGGCGACTGGCTGTCCTATTGGGTGGGCGTCAAGCTCGGGCCGCCGGTGGCGCATGTCTGGCCGCTGTCGCGGCACCCCGACCTCATCCCGCGCGGCGAACGGTTCGTGAAAAAGTGGGGCGTGCTCGGCATCTTCATCGGCCGGTTCTTCGGTCCGCTGCGCGCCTCCGTGCCGCTGGTGGCCGGCATCTTCGCAATGCCGTACTGGAATTTTCAGATCGCGAATTTCACCTCGGCCTTCGTCTGGGCCGGCGTGTTGCTCACGCTGGGCGATGTCGCGGCGGTTGTCGTCAAATGGGTGTGGGGCAGTTGATCGCCTCGGTCCTCAGCATGAGGCAGCACACGTGGCGATAGCTCAAGGATAAAGATTGCGCAGCACCGAGCCGACGATGTCGGAATAGTCGTCGCTCCACACCCATTGCTTGGGATCTGGCTGCCGCAGCTCCCATTCGGCGGAATGTGCCAGGACGCCGAAATCTTCCTCGCTGCGCGCCACCGCCGCGACGGTTCCGGCGAACTTGTACGGGTTGGCGGTTTCGTCGAGGTCGGCGCTGTCGTTGATGCGGGTGATCAGGCCGTTCGCGGCCGCGATGCCAGCCACCACGGAGGCCAACTCGAGATGACGATTTGAAATGTGCAGCACAACGATGCCGTGCGGCGTGAGCTTCTTGAGATAGACCGCCATCGCCTCGCGCGTGAGCAGGTGGATGGGGATCGCATCGGATGAAAACGCATCGACGATGATGAGGTCGTAGGCGCCGTCGGGCGCCTCGGCGAGCGTCAGCCGCGCGTCGCCGAGCGTGATCGGCATGTCCGGCCGGCATTCGGCGACGAAGCGGAACAGCGCGGGATCGCGCGCGATCCGGATGGCGGCCGGATCGATCTCGTAATAGTGGACGCTATCTTCAGGTGCAGCACGACACGCCAGCGTGCCGGTGCCGAGGCCCACCACGGCGAAACGGACTGGCGCAGGCGCCTTGAGTTCGCGCACGGCATCGATGGTCTGCGCGATGGCGGAGCCGTCGAAATAGTAGAGCAGGGGTTCGGGCGGACCGGTCACTGGCTGGCCGTTCTCGTCCCGGATGCGCTGCGCGCCGTGCATCGTGGTGCCGTGCTGGAGGATGCGGAAACGGCCGTCGGAGGATTCCACGACCTTGAAGATGCCGAAGAAGCTGCGCACCGCCATCGAGCCTTGCTGCTCGAACACCACGTGGGCTGCGATCAGCGCGAACGCCACGATCGCGGCGAACGGTAGCGGCGCGCGCCAGAACAGCACGCAGAGCAGCAGCAGCGCAAAGACGACGTGACGGAAGGTGGCCTCGGTCATGATCGCGGTGGAGTTCGTCCACCAGACCAGCACTGCCACGCCCGCGACGATCATGCCGGCGAGCGCGCAACGCAACGCGATGCTCTTCGGCAGGGCAAGCCCCGGTCGGCAGAGCACCGCGAGCGCGATCAGGATCGGATATTCCGCCACCCAAGTGAATGTATGCGGAGCAACCAGCGCAACCGCGATGCCGCCGATCATGCCGCCGGCCGACATCCACAGATAGAAGCCGGTGAGATATTTCGCCGGCGGCCGGCGCCGCGCCAGTTCGCCATGGCACATCAGCGCGCAGACGAAGAACACGACGAGATGGACCGCGATCAGCCCGACGATGGTCTTGACGCCTTCGAACACGACGACGGCGATGAAGCCGATGATGAACAGCGGCTGCGCATCGACCACCAGCCAATGCGGAATGATCGGCCGGCGCGCGAACACGATGATGAAGGTCAGGAGATAGAGCGCGAGCGGCAGCACCCAGAGCAGCGGCACAGCCGCGACGTCGATCGAAATGTGCGCGGTGACCGCGACCAGGAGCCCGGACGGCACTGCTGCAAGCGCGACCCAGGTGGCGGCCTCCCGCCAGCTCGGTGGCGCAGCTTCCGCCGTTTCGTCGCCGGCGGCGTCCGGCAGTCGCGCCGGCGAGCGCCACAACAGCGCCCCGCAGCCCGCAATCAGCGCGATCAGGACAACAAAGCCGATCGACCATGAACCGGACTGATCGCCGAGCCGCACGTAGGGTTCAATGAGTACCGGATAGGAGAGGAGCGCGAGGAAGCTTCCGACGTTGCTCGCCGCATAGAGGAAATAGGGGTCTTTCGCCGAAGGGTGCCCGGTGCGGGCGAACCACGCCTGCAGCAGCGGCGCGTTGGCGGAGAGCGCGAAGAACGGCAGCCCAATCGAAGCCGCGAACAGGCCGATCAGCCAGAACTCTTCGCCGACCGCGGGTGGGCGGCCCCAGCCCCCGGCAATGGCCAGCGGGAGCGTGCAGGCGGCGGCGATCATCACCGCGACGTGGATGACGACGGCCATGCGGACCACAGCGTAGCGCGTCAGCACGTGCGCATAGGCATAGCCCGCGAGCAGCGCCGCCTGGAAGAACACGATCGCCACCGACCACACCGACGGTGCGCCGCCGAACCGCGGCAACACCATCTTGGTGAACATCGGCTGCACGGCGAACAGCAGCGCCGCGCTGACAAAGATCGCGGTGCCGAAGGTCGCAAGCAGGAAGCCGTAGCCGCGCGCCGTCGCATGCGGCGCTTCGCTCAGCGGGGATTCGTCGGTGACCATCTGCTGGATTTGAGACCGATCAGCCGACATTCAGTTTGGCGGCCGCTGCGCCAAGCATGGTCATAATGTCGCGTCGTCTCATCGATCGCTCCCGGTGCGAAGGCCTCATTTCGCACTCAAGTCATACCATATCAGCCCGGCTTGTTCTCGGCTCGTTGCCGGAGCTAGCATCCAAGCGATTCTATGCTGAGCAGAACGGAAGAAAAGGGCTCGGCGACCGAGGGAGAAGGCCAATGATCGAGACCACACGGATGACCCGCCGCTCCGTCCTCGCAGGCGCCGCCGCGGCGACCGCGCTCACGCCGTTGACCATGATGCCGGTGCGCGCGGACGCGCCGCAGATCAGCAAGCAGGCGCCGGGCTTCTACCGCTACAAGGTCGGCACGATCGAGGTGACCGCCGTGACCGACGGCGCGTTCGCCAACCCGCTCACCGACACGTTCATCCGCAACGTCAAGAAGGAAGACGTCAACAAGGCGCTGGAGGCGATGTATCTCGCCAAGGACAAAATCGTCGTGCCCTACACACCGATCGCGGTGAACACCGGCACGAAGCTCGTGGTCATCGACACCGGCCTTGGTCCCGCGATGTTCGAGCAACGCAAAGGCATCGTCGGCCAGTTCCATACCAACCTCGCCGCCGCCGGGATCGACCGCGGCGCCGTCGATGCCGTCATCATCTCGCACTTCCATGGCGACCACATCAACGGACTGCTGACCGCCGACAGCAAGCCGGCCTTTCCCAAGGCCGAAATCCTCGTGCCGTCCGGCGAATGGAAATTCTGGAACGACACGGGCGAGGAAAGCAAGGCAACCGGAAATGCACTCGTCGAAGGCAACTTCAAGAACATCAAGCGCGTGTTCGGCGCGCTCGGCAACAAGGTCACGCAATACGAGGCCGGCAAGGAGGTGGTGCCCGGCATCACCGCGATGGCGACCTACGGCCACACGCCGGGTCATGTCTCGCACATCATCTCGTCCGGCAACTCGACGCTGATGGTGCAGGCGGATGTGACCAACGTGCCGCTGTTCGTGCAGAACCCGGGCTGGTTCATCCAGTTCGACATGGACGGCGCGGCCGCGGAGGCGACGCGCCGCAAGTTCTACGACATGCTGGCCGCCGAGAAGATGCTGGTCCAGGGCTTCCATTACCCGTTCCCGTCGCTCGGCCATGTCGAGAAGTCAGGCAGCGGCTATCGGGTCATTCCGGTGCCGTGGAACCCGACGATCTGAACCGCCAGAGCGGTTCACATCTCGCTGGAATCGATACTCTCTCCGCTCGTCCCCGCGAAAGCGGGGACCCAGCGCTGCAACACCGAATGCTTTGCCCTGGGTTCCCGCTTGCGCGGGAACGAACGGAGAGGCGGTGCTCGAATTCAAAAGGGACAGGCTCTAGGAGGGCCTGCGATAGAAGGCCGCCGGAGGGCGGCCTTCATTGCGTCGACCGCATGATGTAGCATCCGCCATCGACCGCCCGACGTTTCGTCCAACGAAGACAAGGCGGCGATCAGGGAGAACGCGATGACCGAAATGACCCGACGTACCGCTCTCACCGGCGTTGCCGCGGCAGCCGCCGTCGCGCTCGCGCCCATCGGTGTAGCGACTCCGGTGCGCGCTGCGGCCCCTGCGGCCGGCAAGCAAGCGCCCGGCTGGTACCGCTACAAGGTCGGAAGCTTCGAGATCACCGTCGTCACCGACGGCGCCAACCGCATGAAGCTGCCCGACGACTTCGTCAAGAACGCGACCCGCGATGAGGTGAACTCCGCTTTGGCCGCGGCCTACATGGAAAAGGACGTCTTCGTCGGCCCCTATAATCCCGTCGTGGTCAACACCGGACAGAAGCTGGTGCTGATCGACACCGGCACCAGCGAGGCCGCTTACAAATCGACCAACGGCATGAGCGGGCAGCTCATGGCCAATCTTGCCGCCGCCGGCATCGACGCCAATGCGATCGATACCGTCATCATCTCGCACTACCACGGCGACCACGTGAACGGACTGCTCAAGGCCGACGGCTCGCTCGCGTTTCCGAGTGCAGAAATCCTGGTGCCGGCGCTCGAGCACAAGTTCTGGATGGACGACGGCGAGATGAGCCGCGCCCCGAAGGGCCGCATGGAGGGCCTGTTCAAGAACAATCGCCGGGTATTCTCCGGCGACGTGATGAAGCGGCTGCGCACCTACGAGGAGGGCAAGGAGGTCGTCTCCGGCATCACGGCGGTCGGCACGCACGGCCATTCGGCCGGGCACAATTCCCACATCGTGGCGTCGGGTTCGAGCCAGGTCTTCGTGCAGGCCGACGTGACGCACGTGCCGTTCCTGTTCGCGCGCAATCCCGGCTGGCACGCCTTCTACGACCAGGACCCGGTGATGGCGGAAGCCACGCGCCGCAAGGTCTACGACATGCTGTCGGCGGACCGGATGATGGTCCAGGGTTTCCACTATCCGTTCCCCTCGGTCGCCTTTGTGGAGAAGAACGGCTCGGGCTATCGCGAGATCCCGGTGCCGTGGAATCCAACGATCTAGCAACGATCTGGAGAGATTCGCTTGCAACAGGCCGCCCTTCGGGGCGGCCTGTTTTTTTGCGCCCCGCGTCGGGTGCCACTTGCCGTTGTGTCGTTTCCGGGCGTAGCCTTTTTGCAACGGCCCGCACGAGGCCGATCACACGGGAGGAACGCATGACCGAATCTGCATCTCGCCGCACATTGCTGTCCGGAGCCGCCGCCGTCGGCGCAACCGCCTTGGCTCCGGGCTTCGGACCTACGCCCGCGCGCGCGGCAGCGCCGCTCGGCGGAAAGCAGGCGCCCGGCTTCTATCGCTACAAGGTGGGCGACTTCGAGCTCACGCAGATCACCGACGGCGGACGCACGTTCCCGATGCCCGACGGCTTCGTGCGCAACGTGCCGAAGGAACAGGCGCTCGCCGCCGCCGAGGCCGCCTATATGCCGAAGGGCATGGTCACGGTGCCGTTCAACCCGGTGGTCATCAATACCGGCTCGAAGCTTATGCTGATCGATACCGGCTTCCCGGCCGGCGCCGGCCCGACCATCGGCCTGCTGCAAGCCAACATGGCGGCGGCGGGTATCGATCCGAAGGCGATCGACATGGTGATCCTGTCGCACCTTCATCCCGACCACATCAACGGCGTGAAGAACCTGGACGGCTCGCTCGCTTTTCCGAACGCGGAGGTCAAGGCACCGGCGGTCGACTGGGCATTCTGGATGAGCGACGACAACATGAACAAAGCGCCCAACCAGATGATGAAGGATTACTACGCCAATACCCGCAAGGTGCTGTCCGACATCGCCGGCAAGGTGACGCAATACGAGTGGGGCAAGGAGGTCGCGCCTGGCATCACCGCGCTCGACGCGCGCGGCCACACGCCCGGTCATACCGCCTTCGCGGTTGCGTCCGGCAATGGGCGGCTGCTGGTGCAGTCCGACGTCACCAATATCCCCGAACTGTTCCTGCGCAATCCTGACTGGCACGTCGCCTTCGACATCGATCCGGTGCAGGCGGCCGCGACGCGCCGCAAGTTCTACGACATGGCGGCGACCGAGAAGGCGCTGATCGCCGGCTTCCACTTCGCATTCCCGTCGCTCGGGCGGGTCGAGAAGGACGGCACGGGCTACCGCCTCGTGCCGGTCGCCTGGAACGCGGTGCTGTAAGCAAAATCCGGTTGGTGATCCAAGGCGGCCGCCCGTCAATGGGCGGCCGTGTTCTTTGCGGCGCGCTAGGCCCGCCATTATTCCTTCATCCGAGGCGCCGGCGCGCTGCCCCTCCGGTTGACGGCCGCCGCATAACCGGATTATACGGCGCGCCCATGAGCACGATCCAAACAGGCTTATTGCGCCGTCGCCGCGTCACCGCGGCGCGAGTGTGCGATCGCGTGTGATCGTCATTCGTGCCGCCGGACAGGGCTCCGCGGCACATTCCCCGTTCGCCGCCTGCGCTTTCGTCCGGTCGTTCTGCTCGACGGGAGATTTGACCAATGGCTGATACTGCGAGCAACCCCGCCAAAGCCCGGATCGGCGTGCTCGGCGCGTCGGGATATACCGGCGCCGAGCTGGTCCGGCTGCTGTTGCGGCATCCGGAGAGCGAAATCGTGCTGCTCACCGCCGATCGCCGGGCCGGGCAGGAGATGCGCCAGGTCTTCCCGCAGTTCTCGCCCTATGCACTGCCAAGGCTCGTCTCGCTCGATGGCATCGACTGGGCGGCAGCGGGTCTCGATCTCGCGTTCTGCGCCTTGCCGCATGCCACCACGCAGAAGGTCGTCAGCGAGCTTCTCAATCGCGCGCCGAAGACCAAGGTGGTCGATCTTTCCGCCGACTTCCGCCTCGCCGACACATCGGCGTATGCGCGGTGGTACGGCCACGAACATCACGCGCCGGCCCTCCAGTCGGAGGCGGTGTACGGGCTAAGCGAAATCTATCGCGACAAGGTCAAGGCGGCACGGCTCGTCGCCAATCCGGGCTGCTACACCACCTGCGCGCAGCTTCCCCTCATTCCGCTGCTGCGGGCGGGCGCCATCGATCCCGACGAGATCGTGGTCGATGCCAAGTCCGGCATGACCGGGGCGGGGAGGGCGGCGAAGGAGGAGATGCTGTTCTCCGAGGTCTCGGAGGGCTTCCATGCCTACGGCGTGGGACATCACCGCCACATGGCGGAGCTCGACCAGGAGTTCTCCAAGGCCGCCGGCCGCACCGTTACGGTCAGCTTCACGCCCCATCTCGTGCCGATGAATCGCGGGATTCTCTCCACCATTTACGTGCGGGCGCCGGAGACACAGCCGCAGAGCGACGTGCCGCACGCGCTGCACGCGATCCTCGCCAAGGCCTATGCCGGAGAGCCGTTCGTGCACGTCCTGCCGTTCGGCGAGATGCCGCACACTCGCCACGTGCGCGGCTCCAACATGACCTTCATCGGCGTCGCGAAGGACCGCATTCCGGGCCGCGCCATTATCGGCTCGGCGCTCGACAATCTCACCAAGGGCGCGTCCGGCCAGGCAGTGCAGAACATGAACCTGATGCTCGGCTTTCCCGAGACCATGGGGCTCGAGCAGGTCGCGCTGTTTCCCTGAACGCGAAGAACATCGCCGCGTATTACGGTCCCTCCGGCAGCGGAAGGCTGACGGCGGCCGGGAACAGGTGCACCTGCGAGAGGATCACGATCGCGAGCGCGGCCTGCGCGAGGAAGCCGAACGTGAAGCCGAGCGTGCGCACGTAGGGAATGCCCAGCGTGTAGGCGACCACGTGCACGAGGCGGGCCCAGAAATAGACGATACAGGCCCAGGCTGTGACGCGGCTCGAAAGCTCCAGTTCGTGCACGATCAGGACCAGCAGTCCGAAAATGACCAGGTTTTCGATGGCGTTTTCGTGCGCCTTCATCATCCGTATCGCCCACGGCGAATGCGACGGATTGTTGCGCTTGGGATTGTCGAGGGTCGCCAGCACGCCCCACTTGGCGAAGCGATCGAGGATGTACGGCACCCAAAGCAGGCCGGTCACCACAATCGTCAGTGTCAGCCAGAACAGTTCCCTGGACATATAGATCTCCCGTGTTGCCGCCGGCTCTTGTGGCTCAGTTGTGCAGAATTTTCGACAGGAAAAGTTGCGCGCGCTCGCTGCGCGGTTTGCCGAAGAAGTCCGCCGTCGGTGCGTCTTCGACGATCTCGCCCTGGTCCATGAACACCACGCGGTTCGCGACCTTGCGGGCAAACCCCATCTCGTGGGTGACCACCATCATGGTCATGCCGTCCTTGGCGAGTGCCACCATCACGTCGAGCACCTCATTGATCATCTCCGGGTCGAGCGCGGAGGTCGGCTCGTCGAACAGCATAGCGATCGGATCCATGGCGAGCGCGCGGGCGATCGCGACGCGCTGCTGCTGCCCGCCGGAGAGTTGCCCGGGAAATTTCTCGGCGTGCGCGCGCAGCCCGACGCGCTCGAGCAGCCGCATGCCCTTTTCGATCGCGTCATCCTGGTTGCGGCCCAGCACCTTCATCTGTGCGAGCGTCAGGTTGCGCGCGACCGTGAGGTGAGGGAACAGCTCGAAGTGCTGGAACACCATGCCGATGCGCGCGCGCAGCTTCGGCAGGCTGGTTTTGCGGTCGCCGACCGAGGTGCCGTCGACCGTGATCGTTCCTTCCTGGAACGGCTCAAGCCCGTTGACGCACTTGATCAGCGTCGACTTGCCCGAGCCGGAGGGCCCGCAGACCACGACGACCTCGCCCTTGTCGACGTTGGTCGAGCAATGCTTGAGCACCTGGAAGGTCGCGTACCACTTGCTCACGTCCCGGATTTCGATCATGGCGGCCATGGTGGGCCCCTCAGCGGATAATGGCGATGCGCGATTGCAGCCGGAGCACCAGCTGCGAGGCCGTGAGCGAGATCAGGAAGTAGACCACCGCGGCGAACAAGTACATCTCGACCAGCCGCCCGTCGCGCTGCGCCACCTTCGAGGCGGCACCCATGAAGTCGGTGATCGAGAGCACGTAGACCAGCGATGTGTCCTGGAACAGGATGATGGTCTGCGTGAGCAAAATCGGCACCATGTTGCGGAACGCCTGCGGCAGCACGATGTAGCCCATGGTCTGCGGATAGTTCAGGCCGAGCGCTTGCGAGGCGGCTACCTGGCCGCGCGAGATCGACTGAATGCCGGCGCGCATGATTTCGGCAAAGAACGCCGCCTCGAACAGCGTGAAGGTGACGAGCGAAGACACGAAGGCGCCCACCTGAATGGGTTGCGCCGCGCCGGTCAGCCATTGCCCGATATAGGGCACCAGGAAATAGAACCAGAAGATCATCAGTACGAGCGGTACGGAACGCATC
The DNA here is from genome assembly GCA_963763365.1 of uncultured Alphaproteobacteria bacterium. GTDB lineage: Bacteria > Pseudomonadota > Alphaproteobacteria > Rhizobiales > Xanthobacteraceae > VAZQ01. Next base: position 261,991 of record CAVXOE010000017.1, on the reverse strand, counting down.
AGGTTGACGTAGCCGGCCGCGAACAACGTGAGCGGCGCAAATCCCGAGAGCCGCATCAGCGCCAGCATCGTGCCGATGACGATACCACCCGCGGTGGCGAGCGCCGTCAGCATCAAGGTGAAGGTCATGCCGTCGTAGAACAGGTACGGCAGCGAGCGGATGATGACGTCGAAATCGAAATTCGAAAACATGGCCTGCCCTCAGTGCGCCGCGCTCTGTGGCGCGGCACCAATGAAGCCCGGCACCGCGACCCTGCGCTCGAGGTAGCGCATCACGTAGGTCACGATGATGTTGATGACGATGTAGATCACGGTCGCGGCGGTGAACGCCTCGAACACCTGGAAAGTAAACTCCTGCATGGCGCGCGCGCGCGCCGTGAGTTCCATCAGCCCGATGGTCAGCGCGACCGCGCTGTTCTTGATGACGTTGATGAACTCCGAGGTCAGCGGCGGCATCAAGATGCGATACGCCATCGGCAGCAGGATGTAGCCGTAGGCCTGCGGCAGCGTCAGCCCGAGCGCGAGTGCCGCCATGCGCTGGCCACGCGGCAGCGCCCCGATGCCGGCGCGTACCTGCTCGGCGACGCGCGCCGAGGTGTAGAAACCGAGCGCGACCACGGCGGTATAGAACGACGAGTTCGGCAGTTCCTTGAGCCAAGTGCCGACGCTCGCCGGAACAACCTCCGGCAGCACGAAATACCAGAGGAACATCTGCACGAGGAGCGGAATGTTGCGGAAGAGCTCGACGTAAGCAGTCGCGAGCCGTGCCAGCCAGGGCAACGGCATGGTGCGGATGACGCCGACGATCGAGCCGAGCGTGAACGCCAGCACGCCGGCACATGCGGCGGTCGCCAAGGTCCAGCCGGCGCCGATGAGCAGCGTCTCCCAGTAGGTATGGACGCCGTCCGGCGACTTGTCGAAGAAGATCGCCCAGTTCCAATTGTAGTTCATCACCGACCCCACTTGCTTGCTTTCCTTCTCCCCGCGAAGCGGGGAGAAGGTGCCGAGCGAGCGCAGCGAACGAGGCGGATGAGGGGCAGTTCTCGCGATCCGCTCGGTAGCAGCCCCTCACCCGGCTCGCGTCTCGCTTCGCTTGATGCTCGCCACCCTCTCCCCGCAAGCGCGGGGCGAAGGTTACGGAGTTCGCATCGCGAGCTTACTTCCTCATACGCACCCGCGTTGGGCTCAATACACCGCCGGGTCGCCGCTATCGGTTGGGCTCGCCACCACCTTCTTGAAGGCGGGGCTCATCGGCACGTTCAGATTGATGCCCTTCGGAGGAACCGGCTTGAGGAACCACTTGTCGTAGATCGCGTTGATCGCGCCGCCCCGGTAGGTCGCGATCATCGCTTCATCGACCACCTTCTTGAACGGCGCATCGCCGCGGCGAAGCATGATGCCATAAGGCTCGACCGAGAGTGCATCGGCGGAGATCACGTAGTCCTGCGGCGCCTTGGAGCCCGCAACCAGGCTGGACAGCAGGATGTCGTCCATCACGAAAGCGGCGGCACGTCCGGTCTCCACCATCAGAAACGCCTCGGCGTGATCCTTGGCGGCGAGGATGTTGAGATTAAGCCCCTTCTGTGCGCCGATCTCGGTGATCTGCTTGATGTTGGTCGTACCCGAGGTCGACACGATGGTCTTGCCCTTGAGGTCCTCGACGGTCTTCAAGTTGTTCGCCTTCTTCGACACGAAGCGATTGGCCGTGACGAAATGCGTGATCGTGAAGGACACCTGCTTCTGCCGATCGAGATTGTTGGTGGTCGAGCCGCATTCCAGGTCGATGGTGCCGTTCGCCATCAGCGGAATGCGGGTGGAGGAGGTGACCGGGTTGAGCTTGACGTCAAGCTTGGCGAGCTTGAGGTCGGCCTTCACGGCATCGACGATGCGGTGGCATAGGTCCGTCGCGTAGCCCACGACCTGTTGCCGGTCGTCGTAATAGGAGAACGGAACCGAGGAGTCGCGGTGGCCGAGCGTGATCGTGCCGGTGTCCTTGATCTTCTTGAGCGTGCCGGTGAGGTCCTGCGCCGGTGCCGGGACGGCAAGGACGCCGAGCATCGCTCCCGATACGGCGATCGTCGACAGCATGAGCTTGAGACGCATAGTCGCTCTCCTCTCGAATTGATGGCCCTGCCGGCCGACGGCGCACCCGGTCCGCGCCGCGACAGGCGTCAGTCTCTCACCTTAACATAACGCCCGGGGGCGTCCTCGATCGGTTTGAGCACGCCGCCGCCGGGCTCGCGTGCCGGCGACTTCGGTCGGATCCAGCGTCTTGAGCCAGTCGATCCAGTTCGGCCACCACGAGCCGGGATGCTCCTGCGCGTGGGCCAGCCACGTCTCGACGTCGGCATCGGCCGGTTGCGGTCCGGTCCAATATTGATACTTCACCTTGGCCGGCGGATTGACGACACCGGCAATGTGCCCCGAGCCCGCGACCACGAACCGCACCGGCCCGCCGAAGAAATGCGAGCCGAGCATCACCGACTTCGCGGGCGCAATGTGGTCTTCGCGGGCGGCGAGGTTGTAGATCGGGATCGTAACCTTGTGCAGATCGAGCCGCTCGCCGCCGATCACCATCTCGCCCTTTGTGAGCTTGTTCTCAAGGTAGCAGCCGCGCAGATAGAACGAGTGGTTCGCCGACGGCATGCGGGTCGCGTCGGAGTTCCAGAACAAGAGGTCGAAGGGCGCAGGCTCTCTGCCCTTGAGGTAGTTGTTGATCACATAGGGCCAGATCAGATCGTTCGATCGCAAGAGGTTGAAGGCGCGCGCCATCTTGCTGCCTTCGAGGTAGCCGCGCTCGCCCATTTCGCGCTCGCGTGCGGCGATCTGCTCCTCGTCGACGAACACCTTGAGGTCGCCCGCATGGGTGAAGTCGACCTGCGCGGCGAAGAAGGTCGCCGAGACGATGCGGTCGTCGCCCTTGTTGGCCATATAGGCGAGCGTCGCGGCCAGCAGCGTGCCGCCCACGCAGTAGCCGATGGCGTGCACCTTGCTCTCGCCGGTGGCCTGCTCGATGACGCCGAGCGCCGCCATGACGCCTTCAAGCGCGTAATCCTCGAAGGTCTTCTTGGCGAGGTGCGCGTCCGGGTTTACCCACGAGACAACGAACACCGTCAGCCCCTGGTCGACGCACCATTTGATGAAGGATTTCTCCGGCGTGAGATCGAGGATGTAGAACTTGTTGATCCAGGGCGGCACGATCAGCAGCGGCCGCCGGAGCACGGTCTCGGTCGCCGGCGCGTACTGGATGAGCTGCAGCAGCTGGTTCTCGAAGATCACCTTGCCCGGCGTCAGCGCGAGATTGCGGCCGACCTCGAACATCTTGGCGTCCGACTGCCGGATCTTGAGCTCGCCGTGGCCGGCCTCGATGTCCTCGGCCAGCATGTGCATGCCGCGCACCAGGTTGTCGGCGTTGCTGCCGAGGGTCTCGCGCAGCAGCTCGGGATTGGTCAGCACGAAATTCGACGGCGAGACCGCGTTCGCGATCTGGCGCAGATAGAACTCGGCCTTGTGCTGGGTGTGCGGGTCGAGACCCTTGGCGTCGCGTACCAGGTGATCGGCCCATTGCACGGTGAGCAGATAAGCCTGCTTGAGAAAATCGTAGAACTGGTTGCTGGTCCACTCGGGATCGGCGAAGCGCTTGTCGCGCGGTTCGGGCTGCGCCACCGGGGGGACCTCTTCCCCGGCCATGCGTTTGACCGCACTCGCCCAGAGATCGAGGTAGGACCTACCCAGGCTGGTCTGCAGTTCGAGCGTGCGCTGCGGATCGGCGAACCAGTATTCGGCGACCCGGCCGAACGTCTTGACCACGTCGGTGACCTCGGCCTGCTGTTCCTCGACGCGGCCTTCCTCACGCGGCTTGAGATAAGCGGCGAGCGCCCGGCCGCCCTCTTCGACCATGCGGGCGACGTTCTTGGCGAACTCCTCGACGTTGACGGAGCCGCTATTGGCCGGTTCCGACGGGACTTCCACGTAAACCCTCGGGTTTGAGCGCCTCGGTTGCGATGTGGCCGCCCCGGCCCGGACAGGCAAAGACCCTGCCAACCCGAAATGGACCTAACCCGCGACAGCCGCAAGACGAATCCTAGCGGAGGCCGCACGCCCGCGCGAGGGTGCACGAGGCCTCAGCCGGGCTGCCGTAACCTTGCTTTTGTCATATTGTCCCATCAACTTGCGTCAATTACTTGAACTGTCAACGATTTCGCTGATCCGAGGGGGCGTGGCAGGTTTCCTTTCCACGTCGCGCCGACAGCAGGACCAGCCGAATTCGGAATGAAATTGATGTTGATATCGAGGCCCAGGCGGGGACGGTCGCGGCGCGTTTTGGCCGCGGCGGCGCTCTTGGCCGGGGCCCTGTTGCCCGCCGGCTGCGCGAGCACCAACAGCGCCAACATGGGCGACCAGATGCCGGCGGCGATCGGCGGCTTGCCGGAGGGGGTACCGGCACGTCCGGAGACGCCGCCCGCATATCCGGCCGTGCATGACATGCCGCCGGCCCGCGACAACACCATGCTGAGCGGTGCCGAGCAGAAAAAGCTCGAAGCCGAACTTGCCGCGGCCCGCGCCCGCGCGGAAGCCGCCAATGCGGCTGCTGGTACTGCCCGCAACCCGTGATAAAAGGCCGCGTCGGCCGCGCGGGTTCTCCGCCTGGAGGACATCCGCAGCGGCCAAATCAGTATCATCAGGAGTGAATGGCGGCGGTTTTCGAGTTTGGAACGGTCGCGACGGCGGAACCGGTCGGTGAGCCGAAGGAGCTGGGGTCATGGAAGAGTTTCATCGCATCAAACGGCTGCCGCCCTATGTGTTCGAGCAGGTCAACCGCGCCAAGGCGCACGCGCGCAACCTTGGGGCCGACATCATCGACCTGGGCATGGGCAATCCTGACCTGCCGGCGCCGGCACATGTGATCGAGAAGCTGAAGGAGACGCTTGGCAAGCCGCGCACCGACCGCTATTCGGCCTCCAAGGGCATTCCGGGCCTGCGCCGCGCCCAGGCCGCCTACTACGGGCGCCGCTTCGGGGTGAAGCTCAATCCCGACACCCAGATCGTCGCCACGCTCGGTTCGAAGGAAGGCTTCGCCAACGTGGCGCAGGCGATCACCGCGCCGGGCGATGTCGTACTGGTGCCCGATCCGAGCTATCCGATCCACGCCTTCGGCTTTCTCATGGCGGGCGGCGTGATCCGCTCGGTGCCGTCGCAGCCGACCCCGGATTTTTTCCCGACGCTCGAGCGCGCCATCGTGCACTCGATCCCCAAGCCGCTCGCCGTCGTGGTCTGCTATCCGTCCAATCCCACGGCCTACGTGGCCGATCTCGACTTCTACAAGGATCTGGTGCCGTTCGCGAAGAAGCACGGCATCTTCATTCTCTCGGACCTCGCCTACGCCGAAGTCTATTTCGACGATAATCCGCCGCCGTCGGTGCTGCAGGTGCCGGGCGCCATGGACGTCACGGTCGAATTCACCTCGATGTCGAAGACCTATTCGATGCCGGGCTGGCGCATGGGCTTCGCGGTCGGCAACGAGCGCATCATCGCGGCGCTCGGGCGGGTGAAGTCCTATCTCGACTACGGCGCGTTCACGCCGGTGCAGGTGGCGGCGACCGCCGCGCTCAACGGTCCGGACGAGTGCATCCGCGAGATGCGCGCGATCTACAAGGGCCGCCGCGACGTGCTGGTGGAGAGCTTCGGCCGTGCCGGCTGGGAGGTTCCGCCGCCGCGCGCCTCGATGTTTGCCTGGGCGCCGATCCCCGAGCCGTTCCAGCCGCTCGGCAGCGTCGAGTTCTCCAAGCTCCTGGTCGAGAAGGCCGAGGTCGCGGTCTCGCCCGGCACCGGCTTCGGCGAGCGCGGCGAGGGCTATGTGCGCATCGCGCTGGTCGAGAACGAGCAGCGCATCCGCCAGGCCGCCCGCAACATCCGGCGTTTCCTTGAAACCAGCCCGGAAACGTTGCACAACGTCGTCCCTCTCGCCAAGCGGCGCTAGCCGCAGCATTGGCCGCAACAGACGGCGCACGATGGCTCAACCGCTGAGACTGGGTATTGCCGGCCTGGGCACGGTCGGCGCCGCCGTCGTGCAGATGGTTGCCGAACAGCAGGCGACGCTCGTTGCGCGCTGCGGGCGGCCGATCGAGGTGGTCGCGGTCTGCGCGCGCTCGCGCAGCAAGAAGCGCGACGTCGATCTCAAGCCGTTCCGCTGGGTCGCCGATCCGGCAAAGCTTGCCGCCGATCGCGAAATCGATGTCTTTGTCGAACTGATGGGCGGCGCGGACGATCCGGCGCGCGCGGCGGTGTTGGCCGCACTCCAGGCCGGGAAATCGGTGGTCACCGCCAACAAGGCGCTGCTTGCCCGGCATGGGGTGGTGCTGGCCGCTGCCGCCGAGAAAAGCCGCGTCGCGCTCAATTTCGAGGCGGCGGTCGGCGGTGCCATCCCGGTGATCAAGACGCTGCGCGAAGGGCTTGCCGGCAATTCGCTCGCGCGCATCTACGGCATCCTCAACGGCACCTGCAACTACATGCTGACCCGCATGGAGCAGGAGAAGCTCTCCTACGCCGAGTGCCTCGCGGAAGCGCAACGGCTTGGCTACGCGGAGGCCGATCCGACCTTCGACGTCGAAGGCCACGACACTGCGCAGAAGCTCGCGATCCTCGCGAGCATCGCCTTCGGCGCCAAGGTCGACCAGAGCGCGGTCTACGTCGAAGGCATATCGTCGATCGCACAAGAAGACCTCGAATGGGCGGACGAGCTTGGCTACCGCGTCAAGCTGCTCGGCGTGGCGCTGCGCACTGAAAAAGGCATCGAGCAGCGCGTGCACCCGACCATGGTGCCCAAGGTCTCGCAGATTGCGCAGGTGATGGGCGTCATCAACGCGCTGACCATCGACGCCGACGGCATCGCGCCGATCACGCTGGTGGGACCCGGCGCCGGCGGCATGGCGACCGCGTCCGCGGTCGTCTCCGACATTGCCGACATCGCGCGCGGCATCCGCATCGCACCGTTCGGCCGGCCGACCGCGCAATTGGCCCGCAGCGTCAAGGCGCCGATGCAGCGCCACGAGGGCGGCTACTACATCCGGCTCCTCGCGCGCGACCGGCCGGGCACCGCCGCCACCATCGCCAAGCGGCTCGCCCAGCAGAACATCTCGCTCGAATCGATCGTACAGCGGCACGGCGGTCCGCGCGGCGAGGGGCACGATCTCGCCAAGCGCGCCGGCGCCCCGGTGCCGGTGATCCTGATCACCTATGCGACCAGCGAGGACGCCGTCCGCAAGGCGCTTGCTGCCGTCTCCCGTGATCGGGTGATCTCGGGCAGGCCGCAGGTCATCCGCATCGAGAAGAATTGAAATCGTTCAAATCGACCGCGGTGCACCCTATTCGTGCTGCGATGCACGATCTGGGGATACCCGGCACATGATTTCACGGCTATGACACGAATATGATACGGGTGCCGACGTATTCGTCGTCGAGAACGCATCCGGGGGAAGGGGCGATTTATGAACGCAGCGGGGCAGGCAGCTATGCCAACGATCACGGTTCAGCCGCACCAGGTGCTGGAACGCATCCTCACGATCGAGATCGTGCGGGTGACTGAGCGCGCCGCCGTCTCCGCTGCGCGATTGCGCGGGCGCGGCGCCGAGAAGGCCTCCGACCAGGCCGCCGTCGATGCCATGCGGCGCGAGCTCAACAAGCTGCCGATCGACGGTACGGTGGTGATCGGGGAGGGCGAACTCGACGAGGCGCCGATGCTGTTCATCGGCGAGAAGGTCGGCACCAAGCATGGTCCCAAGGTGGACATCGCAGTCGACCCGCTCGAGGGCACCACGCTGTGCGCCAAGAACATGCCGGGCGCGATCGCCACCATCGCGATTGCGGAGGGCGGCACCCTGCTCAATGCGCCTGACGTCTACATGGAGAAGATCGGCATCGGCCCGGGCTATCCGAAGGGCGTCGTCGCGCTCGATGCGCCGGCCGAGGAAAACATCCGCAATCTCGCTAAGGCCAAAGGCGTGAAGCCCGAAGCGATCACCGCGCTCATTCTCGACCGGCCGCGCCACGCGGAACTCATCGCCGGGGTGCGCAAGGCTGGTGCCTCGGTGCAACTCATCACCGACGGCGACGTCGCGGGCGTGATCCATACCGCCGATCCGGCGAGCACCGGCGTCGACATCTATCTAGGCATCGGCGGCGCGCCGGAAGGCGTGCTGGCCGCAGCGGCGCTGCGCTGCATCGGCGGCCAGATGGAATGCCGGCTGGTGCTCGACACCGAGGAGCGGCGCGAGCGCGCGAAGAAAATGGGCATCAAGGACGCCCGCAAGATCTATACGATCGAGGACATGGTGAAGGGCGATTGCCTGTTCGCCGCAACCGGCGTCACGTCCGGAGCCATGCTCAAGGGCGTGCATTTCGAGCCCGATCTCATCAGGACGCAGACCGTGGTGATGCGGTCGGCGACGGGCACCGTACGCTACATCGATGCCGAGCATCGTGAGTTCGAGAAGTTCCACCTGGATTGAGAATGACGCGCGCGATCGCACTGGCCATCGTCGCGCTGGCGTTGCTCGGCGCGTCGACGCCGGCCGCGGCGCAGCAGTTCTATAGCTGCGAAGGTTACCCGCCGCGCGACACGCTGGAGGACCTCAGGGCCCGTGTTGAGGCTGTACGCCAGATCGAGCGAGAGGCGGCCGGTCCGAGGGGGCTCGAGGCGCGGCCCTACAGCCTGATCCTGGATCAACTGCGTGTCGCCGGAGGCGCCATTGCCGACCCGTTCTTGTTGGGAGCGGAGGACGAGCTGCGGCGATGCCCTAACGCGATCATCCCGGTGCGCCGCACGTGCGCCGCTGCGGCGGCCGCGCTGGTGCTCATCATCGAGGAGCTCGCGGATGTCGGTGAGGCCACAAGAGAGGTCAGGTCGGTCTATACGCAGTCCATGCGGCAGTGCGAGCGATGGACCGACCTGCCGCCGTTGCTGACCGCGCTGCGGGTGAGCTAGACCCGGTCGGCTAGGCTTCCGGTCCTTGCCCTTTTCGACGGATGCCGACGGCCTGAATTTGCGTTCGCCCCTCGCTATTTGAACCCGCCATCCCCATATCTATGGTTGACCTCCGATCCATCATCATACTGCCCCGCAGCTAAGCGGAGGCTTCGAGAAAAAAGGAGCCCGCATGCTGACGCCTGCGCAACATCGTACGAAGGCGCTCGAATATACCGAGTTGGCCAAGACGGCTACCAATCCCAACGAACGGCGTGAATTTCGAAGGCTTGAAAGCAGCTTTACTGCAATGGCTGACAACGAACAGTGGCTCAAGGACAATCGCCAAAAAGTTGTCGCGCCAGGAAACCTCCGCCCATGCCCGATTTCCGCACAAGCCAAAAACGATGAAGATCGATTATTGGCGTCCGGTTCTTGATTTGAATCATGTCAAACGACAGCAATCAATTCCGTGACAGAGCGGCGAAGTCAATTCGACGAGCCCGCGAGATGCCGCCCGGCGGTGAACGCGAAAGCATGATGCACGTGGCGGCAGGCTACAAGCATTTTGCGCAAAACGAAGAACGGTCGAGCGGCGATCCCGAAAGATCAAAGACGCGGCCGCCCACCAGGAAAAGAAAGAACCAGGCGCTGACGGGTGCTTCCTAGGGTTGGAGAATGGCCTACGAATTCATGACCTCGTCGAAAGAACAATTGGCCGAGCGTCTCGCAACCTGTGAGCCCGGCTCGACGGCTCACACGCAAATAATGTCCGAGATTCAGCGTCGGCAACTCTTCGCACAATATCAAGCGACGGAGGTGTTGGAGCGGGCCGCACATGCTGAACAGCTCGCGGCCCAAGCTACAGAGGTCGCTGCAAAAGCGGCGGTACAGAATACCAGATATATGATGTGGGCCGCCGTGGCGGCGTCGGCCTCTGCTGCGATCTCGTTAGCCTCAACAATTTGTGTGCTTTGGTTTAGATTATAATTGGGTCTCGGCATCAAAAACTGGAAGCACATCCCAAGTCAGGGCGTTTTAGTGTATTGCATGGGTCGCAAGCATGGCAGAGACGACAGTCAGCATCATTGACGCCCTGCGAGGGCAGCAAGCCCAGCTAAGGCGGTTGCTTGCGCAGAAGGTATTGATCAAAGAAGCCACGAAGCCCGATCTCTACGAGATAGAGGCTCAAGTTATTGAACTGAAGCGGCTCCTTTCGGAGCTTGAGGCAGTCATTCAAGGTCACCAGAAGCGAGGCCAGTGATGCCTCTGATGACTCATGCCGGCTGGCCCGGTTAAGCTACTTCTTGACGAAATCGTTGGATCGCAACACGACCGGTCTTTCACTCTCGACCGGTCCCTCGGCGTGCTTACGTGATGCGAATTCTTCAATTGCATCGCGCAATCGCAGAAATTGATCTATTCGTTGATCTTCCTTCAGGTCATGCTTGTCTTCAAGGTCTCCCATCGCCGCGGTGGTTACCGCGCACCGTACTGTCTTGCCCTGATTCAGCATCGTGAAATCAACGACCATTCGATTACAATCGTAGCCCAATACTTCACCTCGCTGCAGCGACATTGCAAATCCTCCATTGCCAATATGGCAGCCCGGGCCGCAGGCCGACCAGGGTGATGAACTCGTTTCGTCTCGTTCGGGTCTCCTCATCGGCGCGGTGAGCAGGCGAGCGAGCGGCCACAACATCGCCGCGCCGCCAAGCGTGTGAAGAGGGTCAAAATTCAGTGTGGAAATGCTACCAGACATTGCGGCAGATGTGTACGGCGTGATGTCGGCTTGTGGCACGTCGCATCATCTCGCTGCTCCGCGGCAATTTGGTCGCTTTCGGATGCGGATCGTATGTTGTGCCCGGAGCCTGATTTTTGAGTACACAAACTAACCCTCGCAGGAACGCCATATGCCCCGCAACATTCATCTGGTCGGCAGCGTACCGCTTGCCGATGCCCGCACGGTGTTCGAAACGGTGGGGGCGGCGCTCGGGTCACGGCTCAAGCGCATTCCCGACGGCGAGACCGGCGAACGCAGCGACTGGATCGCACATCTGGAGCCGATCTTTGCCGGTAACCCCGCGCTCGAAAAATCCGACGAGGTGTTCCGCCTGCATCCCACCGCGCCGGGGCGCACGCGCTATCGCCTCAGGCCGGGCAAGGCGGCGCAGGACGTGCATTTCGACAACCTGCTCTATGCCGATCACGCCATCGCGTCATACCGCGACTTCGCGGCGCTCAAGCGGCAAGGCACGATCCCGGCGGCTTGCCGCTTCCAGGTCGATCTCGTTCCAGCGCATTCGGTGATCTGGCTGTTCCTGCAGGACGATCTGCACGCGCCGCTCGATCCGATCTACAACGCCGCCGTCCGGCGCGAGATCGACAAGATCGCTGCCGCAATTCCGCATCGCGAGCTGGCCATTCAGTTCGATGTCGCCTCCGCGGTGTTCGCCCGCTTGCAGCGCAACGAGCCGAATGCGTATGGCCGCGACCGTGGCGAGATGATCGAGAGCTTCGGGGCCATTCTCGCCGGGCTTGCCGATCATGTTCCGCCGGACATCGAGGTGATGTTTCATTTCTGTTACGGCGACTCCAACCACAAGCACGTGGTCGAGCCGGTCGATATGGGCGACATGGTCGATGTCGCGAACGACCTCTGCGCCCGGATCAGGCGGCCGATCGAGCTCATTCATATGCCGGTCCCGCGGGATCGCTCGGACGACGCCTATTTCGAACCGCTCAGGCGGCTCAAGCTCACGCCGCAGACCGAGCTTTGCCTCGGCCTCGTCCATCACACGGATGGCATCGTCGGGACGCGCAAGCGGCTTTCGACCGCAGAAAAATATGTGAAGAATTTTTCGATCGCCACCGAATGCGGGTTCGGCCGCCGCGCGCCTGCTACAATACCGGAGCTTTTGCGCATTCACGCGGAGGCCGCCGGGTAAGGATCGCGCCGGCGGCGGGCACGGGCATATGACCGCAGCCGACGCCACAGCCGAGATCGTCATCCGCCCGTTGCGCATCGACGAGCGCGCCGCCTGGGAGCCATTGTGGAAGGGCTACCAAGCCTTCTACAAGGTCGCGATCCCCGATCAAACCAGCGACGTGACCTGGGCACGCTTCCACGACCCGGCCGAGCCGATGGACGCGCTCGGTGCCTATGTGGGCGGCAGGCTCTGCGGCATCGTGCACTATATTTTCCATCGTTCGTGCTGGACGATCGGCGACTATTGCTACCTGCAGGATCTGTTCGTTGCCGACGATGCGCGCAATCGCGGTCTCGGGCGCGCGCTGATCGCCGCGGTCGAGGACAAGGCGCGCGCGGCCGGTGCCAGCCGCGTCCATTGGTTGACGCAGGAGACCAACGCGGACGCGCGCATCCTCTACGACAAGCTCGCGGAACGCTCCGGTTTCATTCAATATCGCAAGCTTTTCTGAAGGTGATTCGGCCGGTCACGGGTGATGAACATCGCGGTTGCACCACCAACGAGTTCCAGCCGGCGCCTGTTTCTCGGCGTCGAGCACTCGGCGTGCGGCCGCGCCTGGCGCGACCGGCTCGACGAGCGCGGGCAGGCGCGCGCGCTCGCCATTGCGCAGCGTCACGAGAACGTGCCCGAGCTTCTGGCACGCATCCTGGCCGGGCGGGGGGTCGAGGTCGGAGGACGTGCCGACCTTCCTCGATCCGACCGTGCGCGCGCTGATGCCCGATCCGAATGTACTGGCGGACATGCCGGCGGCCGCCGCGCGCATCGCCGACGCCATCGGGCGCGGCGAAACGGTCGCGATCTTCGGCGACTACGATGTCGATGGCGCGACCTCCGCCGCGACGCTGGCGCGCTTCCTGCGCCATGCGGGGCTGCGGCCGCTCATCCACATTCCCGACCGGATATTCGAAGGCTACGGTCCCAATGTCGACGCGGTGCGGGCACTCGCCGCGCAGGGCGCCACGCTCCTCGTCACGGTCGATTGCGGTACCGCGAGCCACGAGCCGCTTGCCGAAGCAAAGCGTCTCGGCCTCGATGTGATCGTGATCGATCATCATCTTGCCGACGAGACGCTTCCGCCCGCGCTCGCGTTGGTCAATCCCAACCGGCTCGACGACCTCTCCGGCCTCGGCCATCTCGCCGCCGTCGGCTTGGTGTTCATGACCGTCGTGGCCGTGAACCGCGAGCTGCGTGCCCGCGATTTCTGGAGCGACGCGCGGCCCGAGCCCGATCTGCTCGGATATCTCGACCTCGTCGCGCTCGGCACGGTGGCGGACGTGGTGCCGCTCAAAGGCCTCAACCGCGCCTTCGTGTCGAAAGGTCTTCTGGCGCTGCGGCGGCGCGAAAACGTCGGCCTGACCGCGCTGATGGACGTTGCGCGGCTCGGCGGGCCGCCGGAGCCGTGGCATCTCGGCTTCCTGCTCGGCCCGCGCATCAATGCCGGCGGGCGCATCGGACGCGCGACGCTCGGCGTCGATCTGCTGATGCACGACGATCCCTCCGAGGCCGCGCGGCTCGCCGCCGAGCTCGACCGGCTCAACCGCGAGCGCCAGGCGATCGAGCTTGCGACCGTCGCGCAGGCGGAAGCCGAGGCCATGGCGGCGCTCGGCCTCGAAGAGAAGGGCGCGGTCGTCGTCACCGCCGCGGAAGGCTGGCATCCCGGCGTGGTCGGGCTCGTTGCCGCGCGGCTCAAGGAACGTTACGGCCGGCCGGCCTTTGCGATCGCGCTCGAGCCGGGCGGCATCGGGACCGGCTCCGGACGCTCGATCGCGGGCGTCGATCTCGGGCGCGTGGTGCGCCAGGCGGTGAGCGAGGGGCTGCTCATCAAGGGCGGCGGCCACGCCATGGCGGCCGGCGTGACCTTGCGCAAGGACGCGCTCGCGGCGTTCCGCGCCTATCTCGAAGATGCGCTCGGCGCCGCGGTCGAGGCCATGCGGCGCGAGGATGCGCTCCTGATCGACGGCGCGCTGAGCGCCGCCGGCGCGACCGTCGAGACGGTGGCGAGCATCGCGCGGGCGGGACCGTTCGGCGCCGGCAACCCGGAGCCGGTGATCGCGTTTCCCGCTCATACGCTCATCTACGCCGACGAGGTCGGCCAGACCCATGTGCGGGCGCGGCTGCGCTCGGGCGACGGCGCCATCCTCAATGCGATCGCGTTCCGCGCGGCCGGGCAGAAGCTCGGTAACGCGCTGGCGGAAAGCCGCGGGCAACCGGTGCACGCGGCCGGCACGCTCACGGTCGACCGCTGGAACGGCAACGAGCGGGTGCAACTGCGGATCATCGACATCGCGCCCGCCGACGCTGGTTTGCGTTTGCAGTGAGGGGCGCTGGCCCTCCGGTATGCGCCGGCAGCCAATAATGGCAGTCCTTGGGAGCGCCTTCAGCGCTGAATCTCTGAACGACCTCGGATCGACTAAGCGCTTATAGCCGCCTGATCCGAGCCGGATGTGACAGTGCGCCCCTCGACCTCGCCTTGACGGCCTGCGGCAACATCGACGAAGCTTGGCAAGGCTTCTGGAGGAAACAGGGTGGGAAATCTCAAGGTATCGATCGCATTGGCGGCGCTGCTCATGCTGAGCGGCTGTTCTGATGGACCGCCGGGTCCGGCGGGCCAGGCTGGGCCACCCGGACCGCAGGGACCAGTTGGTCCAGCCGGACCGCAAGGGCCGGCAGGCCCTGCAGGGATTGCGGGCGTGGCCGGCGAGCAAAGGCAGCGACGGAGTGCCAGGCTTTGCAGGAGCAACGGGGCCCGTTGGTCCTGCCGGCCCGGTAGGTCCACAAGGCGCCGTCGGTCCTCAGGGCGCCCAAGGAGTACAAGGCCTCAAGGGAGACCGCGGCGAGCAAGGTCTATCAGGCCCGCCGGGTCCACCCGTACAGACAAATATTCGCCTGGTGCAGGACGCCGGCGACGCGCTCTCCTGCAACGAGGGTGAAGTTCTGGCGTCAGTGCTCTGCGGCGATGGGGCTGCAGCGACGGTCAGTCAGAAGCGGAGTGCGAAATGCGCCGCGCCAAACGGAGTGGTGGGAATTTGTATGCGGCCCTGACGGCTTGATCGCGCATCCGATGTTGCAGCGCTTACTCAAGGGCTACTGTGCCGAGAGTCGGCGTGCACGTGCGTAGATCGCTGCTCCTCGCTGCAGCACTCGCCGCAATCAGCATGCTGCTGTTCCTGACAGTACGCTCGTAAAGAACTCACGCGGTCTGACTGCTGAGTATAGCGCGCAACTCTTATGCGAGCCTCAATTTTGCGATTGGCACCGTCAGTATAGAGTTGGCCGGCCACGCGAGTTCAGGAGGCCAACATTCGAATTCTCTGACGGGTCTTCCGTTTCGCTTATGTGTGGCATGCTTTGGGGGCCGATGCCTCCGCTCATCAGGGAGACCGGTGAGCGAGTCCAGCACCCTCACTGACGTGGAAGTACTCCCGCCGCCATGTCGTCTCTGTCCCATCATCAGCCGGTCACTTCATCGGTGCGGCGGCACCGTGACGATGACGTAACGCCGCCGGCGGCCCGGCAATGCCGAGGAAAGTGCGGGCGATCTCGACGCTTAGGCGGTGTCCCGGCGGCCCCCGTGCCTCAATCGCCTCGGTCGGAACCTCCACCAGGCGGTGGGTACAGAGTGAACCGGTCGCGTGGCAGACGATCGCAATCCCATCGCGCGCAATTCGTTCGTCATTTGCCCACGGAGCAAGCTGTGGTTCGCTCACCGGAAAGGTCGATGGCCGGTCCGGCAGATAGAACGCCACGACATTTGCGAGATCGAGGTCGCCGCCGACCAGTCGCAACGGTTGATCGCTGATGCGGCGCCATTCCTGCTCGACCTTTTGAGCCAAGAGCCTCCCATGCGCCGCGGTCGGGGTGATGGCGCCGGTGCGGTGATTGACAATGGCGATGCCGGGCGCGGCTACCGCCATCAATGGTGGGATGACGACCGCCAGCGTCACGATGGCGCGGGTCGCGGTCTGACTGACCGAGATCAGTGGCGATGACAGCAGAACGACGGGCAGCAGCGTGAATCCGGATATGCTCCACACCGGGTTCAGCTCGAGGCCGGTCGCTAGGACGACCACCGCTGGCAACAGGAGAGGCGTCCAGAACGCCGTGGCGGCGAACCGCCGTGCGGGCTCCTGCGGCTTGAGCACGTCCTGCAGCGCCGCGAGCGTGGGGCGGCTTACCGTCAGGATCAGTAGTATTGGAAGCGCGGCATAACCGGCTGTGCCGGCGAGATAGCCGGCGACGCTGCGTACCGTCGCGCCGAACGATGCGGGCGTGTGAACGCCGACTGCGTAGTGCATCGGCTCGAAATCGTTGGCCATCAGCCAAGCGATGTTCGGAGCGATAAGCAACGCGCCGACCGTGACGGTGACCCAGGGCGCGGCTGAGCGGAAGTACGCACCGCGCCGTGAATCGATCAATGCCGCCAGCGCCAATCCGGCCAGCAGATAGATCGACCAATACTTCGCAAGCATTGCAGCGGCGGCACCAGCGCCGGCGAGAACCGCCCAGCCGGCGGTGCGGGTCTCGAACGACCGTACGAACCATAGCGTGGTCGCGGCCCACAGCGGAAGCAGGACCACGTTGTGATCGAATTTCAGGGCATGGAAATTGTAGAACGGGACAAGCGTGAGAAGGGCCAATGCAAGGACGCGCACCTCGTCCTGTAGAAAGCGGGCGAATACACGCCACGCGCACCAGAGCGCAATGCCGGCGCACGCCATTCCCAGGAGATAGTAGCTCCAGTCTGCGACCGGAAAGACATTGAACCATCCTCGCACCAGCCATGGGGCGAGGGGAGGGTGTTGCGGATATCCGAGTGCCAGTTCGCGCGACCACGCGGCCACGCCCGCCATGTCGTAGTGGATATCCTGGTTGGCCTTGATCAGCGTGCCCGTGAAGGTCCAGAGCACGACATATGCGGTGAGCACGCCGATGACGGTACGCTCCCGCCGTGCCGGGTCGACGAGCGCGGCGATCAGGCGGTCGATTGGGAACAGCAGGCGGACTGCGAAACTCATGGGGCCTGCGCTGGCGCCAGCCAGTCAAACGGGGAAGCCCCAACGCATCCGGGGGCGGCGCAAGATAGGCGGTTTTGGGTAGGCCGAATAGCCGCGCGAGCTCGGCCAGATCGGTAGCACACTCAGGGCCGCGGCGCCGTCAACTGGAGTGGCGCGTGCTCGCTGGGTTTGGGCGTGCTGCGCGACTCATCGCTGCGGGAACGGCGGATGTTTGCCGCAAGCACGGGATCAGCAGCGCGACGTTCTACAAGTGGAAGGCCAAGTACGGTGGCCTCGATGTATCGGACGCCAAGCGTCTGAAGTCGCTTGGAGACGAGAACGCCAAGCTGAAGAAGCTGCTCGCCGAGGCGATGCTCGACAACGCGATGCTGAAGGATATCGCAGCAAAAAAATGGTGACGCTCGCCGCCAGGCGAGAGGCCGTCGCTCACCTTCGGGTCGCGTATGAGGTCAGCGAGCGGCGGGCGTGTTCGACGCTGGGAGCCGATCGCACATCGATCCGCTACCGCCGCACTCGGGGCGATGATGCGGCGGTGCGGGCGCGCCTGCGGGAGTTGGCCGCCATTCGCCGGCGGTTCGGCTATCGGCGGCTGCACATCCTGCTCACACGCGAAGGCACATCATGAACCACAAGAAGCTCCGCAGGCTCTACCGCGAGGAACGGTTGCAGGTGCGGCGCCGAGGCGGACGCAAACGAGCTTTGGGTACAAGGGCGCCCATGACGCTGCCGCAGGGTCCCAATCAGCGCTGGAGCCTGGACTTCCTGTCGGATGCTTTTCCGATGGCCGACGATTCCGATCCTGGCGATCGTCGACGACTTCACGCGGGAATGCCTGGCGCTGGTGCCCGACACCTCACTGCCCGGACGGCGGTGGCGCGAGAGCTCGATGCCATCATTGCCGCACGCGGCCGTCCCGCGATGTGCGTCTCCGACAATGGCACCGAACTCACCGGCATGGCGATCCTGCGCTGGTCACAGGAGGCGCGGTGAATGGCATTACATGCGCCGGGCAAACCGCAGCAGAATGCCTTCATCGAGAGCTTCACGTCGCCTGCGCGACGAGTTGCTGAACGAAACGCTGTTCGCGTCGCTCGCCCATGCGCGCGAAGCTCTGGCGATCTGGAAGGACGATTACAACACCGTCAGGCCGCACAGCGCACTCGGCAATCTAGCGCCAGCGGTCTTTGCCAAACGTCGAGGGCTCCGCGCCCCGTCCCGTTCACCACCGAGCCAACAGGGCTCAAATGAAGTCAGGACTCTCCTCATCGGCGGATGAGACAATGGGCTCAGGTCAATTCAATCCACCTTTGCCGTTGAGCGCATATCGCCCGTCCGGGAGGCGCGTGAGGCTGCCGTCGGCGTAGAGCTTGTCGAGCGTGCGCAGCACCTCGCGGCCGTCGCGAGTGCCGAGCGCCGCCATCAGATCGAGGTAGGTGGCGGGGCCTGCGGCCAATGCGGCCTCGACCGAGCGGCGCTCGCGCTGCGGCAATTTCGGGGCATGCGGCACGGTGAACTCGACGCTGTCGCCTTTGCCGAATGGCTTTCGTGCAGTCGAAGCCGGCCTTGGCGCCGGTGCGGCTTCCTTGCAGCGACGGGTCGAGCGGCACGCAACGGAAGCCTGACGCCACCACGAAGTCGCGGTCGGCTTGGAAGCGTGTTGCCAGTGCCCAGTCGATCTGCTCGTCGGAGAACACGTCGATGTCGTCGTCGACCACGAACACGTGCTTGACGTCGCCCGAGGAGCAGAACACCGCCGCGATGGCGTTACGCGCCTCGCCCGGATTGCGCTGCCGCAGCGAGACGCGGACGTTATACATCCCGCCCGACGACGCCGTGCAGCAGACCGCGACCGGTTCGCGGATCGCCTGTTGCAGCACGCTGAAGATCGCGGCCTCGGTCTTGGCGGCGCCAAGCTGCGCGGTGTCGGTGTAGCCCAATCGCGCGCCGCCGATGCTCAAGGTCTGGAACAGCGCATCCTTGCGGCGCGTGATGGCGGTCAGGTGAAAGACCGGATTGCGCTTCAGGAGCCCATAGTAGCCGATGTACTCCCCGTAGGGGCCTTCCGGCTCGACGTGACCGCGCTCGTCGAGGTAGCCCTCCAGCACCATCTCGGCGTCGGCCGGAACTCTTACGTCGATGGTCTTGCATTTCACCACCGGCAGCGGCGCGCCGCGCACGGCGCCCACGACTTCGAACTCGTCGATCGGCGGCGTCGAGGCGACCGCGGCGAGAAAATCGGTCGGGTAGCTGCCGACCGTGAAGGCGACCGGCAGCCGCTCACCCTTCGCCACCGCGGCCTGATAGATCGCCTTCAGGTCGCTCGGTGCCACGAGATCGATGCCGGCCGCGCGCGGCCCGCGCAGCATCATGCGGCGGCATCCGAGATTGGTGAAACCGGTCTTGCCGTCCTGCGCGTAATCGATGCTGGCCGAGATATACGGCGCGCCGTCGAGCCCGTGCTGAAGATGAACGGGCAGCGTGGTGAAGTCGGCGTCGTCGCCGGTCAGCACGACCTCGTGCACCGGCGCCTGCGACGACGGCACCTCGATCGGCTTATGCGGATGACGCAGGCGCTCGCGCAGGACCGCCGGAAATTCCTTTTCGTCGGTGTCGAGCGCGGCGGCGAGCCGGCTGCGCGCACCCATGACGTTGCCGACAAGTTCGGTCTTCTCCGGGCCGACATTGCGGAACCAGACCGCCTTCGGACTGCCGTCGAGCACGGAGGCGATGTCGATCAGGTCGATCGGCTCATCGTGGATGACGCATTCGCCCTGCTGCACCAGCTTCTCGACGAATTGGCGCAGGCGGAATTTCTCGGTGTCGGGTTGGGTCATGATGGTCTTTCAAGCGGGCGCTTGCCGCTATTCGTACGCGAACCGGTAGTGGAACCTCGGCCCGTCCGCCTCGATACGGCCGGCGGTCGGCGCGGGGAAGTGGATCGGCATCACCAGCGTGCCGGTGCCGGCGTATTTCGTTAGGAAGCTTCGGCGCGACTGCGCGGCCTGCGCCTTGTCGAAGCAGAAGATGGTCGACCAGTCGGGTTCGCGGCACTGCAGCGCGTGGTGCATCATGTCGCCCGAGACGATCGCTTCCTGGCCGCGCGAGCGGATGTGCACGCAGCAATGATGCGGCGAGTGGCCGGGCGTCGGCGAGAGATAGATCGTGTCGTCGAGCGAATAGTTCTCGTCGACCAGCACGGCGCGCCCGGCGTCGACGATCGGCAGACAGTTCTGCCGCCAGATCGCCGGCGAATGCGCGGCTTGCGTCGGCGCGCTCGCGTGTTGCTCCCAGAATTCGTATTCGCGTTTGTGGAAGATGTATTTCGCGTTCGGGAACGTCGGCACCCAGCGGCCATTCTCGAGCCGCGTGTTCCAACCGGTGTGGTCGACGTGCAGATGGGTGCAGAACACATAGTCGATGGCGTCGAATGTGAGACCGAGCGCTTTGAAGCCGTCCAGCCATGGTTTCTTCGGGAAATCCATCGGCGCCGGATAGCCCTTGTCCTCGCCCGTGCAGGTGTCGATCAGGATGGTGTGCTTGGGCGTGCGCACCACGAAGGTCTGGTAGGTGATGATCAGCATCCCGGACTTCGCGTCGAACACGACCGGATCCATCTCCTTCAGATGCCGATGGCCGATCACCGGATCGAACGCCGGGAACATGGCTTCCGGCGTGCGCCACGGCCCGTCCCGCTCGATGATGCTCACGATCGAAACGTCTCCGACCTTGATCTCGCGCATGCTCTGGTCTTTCCCCTGCCGCCGTGAACCGCGGTACGCTATCGTGGCGCTTGAATGGGAACAAGATTGGGAAACGCGATGCCGGAGCAAACGACCATCGGGTTCATCGGGATCGGTGCCATGGGCTGGCATATGGCCGGCCACCTGGCCCGCAAGCAGTTTCCCGTTGCCGTCTATGATCTCGATCGCGCCCAGATGGAGCGTTTCACGGCATCGCACCAGGCCCGCTCGGCGTCTTCGCTCGCCGATCTCGGCCGGGATATCTCGACCGTCGTCACCATGCTGCCGACCGGACGTGATGTGCGCCACGTGCTGCTGATGGCCGAGGAGGGGGCACTCGGCGGCGCGCTCAAGCCAGGCTCGATCGTCATCGACATGAGTTCGTCCGATCCGGCCGGCACGCGCGAGCTTGCCGCGACCCTCGCCATGCGCGGCGTGACGCTGGTCGACGCGCCGGTGTCGGGCGGCACGAAGGGCGCGGAGGCCGCAACCCTTACCATCATGATCGGCAGCGACGACAAGCCGGCGGTCGAGCGCATCCGCCCGATCCTCGGCGCCATGGGACAGCGCATGTTCGAGACCGGCGGTTCGGGCACCGGTCACGCCATGAAGGCGCTCAACAACTTCCTCGCCGGCACGAATTTCCTCGCGGCCGCCGAAGCGCTGGTGGTCGGCCGCCGCTTCGGCCTCGACCCGGCGCTGATGATCGACATCATCAACCAGTCGACCGGGCGCAGTTTCTCGACCGAGAATCTGTTCAGGCAGCAGGTGCTCAACCGCAAGTTTGGCTCCGGCTTCCAGCTCGGCCTCCTGGCCAAGGACGTGAAGATCGCCGCCGATCTCGCCGACGACTTGCAGGCGCATGCGCCGGTCGCGCAATTGAGCCGCGACCTCCTGGCGCGCGCCAGGGATCGCTTCGGCGCCACCGCCGATCATTCCGCCGCGATCCAGTATTGGGAGATGCTCAACGGCGTGACGGTGGGCAAGGAGGAAAGTTGACGCGACGATTGGGGACGCGGCGTCGCTCGATCACGCGCGGCCGGTCTGCCGCTTCACGAAATCGACGATGAGCGCGAGTGCCTTGCGCGAGGCATCCGAAGTCGGGTCGCGACTCACGAAGGTGTGCGGCTGGCCGGGAAATTTCTCGACTTGGATCACGCCGCCGCGCCTGGTGTAGGCGGCGGCGAAGCGGTCGGCGGAATCCGCCGGCAGGTTGTCGTCGTTGGTGCCCTGTAGGAGCAGCGCGGGCGGCAACTGCGCGGCCTCGCCGCGGTCGAGCAGAAGCTGCGGGCTGCCTTCCGCCATCGCGGTCTCGTCCGGCCAAAACGCGTGGTGCGCGTCGATCAGCCGCTGGTTCTTGCGCTCCTTCACCATGTGGTAGCGCGCGAGTGGATCGGCGACCGGCCAGCAGATGACGACATACGGCACGGTGGCGTCGGTGTTGGCATGCGCGGTGCCGTGCTCCGCGAGTTCGAGACCGGCATAGCGCTCATCGAACGGCCGCATGACGGCGAGCAGCAACTGATGCCCGCCGCTCGACGTGCCGAGCGCGCCGACATCGTCCGGCTCGATGCCGAAGGCGGGCGCGTTCGCCTTCAGCCAGCGGATGGCGAGGTTCACGTCCGCGACCGAGGCCGGATACTTGTCGTCGGGCGGCATGCGGAAGTCGATCGACATCACCGCGATGCCGGCCTGCGCCAGCGCCTCATGGATCGCCTTGTTGCTCAGCCGGTCGTTCGACGTCCAGCCGCCGCCATGCACCTCGACCACCGCCGGGAACGGCGGCGGCGAGGTGGGCAGGTAGAGTCGCGCCAGGAGTGGCCGTGTGCCGTGCACATGATAGACGATATCGAAGGCGCGATAGCTGTGTTGCGACATGATCGAAAATCTCAA
This sequence comes from uncultured Alphaproteobacteria bacterium, assembly GCA_963763365.1. Lineage (GTDB taxonomy): Bacteria > Pseudomonadota > Alphaproteobacteria > Rhizobiales > Xanthobacteraceae > VAZQ01. Next base: position 239,392 of record CAVXOE010000017.1, on the reverse strand, counting down.
GCGTTCGGGATGATCGGCAGCAGCAGGTGCGAGGGATGCTGCGGATCATGATAGACGCGATGCAGCACGGTCTTGCTGCTGCAGATGTGATAGGGAATGTACTCGACGTTGCTGGCGCCGCCGACGCCGGTCGCGACATCGAGGCTGGTGATCTCGACGCAGATGCGGTGGCCGGCCTTGAAGCAGTTGGCGGTCGCCACGATCTCGACGGCGTATTCGTTGATCTCGCCCGGCACGACTTTTTTCTGCGCAGCGCGCGTGAGCGGATGCCACGGCCTTCCCGGTAGTGAGCGCGAGGGATCGACGGCGCGATGACTGGCCTTGAGCCAGCCGCGCGTCAGTTCGCGCTCGTGCAGGCCCGCCGTCACGTCGCGTTCGCCTTCGCGCGCGGTCTGCACGCCGACGTCGGGGCCGACATCCTTGAGGACGACGATCCAGTTGGTGTCGTCCTGGTCGATCGAGGCGAACAAATTGAGCACGCTCGGGCCGGCGATGGTCAGGTCATGGGCGAGCGGCTCGCTGAGATAGCGCAGCTTCTGCACGCGGTTGGTCAGGCTCGCCGGCATCTGCGCGAACGCGTCGGGCGCCTGATAGTCGTCGGCGCTTGCCGGCACGAACGGATCGGTGGTGAGGCGCTCCCAGCCATTCAGGTAGAACTTGACCCATTGCGTCTCCGGCAGCGGCCAGTCGCTGCCGCTGCGCCATTCGTTCGCGCCCATCACCCAGAAGCGCACCGGCGGATCGCGCAAAATGCCGGTGTCGATGCCTTTGAGCCAGTGGTCGTACCAGCGCAGAATTTCGGCGTGGAACGCCTTGAAAGGCCGGTCGAGATGCGCGGGGCCGAGCAGCAAGAGCTTCTTCGCCGGCGGGTCGATGTTGCGGTACCAGTTCTGCGCGCCGAGAAGATGTGTCTTGTACGTATAGCCGTACCAGCCCGAGCCGGTGTAGGTCGGAATGTCGATCTTGGAGAATTCGGCCTCGCTTTTCTTGACCGCCTCTTCGTTGTCGTACGGGTTGAGCAGCACCTCGAAATAGGCCGGGAAGTGCTGCCCCTTGAGCGCCAGCACGTTGTAGACGTGCGCGTACATCTTGAAGTCCGGATTGGCGATTGCTTCTTCCCACAGCTTCTCGCGTTCGGGCGGCAGCGGCTTGGGCTGGCCCTTCTGCTGATGCGCCGATGCGTAGACCTGGAGGAGAAAGCGGAAGAGATGGATCACGCCGCCCGGATATTCGTCGCGGAAGCCGCCGGCTTCGCCATACGCTCCGCGAGGATCGAAGGGAAAGATCGCCTTCAGGTGCGGCGGCTTGAGCTTGGCCGCCATGAGTTGCTCGGCGCCGAAACCCGAAATGCCGATCATGCCGACATTGCCGTCGCACCACGGCTGCGCCGCGATCCATTCGATCAGGTCGTAGCTGTCGAAGGCGCGCGAGCCACCACTTTCCGATTTGGCGATGCCGCGGGGATTGGCGATGACATGGATGTAGCCGCGCGACACCAGGAAGCGCGTGTCGCCGGCTTCCGCCGGACCGGTCCACAGCATCGACCAGGCCGGCTGGAGGAGGCCGGTCTCGGCCATCTCCGGACCTTGCAGGTCCTTGTTGTGGATCGAGATCGCGAGCAGCGCAGGGAGCTTCTCGTTCGTGTCGGGACGATAGATGTCGGCGCAGATTTTCACGCCGTCGCGCATCGTGACGTACACGTCCTTCTCGGCGATCAAGCCCGCATAGGCCGGCGGACGGTCGTAGTCGACCGGTGGCCGGTGGCTCGTCTGCGCAAGCTGGAATGCGATTTTGGTTTCGTCCGTCATCATCCTCCCCCTGATCGGTCTCAGCCGATCTTGCTCGTTCGCGCAAACCCTGCGCGCGCCATCAACTCACGTGCCCCAAACGTCGCGCGCGACTTCGACCACACGCGCGAGCTTGGCTTTTTCGACCTCCTGCGTCACAGCGACGTGCTCGGCGGCGCTGGTGGAGAACCCGCATTGCGGGCTCAGGCCTAATTGTTCGAGCTTCAGGTACTGGCTTGCCTCGTCGATACGCCGCTTGAGCAGATCGGCCGGCTCGACCTCGGCGGCCCTGCTGGCGACGAGGCCGAGTACGACGAACTTGCCCGGCGGCACCATGCGCAGCGGCGAAAAGTCCCCCGAACGCGTATTGTCGTATTCGAGGAAGAATACGCCGATGTTCAAATCGTTGAACAGCGGTTCGGCGATCGCGTCGTACCCAGCCTCGGCCTGCCAGCTCGGGTCCTGGCTGCGGCAGACATGAATGCCGATCGTCATGCCCTGCGGCGCGCCCGCGACCACCGCGTTGATGACGGCGATGTAAGTGCGCAGCAAATCGCGCCAGTTATCGCCGCGCTCGGCCAGCAGTTGACGCACGCGCTCGTCGCCAAGCTTCACCAGCGAGGTTTCGTCGATCTGCAGGTAACGGCAGCCCGCCTCAGCGAGTGAGCGCATCTCCTGATGGTAGGCCGCGACCAGATCCGACCAGAATGCGTCGAGGTCCGGGTAGACCTCGCGGCTGATGTTCACGCGTCCGGCACGGTAATGGATGTAGCAAGGGCCGGGCAGGGTGATCTTGCCGGTCTGCGTCGTCTGCGAATTGAGATAGCGGAAATCGTCGGCGTTTTGTGGACCCTGCCATACGATGCGGCTGACGACCTTGGGAATGCGCCGCGCCATGCGGTGGCCGGCCGTTTGCGATTTGGACCAGCCCTGATCTTCGGTCATCTCGATCTTGATGCCGGAGATGCCCGCGCTGGTGAAGCTGTCGGAGTAGGTTCCGCGCCGGAACTCGCCGTCGGTGACGACCTTGAGGCCGAGGCCCTCCTGCAACCTCACCACGTCCGTGATCGCCGCATCCTCGATCGCGCGCAGCCCGGCGCGATCGAGCCTGCCCGCGGAGAATTGCTGTCGCGCGACGAGCAGCTCCGGCGGCCGTATCAGGCTGCCGATGTGCTCGGCCCGAAAGGGCGGGCGGGAGTTCGCTGGATTCATAGGACGCCTTGCAGGATGGATGCGCCGGACGGCTTGTTGCTTGTTAACGCATAGTCGTCGCCCCCGGCCCATCTTGGCATTGCGCCGTCATCGGGAGAAGCCTGCAGGCCGCGCATGTCGCATTGCGTTTGATAGGCTTTTCCCGGACACTGCCGCGTGCAAGACATGAAAAAATTGGTCGACCGCGGCGTAATCATGCGGGCGACCGGGGTGCAATGGCCAATCGGCGTTGGCGGCGCCCAGTTCGGGACGGAAGCATGACGCCAGCCGAAACCGCAGACCAGCCGGCGATTGTCACGGAAGGGGCGAGCAAGCTCTTCCTCGACGGTACGGTGGTGGCCTTCCATCAGCTATCGTTGAAGGTTAAGCGCAACGAAATCATGTGCGTCGTCGGGCCTTCGGGCTGCGGCAAGACCACGCTCCTGCGCTGCATCGCCGGCCTCACCGACCTGAGCAGCGGAGAGATTCTCGTGCAGGGCAAGCCGGTCGCCGGCCGCCCGCCGGACGGCGTCGCCATGGTATTCCAGCACTTCGGCCTGCTGCCGTGGAAGACCGTCTACGACAACGCGGCCTTTGGGCTCGCAATGGCCAGGGTGCCGCGCGCCGAGATCAAGGAGCGCGTCACGCACTATCTCGATCTTGTCGGCCTCACGGGCTTCGAGGGCCATTATCCCTATCAGCTCTCCGGCGGCATGCAGCAGCGCGTTGGCCTCGTGCGCGCGCTGGCCATGAATCCCTCGATCCTACTCATGGACGAGCCGTTCGCCGCGCTCGACGCGCAGACCCGCGAAATCCTGCAGGAGGAACTGCTCGCGCTCATGGAGCGGCCGGACGAGCGCAAGACCATGGTGTTCATCACCCATTCGATCGACGAGGCGATCCTGCTCGGCGATCGTATTGCCGTCATGAGCGCACGCCCCGGCCGCATCAAGGAGGTGCTCGACATGCCGTTCGGCTGGCCGCGCGACGCCGATGCGGTGCGCTCCGATCCGCGTTTCACCGAGTTCCGCCTGCACATCTGGCATCAGCTTCACACCGCCAAGCCGCGCCGCACCACGGCGCCGAGGGAGGTCGCGTGACCACCATCGAACAGGCCCGCGGCGATCTCGCTGCCGCCACGCAGTCCGGAGACTTGTCCGACGACAAGGCGCGCGCCGAGCGCGCGGCCGCTGCGCGCCGGCACAAGCGGCAGATTCTCAATTTCATTATCCGGGTGGTTTCGCTCGCGCTCGCGCTCGGGCTCTGGGAGCTCGCCGCGCACAACGTGGATCCCGTGCTTTTCACCTCGCCGTCGAAGGTCGCCGTCGCCGGCTATCACATGATCCTCAGCGGCGAGCTGTGGACGTATCTGTGGCCGAGCCTGGTCGTGCTCGCCATCGGGTTCGCGCTCGCGGTGATCTTCGGCATCGCCATCGGGCTCTTGCTGGCCCGTTTCTGGGTGCTCGACGTCGCGCTCAACGTCTACATCACGTTCCTCTATTCGATCCCGTCGGTCGCGCTCGTGCCGCTGATCGTGCTGTGGGCCGGCTTCGAGATGACCGCCAAGGTCATCATCCTGTTCCTGTTTGCGTTCTTCCCGATGGTGATCAACACCTATCAGGGCGTGAAAAGCGTCGACCCCAAGCTTCTGGAGGTCGGCCGCGCCTTCCGCTGCTCGGAAGGCCAGTTGTGGTTGAACATCGTTCTGCCGGCGGCGCTGCCGTTCATCGTGACGGGGCTGCGTTTGGCGCTCGGGCGCGGCCTGATCGGCATGGTGCTGGCCGATCTCTACACCGCGATCTCGGGCATCGGCTATCTGATCGTGCGCACCGCTTCGACCTACCAGGTCGACAAGATGTTCGTGCCGATCGTGACGCTCGGGCTTCTCGGCGTGACGCTGACCGCGCTCCTGCGGCTCGCCGAACGTCAGGTCGCGCCCTGGACGGCGGCCGCGCAGGACGACTAAGGCAAACGCAAGAATTGAATGAGGAAACGTAGAATGACACTCGGCGTTCGAGGAACTCTCTTTGCCTTGTTGGCGGTGGCGGCGATCGCCGATGCGCGCACGCACGATGCCGGTGCGCAAACCTGCGCCACCATGCGCAAGATCAATATCGGCGTGTCGTCGGCACCGCCCAACGTGGTCCACACCACGCCGTTTGTCGCCAAGGAGCTCGGGCTGTTCGCCAAGCGCTGCATCGACGCCAATATCGTGCAATTCGAGGGCGGGGCGTCGCCAACCGCGGCCGCGGCGCTCGCACAGGGTTCGGTGCTTGGGCCGGCGAGCGACGTGGCGATCGGCAACGGCTTGCGCGTGCAGCAGGTCTGGGGGCTCGCGCCGCGGATGCCGCAGGCCTACATGGTCGCGCCCGACGTGAAGAAGGCGGCGGACCTCAAGGGCAAGCGGCTCTCGGCGACCGGCGGCGGCGTCGGGGGCTTCAACTGGCGCATGGGCCGCGAGGTGCTCAAGAGCGCCGGCCTCGACGTGAGCGACGCGCAATTCATCCCCTCGGCGATGGCCGGGCGGCTCCCCGGCCTTGTCGCCGGCCAGATCGACGGCGTGTCGCTGCACCCCGAGGACGTGTATCTCGCCAAGCAGCAGAAACCCGCGCTCAACATGCTCGTGCAACTCGTCGATCTCCTGCCGAACCTCCAGTTCAATTCCTACGGCGCGTCGACCGACTGGATCGCGCGCGATCGCGCGCTGCTGCGCGACGCCATTGCCGCCATGATCGAGGCCAACCGCGTCATCTATCGCGACAAGGACAAGGTCGTTCCAATCATCGTGAAGGCGACCGACAAGCCGCGCCCGGCGGTCGAATACGCCTGGGAGATCGAGACCAAGAATTGCATCTGGTCGGTGAACGGCGGGTTCGACCCCGCGCGCACGCAATGGACCATCGACAACAGCGTCGCCAACGGCGATATCGCCAAGGAGAAGAAGCCGTCGGTCGAGCAGGTCACCAACACGGCGCTCGCCAACGAGGCCGTCGAGGCAGCGGGCGGCCCCGTGACCATCGGCAACTGCAAGGACTGAATGTCAACTCTTCGAGCACCGACCATTCCACATCGTCATGCCCGGCCTTGAGCCGGGCATCCACGTCTTTCCTCTAAGCAAGCAAGACGTGGATGGCCGGGACAAGCCCGGCCATGACGCCGGTGGCTAGACACAGGACAAGACCCAAAGGATCAAACACATGAACATCCAGACCCCGCTGCCGAAGAGCCATCAGCCCTGGGAACAGGTGCGCGGCAAGCTCGACCAGAACGCGCCGTTCTCCAACATGTATGACACGCCCTATTACCGCGACGCGGTCTACGATCATTATTCCAAGGCCGAATACGCCCGCCGCTATGCTTCGCTTCGGGACAAGATGCGCGAGCACAAGCTCGACGCCGTGATCGTGCCCGGCGGCCCCAGCCACTGGAGCTTCGGCGGCGGCATGCAATGGCTCACCGGCCACTGGGAATGGCACGCCATCGCCTCCTATGTCGTGGTGCCGCTCGACGGCGAGCCGACCCTCGTCTTCTCGATGGGCGGCACGCATTGCGAAGCCGCGCGCCGCGAGTGCGCCAATGCGCTCACCGACGTGCGTCATAGCCGCAGCGGCAAATATGCCGAGGTCATGGCCGAACGGCTGAAGGAACTCAAGCTCGAGCGCGGCCGCATCGGCCTCATCGAGGTGGACCCGCGCCACAACGACTACCTGCCGGTCAATCAGTACAACGTGCTGCGCAAGTCGCTGCCGGATGCCGAACTCGTCTTCACCAAAGGATTCATGCACGAGCTTGTGGTGATCCACAGCGAAGAAGAACTCAACGCCGTGCGCAAGGCCGGCGTGCTGTGCCAGCGCGCCATGGAGGCGATCATCGCGCGCGCGAAGCCCGGCGTGCCGGAATACGAACTGCGCGCGGCGGCCGGCGCCGCCATCATGGACGGTGGCGGCGACATCGACTTCCTCATCATCGGTACCACGCCGATGGCCAATCCAGCCATGGTGTTCGGCAATCCGCGGCCCTCGCACCGCAAGCTGATGAAGGGCGACATCATCAACATGGAACTCGCCGCCGGCTACAACGGCATGTCCGCGCAGATCGGTTCGCCGATCACGCTCGGGCAGCCGAACGAGATGGTGCGCCGATTCTGGGAGGACATCACGCTGCCGGGCTACAACAAGATCGTCGCCGAGATCAAACCCGGCGCGGCAACCGACAACATGCGGCACGCGGCGAAATTCTTCCGCGACAAGGGCGTGCAGTCGCGCCCGGTGCAGGTGCACGGCATCGACATCGTCACCGACAAGCCGCACGTCTTCGCCGAGCGCACCGAGGCCGATGAGGTCGACAAGATCCTCAAGCCCGGCATGATCATCATGGCGGAGCCCAATCCGATCACCGCGGACGGCCTGTTCGGCATCTTCCTCGGCCACACCTTGATCGTGACCAGGGACGGCTACGAATGCGTCGACAAGTTCCCGATGGAGATTGCCGTCGTTCCGTGTTGAGGCTCGGCTCCGGCCTCGTCCTGAGGGGCGCACGTAGCCTGCGCGATCATCGAAGGACTGCGCAGGCGGGCACTCCCGACCATCCACGTGGCCCTGCGTCGAGACGGCAGCTGTCGATGCCCGCGACGCGGCATGACGAGCGGGACGAGTAGCGACTACAGCTTCTTGATGTTCGCCTGCTCGATGATCTGGCGGAACATCGGCACTTCCTTGTTGACGCGCTCCATGTGGCCCTTGCCGTCGCGTGCGGTGACTTCGAAGCCCGCCTTCGTCAGGCGTTCCTTCATGTCCGGCTTGTTGAGAATGTCGAGCGCGGTCTTTTCCAGCCGGGCAACGATCTCGGGTGGCGTCTTCGCTGGCGCCATCAGCGCCGTGTAGGTATCGAACACGAAGTCCGGGTAGCCCGATTCGATCATGGTCGGGATATCGGGCAGGTCGTGCCAGCGCGTCCTCCCGGTGACCGCGAGCCCCTTGACGTTGCCGGCCTTGATCTGCGGATGCGCCGGGGCGAGCACGCCCGATGACAACTGCACCGTGCCGCTGATCAGCGCCTTGAGCGCATCGCCGCCGCCCGGAAACACGACGGTCGCCATCTTTTCCAGCCCTTCGCGCTGCTTGAGCACTTCGGCCTGCAGTTGCGGGGTGGTGCCGATCGGCGGTGTCGAGACGTTGAACTTGTCGGGATCCTTCTTCGCCAGCGCCACGAATTCCTTCATCGTGCTGACGCCGAGGTCGGGCTTGACGGCAAACACGTGCGGCGAGACCGCAAGCTCGCAGACCGCGACGAAATCCTTGAACGGATCGTAGACCGGGTTCTGGTAGAGCCCGGGATTGACCGAGAACGCGCTGGTCGAAAGCAGGATCGTGTAGCCGTCAGGCTCGGAGCGCGCGACCAGTCCCATCCCGATATTGCCGCCGGCGCCGCCCTTGTTCTCCACGATCACCGACCCGCCAACCGTGTCCGTCATGGCCGCCGCCATGATGCGGGCGATGATGTCGGAGGGGCCGCCCGGCGTGTTGGCGACCACAATCCTGATCGGCCGCTCCGGATAGGCCGCGAAGGCGGTGCCGACGCGAATCGCCGGTGCCCCAATGCCGGCCGCGAGCGCCGCGGCGGTCTTGAGGAGGGTGCGCCTTGTGGAAAACCCTGGAGGATTGAAGGATTGGGTCACTAACGGTCTCCTAACCATCTGAACGACGAGATGATGCTAGAAATTCGCGGTCTGCGCTACAATTTGGCACGTGGCCGCAGTTTAGGCACCGTAAAGGAACGGTGGAATTTCCGCTTTGCGCCGCGCGGCGGGCCAAATGTCGCCATTTTGGCACGGTCAATCTTTTTCCTTATTCGGTCCTAGACTGAATGAGCATCGCCGATCGGGGGATTGGCATACGGGGTCGGGGGAAATCACGCACAACGATCGGTTGGCTTGAAATTGCGAGTGCCGTTGCCGCGAAGGCCATGGCGCAGTGCCGGCTCAAGTCCATCGTCGCTGGGAGCGCGATCTGCGGGGGAAGCTTCACTTGATTGCACAAGCCGCGATTCAGCTGCGCCGCACGCGACCTCAGTCGCAGGCAGGTACAATCTACCTGCCGTCCAGGATTCATCCCGTCGTTACCGTACTCAACGCGGCGCTGCGCTACAGCAAGCCGTTCTGGATTGGCGCCAGCACGGTGACAGCCGCGATGATCGTCTTCGGCACCGTGAATTACGGGTCCAAGCCGCGGCCGCAAATGCCACGTCTGCAGCAGCAGGCGTCGCTGGCGCCCGTGCTCAGCGTCAATACAAACACCAATACCAAGGACATGGCGCAGGAGACGGTGGTCTATCGCGCACCGGAGCAGCGCCAGAACTTCCAGGAGCGCTGGGAGCAGGCACAGATTTTCTTCTCGGAGAATGAGAGCGAAGCCGAGGCCCAGGTCGACGAGTCGACGAGCCCTGCGGCCCGCGTCCAGACCGTGCGGGCCAAGAATTCGGTCGCGAGCATCTTCGGGAAAAGCGAGGAGACCGGGATCGGCGCGCTCGCCTTTGCGCCGCCGAGCGGTCCGGCCACATTCTCGCTGGCGTCGGCGACCTCGGAGCCGGTCGGCCGAGTGGTCACCGGCAGCATCGGCAATGCCGCCAAGAGCCCGGAAGCGCGCAATCCCGACAAGATGGACGACGTCGATCAATACCTGTGGGAGGTCTACCAGCGTGCGCCGGTGAAGAAAGACGGCTCGGGCGACTTCACCTGGAAGGATCCGGCGGCGGCGAAGAAAATGGGGAAAACCATGCCCAACTACGTGATCGGCGGCATGGATCCGGACTTCAAAGAGCAGCTCTATCATGCCGGCAAGGCGATGGATGCCGCCGGCGTGCAGTGGGCGCTCCTGAGCGCGTTCCGCGACGACTACCGCCAGAGTTTGGCGGCCGGCTTCAAGGCGAGCATGCGCAACTCGCTGCACGGCGGCAGCGTGCGCGTGGGCGGCTACGGCCACGGCCGCGCCGTTGACGTGACCTCGGCTGACGACAAGCCGGAAGGCGTTTGGAAATGGCTCGATGCCAACGGCTCGAAGTACGGTCTGCACCGTCCGATGCCGGGCAACGATCCCGCGCACGTGCAGTCGAAGGGCGATTGGCGCAAGCTCGCGCAAGCCCTCAAGGCGAGCCGCGTGCAGATTGCCGACGCTCGCGCCGCCAAGGCCAAATCCAAGGTGGTCGCCAGCGCCACCGGACGTTGATCGTCCGCCAATCTCTCAGCCAAGCCGGCGCGGCTTGGGCCTAGCCTCCCGCATTGATTCATGCTCTGAAACGGCAAACTCGCCGTGTCCGGCGGGTTGAATCAACGCTGAAGGTTTTCCACCGTGCTGACTGAAACCGAGTCCACCCGGCGCGTGTCCGGTGCCGCGATCAAGTCATTTTTGACCGACGCCTTCGTGGCCTGCGGATTGCCCGCGGCCGAGGCCGCCACCGTCGCGGGCGCCATGCTGGAAGCCGACCTGACCGGCTCGGATGCGCATGGCGTGTTCCGCCTTGCCGGCTATGTGCGCCAGCTCAAGCGCGGCGTGATGAATCCGAAACCGAAGATCACGGTGCTGGAACGTTCGCCCGCGACCGCACTCATTGATGGAGATCAGGGGCTTGGCCATGTGGTGATGACCTACGCGGCCAACCTGGCGATCGAACTCGCGCGCGCGTCGGGGATCGGCTGGGTCGGTGCGCGACGCTCCAATCACGCCGGGGCCGGCGCGATCTACGCGGTGATTCCGGTCGAGCACGGCATGGTCGGAATCTACGGCGCGTCGTCGAGCGTGCAGCACATGGCGCCGTGGGGCGGAGCCGAGCCGCTGCTCGGCACCAACCCGATCGCGGTCGCGATCCCGGCCGGCAAAGAGGCGCCGGTCGTATTCGACATCGCCACGTCAGTTGCCTCGAACGGTGCGATCAGAACCCACGAGCTCGAGAAGCGCCCAATGCCGGAAGGCTGGGTGCAAAGCCGCACGGACGGCTCGCCGATCACCGATCCGAGCCGCATCACCGAGGGCACCTACGTGCCGGTTGGCGGCTACAAGGGCTCGGGCCTCTCGCTTGTGATCGGGCTGCTCGCTGGTCCGCTCAACCGCGCCAATTTCGGGCGCGACATCAACGACTTTGCCGCACCGCCGGCGAGCGAGCTCAATGTCGGGCAGTTCGTGGTGGCGCTCGATGTCGCACGCTTCCTGCCGCTTGAGGTGTTCAAGGCGGAGATCGATCGTCACATCCACGACATCGCTACGTCGCGGCCGCTGCCGGGCTTCGATCACGTGCGCGTGCCGGGGCAGGGGCGTGTCGAGCGGCGCATCGAACGGGAAAAGAACGGCGTGCCGTTGTCCACGACACTGCTCAAGCAGGTGGACGAGGTGGCGAAGTCGCTCGGTGTCTCGCCGCTCAGTGCGCGCTCATGAGCAGCGCGGACGCAGCAGCGGCCGGCTCGCCGTTCTGGCGTTTTTCGCTCAAGTTCTATCGCCAGCCGCGGGTCGCGGAGGCCTGTATTGCGCTACAGGATGGCGCGGGCATCGACGTCAATCTGCTGCTGTTCCTGCTCTGGCAGGCGGCGGAAGGGCGAGCGCTCGCCAAAGCGGATGTCGAAACGCTGGAGCGGCGGATCGCGCCCTGGCGCAATGCCACCGTGATCCCGCTGCGCGACGTGCGCCGCGCGCTGAGATCGCCGCCCGATCTGGTGGCGGGGGGACGGCTGAGGCCTACCGCACCAGGATCAAGGCGGTGGAACTCGAGGCCGAGCGCTTGCAGCAGGAAGCGATGTACGAACTGGCGCGGGCATCGCGGCTCGGCCGTGCTGCGCCTTCGCCGCCCGCCGCGGCGCACGAGAATGTCGCGGCCTACGAGGCGATTTGCGCCACGACGTTTCCGAAGCCTGCCGTCGAGACGCTGCTTACTGCCTTTGCTCAGCTCGAGCCCAAACCGGAGGAATGACCATGGACCAGGACATGTACGACAAAGGCCTGACGATGCGCCGCAAGGTGCTCGGCGAGGAATATGTCGACCGCGCGCTCAAGAACGTCGACGATTTCAACCGCGACTTCCAACGCATCGTCACGCAGTACTGCTGGGGCGAGGCGTGGGGCGACAATACGCTGACCCCGCGCGAGCGCTCGATTCTCAACCTCGGCATGATCGCCGCGCTCGGGCGAATGGAGGAATTCCAGACCCATGTCCGCGGCGCGCTGACCAATGGCCTTACGCCGAAAGAGATCGCCGCCGTGATGACTCAGATCGCGGTCTATTGCGGCATTCCGTGCGGGGTCGACTGCTTCCGCCACGCGAAGCCCATCGTCAGCGAGCACAAGCGCGCCTGATCCTCGCAAAGCAACGCGGCGCTTCGCGCTTTCCTCCTTCAAGTTCTTTCAACCGAAGGCGGCGGTCTCTCGGTCACCCTCCCCCCGCGCAGCGGTGGGGAGGGTCGGCGAGGTGAGCGAAGCGAACGAGACCCCTACCCCTCCCCACCACTCGCTTCGCTCGCGGGGGGAGGGGAGTCGCGCCGCCGAACCCCCTCCCAGGGAGAAACCCCGCCGAATTATCAATGCGTTAGTCATCTTTTCTCGCTAGATTTTTCGGATCGGTCTTGAATGTGCCTTGTTCGTGGGTGAGATCATGTCCCGAATAGGGACTTGGCGCGACTGCGGGGAAGCGGTCTGCCAGGTCGGGGACGAAGGGGGATGGGGTTGCGCGCAACTACCGCTTTTGCCGTTTTTTTCATTGGGCTTGCAGGCTCTGCGAGCCCGGCCTTGGCGCAGTACTATCCGGCGCCGGCTCCCGCCTATCCGCCTGGCGTCTATCGCCCTCCGCTGCCCGCCGTGGTGGCTGAGGACGACGACATGCCGGCCTACGATCCGGCGCCCTCGCGGCGCGCAGCCCCGGGTATCTATCCGGCGCCGCCCGGAGTCTACGCTGCGCCCGGCGTGTATGAGGCACCCTTGCCTGCCGACCCGCGCTACGCCCGGCCGGCCCCGCCGTCGGATGTGGACCCCAATGGACCGCCTCCCGGCACGCGCTATGGCCGCGCCGCGCCGGTTTCGCCGGAGATGGACGGCTATGTTCCGGCGCCGCCTCCCGGCTACATTTCGCCGCCCGGATATGTCACGCCGCCGCCCGGCTACGAGCCGGTCGAGCCGCGTCAGGGTTATGCGCAACCGGCTCCCCCCGGACAGGTGAACGGGGTCTACGAGATCCAGAGCGCAAAGCCGCCGGTCCTCGTCGGGCCGCCGCGGGGCGCACCCTATCCGGCGCAATCGGAGCCGGCACCCGGCACGAGCTATGAGTTGCAGGAAGCCGTGCGCCCGCCGCTGCCGCTGTCACCCGGCCAACAAGTTGCGCCCGGGCGCGAGACGACGGGAACCGTACGCGGCGACCCGCGCACGGTGATTGCGTCACTTCCCGCCGAAGATCGGCCGGAGACCGGGCCGCGCAAGGAACTTCCGCCGCAGTTCCGCCGGGCGATGGTCGAGTACCGCACCAAGGAGCCGGCCGGCACCATCATCATCGATACGCCGAGCACGTACCTCTATCTGGTCATGGGCAACGGCAAGGCGCTGCGCTACGGCGTCGGCGTCGGGCGCGACGGCTTCACGTGGAACGGTGTCCAGAAGGTTACCCGCATGGCGGAATGGCCGGACTGGCATCCGCCGGAAGAGATGATCGAGCGCCAGCCCTATCTGCCGCGCTTCATGGCGGGCGGCGATGGCAATCCGCTCGGGGCACGCGCGCTCTATCTCGGTAGCACCGTCTACCGCATCCACGGCACCAATCAGCCCTCGACGATCGGATCTTTCGTGTCGTCAGGCTGCATCCGGTTGACCAACGAGGACGTCGAAGACCTCTACACCCGCGTCAAGGTCGGCACGCGTGTAGTGGTGCTGCCAGGCGGCAGGCCGCCGGCGACCGCCTCGGCGATGCCGCCAGTCAACAGTTCGCGGCCGGCACCGTTGCCGCCGCCTGTGCAAGTGCGCTGAGCGAGAGCTGTTGAGCGAGGACCGGATCAGTCCTCGCTATTGCCCAGAGCCTTTCCGGTCTTCGGATTAACGAGGTGGACGCTGCGGCAGGCCGTGCAGGTCACGGTCTCATAGGCATCGCCACCGGACTCGGACGCGTCGTCCGAGAACCATGCCTGCACGTTGATGCCGGTGGCAGGGCATCGGTAGATCAATGTCGCCATCGGATGTGGTTAGCGGCCAGCGCCATTCGCCCGCAATTCAGGAAACATCCTTAGTCGCGCTGGCGCACCGGCGTGCAAATAACGGAACTTCCGTCAGGGCCGGCTTCGCAGCGGATTCAGCGCACGTTGCCCCACGGGTCGACCTTCTTCTCCTTCTCCCGGTCGGGAATCCGCGACAGCGAGTCCTTGTACGCCTTGTCTTCAACCTTGCGCTGCTTCGCTTCTTCCGCCCTCTCCTGGTCGGACTTCGCCCCAGGCTTGCCCGAGCTCTGAGGGTTGTTGTTGAACTGCGCGTAAACCGGGGACGTCAGCGCTGCGACGATGGCGACGATCGTGAAGGCTTTCATTCGACGTCCCTCGACCACACAATGACCGCGCGAATACTAGCCCGAAATGCGGGAGGCAGCAAAGCCTGCGGCAGGGGCCCGGGCAGGCTGCGCCGGATACCCGCAAGCGCGTGCCGCGGGGGCTTGGGCCGAGGTGGGATTCTGTACTCAGTCCAATAGCTTAAATGACGTCAGTCGGTAAGCCTGAATGACTTTCCGAGCTTTGCCCGGATGAGCGGGTGCTCGCGCACGGCGCGAACGTGCCGGCGCGTTACGCGGTGCGCTCGGTCGGCGAGATCAAGCCAGGCCTCCGCCACCGCCAGCAGTCGTCGCTTGTCGGCCGTCGATGCCGCGCGGTGCGCCAGGTCGACGGCTTCGGCGGCGCTCTGACGATAATCGCCTTCCTTGTCGGTGGGGTTGAGGTCGTCCCCGTCTTGGGTGAATTCATCGCGCATACTTGGTCAATCACATAGGTCGCATCCCGTTCCCGGAACTCAGATAATTCTACCCATTTGCAATTTTCCGGTTTGGGCGCCGCAAGACGGACGATCCGCGTCAGGAGAAAACGACAAGGGCAACCCGACCAGACGGCACTCAATTCAGCTTACCAGCGGTTTCTGCACACGCGCAGTTTGCAGAAGGCCTGGCCGGGCCGAAGAACTGGGATTGCCGGAGGGTTAGCCTGACGCTTTGGGTGAGACGTACCAAGGCGACACGCATCACAGCGTGTTCGCCTCGGTCGCCATCCAAGTGACGCAGCGCGGGATCAGTATTTCGCGACGACGCCCTTGCCCCAGTCGAACTTGTAGTTCACGCCGATGCGGCCAACGTGAGAGCGAAGCCGGTAGTCGACGTGAAACGGCAAGCCGTCGATGTCGAGCGTGTCGATCGAGACCTTGCCGAGGTCGAGATAGAGATACTCGAATTTGACCGACCAGTTGGCGGTGAGCTTGGTTTCGCGCGCCGGCGCCGACCGAATAGCCGATACGTCGTCTTATCGGTGCGCAGCGCGTAGTTGGTCGGCGCGGGGATCGCGGCGGCCCCGGGCTGCGCAAACGTGAATGAGTATTGGCTTCCCCCGACCGCAGGGCCGCCGGTTACATAGAGCAGCCAGTTTTCGACCGGCGTCACGCCGAGGCGTGCGCGCACGGTGCCGAACCACCGCAGCTTCCACTCGTGAGCCAGTGAGGCCGGGCCACCCGGCCGCGGCACGAAGTCCGCCGGCGGGCCGCAATCACCGCAAGGAATGCCAAGCCCAGGGTCTGTCCAAACTTGGCCAGCCTTGAGGGGGTCCACGATTTCGGCCTCGATGCCGACGACCCATTGCGGAGCGAAGCGCCAGTTGTATCCGGCCTGGAGGCCCGCGGTCACGCCTTTGACATTCGGATTGGCGGTCGTGTTCTCGAAGTTGAAGACGCGCTGGTTGCTGCTGGCGTTCCAGCCGCCCGCGCCATAACCGACGCTGCCACCGACGTAAAATCCGGTCCACATATCGACGATCGGGACGGGCGCCGCCTTATAGACCGGAGCCTTGACCGCGAGATCCGCAGCCGACGCAGATGCCGCGCCGAAGGCCGCGAATGCTAAAGCACCGAGAAGATGTTTTTTCACGCCCCACCCCCAACCCTGGATATTAACAAATTCTTTAGCACGACTCGGGCGACCAAGCCGTGGCATTTCGGCAACTGTTGGGGACGTATTTACAACTGCCTGTGGTATTATGCGCCGCCGTCAAAACTCGACATCGAGCTCTTCCACCTCGTCCGGCTCGGTCTGCGCAGAGGCGATCCATTCGATCATGAACGGCATCTCCATGATCGTTTTGCGGTAGGCCGCGCAGACCCCATCGAGCTTCACGTCGTAGGTCTGAAAACGCGTCGCGACCGGTGCGAACATCGCATCGGCCACGCAAGGCGCGGCGCCGAACAGGTAAGGCCCCTTCGAGGCTGCGAGGCATTCCCGCCAGATCGCTATCACGCGATCGATGTCCGCCTGCGCGCCGGCCCAGACCTTGAAGTTCGGGTAGTGAGCCTTGAGGTTCATCGGCAAGGCGGAGCGCAGGTTGCTGAAGCCGGAATGCATCTCGCCCGAGATCGAGCGGCAGCGTGCGCGCTCGGCCCGGTCGGCCGGCAACAGTCCGGAGTAGGGCATGAGCTCGCTGAGATATTCGGCGATCGCCAGCGTATCCCAGATCTTGACCCCGTCATGGGTAAGGCACGGAACCAGGAACGACGGCGACAGCAGCAGCAGTTCGGCCCGGGTCGAGGGGTCGTCGCTCGCCGCCTGTTGTTCCTCGAAATCCAGACCCGACATTTTGCAGAGCAGCCATCCGCGCAGCGACCAAGAACCGTAATTCTTGCTCGCAATGGTGAGCGTGGCTTTTGCCATCGAGCGTTCCCCTTCCTCTTACCGCCGCATCTTCGGCCTCGCCGAAGGCGCGCACTCCAAATGTGACGCGACACGCCGGCCGCAGCCTATCGCTGCCCGCTACGATCCGCGCCCCCGGCAAGAGCGGGTTGTTCAACCCGAGATAATTATCTCGCAGCGCAGCATGAAATGCACTAGCATTTTCGATGCCGGGTTGAGATTAAGGGGATGAGGGGCGCTGCGCAGCAGCGCAGCCAGCACGACAGTATGCTTTATCAGGCCTATCTAGCCCATTCCGACATCATGGAGCCGGTACGGTCGCTGGCCGGCATGGCCATGCGGTCGATCGGATATCCGCTCGCCGGCGTGACCGACAACGCCGTGCTGCGCAATTTGACCGCCGCCTACGAGCTGATTTCGCGCGCCAGCCTGAGCCACAGCCGACCGCCCTATCGCATCACCAGCACGATGGTCGGCAATCGCGAGGTCCCGGTGACCGAGGAAGCGGCCTATGTGACGCCGTTCGGAACGCTGCTGCACTTCAAGAAGGATGTCGACACCCCGCAGCCGCGCGTGATGCTGGTTGCCCCTTTGTCCGGCCACTTCGCCACGCTGCTGCGTGCCACCGTGCGGACGCTCCTGCCCGAGCACGATGTCTACATTACCGATTGGCACAACGTGCGCGACGTCGCCGTCAGCGACGGCAAGTTCGGCTTCGATGCCTACATCGACCATCTCATCCGGTTTCTGGAAAAGATCGGGCCGGGCGCGCACGTGGTGGCGGTCTGCCAGCCCTGCGTCGCCGTGCTGGCGGCGGTCGCCGTGATGGCGGAGGACGGCAACACGGCGCAGCCGCGCAGCATGACACTGATGGCCGGGCCGATCGACTGCCGTGTCAACCCGACCAAGGTGAACGACCTTGCCAACTCGAAGCCGATGGAGTGGTTCGAGAAGAACCTGATTGCGACCGTCCCGTCGCGGTTCGCCGGCGCGTCGCGGCGGGTCTATCCGGGATTCGTGCAGCTCGCCGCCTTCATGAGCATGAACATCGAGCGGCACATGCGGGCGCATCGCGAGCTTTACGACAACATCGCCAAGGGCGAGCACGAGAAGGCGGCGGTCACCAAGGACTTTTACGACGAGTATTTCGCGGTGCTCGATCTAACCGCGGAATTCTACCTGGAGACCGTCCGTTACGTGTTCCAGGAGCACCGGCTGCCGACTGGCACGCTCGAATGGGGTGGCAGCAAGATCGAGCCGCGCGCCATCCGCAAGACCATGCTGCTCACCGTCGAGGGCGAACGCGACGACATCTGCGCCGTCGGCCAGACCGTGGCGGCCCACGACCTGTGCAAGAGCCTGCGGCCCTATCTCAAGCGCCACCACATGCAGGCCGGCGTCGGCCACTACGGCGTGTTCTCCGGCAAGCGCTGGGAGAACCAGATCTATCCGATCTTGAAGAACGTGATTTTGGCGAGCGATTGAGCAGTTCGTCATGCCCGGCCTTGTGCCGGGCATCTACGTCTTCCTTCGTCGCGTTCAAGACGTGGATGGCCGGGACATAGGCGGAGCAAAGCGACGCCGTCCTTCGGACGGCTGTGCCCGGCCATGACGTAGAGGGAGTGTCGCTCAGCCCTTGCCCTTGAGCGAGTTGTAAAGATCGAGCGCGTCCTTCGGTTTCATGCCCTGGTGCACCACCGCGTGCACGGCCGCGATCATCGCCTTGGGTGCGTCCGACTGGAAGATGTTGCGCCCCATGTCGACGCCGGCGGCGCCTTGCTGCACGGCGTTGTACGCCATCGTGAGCGCGTCGAGTTCGGGAAGCTTCTTGCCGCCCGCCATCACGATCGGCACCGGGCAGGAGGCGGTGACGGTCTCGAAGCCCTCCGCCACGTAGTAGGTCTTGACGTATTGCGCGCCGAGCTCGGCGATGATCCGGCAGGCGAGACGAAAGTATTTTGCGTCGCGCACCATGTTGGTGCCGACCGCGGTCACGCCCATGACCGGCATGCCGTAGCGCAGCCCCGCGTCCACGAGCTTCGTCATGTTGTGGATTGAGCGCGTCTCGTGCTCGCCGCCGATGAAAACCTGGATGCCGACGCCCGCCGCGTTGAGGCGCAGCGCGTCCTCCATGTCCATGGCGATCTGCTCGTCGGAGAGTTCCTTCAGGATGCTCGGCCCGCCGCTGGCGCGCAGCACCATCGGCTTCTGCGACTCGGCGGGGATGACGCTGCGCAGGATGCCGCGCGTGCAGAATAGCGCATCGCAGGAGGGGAGCAGCGGCAGGATCGACAGATCGATGCGTTCGAGCCCGGTGGTCGGGCCCTGGAAGTAGCCGTGGTCGATCGCCAGCATCACGGTGCGGCCGCTCGCAGGATTGAACGTGCGCGCGAGCCGGTTCTTCATCCCCCAGTCGAGCTGGTGCGCGCCCTTGAGGAAGAACCCCGGCGCCGCCTGCGGCTTGTCGGCCTGATAGCGCTCGCCTTCTTTATCGGCTTCCGGCATTTTCCTCCCCCAGTCGAATGGTTGGCCGCGACCGTCGTGCGGCCGACAATCTACCGCAACGCGGCGGCGATGTTGCCGCCGTCCACGGTGGTGACGTCGCCGGTGGTTTTGAGCTCCAGCGCCTGGTGCAGGAAGGCCTGCGCCACGTCGGTCGGCGGTCACTTCGCGGCCGAGCAGGTTGCCGCTCATGTAGTCCCTCTCGCTCACGCCGCGCGCCTTGGAGCGTGCGGCGATGAAGTCGTCGGTCAGCAACCCCGAGCGGATGCGGTCGGCGTTGACCGCGTTCGAACGGATGCCGTCCGCGCCATAGTCGAGCGCGTACTGCCGCATCAGCAGGAAGGTCGCGGCCTTCGGCAGCCCGTAGGGGCCGAAATTCGGCCCGGGATTGACCGCCTGCTTCGACACGTTGAACAGGAGGCAGCCGCCGGTTCCCTGCGCCAGCATGATCTTCACCGCGGCCTGCGCGACACGTTGGTGGCCGTAGAAATTGAGTTCGAAGCTCTGGCGCAGCACGGCCTCGTCGACCTCGCCGATGCGGCCTTGCCAGGCGGCTCCGGCATTCGACACCGCGATGTCGACGCCGCCGAATGTCGTCACCACCTGTTCGAAAGCGACCTTGACCGAGGCCGCATCGGTTACGTCGCATTTGACCGGAATTGCCCCGGCGCCGATTTTCTTGGCCTGCTCGATCGCCGCGGACAAATTCACATCGAGCAGCGCGACCTCGGCGCCCGCCGCCGCGAAAGCGCGCGCGGTCGCGGCCCCGATCGCGCCTCCGGCGCCCGTGATGACCGCGACTTGGCCGGCGAGCGGCGAGTCCGCTGCCGCGCCGAGCTTTGCGCGTTCGAGCGGCCAGTATTCCATGTCGAACATGTCGGCTTCGGTGATCGACTGAAATCGTCCGATGGCCTCGGCATCGGTGATGACGTCGATCGCGCTTTCGGCCACGTCGGCGGCGATGCGCGCGTCCTTGAGCGAGCGGCCGAGGCCGAACAGCCCCAATCCCGGCACCAGGACGACGCGCGGCAGCGGGTCGGCGGCACGCTTGCCGCCACCCACGCGAACGTTATGGCGGGTGAAATAGTCTTCGTAGTGCGCGACGTAGTCCGCCACCGCTTGCCGCGCCGCCGCGCGGAAATCCGCGAGCCTGCCGGCCGCCGGCGCCGGCACGATCAGCGGCCAGCCCTTGGTGCGGATGACATGGTCGGGTGTGACGACGCCGGCCTGGCTGTAGCGATGCAGCTCCGCGCCGTTGACGAAGTTGACGACTGCATCGCTCGCGCGGAATTCGAGGACCGACCGCCGCCACGCGCCTTCGACCTTGTCGTCCCGCAGGGCGCAGGCGCCGCGCACAATGGGCGCGACGTCGTTCGCCGGCGCGATCTGCTGCGGCGTGTGCGCGGTCGCGAACACCGCCCGGCGGCCGGTCCGCAGCCGCTCTTCGGCGCGAGTGACCAGCGCGATGGTGCGCTCGTAGCTCTCGCGCGCGTCGGCGCCGAAGGTGAAGAGGCCGTGCTTGTCGAGGATCAGCCCCTCGACCGCGGGCGCGGCGTCGTAGACCGTGGCCGCGCGTTTCGCGAGCCCGAAGCCCGGCATGACGTAGGGCACGACGCCGACTTTTCCGTTGAACAGGTCGGCGCAGATCGCCGCGCCGTCCGGCTGGTCGGAGAGGCCGAGGATCGCGCTGGCATGCGTGTGGTCGACGAATTTGTGCGGCAGGAAGGCGTGCAGCAGCGTCTCGACCGAGGGGTTGGGCGACGACGGGTCGAGCAGCGTCTCGCGCTGGATGCGCAGCATGTCCGCGTCGCCGAGCGATGCACGTGCGCGCAGCTTGCGCAGACGATCGAGCCGCAGCGCCGGCATGCCTTGCGGCTCGATTGCCGCCATGTCGGCACCCGAGCCCTTGATGCACAGCGCCTCGACCTCCTCGCCGAGAAGGTCGGGCATGATCGTCTTCACTGACGTGTTGCCGCCGCCGTGCAGCACGAGCTTCGGATCGCGGCCGAGCAGTCGCGTGCTGTAGACGCGCAGCGCCAGGTCGCGGCCGATGCCTTGCTCGGCATAGCGCTCGACGGTGGCCCGCGCGTCGGCCTCGACCCAGCTGCTTTTCATCGGCCGGCTCCCGCCGCGGGAATTCCGTCAGGCCCTCCGGCCAGCAAAGCCGCCGGGCAGGAGGCTCAGTCCTTGCCCAGGGCGCGTTTCGCCCACCAGCCGGACCGGCGCGGCCGATCGCTCTGCGTGCTCTCGCTCAGCACCACCGGCTCCGGCGGTGGCATCAAGGAGGGAGGCGGTACCGGCGCCGAGATGGTCGCCTCGCCGGAGAGAGCGATGGGCGCCGGCTCGCGCACGGTCGAGCGACGGCGCGGCGATTCCGGCGCGGGTGCTGGCGGAGGCGGAGGGGCCGCCAGGATGGGTTCAGCCTGCATTTCCTCTCGCCGTTCGACGACGTGCTCGCGCGGGAGCGGAGGCGGGGCCTCGTGGTGGTCCGGCTCGCTGACGGGCTCCGCATGGAACTCGGCTGCGGCAACCGCGGGCTCGGCTTCCTCGGCGTGGCCGTTCTCGGTTGCGACCGTCGTGTCGGTGTCGCGGTCACGGCGATTGCGCCGGCCGCCACGGCGGCCGCGTCGCCGTCTTCGCCGCTCGCCGTCACCGTTGCTGTCCGCTGTCACGTCGGACGGTCCGGCGATGCCTTCGACGGCTTCCGTCTCCAGTTCCGCGGCGCCTTCCTCGTCATCCTCGCGCGGGACGGTGGGATGTTCAGACGAGGCCTCGCGCGCAACCGGCGTTCCTTCCTCGCGGTGTTCGCCGCCGCGGCGTCCGCGCCGCCGCCGTCGCTTGCCGCGGCCCTGGCCGTTTTCGGCTTCCGGCTGCTCCTCCGCGGGAGCCGCCGCCATCTCGCTTTCGGGCTCGAACGCGTCGCCCTCGGTCTTGGCCTCTTCTGGCGCTTCCTGCTCTTCCTCGGCTTCGTACTCGACGAACTCTTCTTCCTCCGCCTCGGCTTCGACCACGACCGGCGACTGCATCGCCAGCGCCTTGGCCTGTTCGAGGCTGTGCACCTGCTCGCCCTTCTCGATGAGGAAGGACACTTGCCCGCCGATGGTCGCGTCGGCATTGACCATGATGGCGATGTGGAAGCGCTCCTCAAGCGAGCGCAGGTGGGCGCGCTTGTGGTTGAGCAGGTAGAGCGCGATCTCCGTGCGGGTGCGCACGATGAGATTATGGGTTGCGCCCTTCAGCAGCATCTCGTCGATCGCGCGCAGCAACTGCAATGCGACCGACGACACCGAGCGCATGTGGCCGGTGCCGCCGCAATGCGGGCACTTCTCGGTCGAACTTTCCAGCACGCTCGAACGGATACGCTGGCGAGACATCTCCAGCAGCCCGAAATGCGAGATGTGTCCGACCTGAATGCGCGCGCGGTCGTGGCGCAGGCATTCCTTGAGCCGGCGCTCGACCGAACGGTTGTTGCGCTTCTCGTCCATGTCGATGAAGTCGATGACGATCAGCCCGGCGAGGTCGCGCAGCCTGAGTTGGCGGGCGATTTCCTCGGCTGCTTCCATATTGGTCTTGAGCGCGGTGTCCTCGATGTGATGCTCGCGCGTCGCGCGGCCCGAGTTGACGTCGATCGCGACCAGCGCCTCGGTCTGGTTGATCACGATGTAGCCGCCGGAGCGAAGCTGCATCACCGGCTGGAACATGGCGTCGAGCTGGCTCTCGATGCCGAAGCGGGTGAAGACCGGCAGCGTGTCGGCGTAGCGCTTCACGTTCTTCGCATGGCTCGGCATGAGCATGCGCATGAAGTCCTTGGCGTCGTTGTAACTCTCCTGGCCCGCGACGATGACTTCGTCGATGTCCTTGTTGTAGAGGTCGCGGATCGAACGCTTCACCAGCGAGCCTTCCTCGTAGACGAGGGTCGGCGCGGTGGATTTCAGCGTGAGGTCGCGGACCGTCTCCCACAGCCGCAGCAGGTATTCGAAGTCGCGCTTCACCTCGGTCTTGGTGCGCGCGGCGCCGGCGGTGCGCAGGATCACGCCCATGCCCTCGGGCACTTCGAGTTCCTGCGCGATCTCCTTGAGCTTGCGGCGGTCCTCCGCGGCGGTGATCTTGCGGCTGATGCCGCCGCCGCGCGCGGTGTTGGGCATGAGCACCGAATAGCGTCCCGCGAGCGAGAGATAGGTCGTGAGCGCCGCGCCCTTGGTGCCGCGCTCCTCCTTCACCACCTGCACCAGCATCACCTGCCGGCGCTTGATGACCTCCTGGATCTTGTACTGCCGGCGCGAGCGATAGGTGCGCTCCGGAACTTCCTCCATCGCGTCGGCGCCGCCGACCGATTCGATGACTTCTTCTTCGCCCTCGGCATCGTTGCCGTTGACCTCGGTGACGTTGTGGCCGTTGCCTTCGCCGCCATGCGCTTCGGACGGCTCGGTGGCGACAACGTCCTCGGACGGAACGGTGGTGACCGCGTCATCCGTCTCCTGCGATTCATTGAGATTGGCAGCCGCGCCGCCGCCGATCTCCATGTGCAACGGTTCGCCGGCGGTGGGGATCGGCTCGGCGGAGCTGCTCGCGCCGAGGCTCGTCAGCTCGATCGGCGTTTGCGTTGCCGCGGCCGCCATGGGCGGCTCGTGGCTCGCGGTATGCTCGGCCGATTCGCCCGCGCCGCTCTCCGCGGAGTGGCTCTCGGGGGAGTGGCTCGCGTCTGCGGGGTGATCGGCGTGGGCGGCTTCGTCGTTCGCGCCGCCGACCGGCAGCATCTGCTCGCCGCCCGCAGCCATGACGCCGAAGTCTTCGCCACCGCGTTCGTCGTCGCCGTGACCGCCGCTGTGCTCGTCCGGCGTTTCGACCGGATGGCTCTTGACCTCGTCGCGCGGACGGCGTGCCGAGCGTTCACGGCGCCCTTGATGCCGCCCGCGGCCGGCGCGGTGGTCGGCCTCGACGTCGGCCGCGCGCTGCTCGCGTTCTTCCTCGGCGATCAGCGCCTGCCGGTCGGCGACCGGGATCTGGTAGTAGTCGGGATGAATTTCGCTGAACGCCAGGAAGCCGTGGCGATTGCCGCCATAATCGACGAAGGCCGCTTGCAGCGACGGCTCTACACGCGTGACCTTGGCGAGATAGATGTTACCGCGAAGCTGTTTGCGGTTCGCCGATTCGAAGTCGAATTCTTCCACGCGGTTGCCGCGCAGAACCACCACCCGGGTCTCTTCCGGATGGGTCGCATCGATAAGCATCTTGTTGGGCATTGACCAATCTCATGACGGCAGGCCGACGCGCGGCCGCCCCTCGCCGCCATGATGGCGGCGCAAGGCGGCGCGACGGGCGACCTGCCTGACTGTTGTGGAACGGATGAGCCTTCAACACGTGAGAGGGCAGCACATCGCAGACGGCCGGACCTGCGCCGGACGTGGACGTGAAACGAGCGTCGTCTCGCGACGCGATGTTGCAGCGATGAAAACTTCTCTCGACGCGTGGTTCTGACATGAACCCTCGGCCCGGGGCGACAGCGCTTGAGCGCAATCGCGGTTGCTCTTCGACTGACGATCTTCGACTCGGGAACGGCTCAAGCCTCAGAGTATGCCGCCGCACGGTCATGGAAGGCAGGTGCCACCACGACACCGGTTGTCGTCCACAGGAACATCGGCCGGATGGGGGCCTCGACGCCGCACGAAGCGGACCGCCGCGGACCTTGTGCCCCCGAAACGCCCTCCCGTTACAGGGAAGCGCTCCTAACGAGGGCGGCCGGATGTCCAAACGCGGTACAACCGGAACTAATCAATCGTCAGCAGACTCTTAATAGGGCCGGTCGTGGGCGATGGCAAGGGCAGTGGGGGCGCCGCCCAGGTGGTGCAGGAGCGGCCCTACCGGGCCGGAACTCCTGACGGAGGAAGGGGTTGCGGCTGATATTCCGGGAAATGGGTGTCCAGAATGACGACGGAGGCGGCCGAATTGGCCGATGCGTAGTCGGTCAGGGCCTGGACGTTGATGGCGACGGCCTGAACCTCCGCGACGCTGCTCATCGGGCTGCCCTGAAGCTGGGGCAGGATGTAGGTCTGGTTGTCGACGGTGAGGCCGTGCCCGGAGAAGAAGAAGAACAGAAGGGTGTTGGCCGGCGGCTCGCGCACGACCTCCAGTGCGATTGGAATGGCCGGCGAGCGGCCTTGCCGCCACCCTGAAGTTTTTTTCGCCCGGAAGTTCGCCACGGCGTCGTACAGCGCCTCGACGATCTTCGGCTTGGGCACGTTGTGAAGCGTGACAATTTCTTCGTCCTTGAATCCGGCCTCGCGCAGCATGGCGGCGACCGCCGCGGCATCATGCTTCGGCCCAATGAGGACGTTCTCGCGCGACCAACCGGTGTTGTCGATCGAGACGATCACGGCGCGCTTGGCGCGGCTCGCGGGCTGCTGCCACAGGTAGATTGGACCATTCATGCTGGTCGATAAGAACGGCCGCTGCACTCCACGTGCTATCCGTATGACATCCTGATGGACGTCCGCGAGTGCCTCGACCAGGCTCTTGTTCCGCTGTCGCAGGCGTTTCACCAACGGCGTCGTGTAGGGCGAGGTCATCTCACCTGGCGCTTGGTCTTCGGCTGTGCCGCCCACCACGGCCGTGGCGTAGGACATGATCTGCCCGCGGATGTCGGTGCGCGCCGCTTCGCGGTCGATCAACTGTCGCTCGCTGATCACGCCGTAGGCCCAAGGGCCGCCGGCGACGAGAATGACCAGGATGCCGGCGAGGCTCGCCAGCATGGCGACGCGCTGACGGAATGCCTTCTTCTGCACGCGGCCTGCCTGCGCGATGCTGGCTTCGACGAAGCTGCGTTCGTCTTGCGTCAGCGCGGCCGGATGGTCGACCAGCCAGTGCCGCGCACGCGAGAGCGCGAGCCCTTGCAGCAGCGCCTGGCTTTTCACGGGCGCATCGGCCTGCTGCCAGTCTTGCAGCGCGCGTTCGAGCTGCGTCTTGCCGATCAGGAACTCGCGCTCCTCGTCGAGCCAAGCCCGCAGCTTCGGCCACTTGCGCAAGAGCGCTTCGTGCGCCACCTCGACCGCCTTCTCGGCGCCGTCCTGACGCACGACGAGCAACCGCGCCTGCACGAGGCGGTCGAGCAAGCGGTGGGCGCGCGCGGGCAGGTCGTTCCAGAGCGCCGGACGCCGGACGTACTCGCCCTCGTCGTTCACCCGCACCATCGCGGGCACGAAGGCTTCGCGCAGCGCCTTGAGCTCGTCCTCGCTCGGCTGCGATTGGCGCAATACGTCGTCGGCGGCCTGCCGGACGGCGTTTTCGAGCGGGCTCAATTCAAGCGCGGCGTCGCCGAGCCGCTGATAGTCGTCGAGCGTGAGGGTCTTGGTCTTGCGGGCGTAGCGTTCGTAGAGCTCGCGCAGCGCGAAGGCGAGGAGCGGCAGCGCGTCCTCGGTCGCTGCGTCGTGGGTGACGCGCGTGACGAGCGCGTCCTCGACCGTCAGACCCGCGACCTGCGCCGGGCCCTGTACGATCTCCGGGATGCGCGCGAGCGGCATCGGCCTGAGCGAGAATTCCTCGAACGGCGCGGTGAGCTTGTCGGCACGTTGGAGCAGGCCGAGAAAGTCGGAGCGCAGCGCCGCCACCGCCATAAACGGCATGTCGTCGGCAAGCGCCACCGACAGCAACTCTAGAAGGCGGTTCGCTTCCTCCGGCGGCGAGACCGAGAACAGTTCCTCGAACTGGTCGATCGGGATCAGGATCTGCGCATCGAGCGCGCCCGCCTTCGCGCGCAGGTCGCGCGCGAGGTCGCTCAATGCCACGCCTGACCTCGCGCCGGCCAGGAGATCGCGTAACGTCCGCCAGTCCTGCGCGCCGCCGAGCGCCACTGCGAGTGCCGAGGCAAATTCATCGAGCGGATGCGCGCGGGGCCGCATCGGCGGCAGGACGATCCAGTTGCGCTTGTCACGCTTAAGGCGGGGGATAGCGGCCGCGCGCAGCAACGATGATTTGCCCGAGCCGGAGGCGCCCAAGAGCGTAATCAGCCGCGCGCCGCCCTGTACGCGCCGCGCGTTCAGCCGTTCGATCAGCCGGCGCACGTCGTCGTCGCGGCCGAAATAGATGGCGGCGTCGTCCTCCTGGAATGCCAGCAGGCCGGGGTAGGGCGGACGGGACGGGTCCCAGGGAAAATCGTGCTGCTCGCGCGCGATGACGTCGAGTGCGCGCGCAAGCTGCTTGAGTCCCTCGTCGCGGCCCAATGTCAGGTCGAGGTGCTGGATGTCGGGCGCGACCAGCGTCTCGCCGGTCGGCGTCTCGATGATCGGGAAGATGGCCTTGCCGAGCGCGCGCGCCTGGGTGAATTCCGACCAGCACCAGCGCGAGGCGTGCCAGTGGGCGGTGACGATCAGGATGACGGCGTGCGCGCGGGAGATTTCGCGGTAAAGCGTGCGCTCCCACTCCGCCCCCGGCTGGATGCCCGCATCCTTGTCGATGTCGAGAAAGATTTCCTCGAAGCCTTGCGAGCGCAGCCAGGTGATGATGCGACCGGCCGCCTCGTGGTCGCGGCTGGAATGCGAGATGAAGATACGGGCCACGAACTTCAGGTTCCCTGCGGCGGTCGGTCGAACAAATGCCGGGATGGCATCAGTCTATCGGGTTCCGAGGTTGCAGCATGGCGGCGCCGCATTGTCACCCCGGACGGAGATTAAGATATGGTTAACCACGCCCCTCTATTGGAGTAAAAGAGGGGCTCGGAGGGGCCGGAAAGCCAATGTCGCCAATGTGGCCAATGTCGCAGCGCGCGGGCTTGGCTGTTCTCCTGAGCGCGGTTCTGTTCGGCAGCAGCGGCGCCGCTGAGCGCGCCGGCGCGGCCGCGCCATCCGCGCGCGCGGTGAGCGGGCTGCCGGTCGCGAGCGAGGTGCGCGTGGCGGGCGATGACGCGCAGACGCGGTTCGTCGTCGATCTCGACAAGACGATCGATATCCGCGCCTTCACGCTTGCCAATCCTTACCGCGTGGTCGTCGACATGCCGCAGGTCACGTTCCAGCTTCCGCCCAAGGCGGGGGAGAGCGGGCGCGGGCTGGTCAAGGCGTTCCGCTTCGGCCTCGTGATGCAGGGCGGCTCGCGCATGGTGATCGACCTCGCCCGCCCGGCGCGCATCGACAAGGCGTTCGTGCTCGAGGCTGCGAACGAGCAGCCGGCGCGGCTGGTGCTGGAACTGGCGGCGACCGACCGCGAAGCCTTCATGCGCACCACCGCGCTCAACAACCGCCCGCCCGACGCGCCGATCAGCCGCTCCGAGCGTGACGACGGCAAGGCGAACGGCAAGGCAGACAACAAGGCCGGCGACGATCCGCGGCCGCTGGTCGTGATCGATCCGGGGCATGGCGGCATCGACAACGGCACGCGGGCGCCCTCCGGCGAGAACGAGAAGGCGATGGTGCTCGATTTCGCGCTGGCGCTGCGCGACAAGATCGAAAAGATCGGCAAGTACCGCGTGCTGATGACGCGCTCCGACGACACCTACATCCCGCTGAATGAGCGGGTGCACATCGCGCGCAGCCACAAGGCGTCGCTGTTCATCTCGATTCATGCCGACGCGCTGGTGCGGCGCGACCCGTCGGCGCAGGGCGTCACCGTCTACACGCTGTCCGAACGCGCATCCGATCCGGCCGCCGCGCGACTCGCCGAGGCCGAGAACCGCGCCGACGTGATCGCCGGGCTCGATCTCTCCTCCGAGCCGGCCGACGTGGCCGACATCCTGATCGACCTCGCCAAGCGTGAGACCAAGACCTTCTCGGTGCAATTTGCCCGTACCCTCATCACCGAGATGAAGGCTGCCGCCAAGCTGCACCAAAATCCGATGAAATCGGCCGGCTTCCGCGTGCTCAAGGCGCCGGACATGCCCTCGGTCCTGGTCGAGCTCGGGTTCGTGACCAACAAGGACGACGTCAAGGCGCTCACGTCCGAGACATGGCGCGGGCGCGCGGCGGACGCGGTCGTGCAGGCGATCGACGCCTTTTTCACCACCCGCCTGGCGCGCGGCCACAATTGAGGCAGGCACTACGCTGGTGTCCCGATTCCGAAGTTCGCTTCATTCTGCGGCACCCCCGGTCGCGAACTTCGGAATCGAAGGACACCAGCAACTTTATGTTTCCAGTGCGGCTTTGGATTTGACGCTCCTACGAAGGACCAGCGGCAATGCTGGTAGGAGCGTCAAATCCGCCGCACTGGCCTCAGTTTCAACATAAAACCGGGCGAGTTAAGCGCGACAACCCGTTCGGGGCGGGGGTGGCGTGGGAAATACCTGTCAGAATCGGCACTTACGCGCGGCTGTGTACGGTCCGCGGGAGTCATGATTTGAGCGCAGATCGCGCCGAAGATCGGTGCGGTCGGGCGCTGGGGGAATGACAGCGATGAGATTGCTGCTGCGCTTTTTCGGATTTCTGTTCACCGCCGGAACCATCGTCTTCGTCGTCGCCATCGCGGGCGCGGCCGGCATGCTCTGGCACTATTCGCAGAGCCTGCCCGACTACAACCAGTTGCAGGACTACGAGCCCGCGGTGATGACGCGGGTGCACGCCTCCGACGGCGCACTGCTGGCCGAATATGCGCGCGAGCGCCGGCTCTATACGCCGATCCAGGCGATTCCCAAGCTCGTCCTCAACGCCTTCATCGCGGCCGAGGACAAGAACTTCTACGAGCACGGCGGCATCGACTTCACCGGCATCGCGCGCGCGGTGTCCGCCGCCGTCCAGAACTACGGCTCCGGCCGCCGTCCGCAGGGCGCCTCCACCATCACCCAGCAGGTCGCCAAGAACTTCCTGTTGACCAACGAGCTCTCCATGACCCGCAAGGTCAAGGAGGCGCTGCTGGCGATGAAGATCGAGCGCACCTTCTCGAAGGAGCGCATCCTCGAGCTCTATCTCAACGAAATCTATCTCGGCATGGGCGCCTACGGCGTCGCCGCCGCCTCGCTGCTCTATTTCGACAAGTCGGTGCACGAGCTGTCGGTGGCGGAAGCCGCCTATCTCGCGGCGCTGCCGAAGGGACCCAACAACTACCATCCGTTCCGCCAGCGCGAGCGCGCCATCGAGCGCCGCAACTACGTCATCGACCGCATGCTGGAGGACCACTACATCACCGCGCAGGACGCGGAGAAATCCCGCAAGGAGCCGCTCAAGGTCACGCCGCGGCCGACCGGCGCGCACATCTTCGCGGCGGAATATTTCGCCGAGGAAGTCCGCCGCTACATCAACGACAACTACACCGAGAAGAAGCTCTACGAGGGCGGCCTGTCGGTGCGCACCACGCTCGATCCGAAGCTGCAGGTGCTGGCGCGCAAGACGCTCACCGAGGGCTTCGTGCGCTTCGACGAGCAGCAGGGCTATCGCGGTCCGGTGAGCAAGCTCGACATGACCAGCGAGTGGGGCGTCAAGCTCGCCGAGGTCAAGGCGCTGTCCGACATCGCACCCTGGCGGCTCGCCGTGGTGCTCGAAACCGGCGATACCGCCGCCCGCATCGGCTTCCAGCCGGCGCGCGATCCGGGTGGCGCGGTCTCCAAGGCGCGCGAGACCGGCACGATCCCGCTCGAAGGCGTGAAGTGGGCGAAGTTCGCGACCGGCACCATGCGCGGCAAGACGCCGGCCAAGGTCTCGCAGGTGCTGGAGGTCGGCGACGTCATCTATGTCGAGGCGACTGGAAGGCAAGGACGGCCAGTTCCGCCTGCACCAGGTGCCCGAAGTCTCCGGCGCGATGGTCGCGATGGACCCGACGACCGGGCGCGTGCTCGCGATGGTCGGCGGCTTCTCCTACGACCAGAGCCAGTTCAACCGCGCCACGCAGGCGCTGCGCCAGCCCGGCTCCTCGTTCAAGCCGCTGGTCTACGCCGCCGCGCTCGACAACGGCTATACGCCGTCGACCGTCGTGCTCGACGCGCCGCTCGAAGTCGACACCGGCTCCGGCATCTGGGCGCCGGAAAACTACACCCGCAAGTTCTACGGGCCCTCGACGCTTGCGCTTCGGCATCGAGCAGTCGCGCAACGTGATGACGGTGCGGCTCGCGCAGGACATCGGCATGCCGCTGATCGGCGAATACGCCAAGCGCTTCGGCATCTACGACAGCCTGCCGCCCTATCTTTCGTTCTCGCTCGGTGCCGGCGAGACCACGCTGCTCAAGATGGTCGGCGCCTACGCGATGCTCGACAACGGCGGCAAGAAGGTGCAGCCGACGCTGATCGACCGCATCCAGGACCGCTACGGCAAGACCATCTACCGCCACGACCAGCGCGAATGCCGCGGCTGCGACGCGCAGAAATGGGAAAACCAGAACGAGCCGTCGCTGGTCGACAAGCGCGAGCGCGTGATCGATCAGATGACCGCCTACCAGATCACCTCGATGATGGAAGGCGTGGTCCAGCGCGGCACCGCGACGGTGGTGAAGGAGGTCGGCAAGCCGATCGCCGGCAAGACCGGCACCACCAACGACGAAAAGGATGCCTGGTTCATCGGCTTCTCGCCCGACCTCGTGGTCGGCGTCTATCTCGGCTACGACAAGCCGCGCCACATGGGCAAGGGCGCGACCGGCGGCCTGATCGCCGCGCCGATCGTGCGCGATTTCTTGAAGGTCGCGCTCGCCGACAAGCCGGCGGTGCCGTTCCGCGTGCCGGCCGGCATCAAGCTCATCCGCATCGATCCGAAGACCGGCATGCGCGCCGGCCCCGGCGATCAGCGCGTGATCCTGGAAGCCTTCAAGCCCGGCACCGCGCCGCCCGACGGCTACTCGGTGATCGGCGTCACCGACGCCGAAGGCCGTCCGCTCATGGTCTCGCCCGAGGCCGACAACATGGTGCGATCGCGCACCGGTACCGGCGGGCTGTACTAGGCCGAATTGGTTGAATTTGAACTATCGTCATGCCCGGCCTAGTGCCGGGCATCGACGTTTCAGCCGATCGTCACGGGCCTGTCGCTACCCCACCTTCTCCCATTCCATCGTACGCACCGTCATCGTGCCGGTGATCGGATCGATCGAGGGCAAGGTCGAGAGATAGGCGCGCTCGCCCGCGAAGCGCGCGACGCGCTTCTGCTCGCTGCCGGTCCAGGCTTCGTTCCATGAGATGTCGACGTGGTGCGTAATCACGTTGCCGTCGATGGTGTAGCTGCCGGCATAACTCGTCATGCTGCGGAACAACGTCTCGGCTTCCGCCGCCGTCGGGTGAGTACCTTGGGGCTTCGGCCGCCCACCGCCGACATTGAGCACGATCATGCGGCCGTCGGCCGAATAGCTGATGAAGCCCACGGGATCGGCGCCGAGGAAATCGCTCTTGGCGCCGGTCGCGACGTCCTCGCGCGTAGCGGACACGAGCTTCCAGGTGCCGACCAAGCGTTCGCGGAGAGATTCGTCGGGCATGTGCGGACCTGCGCCTGTCGTGTTGTCATCAGACAAGGGAGTGATCCGAGAGCCTTACGACCGCAAAGGTGGAATGACCAGCAGCAATCCGGAGAGCGCCAGCAGCGCCAGCACGATGCGGCGGAAGTTGTCCTGATCGAGCCGGCCGTAGAGTCTTAGTCCGAGCCAAGTCCCGGCCAGCAGGATTGGCAGGCCAAGGAAGAACAGCTTGATGGTGCGTGTGGTGATCGTCCCGCTCGCGCCCAGCAGAACCGTAATGATCGCGAAGCTCGCCAGTGCCAGTGGCTGAAACACCGCGCGTTGCACGTCGTTCGGCCAGCGGCGCAAGGTCGCCCACATCACCACCAGAATGCCCGGGATACCGGCAATGCCCGCGAGCACGCCGTTGACAAATCCCACCGCGCCGTCGAGCGCCTTTCCTCCGGTCTGGACCGGCGCGAGCGAAGGCCGCAACAGGCTATAGGCGGCGAACAGCACCAGAAACGCGCCGACCGCGGTCTTCACATGCCGCACATCGGCCCACTGCAGGATGGCGATGCCGAGCGGGATGCCGCCGGCGGCTCCGATCAGGAATGGCGCAAGCCGCCGCCAGTCCAGCGCATGACGAACCCGCCAGGACCCGGCGCCCTGCACGATCAGGCCGAAGGCGGCGATCAGCGTTACGGTTTCGACCGGAGTGAGGATGTGCAGCCAGATCGATGCGATGATTGGAGCGAAAGCAAATCCGGCAAGGCCGGAGACGACGGCCCCCGTAAAGGTCGCCAGCAGAAACGCCCCGTAGTGAATGACGGCATCGTCCATTGCGCGACTGCGGCCGTCACCTGAGGCCGAGCAGATAAAGCACGATGCCGGCCGCCGAGCAGGCCGCGAGCGTCCACAGCATGCCGGTCTTGAAGCGGAAGATCGCGACGATGGCGGCGGCGGACAGCGCCAAGGCCCAGGGGTCGGCGCTAGAAAGCACCGGCGCGTCGAACGAGAATCCATAGCCGCGCACTGCCGTCACCTCGCGGAAGATCGAGTGGATGGCAAACCAGATCGCGAGATTGAGGATGATACCGACCACCGCCGCGGTGATCGCCGAGAGCGCGCCGTTGAGCGCCTTGTTGCCGCGCAGCACCTCGATGAAGGGCGCGCCGAGAAAAATCCAGAGGAAGCAGGGCGTGAACGTGACCCAGGTCGCGAGCAATCCGCCGAGCGTGCCGGCGAGCATCGGCGAAAGGGACCCGGAATCGCGAAAAGCCGCCATGAAGCCCACGAACTGCAGCACCATGATCAGCGGGCCCGGCGTGGTTTCCGCCATGCCGAGGCCGTCGAGCATCTCGCCGGGCTTGAGCCAGTGATAGTTCTCCACCGCCTGCTGCGCCACATAGGCGAGCACCGCGTAGGCGCCGCCGAACGTCACCAGCGCCATCTTGCTGAAGAACACCGCGATCTGGCTGAAGACGTTGCCGCCGCCGAGTGTCACCAGGAGTGCGATCACCGGCACCAGCCAGAGCGCGAGCCAGACCGCCGCCACCGCGAGCGCGCGCCGCGCGTTGGGCCTGGTGTGCTCGGGCACGTCCTCGCCGAGCAGGCTGTCGGCGTCGCTCACGTCGTCTTTGGCGCTGCCATGGCCGGAACTCACTTGAAACGCCGCAGCGCCCGAGCGCGTGCCGAAGAAGCCGATCAGCGCCGCGCCGAGGATGATGATCGGGAACGGCACGTTGAAAAAGTAGATCGCAATGAAGGCGGCGGCTGCGAGCGCGATCATCGCGTTGTTCTTCAGCGCGCGCTTGCCGACGCGGAACACCGCCTCCAGCACGACCGCCAGCACCGCGGCCTTGAGGCCGAAGAACAGCGCGGCGACCACCGGCACGTTGCCGTAGCCGGCATAGACGTAGCTCAACGCCATGATGGCGATCATGCCGGGCAGAATGAAGAGCCCGCCCGCCATGAGGCCGCCGGCCGTGCGGTGCATCAGCCAGCCGATATAGGTCGCAAGCTGCTGCGCTTCGGGTCCCGGCAGCAGCATGCAGTAGTTGAGCGCATGCAGAAACCGGTTCTCCGAAATCCAGCGCTTCTCCTCGACCAGAATGCGATGCATGACCGCGATCTGGCCGGCCGGTCCGCCGAAGCTCAGCGCGGCCACCTTGAGCCAGACGCGGAACGCTTCGGCGAACGTCGGCAGCGCGCGGTCGGTCGGCGCAGTTCGAGCGTTCATGGGAGTCAGCGGGTCAGAAGTCGTGGAGTTGATGGTCGACATGATGCGCCCGTGAAGTGAAGACGGACGCGATTCTTCGGCATGTCGCCTCGTGGGGAGATCGCTTCCCCATACGCACGAAGAAGCCCCGTAGCATCACTGTTGTCAAGCGAGGGTAGGATCAATTTTCCGCTGCTAAAGCCTGTCGAGCGTCGCACGGTGGACACGAGATTATAGTCGCCTTGGTACACCATTCCCTGCTCGCTCCGGGCCCAACCATCGGCTTCGCTGTTCGGACTATTCAGGGCTACGACCGTAGCCGATCGACAACTCGGCGGGCGATCTCTCCCGGCGCCTCGTCGGGGATCGGGAACACCGAGCTGACATTAATCTCGCCGAGCACGTAGCTGTCGGTCCCATCGGGGCCGGGCGGGCCGAGCATGAAGTCCGCGTCCCAGATCATCGGCAGGTCGCGCCGCGGGATATCCAGCAAGGAGATCAGCTTCGGCGTCCACTCGTCTTCCATCAACCGGCGCAAGCGCTGAAAACGAGGATCGGCGTTGGAGGCGTAGAGCCGCGGTCCAGCCTCGGCACGCTCGGCCGGTGAGTCGACCAGCGCCTTGACCTTCTGATAGCCGAAGCCAGCACAGCGATCGCCCGCCATGTAGCAGCGTACTACGCCTTCGCGCAGGCGCGTCTGGAACGGCTGATCGATGACGCAGCCGTCTTCAAAGTACTCAGCGCACCGTTCGAAAAACTCGTCTAGCGTCAGTTCCTCCGATGTGTCCCTGGTGGCATCCAGCACGCGAACTATCGGCCGATTGCGCGGGCCGGCCAGCGTCTCGACCTTCCAGACGCCCTGGCCGCCGTTGCCGCGGTTACGCTTGATCACGCGTGGGCCAACGTCGAGCCGTGCCGGCAGTTCGGCGCGCATCGCCTCAGCCGTTCGATAGAGGGCCGTGTCGCAGCCCCAGCTCATCGTGCGAGTACGGTGGAGCACCTCCTTGGTGCCCATCTTGAGGATCACATCGGGATGGGCGCTCACCCAGACGCCGCGCAACGCGACCTCGCGCAGCAGCGCGTCGAGATTGGCGCGATTGCGCCCCTCGTGAATCGGGTTCACCCAGACCAGCACGCCATCGAACGTGACGAGCTGTGCGCGCACGGCGTCGAGGACATCGTCCTCGTAGATCACCGGTTCCGCATCGACGCCGACATTGGCGAGCGCCGCGAAGACGGCTTTGAACCGGCTGAGTCTCCGGCGTGACACTGCGGCGCGCCGCTTCATCGCCCCGCCAAAGGATAGCGATGCGGCCGAGACGAGATGTCGGCTCAGACATGGAGAATCCCTCCGAATTCGTTCGCCGCCATGATTGTTTCGTGCGGCACGCGGGTTGCGACATTGGCTCTTCTCCTCCCTTCAATCGCGACACGCGCACGGCGCGGCGTAGACCCGGTAGTCGTGCACGGCTTCGTCGATCCACAGGCTGACCGAAACTTCGATTTGCCCGGCGCCGAGTTCTCCGGCCTGCCACGTGAATGACTCGCTGAATTCAAGCTCCGGAGCGTTTTCCTTTTCCCGCACGAAGTGGATGTCGAAGGGGCCCGAGAAGGCGGTGCAGTGCGAGGCATCGACGGTCAGCGCGGCCGTCCATGTCCGTTGCAAATTCTGCAACGGGGACAGCCGAACGTCTTTGACCGCGAGATGAGGTCTGCAGATCGGCCCGCCGAGGGACGGGATTGCGGTCAGCAGGACGATGCCGGTGGCGAGCAAGGTCGATAGGCGATGTCGGTACATGTGATGTCTTTCTTCAATTCATGGAGTTGAGTTGGGGTAAGCGGCGCTGCGGCGCGGCCGCCTTCGCCGTTGGTGCCTGCGCGCGCGTCAGCGGCGCTGAGACGCAAGGTCCAAGAGCAAAGGAGGAAAACCGGTCGCGCCGGGAAGGCGGGGCGGCGTTGCCGCCACGCCTAGATGCGTCACACCCCGACGCGTTACAACCCGGGCTTCTTGGCCGAAGGCGCCGAATGCCAGGTGTGCGTCTCGTCGGTCGCGTCCCTGCACCAGCGATAGAACGCGTCGTAGAGCGTCATGCCGGCTTCGAGCTGCGCGAGATCGTCGGAGAACATGCGCGACAGTCCAAGCGACGCGGCGAGGAGGCCGGCCGCCTGTGGCGCAGCCTCGAAACGGCCGGTATCGGCTCCCCGCACGATGGCGGCGAGGCGATTGAGCGGCGCGGTCGCAAGCCCGAACTCCTCGACCATCACGTCGAACGTGCAGGCGTCGCCGCGATGGCTCCAGTGCACGCCCTCAACGTCGAACGGCGTGGCCGCGAAGCGCTCCGCCACGCCATCGACTTCCGACGGTGCGACGAACAGGAACACCGCGCGCGGATCGACGAAGCGGCGGATCAGCCAGGGGCAGGCGATGCGGTCGACCTTCGGCCGGGCGCGCGTCACCCAGACGGTGCGGCCCTGCGCGTCGAGCGCCGGCATTTTGCCGGTCGGAACGAGCGGAAGCCCGGCCTTGCGCCAGCCCTCGAAGCCCGATTCCAGGCCGTCCGCCGGCGTACCGGCGTGTCGCAGCCAAGCCGCGACGCCTTGGCTCAGCTTGGCGCCCTTCTGGCAGATCACGATGGCGGAATGGCCGTTGAGTTCCTGCCCCCAATCCGACGCCGAAGCGTGCGGGCGCCGCATGGAACCGGGAATCAGCTTGGGATCGGCGCTGAAGTCCTCCTCGGTGCGAACATCGAGGAGAACAGGGCAATGCGGCGTGCCGATCAGGCGCGCGAGCTTGTCGATAGAGATCGTGTTGATTGACGACATGGTGCGTCCTTTATCAGTGGGACGCGATTCTTCAGCCTGTCGCCTCGTGGGGAGATCGCTTTCCCCATGCGCGCAATACGAGCGACATCCGCGCCGTTTGTCAAGTCACGGAGCGAAGCGGCGGTGAAGCGAGTCCGGTGGCAGTTGCGTGGGCGCGGGCGCATCGTTACATGATGTCGAAGCTGCGGCTCGTGCCGCCAACCCGAGTCGTGAGCCATGCGCGCCGAAATCGAGAAAATCGTCGAAGACATCAAGCAGTCGGTCGGGCTGCTGAGGAGGCATCTTTGACTTCGACAAAGCGCGCGTGCGCCTTGCCGAACTGAACAAGCTCGCCGAAGACCCGACCCTCTGGAACGACCAGCAGCGCGCCCAGCGCTTGATGCAGGAGCGCACCGCGCTCGAAGACCAGCTCACCGCCATCGGCCGTATCGAGCGCGAGCTCGACGACCAGCTCACCATGATCGAGCTCGGCGAGTCCGAGAAGGACGGCAAAGCCGTCGCCGAAGCGAGAATCCGCGCTCAAGAAGCTCAAGCTCGACGTGGCGCGGCGCGAGCTCGAGGCGCTGCTTTCGGGTGAGGCCGACAGCTTCGACAGCTTCCTCGAAGTGCACGCCGGCGCCGGCGGTACCGAGAGCCAGGACTGGGCCAACATGCTCATGCGCATGTACACGCGCTGGGCGGAGAAGCACGGCCTCAAGGTCGAATGGATCGAGGAGACCGGCGGTGAAGAGGCCGGCATCAAGTCGGCGACCGTGCAGATCAAGGGCCACAACGCCTATGGCTGGCTCAAGAGCGAGCACGGCGTGCACCGGCTGGTTCGCATTTCGCCGTTCGATTCGAACGCGCGCCGCCACACCTCGTTCGCCAGCGTCAACGTCTATCCGGTGATCGACGACCGCATCAAGGTCGACATCAAGGAGGCGGACGTGCGCACCGATACGATGCGCGCCAGTGGGGCAGGGGGCCAGCACGTCAACAAGACCGAGTCGGCGATCCGCCTCACGCACATTCCGACCAACATCGTGGTCTTTTGCCAGAACGACCGCTCGCAGCACCGCAATCGCGCGCAGGCCTGGGACATGCTGCGGGCGCGGCTCTACGAGATGGAGTTGAAGAAGCGCGAGGCGCAGGCCGCCATCGACCAGGCCAACAAGACCGACATCGGCTGGGGCCACCAGATCCGCTCCTACGTGCTGCAGCCCTACCAGATGGTGAAGGACCTGCGCACCGGCGTGCAGACCTCGAACACCGGCGGCGTGCTCGACGGCGACCTCGACGAGTTCATGGAAGCTGCGCTGGCGCAGAAGGCGTTCGGCACCGGCCCGGAGAAGGTCGAGGACGTGGAGTAGGCGGCTGTGCGCCAGCGTTGAACAAGTCCGGCCGCATTGTGACGGCACTCCCGCGCCTGTAAGCTTGAGCGACAACAAGACCGCCGCCGGCGCGTGCCGGATGGCCGGCATCGATCAAGCTGCTGGGAGGTCGTGATGGCTGGCTTGCGCTGCCTCGTCGCCGCGTGCTGCGTCGGCCTTGCGCTCGGAGCGGGCTCCGCCGCCGCCGCCGATTTCCCCAACCGGCCGATCCGCTGGATCGTACCGTATCCGGCCGGCGGCACGACCGACATCCTGTCGCGCATCATGGCCGACTTCCTGGCGCAGCGGCTGGGCCAGCCGGTGGTGATCGAGAACAAGCCGGGCGCCGCCAACAACATCGCCACGCAAGCCGTGATCAGCGCGCCGCCCGATGGCCACACCATCCTGCTGACCGCCACGACCAACGCGATCAACGCCACGTTCTACGAAAAGCTGCCGTTCAACTTCCAGCGCGACATCGCGCAGGTCGGCGGCTTCGTCACGCTGCCGTTCGTCCTGATCGCGAGCCCGTCGTTTCCGGCGAAGACCGTGCCGGAGCTTGTCGCCTACGCCAAGGCCAATCCCGGCAAGGTCAACATGGGATCGTTCGGCACCGGCACCATCAGCCATCTGGCGATCGAGCTGTTCAAGCTCTCGACCGGTGCCGATGTCGTGCATGTGCCTTATCGCAGCGGCGTTCCGCTGGTCACCGACATGTTCGGCGGCCTGGTGCAGACCGGGATCGATGCCATGCCGAATTCGCTGCAGCACATCCAACGCGGTGCGCTGCGTGCGCTGGCGGTCACGAACAGCAAGCGCTCGCACGTCGTGCCCGATGTGCCGACGATCGGCGAGAGCATCCCGGGTTATGCGGTCGATGGCTGGATCGGCGTCGGCGTGCCCAGCGGCACGCCCGCCGATGTCGTCGCGATCCTCAACCGCGAGCTCAACGCCGGCCTCGCCGATCCGGCGGTCAAGGCGCGGCTTGCCGAGCTTGGAGCCACACCGTTTCCCTATGCACCCGCCGATTTCAGCGCCTACGTCGCGGCCGAGACCGAGAAATGGGCCAAGGTCGTGCGTTCCGCCGGCGTCAAGGCGGAGTGAATTTGAACCGATTTCGTCTCGCTGATCGGCCCATTCCGTCGTCCCGCGGAAGCGGCCCAAATGACGAACACGAGTGCGAGACCCTGGGTCCTCGCTTCCGCGGGACGAACGGAGAATGACGTGCGCTAAGTCGCCGTATTGAGGGCGGCCAAGAACAACAACAAAAAGGCTTCCGAGGAGAACGCGCCACACCGAAACCAGGGAGGAACCGCCATGCCACTTCCTCGCCGTCAGTTCCTGCAACTCACCGCCGCCGCGCTCGCGTGTCCTGTCGCATTGCGCAATGCGCGCGCGCAGAGCTATCCGTCGCGGCCGCTGCGCTGGATTGTCGGATTTCCGCCCGGCGGCGGCGCTGACATCGTGTCGCGGATCATGGCGCCATGGCTGTCGGAGCGGCTCGGTCAGCCGGTCGTGATCGAAAACAAGCCGGGGGCGAGCAGCAATATCTCGGTGCACGCGGTGGTCAATTCGCCTCCCGATGGCTACACGCTGCTGTTCATTCCGGCCTCCGCCGCCGTCAACGTGACGCTGTACGACAATCTTCCGTTCAATCTGCTGCGCGATATCGCACCGGTTTCCGGATTGATCGATTTCCCGCTGGTGATGATCGCCAACCCGAACATTCCGGCCCGGACCGTGCCGGAACTCATCGCTTACGCCAAGGCCAATCCCGGCAAGATCAGCATCGGCTCATTCGGCACCGGCTCGACCTCGCATGTGGCGGGCGAACTGTTCAAATTGATGGCCGGCGTCAACATGGTGCACATTCCCTATCGCGGCGGGGCGGCCATGGTTGCCGATATCATTGGCGGGCAGGTGCAGGTCGGCATCGACGTGCTGACCGGTCCGCTCGCGCATATCCGTGCGGGCACGGTGCGAGCACTTGCCATGGCCGGCAGCACGCGGTCCGAACTGTTGCCGGGTGTGCCCCTCATCGGCGACACGGTCCCGCTTTACGTGGCGAATTCCTGGTGCGGCATCGGTGTTCCCAAGGGCACGCCGCCCGACATCGTCGAGCGGCTCAATCGCGAGATCAACGCCGGGCTGAAGGACCCGGTGGTCAAGGCGCGGCTCGCCAACGTGGCCACCACGCCGATCATCTACAGCCCGGCGGAGTTCGGCGCCTACATGACGGCCGAAGTCGAGAAGTGGGGCAAGGTGATCAAGACCGCGCAGGTGCGGCCGGAGTAACGGTTCCGAATATTCGCAGTTCTAGCCGCGGCGTGCCGCGACCCGCGCGGCGATGGCCTCCACCGACTTGTAGGCGGCGAGCATGGCGCCCTCCTGCCAGCCCATGATGTTGCTCGTGTGCTCGCCGGCGAACAGGAACGGTCCGTCCGGTTCGATCAGCACGCGGTAGGCGGTCTTGCGGTTGTCCTCGCCCCAGTCGCACCAGGCGCCGCGGCTGAACGGCACCTTGAGCCACGACACGGCGACGCCATTGGTCACATCGGCCCTATAAGTCGGATGCAGCTTCTCGCCCTGCGCCAGCGCCAGCTCGATGCGCTCATGGGGAGCGAGCGCCGCGAACCTCTCGCCGATCGCCGCCGACCAGATATAGGCGCCGATGATGATGCCGGTGCGGCTGTGAAAATCGTTCGCCGGATACCAGATCTGCGTGATGTCCTGCGTGGTCCAGGAGATGCCGCCGTAGATGTGGTCGTCCTCCTCCCAGAATCGCCGGCGGGCCTCGAAGGCGGCCTTGCCGCCCGGCACGTAACCCGCCGCGCCTGCCGCGATCGCCGCCTGATGCTCGGCGTCGAAATCGCTGTCGATGTCCTTGAGCACGCTCAGCGGGATCGTCACCAGCACGAACGGCGCTTCGAGCGCGGTCTCGGCGCCGGTTGAACGGTCGCGATAGACCACGCGCGCGTCACGTTCGCCGGCGCGGCGGATCTGTCTCACCTCCGCATCGAAGCGGATGCTCGGCCGCAGCCGGTCGGCGAAGGCTTGTGCGATGCGATCCATGCCGCCGACCGGCTGCATCATCGTTCCCGCTTGCCCGTAATTGTCGGCAAAGCTCTCCCGGATTTCCCAGAATGGGCTCTGCATCAGCGTGCGCAGCGCGAGCGGCTCGTTCAGCGTGCCGATGTCGAGACCCGCCCCGGGCGACACGGCAAAGCCGCCGCGCGACGTGCCGCGATAGGTCGCGTCCCTCTGCAGCGATCCGAACTGGCGCACGAAGGCGAGCAGCTTCTCCTTGTCTTCGGCCGCGACTTGCTGATCGAGCCCACCCTGGTCGATGGCCTTCGCCAGCAACTCCGCGACATGGCCGCGGATGTCGCTGCGCACCTGGCGCATGCGTACCGGTTTGCCGCCGAACGATTGTTCGTCGTGCATGAAGGCGTTGCGGTTGTCGTTGACGATCACCTCCAGCGGGATGCCGAACTCCTTGCAGTAGCTCAGCACGGTCTTGTGGTGATACGGCAGCCGGGCAGGGCCGATGTTGAACGCGAGGTTTTCAGAGCGCGCCCATGGCACGTTCTGCACGCTGTCGATCTCTTCCGCACGGTCGCCGCCGCGCAACGTCCAGTTGCGGCCGCCGGCGCGGCTGCGCGCTTCCAGGATCACGCAGTCGTAGCCGGCCTTGCGCAGTTCGTAGGCGGCCGTCATGCCGGCGATCCCGGCGCCCAGAACGATCACCCGCGTGCCGTTGCCGGAAGCCGGCAGCAGCGCCGGCGGCCCCGCATAGGCGGGAG
The DNA here is from genome assembly GCA_963763365.1 of uncultured Alphaproteobacteria bacterium. GTDB lineage: Bacteria > Pseudomonadota > Alphaproteobacteria > Rhizobiales > Xanthobacteraceae > VAZQ01. Next base: position 196,505 of record CAVXOE010000017.1, on the reverse strand, counting down.
GCACGGCGATGAGCCCCATCGCCGCCATCGTGCTGTAGGCGGCGGAGACGCCGCCCGCCCGGCCGACCAGATTGATGAAGCCGCGGCGGGTGAGCGCCGGCGGGGCAGGGGTGGCTGACATGCCGGAGTATTCCCTTGCGTCGCCCACGCTCAATTATCACCGCAGGGATGGCGCGAACATGGCGCCCGCGGCGTGGATCAGCGTCACTCGATGACTTCGTCGGCGAGCGCAAGCAGTTGTGGCGAGACCTCGATGCCGAGCGCCTTGGCGGCTTTTAGATTGAGCACCAGTTCGTATTTCGTGGGCTGCATCACGGGCATTTCGGCCGGCTTGGCACCCTTGAGGATTTTCGCCGCGTAGCTTCCGGCCAGCCGGTATTGCTCGGTCAGGTCCGTTCCCCAGGCCATCAGGCCGCCGGCCGCGCAGAACTCCCGCGTTGTGTAGATCGCGGGCAGCGCATGGCGTGCGGCGAGCGCCGCGATCTCTGTCGCATGCGAGGTGAAAAGCGGATCGGGACCGACGATGAGCGCGCTCGCCCTTTGCTGCACGATGGTCGCGAACGTGCTTTCCAGTTCGCGCTCGCCGCCGATGCCGGCGACGATGACCTGCAAGCCGAGCGACTGCGCGCCCGCCTGGATGTCACGGATGAGCGGCTCGCTCGTCGGGTTCTTGAGGTTTGCCATCACGGCGACCGATTTGGCCGATGGCACCATCGCGAACAGAAGCTCGAGCCGCTTTCCGCCGAGCGCCGAGGTCAGGTAGGTCAAGCCGGTGGCGTTGCCGCCCGGGCGGTTGAGACTGGCGACGAGGCCGAATTTGACCGGATCGGCGGCGGTGACGAACACGATCGGAATGGTCGAAGTCGCGCCTCTTGCGGCAAGCGATGCGGCGGAGGCACCGGCCACCAGCACCGCAACCGGACGTTCGGCCAGAGCGGCCGCCAGGGCCGGCAGGCGATCGGTCTGATCGTTCGCCCAGCGGTAATCGATCGTCACGTTCTGGCCGTCGACGAAGCCGCCTTCCTTCAGTCCCTTCACGAACGCGGCCACCAGGTGGGCGGAGCCGGCGGCTGAACTGGCGCGCAGAAATCCGATAATTGGCAGCGCGGTCTGGTCGGCATTGGCCGCACGCGCGCCAAGAACCGCGGATGCTGCGGCCGCGCTGCCGAACGTGATGAAGTGGCGGCGCTTCATGTCCCTAAACGCAAAACGAGGTGCCGTCGTCGTCCCTTCGTGCAAGCTACCACAATTCGACCGGGCCTGACTTGGAAAGAAGTTGCGTCCGCGCCGCCTACAGATGGCCTTCGAGCTTTGCGCCCGCGCGCAGGAATTTGTCCGGATCGACGGCTTCCTTGCCGATGCGCGTTTCGTAGTGCAGGTGGGGTCCGGTGGAGCGGCCGGTGGAGCCGACGCGGCCAATGGTCTGTCCGGTCTGCACGGTCTGCCCGACCTTCACATCGATCGCGGAGAGATGCCCGTAGCGCGTCAAGTATCCGTTGCCGTGATCGACGTCGACCACCTTGCCGTATCCGCCACTCCATCCCGCGGTCGTCACGGTGCCGTTGGCAGTGACGCGCACCGGCGCGCCGATCTCGCTGTGAAAATCGAGGCCGGTATGCATGGCTGCCGAGCGGGTGAAAGGGTCTGTGCGCACGCCGAAGCCCGAGACAACGTCGAGTTCGCCGCTAAGTGGCTTGCGCACCGGAAGCGTGCTGAGCGTGCGCGTCAGGCGCTCGACATTCGCACGCGCCAGCCTGACGCGTGAGATATGGCGATCAAAGCTGACCGCATCGGCAGCCGGCTTGGCCGGAATGAAGGGCCCGCCGATTCCCGCCACCCGCACGGGTGCGTCCTTGGGGTCCTTGGCCTTTTCGTATCCGAGATCGGCCAGCACGCCGCGGATGCGCCGTGCCTTGTAATCCAGTTCCTCCTCGATCGAGCTGAGCGACAGACCCTGTCCATGTTCGACCCGGTCGAGCGAGGCTTGCAGGCGCGCGAGCTTGGTGTCGATCGTGCCGCCGGCCCGCGCCGGCAGCCGCAGCGGCTGATCGAGCAGGGTGCTCTGGTCGGACTGCAGCAGGAACGCGCCCTTGTCGCTGATCGGCGCCGGCTTGTGCGGCGCGCGCGAGGGTTCGCTCCCCTTGCGGCCGGGCTTGATCGATCCGGTGACTGTGGTGTCGGGCAGGCCTCCAACCGCCGAGGAGCGCGATTCGAGCATCGCCTGCCGCTGCAGCATCTGCTCGAGCTTCTGTTCGTAGAGTTCCTGATCGAGCAACTGGCGGCTCGAGATCCGATCGATCTGCGCGCGCAACTCGGCGATGCGGTCCTCATAGCCGAACTGCAGGTTCGCCTGCCGGGCGATCAGCCGGGTGAGCACGTCGTCGCGGAAGGCAAAGTAGGTCGCCGTGGTGACCGTCCAAACGGCCATGATCACCAGCGTGCCGACCGCGATCCAAAAGGCGATCGGCTTCAGTCGCAATTGCCGGCCGGCATGGCCGAACGTGTAATCGCGCCCGCGCTGGCTGCCCGCCGCACCCGTCGTGGGATGCAGCCCTTGCTCAACGTGATGTCTGGAATGCTCGCTATGATAGTAGTGCGACGACCGTCGAGACATACCCGATTCCCCGGCCGGCACCGTTCCACGGAGATCGCTACACCGGCTTAACCACGTGGTATTTCTCGCAAAACATGGTTAATAAACATCAAATTATCTGTGGACTTCGGCAAAAGCTGCGGGAATCAAGGACTTCCGCCGCGCTTCGGCGCCGCCATGAATCCGTTCACAGCGCCTTGGCGGCCTTGAGCACCTCGGCGGCGTGACCGTCGACCTTAACTTTCGGCCAGACCTGGGCGACCCGGCCATCCGGCCCAATCAGCACGGTCATCCGAACGATTCCCATGAAAGTCTTGCCATACATGGATTTCTTGCCCCAGGCGCCATAGGCCGTCAGCATCTCGTGGGCTTCGTCGGAGGCGAGGGGGACGGTCAGGTCGTGCTTCGCTTTGAATTTGTCCTGTGCGGCGACCGGATCGGCGGACACCCCCAGGACGTCGGTTTCGGCCTTCTCGAAGTCCTTCTTAAGCTTTGAAAAATCAATAGATTCCCGGGTGCAGCCGGGCGTATCGGCGCGCGGATAGAAGTACACGACAAGCTTGCGGCCCTTGAAGTCGCCAAGCGACACGGTGGCGCCGCCATCGCGCGGCAGCTTGAACGCGGGGGCCTTGGATCCGACTGCGAGCGGGGCGGTCATATGCCTTCCTTTCACCCTTATTTCGATGTCATTTTGTTCATCGTTCGGGGGTGGACGATAGGCGGTAGACCACTGTCAGGTCGACCGTTTTTCAGGGGCGCTCAGACCGCGACGGAAGCGGTTCACAAGTAAGCGGCTCACGCGTACGAGGGTCACGGGACCAGGCGACCGAGGGGACGCCAAGTCGGGGCATGGCGGGGCACGAGACGAATCCAGGTATCGCGGCCCTCCGCAAGTTGGAGGCGAGCCTTGGCGCGCATCTGCGCTGCGATCGCGCACGCCCGGTCGAGACCGCGGCCCCCCACGACGACGATCACGCAATTCAACACAACGCTGCGCACGGCGACGACACGCACGTGACGACGACACGCACGGCTATGACGTGCATGGCGGTGACGGGCACATCGATGACCACGACGCGCACGGGGATGAACACTATGACCACGCAGATCAGCATGCTGCGCAGGACTGTGCGCGGCTTCTGCGCCGCCGGTCGTGGCGGCTTCCGTCGCTGCGGCGGCCGGGCTTGCGCAAGTTCGTCATCATTGGCGGTTCGCTCGCCGGCGTAGTCGCGATCGCACTCACGGCGCTGTGGTGGCGGCTCGGCAGCGGGCCGCTCCAACTCGATGTCGCGACACCGTGGCTCAGCGCGGCGATCAAGGAAAATTTCGGCAACGGCCACGAGGTCGAGATCGGCGGCACGCAACTCGAGCGCGACGCCAACGGCCGCACCTCGTTGCGCATTCGCGACATCGTGGTGCGCGACGCCGACGGCACGGTGGTGGCGAGTGCGCCGAAGGCGGAGGTCGGAATTTCCGGCTGGGGCCTGCTCACCGCCCGCATTCGCGCCGAGCGGCTGAGCCTGGTCGGCGCCGAGATGTCGGTGCGAATCGAATCGGACAGCAACGTCACGGTGTTCGCCGGCAGCAACAAGCGCCCGTTCGTTACCGCCTCGGCGACGACGACGCCCGTGGTCACCACCGTCGGCGTGCCCGCCGGCGCCCTGCCGACCGGCAATCTCGACCGGCCGCGTATCTCCGCGCTCGCGCCGGTCCTGGTGCCCGCGCCTGCGCCCGCGCGCAGCGATATTCCCGATTTCGCCGCGCTGCTCGCCTGGGTCGAGCGGCTTGACGCCAGCGGGCTCGACGGCCGCGATCTCACGGAGATCGGCCTCAAGGGCGGCAACCTCACCGTCGACGATCAGCGCAACGGCAAGCAGTGGACCTTCACCAACATCGATCTCGGCGTGACGCGTCCGAAGGGCGGCGGGATCGCGATCACGCTGGGTTCGCAGACCGCCGAGCGGCCCTGGCTGATCCGGGCCGCCTTGACGCCCGGGCAGGATGGCCGCCGCATCATCGACATCGAGACGCAGAAGGTGTCCGCCAAGGACATCATGCTCGCCATGCGGCTCGGCGATGTCTCGTACGAGCCGGACGTGTCGTTGTCGGGACGCATCCGCGCCGATCTCGGTCCTGACGGCGTGCCCTACATGGTCGACGGGCGCGTGCAGGTCGACAAAGGCTTCCTGGTCGATGTCGACGATCCCGAGGTCCGCATTCCGATCGATCGTGCGGAAATCAATCTGGAGTGGGATGCGACGCGCCGGACGCTCGCGATGCCGTTCCAGATCGTCTCGGGCGGCAACCGCCTCACGCTGATGGCGCAGGCCGATGCGCCGCGCGAACAGGGCGCCCCCTGGGAGCTGAAGGTGTCGAGCGGAACGGTCGTGCTCGCCACTGCGGCGCCCGCCGACGGCAATCAGACTGATCCTCAACCGCATCCTGGTGAAGCTGCGGATCGATCCGACGGCGCGCCGGGTCGATATCGAGCAGGGCGAGATCGGCAACGCAGACATCGGCGTCGCGCTCTCGGGCAACATCGATTTTTCGGGCGCTGACCCGCGGGTCGCAATTGGCGTCGCGGGCACGCGCATGTCGGCCGCGGCCTTGAAGAGCATCTGGCCGTTCTTTGCCGCGCCCAAGGTGCGCACCTGGGTCGAGGGGCACGTGGGCGGCGGCACGATCGAGCGGCTGATGATCGCCACCAACGCGCCGATGTCCACGCTCAAGGCCTCCGGTCCGCCGGTTCCCGATGACGGGCTCGCGGTCGAGATTGTCGGCCATGGCGCCGAACTGCGGCCGGTGCAGGGGCTGCCCGCGATCCGCGACGCCGATTTCAACGTGCGCGTCTCCGGCCGCACCGCCACCATCAATGTCGGCCGCGGCAACGTGGAAATCTCGCAGGGCCGCAAGCTCTCGATCACCAACGGCGTGTTCGAAGTGCCGGACACCTTCCCGAAGGCGCCGCCCGCCAAGGCGCGCTTCCGTCTCGACGGTTCGGTACCGGCGGCGGCCGAGTTGCTCGCATCCGAGCGGCTGCGCGAGCACGCTGGAATGCCGCTCGATCCGGCGACCAGCCGCGGCACCCTTACGGCACAAGTGACGCTCGGCATGCCGATCAAGGCCGACCTGGCGCCCGGCTCGACGCTCTACACGGTCGTCATGGACGTGACCAACTTCGCCGCCGAACGCGTCGTGATGGGTCACAAGGTCGAGGCCGCCGCGCTCAAGGTCAACGCCAACAACCAGGGCTTCTGGATCAGGGGCGACGTCAAGATCAACAGCATCCCGGCCAACCTCGACTACCGCAAGCCGCACGATATGGGCGACGCGGAAATCCGGCTGCAAGCCACGCTGGACGAGGCCGCGCGCGGCAAGCTCGGCTTCGATCTGTCCGGCATGCTCAGCGGCCCGGTACCGATCAAGGTCAATGGGCGCATCCCGGCGAACGAGAGTGAGGCACGGCTGGGGGTCGAGGCGGATCTGACGCCGTCGAAGGTCGACAATCTGCTGCCCGGCTGGTCGAAGGCGGCCGGCAAGTCCGCGCGCGCGACCTTCACGATGATCACCAAATCGCCCGGCACGCGCTTCGAGGACATGGTGGTCGAGGCGCCCGGCACCTCGGTCAAGGGCGCGCTCGAGGTCGACGGCAACGGCAACATCGTGACCGCGAGCTTCCCGGTGTTCAGCCTGTCCGACGGCGACAAGACCACGCTCAAGGCCGACCGCTCGCCCGACGGCACGCTGCGGGTGACGCTGCGCGGCGACGTTTATGACGGGCGCGGCCTCGTGAAGTCGGGGCTCACCGGGCCGGCCAACGCCAAGCAGCAGAAGCAGGAGCCCAAGGACATCGATCTCGACGTCAAGATCGGCACCGTCGCGGGCTATCACGGCGAGACGCTGCGCGGCCTTGACCTGAAGCTCTCGCGCCGCGGCGGCAGCATCACCAACTTCGCCATCAACGCCAAGATCGGACGCGGCTCGCCGCTCACCGGCGACCTGCGCGGCCGCGCGGGCTCGACGCGCCAGGTGATCTACGTCGAGAGTGGCGACGCCGGCGCGTTCTTCCGCTTCAGCGACATCTACGCCAAGATCATCGGCGGCGAGATGTGGGTGGCGATGGACCCGCAGTCGGCCGACCAGGCGCCGCAGGACGGCATCCTCAACATCCGCGACTTCGTCGTGCGCGGCGAAGCCGGGCTCGATCGTGTGGCAGGTGCAGCCAGCCGGCCAGCAGCAGTCGGGCGTCGAGTTCTCGCGGCTGCGCGTCGACTTCACCCGCTCGCTCGGACGCTTCGCGATCAAGGAAGGGCTGGTGCGCGGCCCGGTGATCGGCGCGACCGTCGACGGCTATATCGACTACATGCAGAACGACCTGCGCATGCGCGGCACCTTCGTGCCGCTCTATGGCTTGAACAACATGTTCGGGCAGATTCCGATCTTCGGGCTGTTCCTGGGCGGCAGCAACGAGGGCCTGCTCGGCGTGACCTACGAGGTGGTCGGCCCGCCGTCGGCGCCGGTGCTGCGCGTCAACCCGATCTCGGCAGTGGCGCCGGGCCTCTTGCGCAAGTTCTTCGAATTCCCGACCACCAACACGCCCGCGCCGCAGAGCTTCGCCGATCCCAACCGCGACCGGTGATATTCAGCCCATCTTGTCGACCAGGCCGCGCGCACGGCTCGCGCCGTTGCGCCCTCTCCCCTTGCGGGAGAGGGCTCAAGGTCGTTCGACGGACGATTGCGGGTGAGGGGTCCGAGTGTGCGGAAGCTTCCGACCCCTCGCCCAACAGAATATGTGGACATGTCAGCGTAGCCCTCGCCCGCAAGGGGAGAGGGCGCAATGACTGCGACCGCGCCGGCGTCAGACCGGCTTCAGCAGCACGTGGCGCTTGCGGCCGAGCGAAAGCTTGATCACGCCTTCGGGCGTGAGATCGCGCGGCGAGAGCGTCATCTTCTCGTCGGTGACCGTCGCGTCGTTCACCTTGAGGCCGCCGCCCTTGATCTGACGACGCGCCTCGCCGTTCGACGTGACCAGGCCCGCGATCTCGGCGAACGCCTTGAGCACGCCGATGCCGTTCTCGAAGTCGCGCGCGCGCGACCTTCGACCGTCGGCAGCGTCTCGGCGAGCGTGCCTTCCTCGAAGGTGCGGCGCGCGGTGTCGGCGGCCTGCTCGGCCGCCGCGCGGCCGTGCACCAGCGCGGTCGCCTCGGTCGCCAGCACCTTCTTCGCCTCGTTGATCTCCTGGCCCTTGAGCGCGGCAAGGCGCGATACCTCGTCGAGCGGCAGCACGGTGAACAGCTTGAGGAAGCGCACGACGTCGCCGTCCTCGGTGTTGCGCCAGTATTGCCAGTAGTCGTAGGGGCTGAGCAGGTCGGCATCGAGCCAGACCGCGCCGGCCGCGGTCTTGCCCATCTTGGCGCCCGACGAGGTGGCAAGCAGCGGCGTCGTCAGTGCGAACAGCTGCGCGCCGTGCATCCGCCGGCCGAGATCGATGCCGCTGACGATGTTGCCCCACTGGTCCGAGCCGCCCATCTGCAGAATGCAGCCGGTGCGCTGGTGGAGCTCGACGAAATCGTAGGCCTGCAGGATCATGTAGTTGAATTCGAGAAACGACAGCTCCTGCTGGCGATCGAGCCGCAGCTTGACCGAGTCGAACGACAGCATGCGGTTGACCGAGAAGTGCCGGCCGACGTCGCGCAGGAAGTCGATGTAGTTCAGGCTGTTCAGCCAGTCGGCGTTGTTCGCCATGATGGCGTTGCCGCCGGCGCCCTCGAACTTGAGGAACTTCTCGAACACCGTGCGGATGCCCGCGAGGTTGCGGTTGATGTCCTCGTCGGTGAGAATCTTTCGGCTCTCGTCCTTGCCGGACGGGTCGCCGACCCGCGTGGTGCCGCCGCCCATCAGCGCGATCGGCCGGTGGCCGGTCTGCTGCATCCAGTAGAGCATCATGATCGGCAGCAGCGAGCCGACATGCAGCGACGCCGCCGTGCAGTCGAAGCCGATATAGGCCGTGATCGGACCGGCGCAGGCGCGCGCGTCGAGCGCCTCAGGCTCGGAGACCTGGTGAATGAAGCCGCGATCGGCCAGCACTTGCAGGAAATCGGATTTGTAGGCGCTCATGCGCTTCCCTTTAGCGTGTCGCGGCGGGTGCGTCGACCTCGGGCAGCAAGCGCGAGGCCGCAAAAGGCCGGCGATCAGGCCCCGACGCGGCCTGCCCAGGCCTACGATCGCGTCCGCAAACGTGGTGGCCTCGTCATGGCCGTTCACTTGCCCGCAAGACCAGTATAGCAATGGGGGCAGCCAATTCACGAGGACCCCTATGGCCAGCATCTGCGCCATCGGTTTGATGAGCGGCACCTCCTATGACGGCGTCGACGTGGCGCTGCTCAACACCGACGGCGAGACGATCGACCGGGTCGGGCCGACCGGCTACCGGCCCTACAGCGAGCAGGAGCGCGCGGTGGTGCGACGCGCCATCGCGGCCGGCGGCAACCTGAGCCTCGCCAACCGCGCGGAGCGGCCGAAGATCCTGGCCGACGCCGAGGAACTCGTCACCGACATGCACGCCGAGGCGGTCGAGGCGTTCCTGGCCGCGAACGGCATGCCGCCGAACGAGGTCTCGGTCGTGGGCTTCCACGGCCAGACCATCCTGCACCGGCCGGACCGCGGCATGACCGTGCAACTCGGCAACGGCGGCGCCCTCGCCACGCGGCTCGGCATCCCGGTGGTCTACGACTTCCGCGCCGCCGACATCGCCGCCGGAGGGCAGGGGGCGCCGGTCGTGCCGGTGTTCCATCGCGCCATGGTGCGCATGCTGCGCGAGCCGCATCCGGTCGGCGTGCTCAACGTGGGCGGCGTCGCCAACGTGACCTTCGTCGACGGCGAGCGCGATCTCGTCGCCTTCGACACCGGCCCCGGCAATGCGCTGATCGACGACTTCCTGCGGCTGCGCACCGGCCAGATGCAGGACGACGAGGGGCGCACGGCAGCGGCCGGCAAGGTCGACGAGGCGGCGGTCGAACGCGTGCTCGGCCATCCGTTCTTCGCGCGCAAGCCGCCGAAATCGCTCGACCGCAACGAGTTCCGCAACTGGGTGACGGACGAGGCGCGGCTCGCGGAGAAAAGCACCGAGGACGGCGCCGCCACCATCACGGCGATCACCGTCGCGGCGGTCGCTGCGCGCCACCACGGTGCTGCCGGGCAAGCCCGCGAGCTGGATCGTCGCCGGCGGCGGCACGCGCAATCCGACCCTGATGAAGATGCTGGTCGAGCGGCTCAAGCCCGCCAAGGTCAAGACCGCGCTCGATGTCGGCTGGTCGGCCGACGCGCTCGAGGCGCAGGCCTTCGCCTATCTCGCGGTGCGCGCCGTCAAGGGCCTGCCGCTGACGTTTCCGGCCACGACCGGCGTGCCCAAGCCGATGACCGGCGGGATTATTGTGAAGTGAGGGGCGCGTCGCAGCTTTTAGCGTCGGCCTGTTCAGGCATGAGGCGGGCTTGCGCCGGCGCGCAACATTCTCGTTCGTCATGCCCGCGAAAGCGGGCACCCAGGCAAGGCCACAGAGAGACTGGATCATCCGCTTTCGCGGATGATGACAGGGGAGGTCGCGGACGATGACAAGGGCACGCTCGTGGCCGCTCACGTGCCGGGAGGCTTCTGCGCGGCGACCGGGCAGCTCGAACGGCCCGTAGGATTCCTTCTGGCACTGATCGACCATGATGCTCGCGCGCGCGTCGATCACCTTGCCGTCCTGGATGAAGATCGCGTAGTGCTGCGGCTTGCCGCGCGCGTCGATCTTGAGACAGGTGAGCCAGGCCGGCCCCTTGAGGTGATCGACCATGCGCACCCCGGAAATCTCAAATTCGCCCGGAGGATTCTCCTTCGGGAAGATCGTCCGGATGTTGTCCGTGATGATGCGCTGATAGTTCGGCTGCGACAGGTCCGGTATCGGCCCGCCTGACCAGCCTTGGGCCATGTTCCCGGCCGAACATCCGCCGAGTGACGCTGCCAGCGCCAGGACATACGCACGCACGGAAGTTCACCCTGTTGCCAAGCCTGCAAGCCGGCGCCGCCCTGGCCTGAGATTACAGACCGGCCGGTGCACACGAAAGCTATTCCAAACAGTGCGGTCCATCGAAATTGCCGGTTTGCGGGCGGAATTCGACCTGAACCCTCACCATGCCGCGCCGAATGTGCCAATTTATGGGTAATCGGCGGCATTAACGAGGTGCCCGGCCGGAGGTGGCGCCCGGCCGCAAACGCCGGTATGGATTGGGCCGCAGCAGCGCCGGTTGGCACCCGCTGGCACGCCACTTGGTTCCCCCTGGCCGCCGATGGCACCTCTTGGGACGATGATCGGGCTGTCGAAATTCACGCCGCGAATGTGGCTCATCCTGGCCCACGACCTCATCGCCACGGCGGTGGCGGTGCTGGCGGCTTTCGTCATCCGCTTCGAAGACGCCAATCTGGCCGAGCGCTGGCGGCTGCTCGCCGTCGTGCTCCCGGTGTTCGTGCTCTATTCCGGCCTGGTCTACGGCTATTTCGGCCTGTTCAAGACGAAATGGCGGTTCATTTCGCTGCCGGACTTCTTCAACATCGTGCGCGCCGCGACCGTGCTGGCGGTGACGCTGCTTGCGCTCGACTACGTGCTGCTGGCGCCCAACGTCTATGGCACGTTCTTCTTCGGCAAGATCACGATCGCGCTCTACTGGCTTCTGCAGATCGCCTTCCTGAGCGGTCCGCGCATTCTCTACCGCCACTTCCGCTACACCCGCACGCTGCAGCATTCGCGCGCGGGCGATGCCGTGCCCGTTCTCGTGCTCGGCAATGCCGCCGACGCCGAGGTGCTGCTGCGCGCGATCGAAAGCGGCGCGGTCACGAAAATCCGTCCGGTCGGCATTCTTTCGGCGTCCGCATCCGATCGCAACCAGGCGATCCGCGGCGTCTCGGTGCTGGGAAACCCCGAGGACCTCGCGAATGTGGTGGCCGATCTCGCCAACCGCGGCGTCAACGTCACCCGCATCGTGCTCACGCCGAGCGCGCTGGCGCCGGAGGCGCAGCCCGAAACCATCCTGATGCACGCGCGCCGGCTCGGGCTCGCGACCAGCCGGCTGCCTTCGCTCGACGACGGCGGGGAGGCGCTGCGGCTGGCGCCGGTCAATGTCGAAGACCTGCTGCTGCGGCCGGGCGTGAAGATCGACTACCGGCGGCTGGAAAAATTCGTGAAGGGCAAATCGATCATCGTCACCGGCGGCGGCGGCTCGATCGGCGCCGAGATCTGCGACCGCGTCGTGACGTTTGGCGCGGCGCGGCTGCTGGTGATCGAGAATTCCGAGCCCGCGCTGCATGCGGTGCTCGAGACGCTGGCGACCAAGGGCGCCGCGGCCAAGATCGAAGGCCGCCTCGCCGACATTCGCGATCGCGACCGCATCTTCCGCCTGATGGCCGATTTCCGGCCCGACATCGTGTTCCATGCCGCCGCGCTCAAGCACGTGCCGCTGCTCGAACGGGACTGGGGCGAGGGCGTCAAGACCAACGTGTTCGGCTCGGTCAATGTCGCTGATGCTGCTGCTGCTGCTGGTGCTGTCGCGATGGTGATGATCTCGACCGACAAGGCGATCGAGCCGGTGTCGGTGCTCGGCGCATCAAAACGATTTGCCGAGATGTACTGCCAGGCGCTCGACGCCGACCTTACGCGGCGTGGCGGCGGGCAACCGCGCGCCATGCGGCTTCTGGCGGTGCGCTTCGGCAACGTGCTCGCCTCCAACGGCTCGGTGGTGCCGAAGTTCAAGGCGCAGATCGAAGCCGGCGGGCCGGTCACGGTCACGCATCGCGACATGGTGCGCTACTTCATGACGATCCGCGAAGCCTGCGATCTCGTCGTCACGGCGGCGAGCCACGGCCTCGAGAACCGCGGCGTGTCGGTCTACGTGCTCAACATGGGCCAGCCGGTGAAGATCGTCGATCTCGCCGAGCGGATGATCCGGCTCTCCGGCCTCGAGCCCGGCCGCGACATCCAGATCGCCTTCACGGGCGTGCGGCCGGGCGAACGGCTGCATGAAATCCTGTTCGCCCGCGAGGAGCCGACCGCGCCGGTCGGCATCGAAGGCATCGTCGCGGCGCGGCCGGTGAGCCCGTCGCTCGACGCGATGCGCGGCTGGCTGGTGGCGCTCGAACAGGGCCTCACCCGCGAGGACCGCTCGGTGATCTACGGCGTGTTGCGTGACGCCGTGCCGGATTTCGGCGGCGCCGCGGCCTGAGCCGCCCGCGCTGCGAACTTTATCTTTAGCGGTAGATCGATCGCGGCACGGCCGGGCGGATGAAGTCCGACGTGTCATCAGACACCGATTGGAATTTGGTGCTGACGCGTGCGGGACGCACGGCCTTGTTGGAGCCGGGCACGGATGAGATCTGCTGCTCGCGCTTGGGCTCCGCCGGTTCGACGATGCTTCGCTCATGCTTGATAGCTGCGAGCGTGCGGCTGTCGAGATTGTAGACATCGCTGCGCATTTGCAGCTTGCCGGCGTTGTCGACAAAGGCCGTCTGATAGGTGAGGTGCACCCAGATCTGGCGTCGGCAGCTGAATATCGCGTTCGGCGCTGCCGAACATGCTCTTGATCCTCTCCGCCGTCCACCGCTCCTGCGGGCGCGCGATGTTGAGGAGAACCTCGGCGTACTTGGCCGGATCCTGCACGCGCATGCAGCCGTGGCTGTAGGCGCGGAATTCGTCAGCGAAGTATTTCTTGTCCGGCGTGTCGTGATGATAGACCGAGAAGCGATTGGGGAAGTTGAAGCGAATCCGTCCAAGCGCGTTGCCTTCGCCGGGCGGCTGGGTGATCTCGACTTGCCCGCCGTTGTAGCTCACGCGCAGGCCCATGCGTTCGAGCACCGTCGGATCCTGCGCCAGCGCCGGCAGATATTCGTTCTTCACGATCGACTGCGGCACGTGCCAGGTCGGATTGACGGTGATGTATTTCATCGTCTCGCTGAGCAGCGGCGTCGCCATCGCGGGCTTGCCGATCACGATGCGCGTGGTCCACGCCTGCGTGCCGTTGTGCATCACCTTGAGCGTGAAGTCCGGCAGGTTGACGAGGACGTGCGCGTTGCCGAGATCGCGCTGGTACCAGCGCCACCGCTCCATGTTCGCGATGATGGTCTCGATCTGCCGGGCATTTTCACCCTTCGCGCCCGGCTTGCTGCGTAGCTCCGCCAGCGCCGCCTTGAGCTTGCGGTAGGGCTCCTGATGAGGGGCGAGACCGTCGAGCGCCTTGCCGGCAGTCGGCAGCATTCGCGATGGCGCTGAGAACGTCCGCGGGTTCGGGCGCCGCCTGCGGCAGCTCGATGTTGCGGCTCACGCGGGCGTAAGGAAAGCGCCCTGCCTGCACGTGCCGCGCATAGGTGAGGACAGCTTGCGTCAGCTTGAGCTCCGCCTCGGCCAGCGCATCCGGTCCAAGGCCGGTGAAGCTCGTATGCCTGTAATCGCTCGGGTCGAGACCTTCGGTGTCGGCGCGCTTCAATCGCGCGATGACCGCCGTGGCACGCGCATTTTCGACGCCCTTGTCGAGCCACAGCGGGCGCGAGATTGCGGTTCTGATAGAACGCCGCGACCGCCGCGCGTTCCTTTTTGCCGGCAAAGAGTTTGTCGAGCTTCGTGCCGAGAAGATCGCGCAGCTTTTCCGCGACGGCACGATCCGCCGGATCGAGTGCTGCCAGGGGATCGATTGGAGCGGCCTGCTCGGTCGCATTCGCCGGAGCGGAGGGAAGGTCAGCGGGTGCCGCCGTGGGCTCGTTCGCCGCTACTGCGGCCGCGAAGCCGGGCAGCATGGATGCCCGCTCGGCAAACGTCGCTGCCACGGGCGCGGCCGCGAGTTCGTTGGAATTCTTCGTCACACCGCCAAGCGCCGCGACAAAAATCAGCGCGAGCGCGGTGGTCGCCAAAATGCGATGACGCATAGGACATCTCCCCAGGTGGATCGCACCGGTTTTCACGGGAGTGAAGGCGAGCGGAGGCTCTAAAACCCGCTGACTGCCAGCAACGAAACGGCGGTAATCCCGATCAGGAACACCGCGATCGCTCCAGGATTGCAGTCGCCAAGACGCAGGAATTTGGAGTGCATGACGCCCCGTTCACTCAGAACCGCTAGGACTGCCCGTTCCGGCCGATCTCCGGTCGAGGCTCCTGTCCGTTAGTCGCGCCAGCACGGGTTTGGTTCAAATCGCCCAGGGTATTCGGGCTGGAACGGGGGATGGGCCTGGGAAATTTAGCAAGCTATATCAACGATTTACGCGAGCGAAGACATTCAGTAGCACGCTGACCGTGGCCCCGCCCGCGGCGAGTGCCATGAGGGATACGCCGGTTCGGTGAGACGTAACGGTAACGAGTGCCAGCCCCGCGAGCACAAGATTGGTCACGAACACGCGTGCGACGACCTCCGGGACCGTGAAGCCGCCATCGGTGGCGCGCTGATAGAAGTGCGTGCGATGCGCCAGCCAGAAAGGCTCGCGGGCGGCGATCCGGCGGACGAGCGTGAGTGTTGCGTCGGCGAGATAATAGAGCGGCAGAAGGAGAGCGGCGGCCCAAAATCCTTTGGCAGCAAGCTCGAGTAGTAGCCAGCCCAGCAGCAATCCGATCGGCAGGCTCCCGACGTCGCCGAGAAAGAGCTTGGCCACCGGCCTGTTGAACGGCGCAAAGCCCAGCACCGCGCCGAGCAAGGCAGCGGCGACGAGCGCGGGAAAAAATTCGATCGTGCCGATGTAGCCGAGCAGCACAATCGCAGCGCTAATCGGCACGGCTTCGGCGACCGTCATCCAGTCGATACCATCCATGAAGTTGACGAGGTTCACGAACCAGACGAGCGCGATGACGAGACAGGCACGCTCAAGCCACAGCGGAAAGTACGGCAGGATGTGCGCCTCGCCGGGAAGCGCCATTACCACCGCAATGGCCGCGGCGCATTGCAACACAAGCCGCGGCGCCGCCGGCAATGTGCGGACATCGTCGATCCATCCGACGACCGCGAGCAGCACGGTGGCGGCGGTCAGAACGATAAACGCGCCGCCTTGACCGTTTAGGGCTGCGGGCTTTAGCCCGAAGCAGGCCCAGGCGACCACAACGTGGACAGGATGATCGCTGCGCCGCCGCCCTGCGGCGTCGGCTGGTGGTGAGAGGAACGCGCGTTCGGATGCGCCAGCGCGTAGCGGGCGAACCACGGCTGCAGCAGCGCATTGAGGCCGAGGCTGAGGATCAATGCCGCGGCGATGACGAGCGCGAAGACCAATGCCTGCCCCATATTCTGATCGGCCGTCGCGCCCGTTCGATTGCATTTGCGCGGTCACGATAGCATTCGAGGCGGCCGGGTACAGGGTTGTGCCGGATTGGGGTGCTCGCATCGGTACCGCCCACCGGCTACAAGTCCAGCGCTACAAGTCGTCTGCGCCCATGGGCGCGGCAGGACCGGAACATCTCGGGACCGAATATCTGATGTGCGGCATTGCGGGCATGATCGACTGGCGGGCGGCAACCTCGGTTGAGGCGCTGCGCTCGATCGGCGAAGCCATGAACGAGACGCTGCGCCACCGCGGTCCCGATGGTTCCGGCATCTGGGTCGAGGCCGAGGGCGGGGCGGCGCTGGCGCAACGAAGGCTTGCCATCATCGATCTCAGTCCCGGCGGAGCGCAGCCGATGCAGTCGGCCGACCGGCGCTACGTCATCACCTTCAACGGCGAGATCTACAATTACCGCGACATCCGCCAGCGAGCTCGCCGCCGCCGGCCGGACGATGCGCAGCGATTCCGACACCGAGGTGCTGCTGGAAGCCTGCGCGCTGTGGGGCGTGGAAGCCGCGGTCGAACGCACCGTCGGCATGTTCGCGTTCGCGCTGTGGGACCGCACTGCGCGCACGCTGTCGCTGGTGCGCGACCGGCTCGGCATCAAGCCGCTCTATTACGCTGCCATGCCCGACCGCGTGCTGTTCGCCTCGCAGCTCAAGGCGTTCCGCGCGGCGCCTGACTGGAAGCCGACGATCGACGACGACGCGGTGGTGGGCTATCTGCGCCACAGCTACATCGCGCAGCCGCGCACCATCTATCGCGAAGCCGCGAAGCTGCCGCCCGGTCATATCCTGACCTTGCGGGCGGGGAGGGCCCCGGAACTCAAATGCTTCTGGGACGCGCGCGGCGTCGCGCTCGCCGGGCTCTCGCGCAACGACCCGGCGCCCGACGAGCACGAGGCGGTCGAGCGGCTCGATGCGCTGCTGCGCGATTCCGTCAAGCTGCGGATGATCGCCGACGTGCCGCTCGGCGCGTTCCTGTCGGGTGGCATCGATTCCTCGACCGTGGTCGCGCTGATGCAGGCGCAGAGCACGCAGCCGGCGAAGACCTTCTCCATCGGCTTCCACGCCGCCGGCTACGACGAGGCGCAGTATGCGCGTGAGGTGGCGGCGCATCTGCGCACCGACCACACCGAGTTCTACGTCGAGCCGCAGCATGCGCTCGACCTCATTCCGCGGCTGGCCGACTGGTTCGACGAGCCGTTCGCCGACAGTTCGCAAATCCCGACCTATCTGGTGTCCGAACTCACGCGCAAGCACGTGACGGTGGCGCTCTCCGGCGACGGCGGCGACGAACTGTTCGCGGGCTATAACCGCTATGTCTGGGCGGGGCGGCTCGCGCGCGCCGCGCGCGCTGTGCCGAGTGGCCTGCACCGGCCGCTCGCGGCCGCGATGCGCGCGCTCTCGCCGGACGCCTGGAACCGGCTGTTCGGCTGGCTGCCGTTTCTCCCGCGCGCCGCGCTGCCGGGCGACAAGCTGCACAAGCTCGCGACCTTGCTCGATGATCCGACGCCCGACGCGATCTACCGGCGGCTGGTCAGCCAGTGGGAACGGCCGGAGGCGGTGGCGGCAACCGGCCACGAGCCGCGCGGGCCATTGTGGGATGACAGCGTCGCGCGCGATTTCCCCGACTATGTCGCGCGCATGCAGTACCTCGATCTCGTGACCTATCTCCCGGACGACATCCTCACCAAGGTCGACCGCGCCACCATGGCGGTCGGCCTGGAGGGCAGGGTTCCGCTGCTCGATCACCGCGTGGTGGCCTATGCCTGGAGCCTGCCGCAGCAATTCAAGCTGCGCGGCGGGCAGGGGAAGTGGCTGTTGCGCAAGGTGCTCGACCGCTACGTTCCCCGGCACCTCATCGACCGGCCGAAGATGGGCTTCGGCGTGCCGATCGATGCCTGGCTGCGCGGCCCGTTGCGCGACTGGGCGGAATCCTTGCTGGCGCCGGCGCGGCTCGCCGAAAACGGCTTCGTGCGGGTCGAGCCGGTGCGGCGCGCCTGGCAGGAGCATCTCGAGGGCGGGCGCAACTGGCAGCATCCGCTCTGGACGGTGCTGATGCTGCAGGCCTGGCGCGAGCGCTGGGGCTGAAGAACGGGCCTCCTGACGGCCGCATTTGGCGGTAGGATCGGCGTGGGACCGAAGAATAAATCCGGGAGAGGGAACATGGCAGCAAGGCTCAAGGACCTTCAGGTCAAGCTGTTCACCGACGGGGCCGACAAGGCGCAAATCCTGGAGATGGCGCAGCAGTCCTGGATCGCCGGCTTCACCACCAATCCCTCGCTCTTGCGCAAGGCCGGCGTGGCCGACTACGAGGCCTACGGCCGCGATCTCACCGCCGCGGTGCCGGACCGTCACATCTCGTTCGAGGTGTTTTCCGACGACATTCCCGAGATGGTCGCGCAGGCGCGCCACATCGCCCAATGGGGCCGGAACGTCTACGTCAAGCTGCCGGTCACGAACACCAAGGGCGAGGCGCTGTACGAAGCCATCCGCACCCTCTCGGGCGAGGGCGTGAAGGTGAACGTAACGGCGATCTTCACCGGCGAGCAGGCCTCGCGCGCCACCGAAGCGCTCGCCGGCCGGGCGCCGGCCTGCGTCTCGGTGTTCGCCGGCCGTCTCGCCGATCTCGGCATCGACTATCGTCCGATCATGCGGCAGGCCGTGAGCGATGCGCGCGCCACCAAGAACGTCGAGATCATCTGGGCCTCGACCCGCGAAGTGTTCAACGTCCTCGAGGCCGACGAGATGGGCTGCCACATCATCACGGCACCCGCCGACGTGCTCAAGAAGCTGCCCGCGCTCGGCTCGAAGAGCGGTGCGGAGCTGTCGCTCGACGCGGTCAAGTTGTTCCGCGCCGATGCGCTCGCCGCCAAGCTGACGCTCGACGTGCCGGGGCAGGTGCGGGCGGCGGAGTAGCCGCATTCGAATGAGGGTTCACGGTCTCGCCTTGCGTCTAAGGTGCCGGCGCGGCGCGCGCGTTCAGCCTCGACAGTGTCTCGCCGATCGAGAGAAGCGCATCGCGCGCAGCCTCGCGATTGCCGAGGTCGATCACGAGCAGCAGGCCGACGATACGCACGTCGACCTGCATAAGCATGCCCGGAAGCTCTTGGTCGTTCGCGAAGGCCGCCGGGCGATCGACGGCGAAGCGCTCGCCAATCGCTTGCCACGCGCCGCGCAGGCGATGGACCTCGACGGCGGTCTCCGCCTGGCCGCGCGTTTCGAGTGTCGTCAGCGCGACGCGGTATTGAACGATCGCGTGTTCGACAGTGGCGCGGAAATCATCGCGCTCCTCCGCATCCGCGGGCGCCGCCACCTGCGTGGCAAGCACGATCAGCCCAATGCAAAGGAGGCGTGCAACTCCGCGGTTGGACATGGTTGCTCCAGGCGTGGCCGCAAGGCTATCTAGCCGCGGCAATACTTGAAAGAAAGATAAAGCCCGATGTCGAAACTCCAGTTATCCGTCGCGGTCGGCAACTACGACCGGGTGCGCCCGCTGATCGACGGCGCCGTGCAGATCGACGGCGTCGATCCGGTGTTCATGACGCTGCCGCCCGAGGAAATCTTCTTCCGCGCCTTCCGCAGCCAGGATTTCGACATCTGCGAATTGTCGATGTCGAGCACGACCGTGAAAACCGCCGACCGCAACTGCCCGTATGTCGCGGTGCCGGCGTTCGTGTCGCGCGCGTTCCGGCACAACTCGATCTGGGTGCGCACCGACCGCATCAAGTCGCCCGCCGACCTCAAGGGCAAGCGCGTCGGGCTGCCGGAATATCAGCTCACCGCCTGCGTCTGGGCGCGCATCATCCTGGAGGACGACCACGGCGTGAAGCCGTCCGACATCACCTGGGTGCGCGGCGGCATCGAGGATGCCGGCCGGCCGGAAAAGATCTCGATCAAGCTGCCGCCGGGCGTGCATATGGAAGACGCGCCCGAGGGCGCGACCATTTCGCAACTGCTGGAGCGCGGCGAAATCGACGGCTTCATCGCGCCGCGCGTGCCGACGCTCGCGGGCAAGAAGCATCCGAATATCGGCATGCTGTTTGCCGACCCTATCGCAGCCGGCAAGGATTACTTCCGTCGTACCGGCATCTTCCCGATCATGCACGTCACCGGCATCCGCCGCACGCTGGTCGAGCAGCATCCCTGGCTGCCGGCGGCGGTGTTCAAGGCGTTCTCGCAGTCGAAGGCAAAGTGCCTGGAGGCGCTCGAAGACACCGCCGCGACCAAGGTGACGCTGCCGTTCGTCGAAGATCAGTTGCGGCTGGCGCGCGAGTTCATGGGCGAGGATTTCTGGTCGTACGGGCTCGAGCCGAACCGCAAGGTGCTGGAAACGTTCCTGCGCTTTCACCACAAGGAAGGGCTGTCGTCCCGGCTGGTGACGCCGGAAGAGTTGTTCCATTCCTCGACGCACGAAAGCTTCGCGATTTGACCGCCATTCTCGATACGTTTTCGTCATGGCCGGGCATCGCCGTCCGAAGGACGGCGTCGCTTCGCCCCGCCTATGTCCCGGCCATCCACGTCTTATTCAGCAACTGAAGAAAAAACGTGGATGCCCGGCACAAGGCCGGGCATGACGAACTTCGAGGCTACTTCCGCGGCGGAATCTGAATGAGTTCCGCAAGCTGCTGCGGCGTCAGTGGCGCGGGGATGAACTTCAGGTTGACCGCTTCCTTGACGAGGGTGTCGATCCCTTCAATCTTGTCGGGGTCGAGCAGGCTCTTGGGAAAGAACTCGTCGCGCACGCGGCGTGCCGTTGCCTCCGGCACCTTCACGAACTCGGCGTAATCCTTGATCACCTGCGGATTGTCCGAATACATGTAATCGATGGTCTCGCGATAAGCCTGCATGAAGCGCGCGATCGCCTCCTTGCGCTTCTCCAGCGCTTGGGCATTGGCGACGATCACGCGGATGGTCTGTCCGCGCACCAGCGCGGCGTCGGTCGCCTTGGCGATGACGCGGATCTGGCCCTCCTCGATCTCCTTCAGTCCGAACGGCGGCGACGCCCAGCCGACATCGACCTGGCCGGTCATCACCGCCGTCAGGGTCGCCGACGGATTGCCGGTGGAGATCGGTTTGGCGGTCAGCTTGAACTCGTCGATGAAGGCGCGGACGATGCTCTGTGTCGACGAGCCCTGGGTCGAGAACGCAATGGTGTGACCGTTGGTGTCCTTGAGCGTCTTGATCGGCGAGGTTGCCTTCGCATACCAGTAGTCGGCGGCGCCGGTCGCCTCGGCGCCGATGATGCGCACCGGCGCGCCCTTGACGAAGGCCGACATGGCGCCCTGCGTGCCGACCGCGAAGCCCATCTCGGCGGCGCCTGCGATCACCGGCTGCAGCGTCTCGCCTGAGCCCGACGTGTAGACGATCTCAAGCTCGATGCCATGCTTCTTGAAAATGCCGGCCTTGTCGCCGAGATGCGCGATCGAGGTATCCCAGTTGCCGCGCTGCCCGACCGTGATCTTGAAGAGATCGGCGGCGCAAGCCGGCATCGCGGTCGCGAGCGATGCCGCCATCGTCAGGGCGAGCGTCAGCGATCGAACATGCGTCATTGACGCCTCCGTTTCCTTCGTGCGTGCGCGGCCGTTACTTCTTCTGGTTCTCGGTCCCGCGCAGCATGGCCGCCGTCGAGATCGCCGAATAACCGGGCTCGACCCGCACATCGACCACCGCCACGCCGCCGGCCTCGACCGCCGCGATCGCCTTCTCGAATACCGGCACCAGGTCGCGCGTTTTAGTCACCGGGTCGAAGCCGATCGCGCCTTGTGCTTTCCCGACGCCCGAGCAGTCGATGTCCGGCTCGGAGATGCGCTGGCCGATCCAGCGGTTCTCCACCGGCCGGTTGCGGATGCGCGCCACCCGCTCCTGATGCAGTTCGTCGTTGAAGAACGAGCGGTTGTTGCAGACCACGATCAGCATCGGGATCTTGTAGTGCGCGGCGGTCCACACCGCCGTCGCGCCCATCATGTAGTCGCCGTCGCCGCAGATGCCGATGACCAGGCGGTTCGAGCCCTTGAGCGCGAGCGCCGCGCCGACCGTCAGTCCGGGGCCCGCACCGACGCCGCCACCGCCGTCCGAGCCCAGATAGTCGAGCGGATGGTGGAAGTGCCAGGTCGCGCCGTTCCATGACAGCGGCAGGTGGGTGAGGGTCACGTCGCGGCTGCCGACGACCGACTTGAGCGCAAGTGCGAGGTCGTCGACGCGCAACGGGCCTTCCGACGGCTTGTAGGGCTCGGCTTTCGGCTTGACCGCCGCGGGCTTGGGCGTCTTGGCGCCGCCAAGTGCGTCGAGGATCGCGGGCACCGCCGCGTCGGGCGTCGTCGCCAACAGCAGGTCGGTCGGCGGCAGCGCCTCGTAGTCCATGCTCCAGCCATTGTGGACGTGGAAGTCGGCGCTGACGTTGATGACCTTGGCCTGCGGCGCGTCGAAGCCGAAGCCGGCGCGCAGCACGCCGTTGAGGTCGATCGGGTCGAGCGCGAGGATGACGTCGGCTCCCTTGAGTGCCGCAATCGACTCGGGCGCGAGCGCGTTGCCGGCTGGTGAACCCGCGTGCAGCGGATGGTCGGTCGGGAAGCCCGCGGCGCACTTGAGGTCGGTGACCACCTTGGCGTTGAGCGTCTCGGCGAGCGCGATGCGCTCGTTCCAGCCCTCGAGGCTGCGCGAAGTACGCCCGACGACGATCACCGGATGCTTCGCACTCTTGAGCAGGGTCGCGGCCTGCTTGACCAGTTCGGGCGACGGGGCGGGGGTGGCGTCCGGCATGAAACGCGCCACGTCGATCGGCGGAAGCTGCTCGGTCAGCTTGGCTTCCTGCAGTTCCGCATCGAGGTTGATGTAGACCGGACCCATCGGCGCGGTATTCGCCATCCAGGTCGCGCGAATGAGCGCCTCGCGGGTCGCGGCCGGCGAGGCGGGCTGATCGTCCCACTTGGTGTAGTTGCGCACGATCGCGCCCTGGTCGCGCGCGGTGTGGATCCAGTCGATCCAAGGCCGGCGCTTGGCGGCATCGACCGGCCCGGTCGCCCCGAGAACCACGATGGGCATGCGGTCGCACCAGGCGTTGAAGATCGCCATGGTGGCGTGGAACAGGCCGACGTTGGAATGCACGCACGCCGCCATCGCCTTGCCGGTCACCTTGGCGTAGCCGTGGGCGATCGCGACCGCGGCCTCCTCGTGCAGGCAGAGCAGCATCTGCGGCATCTCGTTGCCGAGATAGTTGACGATCGAGTCGTGGAAGCCGCGATAGCTCGCGCCGGGATTGAGCGCGATGTAGGGAATCTCCAGCGCCCGCAGCGTCTCCGCCGCAACGTCGCTGCCCCAGGCTGGCGCGTTGTCGGGCGTCAGGTTGAGGGGGCGGTCGAGCTCGCGGAACGATGGATGGGCCTTGTTGCCAGGCGCGTTCGCGGCGGCCGGTGCCGCCTTGGTCTTTGCAGTCGTCACGGGTTGTTTCCTTGGGTTCCGGGGGGCAAATTCGCCCACATAGAACCGGATCATAGCCCCTGACGCAACCGGGCGAGCAGCTTCACGCCCGCATAGCCGTCAGCCGGCTCCATGCCGACTTTGCGCTGGAAATTGCGCGCGGCGATCATCGTGTCGTTGCCGACGCGGCCGTCGGTACCGCCGGTATCGAAGCCGAGCGCGGTGAGCCGTTTCTGGACTTCCTGCAACTCGGCGAGCGTCGGCGTGCGCTCGCCGCCGGGGAATTCCTGCACCAGCGGAGCGCCGCCCGTGATGCGGTCGCCGGTGAGCACGATCGACAGCGCGTAATTCATCGACGGGTTGTAGGAGCGCACCGCGTAGAAGTTCGGGCCGAGCAGGAACGCCGGACCGCCCGGCACCGGCGTCCAGAGCTTGGCGGTGGCGGACGGCTGCGGGAACGGCTTGCCGTCGGCGCGCACGACGCCGGCCTTCTGCCAGGCGGCGTAGCTGCGCGAGCCGCTATGGTTGCTGCCGTTCGCATGCACCTCATAACCCCAGTGCTCGCCGGCGTGCCACTTGCCGCGATTGACCATAAACTGCGCGGTGCCGGCGAGCGCGTCGTCGGGCTTGCCGAACGGCGAGACGCGGCCGTCGCGGTCGTAGTCGACGCCCATGTTGAGCCAGACTTCCGGCATCCATTGGGTGTGGCCCATGGCGCCGGCCCAGGATCCGCGCATCTCGTCCGGAGACGACCAGCCGCGATCGACGATCACGAGCGCGTTGAGCAACTCCTGCTCCCAATATTTGCGCCGGCGCGGCTCGCCCCACGCCAGCGCGGCGAGCGCCGGGATCACCGGCCGCATGTGGTTCTTCTGAACGAGCGGATCACCGAACGCCGACTCGATGCCCCACAGCCCGAGCAGGCTGCCGCGCTCGACGCCGTAATCCTTCTCGATCCGATCGAAGAGCGCGGAGTATTGCTTCGCCTTCACCTTGCCTTCGGTGATGCGCCAGTCGGAGACGCGGCGATTGAGATACTGCCAGAGCTCTTCGTTGAATTCGGGCTGCTTCTTATCGAGCTCATAGACCGTCGTGTCGGGCTTCAGGTTGCCCATGACCCGCGTGTACGTCTCGTCGGAAATGCCACGTTCGCGCGCCCGCGCGTGGAACGCCGCGACCCACTGCTCGAACGCTGCCCGGTTGTTCTGCGCTTTCGCCGGCGTGCTCCACGGTGCCGCCATGGCTGCCGCCAGCATCGGCAGGCACGCTCGCCGTGTCAGGCGGGGAGTGGTCCGTTGGTTCATCGCGCGGCGGTCCGTTGTCGTTACGATCGGCGGCCGGCAATTCTACCTTTGTTTCTGTCGGCTTTGCGGCCACCGTGGCGGGTTCCGGGGGGGCCGCGGCGGGGTCCGCCGGCGCCGGAGTGGGAACGGGCGCGAGCTGAGGGCAGGGCGGCGGTCGGTGCCTCGTCCCGCATTTCCTGGCCGCGGCCGCGGATCAGCCGCTCATAAGCCGCCACCAGCGTCATGTAGGGGTTGACGAAGACCCAGCCGTATTTCGTCGGCACCTGCAGATCGAAGTGCAGGTGATAGGTCGTGGCGTTCTCGCGGTACCAGTAGTTGCCGACCTGGCCGACAATCTCGCCTTCTTTCACGGCGCGCCCGCTCACCATGCCGTCGGCGTCGAGGCGCTTGGGCGACATGTGCAGGTAACGGACGCGGAAACGCTCGTTCGGCGCATTGACCACGAGGTAGAGCGCCTGCTGGCCGGGCGCGCGCATGAGGATACCGTCGCGCACCGCCACCACATCGTGCTGATAGGGGTCGCAGCGCGCGCCCACTCCGCGCTGGCGGCAATAGGCCGGGCGGATGTCCTGGCCCTGGTGGCCGAGCCCTGACGCGCATTGCCCCACGAAGAAGGCGCGCGGCTCGCAGAAATTATCGCGCCAGGGATAGAGGTAGTTCTGCGGTGAGCCCTCGCTGCGGGCGAACTGCGTGTTGGCGAAGGCCGGCGCGTCCGCCATCGGGAAGCGCATCCTCGAATAGACCGTGTAGTCGACGACACCCGTCCTGGCCTTGCTGCCGGTGCGCGGGAATTCGCCGGGCGGATGATAGGTGAAGACCGACGAGACCGCTTCGGGACGGTCGATCGTGTTGGGCGCCGGCGTCTCGGGCGTCGTCTGCGGCGCCCCGCCTGCAAGCTTCAGCGATCGGAGAAAGCGTGCGGCGACCTTGTCGGCATCCTTGCAGGCGATCTTGCGGTAGCGCGAAGGGCCATCGAAGCACTCGATCGCCACCACGTAGGGCACGCCATAGCGGACGAAGGCGTAGCGCGCATAGTTCTCCAGGAACACGCGCTTGGTGCCGGGAAATTCGTTCTCGATCTCGCTGCCGACCGGCCAGGATGTCAACTTGCTGGGCTCGCCCAACTCGTAGACAACGGCGCCGCCCGAGATGTTGATGAAGATGCGGTCGGAATAGCCGATGCCGAGATCCTTCAGGTCGGCGGCGCGCGCCGTGACGACGGCGTCGTAGCCGCCCGGGCCGGCCTGGAAGAACGGCACACTTTCGAAGCCCGCCAGATAGTCGTTCGGCGCGTCCAGCGCCCAGCCGTTCGAGCGGTCGCGCAAATACGCCGTCACCTCGAACGGCAGCAGCACCGGCACCGAACTCGCCGCAATATTGGGAAATCGCTCGGCCAGCGCTCGATTGAGCACGCCCAGATGGTCTGCATCCGCCGGAACGGAGGCGTCGCCGCTATCGACGGCCACAGGCTTGAATGCCTCGGACGCGGACAACTCCGCTCGCACAGCGTCCCAGTCCACTTTGGCGTGAGTGATATGCGGCGCCTTCATGTCTTGCGCCGCCGCCACGGCAATGCCGGCGGCGAGCACGAGGCCCGCGATGCAGGGTGCTCTCAATGCGATGCTCCACGACCACAACGCGAACGCACCCGAGCCGTTGCCGCGTGGCCGTTCGGGCAAGCCACAGTATCGCCATGATCTGCCGCGCTGCCAAGTGGCAGAGCGGAACGGTCCATCGATCGGTCGGCCGCTGTGGCTTTGCTCACACGGCCTCGCGCAGGCTAACACCGTTCCAAACAACCGGAATTCGCAGCGCTGCGATGTGGTTACCGATTCGTGTCAGCAGTGTGCCGAGGTCTCAGTCCTTGGCACGCTCGACGTAGGTGCCGTCGGCGGTCATCACCACGATCTTGGTGCCGACGCCGACGAACGGCGGCACCATGGTGCGCACGCCGTTCGACAGCACCGCCGGTTTGTAGGAGGAGGCGGCCGTCTGGCTCTTGAGGGTGGGCTCGGTCTCCATCACTTCCAGGGTCGCCTTCTGCGGCAGCGAGATCGAAACCGGCAGGCCTTCGTAGACCGCCAATTGGACCTTCATCTCCGGCGCCAGATAGGCGCCCTGGTCGCCGACCATGTCGGCCTGCAAAGTGATTTGGTCGTAGTTCTCGACGTTCATGAAGTGGAAGCCGTCGCCGTCCTGGTAGAGGAAGGTGAAGTCCTGCTCCTCCACATGGGCGCGCTCGACCTGCTCGGTGGTCTTGTAGCGCTGCGCGGTCTTTACGCCGTCGCTGATCCGGCGCATGTCGACCTGCGTGGTCGGCGTGCCCTTGCCGGGATGGAAGCTCTCGGCGTTGAGGACGACGTAGAGCTTGCCGTCGAGCTCGACGATATTGCCTTTGCGGAGGGAACTCGCGATGACTTTCACGGTCGGTGGTCCTCGATTATCGGGCGGGGGAGGCGGGTGCCGCGAATCAGCAAAAGCCTGCGGAGCCGCCCCCTGTTTCGGGCCGCACCATACTGATCCTGCGACCATTCGCCAGCGTTTTTCGCACGGTTTGGGCGCTCGCCGGTGGGCGGAGGAGGGGGCGCGCTAGTGGCCCGATCCTCGCCATTCTGGACCACGTACGCCGACCGGCGGGCGTTTCTTCTGGGGCGCGCGCGCATCACCGCGGCGCTGCGGCAGTTTTTCGCCGCGCGCGAATTCGTCGAGGTGGAGACCGGGACGTTGGTCGCTTCGCCCGGCAACGAGACCCATCTGCATGCGTTCGCCAGCGAGCTGGTGACGCCGTCGGGCGAGGGGCGTCCGCTCTATTTGCGCACCTCGCCGGAGTTTGCCTGCAAGAAGCTTTTGGCGGCCGGCGAACGGCGGATCGTCGAGTTCGCCCGCGTTTTCCGCAACCGCGAGCGCGGTCCTTTACACCACCCGGAATTCACCCTGGTCGAATGGTACCGGGCGGGCGAGCCCTATGAAGCGCTGATGGACGACTGCGCGGCCGTTCTGGCGCTCGCTGCCCGCGCGACGGGCGCGACGCAATTCGCCTATCGCGGCCACACGGTCGACCCGTTCGCCGCGCCGGAACGGCTGACGGTCACCGACGCCGTCGCCCGCTACGCCGAAATCGATCTGGCCGCGACGCTGCCGACCGACGAGCCGCTGCGGTTCGCCGAGATCGCGCGCGAGAAGGGAATCCGCGTCGCCGCGGATGATACCTGGGGCGACATCTTCAGCCGCGTGCTGGTCGAGAAGGTCGAGCCGAACCTCGGCTCGGGACGGGCAACCATCCTTTACGAATATCCCTCCGTGCAATCACCGCTGGCGCGGCCGAAAGCCGGCGCGCCGCATCTGGCGGAGCGTTTCGAGCTCTACGCCTGCGGCGTCGAGCTCGCGAACGCCTTCGGCGAACTCACCGATCCGGTGGAACAGCGCCGGCGGCTCGAAGAGCAGATGGCGGAAAAAGCCCGCATCTACGGCGAGCGTTATCCGATCGACGACGAGTTCATCGCAGCACTCGCGCAGATGCCGCAGGCCTGCGGCATCGCGCTCGGTCTCGATCGCCTGGTGATGCTGGCGACCGGCGCGACCCGCATCGATCAGGTGCTGTGGACGCCGCTCCCCGAAACATGAATGATCGGCGGCAAGAAACGCGGCAAGAAACGCGGCAAGAAACGCCGCAAGAAATATCGAACGCAAGAACAAAGGAAGAGGAGACGCGATGCTGGCGCTCTACCACAACGACATGTCGCTCTGCGCCCAGAAGGTGCGGGTGTGTCTGGCGGAAAAGAAGCTCGAATGGGAGAGCCGCCACCTCAAGCTGCGCGCGGGCGACCATCAGCAGCCGTGGTACCGCAAGCTCAACCGCCGCGCGGTCGTCCCGACCCTGGTCGACGGCGACAACGTGATCCCGGAATCGAATATCATCCTGGAATATCTCGACGAGAGCTTTCCCGAGCCGGCGCTCGCGCCGAAGGATCCTTACGGCCGCGCCAAGATGCGGCTGTGGACCAAGCAGCTCGACGAGGACATCCACGACGCGTCGGCGGCGGTGATGAGCTTCGGCATCGCGTTCCGCCAGCAATATCTCGATCGCGGCGAGGCCGGCATGAAGATGCTGGAAGAGATTCCAAATATGTTCAAGCGCGAACGCCGGCGCGACGTGATCGAGAAGGGAACCGGCTCGCAGCACTTCATCATCGCGGTGCGGCGCATGGTGCTGCTGCTCGACGAGATGGAGGAGGCGCTCGCGCAGCACCAGTGGCTCGCCGGCGATCAATATACGTTGGCGGACGTGGCGTTCACGCCGTACCTCGCCCGCCTCGAGCATTTGAACGTCGCCGAGATGCTGGGTGAGCGGCGCCATGTCGCAGAGTGGTACCGCCGCTGCAAGGCGCGGCCGAGCTTCCAGGAGGCGATCGTAAAGTGGGAGAATGCCGACTACCTCAAGCTGATGAAGGCGCGCGGCGGCGAGGCCTGGCCGCAAGTGCGCGAAATCATGCACGCGCTCTAAGCAGGAAGGGACGTCCCATGACCACGATCCGTAACGCGTGCGGCGTATGCGTACTCGCCGCCCTCGTCGCAACGATCGCACAGCCCGCCGCCGCGCAAAACTATCCGACGCAGAACGTCACGTTCGTCGTCGGCTTCGCGGCCGGCGGCATCGCCGATGTCGTCGCCCGGCTGGTGGGATTGAAGCTATCCGATCGGCTCGGCCACACCGTCGTGGTCGAGAACCGCGGCGGCGCGGGCGGCAATATCGCCGCCAAGGTCGTGACCGGCGCTGCGGCGGACGGCTACACCATCCTCGCCACCACCACGGGCCTCGCGGTCAACGAGACGGCCTCGAAGAACAAGGGCTTCTCGGCCGACGATCTGCGCACCGTCGCCATTGTGGCATTCAGCCCGGACGTGCTGGCCGTCCATCCCAGCAATCCCGCCAAGGATCTGCAGGAGTTCATCAAGAACGGCAAGGAGAAGAGCTTCACCTACGGCAGCGCCGGCGTCGGCACCGGTCCGCATATCGGCGCGGAGTATTTCTTCCGCGAGGTCGCCAAGGTGAAGGCGGTGCATGTGCCCTTTACGGGCGGCGCACCGGCGGTGCAGTCGGCGATCGGCAATCACATCGACGCGATCGTGCTCACGCTGCCGACGGTCGTGCCGCCGATCACGCAGGGATTGCTGCGCGGCATCGGGCTTGCGAGCGCGACACGCAACACCGCGGTGCCGAACGTGCCGACGTACGGCGAGATGGGCTTCCCGAACGTCTATTCCGGGTCGTGGGTCGGCTTTTTCGCCCCGGCGAAGACGCCCGATGCCGTGGTGGCGAAGCTCAACACCCAGATCAACGAGATCATGAAGGACCCCGAGGTGCTGGCGAAGCTCAAGACCATCGGCTTCGATCCACTCATCAAGACGCAGTCGGAGGCGTCCGACTACTTCAAGAGCGAGGTCGCTGCGTGGGGCAAGATGACCCGCGCGATCGGGTTTTCCAGCGAGTAAGCGAAGCGGTTCAATTCTCGTCATGCCCGGCACCCGGGTCCCCGCCTTTGGCGGGGCCTGAGTGTAAACTCTTGTGCCGGGCATCCACGTCTTTTATCCGCTATCCGTAGGGCGTGGATGGCCGGGACAAGCCCGGCCATGACGCAGACTGAACGCCGCGGCCGGGAGTGGCGATGCGACAGTTTTGGGTGGCGGCGAGCCTGCTTTGGCTCGCCGGGGCGGGTTTGCGTCTGACCGTTCTGGCGGTGCCGCCGGTGATCGCGCTGATGCAGACGGACCTGGACCTTACGGGGACGCAGGTCGGGATTCTGTCCGGGCTTCCGGTGGTCCTGTTCGGCATCGCGGCGCTGCCGGGCTCGCTCTTGATCGCGCGCTACGGAGCACTGGCGACGCTGGTCGGCGGGCTCGTGATCGCCGGGGTCGCTTCCGGGCTGCGCGGCGCAATACTCGATGTGTATTGGCTCTACGCCTTCACCATCGCGATGAGCGCCGGCATCGCCGTCATGCAACCCGCGCTGCCCGCGCTGGTCCGGCAGTGGATGCCGGAGAAGGTAAGCCTCGGAACCGCGCTGTTCACCAACGGGCTCCTGGTCGGCGAAACGCTGCCGGTGATGTTGACGTTGCTGCTGGTGTTTCCATTGGTCGGCGGTTCCTGGCGCTGGTCGCTGATGTTTTGGGGCGTACCGCTGCTGCTGATCGCGCTGTTGACGGTCGCGATCGCCCCGCGCCCGCAGCATCCCGCCGGTGCGAGGATCGAACGGCCGCGCTGGTGGCCGAACTGGCGCGACAGGGTTGTGTGGCAAGGCGGCCTCATCCTGGGCTGCATCAACAGCATCTATTTCGCCACCAACGCGTTCCTCCCCGGGCATCTGACCGACGGCGGCCGGGCGGACCTGATCGGCGGTGCGCTGACGGCCATCAACTTCGGCCAATTGCCGGCCTCGTTCATGGTGCTCGCCATCGCGCGCAAATTGGAACGGCGCGCGTGGCCGTTCCTGCTGGGCGGTATCCTGACGATCGGCTGCGTCGCCGGCATCGCCTTGACCGCCAGCGTCTGGACGGTCGTATTCGCCGGCGTGCTCGGCTTTCTCGGGGCCGTGAGCCTTACGCTCGCTCTCGCGCTTCCTGTGCTGCTGAGCGAGCCCGCCGACGTGGCGCGCATCTCGGCCGCGATGTTCACCATCTCCTACATCGAGGGCCTGCTGGTCTCGGTCGTCGCCGGAGCCGCCTGGGATCTCGGCGGCGCCCCGCGCTTTGCGTTCCTGCCGATCGCCGCCGTCGCGCTGCCGCTGTTGCTGGTGCCGCTGACCATCCGGTTTCACCCGCAGGCCGCGGCCGCCAGATAGAGTGAACAACAATGCCGAACATCAAGCTTACGCTCGCCTGCTGGGACTACGACCGCACCCGTCCGCTGATCGACGGCCGGGTGAAGCCCGAAGGCATCGATCTCGACATCAAGATTTTCCGTCCGCGTGAAACCTTCCAGCGCATGCTGGACAAGCAGGAGTTCGACGTCTCCGAGCTGTCGCTTGCGTCCTATACGGCGCTCAAGGGGCGCGGGCAGTGCCCGTTCGTGGCGGTTCCGGTCGCGCTGTCGAAAATCTTCCGCCACTCCTGCATCTATGTGCGCAAGGGCGCCGGCATCGCGCACGCCGCAGGACCTCAAGGGCAAGCGCGTCGGCACCTCGCAATATTCCTCGACCGGCCTCGTCTACATGCGTGGCATGCTGGAGCACGACCACGGCGTGAGGTCGCAGGACATGCACTGGTTCATGGGTGGTCTCAACAGCTTCGTCGAGCCGCCGCTGATCGCACTCAATCTCCCGCCGGAGATCAAGCTCGACTTCCTCTCCGAGGGACAGACGCTGGAGGGCATGTTCGACAAGGGCGAGCTCGACGCACTGCTCTCGCTTTACATCCCCAAGAGCTTCCTCGACGGCGCGCCGCACGTCACGCGGCTGTTCCCGAACTTCAAGGAGGTCGAGCAGGACTACTATCGCCGCACCAAGATCTTTCCGATCATGCACACGGTGGTGCTGCGCGAGGATATCTTCCGCGCGCATCCCTGGGCGGCGAAGAGCATCTACCGCGCCTTCTGCGAGGCGCGCGATCTCGCGGTCGGCGGCCTCTACGACACCGATGCGCTGCGCGTCGCGCTGCCCTGGCTCATCGATCACGTCGAGGAGACGTGGCGGGTGTTCGGCAAGGATTTCTGGGCCTACGGGCTCGAGCCCAACCGGCCGACCCTCGCGGCGGTCGGCCGCTATGTCCACGAGCAGGGGCTATCGCCGCGCGTCGTCAGCGCTGACGAACTGTTTGCGCCTGGGGTAGAGTAGCTTGTTGTCATTCCGGAAGCCGCGCAGCGGCTATCCGGAATCCAGCGGGTATGATGAAAGGAATACTGGATTCCGGGTTCGGGCCTTCGGCGTGCCCCGGAATGACACCGAACGAAGAATTGGCGGACAATGACCGACCTCAACAATCGCTACGGCGGCCCGAACTTGATCGTCACGGCGAAGACCGCGCACAAGGTGCACTTCGTCGACGCCGCGACGCTTGCCACCACCGCGACCATCGACATGCCGGGCTCGACCCACGAGATCGCGCTCTCGCCAGACGGCCGCACCGCCTACGCCTCGGTCTATGGCGACGGCGTGTTCGCCAAGCGCGTCAACCCCGACCGCCGCATCGTGGTGATCGACCTGCCGTCGAAGTCGTTGACGCGCGTCATCGATCTCGGCGCGGTCTACGCGCCGCATGGCGTGATGATGGACGAGAACGGGACGCTCTGGTCGTCGGGCGAACTCGGCAACGCCGTGCTGGCGGTCGATCCTGCGACCGACCGCATCGAGAAGATCGATGTCGGCTCGACCGCGCACTGGGTCGCCGTCAGCCACGCGACCGGCAAGCTGTTCGTCTCGGTGAAGCAGGATTGGATCGCGGCGGTCGACCTTGCGCAGCGCAAGCTCGTTGACCGCATCAAGCTGCCGCAGGTGGTCGAGGGCCTTGCCATCTCGCCCGACGGCGGCACGCTCTACACCTGCGCGCAGGGCGCCGCCGAATTCTACGTGATCGATGCGCACACGCACGCATTGCTGCGCACCGTGCCGATCGAAGGCGCCAACGCGGCCAAGAAGCAGATGCGCCGGGTGCGGGTGTCGCCCGACAACAAGTTCGTCGTGGTGTCGTCGAATCAGGACCATCACGCGGCGATCTACGAAGCGGACGGTCTTCGCCAGATTGCGTCATTCCCGACCAAGAGAGGCCCGATGGGCTTCGGCTTCGCGGCCGACGGCCGCCACGCCTATCTGTGCTGCCACGACGATGCCGAGGTGTTCGAGTTCGAGCTGGCGTCCGGCCGTGTCACCCGCACCCTCGCAACGGCCGCCGGCTGCGAGTTCATCGTCGGCTATCATTGAGGGCATCACTCGCCCTTGATGTTCATCGCCTTGATGACCGGCCACCATTTCTCGATCTCGGCCTTCTGCAATGCGCCGAGCGCCTCCGGCGTCTGCTGGCCGCGCGGAAATACGATCTGCCCGAGGTCGGTGAGCCGCGCCTGGAGGGCCGGGTCGGCGAGCGCGTGGACGGCGGCGGCATTGAGCTTGGCGATCACGTCCTTGGGTGTGCCTTTCGGCGCCCATAACCCGCCCCAGACCGAAACGTGGAAGCCCGGAAATCCCGCCTCGTCGGTGGTCGGAATATCCGGCGCGGAGGCGAGCCGCGTGTTCGCCGTGATGGCATAGCCGCGCACCAGGCCGCCGCGCACCATCGTCAGCGAGCTTGCGGGCGACGTGCACATCGCGTCGATCCGTCCGCCGACCACGTCCTGCAGGGCAGGGGCCGCGCCGCGATACGGCACGAACGGCCAGCTTGCTCCGGTGACGCGTTGCAGTTCGATGCCGCAGAGATGCAGCGCACCGCCCGCGCCGTTATGCGCCGACGAGACGTTCGCCTGGTTGGCCTTCAGCCAGGCGGTCAGCTCCTTGAGATTGGTCGCCGGCACGGCGTTCTTGCTGACGATCAGGTTCGGGCCGTTCATCAAGAGCGTGATCGGCTCGAAGTCCTTCACGACATCGTACTGGACCGGGTAGATCGCCGCGTTGATGACGAACTGGTCGCCCGAGCCGATCGCCAGCGTGTAGCCGTCCGGCGCCGCCCGCGCGACCCGGCCGACCGCGATGCTGCCGCCGGCGCCGCCGACATTCTCGATCACCACCGTTTGGCCGAGCGGGATGCGCATCGACTCGGCGAGCGCCCGCGCAATCCCGTCGAACAGGCCGCCCGCCGGATAGGGCACGACGATCGTCACCGGCCGCGCCGGAAAGGTCTGCGCCGTGGCGAGGCCTGCCGATCCGAGGAGCGCGACCAGCGCAACGGCCAAGACTCCAGTGCGCGCGCGTTGGTTCGGCATAGGCATTTCCTGTCTCCCATTATTCATGCGACCGCCATTCGGGTTCGGCGGCCCTTTAGGCGAATAATGGATTCATCCCCGGCGGCGGGGAAGTGGCGAAAGGCCGCGAGGCAATTGTCCGAATGCAATCCGCGAAACGGAAGCAGCCGTGGCTGCTACCATCTGCCGCCGCGATGGACGAGCCGCAGCACGACCAGCAGCAGGATCGCGCCGAGCGTGGCCGAAATGATCGCGCCGAGCATGCCGCCGAAATGAATGCCGAGTGCCGGAAACAGCCAGCTCCCGATCAATGCGCCGACGATGCCGAGACAGATGTCGGCAACCAAACCGTAGCCGGTGCCCTTGACGATGATGCCGGCGAGCCAACCGGCCACGAGACCGACGAACAGAATGACGAGAAGGCTTTCTGCAGACATGGCGCGCGCCCCGCTTTCCTTGTTGCGAAAAAAGAAAGACGCGCCAGCGTCGGCCTTCTCAGGGATCAAAGCAAGTGGCGGCGGCAGCTTCTCACCCCGTCATGGCCGGGCTTGTCCCGGCCATCCACGTCTTTGGTCCGACTCGAAAAGCAAGACGTGGATGCCCGCGACAAGCGCGGGCATGACGAGTCAGTCTTATGAATTCGCTACGAGAGTTGGATTCCCGCTTGCGCGGGAATGAGCGGAGAGAGTGTGCCCTCTAATCCCGAAACGGCTTGCTGAGAAAGCGCGAGCCTGCGAGCCCGTAACGCCATGGCAGGTCCGCCGCTTTCGTAATGCCGATGCGCGGACCGACGGCAATCTCGACGGCCCCGGTGCGCGCCAGCAATTCGAACGGCGGCCGGTCGAGCGCGAGCGCGTTGTGCGCATGCGTGATGCCGAGTGCCTGCGTGAGCCGTCCCGGTCCCGAACACAGGAGCCGCTCGTCGGCGAGGCCGCGGCGCCGCCGCATCGCGGCGAGTTTTTGCGTCGGCGCGAGCGCGCGGATCAGCACCGCGCTCGCCGAGCCTTCCGGTTCGCACACGAAGTTCACGCACCAGTGGATACCATACGAGCGGTAGACGTAGACGAAACCCGGCGGTCCGAACATCACGGCGTTGCGTTCGGTCTGTCCGCCGTACGAGTGCGCCGCCGGCTCGGTATGATGATAGGCCTCGACCTCGACGATCGTGCCGCCGACGCCGTTCAACAGGAGCGTCACGCCGATCAGATCGGGCGCCACGTCGTGCACGCTGCGGGCGAAAAAGTCGCGGCGGAGCCGGCGGGACTTTGTCATCCACGCGCCCATGACGTCAGGTGCCGTTCCGCGCGAGACAGATGCGGGCTCGCGAAGTGAAGAGGACACGAGACACGCACAGGTATCATTGTCCCGATCTGCAAATGGATCTCGGTTCTGGCGGGGCGGAATGGAGTTCCAATTTTACATGCAACTAACCACTTCCGCGAAGAAATCGTCGATACCGCGCTGTCTTAGGCTCTCGCGGCATCCCTGCAGAACACAAGCTCACTATTGTAAGTTGCGCGTCCAACGCATGTCTCGTGGACCCAGTTCGACTGAAAATGGTGTCATCGGAATTGTCTCATTGGCGAGACGCGGAATCGTCCGCCGCCATTGGTCACGCTGCAAGGCGATGGCAGCGGCGGCATCTCGCAGCCGTCGTTGCGGCAGCCTGCGTCGGCGTCGCGCTTTCCGCCGGCACCTGGTATGCGGCCGTCAATCGGGAAGATCGGCTGGCGGAAGAAGACCTCAAAGCACGTACCAACAATCAGGCGCTGCTGCTCCAGAGCGGCATCAGGCAATACGTCGGCAAGATTGCCGCGCTGCACGCCCTGTTCGAGGCGGATGACAGCGTTTCCCGCCAGGAGTTCCAGTCCTTCTCCAACGCGTTGCTGCAGGACCAGACCGCCATCCTCGCGATGACGTGGCTCCCGCGCGTTTCCCACGATCAGCTCGCCGCGCACGAACGCGAGGGTGCGGCACAAGGCCTAACCGGCTACCGCGTCAAATCGGCAGCGACGGATGGCAGTTCGGTGCCCGCCGTCGAGAAGGCGGAGCATTTTCCCGTGTTCTATTCCTCCGCGGAGCCGCTTGGATCGCCGCTCTATGGTCTTGACATCGCGGATGGCGGCCTCCGGCAACGGACGCTCGATCGTGCGCGCCTCAGCGGCGACATCGCAAGCAGCGAAACCTTTCTGCTCCGAAGCGGAGAAGGCGACCGCAACGGCTTCTTCATGGCGATGCCGGTCTTTCGGCCGGGTTTGCCGCACGACTCGGTCGAGTTCGCGGCGGAATAATCTCGTCGGGTTCGTGCAGGGGGTGTTTCAAACCGGCGTCCTGATCGAAGCGATCCTCAAGGCGGGCGCTTCTCCGGCGGGGCTCGATCTCTATTTCTACGGTTCGACGCCATCCGGAGATCAGCCGCTGATCTATTTTCATCCGTCGCGCAGCCGGAAGAGTGCGATCGCTCCGCTGCCGCGAGCGGATGTGGAGGCGTCGCCGCATTGCTCCGAACGCATCACCGTGGGCGACCGTCAATGGACCGTGGTTGCTTCGCCCATTCCGGGTGGTCCGGGAACGCCAAACCATTTCGGCTCCTGGGCCGTGCTCGCTGGCGGCCTTGTTCGTCACCGCGCTGGTCACCGCCTATATCTGGTCGCTTGGCCGCTACGCGCAGCGCATCCAGGCGGCGAACAAGCGGCTCGACGAGCAGAACACGCGCTTCGGAACGGCCGTTGCGAACATGTCGCAAGGTCTCCTCATGTTCGATTCCTCAGGCCGGCTGATGATGCACAATGACCGGTACGCCAAGATGTACGGGCTCTCGCCCGACGTCATGAAGCCGGGTTGCAGTCTGCGCGACCTGTTGAAGCGCCGGCAGGAGATCGGAGCGCTGCCGGGCGAAGATCCAGACCACTATTTCGAAAATGTCTTGGCGACGATCCGGCAGGGCAAATCGTTCGAGCGGCTGACTCACATGCCCGATGGCCGCACCATCGTCGTCGTCAACCATCCGATTCCAGGCGGCGGCTGGGTCGCGACCCATGAAGACATTACCGAGCGGCTTCGGGCCGAGGCCAAGATTTCGCACATGGCGCGGCACGACGTCCTGACGGATATGCCGAACCGGATGCTCTTCCACGATTGTCTCGACCACGCCTTGAAGCACGCGCGCGACGAGAAGCTCGCAGTGTTTTGTCTCGATATCGACCACTTCAAGAGCGTGAACGACACGCTCGGTCATCCCGTTGGCGACATGCTGCTGAAAGCCGTCGCCGGCCGCCTGCGAAACTGCGTCCGCGATTCGGATACGGTCGCCCGCGTCGGCGGCGACGCATTCGCCGTGGTGCAGGTCGGCGCTGCCCAGCCGACCGACGCGACGACCCTTGCGACCCGGCTCATCGAGACGATCAGTGCGCCTTACGAACTCGACGGCCACCACGTCGTCGTCGGCCTGAGCATCGGAATTGCCATTCCGCCGATCGATGGCAACGATCCAAATCAGCTCTTGAAGGCCGCCGACATAGCGCTCTGTCGGGCGAAGAGCGACGGACGCGGCGTGTTCCGTTTCTTCGAAGCCGAGATGGACGCGCAGATGCAGGCGCGCCGTGCGATCGAGCGCGACCTCCGCATCGCGGTCACCGAAGGGCAATTCGAGCTGTTCTACCAGCCGCTCATCGACGCGCAGACCGCGCGGATCCGCGCTTTCGAGGCGCTGCTTCGGTGGCACCATCCGGAGCGGGGTATCGTTTCGCCGGCCGACTTCATCCCACTTGCGGAGGAGACGGGCTTGATCGTGCCGATTGGAGAATGGGTGCTGCGACAGGCCTGCACCGAGGCCGCGACCTGGCCTGACGACATCAGCCTCGCCACCAATCTCTCGCCGATTCAATTCAAGAGCAACAATCTGCTGCCGACCGTGATTTCCGCATTGGGAAATTCCGGGCTGCCGCCGTCGAGGCTGGAGCTGGAGATCACCGAGTTCGGCATTGTTGCACGAGAGCCAAAATACCCTCGCGATACTCCATCAACTGCGCAGCCTCGGCATTCGAATCTCCATGGATGATTTCGGCACCGGCTATTCGTCGCTGGCCTATCTGCAGAAATTTCCCTTCGACAAGATCAAGATCGATAAGTCGTTCGTGCACGACATGATGAACCGCGACGACAGCCTCGCGATCGTGCGCGCCATTGCCGCAATGGGCGCGAGCTTGGGAATCATGACGACAGCCGAAGGTGTCGAGACGGCCGAGCAGTTCGAGCGGCTGAAGGCGGAAGGATGCACCGAGGTGCAGGGCTATTTTTTCAGTCCACCCCGTCCCGCAGCGGACATCAGAGGACTGCTTCGCAAGTTCAATCCGAGGCTGAAAGCGATCGCGTAGCGACCGTCGTTCCTGCGCTCCGGTGGCACAAAAGGGCGGCCAGTTTCAATTTGGCGCGTGCTACTCGAACGCAAAGATGCGCTTCCAGTCGTTCTTCATGCTGATCACCGTCCAGCCGCTCGTCTTCGCCTCGTCGTAGAGCGCCTGGGTAAAGGTCCCGACCTTGCTGTCGGGCAGGCCCTCGGCGGGGCCGTACGCGTACTCGCGCGCGGCGTCGTCGTGCAGCACCAGCATCTTCAGCCGCGCACCTGCTCCCGCACCGGTCCACTCCAGCATCTGCCGGTCGCCGGTCGAGTTGCCGAACGCGGCGTACGGCCGCTTGCCGACCATGAGGTGAATCCCTTCCGGCTTGCCGGCGTTGTTATCGATGAACAGGGCCTTGGGCTCTTTGGTCAGGGTCGGCTTGCCGTCCTTCGCGTAGCCGTATTTCGTTTCATCGGCGGTTCCGATCACCTGCTCGGGCGGGATGCCGTAGATCCTTTCGGAATAGACGCGCACGAAGTCCTGGCCGCTGCCGGTTGCGATGTAGGTCTTGTAGGCGTTGTCGCGCAGATAGCGCAGCACTTCGAGCATCGGCTGATAGGCGAGGTCGGTGTAGCGGCGGTTCCAGCGCGCGTGCCTGGCGGTTGCGAGCCACGCCCTCGCTTCGGCGTCGAACTCCTCCACCGTCATACCGCTCAGCGTTGCGGCGAAAATCTTATCCAGTTCCGGCCACGACAACTTGGCGATCGCCTCCCGGTTGCCCGCGAGCACAGTCTTGAACGGTTCGATGTCCCGCAGTTCAGGCCGTCTCGCCACCACTACCGGGACGCGATCCAGGCAGTAGACGACGTTCGTGTACATCGGCTGCTCGACCCAGATCGTGCCGTCCTGATCGAACGTCGCGATGCGGTCTTCGGGGAGGACGTAGTTCGAACTTGCGCGGTCGGTCGTGGCGCGCACGAAATCGAGGATCGCCCGCTTGGCCGCTCCCTCTGTCCAGGACGGCAAGGGGCCGTCCGATGTCGGCGTTTGCGCCCGCACATCTAAGGGCCACGCGGCTGCCGCGCCGCCGAGCAACTGCATGAACTCGCGGCGTCTCAATTGAGCAAATCGCATGTGATGCCTCATGCGCCGGAACGGCCCGCAGCGTATCGGATTGGCGCGCACGCAGTCAGGGGGTACGGCTATTCCAGCGGGCCGGTCGACAACTCTCGTCGATTGCGCATGGCTGCCAGGACGCTGTGATCTCGACCGCTCCCGATGTGCCGCCCTACATTGCGGCCATGCGTATCTTCCTCGCAGGCGCCTCGGGCGCCATCGGCCGGCGGCTCGTGCCATTGCTTGTGCGCGCGGGCCATCAGGTGACCGGGGCCACGCGCTCGGCGGCGAACGCGAAGGACATCGAGCGGGCAGGTGCGACGGCCGCCGTGCTCGATGTGTTCGATGCGCCGGCGGTGACCGCTGCGTTCGCCGCGGCGCGGCCCGATGTCGTCATCCATCAGCTCACCGATCTGCCGCGCGAATTCGACGAGGCGAAGATCGCGGCCTCCTACACGGCCAACGCGCGCATCCGCATCGAGGGGACGCGCAACCTCGTCGCGGCGGCGCTGGCGGCCGGTGCGCGGCGTTTCATCGTGCAGAGCATCGCGTTTGCCTATGCACCGGGCGGCGAGCCGCATCCGGAAACCGATCCGCTCAACCTTGCCGACTCCGCCCGTGCCGTGACGGTGAAGGGCGCGGCCGATATGGAGCAGCAGGTGCTGGAGGCCGCGGGGCTGGAGCCCATCGTGCTGCGCTACGGGCTGCTTTATGGCCCTGGCACCTGGTCGGCCGCCGCCGCGCGCAAGCCCGCGCTGCACGTCGATGCCGCGGCGCAGGCCGCCGTGCTCGCCGTCACCCGTGGCGCGCCGGGCGTCTACAACATCGCGGACGACGACGGTGCGGTGGCGATTGCAAAGGCGCGGACCGAATTGGGCTTTGATCCGGATTTCCGGCTGTCGTGATGCGGAACAGTGTCGTCATGCGGAACAGTGGCGAGCGTTGTCGGGCGAATTCGTCCTTCGATTCGAGCTTCGAATCCGTCGAGTCGGCTTCGGGGTCCAGGCGAGTTCGCGCGGCCGAAGTGGCCGCTCAACGGCGTTTCAGGTCGCGTGCCGGACCCCTGAATCTCCGCGGCTGGTTGCTCCGCAGTTAACTCTGATTCGAAAGTGTTGCATTTAGTCTTAACCCTTTGTTAATCGTGTGTCTCATGCGCAACATGACGGGAACATAGTGATCTCTCAGGGGTTTGGCGCCGCGATTTGGCCATACGCCTCCCCGAGATCGGATGGGTCGCAAGGACGCAACGTCAATTCGGCGCTTCGCCGCGCCAGCCGGGTCAAATGGACGCCAAAACCAATCTCAAGGCCAAGCTACCCAGCCGCCACGTGACCGAAGGTCCCGCGCGGGCCCCGCATCGCTCGTATTACTACGCGATGGGTCTGACGACGGAGCAGATCCACCAGCCGTTCGTCGGGGTGGCGTCGTGCTGGAACGAGGCCGCGCCCTGCAACATCGCGCTGATGCGCCAGGCACAGGCGGTGAAGAAGGGTGTCGCCGCCGCCGGCGGCACGCCGCGCGAATTCTGCACCATCACGGTCACCGACGGCATCGCGATGGGCCATGCCGGCATGTACTCCTCGCTGCCGTCGCGCGAAGTCATTGCCGACTCGGTCGAATTGACCATGCGCGGGCACGGCTACGACGCCCTCGTCGGGATCGCCGGCTGCGACAAGTCGCTGCCTGGCATGATGATGGTGATGTGCCGCCTCAACGTGCCGTCGATCTTCATCTACGGCGGCTCGATCCTGCCCGGCACCTTCAAGGGCCAGCCGGTGACCATTCAGGACGTGTTCGAGGCGGTCGGCAAGCATTCGGTCGGGCAGATGTCCGACCGCGATCTCGACACGCTCGAGCGCAATGCGTGCCCCTCGGCCGGTGCCTGCGGCGCCCAGTTCACCGCCAACACCATGGCGACGGTCTCCGAAGCGATCGGGCTGGCCTTGCCGTATTCGGCCGGCGCGCCGGCGCCCTACGAGATCCGTGACGCTTTCTGCATGACCGCGGGCGAGCAAATCGTCGACCTGATCAAGGCGGGACTGCGGCCGCGCGATATCGTGACCCGCAAGGCGCTCGAAAATGCCGCAACGGTCGTCTCCGCGTCCGGCGGATCGACCAATGCTGCACTGCACCTGCCGGCCATCGCGCACGAATGCGGCATCAAGTTCGATCTGTTCGATGTGGCCGAAGTCTTCAGGCGGACTCCCTATATCGCCGATTTGAAGCCCGGCGGCCGTTTTGTTGCCAAAGATATGTTTGAGGCAGGGGGCGTTCCGCTGCTGATGAGGACGCTTCTCGATCACGGGTATCTACACGGTGACTGCATCACCGTGACGGGGCGTACGATCGCGGAGAACCTCAAGCGGGTGAAGTGGAACAAGGACCAGGACGTGGTCCGCCCCGCCGACAAGCCCCTTTCCGCCACCGGGGGTGTCGTCGGGTTGCGAGGCAACCTCGCGCCGGAAGGTGCGATCGTTAAGGTTGCCGGGATGGCGGACTTGAAGTTTTCCGGTCCGGCGCGATGCTTCGACGGGGAGGAAGCGTGCTTCGCGGCCGTCAAGAATAAGAAGTACAGGGAAGGCGATGTGCTCGTGATCCGTTACGAGGGGCCCAAAGG
The DNA here is from genome assembly GCA_963763365.1 of uncultured Alphaproteobacteria bacterium. Taxonomy (GTDB): domain Bacteria; phylum Pseudomonadota; class Alphaproteobacteria; order Rhizobiales; family Xanthobacteraceae; genus VAZQ01. The sequence goes on along the minus strand of CAVXOE010000017.1, from coordinate 153,907 downwards.
CGGCCCCGGGATGCGCGAGATGTTGGCGACGACCGCGGCCCTCTACGGACAGGGCATGGGCGGGAAGGTCGCGCTCATCACCGACGGGCGCTTTTCCGGCGCAACCCGTGGATTCTGCATTGGCCATGTCGGTCCGGAAGCCGCCGTCGGCGGCCCGATCGCGCACGTGCGCGACGGCGACCTCATCACCATCGATGCCGTCAAAGGAATTCTCGAGGTCGACCTCAGCAAGGCCGAACTCGCGGCTCGTGCGAAGTCGTGGAAGCCGAAGGCGTCCGACTTCACGTCCGGATATTTGTGGAAATACGCCCAGCAGGTCGGATCGGCGCGCACTGGCGCGGTGACCCATCCGGGCGGCGCGGCCGAGAAGGTTTGCTATGCGGACATCTGATCTCGTGCTGACGATGGGCCTGCTCGGCCTCGCCTTCGGCCTGACGCCGGCGGTGAGCTTCGACGGCACGCGCACGCCCGAAGGCGCCACGGTCTCGACACCGCTTCCGGCGCCCAGCGTCAATACGCTCGGCCGCGCGACGCCGCTCGCCGCCGAACCCAATGCGCCGCTCGGCGGGACGCCGCGGTCAGTCAATCCTTACGACTCGTTCCGTTCCGGTACGCAGGCGCTGCGCGACGGCAACGTCGACAAGGGCGTTGCCGAGCTCGAAAATGCCGCCCGCCAGGGCATCGCCGTCGCCATCTGGAAACTCGGCCGCATGTATGCGGACGGCGAGGGCGTGGTGAAAGACAAGGCACGCGCCTTCGAGTATTTCCGCCAGCTCACCAATCACCCGCAGGCGGACGACAGTGTCGGCACCCCGCAGGCGCGCTTCGTGGCCAATGCGTTCGTGTCGCTCGGGCAGTATTACCTCGAGGGAATTCCGAACGTGGTGGCGCCCGATCCGGCCATGGCGCACCAGATGTTCTATTACGCGGCGTCTTATTTCGCCGACTCCGACGCGCAGTTCAAATTGGGCCAGCTTTATCTCAATGGCAGAGGCGCGCCCAAGGATGCCATCCAGGCCGCGCGCTGGCTGCGGCTCGCGGCCAATAAAGGCGACCACCGCGCGCAGGCTCTGCTCGGCACCATGCTCTTCAAGGGGCAGGATGTGACGCGGCAAGCGGCACTCGGTCTGTTCTGGCTGATCGTCGCCAAGGACAGCGCCACCACGGACGAGAACTGGATCACCGATACCTACGGAACCGCGTTCGCGCAGGCCACCGACGAGGAGCGCGCGCTGGCCTATAAGTATCTGGAAAATTGGCTGAAAACGCGCCGCTAGAGCGCCCTCTGTGGCGGCTGCGCCACACCTGCCGGACAATCGGCCGACACCCTCTTGCCTGTTATAGTTTCGCTGAAATGCCGTTCGTATATTTCGCCGCAAGTTCGCAAGAACGCCCAGGCGAGGTTATGAATGACGAAAGTGCTGTGCGGAAGCATGGCTGCGCTGGTTCTGATGCTGGCGCCGGCCGTTGCTGCTGATCTCAGCGTTGCGCCGATCTACAAAACGCTGCCTGCCCCGCCGATGAACTGGACCGGATCCTACATCGGGATCACGGGCGGCGGCGTTTGGGGCAACGCGAAGGTCCATAATGGAACGACCGGAGCCGACGAAACGCCGTGGTTCAGCCTCAGCGGCGGCCTTATCGGTGTTACGGCTGGGGCGCAGTTCCAGACCGGTAATTGGGTGCTGGGCGTGGAGGGTGATACCTCTGTCGTCGGCGCCAACGGCAGTTCCTACCAGTTAGCCCCGAATGTCGGATTCAACAGCGAGGTCAAGGAGCGCTGGCTCTCGACCTATCGCGGCCGCATCGGCGTGGCACAGGACAACTGGCTGTTCTACGCGACGGCCGGGGGAGCGTTAGCAAGCCTTCAGCACAACATCACGTCGCCTGCGGGCGTGCAGTTCTCGGAGACGCAGTGGCACTGGGGCTGGACCGTCGGCGCTGGCGTCGAGGTGAAGCTCAACCAGGATTGGTCGGCGAAGGTCGAATACCTTTACCTCGGGCTGCAGGACAAATCCTATTTCAACCCGTCGCCGAACGTCGCCGTTCAGAGCGACCAGCGGGTCCGCCCCGACGATCACACGGTGCGGGTCGGCGTGAACTACAAGCTGCCCTGGATGCTCCTCGACGGCTTCTTCAAGCCCGAGCCGCGGCGCTAGAATCGGACCATCAGCGCTACGCCAAACTCGCTCGGCGGCTACAGCGCAAGGTCTGCCCAGACCGGGACGTGATCCGACGGCTTCTCCCAGGCGCGGACGTGCTTGTCGATGCCGGCGGCAACGAAGCGGTCGGTTGCCTGCGGGGACATCAGCAGGTGGTCGATGCGGATCCCGTTGTTCTTCTGCCAGGCGCCAGCCTGGTAATCCCAGAAGGTGTAGACGCCATCCGCGTCGCTCGCGGAGCGGATTGCATCGCTCAGCCCCAGATTGCAGAGCGCGTGAAATTTCGCGCGCGTCTGCGGTAGGAAGAGTGCGTCATTTTGCCAGGCCTGCGGATTGCGGGCGTCGGCCGCGCTCGGAATGACGTTGAAATCGCCCGCCAGAACGAACGGCTCTTCCAGTTCGAGCCGCTCATGCGCATAACGAATAAGCCGCTCCATCCATTTGATCTTGTAAGGATATTTTTCGGTATCGATCGGGTTGCCGTTGGGCAGATAGATCGATGCGATACGCACCGCTCCGCCTTCCACCGAGACTACCGCCTCCATGAAGCGTGCATGCTCGTCTTCCGCGTCCCCCGGCAGGCGAGGCGTCACCTCGTCGAATCGCACCTTCGATAGGATCGCCACACCGTTGAAGGCCTTCTGACCGTGCACCGCGACGTTGTAGCCGAGGGCCTCCAGCGGCTCGCGCGGAAAGGCATCGTCCACGCATTTGGTTTCCTGCAGGCAGACGATGTCGGGCTGCCGCTCGGTCAGCCAAGCGGTCAAATGGTCTATTCTTTGCTTGATCGAGTTGACGTTCCAGGTTGCGATGCGCATGTCGAGATATGTCGAGATAGTGGGCAGGACGCGAGCCCGGAATCGGACGGATGGACGGAGCAGCCCACGTAAACACCGCGTAAATACCGGGTCGCATTGACAATCTTGTCATACGACTGGTGCGGAGCGGGCAGGGTTATGGTAGACGTTCCCTTCAGCAATCCAAGAAGGAATCGTCATCGGCGGGGTACTGGACAGAGAGGAGCCCGAGCGGGGCTATTAGGGCACGGCTCGGCAATCGAATGAAGAAACGGACTTTGGTGTTGGGGGCGGCCGTAGTGATTGCGGCCGCCGGGGTTTTTGCGGCTACGCGGAGCGGTATTTGGTCCCCGGTCGGCGCCGTTGCCCAGTCGCCTCGGCCGGCTAATGTTAGGACGATCCCGGTCGAGACGGCGACCGCCGAGAAGACCAAAGTTCCGGTTCGCATCGATGCGCTGGGCAGCGTCACGCCCATCGCCAGTGTCGCCGTCAAGAGCCGCGTGGACAGCGAAATCATCGGTGTCCATTTCCGCGACGGCGCCATGGTGAAGCAAGGCGACCTGCTGTTCACCCTCGATAGCCGCGCGCTCGAAGCGCAGATCAAACAGGTCACTGGCGTGCTTGACGGCGCGAAGGCCCAGCTCGAGCAGGCCGAGCGCGACGTCGCACGCTATGTCGAGCTCATGGCCAAGAACGCCACCACCCAGGTGATACTCAACAACGCGCGAACCCAGGTCACGCTCTGGCGTGCGTCGGTGGACTCTAATACCGGCCAGCTTGAGAACCTTCGCATTCAGCTCAGCTACTGCACGATCCGGGCGCCGATCTCGGGGCGCGCGAGCAGCGCCGCGGTCAAGGTCGGAAATTTCGTGCGCCAGGCCGATCTCGCGTCTCTTGCGACGATCAACCAGATTGCTCCGATCTACGTCACGTTCTCGATTCCGCAGCGCGAACTGCCGGACGTGCGCCAGGCGCTGACGCAGGAAACCGCGACCGTGGCGGCCGTCGTCGCCGGCGAGACCCGGAGTGCCGCCGGCCAGGTTTCGGTTATCGAGAACACCGTCGATCCATCGACCGGCATGGTGATGATCCGCGCAACCATGCCGAATACCGATGAGATTTTGTGGCCGGGCACGCTGGTCACCGTGCAATTGACGTTGCGTGAGGAGGAGGCGGTGATCGTACCGTCCGTCGCCGTGCAGGTGAGCCAGGCGGGCACCTTCGTCTTTGTCATCAAGGACGGCGCGGCACGGGTACAGCCTGTCAAGGTCTCGCGCTTCGTGGACGGCAAATCGGTGATATCGGAGGGCCTTGCGGGCGGGGAAGCTGTCGTGACCGACGGTCAATTGCAGCTCTCGAACGGCACGAAGGTTGTAATCAGGAAGGCAGGGTCCTGAGACATGGGTCTCTCCGAAGTCTGTATCCGCCGCCCGGTCCTCACCACGCTGGTGACCGCAGCCATCATCGTATTCGGCATCTTCGGCTATCGGCTGCTCGCGGTCGCGGCGCTTCCGGCGGTCGACTTTCCCACCATCAACATCACGGCAACCTTGCCGGGCGCGAGCGCCGAGACGATGGCGGCATCGGTCGCCTCGCCGATCGAGCGGCAACTCTCGACCATCGCCGGGATCACGTCGCTGACCTCGTCATCCTCGCTCGGCACGACATCGATCACCATCCAGTTCGACCTCAATCGTAACATCGATGGTGCGGCGCTCGACGTGCAGACCGCGCTAGCGGTGGCGGCGCGCCGCTTGCCGGTCGAGATGACGACGCCGCCGTTCTTCCGGAAGGTCAATCCGGGCGACTATCCGGTCGTCTATTTCAGCTTGAATTCCGACACGTTGCCACTGTCGCTGGTCAACGATTATGCGGAACTCGTGCTCGCGCAGCAGATTTCGCAACTTCCCGGCATCGCGCAGGTGCTGGTCTACGGCGCGCAACGCTTCGCGGTTCGCGTTCAGGTCGATCCGGTCGCGGCGGCGGTCCGCAACATCTCGCTCGACGACATTCGCAACGTCGTCGCGAAGGCAAACTCCAACTCACCGGTCGGAACGCTGGTCGGACCCCGCCAGAACGTCACCCTGACGGCGTCCGCCGCGATGACCAGGGCGGAGGAGTACCGCAAGGTCGTGGTCGCCTACCGCAACGGCGTCCCGGTGAAGCTCGACGAGATCGCCCGGGTCCTCAACAGCGTGGAGAACGACAAGATCGCGAGCTGGTTCAACGACCGCCGCTCGATCGTGCTCGCGATCCAGCGCCAGCCCGACGCCAACGCAGTGGCGGCTGTGGATCTTGTCAAAAGCCGTCTGCCGTCGTTCCGCGCCCAGGTGCCAGAGTCGATCAAGATGGACTTGCTCAACGACCGCTCGATTTCCATCCGGGAATCGGTCGCGGACGTGCAGGAGACGCTGGCGATCGCGATCGTGCTCGTCATCATGGTGATCTTCCTGTTCCTGCGGAAGGTATCGGCAACATTCATTCCCGCGCTGGCGGTGCCGGTGTCGCTCATCGGTACCTGCGCGGCGATGTACGCGTTCAATTTCTCCATCAACAACATGACGCTGCTGGCGTTGACGCTGTCGGTCGGCTTCGTGGTCGACGACGCCATCGTCATGCTGGAAAACATCGTGCGCCACATCGAGGGTGGCATGCGGCCGTTCGAGGCCGCGCTGAAAGGGTCGCGTGAAATCGGCTTCACCATCATCTCGATCACCTTCTCGCTGATCGCGGTGTTCATCCCGGTGCTGCTGATGGGCGGCATGGTCGGGCGCGTGTTCCGCGAATTCGCGGTGTCGATCGCGGTCGCCATCATCGTATCGGGCTTCGTGTCTTTGACGCTGACGCCGATGTTGTGCGCGCGCATGTTGCGCGCGCATCATGAGGGCGAGAAGGAGAACGTCATCCTCCGCGCCTTCGAGGCGATGTTCCGGGGCTGGCTGCGGGGCTACGAGTGGACGCTCGACAAAGTGCTCGCCCACAAGTCGATCGTCCTCGTGATCACGCTCGCGACGCTCGCCGGCACGGTGTGGCTCTACATCATCATCCCGAAGGGCTTTTTTCCGACGGAGGATACCGGGTTCATCGCGGCCACTACCGAGGGCGCCTCCGACATCTCCTTCCCGGCGATGGTCGAGCGTCAGCGCAAGGTTGCCGAGATCGTGAAGAACGATCCGGCGGTCGACTATGTCAATTCGACGGTCGGGGTCGGCGGGCCCAACCCGACGACCAACTACGGGCGGCTTTTCATCGCGCTCAAGGATCGCAAGTCGCGCGAGAACGCGACCGCGGTGGTGCAGCGCCTGCGCCGGACGGCGAATACCGTCACCGGCATGATCGTCTATTTCCAGGCTGTGCAGAACATCAACATCACGGGCCGCATCTCGAAGAGCGAATTCCAGTACACCCTGCAGTCAAGCGACACCGAGACGCTCTACCGCGTCGCGCCCGAAATCCGCGACAAGGTTGCCAAGATCGATGGCCTGCGCGACGTCACCACCGACCTCTACATCAAGAACCCGCAGATGACGATCGAGGTCGACCGCGAGCAAGCGGCGGTCTACGGCGTCACTGTCGATCAGATCCGGCAGGAACTTTTCAACGCGTTCGGCAGCCGCCAGGTGGCGACGATCTACACCCCGTCGAACGACTATCAGGTGATCCTGGAGAGTCTGCCGGAGTTCCAGGCCGATCCATCGAGCCTGTCGAAGATCTTCCTCAAGACCAACGTCAACACGACCGGCGGCGGCGCGACCGTCGCGCCGGGGGCAGCGACGGCGCCGGGCGGCGGCGTCGGCGGGGTCGGTACGCTGTCAGGTCCGTCGATCCCGCTCTCGGCGGTCACGCGCATCATCCCGACGGTGGGGCCGCTGCAGGTCAACCACCAGGGACAGCAGCCGGCGGTCACGATCTCGTTCAACCTCGCGCCCGGCAACTCGCTCGGCCAGGCGGTCGACGCGATCAAGCAGATCGAGCGGGAATCCAACCTGCCGGCGCAAATCTCGACCGGCTTCCAGGGCACCGCGCAGGTGTTCCAGGAATCGCTCAAAGGGCAGGGTGTGCTGGTGCTGGCCGCGATCTTCGCCGCCTACGTGGTGCTCGGCATCCTCTACGAAAGCTTCATCCATCCGATCACGATCATCTCGGGCCTGCCGTCGGCCGGCGTCGGCGCGCTGCTGGTGCTGATGCTGTTCAACATGGACCTGTCGGTCATCGCGATGATCGGCATCGTGATGCTGGTCGGCATCGTCAAGAAAAACGCGATCATGATGATCGACTTCGCGATCGAGCGAAGACGCGTCGGCCTATCGGCCGAGGCGGCGATTCGCGAAGCGTGCCTGCTGCGCTTCCGTCCGATCATGATGACCACCTTCGCGGCGATCTTCGGCACGCTGCCGATTGCGCTCGGCACCGGCGCGGGCGCCGAACTGCGCCAGCCGCTCGGCGTCGCGGTGGTCGGCGGTCTCTGCGTGTCGCAGCTCCTCACGTTGTTCATCACCCCGGTCATCTACATTTATCTCGACCGCATCGACCGCATGCTCAAGCGCCGCCTGGAGCCGCAGCTACAAGAGGTGCCCGAGCACGAGCAGCGGCCGACGGCGGTGGCGGCGGAGTAGCGCGCGCTTCTGTCCTGACGGCATGGCTCTTGCTTCGTTTCCTCCGTGATTTTCACGGAGGAAAGCGGCATGCGGCGGTGGTGTTGGTTTGCAACGTTGATTGTTCTCGCCGGCATGTGCACCGGCGCATCCGCCGAAAACTGGCCGACGCGGCCCATCCGCGCCATCATCCCGTTCGGTCCCGGCAGCGCCGTCGACGTGGTGCCGCGCATCGTGTTCGAGCAGCTCTCGTCCCAGCTTGGGCAATCGATCGTCGTCGAGAATCGTGGCGGCGCGGGCGGTACCATCGGAACGGGCGCGGTCGCGAAGGCCGAGCCTGACGGCTACACCATTCTGGTGCACTCCTCGGCGCACACCATCACGCCGTCGATCTATCCAAGCTTGTCCTATGACGTCGCGCGCGACTTCGTCACCGTCGGCGCAATCGGCAGCGTGCCGAACGTCATGATCATCGCGCCTTCGAAAGGCATGAAGACCGTGCAGGACTACGTGGCCTGGGCGAAGGCCAATGCCAACGCGTCCAACTTCGCCTCCGTCGGCATAGGCTCGGCTGTGCATCTGAGCGCGGAACGCTTCCGTCTGAGCGCCGGCTATGACGCGGTCCACATCCCGTTCAAGGGCGGCGCCGAAGCCATTACCGAGATCATCGCCGGCCGGGTCGACTACTATTTCTGCCCGATCGCGACGGCGCTCCCGCATATCCGCGACGGGCGGTTGATGGGCCTCGCCGTCAGCAGCCCGCAACGCGCCTCCGCGCTGCCCGACATTCCGACCACGCTGGAATCCGGCTATCCCGATTCCGATTACACGTTCTGGATGGGCGTGTTCATGCCGGCGCGGACGCCGCCCGAGATCGTCGCCAAGTTTTACACCGAACTGCAGAAGGCGCTGCAGGCGCCGGCGGTCAAACAGAAGCTCGTCACGCTCGGGGTCGAGGCGATGCCGCTGACGGCGGCGGAGTTCGACGCGCAGGTAAAGAAGGAGATCACCGTCTACGCGACGTTCGCGAAGGCGGCGGGACTGAAGCCGAACTGACGGGAGGCGGCAAACACGCCGCGGTCAGAGAGACGAGGCAGAATCAGAGCGAGAAGCTCGTGCCGCAGCCGCAGGAGGCGGTGGCCTGCGGATTGTTGATCTTGAAGGACGCGCCGATCAGGTCGTCGACAAAATCGATCTCCGAGCCCGCGAGGTAGCCGACCGAGACCTGGTCGATCAGCACGGTCGCGCCGTCGCGCCGGATGACGACATCGTCCGCCGCCTGCGCCTTCTCCATGTCGAACTTGTATTGGAAGCCCGAGCAGCCGCCGCCTTCCACGCTCACGCGCAGCATCGTACCCGGCGCCTCGCGGCCGAGAATCTCGCCGATCCGCCGCGCCGCGCGCTCCGTGACCGTGATGGTGCTCATCTCTCGTCCGCCCATGATTGCCAGAGGCCGTGCCCGATAGTTAAGTGCGCTTCCTGCCTCGGTCAATGAGGCTCTCGCCCGCAAAGCTGGGTGATCGCGATGGCCATCGAGACGCCAGTTCCGCGTGCCCCTTACGCGTCGGATCCAGGCCAAAGCCGTGGCCGGCTCCTCCCGGAGCCGGTGAGCCCGGCGCGCAACGCGTTTCGCCGCGATTGCGACCGCATCATCCATTCGACGGCGTTCCGCCGGCTGGCGCACAAGACGCAGGTGTTCGTGTTCCACGAGGGGGACCACTTTCGAACGAGACTAACTCATACGTTGGAAGTCACCCAGATCGCGCGCTCGCTTGCGCGTGCGCTCGGGCTCGACGAGGACCTCGCCGAGGCTTTGGCGCTGGCGCATGACCTCGGCCATCCGCCCTTCGGCCATGCCGGCGAACGGGCGCTCGACCGTTGCCTCAAGGGCTGCGGCGGCTTCGACCACAACGCGCAGACGTTGCGCGTGGTCACGGCGCTGGAGCGGCGCTACGCGGCCTTCGACGGCTTGAATCTCTCCTGGGAGACGCTGGAAGGGCTGGTCAAGCACAACGGTCCGCTCACCGATCGCGACGGGGCTGCGATCGGGCGCTATGTCGAACATGGCGTGCCGCACGCGATCCGCCTCTATCAGGCGACGATGGACCTCGAGCTGTGGAGCTACGCGAGCGCGGAGGCGCAGGTCGCCGCCATATCGGACGACGTCGCCTATGACGCGCACGATATCGATGACGGCCTGCGTGCCGAACTGTTCACGCTCGACGACCTTTCCGAGGTGCCGCTCGTTGGCGATATCCTCTCCGAAATCGGCGGGCGGACGAGCGATCTCGATCCCGGCCGCATCGCGCACGAACTGGTGCGCCGCCTGATCACGCAAATGATCGAGGATGTCAGCGCGGAAACCGGCCGCCGACTGCGGGCGCTCTCGCCCCGGTCAGCCGCGGATGTGCGCGGTGCTTCGGGCCCGGTCGGCAGCTTCTCGCCGGCAATGGCGCAGGCCGATCGCGCCATCAAGGGCTTCCTCTATCCGCGCATGTACCGGCATCCCCGCATCATGCGCATCATGGGGGATGCCGAGGCCGTGGTTTGCGATCTCTTCGACCGCTATGCCGATCGGTCCCAGGACCTCCCGGCGGATTGGGCGCAGGGCACCGCAGCCGAGGACGAGGGCGCGCGCCTGCGCCGGATCGCGGATTTCATCGCCGGCATGACCGACCGCTACGCGCTGATCGAGCACGCGCGGCTGTTCCCCTCGACACCCGAGTTGCGTTAGCGCGCGTCTTTCTGCCGTGCACGCTACGGACTGCGGCCGATCTGCTGCAGCAGCGGCTCCCACTTGCGCTGCTCGTCGTGGATGAGCGCCATCGTCTCGGCGGGCGATAGCAGCCGGTCTTCGCGGCCGAGCTTGTCCAGCCGTTGACGGGTTTCGGGATCGCGCAGCGCCGTGATCAGATCGGCGTTCACCTTGCGCACGATGGCATCGGGCGTGCCGACCGGCGCGACCAGCACCTGCCAGCCCGAGGCCGCGAAACCGGGGAGCGTTTCCGCGACCGTCGGCAGATCGGGCAGACGCGGCAGGCGCTCCGCCGCGGCCACCGCCAGCGCCTTGATGGCGCCGAACTCGAGCGCGCCTGCAACCCCGGAATACGCTTCGATGACGAGCGGAATGCGCCCGCCCATGATGTCGTTGAGCACCTGCGCGGTGCCGCCGGCCGAGTAGGGGACCATCAGCAGCTTGATGCCGGCGCGGCTTTGCAGCAGTTCGCCGGTCAGGTGCGTGAGACGGCCGGGCCCGTTGGTGCCGTAGGCGATCTCGCCCGGACGCCGCTTGGCGAGTGCGATCAGCTCCGGCAGCGTGTTTACGCCGAGGGAAGGCGCGGCCGAAACGAACATCGGCGAGCCGCCGAAGAAACCGACCGGAATGAAGTCGCGCGGCACCTCGATCGGGAGGTTCGCGGCCGCGCCAGGCACCGCGACGAAGGCCGACAGCGCCGGAATGGCGAACGTATATCCGTCCGGTGCGGCGCTTGCCGCGACGCGTGCCGCGATGGCGCCGCCGCCGCCCGGCTGATTGACCGGCAGCACCTGCTGGCCCCAGATCCGTGTCAGACGGTCGGCGACCACCCGCAGGATGACGTCGACAGCGCTGCCCGGCGCCGAGTCGGTGATGATCCGTACGGGCCGGTTGGGATAGTCCTGCGCGCACGCCGGCAATACTCCCGTGAGCAGCGTCGCAGGGCCAGAAGCGGGGCGAATTTGAACCCGCGCAGCAATATGGTCATGGGGCCCCCGCAGCAAAGTCTCGGCGCATCCGTCGCTCGGGCGAAAAACGAAAGATACGCCACGTTGAAACGCGAAGAAAGCACGCGGCGCTTTTGACTTGGTGGCTTTGACTTGTGACTTGGTGACTTTGACTTGGCGGCCGAATTGCGTTAGGCGGCGCGCATTCCGAGCGGGCGCCCATAATGAAGCCGAAAAATCTCTTCGCGGTCGTGCTGGACAAGGTCCATGCCGCCAACGACGCCTTGATTGCGAGCGGTCTGCTGCCGGCCGGAATTGATCAAAGCCGTATCGTGGTCGAGCCGACGCGCGAAGCCTCGCACGGCGACATGGCGACCAATGCCGCCATGGTGCTGGCGAAGGATGCCGGCAGGAAGCCGCGCGAACTCGCCGAGGCCATTGCCGAGAAGCTGCGCGCCGATGCGCTCGTCGAGAAGGTCGAGGTCGCGGGTCCGGGCTTCATCAATCTGACGCTGAAGCCTACAGCCTGGCGCGACGCCCTGCGCGCGGTGCTGGACGCGGGCGCCGACTATGGCAAGAGCGACCTCGGGCAGGGGAGCGCGATCAACGTCGAATACGTCTCGGCCAATCCGACCGGACCGATGCACATCGGCCATTGCCGGGGCGCCGTGTTCGGCGACGCTCTTTCCAATCTGCTCATCTTCGCGGGCTTCGCGGTGACGCGGGAATATTACATCAATGACGCCGGCGCCCAGGTCGACGTGCTCGCGCGCTCGGCCTTTCTGCGCTACCGCGAGGCGCTGGGCGAGGACATCGGTCCGATCCCCGAAGGGCTCTATCCCGGCGACTACCTCAAGGAATGCGGCGGCGAACTCGCCACCGACTATGGCCACGACCTGCTGAACTGGCCGGAAGAGCGCTGGTTGCCGGTGGTGCGGGAGCGGGCCGTCAATATGATGATGGCGGAAATCCGCAACGACCTCGCGGCGCTCAACGTCGTGCATGACGTCTTTTTTTCGGAGCGTTCGCTGGTCGAGGGCGTGGTCGAGTTCGACGATCTGTTTTCCTTCGGCGCGGCCGGTGGCACGACCGCACCGAAGCCGAAGGCTCCGCCCGTCGATCAGGTCGCCGCGACCATCGAGCAACTGCGCGCTCAGGGCGAGATCTACGAGGGCCGGCTGCCGCCGCCCAAAGGTGCCGCGATCGACGACTGGGAAGACCGCGAGCAGACGCTTTTCCGCTCGACCGACTTCGGCGACGATATCGATCGGCCATTGATGAAATCGGACGGCAGCTACACCTACTTCGCCTCCGACATCGCCTATCACAAGAACAAGTTCGATCGCGGCTTCAGGACCATGATCGATGTCTGGGGCGCCGACCACGGCGGCTACGTCAAGCGCATGCAGGCGGCGGTCAAGGGGGTCAGCGGCGGGCAGGCCGAGCTCGACGTGAAGCTCGTGCAACTGGTGAAGCTGCTGCGCGCCGGTGAGCCGGTCAAAATGTCGAAGCGCGCCGGAGAACTTGTGCTGTCGCGCGACGTGGTGAACGAAGTCGGCCGCAACGCCGTGCGCTTCATGATGCTCTACCGCAAGAACGATGCGGTGCTCGATTTCGACCTCACCAAGGTGATCGAGCAGTCGCGCGACAATCCGGTGTTCTACGTCCAGTACGGGCATGCTCGCGGTCACTCGGTGTTCCGCAACGCCCAGGCGACGTTTCCGGACCTGCCGCTCGGCCCCGCTGGCCGGCCGGCGGCGCTCGCGCAGGCGCCGATCGAGCGGCTCGATGACCCGAGCGAACTCGCGCTGATGCGGCGTCTGGCGCTCTATCCGCGACTCGTCGAAGCCGCTGCAATCGCTCATGAGCCGCACCGGATTGCGTTCTATCTATATGAAGTTGCTAGTGATTTTCACTCGCTGTGGAACAAGGGCAACGATGCGCCCTATTTACGCTTCATTATCGAGAATGATCCACAAATGACTATGGCCCGTCTTGCCCTGGTGCAGGGCGTTGTCACCGTTCTCGCGTCCGGGTTATCTTTGCTGGGCGTCGAGGCGCCTGCGGAGATGCGTTAATCTTGCTCGGTGCTACTGGCAAACGGGACCGGATCGATTAGATCGTCCTGAACCGACCGAGGGCGACGCCAGAACCGGAAACGGCATGAGTATGGCGGACGACTACAAGCAGCGATCTTATAGTTCCAATGATCCTCACCGCCGCCCGGCCGCGCCGGCGCGGCCGAGTGACTTTGCCAACAGCAGCGATCCGTTGGCAGAACTTGCCCGCCTGATCGGACAGAACGACCCGTTCGCCGAGCAGGGGCGGGGGCAGGCGCGCGATCCGCGCGACGCCCGACTCGACGCCCGAGACGTGCCGCCGAGAGGTTACTCGCCGGCGCCGCAGGCGCCCGAATGGCCGCCGGCCACCAGCGAGCGGCGGCGTTTCGAAGCCGAGCCGCGCTACGAAGCCGAGCCGCGCTACGAGACGGATCCGCGTTACGAGCCGGATCCGCGCTATGCGCCCGACCCGCGCGGCGGCCACCGGGACAGCTATCCGGCGGGCGGCAACTATGCCGCGCCGAGAGATGACTACGCCCAGTCGCGGGACTATGCGCCGTCACGCGCCGTCGGCCGTGAGGCCTATGCGGCGAGCGACGATTACGCCCGCACACCCACGGTTCCGCAGGGGCCGCAGGATGACGGGCGCTGGCAGGATGACCGGCACTACGACGACATGCAGGGCGGCGTCGAGCAGGCGCCCGAGCACGGCCACCACGATGCGATGCATGCCGGCGATCCGGCCGCCGAGGTGGATGACGAGCAGTACTATGCCGAGGACGCTCCCTTGGCGCCGGATGAAGACGAGACCTACGACGATGCTCCCAGCGCCTATCGCCGCGGCGGTCTTGCGACGGCATTGGCTTTGATCGGCTGTGCGCTCCTGGGAACGGCGGGCGCTTATGCCTATCGCAGCTATTCCGGCCACGCCGGTGTCAAGGAGCCGCCGCCGGTCATCACTGCGGATAATTCGACGCCGACCAAGGTTGTCCCGCCGCAGTCAGGCAAGCCGATCAGCGAGCGCTTCGCCAACGCGAACGGCAACGAACAGCTTGTATCGCGCCAGGAGGAACCGGTTGCGGTGAAGGAGCCGGGAACGACCGCTACGCCGCGCGTCGTGCTTCCGGCACCGGTGCAACCGGGCCCGCCGGCCCAGTCGGCGCCGCCGGTCCAGTCGGCTGCTCCTGTTCAACCGGCCCCGCCGGCCTCGACGCAGGCGGCGCCGGGTGGTGAGCCGAAGAAGGTGCGCACCGTGACGATCAGGCCCGATGGCGCCGATCCGAGCAGCCGGCCTAACACCGCGCCTACCGCGCCCGCAGCACGCACGGCGACGCCGCCCGCTCCGCGGGCTCCGGCGCGCCAGCAAGGCGGTCCGCTCTCGCTCGATCCGCAGCCGGGCGAGCCACCGCCCGCACGTTCGCGCACGGCGACCGCGCCGGCCCCGCGCGAGTCGTTCGGCAACAATTCGGGCGGCTACGTGGTGCAACTCTCGTCGCAAAAGTCGGAGAACGAGGCGCACGCGAGCTTCCGCGCCATGCAGGCTAGGTACCCGATTGAGCTTGGCAACCGCCAGCCGATCATCCGGCGTGCCGATCTCGGCGCCAAGGGCGTGGTCTATCGCACCAATGTCGGACCGTTCCAGTCGGCACAGGAAGCGCAGCAGTTCTGCGCGAACTACAAGGCCGCCGGCGGCCAGTGCATCGTCCCCACCAATTGATGGCGGCGGCTTGACCCTGCCGGCGTGCGGGGGCTAATCCGCGCCATGACCGCACGTGCTTTCATCGCAGGCGTTTCCGGCACGTCCCTCACGCCGGAGGAACGCGCATTCCTGCGCGACGCTGTGCCGTGGGGCTTCATCGTCTTCAAGCGCAACATCGACACTCCGCAGCAAGTGCGCCGCCTGACGAGCGAATTTCGCGATGCGGTCGGCGCGGACGCGCCCGTGCTGGTCGATCAGGAGGGCGGCCGCGTGCAGCGCCTCGGCCCGCCGCATTGGCCGGCCTATCCGGCCGGCGCGGTCTATCGCCGGCTCTATGAACATGACCGCGCAACAGGTCTCGCCGCAGCGCGGATCGGCGCGCGGCTGATCGCGCATGATCTGCGCGACGTCGGCATCGACGTGGACTGCCTGCCGCTGGCCGACGTGCCGGTCGCGGGTGCCGACGCGGTGATCGGCGACCGCGCGTATGGCGATACCCCCGCGCAGGTCGCCGCCATTGCCGGAGCGGTCGCGGACGGTCTCCTGGAGGGCGGCGTGCTGCCGGTGCTCAAGCACTTGCCCGGCCATGGCCGCGCGACCGCCGACAGCCATCTGCGGCTTCCCGTCGTCGATACCGACCGCGCCACGCTTGAAGCGACCGATTTCGCGGCATTCCGGCCGCTGGCCGCCCTGCCGCTCGGCATGACCGCGCATGTTGTGTTTACCGCCTACGATCCACTCGCGCCTGCCACGACTTCCGTCACAATGGTGCGGCAAGTGATTCGCGATTCGATTGGGTTTCGGGGGCTGTTGATGAGCGACGACGTGTCCATGGGCGCGCTTTCAGGCTCGATCGCCGAGCGCACGCGCGCGGCGCTGTCGGCGGGCTGTGACGTCGTTCTCCACTGCAACGGCGAACTCGACGAAATGCAGGCGGTTGCCGCCGAGGCGCCGCTGCTCGCGGGCGAAGCCGCCGTGCGCGCGTCGGCGGCGCTGGCCGCGCGTTGCGAACCCGGTAGCTGCGATCCGACGGAAGCGCGCACGACCTTCGCGGCGCTGCTCGCGGGCGACCGCACGGCGGCCGCACGGATGGCGTCATGACTCCGGAAGAGATCGCATTCGAAGCCGACGTTGCCGTCGACCGCGCGACCGGCGAGCCGGCGCTGGTGGTCGATGTCGAGGGCTTCGAAGGCCCGCTCGATCTGCTGCTCGCGCTCGCCCGCCAGCAGAAAGTCGACCTCGCGAAAATCTCCATCCTGGCGCTCGCCGATCAGTATCTCGCCTTCGTCGAGGAGGCGCGCAAGCTCCGGCTCGAGCTCGCTGCCGACTACCTCGTGATGGCGGCCTGGCTCGCCTATCTGAAATCGCGCCTGCTGCTGCCGGACGCTCACGCCCCCGAAGGCCAGAGCGCCGAGGACATGGCGCTGGCGCTCGCCTTGCGGCTCAAGCGGCTCGAAGCGATCCGCGAGGTGGCGCAGAAACTGTTCGAGCGCGCGCAGCTCGATCGCGACGTGTTCCGCCGCGGCCAGCCGGAGCCGATCGCCCACATCAAGCATCCGCAGTGGTCGGCCACGCTCTACGATCTCCTTTCGGCCTATGCCCGGCAGCGCCAGCAGACCGCGCTCGCGCGTGTGCGGTTTGCCAAGCGGACGGTGTGGTCGCTCGCCGAGGCGCGCGAGGCGCTGGAACGCCTGATCGGCCAGTCGCCCGACTGGACGCGGCTCGACGAGTTCCTGATCTCCTACGTGGTCGACCCGGCGCATGCGGCGACCGTCATGGCGTCAAGTTTCGCGTCTACGCTCGAGCTGGTGCGTGAAGGGCTGATGGAGGTGAACCAGAACACGGCGTTCGCGCCGATCTACGTGCGTAAGCGCCAGCCGCGTGCGCTTGAGGGGACTGCCGATCCGGGCGTGGCGGCGCCCGCCGGCGGCGAGAGTTGAGGAGGGTAGGGTCAATGCCGAATTTGAAAGTGGTCATGCCGCAGGACGATAGTGAGATCGAGTCGGAGGGGCGCGCCGGAGATCGCCCGGAGGAGCTGCGCTTGCTGGAGGCGATGCTGTTTGCCTCCGCCACGCCGCTCGACGAGAAGGAGCTGGCAGCGCGGCTGCCGCAGGGCATCGACGTGCGCGCGGCGCTCGCGCAATTGCAGGAGGACTATTCGTCGCGCGGCGTCAATCTCGTGCGCATCGGCGGCAAGTGGACCTTCCGTACCGCCAACGATCTCTCCTGGCTGTTGAGCAAGGAGACGGTCGAGACCCGCAAGCTCTCGCGCGCCGCGATCGAGACGCTCGCCATCATCGCCTACCACCAGCCGGTCACGCGCGCCGAGATCGAGGACATCCGCGGCGTGACGACGTCGAAGGGCTCGGTCGACGTGCTGTTGGAGACCGGCTGGATTCGCCCGCGCGGCCGCCGCAAGGCGCCCGGACGGCCGGTGACCTATGGCACCAATGCCGAGTTCCTCTCGCATTTCGGGCTCGACGCGGTCGGCGACCTGCCGGGCCTCGACGAACTCAAGGGCTCCGGCATGCTCGACGGGCGGCTGCCGCCCAGTTTCTCGGTGCCGGTTCCCACTGACGATCCTGCGCTGCATGACGACGAGGATCCGCTCGAGCCGGGTGATCTCGATCTTGGGCTTGCGCCGCGCGCCAGCGACGAGTGACGCGGGCGCTTGGTTAATTGCGGCGAATGGCCGCTGCTCTGTCAGCATTTTCAACGGGTTGTGACCCGGAGTTGACGGCTGTCGCGGGCTTGCCGCGAGGCTGAAGTCCTTGTTTTTGCCGCCCGTGGAGCCTACGTTCTCGGCAAATTCACGAGGTGGGTTCGGCGATCGGTCCGTTGACGCTGGATCGGCTTCTGACATGCAGGCCGACGGCGGTCGAGGTGGCGGCGCGTCGGCGCGGAGGATAATCGGATGGGTTCTTTGAGTATTTGGCACTGGGTCATCGTCATCGCGGTGATCCTGTTGCTGTTCGGGCGCGGCAAGATTTCCGAACTGATGGGCGATGTCGCGCAAGGCATCAAAGCCTTCAAGAAGGGGATGACGGAAGACGATACCGCCAAGGCGGAGCCGGCCAAGGTCGACCCGAAGACCATCGATCATCAGGCGGCGGCGGCCGCTAATCCGGCGTCGGCGCAGGCGCAGACCGAGCCCCGCAAGGCCGGCTGAGCTCCGGCCGCGTTGCGGCGAGCGCGAGCGGGGAGCGGAGAACCGCATTCCGCGGAGTTGACATCGCCATGTTCGACATCGGGTGGGGCGAGTTTCTCGTCATCGGCATCGTCGCGTTGATCGCGATCGGGCCGAAGGAACTGCCGACCGTGCTGCGCACTGTCGGGCAGTGGGTGACGAAGCTGCGCCGCATGGCGTCGGAGTTCCAGGGGCAGTTCCAGGAAGCGATCCGCGAAGCCGAGATGGCCGACCTCAAGAAAGAGGTCGACGAGATGACCGCGAAGGCGACGAGCTACACGCACTTCGATCCGATCGGCGACATCCGAAAAGAGATCGAGGACATCACCGCCGACAAGCCGGCCGATAAACCGGCAGAGACGCCGGCGGCCGTTGCTGAGCCGTCGCCGTCCGCTGACCAGCCCGCGGCGGCTGAGCAACCCACACCGGAAGCTGCGGCGGGCGCGCCATCAACGCCTGAGCCGCTTCCCGCGCCGGAGCCGGCGACGGTCCATGACGGTACGACCGATGCGGGAGGCAAGCCCGCGTGAGCCGCGAAGACGAAGAGAAGGAGATCGAGGCCACGAAAGCTCCGCTGATGGAGCACCTGATCGAGTTGCGCTCGCGGCTCATCAAGGCGCTCATCGCGTTCAGCATCGCCTTCATCTGTTGCTTCTTTTTCGCCAAGACGATCTTCAACATCCTGACGTGGCCGTTCGTCTGGGTGGCCGGACCGGAGAACGCCAAGTTCATCTACACCGGGTTGCTCGAATATTTCCTCGTCCAGCTCAAGCTTGCGATGTTCGGCGGCGCGTTCATCTCGTTTCCGATCGTCGCCACGCAGATCTACATGTTCGTCGCGCCGGGGCTCTATCGCAACGAACGGCAGGCGTTCCTGCCTTACCTCGTGGCGACGCCGGTCTTCTTCCTGCTCGGCTCGATGCTGGTCTATTTCCTGGTGTGGCCGATGCTCGCGCGCTTCTCGCTCGGCATGCAGCAGGCCGCCTCTGCGGGGCAGGCCGCGATCGAGCTTCTGCCCAAGGTGGAAGACTACCTGAACCTGATGATGAAGCTCATCTTCGCGTTCGGCATCGCCTTCCAGCTTCCGGTGATCCTCACCTTGCTCGGCCGCGTCGGCATCGTCACGTCGGACCAGCTCAAGGCCAAGCGGCGCTACTTCATCGTCGGCGCGTTCGTCATCGCCGCGGTGCTCACGCCGCCTGACGTGATCAGCCAGATGTCGCTCGCGATCCCGCTGCTCGTGCTCTACGAGGGCTCGATCTGGTCGGTGAAGTTCGTCGAGAAGAAGGCGGCGGCCGAGAAGGCCAAGGCCGCCGCGGGCGCTGCGGCGAAACCCGCCGAATAGCACGGGCGGCCGATTGCGGTGGCGCTGCCGTGCCGCGAATCATCAACCTATGTTATTGAATTCCTGCGGAACGCTGAATCATCCTTCATGGTTCGTTTGCCGATTTCGGCAAGGATGAGAATTATCGATTGGAATGGATTCGTCGGTCAGGGCCGGGCGAAATGACGCCTTACGCGCAAACTTTGATCGATCAGTTTGACGGAGCGCTCGGGTATGCACCCGCGGCGCGCAAGGTCGCCATCCTGCGCGAGTTCACCGATCTGTTTCTGCGCGGCGTGCCGCACAGCGAGCGGCAGTTGGCGATCTTCAACAGTGTCCTGGGCCGCCTGGTGACAACCATCGATCGCTCGGCACTGCGCGAGATCAGCGGCCAGCTGGCAGCGGTGGAATGCGCGCCGGTGAACGTGATCGTTCACCTCTCGTCGAGCGACGACATCCGCGTTGCCGGGCCGGTGCTGGAGAAGTCCGTGGTGCTCACCGACGAGGATCTCGTCGCGGTCGCGCGGATCAAGAGCCAGGACCACCTTTCGGCCATCGCCGGCCGCGCGCAGATCAACGAACCGGTCACGCAGGTGCTGGTCGAACGCGGCGAAAGCGACGTCGTGCAGAAGGTGCTGGCCAACCAGGGGGCGCGGCTCTCCGAGCTCTCGTTCGTCAAGCTGGTCGACGGCGCCCGCCGCGACAAGGCGCTCGCCAGGGTGGTGTCCACGCGCGCGGACCTTCCGGCCGAGCTCAAGCCGTTCGTCGACATGGCGCTCGGCTGAGACATGGCGCTCGGCTGACGGCCGTGGGATGCTTATAAGCTGGCTTCGTATGCTCCGGGCTATCGTTCCGGCGCGCCGCCGCCGATGCGGCGGTGAAGCTGACAGAGTGAGCTTAGCGTACTATGCGGCTGTTCGACTTTGATTCGTCATGCCCGGCCTTGTGCCGGGCATCCACGTCTTACTTTCGATGCATGAAGCAGGAAAGACGTGGATGGCCGGGACAAGCCCGGCCATGACGCGGGACCGGCTGCGCCATGCACGACATCAGATGGATTCGCGAGAACAGGGACGAGTTCGACCGCGGCCTTGAGCGGCGCGGGCTTGCGCCCGAAGCCGAACGGCTGATCGCGCTCGACGAGCGAAGGCGTCAGGCGATCCAGAAGGCCGAGGCCGCGCAGGCGCGCCGCAACGCGGCCTCGCGCGAGGTCGGCGCCGCGAAGAAGAGCGGCGAGGAGATGGCCGCGCAGACGCTGATGGGCGAGATCGCGCAGCTCAAGGCCGACATTCCGGCGCTGGAAGCAGAGGAGAAGAAGGCCGGCAAGGAACTCGACGACGCGCTCGCGTGGATTCCGAATCTGCCGCTGCCCGCGCCCGAGGTGCCCGACGGCAAGGACGAGAAGGACAACGTCGAGCATCATCATTTCGGAGCGAAGCGCGAGTACGGCTTTGCGCCCAAGCAGCATTTCGAACTGGGCGAAGACGCTGGGGCAGATGGATTTCGAGACCGCGGCGAAACTCTCCGGCGCGCGGTTTGTTGTTTTGAAGAGCGGGCTTGGCGCGCATGGAACGCGCGCTCGGGCAGTTCATGCTCGATCTGCATACGAACGAGCACGGGTACACGGAAGTCGCGCCGCCGTTGCTGGTGCGCGATGACGTGATGTTTGGCACGACGCAATTGCCGAAGTTCGAGGATGATCAGTTTCGGCGCACTAACGATCCGAGCATCTGAGAGAGGCTGAATGTCTTGCAGAAGACTTAGAGCAGATCTGCCAAGAGAATTGCAGGTTGGCACGACTCGCGACGCTCAGGACTCACTAGGAGTCCTGAGAATCCGCGCATCATGATGCGCAAGTTACTTGCGATGTCAGCAGATGCTGACGACAATCGTGCTCTGGCTCATCCCCACCGCCGAAGTGCCGCTCACCAATCTCGTGCGCGAATCCATCCTCGACGAAGCGCCACTGCCGCTGCGCTTCACCGCCTGCACGCCGTGCTTCCGCGCCGAGGCGGGTGCTGCCGGCAAAGACACGCGCGGCATGATCCGCCAGCACCAGTTCACCAAGGTCGAGCTTGTCTCCATCACCACGCCGGAGCAATCGAAGGACGAGCACGAGCGCATGCTCGCCTGCGCCGAGGAAGTCCTGCGCCGGCTCGACCTGCATTATCGCGTCGTCACGCTCTGCGCCGGCGACATGGGCTTTGCTGCGCGCAAGACCTACGACATCGAGGTCTGGCTGCCGGGACAGAATGCTTATCGCGAGATTTCGTCCTGCTCGGTCTGCGGCGACTTCCAGGCGCGACGCATGAACGCGCGCTATCGCACCAAGGACCGCGCGGTGCGCCATGTGCACACGCTCAACGGCTCGGGCGTTGCGGTCGGCCGCGCGCTCATCGCCGTGATGGAGACCTACCAGCAGCAGGGCGGCTCGATCGCCGTGCCCGACGCGCTGCAGCCCTACATGGGCGGCCTCAAGACGATCGAGCACGCGAAATGAAAGCAATGTGGATGAAGGAAGGCGCGCGGCTGGCCCGGTCTGCTCCCTCCCCCCTTGAGGGGGAGGGGTGGGGAGGGGGGTGGCTACAAGTTAGATTTTGCCATGTGGCTACCCCCCTCCCTGTCCCTCCCCCAGCGAAAGGGCGTTTACGCCCGTCTGCGACGGGCTATGGGGGGAGGGGACGATGCGGCGCGACCGTGCCTCAACGGGCTCATTCCATTCTCGTCTGCGACGAAGCAAAGTCCTGATGCGCATCCTGGTCACCAACGACGACGGCATTCATTCCGAGGGGCTCGACGTGTGCGCCGAGATCGGGCGCGCGCTGTCGGACGACGTGTGGGTCGTCGCGCCGGAGTCCGACCAGTCCGGCGTCTCGCACTCGCTCTCGCTCAACGATCCGCTGCGGCTGCGCGAAGTCGGCGAGCGCCGCTTCGCCGTCAAAGGCACGCCGACCGACTGCGTCATCATGGGCGCGCGCCACATCCTGAAAGACCGCCCGCCCGATCTCGTGCTCTCGGGCGTCAACCGCGGCCGCAATGCCGGCGAAGACGTGATCTATTCCGGCACCGTCGCGGGCGCGGTCGAAGGCACTATCCTCGGCATCCCGTCGTTCGCGCTGTCGCAGGCCTACATGTCGCGCAGCGCGCAGCCGCCGCATTGGGACACCGCGGTGAAGCACGGGCCCGACATCATCCGCCGCGCGCTCAAGGCCGGTATCCCGCACGACGTGCTGATCAACATCAACTTCCCGAATTGCCCGCCCGGCGAGGTGAAGGGCATCGCGGTGGCGCAGCAGGGCCGCAACAAGACGGAGCGGTTGCAGATCGAAAGCCGCCAGGACGGCCGCGGCAACTCGTATTACTGGATCATGTATGTGCGCCAGCGCGGCCAGCCGCCGGTCGACGGCACCGACATTTCCGCGCTCGCCGGCAATCGCATCGCGGTGACGCCGTTGCGCCTCGACATGACGGACGAGCCGTTCATGACGCAACTCGCCGAAACGTTCGGCTGACGGCGTCGCTGCGCGAGTGCCTGAGGTGAGCGCGAGGAGGACGACATGTCCCAACCGACGGGCAATGACACCGGCCGCATGCAGTTCATGCTGGCGCTGCGGCGGCGCGGGATCAGCGATCAGGCGGTGCTGCGCGCGATGGACGATGTGCCGCGCGAGCAATTCATCGACGCGCCGCTGCAAAGCGAGGCCTACGCCGACCGCGCGCTGCCGATCGCCTGCGGCCAGACCATCAGCCAGCCCTATCTCGTCGCCTACATGACGGAGAAGCTCAACGTGCAGCCGGAGCATCGCGTGCTGGAAGTCGGCACCGGCTCCGGTTATCAGGCCGCCATCCTGTCGCGGCTCGCGCGCGAGGTGATCAGCGTCGAGCGTTATCGCACACTGGCCGACGCCGCGCGCAGCCGCCTGGCGGCGCTCGGCTACGACAATGTCGATGTGCGCGTGGCCGACGGCCTCCTGGGCGTGCCGGATCGCGCGCCCTACGACCGCATCATGGTGACGGCGGCGGCCGAGACGGTGCCCGAGGCGCTGGTCGGCGAACTCGCCAAGGACGGCGTGATGATTTTGCCACTGGGGCCGCAGGATGGTGTGCAGCAGCTCGTGCGAATCACCAAAGGCGAGGGCGGAACCAAGCAGGAGGATTTGATCGGCGTGCGTTTTGTGCCGCTTTTGCCGGGACAAGCGCGCGAATTGTAAGAAATTTACCAATCATTGAGTAAGGTTGAAGCTTGGTGATTGCTTAAAGTCTTGTTTACTTCGCGGCTGTTAACTCGCCCCCACATGGATTGCGCGTGTGTTGCGTAGAGTGTGGGGGGCCATGTTCCGCGTTGTCGAGCTGCCGCGCTCGCGGCTTAGGCTATGGACATCGGTGCTGGCGCTGACGCTTGCCGTCGCCGGTTGCAGCGCCGAGTCGACACGCTTCAACGAAAATCCCTACGCCACCCAAAACCCCGCGGATGCGACCGGTTCGGTGCGCACCGTTCAAACTGCGCCCGTTGGCCGGATCGAAAGCCAACCGCTGCCGCCTGTCGCGCAGGCACCCGCCGCCGGCCGGCCATATCCGGTCGCCGCCAACCCCGGCGTCGCGGGAGGGGCCCGCGGCATGGCCTCGTACTCGCCTGGAGCAGCGCCGGTTGCGTCGCAGCCTGCGGTCGCCGGGCGTCAGCTCGGCGCGCCTGACGTCACCGGTTCGGTCGCGCCGGCCGCCGCGCACGCACCGCGGCCTATGGGCGGGAGCTGGACCTGGGACGGCGGCACGGCCGTCACGATCGCGCAGGGCGACACGGTCGACACGGTCTCGCGCCGCTATGGCGTTCCGCCGACCGCGCTCATGCACGCCAACAACATCACCGCGCAGGCGCAGCTCTATCCCGGCCAGCAACTGGTGATCCCGCGCTACGTCGCAGCGCCGGCAGCGGCGCCGCCGACGCCACGCGTTGCTGCTGCGCCGCCGCCGACCCGGCCGGCGCCGGTCGCCGCCGCGCCGGTGGCCACCGCCGTTCCACCAGCCCCAGGTCAAGGGGTGCATGTGGTGGCGGCGGGCGAGACGCTGAATAAGATTTCGCGCCTCTACGGCAAGCCGGTGGGCGAGATTGCCAAGGCGAACAATATCCGTCCGACACAGCCGCTCAAGATTGGCGAGCGCCTCGTCATCCCGGGCGTGCGCTCATCTGCCATCAAGTCGAAGGTCGGAACCGACGTCGCGCAGGCGAAGGCCGCGGTGCCTGCCGCAGCGCGGGAAGCCGAGCCGGTGCAGAGCATCAGCCTCGCTTCGGCCACGACTGAGCCGGCGAAAGAGATCAGCAAGGCCACCACCGAAGCAGCGGGCGCGCTGCCGACGTTTCGCTGGCCGGCAAACGGACGCGTGATCGCGAGCTTCGGCACGTCGCCGAACGGCGTGCAGAACGACGGCATTAACCTCGCGCTGCCGGAAGGCACGTCGGTGAAGTCGGCCGAGGACGGCGTCGTGGCCTATGCGGGCAACGAGCTCAAGGGTTACGGCAACCTCGTGCTGGTGCGCCACCCGAACGGCTACGTCACCGCCTACGCGCACGCCAAGGAAATCATGGTCAAGCGCGGCGATCAGGTGAAGCGCGGCCAGGTGATCGCGAAGTCGGGGCAGACCGGCAACGTCAACGCGCCGCAACTGCACTTCGAAATCCGCAAGGGCGCGTCCCCGCTCGATCCGATGCGTTTCCTCAAGGGCGCGTAGCGGTCGTCTATCGTAGCGACCCGTCTATGTCGTAATCCGAACGCCGCGGCGGCCGGCGAGGTCCTGCACATATTGCCAGGCGACACGGCCCGAGCGCGCGCCGCGCGTTGTCGCCCATTCCAGCGCCTCGCTGCGCAGTTCGTCCGGCTCGACCGGAATGCGGAAGTGCGCGACGTAGCCGTCAACCATCGCGAGATATTCGTCCTGGCTGCAGCGATGGAACCCGAGCCAAAGTCCGAAGCGATCCGACAACGACACCTTCTCCTCGATCGCCTCGCCGGGATTGATCGCGGTCGCGCGTTCGTTCTCCATCATGTCACGCGCCATGAGGTGGCGCCGGTTCGACGTGGCGTAGAACACGACGTTGTCGGGCCTGCCCTCGATGCCGCCTTCGAGCATTGCCTTGAGCGATTTGTAGCTGGTGTCCTCCGCCTCAAAGGACAGATCGTCGCAGAACACGATGAAGCGAAGCTCGGCGTTGCGCATCAGTGCCATCAGTTCGGGCAGGCTTTCGATGTCCTCGCGATGAATCTCCACCAGTTTGAGCTTGCCCGAACCGGTCTTGTTGCCCGATGCCTTGTTGCCCGACGTCTTGTTGCCAGAATCCTTGCCGCCCTGCGCCGCGTTGATCTGCGCATGCACCGCCTTGACCAGCGAAGACTTGCCCATGCCGCGCGCGCCCCATAACAGCGCGTTGTTTGCCGGCAGTCCGCGCGCAAACCGTTCGGT
Source organism: uncultured Alphaproteobacteria bacterium (assembly GCA_963763365.1). GTDB lineage: Bacteria > Pseudomonadota > Alphaproteobacteria > Rhizobiales > Xanthobacteraceae > VAZQ01. Next base: position 127,925 of record CAVXOE010000017.1, on the reverse strand, counting down.
ATTTTCGACCAGCATGTCACGCACGCGGTCGATGCCCTTGAGCAGCGCCATCTCGACGCGGTTGACGCGCGGTACCGGCGCGAGCCGCCGGCCTTCCGGGTACCAGATGAAGGCGTCCGCCTCGGCAAAATCGGTTGCCGATTGCTCCCGCGGGGCGAGCCGTTCGAGCGCGGCGGCGATGCGCTCGGAGGCGTCCGCGGGGGCGCCGGTTGCCTTGCGAGGCATGCGGGGCGGGGCGGCCGTTGCCGGGGGTTTCTTGCTGCGCTTGGCCATCTTGCACCCTGGGTTCCGCCGCACCCTTAGCGAGCCACCGGCGGGCCTGCAAGATCGGCCATTTTGGGCTGAATCCGGCCAAAAACGGCCGTCCAGACCGGCGTTGCAATTGGGCCGGTGGCCGCTATAGTCCGCGCCGATTTCGGCCGCCAAGCGATTGTGGCAAAAGCAAAACGGTGCGCGGGTGAGGCGCACAGGGGCCAAGGCAGAAACAAAGCCGGAAACAAGCCAGGAACCGAGCCGGGAACCTAGCCCGGGACCGAGCTACGAAGAGGACGGACGATGTTTGTGACGCCCGCTTACGCCCAGGGCCTGCCCTCGTTCGGTGGCGACGGCATGCTGATGCAGTTGCTGCCGTTCGTTCTGATCTTTGTGATCATGTATTTCCTGATCCTGCGGCCGCAGCAGAAGCGGGCGAAGGAGCACCAGGAGCTGATCAAGAACTTGCGCCGCGGGGACACCGTCATTACGACGGGTGGGCTCGTCGGCAAGGTCACCAAGGTGGTCGACGACGAGCAGGTCGAGATGGAGATCGCCGACGGGGTGCGCGTGCGGCAGGTGCGCTCGATGGTGTCGGGCGTGCGTGCCAAGGGCGAGCCGGTCAAAGGCGAGGCGGCCAAGGACGAAAGCGCAAGCTAGCGCCGGCTGAGCGCGATCGGCGCACGAAGCGGGACACTCAGGACCGATGCTCTATATCTCGAAGTGGAAGGCGGCCGCGATCCTGCTTACCGCGCTGGTGGTTTGCCTGTTCGCGGTGCCGAACTTCTTCGCGGAATCGACGGTGGCGAAATGGCCGAAGTGGGCGCAGCGCCACATCGTGCTCGGCCTCGATCTGCAAGGCGGTTCGCACATCCTGCTCGAAGTCGATGTGAACGACGTGCGCCGGCAGAAGATCGAAACGCTGCGCGATGAAATCCGCAAGGCAATGCGCGACGCACGCATCAATCTTACCGGCGCGCCCGCAATTCGCGGCAATACCGTCGAGGTGCGCGTGCGAGAAGCGGACGCACAGCAGGCGCTGACCAAACTGCGCGAGCTCTCCCAGCCGCTCGGCGGATTCATCGGTTCGACCGGCGGCCGCTCGCTCGACGTCGTCAACGCGGGCGGCGGGCTCATCCAACTCACCGTCACCGAGCCGGCCATTGTCGAGCGCACGCGACAAGTGGTGGATCAGTCGATCGAGATCATCGAGCGGCGCATCAATCAGCTCGGCCTCGTCGAGCCCTCGATCCAGCGCCAGGGCGCCGACCGTATCCTGGTGCAGGTGCCGGGGCTTGGCGATCCGCAGCAGCTCATCGATCTCATCGGCAAGACCGCCAAGCTGACCTTCCGGCTGGTCGACATGTCGATGACACCGCAGCAGGCGCTGGAAACGCGGCCGCCGCCGGAATCGGAGATCGTCTACGGCTCCAAGGCCGAAGGCGGGCAGGCGTATCTTCTGGAGAAGCGCGTCATCGTCACCGGCGAGGAGCTCACCGATGCGCAGCCGGGCTTCGACCAGCGCACCAGCGAGCCGATCGTCAGCTTCCGTTTCAATTCCTCCGGCGCCCGCAAGTTCGCGCTGGTCACGCAGGAGAACATCGGGCGGCCGTTCGCCATCGTGCTCGACAATGAGGTGATCTCCGCGCCCTATATCCGCGATGCGATCACCCAGGGCGCGGGCCAGATCTCCGGCAACTTCACGGTCGAATCGGCGAACAACCTCGCCATCCTGCTGCGCGCGGGCGCGTTGCCGGCGAAGCTCACGGTGATCGAGCAGCGCGTCGTCGGCGCCGGCCTCGGGCAGGATTCGATCGAGAAGGGGCGGCTCGCCTCCTATTTCGGCTTCGCCCTCGTCATCGTCTTCATGACCTTGACCTACGGCAAGTTCGGGCTGATCGCCAACGTCGCGGTCGCGATCAACGTCGCGATGATCTTCGGCGTGCTCTCGCTGCTCAATGCCACGCTCACGCTTCCCGGCATCATCGGCATCGTGCTGACGGTCGGAATCGCGGTCGACAGCAACGTGCTCATCTATGAGCGCATCCGCGAGGAAATCCGCTCCGGCCGCACCCCCATCACGGCGATCGACGCCGGCTTTGCGCGCGCTCTCTCCACCATTCTCGATTCCAACATCACGACCTTCATCGCCGCCGCGGTGCTGTTCTTCATCGGCACCGGGCCGGTGCGGGGCTTTGCCGTGACACTCGGCATCGGCATCATCACGACGGTGTTCACCGCTTTCACGCTCACGCGCGTGATGGTGGCGTATTGGGTGCGCTGGACGCGCCCACAGCGCCTCGCGATTTCATAGACGGAACATCTCGTGCGCCTTTTGCCTTTCATACCGCTCTTACGGATCGTTCCGGACGACACCAAGTTCGACTTCATGCGCTTCCGGCGCATCAGCTTTCCGGTCTCCGCGATTTTGTCGATCGCCGCCATTCTGCTGTTCTTCTTCCACGGGCTGAATTTCGGCATCGATTTCATCGGCGGAACGCTCATCGAAGTGCAGTCGAAGTCCGGGCCGGCCGATCTCGCGAAGATGCGCACGACGTTATCGGGCCTCGGCCTCGGCGACGTGCAGCTGCAGCAGTTCGGTGCACCGACCGATGTGCTCATCCGTGTGGCGCAGCAGCCGGGCGGTGAGCAGGCGCAGCAGGCGGCGATCAACAAGGTGCGCGAAGCGCTCGGCAGCGGGGTCGACTACCGGCGCATCGAGGTCGTCGGTCCGCGCGTTTCGACCGAGTTGCTCGCCTACAGTACGGTCGGTCTCGGCCTCGCGATCTTCTCCATCCTGATCTATCTGTGGTTCCGTTTCGAATGGCAGTTCGCGCTCGGCGCCATGATCGCGAACGTGCACGATATCGTGCTGACCATCGGCTACATGTCGCTGACGCAGATCGACTTCGACCTCTCCAGCATCGCGGCGCTGCTCACTATCCTTGGCTACTCGCTCAACGATACGGTCGTCATCTATGACCGTATCCGCGAGATGCTGCGGCGCTACAAGAAGATGTCGATGCCGGAATTGCTCAACATCTCGGTCAATTCGACGCTGTCGCGCTCGATCATTACGCACGTGACCGTGACGCTGGCGCTGCTGGCGCTGCTCTTTTTCGGCGGGCACGCGATCCACAGCTTCACGGCGACGATGATCTTCGGCGTGGTGCTGGTCGGCACCTACACCTCGGTGTTTATCGCCGCGCCGATCCTGATCTATCTCGGCGTGGGCACGACCCGCCTCGAGACCGCGGAAGACGAGAAGGCAGAACGGGGTTCCGGTGCGCGCACCTGAGCGGTGCTAGTCGCGCCGCGCTGCGTTAAGCTCCCACGATGCAGGATGCGTTCGCCTATTGCGAGGCGCTGGTGCGTGCGTCGGACCGGGACCGGTTCCTGACCGCCTTGTTCGCGCCGGCCGAGCGGCGCGCGGCGCTCTTTGCGCTCTACGCGTTCAATATCGAGATCGCGCGCGTGCGCGAGGTCGTGCGCGATCCCGTCGCGGGCGAGATCCGGTTGCAGTGGTGGAGCGACGTGCTTGGTGGCGAAGCGCGGGGCGATGTCGAGGCCAATCCGGTGGCGGCGGCGCTGATCGCGACCGTCGCGCGCTACGGCCTGCCGAAAGAGCGCCTCAAGTCGCTGATCGCGGCGCGCCGGTTCGACCTCTACAACGAGCCGATGGTGACGCTCACGGAACTCGAAGCCTATGCGAACGGCGCGAGTGCCGGGCTCATGGCGCTGGCGGCCGGTGTCCTTGCCGCCGACCCGTCGCCCGAGGTCGCTCGTCTCGTGCACCATGCCGGGGCCGCCCATGCGTTCACGGGTCTGCTCCACGCGCTGCCGGCCCACGCGGCGCGCGGCCAGCTCTACATTCCGATCGAGGTGCTGCGACGTCACGGGGGAGGGCAGGCGGAGATTGCCGCCGGCGTGGCGACGCCGGCGCTGCGCGCAGCGCTGGCCGACCTGCGTAAGCTCGCGCGCGATCATCTCGCGGCGGCGCGGGAGTTGATCGGGGCCGCGCCACCTGCGCTGCTCCCCGCGCTGCTGCCGGTCGCGACCGTGCCCGCGCTGCTCCGCGGCATGGAACGCAGCCGCTACGATCCGTTCACGCCACCCGAGATCGCACCCTGGCGCCGGCAATGGCTGATCTGGCGCGCGTCGCGCAAGCCCGCGCGCCTATTCGGGTAGGGCATGTTTGAAAGAGCTCGTTTCGAAGCTACGGCCTGAACTTGTATGCCAGCCCGATCTCGAACATGTGCTGCATCAGCAGGATCTGAGAGGAGACCGTCAGCGGGTTGTTCGCCGCAGGACAGCCGGTGCAGATGCGTACGTCCGTGAAGTTGAAGGCGCCGAAGCCGCCATTCGGGTAGCCGTAGTCCGCGAAGCGATATTGTCCCCGGATCACCCATTGGGGTGAGAGCAACACGTCAACACCGGTGCCGAGCGTCCAGCCAAGCTTGGTCCCCGAGTGCGTGATGACATCCGGCCCAAGCGTGCCGCCGAAATAGTTGCCAGGCGCGCAGTTCGACACATTCGGAGTAGGCGCGATCGAACAAGTCGACGTCACCTGGATGTGGGCCCACGCAAGACCGCCGGTCAGATAAAGCATGATCGACGGATTGACCAGCCACCCGAAGCGCAGGCGGGCGCTGCTGTCCCAAGTCGTGCGAACCGTGAAGCCGTCATTCGGCGATGCGCCGAACGGGGTGCTGGGTGTGCCGAACTGGAGGTTCGTCAAATAAGGGCTGCCATGGATGGAGGCCGTCTCGTTGGCCAGCGCAATATCGGCCTCCACCCCGACGACGTATCTCGGCGAGATTTGCCAATTCCAGCCGCCATAGATGCCGCCCCGGAGCGCGACGCTGTCGACATACGCCATGCCGCTCGGTCCCCCCGATCGCCAGAACTCCCACGAATTTCCTCCGGTGGTCACGGGCGGAAGAGGAATGGGGGTCGTACCGGCGGTGGCCGACGTCACACTTCCGTCAACCGAATTGTACCGCGTGCTGGCGCCGAAGCCGATGTAAGGGCCGGACCAATCCGACACCGGCGGTGGCGGAGCCTTGAGGAATAGCATATCGGCCGCGATCGCGCGGCCTCCAAGCGGTGCGCCGATGACGGCAATCCCGATTAGGATTTTCTTAACGATATTGAAAGGCCCGACCGCGGGGGTATGAACACAGGTCGCAGGCCAACGCGTCGAAAATCTTACCGGCAACACAACCGAAATCCCCTGGCGAATGTTTGCAATGGGAATCGGACGTTTGTACGACGGATTTATTGTTAAATAGATTCAACCGAGCGGTCGCTTGGTGTGTGCTGCGATGCACTGCGCGCGATCAGCATCCGTCTTAAAAAGAAAAGCGGTCGCGCAAGTTGCGCCGGTCGTCGACGATCCGCCGGACGACGGCGCGTTCGTGATCGCTGGAGATCAGCGGGTCGATCAGGTCGACCTGGTTCAGCGCGATGAGCTGCAGGATTTCGTTGCGCACTTCGCCGGTCGGACGCCGCGGCAGTTCGTCGATCACCTGCAGGTGCTCGGGCGGCTCGGCTGTGGTCGAGGTAACGAGATCGCGCAATGCGGGCGCTGCGAGCCCCGGCGCGCCTTCGACAAACGCATAGAGACCGGTGCCGGCGCGGCGGTCCGGGTAGGCGGTGATCACGACCTCGCGCACCTGCGGGTGGGTCTTGAGGCGCGCAGCGATGAGCGGCGCGTCGTGCACCAGCCGCCGGCCGCCGCCCTCGCGATCGGTGAAACGAAACAGACCGCGCGTGATTGCGTAGTAGACCTTTTTGCCGGTCGCCATCCAGATGCGGGTGGGCAGGCTCTTGCGTCCCAGCACACGCAGTTCCCCGGCTGTCAGAGCTTCGGGCGCGTAGCGGCGCTTGTGCTTCAGGAGGTGCCGCAGGTCCTCGTAGGCGGCGAGCCGAAAGAGCCAGTTCCGCCGCGAAAATCGCGCGGCGAGCTGGAAGTCGGTGAGATAGGCCTTGCCGTCAGGCCCGCGCAGCCAGTTCTGCTCCTTGGCGAGATCATTGTGGCAGATGCCCGAGCGGTGCAGCTTGCGCAGCGCCGCCTTGGCGGAACGGAAATAGCGGACGTCGCCATAGGGCTTGGCGATGTGCAGCGCGACGCCGTCGATCCAACTCCGAACCAACGCGCGGCGGCCGGCGTGGAGCAGGGCGGGGGCGATGCCCAGGCTGCCGGCGCTCACGAGCGTGCTGCGCTCGCGCGAGAACAAGAGCAGCGCCAGCGGTGTTATCCAGCGCGGAATCTCATCGAGACGGCGCAGCACCGCTTCGACCTCGCCGCCACCGGTGCGGAAGTGGCCGCGCTCCACCGTCGAGAACACGTCGCGCTTGAGCACCACGTCGGAGCGCCAGCGTCCTTCGATATCGTCCGGCAAGGCCATGCGTTATTCCCGCGGCGCTTTTAGAGCATGATCCCGAAAAGTGGAAACCGGTTTTCGGACAAGATCATGCTCCGACAAAATTCATGATCGCTTCGAGGCCGGGATAGCAGCTATTCGGCGGCCGCCGCCCGGCTGTCGCCGGCGATCCAATGGTCGAGATCGTTGAGGGCGCGGTGCGAGAGCGCCTGCTTCTTGGCGAGCGCCTTGGCGGGTCCGCGCAGCCGTTGGCCGTCCGGCTGGCGGGTCGGCGCGTGCGCGAGCGGGGGAAACAGCCCGAAATTGACGTTCATCGGCTGGTAGGAGCGGGGGCCTGCGTCGATGGTCTCGATGTGACCGCCGGTGATGTGCGCCAGCAACGCGCCGTGCGCGGTGGTGGGCGGTGGCGGCGTAAGGCGCTCGCCCAGGCGATCGGCGGCCGCAAAGCGGCCCGCCAGAAGCCCGATGGCGGCGGATTCCACGTAACCCTCGCACCCCGTGATCTGGCCGGCAAAGCGCAGGCGCGGCAACGCCTTGAGCTGCAGGGTTTCATCGAGCAGCGCCGGAGAGTTGAGGAACGTGTTGCGGTGAAGACCGCCGAGCCGTGCGAACTCCGCGCGCTCCAGTCCCGGAATGGTGCGGAATATGCGGGTCTGCTCGCCATGCTTGAGCTTGGTCTGGAAGCCCACCATGTTGAACAGGGTCCCGAGCTTGTTGTCCTGGCGAAGCTGCACGACCGCATAGGCCTTGGTCTGCGGCGCGTGCGGATTGGTGAGCCCGAACGGCTTCATCGGCCCGTGCCGCAGTGTCTCGCGTCCGCGCTCGGCCATGACCTCAATCGGGAGGCAGCCGTCGAAGTAGGGCGTAGAGGCTTCGAAGTCGTGGAACTCAACCTTGTCGCCGGTGAGCAGGGCATCGATGAACGCCTCGTACTGCGGACGGGTCAGCGGACAGTTGATGTAGTCGGCGCCGGAGCCGCCGGGCCCGGCCTTGTCGTAGCGCGACTGCAGCCAGGCGACCGACATGTCGATCGAGTCGTGGTGCACGATCGGTGCGATGGCGTCGAAGAAGGCGAGCGCCGCCTCTCCTGTGAGGCCGGCAATAGCCTCGGCAAGCGCCGGCGAGGTGAGGGGGCCGGTCGAGACGATGACGCTGTCCCAGTGGGTGGGCGGAGTTCCGGCGATCTCCTCGCGGCAGATGTCGATCAGCGGGTGGGCCTCGAGCGCGGCCGTCACCGCGCTGGCAAATCCCTCGCGGTCGACCGCCAAAGCGCCGCCGGCGGGCACCTGGTTGGCGTCCGCGGCCTGCATGATCAGCGAGCCCAGCCGGCGCATTTCGGCATGCAGCAGGCCGACCGCGTTGTGTTCTGCGTCGTCGGACCGGAACGAATTGGAACAGACCAGCTCGGCGAGCGCCGCGCTCTTGTGGGCCGCCGTGGTGCGCTCGGGGCGCATCTCGTGCAGAACGACCGGTACCCCACGCTGTGCGATCTGCCAGGCGGCTTCAGAGCCCGCGAGGCCGCCGCCGATGATGTGAACTGGTTCGGATCCTGTCCCGGTCATGCGGCAAACTACGATTGTCGGGACAGGCGGACAATGGCGGCCGTCCAGCCGAGCTGCTTCCACCGCCCCAAAAAGCAAAGCGCCCGCTGGGGGGCGGGCGCTTTCCTTTCAGTCCTTGACCGCTTGATCAGCGGTTGGCGGTGTCCCATGCGACCCGCGGAATGTCCGAACGGCTGATGCCGATGTCGGCCAGTTCGCGGTCGCCGAGCTGATAAAGCTCGCGCAGGCTGGTGTTGTAGCGCCTCCAGGCCTGCAGGAAGTTGATGATTGCGACAATCATGTCGTGCTCCTTTCCTTCTCCAGCGTCCCCTGCTGGAACTCCGTGTTACGCTGGAGATAAGGATCGATTGTGCACTGCAAAAGGCAAATTGCTGCGCCGCAGATATGCAAAAATTACATGGCTCAAGTCATTGTTCTTTAACAAAAATGGCGCGATTTGGGCTCGCGGCGCCGGTGCCGTCAGGCGGTACCGGCCGGAGATGGAGAGCCAATCCCGGCCGCTTCCAGCCGTCGAATCAATTGCTGACGCTGGCCCCGCCGAAGCGCTCTTTCCAGCGCGGGATCACGTCCCGGTTGTAGACGTTGTCGGGGATGCCACCCTTGAGTGCGGTCACGACCGAGCGCGTGGCCCAGGAAACGCCCTGGCGAAGCTCGCCGCCTTCCGTGAACGAGGCGGAGTGCGGGGAGAGCAGCACCCGGTCGCCGAGCTTGCGCAGGGGAGAATCCATTGGCAGCGGCTCCTCCTCGAAGGCGTCGATCGCCGCGCCGCGTAACCGGCCCTGCTCGATCGCGCTGGCGACCGCCCGCTCGTCGATCACCTTGCCGCGGGCGGTGTTGAGCACGATCGCGTTCGGCTTCATCAGCTTGAGTTCCCTCTCGCCGAACATGTAGCGGGTCTCCTTATTCAGCACGACGTGGAACGACACCACGTCCGACTGCCGCAGCAGGGTCTCGTAATCGACCGCCTGGACGCCGTGGGTGAGGAAATGTGCCGGCGGCACGTAGGGATCGTAGGCGATGATGCGCGCCCGCCAGGGCGCCAGCAGTTGCGCCACCCGGGTGCCGATGCGGCCGAGGCCGACAAGGCCGATGGTCTGGCCGGGAAATCCATCCGAGGCCCGGCTGCCGACGTAGTAGGCGAAGTTCTCCAGTTCGCGCCACTTGCCGGCGCGCACGTCGGCGTCGCGCTCGCGCAGCTTCTTGAACAGCGCCAGCATGAAGGTGACGGTGGTTTCGGCGACCCCGAAGCAGTTGGATTCAGTCGGAGCGTGGCACACCATGACGCCGAGGTCGGTCGCCGCCTCGGTGTCGACGTCGTCGACGCCGACGGTGTACTTCGCGACCAGCCGCAGCCGCTGCGAGGCCTGCATGATGCGGCGGGTGATGGGAGTGTGGCGGATCGAGGTGCCCATCAGCGCGACCGCGTCGCGCGCCGCCTCGACGACCTCATCCTCCATATTGCCGGCGCGCGGCAGTTGCCACTCGTACTTGCCGAAGACGACTTCGCAGCCCAGGCCTTCGAGCGCCTGGATGGTTTCGGGCGGCTCCTCGCGCCGTGCGAAGATCAGGACTTTCGGCTTGGACATAACGACTCCTGGATTGGCCCGGCATGCCGGATCGTGACGAGTGGGATTGGAGTGGATGAGACGCTATAGCATGACGATTTCAGGTTGGCGCAACGTCGTTGCGAGGCGGCGAGGCCGCCGAAGCAATCCAGTCTTTCTGAAAATAAGCACTGGATTGCTTCGCTGACGCTCGCAATGACGATGCCGGCGAACTCGGCTACTGCGCCACCACCACGCCGTCGGCGTCCTTGCCCATGCGCTCGATCGCTTTCTGCGCGAAGCCCGAAGCCTTCATGTCGGCGGCGAACGCCTTGGCGTATTCGATCACCGTCGCCGGCGCGCCTTTCGGATAGGCGATGGCGATCGGCACGTCGTAATAGCTGCCGGGCAGAATGCGCGATCCCGGCAGTGCGGGCTGCGCGTTCGCCAGCATCGGGACGACGTGACTGAACGCTTCGGCCTGGCCGGAGGCGATGAGATCGGTCGCGTGCTTCGTGGTCTCGACCGGGACCCGGAGCATGGTCGCATGCTTGATGATCTTCTCCAGGTGCTCGCCCTGGGCGCTCTTCGCCGGTACGACGATGCGTATGCCGGCCTGATCGATCTCGGGGATGCTCTTGATCGTGGACGACGCCGGCACCAGGAACGTCGTCCGCAAGCCGATCATCACTGGGCCGAAATCGAAGGCCGCGGCGCGATCCTTGGTGATGCCGATGAACGTCGCGTCGATCTTGCCGGTCTTGAATGCGTCGATCATGTCCGCCGGATTGCGGATGGGGACGAGTTCGTGCGGCACGCCGAGACGGCGCGCGAGTTCGATCCCGAGATCGGGGCTCCAGCCCTTGAGTTGCCCGTCCCGCTCGACCGCGAAATACGACAGCATCAACACGCCGACGCGGAGCTTGCCGCCCGGCGCGAACGATTTGGCGGCCTCGACCGTGCTCTGCGCGCTGGCGCCGGCGGAGCCGCCGAGCAAAGCGGAAATGGCAACGAGTAGGACAGCGGCCGACGATCGCATGCTCATGTCTAACCTCCCGGTGTTTTTTGGCGCGTCGAGCGTATGATTTCCGCTTTGCCCCGAAAGCGGACCTTTGCTTTGCGCGTCAATGAGGACGCGCCTCCGATCAGTTGAGAGTAATGCCGCTATCCTTGAAGACCTTGCCCCAGCGTTCGGTCTCCTTGCGCACGAATGCGTCGAACTCCTGCGGCGTCGAGCTCACCGCACTGATGCCGGACCTTTGCAGCGTTTCGGCGATCGCCGGGTCCTGGTACATGGTCGCGATCTCGCGTTGGATCTTTTCGGCGATTGCGCGCGGTATGCCGATGGGCGCAACAAACCCGATCCAGGTCGAGATGTCGTCGAGCGCCGGATTATCGGCTTCGATCGCGAGCGGCCGCACGTCCGGCAAGGCGGGAAGGGGACGGCTGTTGAGCTTGGCGAGCGCGCGCAATTGGCCGGACTTGATGAGCGAGACGTGCGAGGCCGTGCCGTCGACAATGTAGTCTACGGCGCCGGTGAGGAGGCCCTGCACGGTCGGGGCGCTGCCGTTATAGGGAATGTACTGGACGTCGATGCCGGCTTCCCGGTTGAACAGATAGCCGGCGAGGCGCGTCGTGATGATGCCGGCCCCATAATTCATTTTGCCCGGGTTGGCCTTGGCGCGCGCGATCAACTCCTGCACCGTTGCTGGACCATCTGACCGCACGGTTAGAAGCGATGTGTTTTTGGCAGCGAGGCTGATCGGGGCAAAATCCTTGAGCGGTTGATAGGACAGGTTCTTGCTGGTGATGGGGTTGAGCACCATCGTCACGTCCATCGCCGCGAGCAGCGTATAGCCATCAGCCGGCATCTTGGCGACGCGAGCCGCGGCGATCGCCGTGTTAGCGCCGGGCTGATTTTCGACCACGACGGGCTGACCCCACACCTCGCTCAGCCGCTGCGCGACGACGCGCGCGAGGATGTCCGTCGGGCCGCCGGCCGGGAACGGCACGACCACACGGACCGGCCGGTTGGGATAGGCCTGCGCACTGGAGGACTCCTGCGTCTGAGCGGAAGCGCTTACGATCGCGAGAGAGCCGATCACGCCGAACAGCATCATGCGGGTTGTGAGCACGGGAATTCCTCCCACAATCAGGTCAGTCGTACTTCATGCCGGTTTCCTTCACGACCGCCGACCAGCGGTCCGCCTCCTTGCGGATGAACGCTGCGAATTCCGCCGGCGTGCTGGTGGCCGGGAAGAGTCCCGAAGCATCGGCCTTCGCCTTGATCGCCGGATCGGCCAGGATTTTCGCCACCTGGCGCGACAGCGCGTCGACGATCGGCGCCGGCGTGCCCTTCGGCGCCACGAGCCCGAGCCAGACCGTGATCTCTTCGAGTTTCGGCACTTCGGCAGTCACGATTGGCAAGATCAGGCACCGGCGGGAACGGGCGGGGATCGAACTTCGCCAGCACGCGGAACTGGCCGCCGTTGATCAATGACAACGACGCCGACGGCCCGTCGAAGGTGAAATCGACGCTCTTGGTGAGCAGCGCCTGCGCCACCTCGGCGCTGCCGTTGTAGGGAACGAGCACGGTGTCCACGCCGGCCGCCTTGTTGAACAGATGACCGGTGAGCTTGGTCGTGATGGTGCCGGCGCCGTAGTTGAGCTTGCCGGGCTGGGCCTTGGCCTTGACGATTAGGTCCTTCACGCTCTTTACGTCGCTTGCCGAATTGACGATCAGAAGCTGCATGGTCTTGGCGACGAGCGTGATCGGCGCGAAGTCGTTCAATGGGTCGTAGGGCGGCGTGCGGTAAAGGTACTGATTCATGGTCAGCGTCGAGTCGATCGCCATCAGCAGCGTGTAGCCGTCGGGCGCCGCCTTCGCGACCTGCTGGGCGCCGAGCACGGTGTTGGCGCCCGGACGGTTCTCGATCACGACCGGCTGGCCCCAGTCCTCCGTCAGCTTCTGACCGATCATGCGGGCAAGCACATCGGAAGGGCCGCCGGCCGGGAACGGAACGACGATCTTGATCGAACGGTTGGGGTAGCCGTCCGGCCGGTCCTGCGCAGCAGCGGCGAAGGCCAGCACCAGCAGCGGCACCACGACAAACAGGCGAACCAACGTGCGCATGCGATTGTCCTCTCAGTCGAGCTTGATGCCGGTTTCCTTGATGACGCGCGACCAGCGGTCGGCTTCCTTGCGGATGAACGCGGCGAACTGCTCCGGGCTGTTGGTCACCGGAGTGTTGCCGGTGCGCTCGGATTTTTCCTTCACGCCCGGGTCGGAAAGGATCTTCACCACCTCGGCGTTGATCTTGTCGATGATCGGCTTGGGCGTGCCCTTCGGCGCGAGAAGGCCAAGCCATACGGAAATATCTTCGAGTTGGGGCAGACCGGCCGCGTCGGCGAGCGGCGGGATATCGGCCATCGAAGGCGGCGCATCGCGATCGAGCTTGCCGAGCGCGCGCACTTTGCCGCTCGCAACCAACGGCGCCACGATCTGGTTCGCCGCATAGATGAGCTGGACGCTGCCGGTAAGGAGGCCGTTGACGGTTTCCGGCGTGCCCTTGAACGGGACGTAGACGATGTCGAGGCCGGCGGCCTTGTGGAACAGGTGGCCCATCAGTTGCGCGGTGATCGTCCCGGCGCCGTAGTTGAGCTTGCCGGGCTCGGCCTTTGCGCGGGCGATCAGCTCCTTGGCTGACTTCGGTCCGTCGCCGGGCACCGCCAGCACCGAGATGGTCTTCGCCGTCAGGGTGATCGGCGCGAAGTCATCGAGCGGGTCGTAAGGCAGGCTCTTGTAGAGAAACTGGTTCATCACCAAGGTCGAGTCGATCGCCATGAACAGCGTGTAGCCGTCGGGCGCGGCCTTCGCGGCGGATTGGGCGCCGATCACGGTGTTGCCGCCCGGCCGGTTCTCGATCACCACCGGCTGGCCCCAGTCCTCGCTCATTTTCTGGCCGATCACCCGCGCCACGATGTCGGCCGGTCCTCCGGCCGGGAAGGGCACGATGATACGGACCGCGCGGTTCGGGTAATTCTTCGCGTCGGCCTCCGCGCCGCTCTGCGCACCGGCCGAGCCGCAGCCAAGCACCATCAGCAATGCGAGCGCGGCGACCTGCGCTGCGGCGATCAAGGCGTCCTCCCGCAATTTATTCTTAATGGCATCTTCGCCGCTGCGCCGAGCGCTGGCAACCCGTCAAAGTCCGGCATGGCGGGCATGCCGTTCAATCGGCCCGGCTAATCGGTTATGTTGAGTTTGGGTTAGCAACCAGAAACAATCGTTCGTGTTCGCCCAGGGGGGAAGAGAGTGCTCGCTCGTAACGCATCCGCGCAGGCCGACCGCCGGTCGATGTACAATTCCAACAAGCTCAAGATCGGCTTGTTCGGCGCTAACTGTTCTTCGGGGCGCGCCGTGACGCTCGTGCCCGAGCGCTGGTCGGGAAGCTGGCCGGACAACCTTAAGCTCGTCCGGATGGCGGACGAGGCCGGCATCGACTTCATGCTGCCGATCGGCCGCTGGAAGGGCTATGGCGGCGACACCGACTATCAGGGGGCGACGCTCGAGACGATTACCTGGGCGACGGCGCTGCTTGCTTCCACCAAGCGCATCACCGCATTCGGTACGGTGCATGCACCGCTGTTCAATCCGATCATGGCCGCGAAGGAGATGGTCACCGCCGACCACGTCGGCGAAGGGCGCTTCGGGCTGAACATCGTCGTCGGCTGGAACGAGGGCGAGTTCGACATGTTCGGCGTCAAGCAGCGCGAGCATGAGCAACGCTACGAATACGCGCAGGAATGGATCGACGTGATCAAGTTGATCTGGTCGGACAAGGAGGATTTCGATTTCAACGGCCGCTATCTCGACCTGAAGAGTATCCGCGGCAAGCCGAAGCCCTATGGGGGCACGCAGCCGGTGATCATGAATGCCGGCGCTTCGCCGGTCGGCCAGGCCTTCGCTATCCGCAACTGCGACGCGTTCTTCCTGCAGGCCTCGCGCACGTCGCTCGACGAGACGGCGGGGCACGTGATTGCCGCCAAGACCCAGGCGAAGGAGCAGGGGCGCGAACTTGGAGTCTACACCGTCGGCGTCGTGACCTGCCGGCCGACCAAGAAAGAGGCGCAGGACTACTGGCATCACGCCATCGTCGAACATGCCGACTGGAACGCGGTCGACAGCATTCTCGCGCTCAAGAACATCACCGCGCAGAACACGCCGGCGGAAAAATTCCAGCAGATCCGCAACGGCTATGCGCAAGGCATGGGCGGGCTGCCGATGGTCGGCGATCCCGACGACGTGGCGAAGGCGCTCGCCGATCTCAGCAAGGCCGGATTGACCGGGATCGGGATTTCGCTGGTCAACTATGCCGACGAACTGCCGTTCTTCTGCGACGAGGTGCTGCCGCGACTCGAACGCATGGGCCTGCGCGAGAAGCGGTAGGTGCAATCAGTAACTCTCCGCTTCGTCTCCCGCGAAAGCGGGAACCGAGGGCGACACGCTCGGCGTTCTGTGGCCCTCGGGTCCCCGCCTTCGCGGGGGAGCGAACGCGGAATGCCGCGTCGTTATTGCCACTGCTACCACTCTGTTGGTGCTAATCGAGCTTCAGTCCGACCGCCTTGATGACCTTGGCGCGGGTGTCGGCCTGCGTGCGGATGAACTCCGCGAACTCCTCGGGCGACTTGCTGGAGGCGGGCTCGATGCCGGCGGCGGTTAGCTTCTCGCGCACGTCAGGCATGGCGAGCACCTTGGTGATGGAGGCGAAGAGCCGCGCCACCACCTCGCGCGGCGTGCCGGCCGGCGCCACGATGCTCTGCCAGATGCCGAGATCGTAGCCCGGAAAGGTTTCCGCGATGGCGGGGATTTCCGGTGCGAGCGACAGCCGCTGCGCGCTGACGAGGCCGAGAATTTTCACCTTCTTGTCGCGCCAGAGCGGCAGCGACACGTTGACGCTCTCCATGCCGAGCGGAATGTCGCCGGCCAGGATGCCGGTGATCTGCGTCGTGCCGCCGCGGTAGGGGACCATCGTGAAATTGGTGCCGGCCATCTGGTTGAGCAAGCCGACATTGACCTGCGAGGTCGGCGTGCTGATGCCGATCTGGAAGGTACCGGGCTTGGCCTTCTCCTGATCGACCAGTTCCTTGATCGAGTTCACCGGGATGTTGATGTTGCCGACCACGGCGGAAGGCACGAGCGCGACCAGCGACACCGGCACGAAATCCTTGAACGGATCGTAGGCGAGCTTGCTGTAGAGGAACGGGTTCATCACCAGCGTGCCGTCGATCGCCATCAGCAGCGTGTAGCCGTCGGGCGCGGCCTTGGCGACCGCCTGCGCGCCGATGATGGTGTTGGCGCCCGGCCGGTTGTCGATGACGATCTGCTGGCCGAGGTCTTCGCTCATCTTCTGGCCGATGAGGCGGCCGAGAAGGTCCGCCGGCCCGCCCGGCGCGAAAGGCACGATCAGCGTGATCTGGCGGGACGGGTAGGTTTGCGCATTGGCGGGCGCCAGCAAGAGAACGGCGATTGCCGATCGCAATAACTGAAACAATATGCTCTTTTCATTTTTTTCCTCCCTGGCGTCCTGTCTCGTCGTCATTGCGAGCGAAGCGAAGCAATCCAGATCGTTGGGTATGGGCTGGATTGCTTCGTCGCTTCGCTCCTCGCAATGACGAAGGGCGATGAACCGACTGGTTTTGCCGCCACTCTAGCTCATATGCTGCATCAGGCTGCCGAGCTGCGGCATGGCCGGCAGCGGCTTGAGCTTCCCTTTGAGCCGCTTCATGCAGCCCCACAGCACCGCCTGGTTGCTGTTGACGACCGGTTTGCCAAGGGTGCGCTCGATCTCGGCGATGGCTTCGATCTGCGTGGTGTTGGTGCAGCTCAGGAAGATGCCGTCGGCGTCCGGCCGGTCGTGCTTGCGCGCGAGTGCGACCCATTCGGCGGGCGTTACCTTGGTAAATTCCTGGGCCGTGAGCCCGAGCGCAACGTCGGCGACGACCGTGTGACCGGTGGCGACGAGATAATCGATGATCGCCTGGTTGCTGACATAGGGACTGAGCAGCACCAGCCGCTTGAGGCCGAGCGTCTGCAAGGCTTCGAGCACGAGCCGGCTGGTCGCCACTGCCTCGATGCCGGTGGCCTCCTTGACGATGTCGAGAATGCCGCCTTCGCCCTTTGGGCCTTGCGTCATCGAGGTGTCGGTGCAGTGAAACACGATGAGGTCGGGAGAGACGTCGGAAAGGAGCTTCGCCGACGTGGCGATTTCCTCCGCCATCACCGGCAGCGGCCGCTTCCACGGCCCGGCCACGCGGGCACGTGCGACGTGGATGCCGAGCCCAGACGGGGCGAAGTGATTGAACTGCGGCTCGCTCATGCTGTTGACCGAGGGAATGATCAAGCCGATCCGCGCGCGCGGCGCGTCCAGCGCGTGCTCGGCCGTCGCCCGGTCCATCTCCAGCGTCGTCATCGCGTCCTCCCGTTTCTGCCGCCGCGCGGATTTTGCTTTCTGCCGCAAGGATGGGTCCAATCGCTTCATCTGTCGAGGGGAAGCTGGCGCGGCGGCAGGGAATTTTGGCATAGTCGTGCGCTGGGGCACGAAGGTGCGACGCGAGGTGGCAATGGACGGAAACGACATCGACATGCGCATGTTTGCGCAACGGGCGGGCGCCAACGTCACCTTTCCGGCGGGCAGCGTGGTGTTCAACAAGGGCGATCCCGGCTCCTGCATGTACATCGTGCAGTCCGGCGTGATCGAAATGGTCATCGGCGAGAAGGTGGTCGAGGTCTGCGGGCCGAACGAAGCGATCGGCTTCATGTCGATGGTCGACGGCGCACCGCGCTCGTCGACGGCCCGCGTCAAGGAGGCCTGCGAACTGTCGTTGCTCGATCAGCGCAAATTTCGCTTCATGGTCGACGAAGTGCCGAACTTCGCGCTCTACATCATGGGCGCGATGGCGCGCCGCATTCGCGGCATGGGCCAGGCGATGCGATAAGCGATGCGATAGCGATGCGATAAGCGACGTGACGTGCATGCCGGCATGTTCGCAGCAGGCGAAGGCTCGCTCCTTCACATTCTAAGCCCGATACGCTTTCATCGCCGCGCAAGACGGAGTAGGGGTGCCACCAGCATTGCCGGAGGTGCAATCATGTGGCCGGACCGCCGTCTGATCGATCTGTTCAAGATCGAGCTTCCCATCGTCCAGGCGCCGATCGCAGGCGCGATGGACTTCGAGCTCGCCGCCGCGGCGGCGGAAGCAGGTGCGCTCGGCTCGCTGCCCTGCGCGATGCTCGATGCCGATCAAATCCGCGACCAGATGGCGAAAATTCGCGCCCGCACGCAGAAGCCGATCAATCTCAATTTCTTCTGTCATACGCCGCCGACGCTCAGCAATGCGCGCGAGGCGAAATGGCGCGATCGGCTCGCGCCCTATTACCGCGAACTCGAGATCGATCCGGCGGCGCCGATCCCCACCAGCAACCGCACGGCGTTCGACGAGAAGATGTGCGGCGTGCTGGAAGAGGTGAAGCCCGAGGTCGCAAGCTTTCATTTCGGCCTGCCGGGCGACGCCCTCGTGCAGCGCGTGAAGGCCGCGGGCTGCGTGGTCCTGAGTTCAGCGACGACCGCGGCCGAGGCGCGCTGGCTGGTCGATCACGGCGCCGATGCGGTGATCGCGCAAGGCAACGAAGCGGGCGGCCACCGCGGCATGTTCCTGACCGACGATCTCGCCGCCCAGGCCGGCACCTTCGCGCTGGTGCCGCAGGTGGTCGATGCCGTGAAGGTGCCGGTCATCGCCGCCGGCGCCGTCACCGACGCGCGCGGGATTGCGGCGGCGTTCGCGCTTGGCGCAGCCGGCGTGCAGATCGGCAGCGCGTACCTCTGGGCATTCGAGTCGAAAATCTCAGGTGCGCATCGCAACGCCCTGAAGGTCGCGCGCGACGACGGTACGGTGCTGACCAACCTGATGACCGGCCGCCCGGCACGCGGCTTCATCAACCGGCTGATCCGCGAGGTCGGACCGATCTCGGACGTCGCGCCGGAGTTTCCGCTCGCCGCCGGCGCGCTCGCGCCGCTGCGCGCCAAGGCGGAGGCGCAGGGATCGGGCGACTTTTCGCCGATGTGGGCCGGGCAGGCGACAGGGCTGGGACGCGCGCTTCCGGCTGCCGAGATCACGCGCCGGCTGGCCGACGAGGCGCTGGAGCGCCTGGAAGGTCTCGCGCGGCGGTGAAGTGACTTAGGCGCGCGCGATGCGCACCTTGGTGCCCCAGGGGTCGGCGGTCTCCAGCCCCTCCGGCGTCACGCGAAGCGGTGCGCCCGCCTGCGTCAGCCTTGCCGCGACGGTGTCGAACGCATTGCCATCGGCCGCCTCAAGGGCGAACCACGCTAACCCCGCGCGGTCCTCGTCGCGCTGTCCTGCGCCCGAGCTGTGCCAGACATTCGTGCCGACGTGATGGTGATAACGCCCGGACGACATGAATGAGGCGCCGCCGCGCCGGCGCATGACATCGAGCCCGATCACGTCGCGGTAAAACCGTTCCGCCTGATCGATATCGCCGACCCTCAGATGCACGTGGCCAACGCGCATGCCGTCGGGCGCACCTGTCCAGGTCTCGTTGCTGGCCACACTGACCAGGTTGTCGAGATCGAGCGCATTGGTGGTCATCTTCACGTGCTCGTCCTGCCACTCCCATTCGTCCGGCCGGCGGTCGCGATAGACCTCGATGCCGTTGCCCTCGGGATCGTCGAGATAGATCGCTTCGCTCACCGCGTGGTCGGAGGCACCGGTCAGCGGCACGCGCGCTTGCGCCACATGCAGGAGCCAGCGCGCCAGATCGCCCCGTGTCGGAACGAGGAACGCCGTGTGATAGAGGCCGGCGGTGCGGTTGTCGTCTGGCTTGGCGGCCGGCGAATGCTCGAGATGCAAAAGCGGCACGTCACCGGCACCGAGCGTCGCGCCGGCCTTGTCGTGGTCGATCACCGCAAGCCCGAGGGCATCGCGGTAATAGGAGGTAAGGCGGTCGAGATCGCGCACCTTCAGCGCGACCGCGCCGATGTGCAGCGGGGTGCGGCTTGCGAAGGTGGGGGCGGCAGAGGGGTTTGTTGCGTCCATGGCGGATATATTGGCGGTTCGGGCGCCCGGTTCAATGCGAATTATCGCGCTGCCGTGGCAGTTCTTGGCTAGCGTTTTGCCAGCAGGTCCGTCGCCCAGGCGGCGGCGCTGCGCGGGACCACTGCGCGTTCGACGTCCCATTTGAGCGGGGCGGTGGCATCGAGCGCGAGCTTCGACGACATGCCGTCGCGCGAGGAGGGATCGAGCCGATTGCAGAACACGTCCGGCACCATGAACATGTCGGTGTCGGCCTGAAACCGCGTGGCCATCGCCCACAGCACCTCTTCCTCGTCGAACACGTTGACGTCCTCGTCAACGGCCACCACGAACTTGAGGTAGGGATCGAGGCCGAGCAGCAGCATCAGGGCGTGCTTGGCCTGGCCTTCGGCGGTCTTCTTCAGCGACATGTAGGCGTGAAAGTGGGTGCCGGATTTCGGGAAGTTCAGCGCCTTGAGGTTCGGCACCATCTCCTTGAGGCGCATATGCACATGCGCCTCCTTCGCCGAGCGTCCGAGCAGCAGGTGCTCGGCGGAATATCCCGGAATGATGTCGTGGAAGATCGGTTTGCTGCGCGACGTGATCGCCTTGACGACGAACACGTTGCGGGTCGAGCGGTCGGTCGAGTAACCGGTGTATTCGCCGTAAGGCCCTTCGTCTTCGAGGACGTCGTAGAGAATTTCGCCTTCGAGAACGAATTCGGCCTCCGCCGGAACCTCGACATCGATGGTCTTGCATTTGACCAGATCGACCGGCTGGCCGAGGAGGGCGCCCGCGACGTCGAACTCGTCGACCTCCATCGCGACCTTGGCGCCGGCCGCGAGATTGATCGCCGGGTGTACGCCGATCACGATGGCGACTTCCAGATTCTGCCGGCGCGCCGCGCAGCGCTGCAGATGCTCCCATATGTGGCCACGGGAATGCAGGCTCGCGCCGAAGCGATTGGGCCCTTTGAGCTGGAGCCGCTGGTAGCTCAGGTTGCGCACCCCGGTGTCGGGGTCCTTGCAGACCAGGATGCCGGAGCCGATGTAGCGCCCGGCGTCCTTCTCGTAATGGCGGCTGATCGGCAAAGTGCCGGCATCGAGCTCGTTGCCCTGCACGACGCGCTCATGCACCGGTCCGCTGGCGACGACGTTGGGTGGCGTCAGGTTGGAAAGCGCGCGCACCCAGGCGTCATTGAAGCCGCCCGGTTCGGCGCCGACCATGCGGGCGATGCGGTCGCGGCTGGCGAACAGGTTGGTGACCACCTGGCCGTCGAAGCCCCTCGGCCGCTCGATGATGACGACCGGCGCCTCGCGGCGCTTCTCCAGTTCCAGGACCAGCGCGGTCGGCAGGAAATCGAGGTCCATCGGCTCGGAGATGCGCAGAACATCGCTGTCGGGAAGTGCCGCGAGGAAGGTCCGCAACGACGGCGGTTGCAGGGTCGCCGATCTGGGGTGTGCGGAAGCGTCCATAAGCCGATGGCTCCAGGCCCGTGACCCGCATAATGGCCCGGGCTTTTGTCAGCTTAGGCACACGAGTCGCGATTGTAAATTTTCCGGGCCGAGGCATGCCTTCATTGCGGTTGCAAGCCGGCGTCCTTGACGTCCTTGGCCGAGATGGAGCGATCCTTTTCGAGAAAGCGGGCAAATTGTTCTGGCGTGTTTGCCACCGGCTCGAGCGCACGATCGAGCAAAAGCTTCCTGCGAAAGTCGGGGTCGGCCATGACGGCGGCGACCTCCGCCTGCAAATGATCGATGATCGATCTTGCCACGCCGGCCGGGGCCACCAGGCCGTAATACACGCGCGATAGATTCTCGCGATAGCCGAGTTCCGCGAGCGTCGGGACATCGGGCACCAGCGGCGAGCGCTCGTCGCTGTCCACTGCCAGCGCGGTCATCGTGCCGTCGCGCAGATACGGAAGAAAGCTGGCGAGCCCGAAGAACGCGACCGGCGTGGCGCCCGACAGGATGCCGGTGACGGCCTCGCCGCCGCCCTTGAACGGGACGCCGACCAGATCGATGCCGTGTGCCTTGTTGATGCGGTCGAAGAACAGGCGCTGGTGCATCGACGGCGCCACGAACGTCAGGGTCTTGGGCTTGGCCTTGGCCAATGCGACGAGTTCGTCGAGCGACTTCACATGCAGCGATGAATTCACCACCAGGGCGGTGGTAAAGAAAATCAGATTCGTGATCGGCGCAAAATCCTTGGCCGGATCGTAGGGGATTTTCTTGAACAGGAACTGGTTGTAGGCCAGCGCCTCGTTGTTGAGCATGCAGACGGTGTAGCCGTCGGTCGGCGCTTCCGCGCAGGCGCGCGAGCCCAGCATGAAATTGCCGCCGGGCCGCGGCTCGACCACGAACGGCTGGCCGATGCGTTTCTGGAGTTCGTGGCCGAGCGCGCGCAGGAAGATGTCCGCGGTGCCGCCGGGGCCGTTGACCGTGATGACCCGGATCGGCCGTGTCGGATAGTTCTGCGCCAGTGAAGGGATGCTCTGTGAGAGAACGGCGGCGATCAGCAACAAGTTGTAGAGTGCAAACCTCATCAGAGGAATTTCTCCCGCAACCCGGCCAGGGAAACGATTTCGGAACGATAGCAGCTTCTCAAAGAGCTCGTCGCTGATTTTGGGAGCAATTGGAATCCCGCAGGGCGGGCTGGGCCAAAACGGCATTGCACGTCAGAATATTGCAACGTCAGAACACTGCAACGTGAGGTGGCCGGGGAAGACTTCGGCCATCGCCGGCATTGATCCTCAAATCGATTCTGCGGCACATTATTGCGTTGATCGCGTCGACCGGAGCACACCATGGCACAAGCAACTGCCAAGACCGCGAACCACGGGTTGGTCACCCGAACCATGATGCCGGGCTTCGCGGTCGAGATCCTCGGGTTGAACCTGCCGGCGGCATCGCCCGCCGAGCTTGCGGCCTTCGACGCAGTCTGCCGCACCAACCCGGTCGTGGTGGTGCGCGATCAGACGCTGGCGCCCGCGCAGTTGGTGAGCCTCTCCGAGCGGCTCGGCAAGGTGAGCGCGCAGCACCGCGTCGGCTCGCATCCGGAATTTCCCGGGATCACCATTCTGTCGAACAAGAAGGTCGACGGCCGCATGATCGGCGTGCACGAGCATGGGCGGCGCTGGCACACCGATGGGACCACCTACGAGAAGCTTGGGCTCACGACGATCCTCTATGGCATCGAGTGCCCGCCCGAGGGCGCCGACACCCTGATCGCGGATGCCGTCGCGGCGCTCGCATCGTTGCCGGAGGAGCGGCAGAGGGAGCTTGAAAAGGTCCAGGTCGTGCACAACCGCGCGCACCTGATGCAGAAGTACAATCGCATCGGTAAGCTCGGCTATACGCCTGAAGAGATCGAGGCGATGAAGGATGTGATCCACCCGGTGGTGGTCAGAAGCCCGATCGACGGGCGGAAATCGTTCTTCCTCACCAACGGCTCGACCAAGAGTGTCGTCGGGATGGACAAGGAGGAAGGGTTCGCGCTGGTCGAGGAACTGATCGACTACGTCACGCAGGACCAGTTCGTCTATCGCCACAAATGGCGGGCGAATGACATGCTGATCTGGAACGACATGTGCACGATGCACCTCGCCAGCTGGTTCGACGACAGCAAGTACGACCGCGTGGTCTATCGGACGTGGATTCGCCCGTTCGACGTCGTTCCGGGCACGAGCCGCGCCGAAGAAGCGATGTCGCACCATTGATCGGCGCTTGATCGCGGTGCATCTGACGAAGCCCGGCCGCTGAAGCCCCGCATCAGGACATTTCACGGGCCGCTCCCGGACATTGCGACGGCCGCTGCCGCCGTCCGGCCTTGCTCCGGCGAGAATTAAGACGAAATCCACGGCTAGCTGTGCGCCGTGGCCTGATTCAGTGACCTACCGGCCACACTCGGGGGAATTGGGGATTTCATCTGTGGCAGCGGGACGTTCGCGCCCTACACGCGCCACAGATGGATAACGAAATACCTCCCGGGGGACGGGGAGACGCAGAATGGCACACTTCGTTGCGACCTATGGCGTCTGGATTGTTGCTACGTTCATCGCACTTGAAAGCATCGGGATTCCGCTGCCGGCCGAGGCCGCGCTCATCGCGGCCGGGCTGTTTGCCGCCGCGCACCCCGATCTCAACATCTGGTTCCTGATCGGGACCGGGATCGTTGCGGCCATCATCGGAGAAGTCGTCGGCTTCTGGATCGGCCGGCGGTTCGGGTATCACCTCCTGCAAACTCACGGCCATCGCCTGGGATTGACCGAGGGACGGCTCAAGATCGGCCAATGGCTGTTCGTGCGCTACGGCGGCCGGTTTGTGTTCATCGCGCGCTTCCTACCGTTTCTGCGCAACATGGCCGCCGTGCTGGCCGGCACGAATGCGATGGCGCAGCAGAATTTCTATGCCGCGAGCGCGGCGGCGGCAGTGGCCTGGATCATGGGCTACGGCCTTGCGGCCTATTTCCTCGGCGCGGCGCTGGTGGGCATGGCATCTTCAGCCGCGATGATCGTAGGCTGCACGGCGGTGACGGTGATCCTCCTGACGCCGGCCGTGATCCTGCGCTACGAGAAGCAGTTGCTCAAACGAGCCGAGCGTGAACTCGCGCACGCGGTATCGCAGCAGGAGGCCGCACCTTCGGCGGTCGATCATTCGTAACGGCTGAACGCGGCCGCCTAGACGTTTTCGGTGCGCTTCATTAGGCGGCGCAATGCGCGGCGCTTATTGCGCCCTACAGCGCACTCACCCCACCGCCGCCATCGCCGCGAACCCGCGTTCGAGATCGCCGGTCAGATCGTCCACGTCTTCAAGACCGATGTGCAGGCGCACGGCAGGGCCGCCGGGAGCCCATTGCGTTGCGGTGCGGAAGCTCGCGCAGTCGAACGGCGTCGCGAGGCTCTCGAAGCCGCCCCAGGATGCGCCCATGCCGAACAGCTTGAGTTCGTCGAGGAAGGCATCGACCGCCTTCTCGGACACCGGCTTGAACACCACGCTGAACAGGCTCGAGGCGCCGAGGAAATCGCGTTTCCAGATCGCGTGACCGGGATCGCTTTCGAGCGCGGGGTGCAGCACACGCAATACCTCGGGCCGCCGTTCGAGCCAGCGCGCGACCTTCAGCCCGGCCTGATGCTGATGCGCAAGCCGCACGCCCATGCTGCGCAAGCCGCGCTGTGCGAGATAAACGTCGTCCGGCCCGACGCAGATGCCAAGCTCGTGCGTCGTGTCGTAGAGGCGTGCCCAGGTTGCCTGATTGGCCGAGACGGTCCCGAACATGATGTCGGAATGCCCGCCGATATATTTGGTGCCGGCCTGGATCGAGAGGTCGACGCCCTTCTCGAAAGCGCGGAAATAGAGCGGCGTCGCCCAGGTATTGTCCATCAGCACGACGGCCCCCTTGGTGTGAGCCGCGGCGGCGATGGCCGGTATGTCCTGCATCTCGAATGACAGCGAGCCCGGCGCCTCGACGAACACTGCGCGTGTGTTCGGTTGCATCAGCGCGGCGATGCCGCCGCCGATCAGCGGATCGTAGTAGCTGGTGGTGATGCCGTAGCGGGCGAGCAGCCCGTTGCAGAATTTGCGCGTCGGCAGATAGACGCTGTCGGTGACGAGGATGTGGTCACCGGCCTTGAGCACGGAGAGGAGTGCGACCGAAATTGCCGCGAGCCCCGACGGCGCGAGTACCACGCCGGCACAGTCCGGGCCTTCAAGCTCGCGTAGCGCGGTTTCCAGCGCTTCGGAGGTGGGCGTGCCGTGCCGCCCGTAGCGGTAGCGTGCACGGCGCGCACGAAAATCCTCCGCAGTCGGATAAAGCACCGTCGAGGCGTGATAAACGGGCGGATTGACGAAGCCATGATTGGTGGCCGGATCGCGGCCGCCGGTCACGAGGCGCGTTGCCGGCTTAAGTGGCGGGTGCGAGGGATCGGCGGCGGTTGTCTTGGTCATGGCTTGATTCCCTGCGCAAATCCGGCGGCCGAGGACATGGCGTCGCGCGGCGCGAGCGTCAACCCCTTGACCGCGATGCCCGAACGGCCTGAGATACTGGCGAAGGTTGCCGCGAGGCCGGTGCAAGCGCTCGGAGGAGCGCGACGTTCCGCTCGCACGGGACGGCTTCGCCGAGCTTGGTGGAAGAGTTCCAAAGGAGCGGCTCCTGCTCCCACAAGATACGGACAACGCTTGACAAAGGCTATCCCATGAACCGCGTGAACCTGGTCCTCGGCGTAATGACGGTGCTCGGTCTGTCGGCCGCGGCGGCCTCCGCGCAGACGCTCAAGGCCGTGAAGGATCGCGGCTCTCTTATTTGTGGCGTCAGTCAGGGATTGCCGGGGTTCTCCAATCCCGACGACAAGGGCAACTGGACCGGTTACGACGTGGACTTCTGCCGGGCGATCGCGGCAGCGGTGCTCAACGACGCCACGAAGGTGAAATTCACTCCGCTCTCCGCCAAAGACCGTTTCGAACCGCTCAAATCGGGCGGTATCGACGTGCTGTCTCGCAACACGACATGGACACTCTCGCGCGACGTCTCGTACGGCAACTTCGCCGGCGTAACCTATTACGACGGCCAGGGCTTCATGGTGCGCAAAGGCCTCAAGGTGAATTCGGCGCTCGAGCTCAACGGCGCGTCGGTCTGCACGCAGACCGGCACCACGACCGAGCTCAACCTCGCCGACTTCTTCCGCGCCAACAACATGAAGTATGAGGTGATCGCCTTCGGCACCGCCGACGAGACCATCAAGGCCTACGAGGCGGGCCGTTGCGACGTGTTCACCACCGACGTGTCGCAGCTCTACGCCGAGAAGCTCAAGCTCACCAACGCCAACGACCACGTCATTCTGCCGGAAGTGATCTCCAAGGAGCCGCTCGGGCCGCTGGTGCGCCACGGCGACGACCAGTGGTTCGACGTCGTCAAATGGGTCAACTTCGCGATGCTCAACGCCGAGGAGCTCGGCGTGTCGTCGAAGAACGTGGACGAGGCGATGAAGTCGAACCAGCCCGAGATCCGGCGGCTCCTTGGTGTCGAGGGCAATTTCGGCGAGCAGCTTGGCCTCACCAAGGATTGGGTCGTGCGCATCGTCAAGCAGGTCGGCAACTACGGCGAAGTGTTCGAGCGCAATGTCGGCACCGGCTCGAAGCTCGGCATCAGCCGTGGCCTCAACCGGCTCTGGACCAAGGGCGGCATCCAGTACGCGCCGCCGATCCGCTAGCTCGCTTCAGGAACACATTAGGCGACATAGTCGCCCGGCGCGATCCGCCGCAGCGGCGGGCCCTTGCCGTGCCCGACCTGCATGATGCCGAGTTCAATTCCGCGCCGAACGTGCTCGGCGCAGGCGACGGCGATCCAGTTTCCACCGGGCGCGCGGCCAGGATCGGACAAGCTGAACTCCTTCGTTCGACGACGCGCAAAAGCAGGATGCCGGGATGTTTGCCTCCGGCGGACCGAGCGGCAATACTAGCGCGCCGGTCGAGGACAATCACCCGGATGCCTTGGGCCGCTGGCCAGGGCGAGAGGGGCGGAGGGAGCATTGGCGAGCGAAGCCCAACGCGCTCAAGCGCCGCCGCGGGTTGCGTTCTACAACAACCCGAAAATCCGCTCTGTCGGCTATCAACTCGCGTTGCTCGCGGTGGTGCTGTGGCTTGGCACCGAGTTCGTTTTGAACGCCCGCTCCAATCTTGCGGCGCAGAACATCACCAGCGGCTTCGGCTTCCTCGATAACACCGCGGGCTTCGGCGTCAACCAATCGCTCATCCCCTACAACGAGACCGACAGCTACGCCCGCGTCTTCCTGGTGGGGCTGCTCAACACGCTGCTGGTCTCCGGGTTCGGGATCGTGTTTGCGACCGTCCTTGGCTTCATTGTCGGGATCGCGCGGCTCTCGCCTAATTGGCTGATCGCGCGGCTCGCCGGCGCTTATGTCGAATTCATCCGTAACCTGCCGCTCTTGTTTCAGATTCTGTTCTGGTACTTGGCGGTGCTCGGCACGTTGCCGGGCCCGCGCCAGAGCCTGTCGCTGTTTGGCGAGTTCTTTCTCAACAATCGCGGGATCATCGTGCCGGCGCCGATTTTTGGTGCGGGCGCGGGTTATGTCGGGTTCGCTCTCGTCTTGGGAATTGTCGGTGCCGTCGCGCTACGCATTTGGGCCAGGCGCCGGCGGGATCGTACCGGCCAACGCTTCCCGCTGTTCTGGGCATCGCTCGCGTTGATCGTCGGCTTGCCGCTTGTGGTTCTCGCAGTAACCGGATTTCCGATCGCGTTCGAGAAGCCGCAACTGCGCGGCTTCAATTTCGTCGGCGGCCTGCGTCTCTTGCCGGAGTTTGTCGCGCTGCTGATCGCGCTTACGACCTACACGGCATCCTATATCGCCGAGATCGTGCGCGCCGGCATCCTCGCGGTCGCGCGCGGGCAGACCGAAGCGGCCTATGCGCTTGGACTTCGGCGCGGCTCGACGCTGCGACTCGTCGTGGTTCCACAGGCGCTGCGCGTGATCGTGCCGCCATTGACCAACCAGTATCTCAACCTGACCAAGAATTCCTCGCTCGCGGTTGCCATCGGCTATCCCGATCTGTTCGCGGTGTTCGCCGGTACTGCGCTCAACCAGACCGGTCAGGCGATCGAGATCATCGCGATCACCATGGCGGTGTATCTCGCTTTGTCGCTCGCCACGAGCGCGCTGATGAACTGGTACAACGCCCGTATCCGGCTGGCGGAGCGCTGATGTCTGTGGCCGCGGAACCCTCATTCGTGCGCCGCGCGCTCGCCGAGCCCGAGCCGCCGCCGCTCGCGAGCGGCGGAACACTGGGCTTCGTGCGGCAGCGGCTGTTCGATGGCCCGCTCAACGCCGCGCTGACAATCGTTGCGCTGGCGCTGATCGTCCTGCTCGGCTGGCCGGCGCTCAAGTTCCTGCTGATCGACGCGGTCTGGACCGGAGCCGACCGCACCGCCTGCCTGGCGGAAAACGCCGGCCATCCGGTGGGTGCGTGCTGGCCGTTCGTCACCGCCAAGTTCGCGCAATTCATGTATGGCTTCTATCCGGTGAGCGAGCGCTGGCGGGTCGATCTCACGTTCGTCCTCTGTGTTGTGCTGCTCACGCCGCTCCTGATCCCGCGCGTGCCGGGGAAAGTACCTAACGCGCTCCTGTTCTTTGGCGTCTTTCCGGTCATCGCCTTCATGCTACTGGTCGGCGGTGTGTTCGGGCTACCGCACGTGGAGACGCGGCTATGGGGCGGCCTCCTCGTGACGCTCGTCATTTCGTTTACCGGCATCATCGGCTCGCTGCCTATCGGCATCCTGCTCGCGCTCGGCCGCCGTTCGGAACTGCCGATCGTGCGCACGCTTTGCATCGTATTCATCGAGTTCTGGCGCGGCGTGCCGCTGATCACGGTCCTGTTCTTTGCGACCTACATGCTGCCCTTGTTCCTGCCCGAGAGCTGGCAGATTGACGGGCTGCTGCGGGTGCTGATCGGGGTCGTGCTGTTCTCGGGCGCCTATCTGGCGGAAGTGATACGCGGTGGATTGCAAGCGATTCCGCGCGGTCAGTTCGAGGGCGCGATGGCCTTGGGTCTGGGATATTGGCGCATGACCGGCCTCGTCATCATGCCGCAGGCGCTGAAGCTCGTGATCCCGGGCCTGGTCAATTCCTTCATCGCGCTGTTCAAGGATACGACGCTGGTACTCATCGTGGCGATCTTCGACCTGCTCGGGCAGTTGCGGGCGGCCTTCGCCGATCCGAACTGGGCGACGCCGGTGACCCTGTTCACCGGCTTTGCGTTCGCCGGGATCATCTATTTTCTCGTGAGTTTCGGGATGTCGCGCTACGCCTTGGCGATGGAGCGGCGGCTGGCGACGGAGCATGCGCGGTGAAAGCATGAGCGCCGGCGAGGCGGAAGCGAGAGCGAACGCGGCAAAGCCGTCCGGCTTTGCGCTCGCCATGCGCACCACCACGAACGAGGTCGCGGTCGAAATGGCGGCCGTGCACAAATGGTATGGCGCGTTCCACGTGCTGCGCGACATCAATCTCAAGGTCATGCGCGGCGAGCGCATCGTGATCTGCGGTCCGTCGGGCAGCGGTAAGTCCACGCTGTTGCGCTGTATCAACCGTCTGGAGAACTGGCAGCGCGGACGTGTCGTCGTCGACGGCATGGAATTGACCGAGGACCTCAAGAAGATCGACGAGGTGCGCCGCGAAGTCGGCATGGTGTTTCAGCAGTTCAACCTGTTTCCTCACCTCACCGTGCTCGACAACTGCACGCTCGCGCCGATCTGGGTGCGCAACAGTCCGCGCAAGGAAGCCGAGGAAGTGGCGCGGCACTTTCTCGCGCGGGTGCGTATCCCCGAGCAGGCCGAAAAATACCCGGCGCAGCTTTCCGGCGGCCAGCAGCAGCGGGTCGCGATCGCGCGCGCACTCTGCATGCAGCCGAAGATCATGCTGTTCGACGAGCCGACATCCTCGCTCGACCCGGAGATGGTCAAGGAGGTGCTCGACACCATGGTCGCGCTGGCGCTCGACGGCATGACCATGCTGGTGGTGAGCCACGAGATGGGCTTCGCGCGCCAGATCGCGAACCGGGTGGTGTTCATGGATGCCGGCCAGATCATCGAAGTGAACGAGCCCGGGCCGTTCTTTGCCAACCCGCAGCACGAACGCACCAAGCTGTTTCTGAGCCAGATTTTGCGGTGAAATTGCTACCGGTCGGCGGATCGGGATTTTGGGATTGTTGCTGCATCCGTCTGCTGCGGCCATTCGTATGGCGCTACGTCGCAATGAAGAACGGTAAGGTCGCGCGGTTTCGCGAATTCACCGACACCGCGCAGTTTGCCGAAGCCTATCGCGGGTGAGCGACAGCCTATCGCGCAAGCGGGCCGCAGGCTTTCTTCCAGGCATCGATGCCGCCCTGGATGTGGCAGGCGCTCGTCATGCCGGAATCCTGCGCGGCCTGCACCGCCATTGCCGAGCGCTCGCCGAACGCGCAGTAGAACAGGATGCGGTTCCCGGTGGCGCGGGCAAGCTCGTGCAGCATGCCGCCCCGCCGCACATTGGCGACGAGATCGGGGTAGGGGGCGTGCAGCGAGCCCGGGATCACGCCGTGCTTCTCGCGCTCGGGCTTTTCGCGCAGATCGACCAGCGTCACGTCGGGCCGGGTGACCAGCATCATGGCCTCGACCGGGCTCACCGCCCAGCCGTGCCGGGCAATGGCTTCCTGCGCCAGCCCAACCCGCATGTTGGCCGGCACCGCCACGTCCATCATCTTCGGATTGGGCAGGTTGAGGTTGTTCATCAACTCGGCATATTGCTCGACCGATTTGACCTGGAGGCGGGGATTGAACGCCTTCTCCTCGCCGATGGTGGTGACCGTCTCGCCTTTGTAGTCGTGGGCGGGAAACACCATGGTCTCGTCCGGCAGCTTCAGCAGCTTGTTGAAGATCGAGTCGTACTGCATGCGCGGATCGCCGTTCTGGAAATCGGTGCGGCCGGTGCCGCGGATGAGCAGCGTATCGCCGGTGAACACGCGATCGCGCATCGCGAAGCTGTAGGAATTGTCGGTGTGGCCGGGCGTATAGAGCACGTCGAGCGCCAGCCCCTCGATCGTGAGCTTGTCGCCTTCCGCGAGCCGCATCGACACCACGTCGGCCTTGCTCTGTTCGCCCATGACGGTGACGCAGCGCGTGCGGTCGCGCAGCGCGCCCAAGCCGGTAATGTGGTCGGCGTGCAGGTGGGTGTCGACGGCCTTGACCAGCTTGAGGTCGAGTTCGTTGACGAGCTGGACGTAGCGGTCGACCTTCTCGATCACCGGATCGATGATCATCGCCTCGCCACCCCTGCGGCTGGCAAGCAGGTAGGTGTAGGTGCCGGACACGCTGTCGAAGAGCTGGCGGAAGATCATGGCGGTGCCTCGAGTAGAGAATCGAAATCCCCGCGACGGGCTTGCCGCAATATAGTTATCCTTCAGGGGCCCAAAAAGGGCGGCGAAATACCGCCTCCTCGTCGATCATCTCCCGCGTCATCGCGCCTCAATTACGAACCGCAAACAGAAAGACCGTTCCGGAGTAGTCGGGCCTGCGCTACTTTATCGCGACATTCCAGCAGCAGTCCGGGTAAAATGCCGGCGCCTGTCTGTCTGATCGACCGATCAAGTCCAATGCCGGAGACCTAAGGATGCGAGCCGTCCAATCCTGCTGCGCGACCTTGCTGTCGCTGCTTCTTCTCCCCGTCATGGTGGCGCAGCCAGCGCAATCGCAGAGCTATCCGAACAAGGCGGTCAAGCTGGTCACACAGGGTGCGGCTGGCAGCGGCCCGGACGTGATCGCGCGGCTCGTCACCGATCAGCTCAGCCGGATGTGGGGACAGCAGGTCGTGATCCTGAACCATCCCGGCGCCGGCGGCAGCGCGGCGGCGCGCGTCGCAGCGCAGGGGGCGCCCGACGGCTACAATCTCTACATGGCGGCCATCTCGTCCTTCATCGTGATGCCTGAGATGTTCCCCAACCTGCCGGTCGACCTCAACCGCGATTTCGTGCGCATCGGGTTGATGGGCGAACAGCCGATGGTGTTCGCGATTTCACCGTCGCTCGGGGTGAACACACTTGCCGAACTTGTCGCGCTGTCGAAGGCGAAGCCCGGGCAGGTTCTTTATGCCGCCAACAGCCGCGGGACATTCCCCAATCTGACCGTCGAGCGGTTTAAGAAGGAGACGGGCGCCGACTTCACGTTCATTCCCTACGCGGGAGCGGCGGCCGGATTGCAGGATCTGATGGGTGGCCGGATTTCCATGATCGCCGAGAGTATTGGCCCGCTCCTCGGCGCCATCGCGAGCAACGGGGTGAAGGTGCTGGCGGTCGCGTCGCCGAAGCGCCTGCCGAACTTCCCCGATATTCCGCTGATGTCGGATGTCGCGCCGGGCTTTTCGGCCATGGGGTGGTTTGCCCTGATGTCACCCACCGGTACGCCGGACGGCATCGTGCAGAAGATCAATGCGGACCTTAACGCCGTGCTGGCCATGCCGGAACTCAAGCAGCGGTTTCAGGACGTCGGCACCTATACGCGGCCGATGTCGCCCGCCGAGACCACCGACTTCATCCGTGCGGAGCAGGCGGTCTGGCGGCCGGTGGTGCGGCAGGTCGGCGTTGCGGCACAGTAGAAATCGCGCGTCCGGCTTTCAGGTTTTTGGCTTGGGCTCGATCGGCAGGTCGTTGCGAGCGCCCCATTCGGTCCAGGAGCCGTCGTAGAGCGCCTTCGGGGCTTTGCCGATCGCATCGAGCGCGAACCAGAGCGTGGCGGCAGTCACGCCCGATCCGCAACTGGTGATGGTCGGTTTGTCGAGATCGACGCCGCCCGCCTTGAATTGCTCCGTGATTTTTTCGCGCGACACCAGGCGGCCGTCCGCGATCAGTTCGGTCACCGGCACGTTGAACGCGCCCGGCATGTGGCCTGAGCGTACGCCGGCACGCGGCTCCGGGGCTTCTCCGCGGAAGCGCTCGGCCGGCCGGGCGTCGACCACCTGAGCCGAGCGATCCTCCAACACCCGCTTTACGTCGGGGACGCCGGCGACGGCGGAAGCGTCAAGCGCGGCGGCGAAGCTGCGCGGTGCGCGCTTGCTTTCGCCGGTTTCGAGCGGTCGGCCTTCGGCCTTCCACTTCGGCAGCCCGCCGTCGAGGATAAAGACGTTACGCGCGCCGAAAACGCGGAACGTCCACCACACCCGCGGCGCGCCGCCGAGGCCGGCGCCGTCATAGACCACGATGGTGTCGTCCTTGCCGATGCCGAGGGCGCCCGCTTCGCGGGAGAACTGCGCGGCATCGGGCAGCATGTGGGGAAGCGACGTGGAATGGTCGGCGATGGCGTCGATATCGAAGAACACCGCGCCCGGAATGTGGCCGGCGAGATACTCGGCCTTGGCGTCACGCTTGAGCGCGGGCAGATAGAACGAACCGTCGACCACCGTCACGTCGGGCTTGCCGAGGCGCTCGCCGAGCCAATCGGTTGACACGAGCCAAGGGGAAGGGAGGGATTCGGTTGGCATTGCGATCTCATGTTTTCCAATGGCCGATCGCTATCTCGGCCTCATGCTGATGAGGGCGAAGCAAAGGCCAGACGCACACGGCGGTTCAGTTTGCCCTTCTTCTCGATCTGCGTCACCCGCACGTCGCCGATCTCCCGGGTTGACTGCACATGGGTGCCGCCGCAGGGCTGCAGGTCATAGCCGACGATCTCGATCAGCCGCACGCGGCCGGTCCCCATCGGCGGCTTGACCGACATGGTCTTGATCAGGTTGGGCTTGGCGGCGAGTTCCTCGTCGGTAATCCAGAACGAACGGACCTCGGCGCCGGACGCGATCATCTGTGCGAGCTTCTGGCTGATCGCGTCCTTGTCGAGACCCGCTTCCGGAATATCGAAATCGAGCCGGCCGTCGGCGTCGCCGACCGCGCCGCCAGTGACCGGGTACGGCAATGTGGCCGAGAGAAGATGCAGCGCGGTGTGCATGCGCATGCGGGCGTAGCGGCGGTCCCAGTCGATGAGCAGATGCACAGGCTCGCCGATCTTGAGCGCGGCGCCGGCAGGCTCGGCGGGCAGATGCGCGATTTCGGTCTTGCCGGTGTCGATGTAATTCGCGTTGGCGATCAGAATGGCATCGCCGCTTGCTGTGGTCAGTACGCCGCCATCAGCCGGTTGGCCGCCTGAAGCGGCATAGAACACCGTGCGGTCGAGTACGATACCGCCCGCATCGGTCAGGCCAACGACGGTGGCGCTGCATTCCTTGAGATAGGAGTCCTCGCGAAACAGGCAATCGGTCGGCATGGTCGCAAATGCTCAAATCAAAACGGCTCAGACCTTCTCATATGGTACGTTCAGATCGGACCGCCGCTCAAGCCAGGACGGGACCGGCAGCCCCTTCTCGCGCAGGAACGCCGGATTGAACAGCTTCGACTGATAGCGCGTGCCGTAGTCGGCCAGAATGGTGACGATGGTGTGGCCGGGCCCAAGCTCCTTGGCGAGCCGGATGGCGCCCGCCACGTTGATGCCGGTCGACCCGCCCATGCACAACCCTTCGTGCTCCAGCAGGTCGAAGATGATCGGCACGGCTTCCGAGTCCGGAATCTGGTAGGCGGTGTCGATCGGCGCATCTTCGAGGTTCTTGGTAATGCGGCCCTGCCCGATGCCTTCGGTGATGGAGGAGCCTTCCGACTTGAGCACGCCGCTCGTATAGTAGCTGTAGAGCGCGGCGCCCATCGGATCGGCGAGCGCGATGCGCACGTCTTTGTTGCGCTCTTTCAGCGCCATGGCGATGCCGGCGAGCGTGCCGCCGGTGCCGACCGCGCAGGTGAAGCCGTCGACCTTGCCGTCGGTCTGGTGCCAGATTTCCGGGCCGGTGGTTTCGATATGCCCCTGCCGGTTGGCGACGTTGTCGAATTGGTTGGCCCAGATCGCGCCGTTCTTCTCGGTCTTCGCCATTTGCTCGGCGAGGCGGCCGGAAACCTTCACGTAGTTGTTCGGGTTGGAGTAGGGGACCGCCGGCACCTCGACCAGTTCCGCGCCGCACAGGCGCAGCATGTCCTTCTTCTCCTGGCTTTGCGTCTCGGGGATCA
Source organism: uncultured Alphaproteobacteria bacterium (assembly GCA_963763365.1). Lineage (GTDB taxonomy): Bacteria > Pseudomonadota > Alphaproteobacteria > Rhizobiales > Xanthobacteraceae > VAZQ01. The sequence continues at coordinate 92,514 of CAVXOE010000017.1, read as the reverse complement.
CGATAACCGATCGGAAACCAAGCGCGTTGCCGACGAGAGCGAGACCGATGCCGGTATTGCCCGCGGTACCTTCGACGATCACGCCGCCCGGCCGCAGCGTGCCTTTGCGCACCGCGTCCTGGATGATGAACAGCGCAGCGCGGTCCTTGACCGACTGGCCCGGGTTCATGAACTCGGCCTTGCCGAGCACGGCGCACCCGGTCGCTTCCGAGGCACGCTTGAGCCTGATCAGCGGCGTATTGCCGATGGCTCCGACAATTCCGTCGCAAACCTGCATGGGTCAGTCCGGTAGGTCAGAAAGGGGCCTGAACGTAATGGAGCGTCCTCGTCGCGACAAGCACACGGGAGGCGGGTCCATGGGGCCAGGAGGGTGGCCAAAAGCGTACGCGGATCGCCCCGGAAGTTCGTCAAATGCGCGGAAATGACGAAAGAATAACTAAACCATAGCCCCGGTTTTGGAACCGCAGGCCTGCGGGCATTCACGCATTTTTTGCCGGCAAGGGTCACAGTGCCTGCGATGGAAGTCCTCAACAGCGTGTCCTCCCACGCCCTTCTGTTTGGCAGCGACTCGATGAACCTCGACGTCAACACACTTTTCCTCGTCACCATCTACGTTGAGGCTATTCTCGGCCTGCTGCTGTTGTTCGCGTGGGTGCAAAATCCGCAGATTCGCGCGGTCGCCTGGTGGGGATCGGCTCATCTGCTGCGTGCCGGTTCGATTGTCCTGTTCGGCATGTACGGCTCGGTGTCCGAGGCGATCTCGATCGATCTCGCCAACGCGCTGCTGTTTCTGAGCTTCGGAGTGACCTGGACGGGCGCGCGGGTGTTCGACGGGCGTCCGCCGCTGCCGATGTATCTGGTGGCCGGCCCGGTGGCGTGGCTGATCGTCGCGCATCTGCCGAGCTTCTCGAATGAGCTCGACCTGCGTTTCCTGCTCGCCTCGGGCATCATCACGACCTACACTTGGCTCACCGCCTACGAGTTCTGGCGCGGGCGTAGCGAGCCTTTGGTTTCGCGCTGGCCGGCAATCTTCATGCTGTTCGCCCATGGCGCGCTGTTTTTGCTGCGGACGCCGCTGTTTGCGATGATGCCGTGGTCGACGGCGAGTGAGATGGTCGGCAGCGTGTGGCTCACCGTGCTCAGCTTCGAGGCGCTGCTGTTCACCATCTCGATTGCCTTCATCCTGCTCGCCATGGCGAAGGAGCGCACGGAATATCGTCACAAGACAGCGGCCATGATCGATCCGCTGACGGGTATCGCCAATCGCCGTTCGTTCCTGCAGGACAGCTCCGACATGGAGCGGCGGCATGCCGCCAATCCCTACCCCGCGGCGGTACTGCTGATTGACCTCGATCACTTCAAGTCGATCAACGACCGCTTCGGCCACGCGATCGGCGACCGGGTTCTGCAGGTGTTTGCCGAATCCGCCAAGGCCAACATCCGCTCGACCGATCTGATCGGCCGGCTCGGCGGCGAGGAGTTCGCGGCCGTGCTGTGCGGTGTGAGCCGCGAAAAGGCGGTGGCGCTGGCCGAACGTATCCGTTCCACTTTTGCCGAGATCGCCAGCGAGGTCGACGGCCGCCCGGTGGCTGCGACGGTCAGCATCGGCATCGTGTTCAACCAGGGCCAGACGCTCGACATGTCGGACCTGCTCGGGCAGGCCGATCAGGCGCTCTATTACGCCAAAGAGCGCGGCCGCAACCGCGTCGAGATTGCGACGCTCGACCTGGTGCAGCGGCGGCGCGACGCCATGCCGGCCGCGACCGCCGGCGCTGTTGCTAAGAGCGCCGCCTGAGCGGCGCTCCTCCTGCCACTCCTCCTGGGCCGAGCTATTTCGCCTCCTCGACGAGGTTCAGCGTTCCCGGCCCCTCACCGACGATCAGCACCCAGGCTTCCTCGTCCTTGGCGCCGTCCCAATGGACCTGCTTGCCGAAGTGGGTGACGAAGCTGCCGGCGGGCATCGGCTCCATGTTGTTCTTGTCCCACTTGTTGCCGGTCGCGACCCACCACGTGCCCTTGAGCACCGTGATGAATCGGTCGTTGGGATGGAAGTGCGGCTTGCTGAAGTTGCCCGGCTTGAAGCGGTTAAGTGTGACGTACGGGCCGGGCTTGGTCGGATCGCCGTGCAGAACGACCTGGTTGACGCCGGCCGCGCCGGTCGGATCGCGCCACTTGTACTGGTCGGGCAATACGTAGCTCACCGCCTTGGGATTGAGCTTTTCGAGGCGAGCGTCGATCGGCGGAACCTGGGTGCTGGTGCCCGGGCCGTCGCCAAAGATCAACAAGGTGGCGTCTTCGTTCTTGGCGCCGTCCCAGTGCACCTCTTTGCCGTAGTGAGTCACGAAGGTGCCGGCCGGCATCGCAACGCTGTTGTCGATGTCGAAGGTCGCGCCGCTGCCTACCCACCATGTGCCGCCCAGCACGGTGATGAAGCGGTCGTTCGGATGGAAGTGTGGGCGACTGAAATGATTTCCCTTCAGCCATTTGTTGAGCACGCCATAGAGACCGGGCTTCGACGGGTCGCCGAACATCACCGCATTCTGCGAGCCGGCGGGTGATGGCGCGCTCCATTTGATCTGATCGGGCTTCTGGTAGACGAGGGCCGCCGGATTGAGTTCGGCCGCCGGCGCTGCGACCGTCAGGCCAATTGCCAGCGCGGGTGACGCAAGCGCAAGCCGCCAAAGTTGCGTGGGCATGTCTTCCTCCGTGTGCCTTGCAAGGCTTATTCTCTGTTGGTGCCGCAAGCATAGTCGGCCCGCCTGCTTCGGCAAAGGCCTGCCTCGGCAAGGGCCGTGGCGGGTGGTCAGATTTTTCACGGAGGCTGAGGCTCTGCGCCCGTTATTCTGTCTTCCACGGAATGATGACGCGCTCGAGTTCGTTCAATCCAAGCGTCAGCAGGAAGCCGATGATCGCGATCACGAACAGGCCGACATACATCTGCTCGACCGCGAACGTGCTCCACGCGCTCCAGATCAGGTAGCCGAGCCCGCTCTTGGCGCCCACCATCTCGGCCACCGCGATCAGCACGAGACCGATTCCGATGCCGAGCTTGAAGCCGGTCATGATCACCGGCAGCGCGCCGGGCAGCGCGATCGTCCAGAACGTGTTCCAGCGGCTTGCCTTGAAATTCCGCCCGACGTCGAGATAGATCTTGTTGATCTCGAGCACACCGGTGGTGGTGTTGATCACCACCGGGAAGAATACGCCGATCGCCACCATGAAGATTTTCGAGGCTTCGCCGAGTCCGAAGATGAGCAGCGCGAGCGGCAGGATGGCGCTCTTCGGAACCGGATAGGTCGCGGCGACCAGCGGATCGAACAACGCACGGATCGGGCGGTTGAGCCCCATCGCGATACCGAGCACCAGCGCCGGAATGCCGCCGATGATGGTGCCGTAGAGGAGCCGCTCCATGCTGACCGCGGTATGGGTGACGAGTTCGCCGCTTTTGATCATTTCGTACATCGTCACCATCACGCTCGAAGGAGCGGGAAAGAACCGCGTATCGATGAATCCGAAGCGGGCGCAAAGCTCCCACAGGAGCAAAAGCGCGAGCGGCGAGATGATGCTCAACAGACGGTCGCGGGTCCGCGCCGACATCTTACCGGCACTGGTAGGCGCGGTGGAGATGGTCTGCACGCTCATGATGTCGTCTCCTCCTGGGCGCGCGCGCGTTGCACTTCATCGCGCAGGCTCGACCAGATGTGATGGATCAACTCGCCGTACTCGGGCGTCTTTTGCAGCTCCATGATGTTGCGCGGGCGCGCGAGCGGCACGGGCACGAGTGCTTTCACCCGGCCGGGCTGTGCGGTCATCACCATGATGCGGTCGCCGAGCGCCACCGCCTCGTCGACCGAATGGGTGATGAAGACCACCGTCTTCTTGTGCTCCTCCCAGATGCGCAGCAGTTCCTCCTGCAGGAGGAGCTTGTTCTGTGCGTCGAGCGCGGAGAACGGCTCGTCCATCAGCAGGATTTCCGGATCGTTGGCGAAGGCGCGCGCGATCGACACGCGCTGGCGCATGCCGCCGGAAAGCTGGTGCGGGTAGTACTTGGCGAAGCGGGTGAGGCCGGTGCGCTCGAGGTAATGGCCCACGACCTCCTTGATGGTGGCAGCGGGCGCACGGCGCATCTTGAGGCCGTAGGCCGCGTTGTCCCACACGGTCATCCAGGGAAAGATCGAGTCGCCCTGGAAGATCATCGAATTGACCGGGCGCTGAGAATCCGGCGTCTCGATTTCGATGGTGCCCGAGGTGACCGAATTGAGCCCGGCGAGAATCCGCAACAGTGTAGTCTTACCGCAGCCCGACGGGCCGACGATCATGAAGAATTCGCCGTGGCCGATCTCGACCGACACGCCGTCGATCGCAATGAGCTGGCCGAACGTCTTGTGAAGATCGCGGATGCTGATCGCGGGCCGGGTGGGCAACGGCTCGGCGGCGGCAAATCGTGTGATGGGGCGGGTCATTCGTGGGCCTGAAAGCTGCGTCAATCTGCCGGGCCAAGCCGTCATTCACAACCGTTTCTTTTGCGCTATGCGGTCGCGGCTTTTCATTTGCTCCAGGCTGTCGGACAATCGCTTGAAGGCGACATGGTCACGATTTAAGCTCCGGAAAGGTTCCGAAAATGAGCGGTCGATTGAGCATCAGCCGGCGCGGGCTTCTCAGGGGCGGTGTCGCATTCGGGATGGCCGGCTTGCGCGGCGTGCCGGCCTTCGCGGCGCCTTCGCCGGCACCGCGGTTACCTCCACGCGCCAATATCGTCATCCGCAACGCCTACGTGATGACCATGGAGCCGGGCGTCGCCGACATCAGGGGCGGCGATGTGCACATCCGGGACGGCGTGATCGTCGAGATTGGCCAGTATCTCAACCCGCCCACCGCAACCACGATCAAGGGCGACGGCATGATCCTGATGCCCGGCCTGATCGAGACGCACTGGCACATGTGGAATTCGCTGCTGCGCAGCATGTCGGGCGAAACGCCGGAGTTCGGCTATTTCCGTACCACCGCGGCGCTCGGCCAGAAATTCGAGCCGATGGACATGTACCGAGGCACGCGGCTTGCCGCTGCCGAGGCGATCAATTCCGGGATCACCTACGTCCATGACTGGTGCCACAACATCCGTGGACCGGAATATCTCGAAGCTGATCTGCGGGCGCTGCGCGAGTCCGGATTGCGCGGGCGCTTCTCATATGGCGCCGCGCAGGGCATGCCGAACACGCAGGGCATCAACCTCGCCGAGCTCGAACAGCTTGCGGGCGAGTGGGCAGGCTATTCCAACGACGGGCTGCTCTCGCTGGGGCTCGCCTGGCGCGGCATGGGCGGCAACAATCCGGCGACCGCCATTGCGCCCGAACTCTACAAGGCGGAGATCGGGGCCGCCCGCCGGCTCGGGCTGCCGGTCTCGGTGCATGCCAGCGGCTCGCGCGCGGCGGTGGGCCAGGTCGACACCATTGCCAAAGCCGGGCTGCTCGATAAGGACACGCAGATCATCCATGCGGTCGTCGTGACGCCGGACGAGATCAAGGCGATCAAGGCGGCGGGCGCCTCGGTGAGCATTTCGCCGTTCAGCGAACTGCGCATCGGATTCGGCATTCCGCAGATTTCGGCCCTGCTGGAGGCCGGCATCCCGCTCGGCCTGTCGGTCGACACCGTGGAACTGACCGGCAACGCCGACATGTTCGGCATCATGAAACTGGTGCAGAACCTGGCGAACGGCCAGAGTGAAAACGAGTTCAAGCTGACGGCGCGCCGCGTTCTCGAACTCGGCACCATCGAGGGCGCGCGCTCGATGGGGATTGCCGACAAGGTCGGGACCATCAAGGTCGGCAAGCGCGCCGACCTCATCATGGTCTCGGTGCGCGATATCAATTTCGGCGTGTTTACCGATCCGGCGCACATGATGGTGACGGCGGCGCAGCCCTCGAACGTCGATACCGTGATCGTCGATGGCCGGATCCTCAAGCGCAGCGGCAAGCTGGTGGCGCTCAATGCCGGGCAGATCGCGGCCGATGCCGAGGCGGCGAACGCCGCGCTGCGAAAGCGCGCCGGCTGGTGGTGACATGATACTGGCCGGAATACAGGCCGGGCGCCGGTATCGCCGGTCCCCGCAATGCGAATCGAGACTTGCGCCAGCCGCGTGATCTGCTAAAGCGCGCGCTCGACGAACCCCCAAACAATCAGCGAGACCGATGAAGCGCAGCACCGATCGCATTCTCACCACGCATGTCGGCAGCCTGATCCGCCCGCAGCCGCTGCAGGATTTCCTCCGTTCAAAGCAGTCCGGCAAGCCGTTCAACCACGATCTCTACGACCAGTGTCTGACGGAGTCGGTCGCCGGCATTGTCCGCCAGCAGGCCGCGGCGGGTATCGACGTCGTCAGCGACGGCGAATTCGGGAAGTCGATCAGCTGGTCGCAATATGTACTGGAGCGGTTGAGCGGCTTCGAACGCCGCCCGGTGAAGTACGGCGGCAATCCCTTTCAGCGTGGCGCCGACCGTGAGCGCTTCGCCGATTTCTATGCCGAGCTTGATGCCCGCGAGGAGCCCGCGACCCGGATGGACTCGGTCTGTGTTGGGCCCGTCTCCTATACCGGGCAGGCCGAGCTCAAGCGCGACATCGACAATTTCAAGGCCGCGCTCAAGGACACCAAGGTCGAAGAGGCCTTCATGCCGGTCGCGGCGCCGGCGAGCGTCATCCCCGACCGCAAGAACGAATACTACAAGGACGACGAGGAACTGCTGCACGCGATCGGCGCCGCGATGGCAACCGAATATCGCATGATCGTCGATGCGGGCTTCGTGCTCCAGCTCGACGACGCCCGCGTGGCGGTGAGCTACGACCGCATGGTGCCGCCGGCGAGCTTTGCCGAGTACCGCAGATGGGTCGAGTTGCACATGGATGTGCTCAACCAGGCGATCGCCGGCCTGCCGCCGGACCGCATCCGCTACCACGTCTGCTGGGGAAGCTGGCCCGGCCCGCACACCAGCGACGTGCCGCTCAAGGACATCGTCGATCTCATCCTGAACGTGAAGGTCGGCGCCTACGTGATCGAAGGCGCCAACCCGCGCCACGAGCATGAATGGAAGGTCTGGAAGGACGTGAAGCTGCCGGAGGGCAGGGTGCTGATTCCCGGCGTCATCAGCCATGCCACCAATGTGGTGGAGCATCCCGAACTCATCGCCGAACGCATCGGCCGCTATGCCAGCTTGGTCGGGCGCGAGAACGTGATCGCGGGCACCGACTGCGGCTTTGCGCAAGGGCCGTTCTACCGCCGGGTACACCCGTCGATCATGTGGGCAAAGCTCGAAGCGCTCGCCGAGGGCGCGCGGCTCGCGAGCCAGCAGTTGTGGAACTGAGGTAACCAAGGTCGTGAGCGCTATCGTCATGTCACCATCCGTGATGCCGGATGCATCCACGTCTTTCTTCTAAACTCGCGACAAAGAAAGCCGTGGATGGCCGACTATCCCGGCCATGACGCGGACGGTGTTGCCGAGCTTGGTTCTACAATTCCCGCTTGAGCACCTGGTGATCGAGCGAATACGGGCCGCCGCCGCGGATCACGAAGTAGAGCGCGCAGATTCCAATCAGGATCGGATATTCCATTCCGCCCGCGCTCCAGAAGAAGCCCTTGGCGGAGGTGAAGTGGATCGCCGTCAGCATGAAGATCAACACGGCCGCGGCCGCGAAGCGCGTGAACAGCCCGATCACCAGCAGAATGCCGCCGACGAACTCGGTCAGGCCCACCAGCGTGCCCCAGAACGCGCCGGGGGCGTAGCCGAGCCGCTCGAACAGCGCGGCGTTCGCCGTATAGCCCATGCCGCCGAACAGGCCGAAGAGCTTCTGGCAGCCGTGCGGAATGAGAACCGCCCCGAGCGCGATGCGCAGGATCGGTTCAGCGAAGTCGCGCGCTGCATTGTAAAGTCCGCCGAGCGCGGGAATGTAGAGACGTGGCGTTGCCTCAGCCATTGAATTCCCCCTTGTTTCGTTTCCAAAATCTTCGCCTTCGTCGGATGGCGATGGGCGAAGCCGGCGCCTCTTGCTGATAGGGCGCTCTTTCGAAAGCTTAGCGGTGCGCACGATGCGTGCAAAGAGGCTTGCGCTACCGGCGCCCGACCGTCGCGGTGGGCGGCGAACCGCCTCATTGAACGCTGCCCACCGGTTGTCTATAGACGCGCCAACAGTGCGTTCAGGGAGGAATTCGTATGATTTCAGTGTTGCGCGGGCCTTTGCTGCTTGCCGCCGGAATTGCGATGGCGTGGCCCCACCTGGCCTCCGCACAGGACTTTCCGACGAAGCCGATCAAGATCATCGTGCCGTTCGGCGCCGGTGGTCCCGCCGACGTGTTCTCCCGTCAGCTCGGCCAGTATCTCTCCGAGTCGCTGAAGCAGCCGGTCGTGATCGAGGACAAGCCCGGCGCCGGCTCGATCATCGGCACCGACCAGGTCGCGAAGTCGCCGCCCGACGGCTACACGCTGTTGGCGATGTCGAACACCCACACCGTCAACGAGTTGCTCGTGCCCAACAAGCCGTTCCAACTGATGCGCGATTTCGTGCCAGTGGCGGGCATCAACTACTCCGACCTGATCATGGTGATCCACCCGTCGGTGCAGGCCAAGGATCTGAAGGAGTTCATCGCGCTCGCGAAGTCGAAGCCGGGCGGGCTCAATTATGCGTCGTCAGGCACCGGCACGCCGTACCATATGGCGGGCGAACTGTTCAAAGCGATGAGCGGCACCGACATGGTGCACGTGCCGCACAAGGCCTCTGGCGAGGCGCGCAACAGCGTGATCGGCGGCCATGTGCAGATGATGTTCGACGCGATCACCACCATGGCGTCGAACGTCAAGGCCGGCCAAGTGCGCGCGCTCGGCACCTCGGCGAGCAAGCGCTCGTCGGTGCTGCCGGAGGTGCCGACGATCGCGGAGGCGGGCGTGCCAGGCTACGAGTCCACGATCTGGCTCGGCATCATGGCGCCCGCCGGCACGCCCAAGCCAATCGTCGACAAGCTTAACGCCGAGATCAACAAGGCGATCAACCGCCCCGAGGTGAAGGCCGCCTGGGACAAGCAGGGCGCGGTGCCGCTCGTCATGTCGCCCGCCGAATTCGAAGCCTACCTGCGCAAGGACATCGAGAAATGGGCGCAGGTGGTGAAGTCGGCGAATATCAAGGCGGAGTGATCTCCCGGGTATCCGACTGTCGCCGTCAGTGCCCTCTCCCCTTGCGGGAGAGGGCGGCCGCAGCGCTCGTGGCGCAGGGTTCATGCCCTATTTTTCGCGTGAATGACCCGGCTCCGGTTGCTAGACTTCGCACACCGGTCGGGCGCGACTGGCAATACAGGCTGCGCGAAGGCGCAGGGAGGAATTCCATGGCACTCGCGGCGTTGAAGTTTTCGCTCATCCTCTGGGGGCTGGCCCGGCTTCTCAATTACACCGCAAGCAAGCATCCGGAATTCCGCGCTCGGCTCAAGGAGCGCAATCTCGTCGCCCGCATCATGGCGCGCGATGAGGAGGTCGGTCGCTGGTACGAGTTTCGCGACGGGAAGATCCGGTCGGGGACGAGCAAGCGCAAAAAGGCGGACGTAACGCTCGCGTTCAAGAACGCCACATTGGGCGCCGACCTCTTGATGCCGCCGATCAACTGGCTCGACCAGATCAACGCGCAGAAGGATTTCAAGCTCACCGTCGACGGGCCGGAGGACCTCACCAACTGGTTCGCGCAGGCCATCATGGCGAGTCAGTCTGCGGGCCTCGACATCGGCGAGAAGCTCGCCGATGGCACGATGCGCTACTGCAACATGACGAACGGCGGGCCGGTCTTCGTCTACGTCAAGGATGGCAAGATCGTGCGGATGACGCCGATCGACCTTGCCAAGGACGACGGCGCGTCATGGACCATCCGTGCACGCGGCATGGACTTCACCCCGCCGCGCAAGACGACTCTTGCTCCACATGGCCAAAATGCCAAGTCGATCGTCTATTCGCCCGACCGGCTGCTCTACCCGATGAAGCGGGTCGACTTCGATCCGCATGGCGAGCGCAATCCGCAGAACCGCGGCAAATCGGGCTACGTGCGCATTTCCTGGGACGAGGCGCTCAACCTCGTCGGCAACGAGATCAAGCGGCTCAAGCGCCAGTACGGGCCCGGCGTGATGGCGGTGTCGCACGGCTCGCACCACACCTGGGGCAATATCGGCTACTACCTCTCGGCGCTGCACCGCTTCCGCAACGCGGTCGGTTACACGCAGATCCACCACAACCCGGATTCGTGGGAAGGCTGGTACTGGGGCGCGGTGCACCACTGGGGCTACACGCTGCGCGTCGGCCAATCCGAGACCTACGGCACCGTTGAGGACTGCTTGCAGCACTGCGACATGATCGTGTTCTGGGCGGCCGATCCGGAGACGACATCAGGCTCCTATGGCGCTCAAGAGGGCACCATCCGCCGGCAGTGGCTGAAGAACCCCAATCTCGGCATCAAGGTCGTCCACATCGACCCCTATTACAATTCGTCGGCGCAGTTCCTGCCGGGCAAGTGGTTCGCACCGAAGCCCACGACCTCGGTCGCAATGGCGATGGCGATCGCCTACGTCTGGATCAAGGACGGTCTCTACGACAAGGACTACGTCTCAACCCACACGATCGGTTTCGACAAGTGGGCGGCGTATCTCACCGGCGACGAGGACGGTATCGCGAAGACGCCGGAGTGGCAGGAGAAGGAAACCGGCGTTCCTGCGAAGGACGTGCGCGCGCTGGCGCGTGAATGGGGCAAGAAGCGCGTCTACCTGTCGCCTGGCGGCTGGGGCAACGGCCACGGCGGCGCCTGCCGCAACCAGACCGGCATCCAATGGGCACGCGTCATGGTGTGCCTCTCGGCGATGCAGGGGCTCGGCAAGCCCGGCTGCAACATGGGCAATTTGCAGTGGGGCACGCCGGTCGACTTCCAGTTCTACTTCCCGGGTTATTCGGAAGGCGGCATGTCGGGCGACCTCGAAGGCACCGCGTTGCCGATCTCGCTCTACCAGCGTATGCCGCAACTGCCGACGATGAACTCGGCCTTCCAGCGCATCCCGCGGTTGTCGACACCGGAGGCGATTACCGACGGCAAGGCGGAAGGCTACCCGTGGATCGGCAAGTCGATCGAGCACCAGTTCGCCAAGTTCGCTTATCCGGCGCCCGGCCAGGCGCCGGTGAAGATGATGTTCAAGTACGGCGGCTCGATCCTCTCGACCATGAACAACACCAACCGCTGGGTGCGAATGTACCAGTCGGATGCGCTGGAGTTCGTGGTCAACCAGTCGATCTGGTTTGAGGGCGAGGCGAAGTTCGCCGATGTGATCCTGCCGGCCTGCACGAATTTCGAGCGCGTCGATATCTCGGAGTGGGCGGGACTTGGCGGCTACGGCCATCACGGCCAGCAGCAGCTCAATCACCGGGTCATTCTCTTCCAGGCGCCGGCCATCAAGCCGCTCGGCGAATCCAAGTCCGACTTCTGGATCTTCAACGAAATCTGCAAGCGGCTCGGCCTCGCCAACTACTTCTCGGAAGGCATCAACGAGATCGACTGGGTCAAGCGGCTCTACGAGGCCTCCGACATGCCGAAGGTCATGTCGTGGAAGAAATTCATCAAGCGCGGCTACTACGTCGTGCCGGCCGAGAAGGAGAAATTGCGCGCGCCGGTATCCTTCCGCTGGTTCTACGAGAACCGAAAAAAGGACGTGCCGGAGGCGCAGCCGCTGCCGTCGGACTATGCGGGCGAATATCTCAAAGGGCTGCAGACCCAGTCCGGCAAGCTCGAGTTCGAATGCAACAGCCTCAAGCGTTTCAACGATCCCGAGCGGCCGCCGATCGTGAAATACGAGCCGTCATGGGAGGGGCCGCATTCCGGCGCGATGTATGAGCGCTATCCGCTGCAGATGCTCACGCCGCATTCGAAGTACTCGTTCCACACCCAAGGCGACGGCAAGGATTCGTTTCTGCTCAACATCGAAGACCATCGCGTCAAGGTCGAGGGTTACTATTATTGGATCATGCGGATCAACGCCGAGGATGCGAAGGCGCGCGGTATCAAGAAGCACGACCTGGTCAAGGTCTATAACGATCGCGGCGCGGTGATCTGCGCCGCGCTGCCGACGCAGCGGCTGCCGCGTGGCGTGTGTCATGGCTACGAGTCGTCGGCCGTCTACGATCCGATGGGCGAGCCGGGAAAATCGGTCGATCGGGGAGGGTGCCTCAACCTGCTCACACCCGAGCGGACGCAGACGAAATCCACGCATTCGATCGCCGGCGCGAATTCGCTGGTGCAGGTCGAGGTGTGGGACCGGCGCGCAGAGCACATGTCGGAGACGTTTGCGCGGATGGAGAAGGACAAAGAGATCAAGCGTACGCTCAAGGAGGCGGCGCTGGTTCCCGCGAAGTGAGTGCGGCGGACGCCGCAATAGACGTGAAACCTGCAAGTGCCGCGGGCTCCGTTACCCTCTCCCACAGGGGAGAGGGAGCTCGCGGCGCGAGACGAACAACAGAGTAGACGCCATGCAAAAATGGAACCTGATCATTGACGTCGCGGAGTGCACCAACTGCAATCTGTGCACGTTGTCCGCCATGGACGAATATGTCGGCAACGATTTCCCCGGTTACACGGCAGCGATGCCCAAGCACGGCCACAAGTGGATCAACATCCTACAGAAGGAACGCGGCCAGGTGCCGATGATCGACATCGCCTACGTTCCGACCATGTGCAATCACTGCGACAACCCGCCCTGCATGGAAAAAAGCAGCGACGCGATCAAGAAGCGTCCCGACGGGATCGTGCTCATCGATCCGATACGTGCGAAAGGCCGCAAGGAATTGGTCGAAGCCTGCCCGTACGGTCACATCTGGTGGAACGAAGAGCTGCAACTTCCGCAGCTCTGGCCGTTCGATGCCCACCTCCTCGATCAGGGCTGGCAGCAGACGCGCGGCCAGCAGGCGTGCCCGACCGGCGCCATGCGCGCGATCAAGATCGAGGACGAGGCGATGGGGCGCATGGCACACGACGAGGGCCTCGAAGTCATGCGGCCCGAGCTCGGCAGCAAGCCTCGGGTCTATTATCGCAATCTGTGGCGCTATTCGAAATGCTTCATCGGCGGTTCACTCTCGGCCGAGGTGAACGGCGTTGTCGATTGCGTCGAGGAGGCGAATGTGCGGCTGCTCAAGAACGGCCACCTCGTCGCCGAAACGGTGAGCGACAACTACGGCGACTTCAAATTCGACCGGCTGGACGAGAATTCCGGAACTTATGTCGTAGAGATTTCGGCCCCTCGCCGTGGCAAGAAGTCCGTCGAGGCGAAACTCGGTTCGAGCATCAATCTCGGCGAGATCAGGTTATAGCGTCGTCATTGCGAGCGAAGCGAAGCAATCCAGAAACACACGGTCTGGATTGCTTCGTCGCTTCGCTCCTCGCAATGACGAACGGGGCGCGTAGCGGCGAACCCGGTTTCCTGCTGTAGTGTGATTCCGCGTTTCGCTCAGATAGCCTCGGCGCCCTGGAATACTGCACGTTCCCTGGAACATCCCGCATGCTCTACCAATCCACGCCGCTCGTCTCCCCCGCGTTGGGCGTCATCTACGAGACGCTGGCGCCCTGGTCGGAGGCACTGTTGCGGGCGGTTGTCGGCCTGAGTTTGGTGCCGCATGGCTTGCGCAGTGCGTTTGGGATGTTCGCCAACACCGGCACGAATTCGCATAATCTTCCTGAATTCGCGGCGGAGCTTGATGGCGGAGGCTACCGGCCGGGTTGGTTCTGGGCGCGGGCGATTGTGCTGACACAACTGATCTGCGGTCCGCTCTTGGCGCTCGGGCTGTTCACCCGCCCGGCCGCGCTGCCGATCTTCATATTTCTCCTCGTGAGCAATTTCGAACGCTGGCGTGTGGGCCGGTATTTCTGGAACCAGATGGGTCTCGAATTCACGCTGATGTGGACGGTTGCGGCGTTCTATTTCCTGGTTCACGGCGGCGGCGTGATTTCGCTCGATCACCTCTGGATGAAGCGGGAATTCTGAGCAGACCTGCTCGTGCCCGACTGGACCCAGGCGTCCTGAAGCGTCAATATTCGCGGCAACCAGCCCGCCCGCCAGCGATAATGGGAGGCACTGCCGATGAACATCCACGCCAAGACGCCAAGCCCGCACACCGTCGGCATGCCGCCGGCTGAATGGCAGGCGCGCGTCGATCTCGCGGCAGTCTACCGCCTTGTCGCGCACTACGGCTGGGACGATGTCATCTACAACCACTGCTCGCTGCGCGTTCCGGGCGAGGATCGCAAGTTCCTCATGAAGCAGCATGAGCTGCTCTGGACCGAGGTGACGGCATCGAACCTGGTCAAGGTCGACATGCACGACGATCTCGACGAGTCCGCGGGCGTCAATCGTCCGGGTTTCACGCTGCATGGCGGCGTGTTGCGCGGGCGGCCGGACGTGAACTGCGCGGTGCATGTCCACACCGAGACCGGCATGGCGCTGGCCGGGTTGCGCGGTGGCCTGCGTATGGTCTCGCAACAGGCAATGCGGTTCTACCAGCGCGTCGGATATCATGCCTATGAGGGCATCACCGAGGATTTTGGTGAACGCGAGCGCATCATCACCCATCTCGGCGGCAATCGCGCCATGATCCTGCACAATCACGGCCTGCTCACCGTCGGCAAGACCGCGCGCGAGGCGTTCGTCCTGATGAAGACGCTGATCGAAGCCGCCGAAATCCAGTTGCGGATGGAGGCGACCGGCGACGCGCTGATCGAAATTCCCGCGGACGTCTGCGAGAAGACGGCAGCGCAGTATGAGAAGCACGACAGCGGCCGCGGCTCCGCCGATTGGCCGGCCTACCTTCGCATGCTCGACCGCATCGATTCGAGCTATCGAAACTGAGCGCCGGCCGTCCGCTTCGCGCGCCGCATAACAAGGAGCAAAAGCCATGCTCGATGTCGTCAAGCGACAAGACGCTGCACCATCCGTTCCATTCGATACCGCCCGCCTCGACCGCCTGATGGATGAGGCCGGCTACGACGTCATCGTCGCGACGTCGAAACACAACGTGCAATATCTCCTCGGCGGCCACCGCGCGTTCTTCTTCGAGTACATGGATGCGATGGGACTGTCGCGTTACCTGCCGGTCTTCGTCTATGTCAAAGGCGCGCCCGACAAGGCGGCCTATTTCGGCCATCGCCTGGAGAACTTCCAGCGCGAGAACGAACCGTTTTGGACGCAGGTGCAGCAGTGCAACTCGTCGGGCTCGGTCGACACGATGCAGAAGGCGGTCGACTACGTGCGCCAGTGCGGTGCGGGCAAGCGCATCGCCGCCGAGCTTGCGTTCCTGCCGATGGATGCCGGCTCAGCCCTGTGGCGCGGCCTCGGTGAGATCAAGGATGCGACGTTCGTGCTCGAGCGCATGCGCGCGATCAAGCGCCCCGACGAACTGGAAAAGCTGCGCGTCGCCTCCGAACGGGTGATCGATTCGATGTTGGCAGTGATTGCCAAGCATGGACCCGGCAGCAGCAAGGCGGAATTGACCGAGTCGCTGCGGCGTGAAGAGACCGTCCGTGGACTGACCTTCGAATATTGCCTGATCACCGCCGGTACGAGCCTCAACCGCGCGCCGTCGAGCCAGATATGGGGGAAGGGCGATATCCTCTCGCTCGATTCCGGCGGCAACTATCACGGCTACATCGGCGATCTTTGCCGCATGGCGATCCAGGGCGAGCCGGATGCGGAGCTCGAGGAGATTCTTGCCGAAATCGAGGAGATCCAGCGCGCCTCGATGAAGCCGATCAAGACTGGCGCCATGGCCAGCGTGATCTACGGAGCAGCCGAGCCGCTGGTGCGCAAATCGAAGCATCACAACCACATGCATTTCCTCGCCCACGGCATGGGATTGATCAGCCACGAGGCGCCACGCCTCACGGCTTCGGGACCGGTGCCATACGACGCCTACGACGCCGCGCGTCCGCTCGAAACCGGCATGGTCGTGTCGGTCGAGACGACGCTCGCACATCCCAAGCGCGGCTTCATCAAGCTCGAGGATACGGTGGTGGTGACGCCGGCGGGCTTCGACATCTACGGCGAGGGCGGCCGCGGCTGGAACAGGGGCGGTACCGCTATCGCCTAGGCTAGCAACGCGGAGGTGCGGACTGACGGCGCGGTCTGATACGGCACGCCAGCTTGAACCGGTGACGAATGCCCGTGTCGCTCAAGAACCGCGGCGCGCTCGCGCTATCAGCGATCGTCAGATGGTGAAGGCGATCAGCGCCACTGCGCCGATACCCGCAAACAGCACCAGAAGCGACAGAGGATCGTAATCGAACCAACTTCCGCTATGTACACGCATCACACGCCTCGATCCGAAAAGCTTTGGGGACGAACTTTTCTCGTTGTGTCCGTTTGCCGACGCGCCGCGGTTTGTTGTGGTTCGGAGTGCGCGCAGCCCAGCGACTCATGCGCCATTCTTAATTTGAACACAATATTTTAGGCGTCCGCCTGGACGTTATTCTTCTGTTAAGGTAAACATCTCAAACGTCTGATATTGTTATATTATTTTCTGGCGTGTGGCGCCGTTGGCTCCGCTTGGCATGCATCCGACTTTTGAGCCTGTTAGTCTCCTTGAGGTCGCCGCCCCAAGAGGCGCAGGCGCATGCGACGCCGCACAAGCTTGCCTTTCCCGCCCGCCAAAATTAGCCTCCGAACGGGTGTTGCGCCTGGGACGGAAATCTTGGGGCAGCGCCTATTTTCGTGGACGCCAGCCAGACAGGAACATCGTCGATGAAGCGCATCATGAGTGCTGCGGCGGTCGCCTTCGCGTTTATTCTTCCGATCGCTTATGCCGCGCCGGTCGCGGCCCAGGCCCCGGCCCAGCCCCCTGCCAATCCGCAGGTCGATATCGCCTATGTGCCACCGGCGAACGCGAATTTCCGTGCGATCCACGACCGGCTTGTCAGGCTGCAGGTGCTCGAAGAGTTGCGGCAGTTCATGGCGCCGCTCAAGCTGCCGCGCAAGCTGACCGTGCGGGTCGAGCAGTGCGGGGCGACGACGCGCCCCTACAACCCGCAGGGTCCGGCCGTCGTTTGCTACGAGCTGATCGACCAGATCGAGAAATTCGCCGCCAAAGCCAACGAGAATTCGCGCGAGATCATCATCGTCGGCACATTCGTGCAGGCGATGTTCCACGAAGTCGCCGAGGCGATGTTCGACATCCTGCAGGTCCCGGTCTGGGGCCGCGCCGAAGACGCCGCCGATCGGCTCGGCGCTTTCCTGATGCTGCAGTTCGGCGAGGAGGCGGCGCGCAAGACCATCGGCGGCACGGCGACCTTCTTCGCGCTGTCAAACCGCACTTGGACCGGCAGCGCGTTCGCCAACGTGGCCTCGCCCGAGGCCCAGCGCTATTTCAATTTCCTCTGCATCGCGTATGGCGGCGCGCCGAAGTCGTTCGACTATCTGGTGCAGGCCGAGAAGGGCAAGTCGCCGCTGCTTCCGGAGGATCGCGCCCGGCGGTGTGCCGGCGAATATTCGCAGGTCCGCAAGGCGTTCAATCTGCGGATCATGCCGTTCGTGGACCCGGATATGTTCGTCCGGTCGCGGGCGATCGACTGGAAGCTCAGCGCCAGATAAGCGCGGCGCGCGATTGCTGCGTGTGTCGTCCAATAGATTTATGAAACACGGGTGAAGTCATGAAGTTGATCGCGCGAATCTCCGCCCTGGCGGTTGCGTTGACGATGGCAACCGCGCTGTCGCAGCCGGCGCCGGCGCAGGCTCAGGACTTGAGCAATCCGAGAATCCAGATCGGCTATATCCCGCCGAAGTCGGTAAAGTTCCAGGCGACCTTGGAGCGGATCAAGCAGCGCAAGGTGCTGGAGCAATTGGCCGAGTTTCTCTCGCCGCTGAAGATGCCGCACGTCCTGTACCTGGTCTCGGCGGAATGCGGCGAGAACTCCTCCAATTTCTACAATCCCAGCACCTGGGCGATCGTGCTCTGCTACGAGTATATCGAATTGATGAACCGGATCGCGCCCGAGGCCGGCAAGCCGCAGCAGGGGTTCAATCGCGACGAGGTCATGATCGGAGCGTTCGTCGGATCGGTGCTGCATGAATCCGGCCACGCCGTGTTCGACATGGTCGAGGTTCCGGTGTTCGGACGCGAGGAAGACGCCGCCGACCAGATCGCCATCTTCCTCGCCTTGCAGTTCAACAAGGATGTGGCGCGGACCATCACGCGCGGCCGCGCCTTCTTCTGGGCGGTGCTCGGCGACCCGAAGGAGTGGGCGGATTTCGCCGACGAGCACGGAACCTCCTCGCAGCGCTTCTACAACACGCTGTGCCTCGCCTACGGCGGCGATCCGCAGACCTTCAAGGAATTCGTCGACAAGGGCTGGCTGCCGAAGGACCGGGCGGCGAACTGCGCGGCCGAATACAAGCAGGTCTATGCCGCCTTCGAGAAGACCATCTACCCCTTCATCGATCAGGCCATGATGAAGAAGGTCCAGGCCAAGGATTGGATGAAGTCGATGTCGGGGCGCTGACCGGCGCGATCCGCGATTTGCTTATGCGCCGCGCGCGCCGCAGGCAGCCGGTTCGCGCGGCGATGCTTTCCCGGCTTTACGGCCGGATCAACGCGCAATCGTCACGCAGTCAGTGCGTCATGATCGCCAATGGGCACTCCGCATCCACGCAATTGTGCTGACCGAGGCCCGTGGCGGTAAGCGTGACGTTCTTGCTGACCGGATCGACGCTGACATTCGACAGCCGCCAACTGAATTGCGTACGGCGCAGCGTGCTGTCGTCGCGGCGGCCGTGGTAGGTGATGTCGCCCAGCACGTAGCCGTGCAGCTTGCCTTCGCTCATCTGTTGGATCTGCGCCGCGCTGAAGGCGCACTGGCCGGAGGCGGTCGCGTGCGGGCTAATCGTCAACGGCTGCTTCTCGATTTTCTCCTGGAACAGCAACGTCCACGGTTCTGCGACCGGCTCCGGCGAGGTTGCGCAGCGCATGAAGAACATCAGGCTCGCGGTCGGGGTGCTTCCGCTGTTGGTCAAGCGGGCGGTGACGATCGACGCTCTTGAGTGTCTTATCGGCTGTATCCACGGTGGACGACACCTGCGGCCCGGAGACCGACACGAACGCGCGCTGGATATCGAAATTCCTCACGAGCAATGCCAGCCATACCGAAAGTGCCGCGGCGCAGCCCGCAACGATGAGGGCCAGGATCGAAATCGCCAGCGGCAAACGCTGGGACGTGCCAAGCCTGCGGCTACCGGCTTCGGTCGCTGGGTCAGGCGACGGCTCGGAGGCGGGCGTCTCGGACATTCATCATTGGTACCACGCGGCACCCGCTGGACACAGCGGCAAGGTGGCTCCCCGGGCCGGATTCGAACCAGCGACCAACCGGTTAACAGCCGGTTGCTCTACCACTGAGCTACCGGGGAACACCGCCAGCGATGGCGTCCGGCTATAACAAACGGCGCCGAATCTTGCAAAGCCCCAAATAACGGGGAATACCGGCGCAAGCAGGGCAAACCGCCCTCTCGCCGGAGCGATACGATGCGGATCGGC
The DNA here is from genome assembly GCA_963763365.1 of uncultured Alphaproteobacteria bacterium. Taxonomy (GTDB): domain Bacteria; phylum Pseudomonadota; class Alphaproteobacteria; order Rhizobiales; family Xanthobacteraceae; genus VAZQ01. The sequence continues at coordinate 72,949 of CAVXOE010000017.1, read as the reverse complement.
ACGCGCAAGAGCACCATGGCTCTTGCCCAGACGGAGGAGATCGCCCGGCAACTGCGGGCAGCCTGGCGAGATCTTGCCGTCGAAATCGTCAAATTCGACACGCGCGGCGACGACGACCAGGTGGGCAAACTCCTGCGTCACGGCGGCAAGGGCGGTGCCTTCGTGGCGGAAATTCGCGCGGCGGTGCGCCTGGGCGAGCTGCAGGCGGCGATGCATTCGCTCAAGGACATGCCCGGCAACGAGGAGACGCCGGGGCTCGTCATCGGTGCCCTGCTCAAGCGCGATCCGCCGGGTGATGCGCTGGTGGTCCGCGACGGTGTCTCGTACGGCGAGATCGCGAGGGCCAAGGGCAGGGAGTTCAAGATCGGCACCAACTCGGTGCGCCGCGCGAGCTATCTGCGAAGGCTCTTTCCGGAGGTCGAAGTCATCCATTTCCGCGGCGCGGCCGACACCCGGGTCCGCAAGCTCGACACCCGTCAGCTTCAGCAGATGCCGGACGGCAGCGAGCGCGGGCCCGCGGACGCGCTGGTGATGGCGCGCTCGGGGTTGGAGCGCATCGGCTTGTCGGCGCGCATCGTGCACGATTTCTCGCCGGCCGAAATGCTGCCGGCGGTGGGGCAGGGGATCGTCGCGGTCGAGTGTGCCGCCGACGACTGGACGACGCGCCGCTACCTCGCCGCGATCAACGATCCGGCGTCGGCAGCTTGCGCGGAGGCAGAGCGCGAGGTGCTCTGGGTGCTCAACGGCCACTGCAATTCACCGATCGCTGGACACGCTATTATCGACGGGGCCGGCATGACGCTACATGCGGCGGTGATCGAGGAGGATGGTGCGCGGTTCATCGAGGCCGAGTGCACGGGACCGGCCGACCGGCCGCGCGAACTCGGCCGGCTGGTTGGGCTCGATTTGCTGCATCGGGGCGCGGCCGAGATCATCGAGCGGACGCGGCCGATCGAATAAGGCCGGGGCCGCGGGCCGGCGAGTTAGCTTGAGCGCTGGCGGACGCGGCGGAGCATCTGCTCGACATGCGCGATCGGCGTTTCGGGCAGGATGCCGTGTCCGAGATTGAAGATCAGCCGCCCATTGCCGAAATTCGTAAGCACGTCGTCGACCGCCCGGTCGAGCGCCGCGCCACCCGCCATGAGCGCGAGCGGATCGAGATTGCCCTGCACGGCGACCCGGCTCTGAATGCGCTCGCGAATGAACGCAGGCTCCGCAGCCCAGTCGATGCTCACCCCGTCGACCGGAACACGGTCGATGTAGGCTGCGAGCGCGCCGCCGGCACCGCGCGGAAAGCCGATAAATCTTGCGTTCGGAACCTGCTCGCGGACCTGCGTGACGATCCGCCTGGCCGGTTCGATGCACCAGCGCTCGAACTCGCGCGGCGGCAGGATGCCGGCCCAGGTATCGAAGAGCTGCACCACCTCGGCGCCTGCCCGCAGCTGGCCGACGAGATAGCGTACGGACGCCGCGACGAGAATGTCGATCAGGTGAGCAAAGGCGTCAGGTTCACGATACGCCATGAGCCGCGCCGGCGCCTGGTCCGGCGTGCCCTGGCCCGCCACCATGTAGGTCGCGACCGTCCACGGCGCGCCGCAGAACCCGATCAACGTCACGCCGGGATCAAGCCTCTCCTTGATCAGCCGCACCGTGTCGTAGACCGGCGCGAACGTCGCGTCGTCGGGCTCCGTGCGCAGTCGATGGATTTCGGCCGCGGTCGCAAGCGGCTCGAGGCGCGGGCCTTCGCCGGCTTCAAAGCGCACTGGCCGCGCAAGCGCATGGGGAACGACCAGAATGTCCGAGAACAGGATGGCCGCGTCGAATTGAAAGCGCCGGATCGGCTGCAAGGTGACTTCCGCCGCCATCTCCGGGTTGAAGCAAAGGTCGAGAAAGCTGCCCGCACGCGCGCGCAGTTCGCGATATTCCGGCAGATAGCGCCCCGCCTGCCGCATCATCCAGACCGGCGGAATGGCCTGCCGCCGGCCTGACAAGACTTCGAGCAGCGGCTTGGTGGTCTGATGCTGGTTCATGTCCGGGACCGAACCCGCGAAAAAGCCGCCGCGCGGCTCAGGTTCCGCGGCCGCTCTCTGAACGAACATATTGATTTTGCTAGTGGAGGCCACGCCCGGAATTGAACCGGGGTACACGGTTTTGCAGACCGTTGCGTAACCACTCCGCCACGTGGCCTTTCCGGCGCTTCGGCTGCGACGTGAGTCCGCCCGGCGCTTCGTATGGGCTTGGCTATACAGGAGCGACCGGAGGCGGGCAACCAGTGCGCGTCTCGCAAAGGAACGGCCGGAGGCTGGCCTAGAGTGTCCGATCTTGCCTTTTCGCCGAGGTTGCCGCAAACAAGCCGCACTGCACCATTCACCATCTTCGTGAAAATCGGCCGATGATCGACTTTACCGCGGCACGCCGCATGATGGTTGACGGTCAGATTCGCGTCAGCGACGTCACCGATTTGCGCTTGATCGCGGCCATGCTGGAATTGCCGCGCGAACGGTTCGTGCCCCGGTCGAAAGCTGCGCTTGCCTATCTCGACTTCGACATCGCGGTGACAGCGGAAACGCCGGGTGCCGAGGCGCGCCATCTGCTGAAACCGGTCGTGCTCGCCAAGCTCATTCAGGCGGCCGGAGTGGAGGAGGGCGATAGCGTCCTCGATGTCGGCTGCGCGACCGGATATTCGGCGGCCGTTTTGGCGAAGCTTGCCGGCTCGGTGGTTGCGTTGGAGCAGGATGCGACCTTGGCGCGCCATGCACGCGAGAATCTGTCGGCCATGCCGGCAGCCAATGCCGAGGTCGTCACCGGGCCGCTGGTCGCGGGTTGGCCGGGGCGAGCGCCGTACGATGTCATCCTGCTTGGTGGGGCGGTGGAAGTGCCGCCGGAATCGCTCTTTCACCAACTCAAGGAAGGGGGACGCCTGGTCGTCGTGCAGGGCCGCACGCCGAACGGGCGGGCGATGCTCTATCGATGCGCCGATGGTGACGTCACCGGATGGCCGATCTTCGATGCGGCCGCGCCGACATTGCCTGGGTTCGCCGCTCCGGCGGTCTTCGTGTTCTGAAATGTAAATTCTCCACAAAGTTCTTGAGCGTCGGTGTGGCTTGAAAACACCACGAATTCCCTAATTTGGAAAAAGGCTTACCTCCAGGGCTTCCACCGACTGTCGGCCCCATTATGGTTAAGGTCGGCGGCTAGGTCTTGGCACGGTAGGCCTGCGTCGTTGGGGCGGGCGTAACGTTGCGTCGGGTGGCGTGGGGTTGGTCGTATGTTCGGGGGACATCGGCGTCCAGGTGTGGTCGCAGGCGGCGCAGCTTCGGCGCTGCTGGCCGCCTATGTGCTCGGCGGGCTATCGGCCCTTCCGGCTGCCGCCCAGACTCAACCACCCGTAACGCTCAATCCGATGAATCCGCAGGATCGGACCCTCACGAATCCGCAGGATCGGACCTCGCCCAACGCGGTGAATCCGCAAAATCGAAGCATAACACCGGCGCCGAGCCCAAGCACCAACCTGAATGGCACCCGAGGTGGCGACAGCAACCAGAACATCGAGGGCTACACCAACATCAACGGCAACTTGAATGCAAAGCTGGGCGGCCCCATCCCGCCGGGCTCGACCACGTTGGAGCAGGCACTTGAACAGGCCTATTTCAACAACCCGACGCTTAACGCGCAACGCGCCGCAACCCGGGTGACGGACGAAAACGTCCCGACCGCGCTGGCGGGCTATCGCCCGCGCGTGACCGGCACGTCGAGCCTGAACGATCAGTACCTGGAAAACCTGGTCAAGAACCAGAATAGCATCGCGGGTCCGCTTGCTTGCACGAGGGACCTGATCGGAAGAAGTAACTGTCCGACCTTTCCGACCTACGACAAGACGCAAGGCACGACTGCCGTCACGTCCGCCGGTCTGACCGTGAACCAGACGCTGTTCAACGGCTTCCAGACCGCCAATCGCACGAAGCTGGCGGAGGGCCAGGTGTTCTCCGCCCGCGAGACTCTGCGCACGAGCGAGCAGACGATCCTGCTCAACGCCGCAACCGCCTATATGAACCTGCTGCGCGATGCTGCGATCCTCGAACTCCAGCGCAGCAACGTGAACGTGCTCGAAGTGACGTTGCGGCAGACCCGCGATCGCTTCAACGCCGGCGAAGTGACGCGCACCGACGTTGCCCAGGCGGAGGCCCGCCTGTCCACCGGCCGGTCGCAACTCGCACAGGCCGAGTTCGAACTACGTGTCCTCGCGCGCGGTCTATCTGCAAGTGATCGGCGTTCCGGCTCCCGCCAGGCTGGCAGCTGCCGCGCCTGTCGACCGGTTCTCGCCACGCACGCTGGACGGTTCGATCGGCCGCGGCCGCTCGCAGCATCCCACGATCACGACCGCGATGTACAACGTCGATGTTGCGACACAGCAGGTCAAAGTGGCGGAAGGCTCGCTCTATCCGACGCTGTCGGCTGTCGGTTCGGTGCAAAAGACTTACGGCTCGACCTCGGCCCTGACCGTTATCGAAAACCTGAACGCTTCGCTCTCCGCCCAGCTTTCGGTTCCGCTCTATCAAGGTGGCTCCGAATATGCCGCCATCCGGCAGTCCAAGGAGACGCTCGGGCAACGGCGGCTCGAGCTCGATAATGCGCGCGACACCGTGCAGCAGAACGTGACCACGGCCTGGGGCCAGCTCGAGGCGGCCAAGGCGCAGGTGATTTCGACCAGTTCGTCGGTCACCGCCTCCGAGATCGCACTGAACGGCGTTCGCGAAGAGGCCCGCGTCGGCCAGCGCACGACGCTCGACGTCCTCAACGCCCAGCAGGAACTGGTGAATGCGCGCAGCGCGCTTGTCACCGCGCAGCGGGATCGCGTGGTCGCGTCCTACACGCTGCTGGCGACGACCGGCGCGCTGTCGCCTCAGGTTCTCGGCCTCAGGATCCAGGTCTATGATCCGACCGTACACTATCATCAGGTTCGCGACGCTTGGGGCGGCGTGCGTATTCCTGACGGGCGCTAGCGCTACCTAACCACCCGACGCGTCGGCATCGCCGTCCACAAGACGTTGTTTGCGGCCGGTCATGGGCGTGCCATAATATCAATCCGATACCGACGCCCAAGATTTTCCTACTGATTCGCCCGCTGAGTGCAGGTTTCAGAGAGAGTTCGGACAAGGGCGGTCCGAGTGGGGACGCGGCAGATGGCGCAACCTGCAAAGGGTCAAGAACCCTCGATGGAGGAAATTCTCGCCTCCATTCGCAGAATCATTGCTGACGACGACGGGGCGAAAGGTGCGCCAAAAGCGGCCGAGCCCGCGCCCCCGCCGCCACGCATGGCGCCGCCACCACCTCCAGCGAAGCCCGTCATCATGCCGCCGGCGGCGGCCATGCAAGAGGACGAAATCGTCGAGGCGCTGCCCGAGCCAGAGGAGATCGGGCCCGAACCGGAGCCGATTCCGCCGCTGGAGCCCGCGTCCGACATCCTCGATCTGACCGAGCAGATGGCTGAACCGCCGCCGCAAGCTGACGTCGGCTTCCGGACTATCGACGGGGCGTCGGACATCGTGTTCGAGGAGGCGCCGCCACCACCGTCGCCCGTCGAGCCGCCCGCCGCATGGTCGGCGCCCTCGCGTGATCGTGCCGAGCGGACTCTGATCTCGGCTGCGACGGGCGCTGCGGTCGATTTCGGCTTTCAATACGCTTGCCCAGACCGTTTTGGTGCAGAACGGCCGCACGCTTGAGGATCTGGTGCGGGAGATGCTCCGCCCGATGCTCAAGACCTGGCTCGACGACAATCTGCCGGGCATGGTGGAGCGCCTCGTGCGCGCGGAGATCGAGCGCGTCTCGCGCGGTCGTCCCTGATTGTCTCTGAATTGCCGTCGCGGCGGCTCAGTGAGCGCGGGCTATCCGCGCCGGGCCAGGTTGCGGGCGAACCAGATCGCCAGCGCCAAAAGCGCGACCGCCGTCGCGATGAACAGCGGGGCCGCGCCGTGGCGGTCGAACACGAAGCCCCCTGTCGCCACCCCGAGAACCTGGCCGAGATAGATCGCCGAGGAGAAGATCGCAACCGCGGTGCCACGGGCCTCGGGCGTCATCTGCGTTGCGTTGGCCTGCATGGTGTTGTGCAGCGCGTAGAAGCCCAGCCCGATCGCTGTCACCGCCAGCGGCGCGAGCCACCACGCCATACCGGCCGCAAGGACGAGATAAGCAAGCGCGAGCAGCACGCCGCCAAGGATCGCGAGGCCGGGTTGGCCCAGGCGGGTCACAAGCTGCTGTACCGAGGCGGCGTAGATCAGGCCGCCGATCCCGAACGTCCCGACGATCAATCCGATGGCGGTGAAGCTCAGCGCGAACCGCAGACGCAGGTCCGCGCCGACATACGCGAAGGCGCCCCACGCCACGCTCGCCTCGATGAACACAGCCAGAATCACAAAGCGCGCCCAGGGATTCGACAGCACGGCCACGTAATCGGCGACGAAGCGCGGCGGGCCGGCGACGCGGATGCCGGCGCGGGTCCGCCGATTGGTCGCGAGCTCGAAGATCAGGCCGGCGGTCGCGAGCGCGAAGATGCCGGCCAGCACGAAGAACACGTTGCGCCAGCCGAACAGGTCGCCGAGCACGCCGCCCGCGGCTTGGCCGAAGAGTTGCCCGATGATCTGGCCCGAGAGATAGCGCGCAAGCACCGGCTGGATGCGCTCTGGCGGCGTCACGTCGCCGACGTAGGCCATGGAGATCGGGATGATCCATCCGGCCGCCGCACCGGACGCGAAGCGTGCGATCGCGAGTCCCGAGAGCGTCGTTGCCATGCCGCAGATCGCAACCAGGACGGTGGCGATCGCGCACATGACGGCGACGGTGCGATACTTGCCGAAGCGGTCGGCGATCGGGCCGATGATGAGCTGCACCGAGCCGTGCGCGATCGAATAGGCGGCGATCACGATCGCGGCCTGCCCGACGCTGGTGTCGAAGTCGGCCGCGATCTGCGGCAGGAGCGAATCCGTCACCCGCACCATCGCCTGACTCGCGAAGCCTGCGCCGGCGAGCAGGATGATCGAGCGCAGCGGGAACTTGGCAGCTCCTGGAGGCAAGCTCGCGGGCGGGGAGGCGGTCACGTGTCGTCTTTCGGTCATTGTGGCCGAACAATTGGGGGGATACGCGAGGTTCGCGCCACCCGAAAAAGAGGAGGGAGGGGCACCCGCCGGTGCGGGCGTTGACAGTCGGAGCAGGCGTTGACAGTTCGGCGCGTGGCGGGCTTTTTACCCTGAACAGGCCGGAACGGACCAGCAATGATCGACAAGACATACCAGCCCTCCGAGGTCGAGGGCCGCATCTACGCCAAATGGGAGGAAGCGGGCGCGTTTCGCGCTGGACGGCCCGAGCGGGCCGGCGCACCGCCCTATTGCATCGTCATTCCGCCGCCCAACGTGACCGGCTCGCTGCATCTCGGGCATGCGCTCAACAACACACTGCAGGATGTGCTCTGCCGTTTCGAGCGCATGCGCGGCAAGGACGTGCTCTGGCAGCCCGGCACCGACCATGCGGGCATCGCGACGCAGATGGTGGTCGAGCGGCAACTGATGGAGCGCCAGGAGCCCGGCCGGCGCGCGCTCGGGCGCGAGAAATTCCTCGAGAAGGTCTGGGCCTGGAAGGCGGAATCCGGCGGCACCATCATCCGGCAGCTCAAGCGGCTCGGCGCTTCCTGCGACTGGTCGCGTGAGCGCTTCACCATGGACGAGGGATTGTCCCGCGCCGTCATCAAGGTGTTCGTCGCGCTCTTCAACGAGGGCCTGATCTACAAGGACAAGCGGCTGGTCAACTGGGACCCGAAGCTGCTCACCGCCATTTCCGACCTCGAAGTGCAGCAGGTCGAGATGAAGGGCAGCCTGTGGCATATCAAGTATCCTGTCGAGAGCTCAGACGAGTTCATCATCGTCGCGACGACGCGGCCCGAGACCATGCTCGGCGACACCGCCATCGCGGTGCATCCGGAAAACGAGCGCCTCAAGCATCTCATCGGCCGCACCGCGATCCTGCCGCTGGTCGGGCGGCGCATCCCGATCATCGGCGACGACTATGCCGATCCCGAGAAGGGCACCGGCGCGGTCAAGATCACGCCCGCGCATGACTTCAATGACTTCGAGGTCGGCAAGCGGCATCACCTTGCGCAGGTCAGCATTCTCAACATGGAAGGCAAGCTCGATCTCAAGGACAATAGCGCCTTTCTCGAAGACGTCACCACGTCGCCCGAGCTCGAAGAGACGTTGCAGCTCGACGGCGTAGACCGCTTCGCGGCGCGCAAGAAGATCGTCGAGCGCCTCGAGGCCATCGGGCTCCTCGACAAGATCGAGGCCCACGTCCACACGGTCCCGCACGGCGACCGCTCGGGCGAGGTGATCGAGCCGCTCCTGACCGACCAATGGTACGTCAACGCCAAGGCACTCGCGGTGCGCGCCATCGATGCGGTTCGCGAGGGCAAGACGACCTTCCATCCGAAGAATTGGGAAAAGACCTATTTCGAATGGATGGAAAACATCCAGCCCTGGTGCATCTCGCGCCAGCTCTGGTGGGGCCACCAGATTCCGGCCTGGTACGGCCCGGACGGCAAGGTGTGGGTGGCGGAAACCGAGGACGAGGCGGTCGCCCGCGCGCTGGCCTACTACGTCGAGACCGGCGTGCTGCGCCAGCACCAGGCGAAGGAGATGATCGAGCATCCCGAGAAGCGCTCGCCCATCATCGTGCGCGACGAGGACGTGCTCGACACCTGGTTCTCCTCCGCGCTCTGGCCGTTCTCGACGCTGGGCTGGCCGGACGAGACGCCCGAGCTCAAGCGCTTCTACCCGACCTCGGCGCTGGTCACGGGCTTCGACATCATCTTCTTCTGGGTCGCCCGCATGATGATGATGGGGCTGCATCTTATGAAAGAGGTGCCGTTCAAGGACGTCTACATCAACGCGCTGGTGCGCGACGAGCGCGGTGCCAAGATGTCGAAGTCGAAGGGCAACATCATCGACCCGCTGCACCTGATCGACGACTACGGCGCCGACGCGCTGCGCTTCACGCTCGCCGGGATGTCGGCGCAGGGCCGCGACATCCGGCTTTCGAACCAGCGCGTGGAGGCCGAGCGAAACTTTGCAACGAAGCTGTGGAACGCGGCGCGCTTTGCCGAGATGAACGGCTGCGCCCCGGTGCGGGACTTCGATCCGCGGACGGCGAAGGAAACGCTCAACCGCTGGATCGCGCACGAGACCGCGAGGGCCGCGCGCGAGGTGACGGCGGCGCTCGAAGGGTACAAGTTCAACGAAGCGGCCACGACCGTGCGCGCGTTCGTGTGGAACGTCTATTGCGACTGGTATCTGGAGCTGTCGAAGCCGGTGCTGCTCGGCGCCGATGGCGCGGCTAAGGACGAGACGCGCGCCATGGTCGGCTGGGTGCGCGATGAGATTTGCAAGCTTCTGCATCCGTTCATGCCATTCATCACCGAGGAGCTTTGGCAGGTGACGGCGGAAGGCGGTCCCGCGCGCGACAGCCTCCTCGTGCTCGCCGCCTGGCCGCAGTATGAGGGCCTCGACAATCCGCAGGCCGAGGCCGAGATCGGCTGGGTGATCGATCTCGTCACCGCCATCCGCTCGGTGCGCTCGGAGATGAACATTGCGAGCGATATCCCGGTCGTGCTGGTCGGTGCGTCCGAGGCGGCGCAGGCGCGGGCAGGGCGGTGGACTGAGATCATCCGCCGGCTGGCGCGGCTCTCCGAGCATCTCGGCGGCCGCGGCCATTCCGCCGGGATCGGTGCAGTTGCTGGTGCGCGGCGAGGTCGTCGCGCTGCCGCTCAAGGGCGTGATCGACATTGCCGCCGAGAAGGCACGCCTCGAAAAGGAGATGGCGAAGGTCGCCTCCGACATCGCCCGCATCGACGCCAAGCTCGGCAATGCCGACTTCGTCGCGAAAGCGCGCGAGGAGGTGGTGGAGCAGGAGCGCGAAAAGCGCGAGGAGGCCGAGCAGCGGCGCGTGAAGATCAACGAAGCACTGCTACGCCTCAAGGACGCGGCGTAATTTCCGCGCCTGCCGTTCGTGCGGCACGCGCCCTCTCCCCTTGCGGGAGAGGGCTCAAAGGTCGCTCAGCAAGCGAACATGGGTGAGGGGTCGGAGCGTGCCGTACATCCCGACCCCTCACCCAATTTCACTCGCGGAAATATCGAGCAGCCCTCTCCCGCAAGGGGAGAGGGCGCAGTCATGCGCACCGTTGCCGCGGAGAGAGGGGCGGCTACTTGCTCAGCACCACATTGAGGATCGCGGTCTTGCCGGCCTTGGTGGCGGCGAGCGCAGCTTCGAGCGCGCCCTTGAGCTCGGCGGGCTTCTCCACGCGCTGGCCGTGGAAACCGAAGTGGCTGCCCAGTTGGTCGTACTCGGGGCCCTCGATGGTCACGCCGTAGTGCACCTTCGAGGTCGCCGAGGCGCCGTCGGGATAATGGTGGACGTGGCCCTTGCGCATCGCTTCGTACTTCTTGTTGTTGAAGACGATGATGATGATCGGCAAGCCGTGCTGCTTGGATGCTCCGAGCGCCTGGATGATCGGGTTGTAGAGAAACGAGCCGTCGCCGACCAGCAGCACCACCGGATGCTCTTTTGCGGCGAGCTTGACGCCGAGCGCGGTGCCGATCCCCTGGCCCAGCCCGCCGCCGCCGCGGAAGAAGCTCTGCGGCTTGGTCGAGGGCAGGTGCCGGCGTAGCAGCGGCGCGTGGCTGATGGTCTCGTCGACATAGATCGTGTCCGCCGGCATCACCTCGCCGAGCGTGCTCAAGAGCGCGACCGGATCGATCTCTTTCGCGGCGCGCGCCTTGTCCTGCTCGGCCTTGACGGCGGCCGACGTAGCTCTCGTGCTCCTTGCTCCAGCGCTTGCGCCGCTCCTCGATCAGCTTGGCGTCGGCCTTCGCGGTCTTTGCCAGTTGCCGCAGCGAGGTCGCCACATCGCCTTCGAGATAGAAGTCGGCGTGCAGGTTCTGATAGATCATGTGGCCCTTATGCGGGTTCTCGTGGATCTGCACGATCTTGCCGCTGGTCGGCCGGCGGTGCGCCGGATACCAGGGCGCGCGTCCGCCCACGAGCAGGACGAGGTCGGCGTCCTTGAGCGCGCCATACGTGTTGAAGCCGATATAGAGCGGGTGATCGGTCGGGAAGTTGGCGTAGGAGGTGACGCGGCCGGCGATCACCGGGACGGCCAGAGCATCCGCCAGTTCGACCAGCGCGTCGAAGGCCTTCGGATCGCGACCCGAGGTCTCCACCACCACGACCGGATTCTTCGCCTTCGACAGCATGTCGGCGACCTGCTGCACGTCTTCCGGCGGTGCCTGCATCTTCGGCGCGACCGGAACCTCGCGGGCCTGCGCGGGCGGCGTCCAGTCGTGCAGCATGTGTTCGAGCGGGACGTTGAGATAGATCGGACCCATCGGAATGCGCTGTGCCATTTCGCCGGCGCGGATCACACTTTCGTAGAGCGTGTAGGGGCTCGTTACCGCGCGCGCCCACTTGGCGACCGGTTCGACGAACCGCTCGATGCCGCCGACGGTGAGCCCGCCATACCATTGCTGCTCGATGTCGAGGTCGGGGTCTTCGCCCAGCGAGTTCGACTCGCCCGACATCACCACCATCGGCACTTCGTTCTGCATCGCACTGTGCACGCCCATGCTCCCCTGCAGCATGCCGACGGCGGCATGCAGGAGGACGGCCTGCGGGCGGCCTGTCATCAAGGTGTAACCGCTTGCCATATTGACGGCGACGGTCTCGTGCCAGGATTCCACGAAGGTCGGGCCCGGGCTTCTTGTCGAGCTTCTGGCGCGCCAGCGCCTCCCAGACCGGTGACCATTCCGAGCCTGGCGAGGACATGATGTAGTCGACCTTGAGCTTGCGAAATGCTTCGAGAATGGCTTCCCCGCCATCGAGATAGTTTTTCATTGCTTGGCCCTTGTTCCTGGGATGTTGTTGGCCCCGAAAGAACACTGAATTTGCCGCCCGCGCAATGCGGGCGGGGCTTTCGGGCGGCATGACTGGTCCCCGGAGGAAGGCGAGGTGGACCCTTGCCGTGGGGCACGCGGGGGCGGTTGACATTTGCCCGACCGCGCACGATCACCGGCCGAATTGAGCCCAAACGTGGGACGTTTGTCATGCCTACCGCACGCAAGACGCTGCGCCTCGTCGATGACCTGATTTCCGCAGGCCTCGTTCCGTCCGGGCGCCGCGGCGACCTTGAACGGGTCGCGCAGCGCTATGCGCTGGCGATCACGGCCGACGTGGTGGACCAAATCAACCCTGCCGATCCACGCGATCCGATCGCCCGGCAGTTCGTTCCCGATCCACTGGAGCTGACGACCTCGGATATAGAGTCTGCCGATCCAATCGCGGACGACGCGCACAGTCCGATCGAGGGCATCGTTCACCGTTATCCCGATCGCGTGCTGCTCAAGCTGACGCACGTCTGCGCGGTCTACTGCCGGTTCTGCTTTCGCCGGGAGATGGTCGGTCCGGGCGGTCGCGGCGGGCTGTCGCGCGAGGCACTTGCCGCGGCGCTCGGCTACGTCCGTGCGCATCCGGAAATCTGGGAGGTGATCCTCACCGGCGGCGATCCGCTCGTGCTCTCGCCGCGCCGCCTCAAGGACGTCGTATCGCAACTTGCCGCGATCGAGCACGTCAAAATCATCCGCGTGCACACCCGCGTGCCGGTGGTCGAGCCCTCCCGCATTACACCGGCGCTGGTGCGCGCGCTCAAGGCTCAAGGCAAGGCGACCTACGTGGTGCTGCACGCCAACCACGCACGCGAGCTTTCGCCCGAAGCGCGCGCCGCCTGCGCAAGGTTCATCGACGCCGGCATCCCGATGCTCTGCCAGAGCGTGCTGCTGCGCGGCGTCAACGACGACGCCGAAGTGCTTGGCGCGCTGATGCGTGCGCTGGTCGAATGCCGCATCAAGCCTTATTACCTGCATCACGGCGACCTCGCGCCCGGAACCGGCCATTGGCGCACCACGATCGAGGAGGGCAGGGCGCTGATGCGTACGCTGCATGGCCGCTACTCCGGGCTCTGCCAGCCGAGCTACGTGCTCGACATTCCGGGCGGTCACGGCAAGTCGCCGATCGGGCCGTGCTACCTCACTCGGACAGGTACGAACGGCAGCGCGCGCTACGAGATCGAGGATTATTGCGGCGGCCGGCACGCCTATCCGCCGGTGGATGCGCCGACGCGGTGATCGTCGATTCGCCGCTTCAGTTTTATTTCGGCTTATCGATCAGCAATCGCTCAAGGCCGTCGATGAAGGCTTTTTGAGCGGGCGTGATCTTCCCCTCGGCTTCCAGCCGTTGAACGAGCACGCGCGCCTGTTGGCGGCGAGGCTCGGGATCCTCATCGAGATAATAGGCCAGCCGCAGGTACCCGATCGCAAGGTCTAATTGCAGGAGGGGATTGTCAGGGGCGGCCGCCGCATATCGTTCGACGATGGCGAAAGCGGCCTGCCAATCCCGTTGACTCTCCTCCTTCCGGCCGAGGCGGTGGAGAATGTCGGCGGCTAGCGAGAGAGTGATCACGTAATCGCGTTGGAATGGGACGTTGGCCGGCTCCGCCGCCATGACCCGCTCGCGGATCACGAGCGCGCTACGATAGCTCGCCAGCGCCGCCGGCAACTCCTCCAGATTACCGTGAGCAAGCCCAACTCGCTCGATGGCGTAGGCGAGATCGCGCTGCGGCTCAATCTTGTCTGATGCGCGCGTCGCGAGCTTTTCCCGCAGGGTGACGCACCGTTCGTAAGACTCGCGCGCTTCGCTCCATCGCTTGCGGCTCCCGAGCAGATCGCCGACGTTGAGAGAGACGCCAGCCAACTGCCGCATGCGCGCAGCATTGTCCGGTTCCGCCGCGATCAGCTTGTCGAAGACCGGCGTGCTCTTGCGAAACACGGCGATCGCTTCGTCGACGCGCCCCGCGGTGAGCAATGCACTGCCGACGAACAGAAAGCTCGAGGCAAGATCGGCCTGCCATTGCAGATTGCCGGGCGCGATCGCGAGGCGCCGTTCCCGTCCCGCCAGCGCCTGCTCCAGCGCTTCGATTCCCTGCGCGACCTCGCCATTTTCGATCAGCAAGCGGCCGAGCTGGTCGTAAGCCCCGATCAGATCGCCTTGCCATTGGGCATTGCGGGGATCGCCGGCTGCAAGCTGATTGCTCACCGCGATTGCCTTGCGAAAGCCATCGATGGCCTCGGCGCGCCGCCCCAGCGCGGCGAGTTCCTCGGCCACCCGGCTCAAGCTGACAAAGACGTCGTGCTGACGGCCGGTGTCGTTTGGCTGCGCGGCGGCCACGCGCTCGCGCAGCGATAATGCCTGGCGGTGGGATGCGAGCGCTTCGTCATGTCGGCGCATGGCGCTCAGGCTGATTCCTATGCGGCCGTAATTGAACGCCAAGTCCGCCAGCAATTCGATGTTGTCTGGATGTTTCGCGATCAGGCTCTGCATCAACGCGAGGCCTTTGCGGTAGCTTGCGAGCGCCTCCTCGTGCGCCAAGGTAATCGCCTGCACCTCGGCGATCTTGTTGTTGGTCAGGTAAAGGTCGCGCTGCAGAGTCAGGCTATCGGGGTCGGCGGCGGCAAGCTGCTCAACAATCGAGAGCGCACGGCGGTGCAGGGCAAGGGTCTCCGGCCAATTCAGGTCTTCGCGCAACAGATCGCCAAGCTGATTGAGGCTGATCGCGAGATCGCGCAGCACGAGGCGCTGGTCGGGATGCTGCTTCGCGAGCGGTTCCAGGATCGCGATGGAACGTTTGACGGCAGCAAGAGCGGCGTCCCTATTGCCTTGCCTGCGGTAGCTCTCCGACAGATTGTAGAGGGACACCGCTTCGAGCCGATAAAGCTCAACCGTCGATCCGGTGCTCCCGAGCTGACGCTGCAGCGTTTGCACGCGTTCGAGGATATCGTTGACCAGGTCGATCGGCATGCCCGGGCGGTTTCCGAGGTCGCGCGCGAGGTCGAATACCAGCGTTTCGGCGGTCGTTCGCGCCGCTCCAAGCGCGTTCTCAGCACGCTCTCGCTGCACCTCTGCGCGCTGCCACTGCCAGCCGGCGAGACCGACGAGCACAAGCAGCGACGCCACCGCCGACCAGGCGAGCGAGAGCGCGCGGCGCTGCTGGCGCACCTCCTGCGAGAGCAGGTCCTCCTTCGGGATGCCGCGGATCGCGGCCGCGAAGTCGGCGCCGAGGTCCATGAATTTCGGGTCGCGTGCGCGCACACCGTCCCGGTAGGCGCAAAGATCGACCCAGCGGGGTTCGGCGCCGAACCGGCTCCGCAGGACAGCGGGCAACGGCGTCGTCGCAGACCAGTCGAAATCGTCCTTGGCGTGGTCCCAGGCCAGGACGCCGTCGGTCAGTGCGACCAGCAGGGTCTCCGGGCTCTTGTGCGCGAGCCACCACTCGATCTCCTTGCCGACCCAGGGCGAAGCCGCCGCCTCGGGCGAAGCGAGCAAGATTAGAAAGCGTGATTGGCTCAACGCCTCCTCGATCGAGGGCCATAGATGCGGCGTCGCCGACAGGCTGGTGTCGTCGCGGAACACCCGTAGCGCCCTGCGGCGGTACCAAGGCTTGCCCAAACGTTGGACCACGGACTGCAGCGCAGATGCGATCTGCTTGTCTTTCGCGTGGCTGTACGAAACGAAGGCGTCGTAGGCCGCCAAGGCATCCCTCGCGCGCGGTGGTATGCGGCTCGCTCACCATACAAGCCGCGCGGCTTGGATGTCACCGGTGTACGAACGCCCAGCGAATGGACGCCCGCGCGGCGTTACGCCGCCGTCTGCATCGCCCGCCGCATGTCCGGCGGCACCGCCTCGTCGACCAGCGCGGCGAGCGCCGCGTCGAGCGGCATCGTCTGATTCTTCTCGCTGCCGAGACGGCGCACCGACACCATGCGTTCGGCCGCCTCCTTGCGCCCGACGACGAGCAGCGCCGGCACCTTGGCGAGCGAATGCTCGCGCACCTTGTAGTTGATCTTTTCGTTGCGCAGGTCGCCCTCGACCCGCAGGCCCATGCGCGCCGCCTGCGCGATCACCTCGCGCGCATAGTCGTCGGCATCCGACGTGATGGTCGCGACCACCGCCTGCAGCGGCGACAGCCAGAGCGGCAGGTGGCCGGCATAGTGCTCGATCAGGATGCCGGTGAAGCGTTCGAGCGAGCCGAACATGGCGCGGTGGAGCATCACCGGCGTCACCTTGTTCGAGTGCTCGTCGATGTAGAACGCGCCGAGCCGCCCCGGCATGTTGAGGTCGACCTGGATGGTGCCGCACTGCCAGTCGCGCCCTATCGCATCGCGTAAAACGTACTCCAGCTTCGGCCCGTAGAACGCGCCTTCGCCCTTGTTGAGTGTCCAGGGCCGGCCGGCCGCCTTGAGCGTCGCCATCAGCGCGGCCTCGGCCTTGTCCCAAACCGCGTCGTCGCCGATGCGCTTCTCGGGCCGGTCGGAGAACTTGATCAGGACGTCCGAGAAGCCGAAGTCCTCGTAGATCGAAAGGATCAGGTCGTTAATGGCGAGTGCCTCGGAGGCGATCTGCTCCTCGGTAATGAACACGTGGGCGTCGTCCTGCGTGAAGGCGCGCACGCGCATCAGCCCGTGCAGCGCGCCCGACGGCTCGAAGCGATGCACCTTGCCGAACTCGCCAAGCTTGTAGGGCAGGTCACGGTACGATTTCAGCCCGTTCTTGAAAATCTGGATGTGGCCCGGGCAGTTCATCGGCTTGACGACGAACACGCGCTCGTCGTCCTCGCGCGGCTGCGTGAGGAACATATTTTCGCGGAACGTCGCCATGTGCCCGGACGCGACCCAGAGCGAAGAGTCCATGAGCTGCGGCGCGTTCACCTCCTGGAAGCCCGCGGCAGCCTGGCGGCGGCGGATGTAGTTCTCCAGCGCCTGGAACAGCGTCCAGCCGTGCGGATGCCAGAACACCGAGCCCGGCGCCTCCTCCTGGAAATGAAACAGGTTCATCTCGCGGCCGAGCTTGCGGTGGTCGCGCTTCTCGGCCTCCTCGATCTGCTTGAGGTAGGCGTCGAGCTCCTCCTGCTTGGCAAACGCGGTGCCGTAGATGCGCGAGAGCATTTCGCGGTTCGAGTTGCCGCGCCAATAGGCGCCCGCGACCTTCATCAGCTTGAAGGCGTTGCCGATCTTGCCGGTCGAGGTCATGTGCGGGCCGCGGCAGAGATCGAACCAGTCGCCCTGCTTGTAGATGTTGATCCTCTGGTCCGCCGGGATGGCGTCGACCAGTTCGACCTTGAACATCTCGCCCTTGTCGCGGAAGACGTTCTTGGCCTCGTCGCGCGACCACACCTCCTTGGTGAAGGGTTTGTCGCGCGCGATGATCTCGCGCATCTTCTTCTCGATGGCGTCGAAGTCTTCCGGCGTGAACGGCTGATTGCGGAAGAAGTCGTAGTAGAAGCCGTTCTCGATCACCGGCCCGATGGTGACCTGGGTGCCCGGCCAGAGCGCTTGCACGGCTTCGGCCAGCACATGCGCCGCATCGTGCCGGATGAGTTCGAGCGCGCGCGGGTCCTCGCGGGAAATGAACTCGATCTTCCCGTCCTTCTCGATCGGGTCGCCAAGGTCGCGCACCGAGCCGTCGAGCGCCATCGCGACCGTGCGCTTGGCGAGCGAGGGCGAGATGCCCTTGGCGATGTCGAGGCCGGTGATGTTTGCGGGATACTCCCGACGCGCGCCGTCGGGAAAGGTCAACGCGACCATGCCGTTAGCTCCTGTTGCTCACTCGCTGCCTACGAACGCAGGTAAGCGGATTCTTATGCCGCGCTTTTAGCGCAGGCCCCCTGTAGGGCGCAATAAGCGGTACGGATTGCGTCGAGGGGGCCGCCCTCATGAGGAGCCGCGCGCAAGCGCGGCGTCTCGAAGCATGGCGGCGAGTTCGGAGCCTTTTGCCATCCTTCGAGACGCCTCGCTGCGCGACGCTCCTCAGGATGAGGCCGGTAACCATCCGTCAAAATCCGCCTGCTAGACTTGCGGCGAAAGGCTGAGGCCATGCGCGCGCAAGAGCAGGCATCCCCTGCGCAAATGACATCGATCGGCATCGGGCTCGGCCTCGCCGGGCTCTATGGCGTGCTGATCGGGTTCGAGGTCCTGCCGGTGCCGGGCGGCCGCGACAACCTGCACGGCCCGCTGTGGCTCGCGACCTTGATCGGGTGTGTCGTCCTGCTCGCCGGCGCCGCCTGCCTCATCCAGGGCATGGGCCGCGCCAATGCCAGCGCCGAATTGCCCGTCGACGCGCCGTTCTGGATGCGCGCCGCGCAATATTTGATCGGCGTTGCGCTATTTGCGGCCTTTGCCGCACTCGGTACCTGGGTCGCCTTCCTGGGCGATGCGCATCACTTCTCGGGCGGCATCCCATTCCTCGGCGCGTTCAATGTCTCGTTCGCGCGCATCATGTTCGGCTTCGGCGCGCTGATCTGCTGGCTCGCCACCATCGCGTATGCCCTCGCCGGCGCCCGCAAACTGTTCGGCTACGGCAGGTAGCTCAGAGCCTGCGGATCAAGATTTTTCGTGGCGGTCACCGGCCTCACGCCACAGTTCCGCCGCGAGGTCGCGTCGCAAGCACGTCCCGGCAGCGCTTTTGCGATGAGCCACCGAAAGGCGGCAGCGGAAAAATTGCTGTGACCCAACGATTTTGCTGAGACACACGCGTGTGGCGACACCACAAACTTCAATACCTTGGTCGCCGACATGAAAGCGTTGCGTCACCGATGTACGATGTCACACATATCAAATTACCGCGCACTACATCGCGCACCAAATGATCAAACTCGCATCACATCGCCGACAGATTCCTTACCGAAGCTTGAACGGTTCCGATGAGGCGATGTGAGTTCAACGCGTACGCCGAAACTCGGAACATGGGCGCAACCGTCGGGTCCGCTACGTGTTGTGTGTGTGTTGCGTAGAGTGAGACCCGGCCGCAAGGACGGGGGTGGAGATGGGGGGTTTGCGGCGGCCGGTTTGGCCATTTCAGGTCATTTGCGTATTGGCCACGGCGGTGATTGCCGTAGCCTTTTCCATCTCGCCTAGTCATGCGCAGAGCGGCAGGAGTGCCGCTACGCAGCGTGGTGGGGCGCCGGTTCCCGACAAGCCCAATCTGGGCTCGGTCGGTGAGCGCATCAACGCGAATACGATCTCGATCGTCTCGGGCAATCTCAACGCCACGTATCTGACGATCGCCTACGATCTGTCGGCCGTGCTCGACGACGGCGACGAATTCCGTGTCCTGCCGGTGATCGGCAAGGGCGGCGGGCAAAACCTCCGCGATGTGCGCTTCCTCAAGGGCGTCGATCTCGGCATCACGCAGTCGATCCTGCTCAGCGCGGCGCGCCGCAGCAATGAGATAGGCAGCATCGATGACAAGATCGTCTACATCGCAAAGCTGTTCAACGAGGAACTCCACCTCGTCGTGCGCGCCGACTCCGGTATCGAGTTCGATCGAGCAACTCGCCGGCAAGAAGATCAACTTCAGCGATGTCGGCAGCGGAACGCAGCTTTCCGCCCGCGACATTTTCAGTCGCCTCAAGATTCAAGTCGAAGAGCTCAACATGGGCCAGGCGGACGCGCTCGAACGGCTCAAGTCTGGGGAGATTGCTGCAACCGTCCTGATCGCCGGCAAGCCGGCGTCGGCCATGACGAAGCTGAAGGCCGCCGAGGGCTTCCGGTTCCTGCGCATCCCGTTCGCCAAGGCATTGCAGGACGACTACCTGCCCGCGACGCTGTCGAACGAGGATTACCCCGGCATGGTGCCGCCCGGCGACGGCGTCGAGACGATCGCGGTCAGTTCGGTGCTGATCGCCTACAACTGGCCGAAGGGGAGCGACCGCTACCGGCGCATCGAGAAATTCGTGCAGCGATTTTTCCCCAAGCTCGCGGAATTCCAGAAGGCGCCGCGCCATCCCAAGTGGCACGAGACCAATCTCGCCGCGACGCTGCCGGGATGGACGCGCTTTGCCGCCGCCGAAGAGTGGCTGCAACGCAATCGACCTGCGCAGCAGCAGCAACCGACCGTGGCGGTCCGCGACAATTTCAAGGCGTTTCTGGCAACCCGCGGCACCACGGCGCCGAAGCCGGAAGATCGTGAGCGGCTATTTCAGGAGTTTCTCACGTGGAGTCAGGCGCGCGAGCGCAAGTAACGGGAGGGCTGAACGAAACAGCAGAACTTGACGAGTCAGCACGTCGACGGGGGTCGAACGAGGGGGGATGGCGTTATGAGTGCTCCAATCCGAGGCAAAGAAAATCAGGAAGATATCGACCGGCGGCTGCAGTACGCCCCGCCATGGGTGCGCGAGCAGCGAGCGGCAGACGCGAGGCCCGCGCGGTTCGCGAACTCGCCACCCACGGCGCCCAGGAACGAAGATCCGGATACCGATCTCGAGCCCCTTCCGCCGCGCTTCGAGGGGGACGTCGCCATCGAGGCAATCGCGCGCCGGCTTTCGCTTGAGCCGGAGAAAGTGCCCGAGCCGCCGATCCGATTGCGGCGCCGCGCGCGGGTCCCTTGGCTGCGCCGCCTGCTGGCGATGTGCATGCTGGCGGGCATCGGCGCGTTCGGCGTCACTTGGTTCGGCGCGTCCAACGTTGCGCAGCAGGGTCGAGATCTCCCGGCTCCTGCGGTCGATGAGACAGTGCCGCGCCCGGCCAAGTCCGCACGCGGCGCGCCGCCTTTCGCGCCCGCGAAGCTCGTGGTCGAGAGCCAGCGTGGCGATATCAACGAGCCGTTGGCGCTCGGGATTGCGCTCGATGGAAAACCAAACGGGGAGACGCTGCTCCTGGCCGGTTTCGCGGAAGGCACGCGGCTCTCCTCCGGTACGCCGCTTGGCCGCGCCGGCTGGCGTCTCTCGGCGCAAGATCTCGGCAACGTCGTTGCCTACGCGCCGCAAGACTTCGTCGGCGCCATGGACGCAAAGGCGGACTTGCGCTCAGCCAGCGACCGGCTGGTCGACAGCAAGACCGTCAGGTTGGAATGGTTCGCGAAGAAGCCCGAGGGGCGGGTGGCACCTGCGCGCGACTATCCACCGCAAGAGGCGATCGTGCTGCAACCGCTCGACGCCGTTGAAGTCGCGGCGCTGATCAAGCGCGGGCAGGAGTTCCTGAAGAGCGGGGACATTGCGTCGGCCCGGTTGGTGCTGCGGCGCGCGGCCAACACCGGCAACGCGCAGGCCGCGCTCGCGCTCGGCGCGACCTTCGATGGGACCGTCCTGACGGAACTCGGCGTACTCGGTTTTACCCGCGACGAGGACCAGGCCCGATCGTGGTATCGGAAGGCAGCGGAATGGGGGTCGAAGGAGGCGGAACGCCGCCTCGGTAAGCTGGAGAGCGCGACGAAATGAGGCCCGTTCACTCCAGCGCGGCGGGTACGTTGGTGCCCCGCCAGCGCCCGTAGCGCCAGGGCAGATACCAGCGCGAATGCACGGGCAGGGCGGCCGGTACGACATCGAGCCCGGCGGTTCCAAACGGCTGGCAACGGCATAGCCGGGCTAATGTCATCCACCCCCCGGCCCAAAGTCCGAATTGCCCGATGGCCTCGTCCGCGTAAACCGAGCAGGTGGGCAGGTGGCGGCAATGGAAGCCGACAAGCGCCGATAAGGTATAGCGGTAGGCCCGGATCAAGCCGCGCGCGACGAGTTCAGGCCCGCGCGCCATCCCCTTGAGGACGCGTTTGACGCGGTCTTGCTCCGCCATAGGGGTTTCACCACGAATTTGCCACCACGGGGCGCAAGATAGCACCCTGAATGGGCCCCTTGGTTCCGTGTGACACGCTGACAGGACACCCATGCGCCGGCCAATTGGGGGCTAGACCCGAGTCGCCGCCACATCTAAAAGCGACTTGCGAGTTGCGGAAGAGACACACTGGTTTCGACCGCCGGGCCACGAGGGCTGGCCCGAAGGCGACCTCGAAGGGGGATCAGCATGCTCCGACTTATCTCGGCCGGACTGGTGCTCGTTGGCTGCACCGTTGCGCAGGCGCACGCTCAGTCACCGGGTCATGCGGCGGATGCGGCCTTTCCGATGCGCTTCACGTGGCAGCAGGAAGGGCCGCCGCAGTCGTGCGGATCGGAGTGTCGGACTTGGGTTTCGGCGGTGGGTTACGTCACTGGCGACACGCCCCGCGAATTCGAAGAGTTCGCGCGTGATCCCCGCGTCCGCGGCGCGGTGATGGTGCTCGATTCGGACGGCGGTTCGGTGCTGGGCACGCTCGCGCTTGGGCGCGCCATCCGCCAGTTCGACATGGTGACGACGGTGGGCCGGACGACGGTGTTGCCGCTGGCCGCTGAAGGCGCGCGGCAATATTCGACGCTCTCACCCGAGTCGCACTGTGAATTGATGTGTGCGTTCCTGCTGCTTGCCGGCACGCGCCGCTTCGTCCCGCCGCAGGCGCAGGTGCTGGTGCATCAGATCTGGCTCGGTAAGAAGCGCAAGACCGCGCTGGAATTGAGCTATTCGGCGGAAGAGCTCAACGTGGTCCAGCGCGATATCGGGCGCTTGGCGCAATACACCATCGAGATGGGTGGCAGCATCGAACTCCTTGAGACGGCGCTGCAGGTGCCGCCATGGGAGCCGCTGCATCTGCTGAGTTCCGCCGAGGTCGAACGGATGCGTCTGAGCACCGTGGAGGGGTTGTTCGTGGAGGGCGCGCCGCGTGCGCGGCCGCCTGCGTCGGCCAGTCCGTTGGCAACGGTGGGGCAGCCGACCTCGGCCGGGGACTGAGCGGGACGCGTCCTCGCGCTATCTCAAAGGGTGCGCTTGCAGCGATATTGGCCGAACAGTTTGCCGTAGTCAGCGCGCTTCTTTTCCAATTCGGCCGCCTGCGCAAGGTAATTCGAATTCGGACAATGCGCCACATGCGCTTTCACGCGCGTGGCGAACGCCATCAACGTCTCAAGCGTGATGCAGTAGGGCGGCCGGTCGGTCGGCCGGGCGAATTCGATCTGCGGCAGGTCGGACTGCTCCCTGTCGAGTGCGGTCGCTTCGGTAGCGCAGTCCGCGACCGCCGCGGGAGCGGCGTTTCCAGCATCGCCGCCAAGCAAGATGAACAGAGCAACCAGGCTTGCTTTCATCGCATCGCCTCGAGCCGCGCGTGGGAAACTCACCCGGTCGCGACCGCGTTGCGCTTCGCCTCGATCTGATCGATGGCGGCCGCCACCGCGTCGAACGTCAGCAGGGTCGACGCGTGCCGCGCCTTGTAGTCGCGCACTGGTTCGAGCACCGCGATGTCGGCCCATTTCCCGGACGGCGGCGCGCCATTTTCCTTCAACATCCGTCTCACCGTCTCGCGCAGGCTCTTGAGTTCGTCGGCCTTCGCGCCGACCACATGGCGCGCCATGATCGAGGACGACGCCTGACCGAGCGCACAGGCTTTCACGTCGTGGGCGAAGTCGGTGACCGTGTCGCCCGCCATCTTCAGGTCGACCGTGACGGTCGAGCCGCAGAGCTTGGAGTGGGCGGTGGCGGTGGCGTCCGGCTGCTCCAGTCTGCCGAGACGGGGGATATTCCCGGCCAGTTCCAGGATCCGGTTGTTGTAGACGTCATTTAGCATGGGACGGCGGACCAGTTGATTTGAGTGGTAGGCAGATTGCGCCACCGGTGTGAAGGAATATATAGGTGCGACCCCGCCGGTGCGAGCCAGGAGGCCGAGACCGGTGGAGTGGGCTTTGCTATCCGGCGGAGCCATGTAGAATAAAGAAACGGCGTCCGGTTCGCGCGCGATGGGTGAAGCTCCCAAGGCGCGCGAGGTTAAGCGGGTCGCCCCGGTGACACACCCGGCCACACGTTGGCCGGTCGAACGGAGAAACCCCGATGGATGCTGTCGTCAAGCCTTGGCCCAAGCCGTCCCTGCCCGAATCATCGGAGCATCCCCGAACTGCCGCTCAGCCGCCGGGGCCAAAGCCAACGCGTGACGAGGCGCTTGCAGCGGTGCGCACGCTCATCGCCTATGCGGGCGACAACCCCGAACGCGAGGGGCTGCGCGACACCCCGCGGCGCGTGATCGATGCCTACGACGAACTCTATCGCGGCTATACGGAATCGCCCGCGGACGTGCTCGATCGCACCTTCGGCGAGATCGGCAAATACGACGATTTCGTGCTGGTGCGCGACATCGCGTTCAATTCGCACTGCGAGCACCACATGATGCCGTTCGTCGGCAAGGCACACATCGCCTACAAGCCGGTGGATCGCGTCGTTGGACTTTCCAAGCTGGCGCGGCTGGTCGATGCCTTCGCTCGCCGTCTGCAGACGCAGGAGCATCTGACTTCGCAGATCGCGACCGCGCTGGAAGAGACGTTGAACCCGCGCGGCGTGGCGGTGATGCTGGAAGCCGAGCATATGTGCATGTCGCTGCGCGGCGTGGAGAAGCCGGGCTCGTCGACCATCACCACTCAATTTACCGGCAGTTTCCGCGACAACCCGGATGACCAGGTTCGCTTCATCACCATGGTACGCGACGGGCGCTGAGGGCTTGCGCCGTCGTACCTAGCCGCGGCTGTGAGCAGGCGGAACACGAGGCGCAGTTGACCGGCTCTACCATCTCCTTTTCCGCGCGCGGTTCGACCGAGGAGGTCGAGGAAGGCCGCGCGTTCGCACCGAAATTCGATGCGGACGGCCTCGTGACCTGCGTGGCGACCGACGCCCGTTCCGGCGATGTGCTGATGGTCGCGCACATGAACGCTGACGCATTGCAAAAGACCATCGCGACCGGCGAGGCGTGGTATTTCAGCCGCTCGCGGCACGCGTTGTGGAAGAAGGGCGAAAGCTCCGGCCACGTGCAGCGCGTCGTCGAGATGCGCGTCGACTGCGACCAGGATGCGGTCTGGATCAAGGTTGAGCAGGCGGGCGCAGGTGCCTGCCACACCGGCCGCCGCTCGTGCTTCTATCGCGCCGTGCCGCTCGGTGCGTCCGGTGCCGTGACGTTGGAATTCAAGGACGGTGACAGACTGTTCGATCCCAAGTCGGTCTACGTCGAGAAGTCGTAGCGGTTCAGTTGATCCCTGCGGCGTTCGCCCGTTCGATCAACTGCCGTGCGCGCTCGAGATGCGGCCGATCGTACATCGTACCGTCGATGCCGACTGTTCCCTTGCCGGGGTGAGCGGCGAAAGCCGCGACCACCGCGCGCGCCTTGGCGACCGCCCCCGATGTCGGCGTAAACACCTCGTTGATCACCGGAACCTGCGCCGGATGGATCGCCATCTTGGCGGTGAAACCATCGCGGCGGGCCTCCTCGGTCTCGCGCCGGACAGCGGCAATGTTGCGGAATTCGACCGCGATGGTGTCGATTGCCTGCACCCTTGCCGCTGCGGCTCCCGCCAGACACAGCGCGCGCGCCAGCAGATAGGGCGATAGAAAACGCCCGACTGCGTCGCGGTTCACCTCGGCGCCGAGTTCGGCCGAGAGGTCCTCCGCGCCCCACGTCAAGCCTTCCAGGCGTGCGCTCGAGCCACCATAGGTGCCGGCAAGAAACAGCGCCGCCGCGGTCTCGGTGGCGATGGCGACGATCTTGATCTGCCCGTCCGGAATGCCGGCGATGGCTTCGCGGGCGGCGAGCTTGGCGTCGGCGTGCGTGACATCGGCGCCGCCTTCCGCCTTCGGCAGCATGATGGCGTCGGGTCGCGCCGACACGATCGCATCGAGATCGGCATCGGCGAGGCCGGTCTGCAGGCCGTTGATGCGCACCAGGAGGCGAGGGCGCTTGTCCTGTGGGACCGCGCCCTTGAGGAAGTCCGCGGCGCTCTTGCGAGCCGCGGCTTTGTTTTCCGCCGCGATCGAATCCTCGAGATCGATGATCACGGCGTCGGCACCGCTCGCCATCGCCTTGTCGAGCTTGCGGCCGCTATCGGCGGGGACGAACAGGAGTGAGCGCATCAGCGCGGCCGCATCCGCATAAAGACCTGCCGACGGCACTCGGCGACCAGCTTGTTATCCTGGTTGAAGGCGCGGTGGTGGAACTCGACGATGCCGGCACCCTTGCGCGAACTCGACTCGCGCTTGCCGATCACCTCCGTGCTGCAGTGAACGGTATCGCCTTCGAACAGCGGGTGGGGAAACTTCACATCGGTCATGCCGAGATTGGCGATCGTGGTGCCGACCGTCATGTCGGAAACCTGGATGCCGATCATCAGGCCGAGCGTGAACAGGGAATTCATCAGCGGCTGGCCCCACTCGGTCTCCTGCTCGCAGAAATGCCGGTCGATATGAAGCGGTTGCGGATTGAGCGTCATGTTGGAAAACAGCATGTTGTCCATCTGCGTCACCGTGCGGGTGAGCGGATGCTCGTGGCGGCGGCCGATCTCGAAATCCTCGAAATACATGCCGCCGCGCTTGTGGCGGACCGCTGTCTGTTCTGCCATCGGCGTCCTCCTTCAAGGGGCGTTCTTAACACCCCGTTTACCATATTCGTTAACACTCGACAGGAGCCAGCCCCGGCAATGTGGGCGGGGAGCCCATGCAGGTCGCAGCCACCGGCTCGAGCAAAGCAGCCGTTACCGGAGCTATACGCACGGCCGCGCAGGCGACCGGTACGAGCTTCAACTATCTTCTGGCGACCGCCAAGGTCGAATCCAATCTTAATCCCAATCTCACCATGCGGTCGTCAACGGCGACCGGCCTGTTCCAATTTCTCGAGCAGACCTGGCTCGGCACATTGAAGCAGGCGGGGCCGGCCCATGGCTACGGGAGTTATGCGGGGGCGATCAGCCAGACGCGGTCCGGGCGCTACGAAGTGTCCGATCCGGCGCTGCGCCAGGAGATCATGCAACTGCGCAAGGACCCGACCGCCAACGCGGTAATGGGCGCCGCGTTCACCCAGCAGAACGCGGCGGTCATGACGCAGCGGATCGGGCGCACTCCGAGCGACGGCGAACTTTATATCGGGCATTTCTTCGGGCCGTATGCAGGCTCGAAGGCGATCAACCTCGCGGCGAGCAATCCGAACGCAAACGCGGCTGAGGTCTTTCCGGCGGCGGCGCAGTCCAACCGGCCGATCTTCTACGACAAGGCCGGTACCCCGCGCAGCATCGCCGGCGTGTGCGCCGAACTCGTCCGCCGCTACCAGGTGGCCCGCGCCAGTGCGTCGCAGACGCCCGTGGAGACGGCCGCCGCGCCGCAACCGCCGCGACCGATTGCGAACGACGCAGTCGTCGCGACCGCTCCGGCAACGCCGGCCGCTACGGCTCAGGCCGTGACGCCGGCCTCTGCTCCGGCGAGAATCAACGATCTGCTGTTCTCGCCCGCGCCCATGCCGACCATGCCGGCATTCGCGAGCGAGCAACCGCCGGCGCCGGCAACTGAGACGCAGCCGGGGACCCGCGGCGAAACGTTCCGCTCGCTGTTCCAAACGGTGGAACGGCGAGAAGCGGTATCCCCCGTGGTGGCGGCGCTGTGGAGCACCGCGCGACCCGAGGATGGAGCGCAAGCGGCCGAGAGGCACCTGCCAGCGGGCGAACAGCGCGCGCCGGTTCGCCGCTCGACGCTCGATCTCTTCCGCGATACGGACCCGAATGCGCGAAGCTTGCCCAGCGGCGGCACATAGCGGGTCGCTCGATCGTCATTCGGGGAACAGCCGAAGGACGATGCACCGAAAATCCCCGCTTCGCCAAATTCCGCAGCCGCTGTGTTTCCGGACCCCCGTTGCGCGGCCATTCCAGATGGCGCGAAAGTCGCGCGCAGCAGCGTTAACGCTTCGGCAACCTTCGCTAAGATTTATG
Source organism: uncultured Alphaproteobacteria bacterium (assembly GCA_963763365.1). Classification (GTDB taxonomy): domain Bacteria; phylum Pseudomonadota; class Alphaproteobacteria; order Rhizobiales; family Xanthobacteraceae; genus VAZQ01. The sequence goes on along the minus strand of CAVXOE010000017.1, from coordinate 45,222 downwards.
GTGAACGGTTTATTAATTCTCAGTCGCTAGCCTGATCATGTCGGCGCGAGGCGTCGATGTCGCGTACTGCGGCCCACCATCAAAGTGGCGTCGGAACGAAAATGATTGTGCGACAATTCCTGCAATGGATGCGAAGCGCGCCGGCCGCCGAGCGCGCCGATGCGACCGGCAACCTGGCGCGAGCCTATCTCTACTCCGCTCTCTCGCCCGACGATCGCGCCGCCGCCGAGGGCGCGCTGATCATGTTGCTGGACGATCCGTCCCCGCTGGTGCGCTCCGAACTCGCGCGCGCGCTTGCCTTCAGCGAGAACGCGCCGCCTGCGGTCATTCTCGGGCTCGCCGCCGATCAGCCAGACGTCGCAACCTGGGTGCTGGAATATTCGACGCTGCTGGTCGATGCCGACCTCGTAGACGCCGTGGCGACCGGCACCCCGACCGTGCAACTCGCGATCGCGAATCGTTCACCTCTTCAGAGTTCAGTGTCGGCCGCCATCGCCGAAGTCGGTGTGGCGGAAGCATGTCTTGTCCTGATCGAGAATGCGCAGGCGGAAATCGCGCCGTTCTCGCTCGATCGCATGGTGGCGCGCTTCGGTCATCTCGCGGCGATCCGTGAAGCCATGCTGGTGCGTCACGATCTGCCGGCGGCGACGCGCCAGCGACTGGTCGCAATATTGTCAGACACGCTCGCCGGCTTCGTTACGTCGCGTTCGTGGCTCGATGAAAGCCGCGCGCAGCGTGTCGCGAAGGAAGCATGCGAAAAGGCGACCGTAACGCTTGCGGCGGTTTCGTCGAGCGAGATCCGGCCGCTCATCCGCCATCTGCGTGAGAGCGGTCAGCTCAACGCCGGCCTCATTCTACGCGCGCTGCTTTCCGGCAATGTCCGCCTGTTCGAGGAGGCGCTGTCCGATCTCTCCGACATGCCGATCGCGCGCGTCAGCGCGCTGGTTCACGACAAGAGCGGCTCCGGTTTCCGCGCGGTGTTCGACCGCGCGGGCTTGCCGGTGTCCACCTATCCGGCGTTCCGCGAGGCCATCGAGGCGATGCGCGAGGGCGGCTTTGTTGGCGACGTAGGTGGCGCGACGCGCCTCAAGCGGCGCATGGTCGAACGCGTGCTCACGCGCTGCGCCGACGAATCCGACGTCGAGATCGAGCCGCTCCTGACGCTGCTGCGGCGTTTCGCGGCGGAAGCTGCGCGGGAAGAGGCACGGCTGTTCTGCGATGAGCTCGTCGCGGACGAGGAAGACCCCTACGAGGCCGTACGCGCCGCCGCGTGAGCATCTCCAAGCGTCAGACGCCCGGCGAACATTCGCGATGGGTCAGGTCGTGTGATCGGCCGGAGCCAGCGCGGGGCCGAGGATATCGTCCAGATTGTCCGGACGCTCGCGGTTCTCCTGCGCGAGGAAATCGTCTGTGACCTCGCGCAGCCGCTGTGTAAGCGCTTCGGCGATGGTTGCGCTATGGGGACGCGCGCTCTCCCGCACCATCGCGCAGATGGCATCGACATGCTGGTCGACCAGCGTAAACGGAATGCGCGCCATGTCGCTCGTGTGCTCGACCAGGCGGCAGAGGCTGGCAGCGGCGCCCGTGACGAGCGGATAGCCGAAGGTCGCCGCCTCTCCCTTGATGTCGTGGGCGGCGTGGAACAGAACTTCCCGGGTGGCTTTGGTGAACCCTTCGGCCTTCACCACAACACGGGCCGCGTCGAGCCGTAGGCATTCCGCCTCCATCCAGGACGCGAATTCAGACGAGAGATCGGCAAGCGCGGCCTCCGCGCGTGCGACCGGATCGTCAAGGTCGTCGTCCGGGACAGTCGACAGCGTTCGGCGCAGCTTGCTGGGCGGCGTGATCATCTCATAGTCGGCGAAGGTGGCGACCGACGGCTTGTCGTTTTTCGAATGGGACATGGCGGCCCTGGGTTTGCGATGGAATTCGCCGGGCTCAGCCGGCGACCTTGGCCTTGTCGAGCAGCGGGGTCTGGCGAATGACTTCCGACTTTCCGCCCTTGCGGCGTTCGGGACCGATGTAGCCAGCATTGGTGCCGGTACCCGAATTGCGACGCCGGTCAGGACCGAAATAGGTCTTGGTTCGAATGAACGGCCGCGGATTGGCGATCACGTTGAGTATGCGCTGGTAGAGCGCCTTGGCGGAGATTGGCTTGGCCATGAACTCGGTAATGCCGGCATCGCGCGCCGCCGCCACCCGTTTCTTCTCGGAGTGACCGGTCAACATGATGATCGGCGCGAATGGATTGGCATTGGCGCCGGGTTGCCGGATCATCTGCGCCAGTTCGAGGCCGTCGAAGATCGGCATCGCCCAATCGGTTATGACAATGTCGGGCACGAAATGCGTGAAGGCCTCCAGGCCCGCGGCGCCGTCCTCGGCTTCGTAGACGTCGCGCGCTCCAAACCCATGCAGCAGGGTGCGCAGAATACGCCGCATGTGGGCGTTGTCGTCGATGACAAGAAATCGGATTTTGTTGAAATCGATGCGGATCATAACGCCGTTCCCGGGAGTGATGGCGCACGCCCGGGACAAGGTTAACGGGGCGCCCTAAAGGAAGGGTTAAGTATGCCAGGTTAAGGCGAGCCGGCCCTTGGCGACCGCGTCAGTTCCCGAATATCTCGCCGAAGAAACCTCGTCATCGCGGCACACGATCGTGCCCGCGGCGGTTGCACCAGCTCAGCCGGAGCCGCTCAATACCCGAACTGCTCGTGCAGGATGCGCTCGTCGAGGCTATGGCCGGGATCGAACAGCGTACGGGTGGAAATCGTGTGATCCATCTGGATGTCGACCACGCTGACGGCGCGCACCTCATCGTGGTCGGCAACCGCGGCGACGGGACGCTTCTCCGGCTCCAGCACCTCGACCCGAACGCGTGCGCTGTCCGGCAGAAGCGCACCGCGCCAGCGCCGCGGCCGAAACGGGCTGATCGGCGTCAGCGCCATCAGCGAGGCGTTGATCGGGATGATCGGCCCCTGAGCGGAAAAATTGTAGGCAGTCGAACCGGCAGGCGTTGCAAGCAGGACACCGTCGGCGACGAGTTCATCAAGCCGCATCTTTCCGTCGACCAGAATTCGCAGCCGCGCGGCCTGATAGGTCTGGCGGAAGAGCGACACCTCGTTGAAGGCGTGGAATTCGGCTTCGTCGCCATTCGTGGTGCGCGCGCACATCAGCAGCGGATGGATGACGGTGACCTGCGCGGCCGCGAGGCGCTCGCGCAGGCCTTCGAGCTGGTATTCGTTCATCAGAAAGCCGACGGTGCCGCGGTGCATGCCGTAGATCGGTTTGTCGGCGTGCATGAAGGTGTGCAGGGTCTGCAGCATCAGCCCGTCGCCGCCGAGCGCGACGATGACGTCCGCCGTCTGCGGTGCCACGTCGCCATAGCGCGCGGCGAGCTGGCGCCGCGCCTCCTGCGCTTCGGCGATGGGGCTTGCCATGAAGGCGATCCGCTCGTAGCTCGGTGTGGCAGCGCTCATGTTGGCTCTGTTTTCGATCTGCCGAGGTGCTGGTTCTGACGCTGCAATTTGACCGGTTCGCGGTGCCGGGCCGGTGAGGGGAGGCACACATGGAGCGTGCGGTTCTCGTCTATACGACCTATCCCTCGCTTGTCGAGGCGGAGAAGGCCGGGCGCGCGTTGGTCGAGCGGCGGTTGTGCGCCTGCGTCAACATCCTGCCGGGCATGATCTCGCACTATCGCTGGCAGGGCACGGTCGAGCGCGGCGAGGAGGTCGTGATGATCATCAAAACGCGCGCGGCGTTGTACGAGGCGGTGCGCGCGGCGGTGAAGGAGATGCATTCCTACACCACGCCGGCGATCCTGGTCATTCCGCTGGAGAGCATTGATCCGGCCTATCTCGCCTGGCTGTTAGCCGAGACCGATCCGGCTCCCGCCGAGGCGAACCGCTGACGACGACTTTCGTCGTTTTGCGCCCCGACGGTATCGGGCGGCGGCGCTTCCTCGGTTCGCCTTGCTTTCGACGCCGCAGCGTCAGCGGTGTTAACACGCGCCGGCTTTTGTCTGCGGAAAATTCATTTCCGCGGTCGCGCGCGCCGTGATTGCTTCAGCAAGCATTAAGCCCTGCCACATATCGTTAAGGCTGTGGGATTTCGTTCGTGCCCGAACGGAACCGTGGAAGGGGACATCTTCATGGTGCGTAAGATCGCTATTGCTTTGATCGTTGCCGCTTTTGCCGTCGCGCCGGTTCTTGCAGTCGCCGCGACGCCGACACCGACCGATACGACTGGACCGGCGAGCGGCGCAGCCAAGTCGACCAAGAGCAGCAAAAAGGCCGCTGCCGCTAAGGCAGTGAAGGCGGCCAAGGTCAAAGCGGTGAAGAAAATCAAGCAGGCGAAACACAAGACCAAGAAGCCGGCTGCCAACAACCCAGCCTGAATTTCCCGGGTCCGCACCCCAGCCGGGTTTTGTACTGACAGTCTGTGTTTTGCGTAGCTGGCAGTATGCGTAACCGGCTGGGTAGCGGCAGCCGGCTTGCGGAGTCTCTCGCGAGGCCCGCAAGCCGGTCCTAATATCGCAAGCCGTTGGCGATTGTTCTGTAGCCGCAGCGCAACATCCAAAGTTAATGCATTGTAAACGGCGCCGTGCGCGGCGATCCGAACTTGACGCTCGCGCATAAGCGGGGAAAATTACCATCGTGCTGGTTCCTCGGGTCGCACCGAGGAGGCAAGAGGGAACACGGGTCATCTGAGACAAACAGATGAAGCCGTGGCTGCCCCCGCAACTGTAAGCGGCGAGCCTTCGTCCGCGTCAGCCACTGGGAAACTGGGAAGGCTGGACGACAGGCAATGACCCGCGAGCCAGGAGACCTGCCAGCGCGGTCACCCAACCGGTGGGCGGGGAGCACCACACGGAGCGGCTGTTCGCAGCGGTGACATGAGTACCGATGCGGGGGCCGTGCGAGAAACTCTCCCACGACCAGCGTGAGTGGTGTGCGGCCGTGCTCACGGCCGTCGGCGAAGCTTTGCCGGCGGTGGAGTGCGGAAGTCCAACGTTCACGCGTCCTTCGCGTCGGGCCCTGTTCACCGGGTGCCCGCGAATTGCGGCCACCGCAATGAAGGACGAGTGCCATGCGAAGCACTGCATCACCACGATATCTTCTGCGATCCGCCTTGCTGAGTTGCGTCGCCGCTTTGGGATACGTTCAGGCGCAGGCGCAGGAGGCGCAACAAACCGCGCAGGTCCAGCAAACTCCGGCGTCCTCAAGCGCCGCCATCTCGCTTGAAACCATCGACGTCAATCCGACGTCGAGCAGGCTGGGCACGAGCGCGCCCAGCAGGCCCGCGCGTGAGCGTGAGCCGGAGGCTCGCACGCCGGTTGCGACGCCGAACGCTACGCCGACCGCGCCGGCGCGTGGACCGGCCCAACCGGGACCCATCCAGCCGGGGCCGGTCGAGCCGGGCGCGCCCGTGGTCGAGACGCCGTCCGGCATCGTCACCAATACGACCATCACCGGTTCGTCCACGACCGTGATCACGGCGGCCGACATCCAGCGCTCGCCGAGCGCGACCATCCAGGACATCCTGGCGCGCGAACCGGGCATTCAGGTCACCAGCCTGTTCGGTGGTGTGAACGGCGCGGCGTCGACGGTCGACATGCGCGGCTTCGGCGCGACCGCTTCGAACAATACGCTGATCTTGATCAACGGCCGCCGCATCAACGATCTCGATCTCGCCGGCGTCGATCTGAGCAGCATTCCGCGCGAGAGCATCGACCACATCGAAATCACCCGCGGCAACAGCGGCGCCGTGCTTTACGGTGACGGCGCGGTCGGCGGCGTGATCAACGTCGTGCTCAAGTCCGGCGCGAACCTGCCGCCGTCGGCGCGTGTCAGCGCCTCGGCCGGCTCGTTCCGCTACGGCGAGGGCAACTTCTCGGCAAACACCTCGTCCGGGCCGTGGGCCGTTTCGGTCTATGGCAGCGTCATCAGTTCGCTCGGATACCGCCAGAACAACGTTCTGAACCAGCAGGTCGGGGTCAGCGACTTCCGCTACACCGGCGACATGGGCGGCGCCTATCTCACGCTGTCCGGTGACGACCAGCGGCTCGGTTTCCCGGGCGGCCGCCTCGTGACTCCGGCGTTCAGCCTGCTCGACGCTTTTCCGACCGTGGCTGCTACCCCGTTCGACTACGGCATCAAGAAGGGCGTGAACGCGACGGCCGGCATCACCCGCACGTTGACGCCCGGCACAGAACTGATCGTTGACGGTGGCATCCGGCAGAAAAACCAGCAGGCCGGCTTCTTCAGCGCATTCGGGGCGGATTTTGATTCCTACGTCAACACCTACCTGACCACGCTGTCGTTCACGCCGCGGCTCAGCAGCAACCACAACTTCTTCGGCGGGATGACGGGCAAGCTCCTGACCGGCGTCGACGTCTACGATGCGATCTATGGCTCCAGCCGCGCCTTGCATCAGGTCGATGAGCCTTACCACCGCTACGACCTGCGGCAGCTTTCCATCGCGTTCTACGCCATGGAAACGATCGGCATTACGCCGAACACCGACTTCGGGTTCGGCGGACGCATCCAGAAAATCGGAGTGACGGCGCAGGACATCTTTGCGCCGGACGCGCCGGGCGGCCTGTTTCAGACGCCGCAGGGCCTGCCGTACGACAACTGGCAGGAGCAGAAGGCCTGGCACCTCGGGTTGGAGCACCGCTTCAGCCAATACTTTGCGCTGTTCGGCCGCATGGCGCAGAGCTTCCGCGTTCCGAACGTCGATGAGCGGGTGGGGCAGGGGCCGTTCGGTTCCTCGACCAACTTCGATCTCAAGACCCAGACATCGCGCGACTACGAAGTCGGCTTCCGCGTCACCGCTGGTGGATTCGCGCTGCAGTCGAGCGTCTATCAAATGAACTTGCAGAACGAGATATTCTTCAGTCCTGCGACCTTCACCAACATCAACCTCGATCCGACGCGGCGCTACGGCAGCGAGACCATGGCGACATGGCAGGTGACCGACACGCTGCGTCTGAAGGGAGGCGTGGCATACACGCGGGCGATCTTCGTGGAAGGCCAGTTTGCCGGCAACGATATTCCGCTGATTTCCCGTTGGACCAGGAGCGCGGGCCTGTCCTGGAACATCGTCCAGAAGGAACTCGTGTTCGATGTCGCCGCGCGCAACTTCGGCCCGCGGCACATGGACAATGACTCCGCGAACATGCAACTGCTCATTCCAGGTGCGACGCTCGTCGATCTGCGCATCGGCGGCGAGAGTCAGAACACCGCCAGCGCGACAAAGTTCTTCTGGTCGTATTCGTTGCAGAATGTGTTCAATGTCAAATACTACGAGTACGCCATCAGCGCGATCGACTTCTTCACCGGGCTGCCATCGTTCGGGACCTATAGCGCCTACCCGCTACCCGGGCGGACGTTCATGATGAAGGTCGGCATGACGTACTGACGACGTACAAAACCGGGCGGGCGTGGACGGCTATTGTGCCGCCACGCCCGCGACCTTCACGGCTTCGGCCCAGAGCGCGAGGTCGGCCGCGATGGTGGCGGCAAACTCTTCCGGACGGTCGCCGAGCGGATCGACGCCATAACTGACGAGGCGTTGGCGGATCGCATCGTCCTTGAGCGCGAGCGCGATCTCGCCGGCCAGCCGCTCGACGATCTCCTTTGGCGTCGCCGCGGGCGCCACCAAGCCGTTCCAGGTGAGGGTGCGGAAGTCCCGGTAGCCGAGCTCGCTCATGGTGGGGACATCCGGCAACTGTGCGTGGCGCTTGTTGTCGGAGATCGCGAGCGCACGCAGCGCACCGCCTTGCACCTGCGCGGCGATAGCGGAAAGATTGCTGAAGTAGACTTTGACGTGGCCGGCAAGCACGTCGGTCGAAGCGGGACCGCCGCCCTTGTACGGTACGTGGATCATGTCGAGCCCCGCGCGCTTCAGATAGAGCGCCATGGAGAGATGGGTCAGGCTGCCGATGCCGCCGGACGCATACGCGATCTTGCCAGGCTGCCGCCGCACCTCGTCCTCGAATTCCTTGAGCGTTCCGGCCGGGAAACTCGGGTGGACCACGAGCACGAACGGATTGGTGCCGACGTTGCTGATCGGGGTGAAATCCTTGACCGGGTCATAGCCGAGCTTTCCCATCGCGGGCGCAATGGCGAGGTGCGGCAGCGCCGCCATGAACAGCGTATAGCCGTCGCCGGCAGCGCGCGCGGTCGCCTCGGCCGCCAGCGTCCCGTTCGCTCCCGCACGATTTTCGACCACGAACGGCTGGCCGAGCCGCTCACTCAGCCGCTGTGCGATGAGGCGTGCCACGAGGTCGGAGTTCCCGCCCGGTGCAAAGCCGACAAAGACGCGCACGGGCTTCTGCGGCCAAGCTTGGTGCGGCAGAGCTTGCGCGCGGCTCTCCCGCGTCGCGCCGACAACCGTCGCGGCCGCGATGGATGCAAGAAAGCCCCGGCGCGTCGCGATGATTGCGCCAACGGCTTTCCCCGGCATCACTCCCCCTTGATGCCGTGCTCGCGCACGACCGGACCCCAGAGCTTCATCTGCTCGGATAAAAATGCTCGTTCCTCTTCGGGACCGCCGAGCCGCATGGTGATCTGCAGGTTGTCGGATATTTGCGTGTTGATGGCGGGCTCGCGCAAGGTTTCTGCCAACGCGGCACTGAATCGTTCGATCGTGCCCTTGGGTGTGCCGGTTGCCGTGAACACGCCCCACCAGGCATACGACTCAAAGCCTGCAAAGCCGCTCTCGATCGCTGTCGGAATCTCCGGCAGCGCCGAGATGCGGGCCTTGCCGGTCTGCATCAGTGCGCGGAGCCTTCCGGCTTTGACTTGAGGCGTCACCAGCGCGGCGCTGCCGATCAAGAGGTCGACGTGGCCGGCGATGGCGTCGTTCATGGCCGGGCCGCCGCCGCGATACGGTACGTGCACGATCTTGATCCCTGCGCGCTGCGACAGCAGCACTCCGGTCAGGTGGCCGAGGCTGCCATTGCCGATCGATGCGTATGTGATGGTGTCCGGCTTGGCCTTCGCCGCTGCCACGACATCGTCAAACGTCTTGAACGGCCGCGAGGGATGCGCGCTGACGATATTCGGCGCCGTGCCGATCAGCTGCACCGGCTCGAGGTCCTTCTCGGTATCGAACGGCAGGCTCTGCAGAAACGGATTGACCGCGTGGGTGTCGAAGACGAACACCCAGTTGCTGCCGTCGGGCGGCGACTTCGCGGCCAGGGCGGTGCCTAGGCTGCCGGACGCGCCCGGCTTGTTCTCAATGATGATGGTGGCGCCCAGCCGCTGTTGCAGGCCGGGTTGAACCATGCGGGCGATCGGGTCGACGGTGCCGCCGGGCGGAAACGGCACGATGATTCTGATGACGCCGGTCTGCGCATGGGCGAAATCTCGGGCGGCGAACGGCACTGCCATTGCGCCGGCCATCAGCGAACGCCTTGTGAGTGCGTGCAAGTCGTCCTCCCTGGAACGTTGTGCCGGCGTTGTTCGCCGTTCGTGTTCGTTCCGCCCGCGACCTTAGATCAAATTGTACATCCTCTCCACTCCCCGCTACGCTCGATCCGGCCGTCACGCGGCCTTGATCTTGCATACTCGCTGGCAACGGGAGAGTTCGCGATGACCGACGATTTTGAAGACCATTGCTGGAAGGATGTGATCACGCCGGACGTGCTGGAGGTCTACGCCGCCTACCGCCGCAAGATCTACGTCGGCTCCGCGCCCGGCGCTGCTGGCGGTCGATCTCTACGAACTGGTCTACCGCGGTGGCGCGGAACCGCCGGCGAAGCTCGCAAAGTCATTTCCCAACGCCTGCGGCGAATACGCCTACGCGGCCATCGAGCCGACCAAGCGATTGTTCTCGGCCGCGCGTTCCGCTGGCCTGCCGATCTTCTACTCAACCGGCGATGTGCGTGCCGAAAGCCGCCCGAGCTTCGTCACCGCGACCAAGCGCAACAAGCCGCCGATGGACGCGTCCGATTTCGCGATCCGGCCGGAGTTCAAACCGCAACCGGGCGACGTCGTGCTCACCAAGCAGAGGGCGAGCGTATTCTTCGGCACCCCGCTCACCGCGCACCTCACGCAGCTCGGCGTGCAGACGCTGATCATCTGCGGCGAGAGCACCTCCGGCTGCGTGCGCGCCACCGCGGTCGACGCCTACTCGCACGGCTATCACGTCGTGCTGGTGGAAGAGTGCTGCTTTGACCGCAGCATTCTGTCGCACAAGGTCAACCTGTTCGACATGCACCACAAATACTGCGACGTCATGCATGTCGATGAGGTGGTCCGTCATCTCGACGGCCTCGCGGTGAAGAAGGCAAGCTGATGACGTTCCGCTGCTCGGCCTCTCACGGCCTCATGCTGAGGAGCCGACCGCAGGTCGGCGTCTCGAAGCATGGCCGCAGATTCGGTGCGTGCGTCCATCCTTCGAGACGCTCGCTTCGCTCGCTCCTCAGGATGAGGGCAGCGTAAGCTGAAGAGTTCAAGGATATGGCATGAAGCCCGCTGCGTATGGCCCGTTTCCGTATTCGCCGATCATCCACCGGCCGCCGCTGCGCTGGCCGAACGGTGCTCACGTCGCGCTCTGGGTGATCCCCAACATCGAGTTCTTCTCGTTGATGGAAAAAGTCCCGGCGGGCTCGGGCGGCTCGGGCGCCCCGGTGCCGGACATTCCGACCTGGTCGTCGCGCGACTACGGCAACCGCGTCGGAGTGTTCCGGCTGATGCGTGTGCTCGCGCGGCACGGCATCCGTGGGACCGTCGCGCTCAACAGCGATCTTTGTGCGCAGCACCCCGAGATCATCGCGGAGGGCCAGAAGCTCGGCTGGGAATGGATGGGGCATTGCGAGAGTAACACGCGGCGGCTCAACGAAGCGCCGCCCGGCGAGGAAAAAGGCATCATCCACCGCACGTTCACGACGATCGCGCAGGCAACCGGCACGCGGCCAGCCGGATGGCTCGGCTCCGGGCTGCAGGAGACCTGGGATACGCCCGATCTCCTGGCCGCGGAAGGCTGCGAATACGTTTGCGATTGGACCAACGACGATCAGCCCTATGTCATGAGCCTCGACGGCGGCCGCCGGCTCGTCTCCATCCCCTACAGCCACGAGATCAACGACAAGCCGGTGTTCGAGAAATTCCACCGCACCGCGGAAGAGTTCCGCGACATGATCTGTCGGCAGTTCGACGTGCTCTATCGCGAGGGCGCGGAATCCGGGCGCGTGATGGCGATCGCGCTGCATCCCTATCTCACCGGCGTCCCGCATCGCATCGACGCCTTCGATGCGGCGCTCGGCTACATCTGCAACCACGAGCGGGTGTGGAAGGCGACCGGCAGCGAGATCGCGCGGCATTATCTCGCGCAGTTGGGCAAGCGATGAAGGAGCGGATCATGCGCAAGCGACGAATAGAGCGACATGCAGCAAGCGTTCTCGCCGGAGCATTGCTGGCGGCGGCAACGCTTCTCGCCTCGACCGTGGCAAGAGCGGCGGACACCGTGACGGTCGGCCTGGTCGGCGCCGTGTCGGCGACCCACTGGCCGGTCTATATCGGGCTCAACAAGGGCTACTACGCGGCCGAGGACCTCAAGCTCGACATGGTGTTCATCCAGTCGAGTGCCGCGCTGGTGCAACAACTCACCGCCGGTTCGCTCGACCTTGCCTTGTCGACCGGCCTTGCCGATCCGATCCGCGCCATCGACAAGGGCGGCGCGATCGCGATCGTGCGCATCGAAATGCAGGCGCCGCCCTATGCGCTGCTCGCCAAGCCGGCGATCAAGACCTGGAGCGATCTCAAGGGCAAGACCATTTCGATCGGCGGGCCGAAGGACATCACCCGTATCTATCTCGAGCGCATGGCGATCCCGAACGGTGTCAAACCCGGCGACTACGACACCGTGTTCGCCGGTGCGACCTCGGCGCGCTTCTCGGCGCTGACTGGCGGCGCGGTCGATGCGGCCATTCTGCTCCCACCGTTCAACTTCTACGCCGAGTCCGCGGGCTTCAACAGTCTCGGTCTGACGATCGACTATGCCAGGGAACTGCCGTTTGCGGGCGCGGTGGTGAGCCGCGCCTGGGCGGCGGCGAACAAGGCGCGGCTCGACAAGGTGCTGAAAGTCCACAACATGAGCATGGCGTGGTTCTCCGATCCGAAGAACCGGGACGAAGCAATCAAGATCATGGTGGACGCCGGCAAGCTCAAGCAGGCGGATGTCGAGAAGTCCTACGACTTCCTGCACAAGAATGAGTTCTTCGAAAACACCGGCAAGGTCTCGAAAGCGAAGATGGGCGCGCTGCTGAAAGCGCTCAAGGAACTGGGCGACGTGGAAGGCTCAACCGACGTCGGTCGGTTTGTGCTCCCAGGCGTGACCCAACTCGGCGACTAGCCGAAATCCGGAGCAAAAGGGGTGCCGGTGCAGGAGGCTGTGAAGCGGCGCGAAAGCGTGGCGCCTGCCAGGAGCGGGCGTCGGTTCTATTTCGCCGGCTTGGTATCGGTTCTTGGCGGCCTGCTCCTGTGGGAGCTGGTCAGCCGCTTCCTGGTCGCGAACGCGCTGTTTCTTGCTGCGCCGACGCAGATTCTTGCCGCCATCGTGGCGCTCGCCGAAACGGGCGAACTGTGGCGCCACCTCGGGGTCAGCGCGATCGAGTTTGCGCTCGGCTACGTGATCGCCAGCGTGCTGGGCGTGCTGGTCGGCTTTGCCATGGCGGAAAGCGCCGTGATGAAGCGCGCGTTGCAGCCGTGGATTTCCGGCCTTTATGCCACACCGACCATCGCGCTTGCGCCACTGTTCATCCTATGGCTCGGGATCGGCATCTGGTCGAAGGTGCTGGTGGTCATCTTCCTCGTGCTGTTCCCGGTCACCATCAACACCGAGGCAGGATTGCGCACCACGAGCGAGCGCCTGGTCGAAATGCTGCGCTCGTTCGGCGCGTCGCCGCGCCAGATCTTCTTGAAGGTGTCGCTGCCGTCCGCGGTGCCGTTCATCCTTGCGGGCCTGAAGCTCGGGATCGGGCGCGGGCTGATCGGCGTGGTGGTAGCCGAGTTGTTCGGTTCGCGCGCGGGGCTCGGCCGCCTCATCAGCGCGTCCGCGGACGCCTTCAACATGCCGGAGCTGTTCGCCGGTGTTGTCGTGCTCGCCGCTGCCGGCATCGTGATGACGGCGGGCTTCACCTGGCTCGAGGGCCGGCTGGTGCCCTGGACCAAGGACTGAGCATGGCCCCCAAGCTTGCGATCCAGCATCTCGGCAAGTCGTTCGGGGATTTGCTCGCGCTGCACGACATCAATTTGGCGGTCGAGCGTGGTGAGTTCATTTCCGTGGTCGGCCCGTCGGGCTGCGGCAAGACCACGTTTCTTCGCATCGTCGCCGGATTGGAGAGCGCGAGCGCGGGCGAGGTGCTGCTCGATGGCCGCGCGCTGCGCGGTCCGGGCGGCGACCGCGGCTTCGTGTTTCAGAACGACAACCTCTTGCCGTGGCGCACCGTCTATTCCAACGCCGTCATCGGCCGCGAGGTCGCCGGGCGTGTCGGTCCGGCTGGGCGCGCGCGGACCATGGAGTTGCTCAAGCTCGTCGGCCTCGAAGGGTTCGAGCAATATCACCCGCGCCAGTTGTCCGGCGGCATGCGCCAGCGCGTCAATCTCGCGCGCGCACTCGCCATCGATCCGGAAATCCTGCTGATGGACGAGCCGTTCTCCTCGCTCGACGCGCAAACTCGCGAGATCATGCAGACTGAGTTGCTGCGCATCTGGGAGGAGGGGCGGAAGACCGTTCTCTTCGTCACTCACCAGATCGACGAAGCGGTCTTCCTCTCCGACCGCGTCCTGGTGTTCGCGCGCCGCCCCGGCCGGTTGTTGGAGAACGTGAAGATTGAATTGCCCCGGCCGCGTACGCTGGCGATGAAGCGCACCAAGGAATTCGTGCCTTATGTCGATCACATCTGGCGGCTGATCGAGGACGATGTGCGCGCCAGCGTGATCGAGGAGAAGGTGTGACCTTTCATCGTGTTGCACCGGTCTGCCCGGCGTGCTTCATCAGCCGCGCGAACGGGCTTCAACGCATCGCTGCAGATCAAGAAGGAAAGCGGACATGAGCAAGAACCGCATCACGCGACGGCAATTCTCTGCGGCTACCATGGCAGCTGCCGGGACACTGGCGATGCCGCGGTTTGCGCATGCCCAGCAGAATTATCCAAGCCGGCCTGTGCGGTTCGTTCTACCCTTCGCGCCCGCGGGCGTTGCCGACATCACGGCACGGCTCGCGGCCGAGAAGCTCGGCGACAAGCTCGGCCAGCGTTTCGTCGTGGAAAATCAGCCAGGACCGGGCGGCATTGCCGCCGCGCGCGCCGTGCTCTCGCAGCCGGCCGACGGCTACACCGTCGGGCTCGTGACCAATGGCACGTCGATCAGCGTGGCGATCTACAATCAGCTGCCGTTCGATCCGGTGAAGGAGTTCGCCTGCATCTCGACCATCGGGTATTTCGAGCTGGTGTTCTGCACCAACCCGGATTCCGAGTTCAAGACGCTGCAGGACTTCATCAAGGCCGCGCGCGCGCAGCCCGGCAAGCTCAACGTCGGCACCATCAACGTCGGCGGCACGCAGAATCTCGCGGCCGAATTGTTCAAGTCGTCCGCCGGCCTCAATTTTCAGATCATCCCCTATCGCGGCACGCCGGAGGTGATCGTCGCAACCTTGCGCAACGACGTGCATCTCATGGTCGACTTCTATGCGCCGCTGAAAGGTTCGCTGACCGACAAGAAGCTCCGGCCGCTTGCCGCGTCCGGCACCAAGCGTTCGCCGTTCATGCCGGATGTGCCGACGGTCGCGGAGGCGGGCGGCTTCGACTACGAGGTGACGTCGTGGAACGGCGTCTTCGCGCCGGCGGCGACGCCTGCGCCGGTGCTCGCGCTCCTCAATAAGGTGCTGCACGAGGTCGTGGCGCTGCCCGACGTGAAGCAGCGTTACGCGGACCTTGGGATCGAAGCGAAGGCGAGTACGCCGGAGGAGCTCAAGGCCCGTCTTGAAGGTGACATCAAGAAATGGGCGGCCGTCATCAAGACTGCGGGCATTCCCAAGCAGTAACATTTGCCGCTGGCGGCACCGGTCGCCTCGCGCTCCGGCGAGCGCGGACGGTAAGACGCGCCGCCGATCCGCGGCTCGCCGCGCTTTGCCGTCACAGAATACGATAAACAGAGCGGGGAAGGCCCTCGCCCGGGTCGAGCAGTAAAATCTGGACAAAATATTACGCTTTGGCGCGCGACTGTCGCGCCAATACAACACATCCAGTTACAAATATAAGCAACAGAGACATTTCCTGATTCGCATTACTCGCTTCACTTTCGCAATACGTTACATCTGAACAGGTTCTGTTAAACTATCCACAGATTAGCCGATTCGGCTGGTCGGACGCCATGGAGGGGATCCATGAACGCGGCGGTTCTAGGGGGCCTGGTGGAGCAGTGGGTCTGGCGATGTCAGATGATCGCCACGCAGTATCAGTTGCGGCAGCCGATCGATCTGAAGTCGGAAGTCGACAGGCTGGTCGAGCAGGCGGAAACGCAGGCGCGGCAGTTGGAGGGTAGCGGCCCTGTGTTCCTCGAAAAGGTCGAGAGCAGGCTGGACATTACGGCCCATATCGCCGAACTGCCCGAGCCGCTCAGCCCGGAGAAATTGACCGATCCGGCGCTGAACTCACTTGGGCGCGCGAAGGCCTTGCACGCTCTCGCAGACGCTTTCGGTGACGCGGCCGATCGGCTCAAACCGCGGATCTGACGCGGGCATTGCGTCCGGCGCGGGAAACGGCCACGGCTGCGGCCGGTCGACGCCGGTCGGGCGGCTCGTTTCACCCGGCCATCAGGCAAAAAGTGGTGCCGGGTGAGGGACTTGAACCCCCGACCAACGGTTTACAAAACCGCTGCTCTACCGCTGAGCTAACCCGGCGAACTGTTTCATTTCCGATATTCGGCCCCTGATTTGGACCGCTGGCGCTCGCTTCGCCATGTGGCGCATTTCGATGTGTCGTTTTTGCCGCAAGTGCACAGCAAAATAAACAATCTTCGCCGGCCTTCCGCTTCCGCGTGGCGAGGAACGTGGCGTCGACCCGAGGAATGGCGCTTGGGTAGAGTTGCGGCAGCGTGTTGGACGGCATGGGCGTGCCGAGGCGGTGGAATCCAACATGCGGCGCACTAGCGGCTGACCCCGCAGGGGACAATGGGCTGTCGATGCCCTATTGCCCAAGAATCGCCGGACGGCGACGGCAGCCTTAACTCATGACGCCGACCCTGGACGACATCTTCGATATGCTTCTCAGCGTGGCGGAGGCCCTGCTGCAGCTACTGTGATTCTCGTTCGGGCGAGCATGATTCGAATCTCAGCCCTTGCAGGCGACGAGAATCAGACCCTCTCTCGCACGCCCGGTGCGCGACCGTCACGGCGGCGGCAACGATCGCGGGTGTGTCGCCGCGGGACACTTACACTCAACGCGATGCCGACGCGAGGTGCCGGCTGGCTGTTAAACGGCCGGTTTTCCGGCTGGTAGCAATTCATTAATGTTATCAGACAATTTCCGTACAAGGTTAACCGGCGGAGCAGAACACTCAGCCAAGATTGCACGCATTGGGACTGGGAACTGTCGTCCGATGCGTGCGTGCGTCGTCACATTGATGCTTCTTCTGCTTGGGTCTGTAGCGGGCACCGCCACGGCCGCCGACGGCACTTGGTTCGTCGTCCCTGGCAAACGCGGCATCCCGGTCATCGTCAATCCGCTCGGATTCGACGCCTCCTACATGATCGTGGAGGGAGACTTCGGTCTCGACCGCCCGGCCCAGGTCAACCCGATCATTGTCGGCGGCCCGCATGTGCTGCCGGCGCCGTACTACCCGTCTCCCTATTTTCCGAGCGCAGGACGGCAGCCGGGATATGGCCGCCTCGAGGTCGTGCCGCGCCGCGCCCAATCCCGTCCCGGCGAGAGCTATTACCGAAGCTGGGGCGCAGCCTCCGACCCGTCTCCGGCGACGCTCGATACCCCGAACCCTTACCCCATGAACATCGATGTCGGCGTCAACGGCGGAGGTTGGTGGGGAGGCGGGCGCCGGCGACCAGGGCCGGGTGGTCCGGGCGGGCCAGGTGGTCCGGGCGGCCCGGGGCGTCCGGGGCCGCGTCCACACCGTTGAGGGCAGCAGAACGCAGTCGCGAGCCTCATTCACCGTCCAACGCAATTATTCACTGTCGAACGCCAACCAAGTCGAGGAGTGTCATGTTGAAGTATCAGTTTCGCGTACTTGCTATTGGTGCGGCCGTCATGCTCGCGGCGATCGCCCAGGCGGCGGCGCAGTGCTGCGCGCCCGTGGTGAGTTCATGCTGCGCGGCGCCGGCGCCGGTCGTCTTTGCGCCGCCGGTCAGTCCCTGCTGCGCGGCACCTGCGCCCGTCTTTGCGGCGCCGGCGGTCTCCGGCTGCTGCGCGGCCCCGATGCCGGAGATGTATGTGGTGAACCAGGGACCGGTCTATTCCGGACCCGGCGCGTATGTCACGCAGCGCAATTTTATTGAGGGCGACCAGGTCGCACCGATCGGCTACCCGTACGTGGGTTATGTTGCCGGCGACACCGAGCCCGGATTCGGTTACGGCGGGTACTATCGTGGCCCCGGCTACTATCGCGGGCCCGGCTACAATCGTGGCTGGGCTGGTCGCGGCTATATCGGCCGACCGTATCCGTACCGGCGCGGATACTTCGCTCGTCCCGGCGTCCGGGTCTATGGCGGATACGGTCCACGCCGCGCCATCTATCGCGGCGGTCCGGTGCGCGTCAGTGGCGTCGCGGTGGGTCGTCGTCCGATCCGCTGACGGGACGGAGTGAACATATCAGGTGGCGTCAGGCGGCTTGCTCGCAGCAAGCCGCCTGGTCGCGACATAGAGCGCGAGCGCTGCGGCGTTCGAGACGTTGAGGCTCTTGATCCGTCCCGGAAGATCGAGCCGCGCGACCGCGTCGCAGGTCGCCCGGGTCAGTTGGCGCAGCCCTTTGCCTTCCGCACCGAGCACGAGCGCGAGAGGCGCGCGCAGCGGCACGCTGTCGAAGTCGCCTTCGCCACTGCTGTCGAGGCCGACGACGAAATAGCCGCGCTCCTTCAGGCCATCGAGTGCCCGGGCGAGATTCTGCACCGTCACGATCGGCACATATTCGAGCGCGCCGGAGGCGGACTTCGCCAGCACGCCGGTGGCTTCGGGGCTGTGGCGTGCGGTTGTGACGATCGCGGCGACGGCGAAGCCGGCGGCGGTACGCAGGATCGCTCCCACATTGTGCGGATCGGTGATCTGGTCGAGCACCAGCACGACGCCTGCGGGTTCGATCTCCTCGATCTCGGGCGAGGGGAGGGGATCGGCTTCGAGCGTAGATGCCCTGATGCACGGCATCGGATGGCAGCCGTTCGGCGATCACGCCGGGGCGCACGATTTCCGGATCGACCGGCGACGGCACGTGCTCCTCTGCGAGACGGCGCGCCGCATTCTCGGTCACGAGCAATTTGCGGATGCGCCGGGCCGGATTTGCCAGCGCGGCCGTGACGGTGTGCCACCCGTAGAGTGCCACTGGACCGTCGGGCTGCAGCGCCTCGCGGCGCGCGCGCGTGAAGCGCTCGCGGCGCTCCAACTGTTGCCGGGTCGCGCCGGGCTTGGCTCCCGATGGCAGCCGGTCGTGAGGCCGATGCGGCATTCTCTGCGGTCCTTGCGGTCTCTTCGACCGTTGCTGCCACAGTCCCGTGCCGGCGGCTCAATATCAAGGCATCCGGCTGCACCAAAATTCGGCGGCCGGAAATGAAAGCGCCGGATCACCATCGCCGCGAGCTCGGCTGCGGCCGCGCTTTTCGCTGAATTTACATCGCGGCGCAGGGGTTTACCGAACCCACCCCGGCGGGCGGCGGCTTTCTGATCCTGCTGGCATCCAGCTTGCTCAGCCTGACGCGATCTTACGCATTGGAGAAAGCCATATGTCGTTCCGCCCGGGTCACTTCGATCGCCGCGCCTTCCTGCAATCGACATTGGCCGCAGGCGCCGCCATGTCGTTCCGTGCTTCGCCCGCCTTTGCGCAGAGCCGTGCCGAGACGCTGCTGGTGGTTCAGGAGCTTGGTCCCAACAGCCTCGACATGCAGGGTGTCGGCTCGAACCAGACCGTCAACGGGCTCGCCTGGAATTGTTACGACCGCCTGATGAGCTATGCGGCCAAGACGTTGCCCGACGGCACCGTCTCCTATGACCGCGGCACGCTCACGCCCGAACTCGCGGAGAGCTGGCAGGTCGCTTCGGACGGCATGTCGTGCACGTTCAAGCTGCGCAAGGACGCGACCTTCCACGACGGCACGCCGGTCACCGCCAAGGACGTGAAGTGGTCGTTCGACCGTTCGGTCTCGGTCGGCGGCTTCCCGACCTTCCAGATGTCGGCCGGCAGCCTCGAAAAGCCCGATCAGTTCGTCGTGGTCGACGACAACACCTTCCGGGTGGACTTCGTCCGCAAGGACAAGATGCTGATGTTCAACCTCGCGGTGGTCGTTCCGTTCGTCATCAATTCATCGCTCGCGAAGAAGAACGCGACCGAAGCCGATCCGTGGGCGCTTGCCTGGCTCAAGGCCAACGAGGCGGGTGGCGGTGCCTACAGGGTCGAAAGTTGGAAGCCCGGCAGCGAGACCATCCTGGCGCGCTTCGACAACTGGAAGAGCGGTCCGCTGCCGAAGATCAGGCGCGTGATCGCGCGCGACGTGCCGTCGGCGGGCACGCGCCGCGCCATGCTGGAGCGTGGCGACGCCGACCTCTCGACCGGCTTCCCGCCCAAGGACTTCGATCAGATGATCAAGGAGGGCAAGCTCAAGGTCGTGGGCGTGCCGATCCCGAACGCGTTGTGGTACGTCGCGCTCAACACCTCGCGCCCGCCGTTCGACAATGTGAAGCTCCGGCAGGCGATCGCCTGGGCGATGCCCTATGAGCAGATCCAGTCGAGTGCGTTCTTCGGTCGCGCCAAGCCGATGTATGGCGGCGGCGCGAGCGTCGAGCAGGCCGCCTGGCCGCAGGCGTTCCCGTATCGCACCGACCTCGACAAGGCGAAGGCGCTGATGGCGGAAGCGGGCTTCGCGCAGGGGCTTGAGACGACGTTCTCGCTCGATGTCGGCACCGCGACCGTCGGCGAGCCGACGGCCGTGCTCATCCAGGAGAGCCTCGGCAAGATCGGCGTCAAGGTCGTCATCGACAAAATTCCGGGCGCGAACTGGCGCACCACCTTGAATAAGAAAGAGCTGCCGATGGTGCTCAACCGTTTCAGCGGCTGGCTCGACTATCCCGAGTACTATTTCTTCTGGAACATCCACGGCAACAATTCGATCTTCAACATCTCGGCCTACAAGAACCCGGCGATGGACAAGCTGATCGACCTCGCCCGGTTCACCGAGGACAAGGCCGAGTACGAGAAGGCCGTGAAAGACTTCGTCGCGCTCTGCATCCAGGAGGTGCCGATCGTGCCGCTCAACCAGCCGATCCATGACGTGGCGATGCAGAAGGCGATCGGCGGCTACGAATTCTGGTTCCACCGGGAGCCCGACTTCCGGCAGTTCACGAAGGGCTGATCTGGAAGGGCCGGCCACGGCTGGGTGTCCGCGGGGCGTAACGGCGCGGAGAGGCGTTGCCTCGCCGGCGCGCCGCAGAACGCAGATGGCACGAGGTTGGCCGCTCTAGCAGCCACAAAATCAGCGTTTCTCGCCCCTAAGCGCCTTCAATGTCTCGAAAATCGCTGCCGTGGTTGACAGCGGGAAACGCCCCTCGCATATACCCGCCCTGCCGCTGGCTGGAGTACGCGGGTCCGATGTGCGACCGTGGCGGCGAGCGGGGGAGTGTCCCGAGTGGCAAAGGGGGCGGACTGTAAATCCGCTGGCTTACGCCTTCGCAGGTTCGAGTCCTGCCTCCCCCACCAGCCTTCGCTAAGGAGCTTCGGCTGGCGGGCCAATCCCGAGAGCAAGTGGCTTTCGCGGGTGTAGCTCAATGGTAGAGCAACAGCCTTCCAAGCTGATGACGAGGGTTCGATTCCCTTCACCCGCTCCAATTCCTGAACTAGGGCCTTGCGTTCCGCCACTGGAATGAGCGCCGGGCGTTCTTATCTAGAGCCTTGAAACGGTTCTAGAGCCTTGAAACGGTCCGCGCCGCAAATCGAGGCGTGAAATAAGAAGTCCACCCAGAGAGAACGAAAGAAATGGCCAAAGAGAAATTCAATCGCGAGAAGCCGCATTGCAACGTGGGGACGATCGGTCACGTCGATCACGGCAAGACGACGTTGACGGCGGCGCTGACCAAGGTGTCGATGGACAAGGGCTGGTCGAAGACGTTCGTGCCGTATGACCAGGTGGCGAAGGCGTCGGAGAGCCAGGGCCGGCGCGATCCGACCAAGATTCTGACGATCGCGACCAGCCACGTGGAATATTCGACCGCGAAGCGCCACTACGCGCATGTCGATTGCCCGGGCCACGCCGACTACGTGAAGAACATGATCACCGGCGCCGCGCAGATGGACGGCGCGATCCTGGTGGTGTCGGCGGCTGACGGCCCGATGCCGCAGACCCGCGAGCACATTCTGCTCGCCCGCCAGGTCGGCGTGCCCTACATCGTGGTGTTCCTCAACAAGGTCGATGTGGTCGACGATCCGGAACTGCTCGACCTGGTCGAGCTCGAGGTGCGCGAGCTCCTCTCGAAGTACCAGTTCCCGGGCGACAAGGTTGCGGTGATCCGGGGCGCGGCGATCAAGGCGCTCAACGGCGAGAAGGGCGAGTTCGCCGACGAGGCGATCCTGAAGCTCTACGAAGCGCTGGACAGTGAGGTGCCGCTGCCGGAGCGGCCGATCGATCAGCCGTTCCTGATGCCGATTGAAGACGTGTTTTCGATCTCGGGCCGCGGCACCGTGGTGACGGGCCGGATCGAGCGCGGCAAGATCAAGGTGGGCGAGGAAGTCGAGATCGTCGGTCTGAAGGACACCAAGAAGTCGGTGGTGACCGGCGTCGAGATGTTCCGCAAGCTGCTCGACGAAGGTGTGGCGGGCGACAACGTCGGCTGTCTTCTCCGCGGCGTCAGCAAGGACGAGGTCGAGCGCGGCCAGGTTCTGTGCAAGCCGGGCTCGGTGAAGCCGCACAAGAAGTTCAAGGCCGAGGCGTACATCCTGACCAAGGAAGAGGGCGGCCGTCACACGCCGTTCTTCAACAACTACCGTCCGCAGTTCTACTTCCGGACCACCGACGTGACCGGGCAGTGCACCTTGCCGGAGGGCACCGAGATGATCATGCCGGGCGACAACGCGGCGATGGACGTCGAGCTGATCACGCCGATCGCCATGGAGGAGAAGCAGCGCTTCGCCATCCGCGAGGGCGGCAAGACCGTCGGCGCCGGCGTCGTGGTGTCGATTACGGAGTAGGCCTATCTGTCGTCATGCCCGGACTTGTTCCGGGCATCCACGACTTGAAGCGGACAACAGTAGACGTGGATGGCCGGGACAAGCCCGGCCATGACGCATTGGACACCTTGATCGTTACCCGATCGAGCCGATGAACTGCTGCAAGCTCCGGCGTCTTCGGCCCGGCGAACAGCGTCTTGGGCGGCCCTTCCTCATGCACCCGGCCGAGATGCATGAAGACCAGCTTGGTGCCGACGTCACGCGCGAACCGCATTTCGTGCGTGACGAGAATGAGGGTCATGCCGTCGCGCGCGAGTTGCTCGACCACGCGCAGCACCTCGTTCACCAGTTCAGGATCGAGCGCGGACGTGATCTCGTCGCACAGCAGCACCTTGGGCCGCATGGCGAGCGCACGCGCAATCGCGACGCGCTGCTGCTGGCCGCCCGAGAGCTGCGAGGGATAGTTGCCGGCTTTGTCCGACAGTCCGACCTTGGCCAGCATCTCCGTCGCCAGCTCGCGGGCCTCGGCCTGCGCCACCTTGTTCACGACCTTCGGCGCCAGCATGACGTTCTCGGCCGCGGTGAGGTGCGGGAACAGGTTGAACTGCTGGAACACCATGCCGACGTGGCGCCGCAGCTCCCGCAGGTTGGCCTTTTCGCCGCTCACCTCGTAGCCGTCGGCGACGATCGAGCCGGAATCGCAGGTCTCCAGGCCGTTGATGCAGCGGAGCAGCGTGCTCTTGCCCGAGCCGGAGCGGCCGATGATCGCGACCACGTCGCCCTTGTCGACCTCGATCGAGACGCCCTTGAGCACTTCGACCGGGCCGAAGCTCTTCTTCAAATTCTCGATGCTAACGAGCGACATGGTAGCGTCCCTCAAGCCGATGGGCGAACCAGGACAACGGAAAGCACAGCGCGAAGTAGATCGCCGCCACCAGCGAGTAGACCAGGAACGGCCGGAAGGTCGCGTTGTTGAGCATGGTGCCGGCCTTGGTCACCTCGACGAAGCCGATGATCGAGGCGAGCGCGGTGCCTTTGACCACTTGCACCGAGAAGCCGACGGTGGGCGGGATCGCGATCCGGAAGGCCTGCGGCAGGATCACGTAGCGCATCTGCTCGATGTAGGAGAGTGCGAGGCTCGATGAGGCCTCCCACTGGCCGCGTGGCAGCGACTCGACGCAGCCGCGCCAGATTTCGGTGAGGAAGGCGCTGGTCCACAAGGTCAGTGCCAGGCTGGCTGCGACCCAAGGCGACACTTCGACCCCGAACAGCGCGATGCCGAAAAAGAACAGAAAGAGCTGCATCAGGAGCGGCGTGCCCTGAAAGAACTCGATGTAGACCTTGGTCAGAAGTTCAAGCGGGCGGCTGTTCGAGACCCGCGCGAACAGCAGAAGAAGTCCGACCAGGCCGCCGCCGACGAATGCGACAAGCGAGAGCGCGACGGTCCAGCGCGCCGCCAGGAGCAGGTTCGACAGGATCACCCAGAAGCTGAAGTCCGCCATTGGTCCGGCCGCCTTCCGTCAAGCCTTGGGGAATACGGCGCGGCCGATGCCGCGCAGGATCGCTCGCGTCGTGATCGCGAGCGCCAGATAGATCAACGTCACCACGAGATAGACTTCGAAGGCGCGGAAGTTGCGCGACTGGACGAAGTTCGCCGCGTAGGTCAGGTCCTCGGCGGAAATCTGCGACACGACCGACGAGCCCAGCATCACGATCACGATCTGCGACGACAGCGCCGGATAGACCTTCTGGAACGCCTGCTTGAGGATGACGTGGCGAAGCACTTCCCATTTGTTCATGGCGAGGCTCACGCCCGCTTCGAGATGGCCTTTCGGGATCGCCTCGATGCCGGCACGGATGATCTCGGTCGAGTAGGCGCCGAGGTTGACGGTCATCGCCAGGAAGGCGGCCTGCGTCTCGGTGAGTTTCACGCCGATCGCCGGCAGCCCGAAAAAGACGAAGAAGAGCTGCACGATGAAGGGCGTGTTGCGGATGATCTCGACATAGATGTCGACGACCCAGCCGAGCCAGGTGGGGCCAAACGTGCGCGCCGAGGCGGCGGCGGTGCCGACTGCCACTCCCGCCACCGTCGAGACGAGCGTCAGGACCACGGTGAACAGCAGGCCTTCGGCGATCACGCGCCAATAGGGCAGGAGGTCGCCGAATTGAAGCTCGTAGGTCATGGCGAGGCCGGCGGCTGCGGTCAGAAGCCCGCCGGCAGTTCAGCCTTCAGCCACTTTTCCGAGATCTTGCCGAGTTCGCCGGAGGCTTTTGCCTTGGCGATGATTGCGTTCACCTTGGCGATCAGTTGCGGCTCGTTCTTGTTCAAGCCGATGTAGCAGGGGCTGTCCTTGATGACGAACTTGAGGATCGGCGGCCGCGCGGTGCTCTTTTCCGCGATGGCCGCGGCGACCGTGTTGCCCGTGGCGATCAGGTCGACCTGCCCGGAGATGAATGCGGTGATGGTGGCGTTGTTGTCCTCGTAGCGCTTGATAGTGGTGCCGGTCGGCGCGCTCTTGCTCAGTTCCTGCTCCTCGATCGCCCCGCGCGTGGCCCCGACCGTCTTGCCGGCGAGGTCCTCCATCTTGGCCGCCGCCGCCGCCTTGGTGCCGTAGACGCCGGAGAAGAACGGCGCGTAGGCCTCGGAGAAGTCGATGACCTTTTCGCGTTCGGGATTCTTGCCGAGGCTCGAAATCACCAGGTCGGCCTTGCGGGTTTGCAGGTACGCGATGCGGTTGGCGCTGGTCACCGGGATGATCTCGGTGCGCACGCCGAGTTCCTTGCCGATCAGGTTCGCCATGTCGATGTCGTAGCCTTGCGGCTTCAGATCGGTGCCGGCGGAGCCGAACGGCGCAAAGTCCTGCGGCACCGCGATCTTGACGACCTTGGCCTTCATGATGTTGTCGAGCGCGTCCGCCCAGGCGGTTGACGCGAGGCCGGCGGCCAAGGTGGCGAAAATTGCGGCGATGCAGGCCTTGCTCTTGAGCGTCAAAGTCGCCTCCCGTGGAAATTGGACGAACGTGCCAGCATTTTAAGCAAATGCCGTGCCGGTGTCCCCCGGTGGAGGCTTGTTGACCGCCTCCGGGGCGGCAGGGCACGCGCCGGGCGAGATCGCCGTAATGGCTTGCGGCAGGCTTGAAATTCGCCCTGCGATCATGCATCTACAGGCTGCGGCGGACCGGTGGGCCGCCGCAAACGTATCCGGAGGAGTGTAGCTCAATGGCTAGAGCACCGGTCTCCAAAACCGGGGGTTGGGGGTTCGAGTCCCTCCACTCCTGCCAGACGTAGCCCAAGCCAGGCTGCCAAAGTCAAACTTGTTCAAGGGCTTGCGGCCGAATGCCGGCAACCTGCCGGCGGTCGGATCGTGACGCGGCTCAATCTGAGGTGACGACGTAAATCATGGCGATAAGTCCATTTAAGTTCTTGCAGGAAGTGCGCACGGAGGCCCAGAAGGTCACTTGGCCGACCCGTCGCGAAACGATGATTACCACCGCCATGGTGTTCGTCATGGTGGCGATCGCATCGATTTTCTTTCTTGTGGCGGATCAAATCATGCGTTTTGTCGTGACGCTCGTGCTCGGCGTCGGCGGTTGAGGACATCCGGCGGAATGAACGCAAACACACGCTGGCATAAAGCATGACCAAACGCTGGTATATCGTCCAGGCCTACTCGAACTTCGAGCGCAAGGTCTCGGAATCGATCCGCGAGCAGGCGAAGCAACGCCATCTCGACAGCCTGTTCGAAGAGATCATGGTGCCGACCGAGAAGGTCGTGGAGGTGCGGCGCGGCCAGAAGGTCGACGCCGAGCGCAAGTTCTTCCCCGGCTATGTGCTGGTGAAGATGGAATTGACCGACGAGGCCTATCACCTCATCAAGAATACGCCGAAGGTGACTGGCTTCCTCGGCGCCGACAACAAGCCGATGCCGATCTCGGACGCCGAGGCGGCGCGCATCATTCACCAGGTGCAGGAAGGCATCGAGCATCCGAAGTCGTCGATCTCGTTCGAGATCGGCGAGCAGGTACGGGTGTCGGACGGGCCGTTCGCGTCCTTCAACGGCATCGTCGAGGAGATCGACGTGGCACGCTCGCGGCTCAAGGTGGCGGTGTCGATCTTCGGACGCGCGACCCCGGTCGAACTGGAATTCGCGCAGGTGGAGAAGTTGTAGCTGCCGTCGGGGCCGGCCCAAAACCGGCATGACGGATGAGAGAACGTGGGAGGTGAGGGCGGCCGCCAACCGCCAAGATCCGCACCACGGACCCTGAACCGGCCGCAAGGCGGCCAACGACAGGAGTAGTTGGAATGGCAAAGAAGATCACCGGATACATCAAGCTGCAGGTGCCGGCGGGGGCGGCCAATCCGTCGCCGCCGATCGGCCCGGCGCTCGGCCAGCGCGGCCTCGCCATCATGGAGTTCTGCAAGCAGTTCAACGCGCAGACCCAGAAAGAAGAAAAAGGCACGCCGATCCCGGTCGTGATCACGGTCTACGGCGACCGTTCCTTTACCTTCGAGATGCGCACGCCGCCGATGTCCTTCTTCCTCAAGAAGGCGGCGAAGGTCGAAAGCGGCTCGAAGACTCCCGGGCGCGACAGCGCGGGCTCGGTGTCCAAGGCGCAGGTCAAGGAGATTGCCGAGAAGAAGATGAAGGATTTGAACTGCGACACCATCGAGGCCGCCATGAAGATGGTGGAAGGCTCCGCCCGCTCGATGGGCATTCAGGTAGGGGAGTGATCGCCATGGCTCTTGGAAAACGGACCCGTGCCGTGCGTGAAGGCGTCGACCGCGACAAGACCTATTCGATCGAAGACGCCGTGAAGATGGTCAAGGAGCGCGCGAAGGCCAAGTTCGACGAGACCATCGAAATTGCGATGAATCTCGGTGTCGATCCTCGCCATGCCGACCAGATGGTGCGCGGCGTGGTCAGCCTGCCGAACGGCTCCGGCCGCAGCGTGCGCGTCGGCGTGTTCGCTCGCGGCGTCAAGGCCGACGAGGCCAAGGCCGCCGGTGCCGACGTGGTCGGCGCCGAGGACCTGGTCGAGAAGGTGCAGGCCGGCAATATCGATTTCGACCGTTGCATCGCCACGCCCGACCTGATGCCGCTGGTCGGACGGCTCGGCAAGGTGCTGGGCCCGCGCGGCATGATGCCGAACCCGAAGGTCGGCACCGTCACGATGGACGTCACTGGCGCCGTGAAGGGCGCCAAGGGCGGCTCGGTCGAGTTCCGCGTCGAGAAGGCCGGCATCGTGCAGGCCGGCGTCGGCAAGGCGTCGTTCTCGGCCGAGAAGCTCGTGCAGAACATCAAGGCGTTCGCCGACGCGGTGCAGAAGGCCAAGCCCGCCGGCGCCAAGGGCACCTTCATCAACCGGGTCGCAGTGTCATCGACCATGGGGCCCGGCGTGAAGGTCGAGCCGAGTTCCGTGCTGGGTTCGGGCGGGACGCAGCAGTAGCTGTCTGAAATCTCGAGATTGGTTGATTTTGTCCCGGGCCTGCGGCGCAGCGCTCGGGACAAATCGTTTTGGCGTTCGACGATCGGCTGCGCCTACTGCAGCTTGATCCCCGTGTCGTGGATGATCTTGCCCAGCCGCGACGTGTCCTCGGCGATGCGCTTGGAAAATTCCTCCGGCGTCGCGACGAAGATGTCGGTCGCCTGCTGCGCAACGATGCGCTCGATATCCGGACTGCGCGACGCCTTGATGAACTCGTCGTTGAGGCGCTTCACGATCGCAGCGGGCGTTCCGGCGGGCGCCACCATGCCATGCCACATGTCGAGGTCGAGGCCGGGAAATCCGGCCTCCGCCATGGTCGGAGCGTCAGGTACAGCTTCCGTGCGCTTTAGTCCGCCGATAGCGAGGATGCGAACCTTGCCGGCCGCCGCCTGTTCGCCCGTTGAGATGTAGGACGTGAACAGGAAGTCGATGCGGCCTGCCATCACGTCGGTCACGGCCGGTCCCGCGCCACGAAACGGCACGTGCACCATCGGCGCGCCGACCCGTCGCTTGAACATTTCGCCGAGGATCTGCCCACCCGACCCCACGCCCTGCGAAGCAAAGCTCAACCCGCCCGGCTTCGTTTTGGCAAGCGCCGCCAGTTCCTTGACCGATTTCGCCGGACTATCGGCCGGGACGATCAGGATGTGCGGAAACGAAATGATCGGCGTGATGGGTGCGAAATCCTTCACCGGATCGAAGCGCAGGTCCGGAAAAATCTGCGGATTGATCGACATCACGCCCATGTTGGTCAGAAACAAGGTGTAGCCGTCGGGAGGCGCCTGCTTGGTGGCGAGCGCGGCGATATTCCCGCCGCCGCCCGGACGGTTATCGATCACGATCGTCTGCTTGAGGCGGTCGGAAACCTTCTGCGCCACCGGCCGGATCACCGTATCGGCGCTGCCGCCGGGCGGGAACGGTACGATCAGCGTGATCACCCGCGATGGATAGGTCTCGCTCTGCGCCAATGCCGCGCCCGCGAGCAGGAGAACAGCCAGCGCTGCACCGGCGAGGCCGGTGCGCATGCACGCAAGGCGTCCGCCGTCCGAAATCGAGGCTCGTGAACTGTCGGTCATATCGGTTCCTCCCGGAACTTCGCAGGGCTCTTGCGGCCGTCTTGTGCGCGGCGATCATGGTGCCAGCATCGCAGGTGCGCGTCATGCGGCGTCGCGTCGCCCCCACAGCTCCTGTGTTGCGATCTTCGCGCCTTCGGCAAGCGACCGAAGCTTCGCCCACATGATGCTCGGATGGACGCGCTGTGCGAAGGGGCTTTGCGCAAAGCCGCAGTCGGTGCCACCCATCACATGCTCGCGCCCCACGATCTTGGCGAGCCGGACGATGCGCTGCGCCACCAGTTCAGGATGCTCGACGATGTTGGTGGCGTGACTGATGACGCCGGGAATGAGCACTTTGCCGGGCGGCAGCTTGGCGCTTTGCCACACCGTCCATTCGTGCTCGTGGCGCGGGTTCGCTGCCTCGAAGCTGTATTGACCGACGTTCACTTGCAGCAGCAGGTCGACGATGTCCTTCATCGGCACGTCGAACGCGTGCGGACCGTTCCAGCTTCCCCAGCAGATGTGATAGCGCGAACGCTCGGGCGGGATGCCCTGGAGCGCGTGATTGAGCGCGTCGATGCGCATCTGCGCCCAGTCGCGATACTGCGCGTCGCTCATCGGCGGCACCATCTTCTCGTGCATGTAGGGCAGGAACGCGTCGTCGATCTGCACGTAGAGGCCGGCATCGATGATGGCCTTGTATTCCTGGTGCAGGCAGTCGGCGAGCGCGAACAGCAGCGACTTCTCGTCGGCGTAATGCTCGTTCTTGGCGGCGGGAAGCGCGCTCGCCGGCGCCACGACCGGCAGGAACGCGCCATTGGCCTTGGCTTTCGCGGCGGCCGACTTCAGGTTGGCGATGTCGCGCTTGACCTGCGTATCCGAGTAGGTGAGGGGTCCGCTGACCACGAAGCGTCTTCCGAGTCGCGCACCCAGACCCGAAGCTCGATCGTACTCCGCGTAGAATTCCGGAAAGGCGACACGGTCCTGGCCGCCGCCTACGGACGCCATGGGGTCTTTGAGTTCCTCCGGCGTCGCGGGACGCGTCGAAAGGCCGCTCAAACGATCATGCACATAGAAGGCCCAATTGCGCCCCTTGCTGAACTCGCCGTCGCTGACGATGTCGATGCCGGCCTCGACCTGCTGCCGGACCACCTCCTCCGTCGTCTCTTTCAAGCAGGCCTCGTATCCAGCCTTGTCGTAGGGTTCGCCGGCTTCGATTTTCTTGAGGAATTCGATGAGTCTCGGCGGACGCACCAGGCTGCCGACGTGGGTGGTCCAAATTCGATTGGCGCTGCCGGTCACATTTTCCTCCCTTTTGCGCCGCATCGTGATTGTGCGGCTGAGCTTTTCAATATAGCCAATGCGGCGGCTGGCACGATCGGCTCAAAGGATGTCCGTGTACCACGGACCGACCACGGTTGCAGGCTGAAAATCCCTCCATGTTCTATTGCGCGAGCCGGAACTGTCGTGCAATTGAATCAACGCTTATTGCGCCCGGTATGATCGATTGCATACGGCTTCTCGACTAACACTGTGTCTCAAGCGAATCGAGGAGCCGAGATTGACCTGACAGATTCGACGACGTGAACCGGCCGCGGGTTGTCGTTGCAACAAGCAAGAGGACGCAAGGTGAGGAGGCTACCCATAATGGCTTGGCCATTGCGGTTGATGATCATTCCGATGCTGCTTCTGACCTGTTCGTTTGGCGCGATGGCGCAGTCGACCTCGTCGAACCAGCTTCTGTCGCGCGAGCAGCTCGACCAGTTGCTGGCGCCGATCGCGCTCTATTCCGATCCGCTCCTTGCTCAGGTGCTGATGGCATCGACCTACCCGATGGAAGTGGTGCAGGGCGACCGCTGGGCCAAGTCGCACAGAGGAATGAAGGGCGATGCGCTGACATCTGCACTCGCCAAGGAAAGCTGGGACGACAGCGTCAAGTCGCTGGTGCAGGTTCCAAACGTCCTTGCCATGATGAGCGACAAGCTCGATTGGACGCAGAAGGTCGGCGACGCCGTGCTGGCACAGCAGCCGGACGTCATGGACTCGGTCCAGCGTCTGCGCGGCCGCGCGCAAGCCAACGGCAAACTGCAGTCGAGCAGTCAGCAGACTGTCAACGTGCAGACCGAGAACCAGAAGCAATACATTGTCATCGAGCCGACATCGCCGAGCGAGATCTACGTGCCGTATTATCAGCCGGCGGTGGTCTATGGCGAATGGCCCTATCCGTCCTATCCGCCGCTCTACTTCGCGCCGCCTCCCGGTTACGTCACCGCGAGCGCGCTGGGGGCCGGTATCGCGTTCGGGACGGGCGTCGCGGTTGGGCACGCTGTCTGGGGAAGCTGCAACTGGGGTGGCCACAACATCAACGTCGTGTCCAACAAGAACATCAACAACTTCAATCGCAACGAAGCGAACTTCAACAAGTGGGAACACAACCCCGATCACCGCCAAGGGGTAAGGTACAATAACGACGCGGTTCGCCAGAAGTACGCGAGGACCGACCTGCAGGCCGGCAAACAGATGCGGCAGGATTTCCGCGGCCGGGATGGCGAGCGCGTGCTCGACCCGGATCGTCCGAACGCCGGCAACCGTCCGGATGCTGGCAACCGTCCGGATGCCGGTAATCGCGAGCGCCCCGATGCCGGCGAGCGCGAACGCGCCGGCGCCGGTGAACGCACAGGTCTCGGCGATCGGGAGCGCGAAGCGGGAGCGCGGGAACCCGATCGGGGCGCACGCGGCGAGCGCACGCCGGGTGGAAATCCGGGTGGGAATCGCGGCGCCGCGGGATCGCGCGAAGGCGCGTTCGACCAGGCGCAATCGGGCCGGGCGGCGCAGGCGCATTCCGATCGCGGTCACCAAAGTTACGCCGGCGGCAGCAATGCACGCCATGCCGGGGCCGGCGGACGCGGCGGCCGGCGCTAGGTCACGGAACGATCCGATCACCTTTTGAGGCGTTCATGAGACATTTCTTCGCATTCGCCCGTTGCTACAGCTTCCCCGGCATGGGTCGCTTCGTCGGTTGGGCGCTCGCAGTGGCCTTGCTGCTGGCGGTCGTCCCGGCGGCCAATGCTCAGCAGCTGTTCCAAACACCCGAAGCGGCCGCCAAGGCGCTCGCCACGGCGGCGAAGTCGGGCGACGTCAGGGCGATCATGCGTGTCCTGGGCCCCGACGGCGCCGAACTGGCGTCATCCGGCGATCAGGTCGCCGATACCGCCACGCGCAAGAAGTTCGCCGAGGCCTATGAGGTCAAAAATCGGGTCGCGGTGGATGGCGACAAGGCGACGCTATTCCTGGGTGAAAGCGATTGGCCGTTTCCGATCCCGCTCATTCGCCGGAACGAAACCTGGCGGTTCGACGCGGCGTTAGGCAAGGAAGAAATCCTGCAGCGCCGGATCGGCCGCAATGAACTGAGCACGATCCAGGCTTGCCTCGCCTTTGTCGATGCGCAGGAAGAGTATGCCGAAAAGGACCGCACCGGCGCGGGCGTCGGGGTCTACGCCCAGCGCATCGTCAGCCGGCCCGGACGCAAGGACGGTCTGTACTGGCCGGCGCAGCCGGGCGACGAAAGTCCGATCGGCGAACGGGCGGCGCGCGCCACCGCGGAGGGCTACCGGGTCGCGCAAGGCCGGACGCCGTTTCACGGCTACTACTACAAGGTCCTGACCCGGCAGGGTCCGAACGCCCGCGGCGGCGTCGTGGACTACATCGTGCGCGGCAACATGATCGGCGGCTTCGCGCTGGTGGCATATCCGGCCGAGTACGACAATTCCGGCGTGATGACGTTCATCGTCAATCAGGACGGTACGGTCTACGAAAAGGACCTCGGCCCCAACACGAACGGGATCGCGTCCGGCATGACGGCCTTCGATCCGGATTCGAGCTGGCGCAAGGTGGTCAACAACGGGCTGCCGCAGCCGAAACGGGAAGCCCCGGCCAAGCCACCAGAAGGCGAGCCCGCCGCCAAGCCGAGCGCGGGGGAGGCTCAGGCGAAGCCCTGACAATAGTTGCCTGCCCCGTTCACTATCTCTTGGCGATAACCCTTGGCAAAGCGGACGCGAGCGGCTACATAGCCGACAGGGCGTGCCGGCCCGGGAGTCGGCGCGCCTATGCGCGCCCTTTGAAAATCATGGTGATTAGGACCTTATCCCTTTTAGACATCCTGCGGGATATTTCTGAGGGAGAGCGAGGTTGATCGCGATTTTCCTTTTGCGCCAGCGGCTTCTGGTAGTTTCCGGAAGTGAAGCCTGTCCGAGACTGCGGGCGCCGGGGTTTGACCCGGCTTAATTCACCAGCCCGCACAGATGGGGAAGACCGTTTTGAGGCTTACGCCTCGCGACCGGTTCGAACCTCGAGAACCCGGCGCGGCCGTGCCGCGCTTGGGGGGCAGGAAACAGCAGCGTCGTCCTGCCGCGGATTGCTCGCGTCGTATGCGCGGGCAAGTTCAAGGCGAGGCGACTGGTCGCAACCGGCGGTTCCCGCACGTGATGGCGGGCCGCCAACCGGAAAGAGCTTGCAGTGGACCGAGCGGCTAAGAAGGAGTTGGTCGCGACGCTCAACGGTGTTTTCAAAAGCACCGAGGTCGTCGTGGTCGCTCACTATTCCGGCCTCACCGTCCCCCAGATGCAGAATCTGCGAAAGCAGATGAAGCAGGCCGGGGCGACCGTGAAGGTCGCGAAGAACCGTCTCGCCAAGATCGCTCTCGAAGGCACTGACGCAGCGGTGATCGTCCCCTTGCTCAAGGGGCCGACCCTGATCGCCTACTCGGGCGATCCGATCGCTGCGCCGAAGGCAGCCACCGACTTCGCCAAGACGAACGACAAGTTCGTGATTCTCGGCGGAGCGATGGGCAAGACCGCGCTCGACGCGAACGCCGTCAAGGCGCTCGCCTCGCTGCCGTCGCTCGATGAACTGCGTGCGAAAATCGTCGGCCTCATTCAGGCGCCGGCGACCAAGATCGCGCAGCTTGTCAATGCGCCGGCCGCCAAGGTCGCTCGCGTGGTCCAGGCCTATGCCGACAAGGGCGAGGCGGCGTGAACAAGCAATCTCAACTGGTTTTTAAGCAATAGGACGCAAGGACAATGGCTGATCTACAGAAAATCGTGAACGACCTCTCCAGCCTCACCGTGCTGGAGGCCGCCGACCTCGCCAAGCTGCTCGAGGAGAAGTGGGGGGTCTCTGCTGCTGCTGCGGTTGCTGTTGCTGCTGGCCCCGCTGGCGCTGCTGCTGCTCCCGTCGAGGAGAAAACCGAGTTCACCGTCATGCTGACGGCGATCGGCGACAAGAAGATCGAGGTCATCAAGGAAGTCCGCGCCCTCACCCAACTCGGGTTGAAGGAAGCGAAGGACCTGGTCGAGGCGGCGCCCAAGGCCGTCAAGGAAGGCGTCACGAAAGACGAGGCCGAGAAGGCCAAGGCCGCCCTCGAGAAGGTGGGCGCCAAGGTCGAACTCAAATAAGTGTGATCAGAATCCTGCGATTCCGGGGGAGACTCTTCCGGAATCGCTCATATTTCTGCCGGTAGCGGCAGAAACCCGGCTGGTTCGGCCGCGTGCCGAATCGACATAAAAGCGGCGCCTCGACGCCTGTCCTGATGGTCGCGATGGATTGCGGCCTTCCGGAGAGTCGTCCCGGCCCGGCGGTCCGACAGAGAGAGGCGAGATGGCAGCGCAGACATTTACAGGTCGCAAGCGCGTTAGGAAATTTTTCGGGAAAATCCAGGAAGTCGCAGAGATGCCGAACCTCATCGAGGTTCAGAAGGCATCCTATGACCAGTTTTTGCTGGTGAAGGAACCGGTGGGCGGTCGGCCCGACGAGGGCCTGCAGGCCGTTTTCAAGTCGGTATTTCCGATCTCCGACTTCTCCTCGACCTCGATGCTCGAATTCGTCAAGTACGAGTTCGAGCCGCCGAAGTATGACGTCGACGAGTGCCGCCAGCGCGGCATGACCTACGCTGCGCCGCTCAAGGTGACGCTGCGCCTCATCGTGTTCGATGTCGACGAAGAGACTGGAGCCAAGTCGGTCAAGGACATCAAAGAGCAGGATGTCTACATGGGCGACATTCCGCTCATGACCAACAACGGCACGTTCATTGTCAACGGCACCGAGCGCGTGATCGTCTCGCAGATGCATCGCTCGCCCGGTGTGTTCTTCGACCACGACAAGGGCAAGACCCATTCCTCGGGCAAGCTCCTGTTCGCGGCGCGCATCATTCCCTATCGCGGCTCCTGGCTCGACATCGAGTTCGACGCCAAGGACATCGTGCACGCGCGCATCGACCGGCGGCGCAAGATTCCCGTCACGTCGCTGCTGTTCGCGCTCGGCATGGACGGCGAAGAGATCCTCAACACCTTCTACAAGCAGGTGC
The DNA here is from genome assembly GCA_963763365.1 of uncultured Alphaproteobacteria bacterium. GTDB lineage: Bacteria > Pseudomonadota > Alphaproteobacteria > Rhizobiales > Xanthobacteraceae > VAZQ01. Next base: position 9,938 of record CAVXOE010000017.1, on the reverse strand, counting down.
CCTACAAGCGGTACAAGGACGGCTGGCGCGTGCCGTTCGATGCCAACCGCTTCCGCGGCTACAAGGCGATCAACGACCTGGTCGATGCCGACAGCAACAAGGTCGTGCTCGAAGCCGGCAAGAAGCTGACCGTCCGGCAGGCGCGTCAGCTTGCCGAGAAGGGGCTCAAGGCCCTGCGCATGACCGATCAGGAACTGGTCGGTCACTATCTCGCGGAAGACCTCGTCAATCCGAAGACCGGCGAGATCTTTGCGGAAGCCGGCGAGGAGATCACCGACAAGAATCTCAAGGTGCTCATCGAGCAGGGCTACAAGGAACTGCCGCTGCTCGACATCGACCATGTCAATGTCGGCGCCTACATCCGCAACACGCTCGCCGTCGACAAGAACATGACGCGCGAGGACGCGCTGTTCGACATCTATCGCGTGATGCGTCCCGGCGAGCCGCCGACGCTCGACACCGCGCAGACGATGTTCAACTCGCTGTTCTTCGATTCCGAGCGCTACGATCTCTCGGCGGTCGGCCGCGTGAAGATGAACATGCGTCTCGATCTCGACGCGCCCGACACCATGCGGGTGCTGCGCAAGGAAGACATCATCGCGGTCATCCGCACGCTGCTCGATCTGCGCGACGGCAAGGGCGAGATCGACGACATCGACCATCTCGGCAACCGCCGGGTGCGTTCGGTCGGCGAGTTGATGGAGAACCAGTACCGCATCGGCCTCCTGCGCATGGAGCGCGCGATCAAGGAGCGCATGTCGTCGGTCGATATCGACACCGTCATGCCGCAGGACCTGATCAACGCCAAGCCGGCGGCGGCGGCGGTGCGCGAGTTCTTCGGCTCCTCGCAGCTTTCGCAGTTCATGGACCAGACCAATCCGCTCTCCGAGATCACGCACAAGCGGCGGCTCTCGGCGCTCGGGCCGGGCGGTCTCACGCGCGAACGCGCTGGCTTCGAGGTGCGCGACGTGCACCCGACGCACTACGGCCGCATCTGCCCGATCGAGACGCCGGAAGGTCCGAACATCGGCCTGATCAATTCGCTCGCCACCTATGCGCGGGTGAACAAGTACGGCTTCGTCGAGACGCCGTATCGCAAGGTGAAGGACGGCCGCGTCACCGACGAGGTGATCTATCTCTCGGCGATGGAGGAAGGCCGCTACACGGTCGCACAGGCGAACGCGGTGATCGACAATCGCGGCCGCTTCACCGAAGACATGATCGTCTGCCGGCACGCCGGCGACGTCGCGCCATATCCGCGCGACAAGGTCGACTTCATGGACGTGTCGCCGAAGCAACTCGTGTCGGTGGCCGCGGCGCTCATCCCGTTCCTGGAGAACGACGACGCCAACCGCGCGCTGATGGGCTCGAACATGCAGCGCCAGGCGGTGCCGCTCGTTCGCGCCGAGGCGCCGTTCGTCGGCACCGGCATGGAAGGCGTGGTGGCACGCGATAGCGGCGCCTCGATCGCGGCGCGCCGGACCGGCGTGATCGATCAGGTCGACGCCACCCGTATCGTCGTGCGCGCGACCGAAGAGGCCGACCCGACCAAGCCGGGCGTCGACATCTATCGGCTGATGAAGTTCCAGCGCTCGAACCAGAACACCTGCATCAACCAGCGTCCGCTGGTGAAGGTGGGCGATCAGGTCAAGAAGGGCGACATCATCGCGGACGGTCCCTCGACCGAGCTCGGCGAGCTCGCGCTCGGGCGGAACGTGCTGGTCGCGTTCATGCCGTGGAACGGCTACAACTTCGAAGACTCGATCCTGCTCTCCGAGCGCATCGTGAAGGACGACGTCTTCACCTCGATCCATATCGAAGAGTTCGAGGTGATGGCGCGCGACACCAAGCTCGGGCCGGAAGAGATCACCCGCGACATCCCGAACGTGTCGGAAGAGGCGCTCAAGAACCTCGACGAGGCGGGCATCGTCTATATCGGCGCGGAAGTGCGCGCCGGCGACATCCTGTGCGGCAAGATCACGCCCAAGGGCGAAAGCCCGATGACGCCGGAAGAGAAGCTTCTGCGCGCGATCTTCGGCGAGAAGGCGAGCGACGTGCGCGACACGTCGTTGCGCGTCCCGCCGGGCGTGCAGGGCACCGTCGTCGAGGTGCGCGTGTTCAACCGCCACGGCGTCGAGAAGGACGAGCGCGCGCTCGCGATCGAGCGCGAGGAGATCGAGCGGCTCGCCAAGGACCGCGACGACGAGCAGGCGATCCTCGACCGCAACGTCTATGGCCGTCTCGCCGATATGCTGGAGAACCGGCAGGGCATTGCGGGGCCGAAGGGCTTCAAGAAAGATACCAAGATCACCCGCGCGGTGCTCGAAGAGTATCCGCGCTCGCAGTGGTGGCAGTTCGCCTCGCCGAACGACAAGCTGATGGCCGAGATCGAGGCCATCCGCAAGCAGTACGACGAGTCGAAGAAGGGCCTCGAGCAGCGCTTCCTCGACAAGGTCGAGAAGCTGCAGCGCGGCGACGAGTTGCCGCCCGGCGTGATGAAGATGGTCAAGGTCTTCGTCGCGGTGAAGCGCAAGATCCAGCCCGGCGACAAGATGGCGGGCCGCCACGGCAACAAGGGCGTGGTGTCGAAGATCGTGCCGATCGAGGACATGCCGTTCCTCGAAGACGGCACGCACGCCGACATCGTGCTCAATCCGCTCGGTGTGCCGTCGCGCATGAACGTCGGTCAGATTCTCGAGACCCATCTCGGCTGGGCGTGTGCCGGCCTGGGCCTGAAGATCGGCCAGGCGGTCGACCTCTACAACGCGCGGGACGGCAAGCACGACACCAAGCCGCTGAAGGAGATCTTGAAGAAGGTCTACGGCGACGACGACACCATCAAGTCGCTGGGCGAGAAGGACCTGGTGGAACTCGGCAGCAATCTGCGTCGTGGCGTGCCGATCGCGACCCCGGTGTTTGACGGTGCGAAAGAAGCCGACATCGAGCAGATGCTCGATCTCGCCGGTCTCGACCATTCAGGGCAGGTGACACTGCATGACGGCCGCACCGGCGAGGCGTTCGACCGCAAGGTGACGGTGGGCTACATCTACATGCTCAAGCTCCATCATCTGGTCGACGACAAGATCCACGCCCGTTCGATCGGCCCGTACTCGCTCGTCACCCAGCAGCCGCTGGGCGGCAAGGCGCAGTTCGGCGGCCAGCGTTTCGGCGAAATGGAGGTGTGGGCGCTCGAAGCCTACGGCGCCGCCTACACGCTGCAGGAGATGCTCACCGTGAAGTCGGACGACGTCGCCGGCCGTACCAAGGTGTACGAGGCGATCGTACGCGGCGACGACACGTTCGAAGCGGGTATCCCCGAGTTGTTCAACGTGTTGGTCAAGGAGATGCGTTCGCTCGGCCTCAACGTCGATCTGCACAACTCGAAGCAAGGGCGCCAAGGCGGCGAATCGTCCGAGGCGGCGGAGTAAGCAGCGTCATGGCCGGGTTTCATCCCGGCCATCCACGTCTTCCTCATGGAAGGCGTCGGGTGACAAGGCGCGGATGCCCGGCACGAGGCCGGGCATGACGGCGGAAAAAGTTGGAATTTCAGCGGCCGACTCGGTCGGCAAGCGGAGAAGATGATGAACCAAGAAATTATGAATCTTTTCAGCCCGCAGGTGCCGGCTCAGGTCTTCGACCAGATCCGGATTTCGATTGCGAGCCCGGAAAAGATTCTGTCCTGGTCGTACGGCGAGATCAAGAAGCCGGAGACCATCAACTACCGCACCTTCAAGCCCGAGCGCGACGGCCTGTTCTGCGCGCGCATCTTCGGGCCGATCAAGGACTACGAGTGCTTGTGCGGCAAGTACAAGCGCATGAAGTACAAGGGCATCATCTGCGAGAAGTGCTCGGTCGAAGTGACGCTGTCGCGCGTGCGGCGCGAGCGCATGGGCCACATCGAGCTCGCCGCGCCGGTCGCGCACATCTGGTTTCTGAAGTCGCTGCCCTCGCGCATCGGCCTGCTGCTCGACATGACGCTCAAGGACCTCGAGCGGATTCTGTACTTTGAATACTACGTCGTGATCGAGCCTGGCCTGACCGCGCTGGAAGACCGTCAGCTCCTGTCGGAGGACGACTACCTCAAGGCGCAGGAGCTTTATGGCGCGGACAGTTTCACCGCGTTGATCGGCGCGGAAGCGATCCGCGAGATGCTCAAGGCGCTCGATCTCGAGAAGATGCAGGCCGACCTGCGCACCGAGATCGGCGGGTCGGATTCGGATGCCAAGAAGAAGAAGCTCACCAAGCGGCTGAAGATCGTCGAGGCGTTCCAGCAGTCCGGCAACCGCCCGGAGTGGATGATCCTCACCCAGGTGCCGGTCATCCCGCCGGACCTGCGGCCGCTTGTTCCGCTCGACGGCGGGCGTTTCGCCACGTCCGACTTGAACGACCTCTATCGCCGCGTCATCAACCGCAACAACCGTCTGAAGCGCCTGATCGAGTTGCGTGCACCGGACATCATCATCCGCAACGAAAAGCGCATGTTGCAGGAGGCGGTGGACGCGCTGTTCGATAACGGCCGGCGTGGCCGCGTCATCACGGGCGCCAACAAGCGGCCGCTGAAGTCGCTCGCCGACATGCTCAAGGGCAAGCAGGGCCGGTTCCGGCAGAACCTGCTCGGCAAGCGCGTCGATTATTCCGGCCGTTCGGTGATCGTGGTCGGTCCGGAGCTCAAGCTGCACCAGTGCGGCTTGCCGAAGAAGATGGCGCTCGAACTGTTCAAGCCGTTCATCTATTCGCGGCTCGACGCCAAAGGCCTCTCCACCACGGTGAAGCAGGCGAAGAAGCTCGTCGAGAAGGAAAAGCCCGAGGTCTGGGACATCCTTGACGAGGTGATCCGCGAGCATCCGGTGCTGCTCAACCGCGCGCCGACGCTGCATCGCCTGGGCATCCAGGCGTTCGAGCCGGTGCTGATCGAGGGCAAGGCGATCCAGCTTCACCCGCTGGTCTGCGCGGCCTTCAACGCCGACTTCGACGGTGACCAGATGGCGGTGCACGTGCCGCTTTCGCTCGAAGCCCAGCTCGAGGCCCGCGTGCTGATGATGAGCACGAACAATATCCTGCATCCGGCCAACGGTCAGCCGATCATCGTGCCGTCGCAGGACATCGTGCTCGGCCTCTACTACCTGTCGATCATGCGCGAGGAAGCCAAGGAGCAGCATCCCAAGGTGTTCGGCGACATGGCGCAGATCGAGCACGCGATCAACGCCAAGGCGATCGATCTGCATACCAAGATCAAGTACCGCTGGTACGCCACAGACGAGAAGGGCGTAACCACCCGTTACTGGTATGACACCACGCCGGGCCGCGTCATGCTCGGCAGCGTGCTGCCGAAGAGCCCGAAGGTTCCCTTCGACGTCGTGAACAAGCTCATGACCAAGCGGGAAATCTCCAGCATGATCGATCAGGTCTACCGCCACTGCGGGCAGAAGGAGACCGTGATCTTCTGCGACCGCATCATGGCGCTCGGTTTCCACAACGCGTTCAAAGCCGGCATTTCGTTCGGCAAGGATGACATGGTCGTTCCGCACTCGAAGTGGAAGATCATCGAGAAGACGCGCGAGTTCGCGAAGGAATTCGAGCAGCAGTACAACGACGGCCTGATCACCCAGGGCGAGAAGTACAACAAGGTCGTCGACGCCTGGTCGAAGACCACCGACCAGATCGCCGAAGAGATGATGAAGGAAATCTCCACGGTGAAGAAGGTGGAAGGCCAGCGCGAGCCGCAGGTCAACTCGATCTACATGATGGCGCACTCCGGCGCGCGCGGCTCGCCCGCGCAAATGCGCCAACTCGCCGGCATGCGCGGCCTGATGGCGAAGCCATCGGGCGAGATCATCGAGACCCCGATCATCTCTAACTTCAAGGAAGGGCTCTCGGTGCTCGAGTACTTCAACTCGACCCACGGCGCGCGCAAGGGCCTGGCCGACACCGCGTTGAAGACCGCCAACTCGGGTTACCTGACGCGGCGGCTCGTCGACGTGGCGCAGGACTGCATCATCACCACGGTCGATTGCGGCACCGATGCGGGCATCAAGGTGCGCGCCATCATCGACGCCGGCACGGTCGTGGCGTCGCTGGCAAGCCGCATCCTCGGCCGTACCACGGCGGAAGACGTGCGCGATGCCACCACGCACAAGGTCGTGATCAAGAAGGGCTCGCTGCTGGGAGAGGCGGATGTCGACGCCATCCTGCAAGCTGGCGTGCAGGAGCTGAAGATCCGCTCCGTGCTCACCTGCGAGACCACCAACGGCTGCTGCGGCACCTGTTACGGGCGCGATCTCGCCCGCGGCACGCCGGTCAACATGGGCGAGGCGGTGGGCGTCATCGCCGCGCAGTCCATCGGCGAACCCGGCACCCAGCTGACGATGCGGACGTTCCACATCGGCGGCGCGGCGCAGATTTCGGAGCAGTCGTTCATCGAGTCGAACTTCGACGGCACGATCAAGATCAAGAACCGCAACATCGTGCGCAACTCGGACGGTCAGAACGTCGCGATGGTTCGCAACATGGTGGTTGCGGTGCTCGATCCGGACGGCACCGAGCGCGCGGTGCACCGTATCCAGTACGGTGCCCGGATGCTGGTCGACGAAGGCGACAAGATCAAGCGCGGTCAGCCGCATCTCGGAGTGGGATCCCTACACGCGGCCGATGCTCACCGAAGTCGAAGGCGCCATCGCTTTCGAGGACCTGGTCGAGGGCCAGTCGATGACGGAAGCGCTCGACGAATCGACCGGCATCGCCAAGCGCGTGGTCATCGACTGGCGCACCGGGTCCGCCCGCGGCCAGCAAGACCTGCGGCCGGCGATCGTCATCAAGGACAAGGCCGGCAAGGTGCTCAAGCTCAGCCGCGGCGGCGAGGCGCGCTATCTGCTGGCCGTCGATGCGATCATCTCGGTCGATCCGGGTTCGCATCGTGAAGGCAGGCGACGTGATCGCGCGTATCCCGACCGAAAGCGCCAAGACGCGCGACATCACCGGCGGTCTGCCGCGGGTGGCGGAGCTGTTCGAGGCGCGCCGGCCGAAGGAGGCCGCCGTCATCGCCGAGACCTCCGGCACGATACGGTTCGGCAAGGACTACAAGAACAAGCGCCGCATCATCATCGAGCCGAACAACAAGGAAGAGGAACCTAAGGAGTATCTCGTTCCGAAGGGCAAGCATATCCACTTGCAGGACGGTGACGCGATCGAAAAAGGCGACAACATCGTCGAAGGCAACCCGGCGCCGCACGACATCCTGGCGATCAAGGGCGTCGAGGAACTTGCCGCCTATCTGGTCAACGAAATCCAGGAGGTCTATCGGCTGCAGGGCGTGGCGATCAACGACAAGCACATCGAGGTGATCGTTCGCCAGATGCTGCAGAAGGTCGAGATCACCGATCAGGGTGAAACCGACTTGATCCAAGGCGAACAGATCGACAAGATCGAGATGGATGAGATCAACGTCCGCGCCGTGGAAGAGGGCAAGAAGCCCGCGACCGGGCATCCGGTCCTGCTCGGCATCACCAAGGCGAGCCTGCAGACCAAGTCGTTCATCTCGGCGGCCTCGTTCCAGGAGACGACGAGGGTGCTGACCGAAGCGGCGGTCAACGGCAAGATCGATACGCTCGACGGCCTCAAGGAGAACGTCATCGTCGGCCGCCTGATCCCCGCGGGAACCGGTGCCATGATGAACACGCTGCGCGAGGTTGCCGGCAAGCGCGATGCGCTCATTCTGGAGGAGCGCGAGCGGGAAGCGATCGCGAAAGCCGCCGCGGCGGAAGCCGCGGAGGAAGCGGCGGCGAACGCTGTGGAACCAGTTCAGTTGCCTGCGGCGGAATAGCCGCGGTCTCAGTTCCAACACGAAACGACGAGGCCGCCCGGTTGGGCGGCCTTTTTTTGCCGGTTGTTCCTGTAAGCGCCGAAGCCTGTTTCGATTGAATTTCTCAACGTAATTTCAATGGGATATTTCCGCTCGGTAAAGGAGTTTGGAGCAAGGATGGCGGACGGGATTCGCCAAGTTGTTGCTGCGGGGCATCACGCGCAGGAAATCCGCCGGCCGCATCGCCGGCACCGCAAAAAGCCCATTTTCTCCCGTAGGTTTGCGCAAGGGGCCTGCTGACCCGCCCGATCCGAGCTTCCGCACCGGCCGATGGAAACGCTCCTCGTCAAGATCTTCGCCACCGCGCTCGCGTTGAGCCAGGTCACCACCGCGCCTGATGCGGTGAAGACGCATTTCGACCGCGCGGGCGACCTGCAGGAAGTGGAGCGCCTTCTTGCAGGCTGGCTGCAACCATATGCGCAAGGCGTTCGACATCGAGGACATCAATCTCGACGAACTCATCGCTACCGCCATGGACGATCCGCAGGCGATGACCGGTGAGATCAAGGCGTTTCGCGGCATCAATTTTGGTGACCTGCACGTCGCCTACCGGCAGTTTTGCAAAGGCGAGGCGGTCGAAAAGCCGGCTGTCGACCTCGGTGATGTGATCGATTTCTACAACAAGGCAGCCAATGATCTGCCCGACCCGACCCGCCTCAAGGGCCTGAAGCTGCCAGGCGCCAGCGTGGTGCTCGACGGCAAGGGGCAGCGGTTCGCGGAGGTGTTCGAGGAAAATCAGCGGCGAGTCTGGGTGCCGGTCTCCGACATCCCCGAGCACGTGCAGAAGTCGTTCATCGCGGCCGAGGACAAGCGGTTCTTCCAACACAAGGGCGTCGACGAACGCGGATTGATTCGCGCGTTCATCGGCAACTTGGCGCAATCCGGTCGCCCGCAGGGCGGTTCGACCATCACCCAACAGGTGGTCAAAAACCTTCTCGTGGGCGAGGACCTGACCTACGAGCGCAAGATCCGCGAGATGATCGTCGCCACGCGCGTCGAGCGGACGCTGAGCAAGGGCGAGATTCTCGAGCTTTATCTCAACTCCACATATCTCGGCCGCAGTGCCTGGGGCATCGAGATGGCCGCGCGCAGTTATTTTGGCAAGCCAGCGAAGGACCTCACGCTGCCGGAAGGGGCGCTGCTGGCCGGCCTCACCAAGGGGCCCAACTACTACAATCCGGACCGTCATCCGGAACGCGCACGCGAGCGGCTGGGCTACGTGCTCACCCGGCTGCAGGAGGAAAGCGTGATCACTCCTGAGCAGAGCGCCAAGGCACTCAATCCGATGCCCGAGCTGATCACGTATGAACGGCCACGCCGGGATTTCGGGTTCCATTTCGTCGATCAGGTCGCGCGCGAGGCCAAGACCCTTGCAGGCATCGAGGGGATTACCGCGAATTCCTACACGGTTCGCTCGACCATCAACGTTCCGTTGCAGCGCGCCGTCGAGGAGACACTGCAAGAAGGACTTTGGCGCTACGAGCGTGGTGCCGGGCGGAGCAAATTCGTGTCGCCCGAGGCCAATCTTGCCAAGTCCATCGCGGCGATCGAGGCCGATAGCAAGAAAACCACCGACAGCAAGAAACTGGCCGACAAGCGGCCACTCTGGCAGCGCGCGCTGGCGAAAGCGCGCTTGCCGCTCTACGACGTCCACTGGACGCCCGCCATCGTCATCGAAAAGCCTTCGGGCCGCAAAAACGAGATGTGGCGCGTCGGCTTGGCCGACGGGCGCATCCTGCCGCTGTCCGCGGACGGCTCGATCCTCGCAAAGCTCAAGCTCTCCGATGTCGTGCTCGTCAAAGTCGCGGACGGCAACCCGAAGACCAAGAGTGCCGGTCGTGCTGAGATCCGCGTGCGGCCGAGCGTGCAGGGCACCGCGGTGGTGCTGGAGAACAAGACCGGCAAGATTTTGGCGATGGCTGGCGGCTTCTCCTATCCGCTGAGCCAGCTCAATCGCGCCACGCAGGCGCAGCGCCAGCCCGGTTCGGCGATCAAACCGCTGAGCTATCTTGCGGCGCTGCAACGGCTACAGCCCAATACTTATGTCAGCGACGATCCGATCACCTTGCCGCCGATCGGC